>NZ_LT009745.1:1282378-1305469 GCF_900013505.1 Agrobacterium deltaense RV3 | reverse complement strand
GCGATCAGGGCGACAGCGATCTGGATGCGCACGGCATTTTCTGACGTGCCGAGGAAAATGGCTGATCTTCAGCGTCTGCTTGACCCAGCGGAAGAACAGTTCGATCGCCCAACGGCGCTTGTAGAGATCGGCGATCTCGTGAGCCGGTGCATCGAGATCATTGGAGAATATGCGCAACACCTTTCCCGTCTCGGTCCTGATGGTGATCTCGCGGACCGGATCGCTGAACGGATTTTGCGGCTTTTGGCCTGGCGGGCCGGCAACAGGCCGATGCGGTCGGACAGGATGACACCGTCGCCGTCCACCGCCTGCTCATGGGTGACCGTCAGCGGCGTATGCGACTTGAACCGGGTGACGATCCGGCATCCGGCTTTGTCCAGCTTGGCCCACCAGCCGAAATCATAATAGCCAAGATCAAAGACATAGGTTGCGCCTGATGCGATCGGCATGGCCTTGGCAGCCGTGATGTCGTTGATATTGGCCGGCGTGACCGCCGCATAGATCGGTTGTTCGGCATCCGCATCGTAGACGATGTGGACCTTGACGCCGCAGGCTTGATGGGAAAACCGCGCCCACTGCGATCCGGCACCGGAGAGGCGAACCCCTGTCGCATCGATGAGGTAGGTTGCCTCGCCCACCGCCCGGCGCAGGCCGCGTCCCGCCATCGCCACCATCTGCGCAAACAGCCCGGCAAAGACAGGGCTCGGACGCAGACGATTGGCATCGGCAAGCGTCGAGCGCGACACCGGCTTTGCGCCGACATGATAGAGCCGTGCAGAGTGGCTCTCCAGGCCAAAGACGATCTCGCGCAGGCTCACCGAACCCGCCAACTGCCCATACAGGAGGGCGACGAACTGGCTTTTGGTCGACAGCCGGCGGACATGCTTGTCAGCCCCGTGTTCATCCACAAGCCGCTCAAACGCCGCCCAGGGAATACGCTTCAAAAGATCATGAAAGACGCTATTCTTGTGCCGCACGGTGTTGCTCCTCTTTCGTGTCCGAGATCGTCGCCAAACGCTCGAATACGAGTAGAATCAACACCGTGCGCCATGTCCACCAAATTTAAACCGGACAGCAGGGGACAGGCCCGAGCATGACGGAGGAGAGGTTTCGGACTGATCATTCCGGAGAACGGTAAGCATTCCTCTCCGGCCATGGCCAGCCCTCAAGCACCGTCATATCGGGCCGGAATATTTCCACCTTCAGCGGATAACAGGCCGCCGTATCGCTCGAATGCGTGGCGCTGCAATCACCGCCCGGGCAGGCGGAAAGCGCGCCGATAAGATCGATCTCGGCAAAAAGCTCCAGATAATCACCCGGCCGCACCGGGCTCGCCTTCATGAAATATTGGTGTGTGTCGCGGGTGAAACCCGTGCACATGAAGACATTCAGCACGTCATGCACATGCGGCTCCGCCTGCCGGAATGACAGACCCTTGGCGGAGGCCAGCGCATTGGTCAGATTGGAATGGCAGCACTGGTGGTAGTCGCCGCCGCTCAGGAGCTTATTGGTATAGGGATCGCAGCGTGTGCCGATAACGTCATGCACACCGCCGCCGTCTTCGTCGAAGCCATACCATGATAGCGTATCACGCGTGATCGTCGCCATCGGCCGCAGGGACGGCAGGTTGCTCCACAGCCGGTTGCCGACCGAAACATGGGTGGCGTGCAGGGCGCGGGTCTTGCCGCTGAAAAACCGCTCGGTCAGATCATGGGCGTTCCAGAGGTTCAGGTCTCCGACCTGCGGACCGTCAACGCTGACGATGCGAAAGAAATGCCCCTTCGGCACATGAAAGCTGCGGCCGTCACGCGGCGGCACGATGACCTCATCGATCTTTTCCATGCCTTGTTTGGCTTCTTCCAGACGCGCGAGGTCTGGCATTTCAAGGGTCCCGTTCGGATAAACGACAACAGGACGGACGGCGCGGCGTTCAGCGGCGTCGACGGGTTCGGCGGCGGGCATGGGGGTCATGAAATCCTCGGGCAATCAAAATCTCGAGGCGAAATTGCGCCATGCCTGCTCGCCTGACAAGACGGGTTTTTCTTGCGCTCAGGCCAAGTCTTACTTACCCTTGAGGCATCATGAAATTACCGCCGCTCACCACTCTCCGGGCATTCGAAGCCGCAGCCAGAAGAACAAGTTTTTCTCTGGCTGCGCAGGAACTCGGCATGACGGCAACTGCTGTCAGCCAGCACGTGCGCAATCTGGAGGCCTGGCTCGGTGAGGCGCTGTTCGAGCGGCACGCACGGGGTGTGAGGCTTACCCCGGCCGGAAAGGAATTCGGCACGACGGTTTCGACCTCCTTACGCCAGATTGCCTCTGGCGCCGCCCGGATCCGTCAGGGCCATGACCGCATGGTCGTCCGCCTTGCCAGCCTGCCCTCTGTCGTGGCGCATTTTCTGACGCCCCGCTTGCCTCGCTTTCGGGCGCTTTACCCCGATATACAGGTATCCATCAGCTATTCCGGCGCGCATCACGCGATACCAGCCGATCTCACCATAGGACATGGCATCGCATCCGAGGAAAACGCGGTCGCGCTTTTCAGCGCAGAGACACGGCCGACATGCGCGCCGGACTATGTCGCTAAATTTGGTCCTTTCGACAATGTTGACAGCCTGTTACGAGCGGAATTGCTGCATGACGACACCGAGGCGGCGTGGCAGGACTGGTTCGCAGCCGGGGGAATATCCCTGCCCGATAACGCCGGTCCGGTTTTCGCGGATTTCAATCTGCTCGTGACCGCTCTCAAAGCCGGTCAAGGCATCGGCCTCTGCCCGACGGCGCTGCTTCACGACGAGATCGCCGAAGGTCAACTGACCGTGCTCTTCGACCGGGCGGCCGATAAGGAGAAATATTACTGGCTGATGAAAGCCGAAGAGATGACCGCATCGGCTAGACTTCTTGCGGATTGGCTTGTTGTGGAAGCCCGAGAGAGCGGTCTCTGAGGTGGAATAAACCAGTCTCAGAAACCGAGCGCGAACAACCCACCCGCCAGAAGCAGGATCGGCACAGCCACGCCGACGATGACCCTCTGGCCTGCCATCAGAAAAGCGATGAAGCCGAGTGCGGCGGCGCCGATGCGCAGCCACAGGGGCGATGCTTCCAGCGTTCCGGTTGGAAAGACGATCAGCTTGGCGGTGACGGCCATGACGAGTGCGGTGGCGACGGCCCTTACCCAGTGCAGCGCTTCGGAATCCTCCTTCAGGCGGTTACCGGCGAGAACGCCGAGCCAGCGCCAGAGATCGGTCGCCAGCCAGCCGGCAATCGCGATGAAGAGATAAGGCGCCCACCAATGTTCGGTCATCATGGTTCGCTCTCCGGTGAGACGGGTTTTATCCGGCGGCGGAACACGAGGCGGTCGATCAGATAGGCCGCCGTGCCCCCGCCTATCCCGGCATAGAGAATATCGAATTCCGGTGCGATGACCGCGAAGGCCGGCCCGGCGATGACGCCGATGACGAACGCGACCTTGACGACGGAATGCCGGGCCGAAGCCCAGATCGATGCCACGAAATAGACCGGCGTGAGAAAAAACAGCACGCCGGCGACAAGCGGCGGAAAGGCGGCGACAACGCCGTAACACAGGCCGACGATGATGGCATTGACCACGGTGAGCGTCATGCCGAAACCGGCGAACCAGGCGGCGCGTGCTTCGCGCGGCACCTTGGAGAGATTTTGCGTGGCAAAAACCCAGGCCGTGATTGCGACGAAGTGGGAGAGAAACAGCAAGATCCATGTCGGCGTCTTCGCGCCGCGCATTTCTGGCACGATGGAGGCGACCATCGGCATCATCCGGACCGAGGACAGCGTCACCGCCAGAAAGCAGGCGGCAAGATTGGCGCCGCCGACCATGGAGCCGATCAGGATCATCTTGGCCGGCAGGGCCCAGATCATCAGCGTCATGAACACGGCTTCACCGCGCGCGACACCGGATTCCAGCGCGAAGGCGCTAAAACCGACGAAAGATGTCATCAGAATGAGCGAGGGCAGCGAAAATATGCCCCGCATTCCCCGGAAAAACCAGCCGCTCAGGGGGATGGTATCGCTGTCGGCAGTCTGCATTGCTGACCCACTTGTGCATGTCACCCGAGACTGTGCCGCAGCTTCGGGGTAACGTCATGCATAAACAAAAAATGAAACGCGCCGGAGGTATCAGGGAAAACGCGACGCGCTTCATACATGAAAATGCCGGGCTTTCGCCCGGCATCGGTTTATCGGTCGAAGACCTTGGTCATTTCTTCTTCGGCACTTTCGGCACCGCATTGGTCTTGCGCCGCGGCTTGCCGTCCCCGTCCGACTTGTCGGCCTCGGCAACAAGGACATCCGCCTCTTCATTGGCCTTCGCCGCCTTGGAAGCGGGTTTCGCCTTGGCCTTCGCCTTGCCGGGCGATTTGGCCGCCTTCAGTTCGGCCTCCGGTTGCGGCTTCACGGGTGCCGTCTCCGGCAGGACCTCGAGTATGAGACCATCGGAGCCGTCATCCTTCTTGCCGACGGTGACGCTGACGACGCCGCCCTTCTTGAGCTTGCCAAAGAGGATTTCGTTGGCGAGCGGCTTCTTGATGTTTTCCTGGATCACGCGCGACAGAGGACGGGCGCCCATCTTCTCGTCGTAACCCTTCTCCGCCAGCCAGGAGATCGCATCTTCATGCAGATCGAAGGTGACGTTGCGCTCGGAGAGCTGGGTTTCCAGCTGCATGACGAACTTCTGCACGACCTTGTGGATAACGGCGGTCGGCAGTGGCGAAAACGGAATGATCGCGTCCAGACGGTTGCGGAACTCCGGCGTGAACAGGCGGTTGATTGCCTCTTCATCTTCACCCGTACGGCGCGAAGAACCGAAACCGATGGCGGATTTCGCCATTTCGGATGCGCCCGCATTGGTCGTCATGATGAGGATGACGTTGCGGAAGTCGATCTTCTTGCCGTTATGGTCGGTCAGCGAGCCATGGTCCATCACCTGCAACAGGATGTTGTAGATATCCGGATGCGCCTTTTCGATTTCGTCCAGCAGCACCACGGAATGCGGGTGCTGGTCGACGCCGTCGGTCAAAAGACCGCCCTGATCGAAGCCGACATAACCGGGAGGTGCGCCGAGCAGGCGCGACACGGTATGACGCTCCATATATTCCGACATGTCGAAGCGCAGCATCTCGACGCCGAGCGAGGCGGCAAGCTGCTTGGCGACTTCCGTCTTGCCCACGCCTGTCGGGCCGGAAAAGACATAGGAGCCAATCGGCTTGTTCGGTTCACGCAGGCCCGCACGCGCCAGCTTGATGGCCGTGGCAAGCGCCTCGATGGCAATATCCTGACCGTAAACGACGGAACGCAGTTCCTTTTCAAGGTTGGCGAGAACCATCTCGTCATCCTTGGAGACCGTCTTCGGGGGAATGCGGGCCATCGTCGCGATGGTGGCCTCGATTTCCCGCTCGGTGATCAGCTTGCGGCGCTTGGAGGCCGGCAGCAGCATCTGCGCCGCACCGGTCTCGTCGATCACGTCGATCGCCTTGTCCGGGAGCTTGCGGTCGGAAATGTAGCGGGCAGACAGTTCCACGGCAGCCTTGATCGCCTCATTGGAATATCTGAGGTGGTGATAATCCTCGAAATAGGGCTTCAGCCCCTTCATGATCGCGATGGCGTCATCGATGGACGGCTCGTTGACATCGATCTTCTGGAAACGGCGCACAAGCGCGCGATCCTTTTCGAAGAATTGCCGATATTCCTTATAGGTGGTCGAGCCGATGCAGCGGATCGCACCCGAAGACAAGGCAGGCTTCAAGAGGTTCGATGCATCCATCGCGCCACCGGAGGTCGCGCCCGCACCGATGACGGTGTGGATTTCATCGATGAACAGAACCGCGCCCGGATAATCTTCGAGTTCCTTGACGACCTGCTTCAAACGCTCTTCGAAATCGCCGCGATAGCGGGTGCCGGCCAGCAGCGTGCCCATGTCGAGCGAGAAGATGGTGTCGTTGGCGAGCGCTTCCGGCACCTTGCCTTCGACGATGCGCTTGGCGAGACCTTCGGCAATCGCCGTCTTGCCCACGCCTGGATCGCCCACATAAAGCGGGTTGTTCTTGGAGCGGCGGCAGAGGATCTGGATGGTGCGGTTGACCTCGTCGTGGCGGCCGATCAGCGGATCGATCTTGCCGTTTTTCGCCTTTTCATTGAGGTTGATGCAATAGGCCTTCAGCGCATCCTGCTGCTTCTTGGCGGAGGATCCGTCTTCCTCGGGATTGCTGCGGCTCGCCTTGTTTTCGCTTTCCGGTTCATCGGCACCGCGCGGCGTGCGCGTCTGCGACGTGCCGGGGCGCTTGCCGATGCCGTGGGAGATGTAGTTGACCGCGTCGTAACGGGTCATCTCCTGCTCCTGCAGAAAATAAGCGGCGTGGCTTTCGCGCTCGGCGAAAATGGCCACAAGCACGTTAGCGCCGGTCACTTCCTCGCGGCCGGACGATTGAACATGGATGACGGCCCGCTGGATGACCCGCTGGAAGCCGGATGTGGGTTTGGAATCCTCGTCATAACCCGTGACGAGGTTCGTCAGTTCATTGTCGACGTAATCGCTGACAGTCTTGCGAAGCGCATCGAGATCGACATTGCAGGCGCCCATCACGGCTGCGGCATCCGCGTCGTCGATCAGCGCCAGAAGGAGATGTTCCAGCGTCGCATATTCGTGGTGACGCTCATTTGCAAAGGTCAGTGCCTGGTGCAGCGCCTTCTCGAGACTTGGGGAAAAAGTTGGCACGTTGCGATCCTCATTTCTTTTCCATGACGCATTGCAGCGGATGCTGGTGCTGTCGGGCGAAATCCATGACCTGGCTTACTTTCGTCTCTGCGACCTCATATGTAAACACCCCGCATTCGCCCACGCCGTGCTGGTGCACGTGCAGCATGATGCGGGTTGCCGCTTCGCGGTCCTTCTGGAAAAAACGCTCCAGAATGTGGATGACGAATTCCATGGGAGTGTAGTCGTCATTCAGTAAAAGAACACGGTACAAATTCGGTCTTTTTGTTTTTGGCTTGACGCGGGTGATAACAGACGTTCCGCGGTTGGTGCCGCCGCCGTCTTCCCCTTCGCCCTCGCCCTGCATGTAGATCGGCCTAGCGATCATCTTTCATCATTCTCCAAACCGTTCTCAAACCGACAGTTCTTTGCCAGGAGGGAGAACTTCGCCTCTTCATATCTAGGTCGTTAAGACGCGATTTTAAGCCCCTTGCGAAACGGTGCAATCACTATTGCGTTTGCGAAGAGGCAAACCTCGGGAAAAGTGCGGATATGGAGGCAACCGGGGCGCCGGAAGACACGGACCCGAAGTAGCGGCGCATTTTTCGGGCCGGATGCAATGGATGTGACAGGTCGCGGCGCAGCCGAATCCGGTTCGCCGCCGCCGGCCTTATTCCTTGTCGTCGAGCATTTCGCGAACGGCGATCGCGAGCTGCTTGAGCGAGAAGGGTTTGGGCAGGAAACCGAACTTGGCGTCCGCCGGCAGGTTCTTTGCGAAAGCATCCTCGGCATAACCCGAAACGAAGATGAATTTCAGGTCCGGATAGGACTTTCGCAGTTCCCTCAGCAGCGACGGACCGTCCATTTCCGGCATCACGACGTCGGAAACGACGATGTCGACCTTGCCTTCCAGTTCGTCCATCACCTCCAGGGCTTCGGTGCCGGAGCCGGCTTCGTGCACGGTATAGCCGCGGGTTTCCAGCATGCGCTTGCCGCCACGTCGCACCGCTTCCTCATCCTCCACCAGAAGCACGACCGCGGATTTGCCGGTGAGGTCCAACGGCTCTTCCTTCACCGGCTCGGCTGCGATGACCGGAGCAAGCGCCGCCTCGCCGGGCTGCCCGTTGCTCTGAACGGCCTCCACCACATGGCGCGGCAGGTAAATGCGGAAGGCGGTTCCCTTGCCCACTTCCGATTCGGGATAGATATAACCGCCCGACTGTTTGACGATGCCATAGACCATCGACAGGCCAAGGCCGGTGCCCTTGCCGACTTCCTTGGTGGTGAAGAAGGGCTCGAAAATCTTGTCCATGATCTCGGGCGGAATACCCGTGCCATTATCGGCAACTTCCACCATCACCATGTCCTCGGCCGGGAATTCCGGACGGCCAAGCGCTGCGATTTCCTTCGCGTCGACGTTGCGCGTCCTGATGGTGATCTTACCGCCGTCGGGCATGGCGTCGCGTGCATTGACGCAGAGATTGATGAGCACCTGCTCGAATTGCGACAGATCCGTCTTTACCGGCCACAGATCGCGGCCGTAATCGACCTCCAGCTTGACATTGGTGCCGGAAATCAGCCTGTCCACCAGCATGCGCAGATCGCCGATCACATCCGTCAGGTTGAGGATGGCCGGACGCATGGTCTGCTTGCGCGAGAACGCCAGAAGCTGGCGTACCAGCACGGCCGCGCGGTTAGCGTTGCGCTTGATCTCCATGAGATCGGCGAAGCTCGGATCGGCAGGCCGCGCCTGTAGCAGCAGATGGTCCGACGACAGCAGGATGGCGGTCAACACGTTGTTGAAATCGTGGGCGATGCCGCCCGCCAGCGTGCCAACGGCATTCATCTTCTGCGTCTGCGCCATCTGGGTCTCAAGCGCCTTCTGCTCGGTCACCTCTATGGCATAAACGATAGCCACCTCTTCCGGCGCTTCATCGTCCTGATCGATGACGGCGTTTACGTAGAAACGGAAATGCCGGCCCTCGTCGCTCGGATGGCGGGAATCGAAGGGCGCGATATCGCCCTGACGGTCCTTGGCTTCGGCCAGTGCCTGTTCGAGCCGCGGCTTCTCATTATCATGGATGACAGTCTCAAGCGCCACGCCGCGATCGATATCGTCGCGTCCGACAACGCCGGAGAACAATTTCAGGAAGGGCGCGTTGATCCGCAGGATGCGGCCTTCGCCGTCGAGCGAGGCAATCGCCATCGGCGTGTTGTTGAAAAAGCGGGTGAAACGCATGGCGGAGGAGGATTCCGTATCCTCCTGCCCCTTTGGGCGCATCAGGACGATGGTGCGGCTCTCGCCGGGCGCGCCATCTTTCGAGGTGACCTGATGCACGAGGCGGGCCGGCATGCTCTGGCCGTTCACCCGGCGCATGTCGAGATCGAGGATTTCAGTGCGCTTCGCCGTGCCCTGCGGGTGCACCGATTCGATCAGCGCCATGCCCTCGCCGGCGACGATATCGGAAACGGTCATAGAACCGGGTGAGAACTGCGCCAGATCGATGCCGAGCCATTCCGACAGGGTAGCGTTCAGATAAACGATCTCGCCCTTGCGCCCGGCGGAAAAGAAACCGGCCGGGGCGTGATCGAGGTAATCGATGGCATTCTGCAATTCGCGGAAGAAGCGCTCCTGATCCTCGCGCTCCGGCGTGATGTCGGCGATCTGGAAGACGTGCAGCCCCTCGCCGCCCGCGTCCTTCAGGACCCGGCCCTTCAGCCTGTACCAGTGCGGCCCGGTGTTAGCGTCCTCACCCAGCGGTTTGAGCAAGCGGAATTCTTCGTAGCCGTCGCGGCCTTCGCGCAGCACGTTGATGAGCCGGTAAAGCGCTTCGGTCGATTCCCGGCTGCGCGACAGGAGCGTTTCGAGACTCTGGATATCGCTCGCCCTGGTGGTGCCGCTCATCCGGCAATAGGTGGCGTTGGCATAGACCATATGCCCCTTGGCGTCGGTAATCAGCGTGCCTTCGGGATGGGCCGAGAGAAACCGGCGGGCAAGCCCGTCGGATTGCGACTGCGGCATGACCTCGATGAAACCGATGATCGACGAGACCAGAAAGAAGATGCCCATCATGGCCAGCACGCCGAGAATGCCGAGCACGATTTCGTTTTCGAGCGAATCCTTGAAATAGACGAAGGCGGCAGCGGCGGCGATCAGAACCAGCGCCAGAAGCAGAATGCGCAGGACCGTGCCGGAACGGGCGCGCCTGTCCACCAGCGGAAGGTCGTTGTCGCTTGTCTCGCGCACCCGTGTCATCTTGGCCTCGCAGTCGTGCAGGTCGTCATTCGGTCAGCCCTATTTCCCTGACGGAATCGGGCAGTAAAATTTCTTGTAGCAACTCGCTTGACCGGCAAAAAGCTCCGCCAGGACACAAAGGCTTAAAAACGCACAGCGAAAACGGCCTGAAAGGTGTATAAAAGCCTTAAAAGACTACGGCCTTCTACAGGTCAGCTCCTTCACCTGACACTGAATGCGCGGCGCGGAACAGACGATCTTGCCGTCAGCGACGGTGCAAACCGAGCATCCGTCCGTGAAGTCGACGCAGGAAGGATTGTCACGCACGAACTCCGCCATGGTCGCGGCGTTGTCCGGCACCTTGTCTTCGGCCCCGGCTATCGAATGCGGAAACGCGAAAAACGGTGGCAACAGCAAAACGACACGCATCAAATGCCGTGCGGAGGAGCCGCTAATGCGCAATGACTGGAACATTCCGGAACGCTCCTTCGGCAAAAGAATTGCAACTTTCACTGTCTTTCAGCATTGAAGGACGAGATATGGCGCTTTGGTGGCGTCGTTACGGTTGAGGCGGCAATCCTGTGGGGCGAAATGAATAAACCTTGTATCGCGCCCAAAAAAATCGTCTTTTCCTGCTTGACGTTCACTTTATAAGAACCACGGCAATATTAATTGCCCAAGAAACGAAAAAGCCAAAAAATCTGAAGGGATGATCTCCATGATGGAAGATTTTATCGGCGCTTATGGAAACCGTCTCATCGTCGCCGTCGTCGGTGTGGGTGTGGCCCTGCTTGTTCTGGCGATTGCGCTGTGGCTTCTGCGCAGGCGCAGCGGTTCTGCCCCTTTCATCCGCGGCGGGCGCAACCGGCAGCCGCGCCTGCAGGTTCTCGATGCAACGGCCGTGGACGCACGCCGCCGTCTGGTGCTGGTGCGCCGTGACAATGTCGAGCATCTCGTCATGATCGGCGGTCCGACGGATATCGTCATCGAAAGCGGTATAGGCGCGATCCCGATTGTCAGGGACGTGCAGGAGCCGGAATTGAAGGCGCTGCCGCGCCAGGAAAGCGAGCAGAAGAGAGCCGAGCCCGCGATCCAGCAGGAGCGTCGCTCCGCCCTGCCGCAACAGCAGCCCGTTGCAGCTGCGGCTCCCGTTTCCGTGCCTGAAGAACCCGTCAAGCAAGCACAGCGGCCGGAGCCGCCGGCACCTGTGGCGTCCCCGCGTCCAGCACCCATTGCGGCGGCCGCCGCTCAGGTTCCGCCACGCCCATCGACCCCGCCGCAACCCGTACCCACGCCTTCTACGGCGCGCGAAACCGCGCCGCCGGCAAGACAGGCGGCACCCGAGCGGGAGATAGCGCGCCCCACGCCACCGCCAATACCGGTTGCAGCGGCTCCGGTCGCTGCGGTCTTGCCCCTGGCGGCGGCATCGCTCGATATGGCTGCGGCCCGAACGGAACCCAGGCGTGCCGAGCCCGTCGTGCCCGCTCCGGCTCCGGCACCGGTCGCACCGCCGATCCCTGCACAGGCGCCGTTAGAGGCAAAGGCGGAAGAACGGACTGCGGAATTCGCTCCGCCGGTCTTTGCCGCGCGCGAGCCGGTGATCGACCAATCCATCGCCGCCGATTTTCTCGACGCCGCACGGGAGCGCGTTCTTCCCGACCTGAAGCCGGGACAGACAACGCCGCCCGCACCTTTCCCGCCCAAGCCTGAAAATCCGGCTGTGGCTTCGAACGACGCTGAGCCGAAATTTTCCGACGAGCTCGCCAGTGATTTCGAAAGCTTCCTTGAGGCGGAGATCGCCAAGAGCAAGGAGGCGGATAACGAACCGTCCATCGCCCCTGTCGCGGAAAAGCAGATCAAGCCGCAGCCAGCTTCCCCGCCTGTCACCGGCGCTTCACCGGATGGAGACATGCAGAAGGAAATGGCGCGTATTTTCGGAGAGCTTTCCGTGACCCGCGACCGCTGACGCGCGCGGGTCTTCCGACAAGAAATTCGAAATAGAATAAGGGCATGGAAACGATTTCCGTGCCCTTATTATTTGTCATGCGATTTGCCGACCTCTCGGCCGCAGCGCCTTATTCGTCGCGATAGACTTTTTCGCGACGTTCGTGGCGTTCCTGCGCCTCGATGGAAAGAGTTGCAATCGGGCGGGCGTCCAGACGCTTGAGGCCGATAGGCTCGCCCGTTTCCTCACAGTAACCGTAAGTACCGTCTTCGATCCGCTGAAGAGCCGCATCGATCTTGGAAATCAGCTTGCGCTGACGGTCGCGGGCGCGAAGTTCGATCGCCCGGTCCGTTTCGGAAGAAGCCCGATCGGCGAGATCGGGGTGGTTAGCGCTTTCTTCGGCGAGATGTCCGAGGGTCTCGCGCGCTTCTCTCAGGATGTCATTTTTCCAGGCGACCAGCTTCGCGCGGAAGTAAGCCCGCTGGCTGGCATTCATGAACTCATCGTCTTCCGAGAGCACATATTTGCTAAGATCGATCTTCTCACTCAACGCGATTCTCCTCGAAGAACATCTCAATGCGGCGGTGTATACTCCAATGATAGTGGCCGATTCAAGTCTGCAGATCAGTTTTCAGGCATTTTTAAAACTGACACAAAAATCATCTAAATGACTAATTTTTATCCTTTATTCGTATTGAAGCGAACTCTTCTTCAATCACTTCAACGCGACTTACCAACAGGAAAGAGGACTTGCGGTCCTGCAACCCTATCCTGTAGCATTCAACCCGTGCCCTGACATTCGAACGCCGGTCCCCGCCCTTGACAGCATCTTCCCCGAGCCGAGTTTATCTTCTGCGCCACGCCAAGGCCGCCTGGGCGGCGCCGGGAGAACGGGATTTCGACCGGGGATTGAACCAAGCCGGCTTTGCCGAGGCGGAGGTCATCGCCGACCTTGCCGCCGACCGGCATTACCGCCCCGATCTGCTTCTGTCATCCACGGCTGCGCGTTGCCGGCAGACCACGCAGGCCTGGCAGCGTGCCTTCAACGAAGGCATAGACATCTTCTACGTCGATGAGATGTATAATGCGCGCAGCGAAACCTACCTCTCCCTCATTGCCGCGCAGGCGCAGGCGCAATCGGTGATGCTGGTGGGCCATAACCCCACCATGGAGGCGACGCTGGAAGCGATGATCGGTGAGGATTTGCTGCATGCCGCCCTGCCCTCGGGCTTTCCGACATCGGGCCTTGCGGTTCTCGACCATGATGACAGCGCCGCAAACGGTAAAAACAGCTGGCGGCTGGTCGATTTTCTCGCGCCGGGCAAATAATCGCCGCGGCCCTTCCTAAGAATTTTGCAAAGCCGCCCTGCTGAAAATCCGCTGGAGCGCTTCTTTTTTGGGCAGCCATACCTTCCTATATTGCAGCCGTGACCGTTAAACACAGCCAGGAAACTGCCATTGCCGCCTTCTCTTACGTCCCTGACAGACAGCGCGCTTATCGCATTCGATAATCTGGCCGACCGTGCGAGCAACCTCACCCACCCGACATTGCGGCTTGGCGTCACCGGCCTTTCGCGGGCGGGCAAGACGGTTTTCATCTCTTCCCTCGTCCACAATCTCCTGAACGGCGGCCGGCTGCCGCTGTTCGAGGCGATGCGGTCCGGACGTGTCTCGAATGTGCGGCTGGAGCCGCAGCCGGATGACGCCATTCCGCGTTTTCAATATGAGGATCATATTCAGGCGCTGGTGCGCGACCGGCTGTGGCCGGATTCGACACGGGCGATCTCGGAACTCAGGATAACGCTGGATTATCAGAGCGCCAGCGGCTGGGGCCGATGGTTTTCGGCCGGTAAGCTCTCCATCGATATTGTCGATTATCCCGGCGAATGGCTGCTCGACCTGCCGCTTCTGTCGCAGGACTATAAACAGTTCAGCGACGCGACCGTCGCCCTTGCCGGAAGCGGCATCCGCGCCGAACTGGCGCAGGAATGGCTGGCGATCGCCTCTTCGCTCGATATCAACGCACCGGCCGACGAGATGACGGCCCGACGTCTGGCCGAAAGTTTCGCAGCCTATCTGAAGGCCTGCAAATCCGATGAAAGATCGCTTTCCACCCTGCCGCCCGGCCGTTTCCTGATGCCCGGCGATCTGGAAGGGTCGCCCGCGCTGACCTTCGCACCGCTTCCCGGCCTGACGGATGAGAAAGCGCCGAAAGGCTCGCTGCGCGCCATGATGGAACGGCGCTATGACGCCTACAAGTCGATTGTGGTCAAACCCTTCTTCCGCGAGCATTTCGCCCGCCTCGACCGGCAGATCGTTCTGATCGACACGCTGCAGGCGGTCAATCGCGGCCCTGAAGCCGTGCAGGATCTGGAGCGGGCGCTGGGCGATGTCCTTGCCTGTTTCCGCCCCGGCACCAACAGTCTGCTGTCGTCGCTGATCGGCAGGCGTATCGACAAGGTGCTGATTGCCGCCACCAAGGCCGATCACCTGCACCACGAAAGCCACGACCGGCTGGAGCGCCTGACCCGCCGTCTGGTGGACCGCGCCATCACCACCATCGGCATGAATGGCGCCGGCATCGAGGTCATGGCGCTCGCTTCCGTGCGCGCCACCAGAGAGGCAAGCGTGCGACAGGATGGCCACGAGCTGCCCGTTATCGTCGGCACGCCCATGGCCGGTGAAACCATCAATGGCGAGACCTTCGACGGCAATCGCAAGACGGCGATCTTTCCCGGCGATCTGCCCGAGGATCCGGAACCGCTTTTCCGCAGCATCGACAGGGATGGCGACAAGGCGTCGCTGCCGGACGTCAATGTCGTGCGCTTCCGCCCGCCGAATATAGACGAGCCGGGCAGCGGCGGCATCCGCCTTTCCGTTCCCCATATCAGGCTCGACCGCGCCATGCAGTTCCTGTTCGGAGACAAGCTCGCATGAAGCTTCCCACACCCACCGATCCGCAGACACGCCGCCCGGCAGCTTTCACGCTCGAGACCGAGGAGACGGCACGGCCGTCGACGGCGCAGAAACGCGCGCCGCGCAGCTTCGACGCCGAGATTTCGCTGACGCCCGACGAGGACGATCCGTTTCTGGCGCCTGAGGAGATCGATGCCGCCGCGCTGCCGGTGGCGTCTCCGAAGAAAAGCCGCTTCTCCTTCGGCAAACTTGCGCTCGGCGCGCTTGGCGTCCTGTTCTCGCTCGCCTTCGGGCTCTGGGCGGATCAGCTCATCCGCAACCTGTTTTCCCGTTCCGACTGGCTGGGTTACACGGCCACTATCGCTCTTATTGTGACGCTTTTCGCCGTTCTCGTTCTCGTCGGCCGGGAAGTCTTCGGCATCATGCGGCTTAACGCCGTGCAATCCTTGAAGGTCGATGCCGAGACGGCGAGCCTCGACAAGAGCCCGAAACCCGCACGCGCCATCGTCACCCGCCTGAATGCCGTTCTCTCCCACAGGGCCGAAACGGCCAAGGGGCGTGCGGCGCTGAAGGAAACGGAAAACGATGTGATCGACGGCCCGCATCTGATCGAGCTTGCCGAACGTGAGTTGCTCGTTCCGCTCGACAGGCAGGCCCGCGCCCTCATTCTCAATTCGTCCAAGCGCGTCTCAGTCGTCACCGCCGTCAGCCCGCGCGCGGTGGTCGATCTCGCTTATGTGCTGTTTGAAGTGACGCGGCTGGTGCGCGCCATGGCGGAGCTTTATGGCGGCCGTCCCGGCACACTCGGCATGCTGAAGCTGCTGCGCGATGTCGTCGCCCATCTTGCCGTCACGGGCTCGATCGCCGTTGGCGACGGGCTCGCCCAGCAGGTTCTCGGCCACGGTCTTGCCTCGAAACTCTCGGCGCGACTCGGCGAAGGCGTCATCAACGGCCTGATGACGGCGCGAATCGGCATTGCCGCGATGGATCTGTGCCGTCCGCTGCCGTTCAGGGCGGTGAAGCGGCCGGGGATCGGCGATTTCATGTCCGACCTCACACCCGATTTAAGCGGTGGAAAAACCGGTGAAAAAGCCTGATTACCCGGGCCTGGGCGGTTCAAAAGGTTACGAACGAAGCCGCAAATGAGAGCGAAATAAACCAAGCATTAACCATTCCGCCGGTAGATTGCAGCCTATCGAACAGGCATCTTCGCCGGGGAAAGTATCATGTATTCGCGCTTCTTTTCGCTTGTGGGCGGACTTGCCGCCATATTGTCCGTCAGCGGCGGTTTCGGCATGTCTGACGTCCATGCCGCATCGCGCGATCGCGACGACGTGTTCTTCCGCTCCGTGGCCGGTGTGTGGAAAGGCCCGGGCGAAATCGTCGCTGGCAAATACAAGGGCACGAAGTTCACCTGCGATCTGACCGGCGAGCCACTCGACGACAAGCAGACCGGCATCAAGCTCGGCGGCACCTGCCGCGTCGGCGTCTTCAGCCAGCCCATGTCTGCCGTCATCAGCCAGAAGGGCAACTCTTACGAGGGCAAATTCCTCGACGGTGCTGAAGGCAAGGGACTGGACATCACCTCCGGACAGGTCAGCGGCGACAAGGTCGTCGTCGGCATCAACCGCGCCAAGCTCAACGGTGCAATGGTCGCCCGCGTCTCGAACGACAATTCGATGAACATCACCATTTCGGTCAAGGTCGCCGACCAGATGATCCCGGTCATCGGCGTGACGCTGGCGCGCGATATCGACCAGCTCGCCGTTGGTTCGATCAAGCCGTAAAAGCCATACTCTTCTCAGCCATCGCCAAGCGGGAGTGTCCACCACTCCCGTTTTTCGTTTGCGCTGACAATGCCGGTCTTGTCCGCCTGCTGAAGCCATTCCCGCACGGGCCTGCCTTTTACCTCAAGGTCGGGCGCGATATCGGCAAGCGGTATCAGCACGAAAGCGCGCTCCGTCATGCGCGGATGCGGCACCTCGATGCTTTCCGTTACGAGAGATTCATTCCCATAGGTCAGCACATCGATATCGATGGTGCGCGGCCCCCAGCGCTCCGTGCGCACCCGCTTCATACCCTTTTCGATGTCGAGGCATAATTGCAGCAGCCCAGGCGCTGAAAGCGAGGTTTCGACCAAGGCGCAGCAATTGAAAAAATCCGCCTGATCCGTCTTGCCCCAGGGCGGCGTGCGGTAAAGGTCGGACACGGCCAGCAGGCGGCAATCGTCACGCGCATCGAGTTCGCGCAGTGCCCTTGCCATGGCGGCGGCAGGATCGCCGATATTGCCGCCGAGCCCCAAGGTGGCGACGGTCATTTTTTCAGGCACGGTGTTCAACGCTCACCTGCGCATAATCGAGAATGCCCGGAACCGGTGCCGAAGGTTTGCGTACCGTGATCCTGAGCCAGACGATCTGCGGATAACGGGCGCGAAGCGCCTTGGCGATGTCGTTCGCCAGCGCCTCGATGAGATAACGGCGCTGGCCGACGACGATTTTTTCGATGACGGCGAAAGCCACGCCATAATCGACGGTGTTTTCGATATCGTCGGTTTCCAGCGCATCACCCGCCTCGACTTCCATCTCGGCATCGACGAAAAAGCGCTGGCCCAGCACCTCCTCCTGCTCGAGAAGGCCATGACGGGCGAAAAAAGAACAGTTTTTCAGGATGATGGTATAGCGGCTCATCGCATCGCCTCCATGGCAGGACTGTTTCGCCAAAAAGCCGCGCCACCTTCCGGACACGGCATTCGGGCACTCGTTGACTTACGCATCGGCCTTTGCCGACGTTTTGGCAAGAACCGCATCGGCGATTGCCAGCGCATCGCGGGTCGCGGCGACATTGTGCACGCGAAAAATCGAAGCGCCGGCAAGCCGCAGTATCGCGGTTGTCGCAGCCGTTCCGATATCCCGTTCATGGGCCGCATCCCGGCCCGTCAGCGACCCGATGAAACGCTTGCGCGACGTACCGGCCAGAACCGGCAGGCCGAAGGCGGCAAGTTCGCCGAAACGCGCCATCAGCGCGACATTTTCGCTCTCGTCCTTGGCGAAACCGAAACCGGGATCGAGCACGACGGCGTCACGGGCAATACCCGCATCCTCGGCGATCTCAAGCGAGCGATTGAGGAATACGAACTGGTCGGCGATGACATCGGCAAGCTTCTGCCGGTCGCGGCCGGTATGCATGATGCATACGCCGGCGCGGGTGGCGGCGACCACACCGGCCATTTCCGCGTCCTTCTGCAGGCCGAAGACATCATTGACGATATGTGCGCCTGCCCCGACCGCCAGCCGCGCTGTCGAGGCGCGATAGGTATCGACGGAAATCAGCACATCCGTCTCGCGGCGCAATTTTTCGATGACGGGAAGCACCCGGTCCTGTTCTTCGGCTTCCGTCACCGCGGCCGCTCCCGGCCGGGTGGATTCGCCGCCGATATCGATGATGTCAGCGCCCTCTTCCACACAGGTCAGCGCATGGGAAAAAGCCGCATCGACGGCGAGATAACGGCCGCCATCGGAAAAGGAATCGGGCGTTGCATTGACGATGGCCATAATACGGCCACGCCCATCAAGTTTCAGGGAGCGGCCATGGGCCGCTTGCCACGCGTTGCTGCCGGCTGTTATCACGTAACACGCGCCTTTCGGGAATAACGGAGTGTTATGCCAATTCTTATAAGTTCCGCTCCGCCTATGCAGCAAACCTTTTTCAAGTTCAACCGGAAGGCCGGGTCATGACCAAATCATCACGTGCTCTTTGCGCCGCTTTAGCGGCCGCGGTGGCACTTTCCCTACCCGGATCGGCTTTTTCCGAAACCATCGTCCGCAAGACCTATTCCTATTTTTCGATCAGCGGCAAAACCGCCGCTGACCTTGACCAGCAGCTTTCCAGGCACGGCCCGCTGACGCGCAATACCGGTGCGCGCCATCCAGGCGCCACCGAAATCAAATTCGGCGGCGAGCTCACCTATGTCGAGAAAAACGGCCTTTGCAGCGTCGGAACGACCAAAGTGGTGCTGAATACCCGCATTCTCCTGCCGCAATGGAAAAACCGCCGCCGCACCACGGCGGAACTGGCCTTCATCTGGGATACGCTGCTTGCCGATATCAAGCGCCACGAGGAGCGCCACGCGGAAATCGCCCGCACCCACGCCCGCTCGCTTGAAAGACAGCTGACGTCGCTTCGCCCGCAGAAAAGCTGCGAGACGCTGCAGGAAATGGTCGGCAAGATCACCCAGACGGTGATGGACGAGCATGACAAGGACCAGATGCGCTTCGATGTGGTGGAATCGAAAAATTTCGATGCCCGCATGACACGGCTTTTGAAAAACCGGCTCGAGCAGGGCCAGAACCGCCGCTGAGCGGTCTTATACCCCATCTCATTCCCTTAACATCAAGCGCGGACATGACGTTACGTCATGTCCGATATCACCCGTGAATTCTCGTGATGGTGCCGTCGCCAAGACTCATTGTACGTTCTTCGTACGGTATCGGACCATTCGGCCAAGCGGCTTGAGGGCTCCAGCCGTCTCCGGTTCTCCCGGTGCGCACTTGAGGGCTCGCAGGTGTTTCCTCCCTCGCCTGCATGCTGCGTACCCGCCTCGCCCCGCTCCCCGCTACCAGGTGAGCGGGGCTTTTTCTGCGTTTAGCAATGACGAAAGATGTCAGCCCTGACGTTCGGGAACATGAACGACGAGACCATCGAGCTCGTCGTTCATCTTGATCTGACAGGAAAGGCGCGAGGTGGGGCGCACGTCAAAGGCGAAGTCCAGCATATCCTCTTCCATCGGTTCCGGGCCGCCGACGCGCTCGGCCCAGGCGTCGTCGACATAGACATGACAGGTCGCACAGGCACAGGCGCCGCCGCATTCCGCATCGATGCCGGGAATGGAGTTGCGCACCGCATTCTCCATGACGGTGGAGCCGTTGCTCACGTCGAGTTCATGGGGCGTGCCATCAAAGGCAACGATGGTCAGTTTTGTCATGCCGGAAATCCAAAATGTGATCTAAGAACTGTTCTAAACACATAGAAAGGCCGGTCCGCCTTGGCAACCCGCTTCAAGGGCGCACAGATGCAACCGGCCTTGCAAAATGCCAAATTTGATATGTTGCGCCTCAGCGGCAGAGCTTGAGGATGAAATTTTCGGCCTCGACGATGGTCGCCGCGAGTTTTGCTATCGCCGCGCTGTCATTGCCCTTGTCTTCCACCACGGCTGCGGCCGCGGAAACGGCCGAGGCGCCGACGGCCTGCGCAGACCCCTTCAAACGATGGGCCGTCGCCATGACAGCCTTGTCGTCGGCGCCCGCCATTTCATGCAGGGCGGCGCGGGCGTTGCGGCTGAAGAGTTGCAGCACTTCGATCTCCAGATCCTTGTCGCCCATCGTCTGACTGGCGAGATGATCGAAATCGATCGGTTTTTTACCGGCGGCGGGCGCACCGCCGCAATTGTCGGGAGCTTCGAAAGCAATACTGACCGCTGCCATGGCTGAAATTCCTGTCTCGCCGTTTCCTGTTTCGTGTCACATCTGTGTCGTATTCACGCATCCGGGCCGCTGCTATCGGCTTAAATTACGGCGTGACGCAGGCGAAAATCTTCTGCTATGGTTAATTTATGTTAAACTTATGCGAAACAAGGCGTTCAGCGTGAAACTCAGGTTTAAAAACTGTTAAAAAGCCGACACTTCGCCACCGCCGCAAATCCGCATTAATTGTTTCGAACACCTAAATGTGTCACTACGGTACTGCCGTTCCCACGAGGCTTAAGCTCAAGCTTTGTTATTGCGGCACAGTGATGTAATTTCGCCCGAAAGCTGGACCACCAGCAATTCGGGATTTGGTAAATGGCGGAATTGTTCTCTCTTCAAGGGATAATGTTCCGCTGGCATGATGGCGGCAGTCCGCTTGCGGAACGCAAGTGGTCAACGGCATGAAGCCGGGCGTATGTGTAACGAGGCGTAACCGCATGGCGAATAACAAGATCAGCGACTCTGTCGACGAGACTGCATTTCAGGCGTTGGAAGACGCCCTGCAGCTTGGCGCTTTCGAAGAAAAGCCGGAGACGCGGAAAACTGCAGCGCCGAAGCAGCCGGAGGCCAGATTGAAGGAAGCAAGCAGACCGACCCCTGCTCCCGAGGCCGCCCGCGCGCCTGCCGAACAGACGCCCAGATCGCCCAATCTCGAAGCGGCCAATGACGGCTCCAAGCGCAGCCCGGCCATGATCCTGAAATCGCTGGAAGGCGGCTCCATCGGCGGCGCGCTGCGCAACGCCACGATCATGTCGGTCATCTGGGCGCTCGGCGGTCTTGGCATCGCACATCTTCTTTATGGCAACGCGCTGTGGAACATCGCTTCGCTGGCCGATCTCACCGCGATCCCCGGCCTGATGGCTATCGTCGTTGGCATCCTCATTCCCATCATGCTGTTCTTCGCCTTTGCGATCATGATGGCGCGCGCCCGCGATCTGCGCAACGCCGCCCGCTCCATGGCCGAAGTCGCCCTTCGCCTTGCCGAGCCGGAAACGGTCGCGTCTGACCGCATCATGTCCGTCGGCCAGGCGGTTCGCCGTGAAGTCTCGGCCATGAATGACGGTATCGAGCGCACGATCGCCCGCGCGACGGAACTCGAGACCCTCGTGCATTCCGAGGTCAACGCGCTTGAGCGCAGCTATGCCGACAACGAACTGCGCGTGCGCAGCCTCGTGCAGGAACTGACCGCCGAGCGTGACGCCATCGTCAATCACGCCGAGCGTATCCGCTCCTCCATCGTAGGTGCGCAGGAACAGATCAAGGAAGAGCTTTCCATCGTCGGTGAAGAGCTTTCGATGCGGATCGCCACGACTGGCGAGGCCTTCGCTTCGATGATCGACACCCGCTCGGCCGCGCTTTTGGAAAAATCGCGCGCCTCGACCGAAGCGATGGGCAGCCTGATCGCCGCCAAGACCGAAAATCTGCTTCAGGCGCTGAATTCCTCCGGCGCGACGCTGTCCAACGAATTCGACATGCGACTGCACAACCTCACCTCGACGCTGGATGAGCGCGGTGAAGTCCTGCTCGAGCGTTTCGCAATCCATGCCTCGACGCTGGATAGCGGTGCGGAAAGCCTCAACAGCGCGCTTGAAGAGCGTACCCGCCAGCTCAACGAAACGCTGTCCACGCGCACGCTCGAACTCAACCGCAATATCGACCGCGGCCAGCAGATCATCGGCGGTTCGCTGGATACCGTTCTCGACAAGCTGTCCACGACGCTTGAAGAAAAGGGTCTCTCCTTCCGCCAGAGCCTGCAGAGCACGGCGGACGATGCGATCATGGATCTCGACCTTCGCTCCGGCCTCTACGAAGAGCGCATGCAGGCGACGGTCGGCCAGGTCAACTCCGCCTTCGACGAGCATGTCGCGCAGTTCGCCAGCGCCTTCGACCAGCGCGCCGGCAGCCTCGACAGCAAGCTGATGGAAAGCCTCGCCCGCATCAACGAAACCGTTGCCGGCGGCTCCGAAGCGCTCGACACCATGCTGAGCGCCGGTCTGGAGCGCATCGGCACCACCATGACCGATCAATCGCTGGCGCTCGCAACTGCGCTCGGCACGGGCCAGGAAATGCTGGAAAGCGCCCTTGAAAGCCGGACACAGGCCTTCAGCGACGCAATCGGCCAGCGTACCGCCGAAATCACCGATGCCTTCACCAGTTCGCACGAGAAGATCGACGCCGTGCTGGCCGAACGCAGCAATGCCCTGTTCGGCGCGCTTTCGGCCAGCCAGAACCGTTTCGACGAAGCGCTCGCCAGCCGTTCGATGGCGATTACCGGCTCCGTCTCCGGCACGGCCGAACGTCTCGCCGCCATGCTCGACGAACGTGCCGCCGCGATCAACAGCGTCGTCGCCGATGTCGAGCGCCGTCTTGCCGAAACGCTCGAAACCCGGGCAGCAGCCATCACCGGCGCGGTTTCCGGCATCGAGGACCGCATTTCCGACACGCTGGAAAGTCGTACGGCTGCCCTGCATGACGTCGTCTCCGGCGCGGAGAGCCGTATTGCCGATACGCTTGATGGCCGCACGGCCGCGCTTTCCAGCGCCATTTCCGGCGTCGGGGAACGCATCGCCGACACGATGGACAGCCGCACGCTGTCGCTCGACATGACCTTTGCCAATGTCGAGGAAAGACTTTCCGAGACGCTCGACAACCGCACCTCTGCCCTCACCGGCATTGTCGTAAGTGCTGAGGAAAAGATTGCCGGCGCGCTCGACAGCCGCACGGCCACCTTCGGAGACGTGGTCGCCGG
>NZ_LT009745.1:989930-1281875 GCF_900013505.1 Agrobacterium deltaense RV3 | reverse complement strand
GGCATTCTCCGGCGCGGAAGAAAAAATCACAGAAGCGCTCGACACCCGCACCGCAGCCCTTGGCGAGCTGGTTGCCGGCGCCGAGACCCGTATTGCCGGGGCGCTCGACAGCCGAACCGAGTCGCTGAAGACCGTCGTTTCCGGCGCGGAAGAGCGCATCACCGATGTGCTCGACAGCCGCACCATGGCGCTCGATATGAGCTTCTCCGGTGTCGAGGAAAAGATCGCCGATATTCTCGACGGTCGCACCACAGCGCTGCAGAATGCCGTTTCCGGTGTCGAAGACCGCATTGCCGGCGCGCTTGACAGCCGTACTGCGGCCCTCTCGGGCATCGTCTCCGGTGCGGAGGAGCGCATCGCAGACGCGCTCGACAGCCGCACCATGGCGCTCGACATGGCGATTTCCGGCGTCGAGGACCGTATTGCCGAGGCTATGGATGCCAGAGCATCGTCGCTTTCGCTTGCGGCAGCCGGCGTCGGCCAGCGTCTTGAAGCCACCGCATTCACGCTTGAAAACGCGCTTGCCAGCGGCCATGAGCGGCTCGAAACCATGCTCGGTTCGCAGGCTGAACGCATTGCCGGATCGCTGGAGCGCAATAGCGGCCTGATCGAGCAGAGCGTCTCGGGTGCGGCCAACCGCATCGAAAGCGTCGTTGAAGACGGCAGCACCCGTTTTGCCCAGACGGTGGAAGAAGGTGTTTCACGCCTCGAAAGCAATCTGTCGCAATCGCATGAGGATATTCGCACCGCGCTCGATCAGCGCCAGGCGGATCTTGCCGCGACGCTCAGCTCCGCCACGGCCCAGATGGGCGACATGCTCTCCGAACAGGCGATGATGATCGGCACCACGGTCGCCTCCAGCGCCAGCATGCTCGAACTGTCGCTCGAAACCCAGCAGGAAGCGCTGCAGAAGGCGATCGACGGCAGTGCGCAGACGCTGGAAGAGCGCCTGCGCAACAGCGCCGGCGACATCGCCGTCAAGATCGGCGAGGCTGCCCGCGAAATCGGCGGCGCGACGGATGCCCTGTCCTCGAAAATCGAGACCTCCATCGGCAATGTCACCACCCGTCTCGACGAAACCGGCGCCCGTATCGAGACCTCGCTCGATACGCTGCAGGCACGCGTCGGCGGCGATCTCGCCAATGTGAACACCTCGATCGAAGATGCCGGCCGCCGCTTTGCCGAAGCGCTGGAAGACAAGACGGCCGTGTTCGCCCGCGCCAGCGACGAGGCGGCCGAGCGTATCACGGGCATTCTGGACGAACAGACCACACGTGTCGCAGACACGTTCGAAAACCGGACCAGCCGCCTGGCAGAAACCTTCGATACCGGCACGGCCCGTATCGATGAACGCCTCGGCACCATGGACCGGGCGTTGACCATCGGTCTTGAAAACGTCAACCGCACCATTGAAGGCAAGGCGAGCGATCTCGCCGTCAGCCTGCGCGGCGCGGTCACCTCCGCCACCCAGAGCATCGGCGAAGAAGCCGTGCGCTCCACCTCCCTTCTCGCCAAGTCCGGTTCGGAATTCGCAGAACAGGTGCAGGCGCAGAACGAGGCCTTCACCAAGGCCATCGAGGAACGCTCCGGCGAGATCGTCAACCGCATTTCGGATGCGCAGACCCGTCTCTCCGGTCAGGCCGCCGCCGTCGCCCAGACCTTCTCCGAGGCCGGCAACATCATCGTCAACAAGGTTGCCGAGGCTGAAGCCGTCGTTCGCTCTCAGGTCGGCGTCATTTCCGAGACGCTCACCAGTGTCGAATCCGCCCTCGACGCACGCGGCGAATCCATCCGCTCGGCGCTGGACAACCGCACCCGCGAACTCAACTCGATGCTGGCCAGCCGCTCCGCCGAGCTTTCGCGCCTGATCGAAGAGAAAGCCAAGCCTGTCGTCGACGAATATGCCACCATCGGCCGCGAAGCCGCCGAAAAGATCGTTTCCGCAGCCCAGCAGAGCGCGGACCTTCTGTCGCAGAGCAACAGCGGCATGGTCGGCATGGTGGAACAGGCGATCAGCGATTATGCCGCTGCCGGAACGGATGCGGCAAGCAAGCTCGTCGCCGCGACCCGCCAGAGCACCGACATGCTGTCCGAAACGCATACGGCCATGGCGGACGCCGTCGAACAGGGCATCGACAAATATGCCCGCGCCGGCAGCGATGCGGCCAACAAGCTGGTGGCCGCCACCCGCCAGAGCACGGATATGCTGTCGCAGACCCATAACAGCATGGCGGAGATCGTCGAACAGTCGGCAACCAACTTCAACTCCGCTGTCGAGCGCGCCGCACAGGGCTTCGGCGCGGCAGACGAGGCATTGAACGCCTCGGCGACGCGCTTCTCCGAATCCGCCTCGCAGGCCGCCGACATGGTGTCCAGCTCCAGCCGTCTGCTCGAAGGAAAGATCGACCGCCTGTCGAATATTTCCGGCCAGACGCTGGCGCAGGTTGCCGGCATCGTCGGCCGTTTCGAGGAACATTCGAAGGTGCTGAGCCAGGCTTCCGAGCTCCTCAATGCCGCACAGTCGAGCCTCGTCGGCACTCTGGAAGAGCGCCAGGACGCGCTGCGCAGCCTGTCGGTCGGCCTCGTCAAGCGTTCCGAGGAAATCGAAAGCGCCATGCGCAACGTCATCGGCGTGGTCGAAACCACGCTCAACGAGGCCGAGGAGCGCTCGCAGAACGTCGCCGGCAATCTGCGCGACAATCTGCAGGCCTCCTTCTCCGATATCGGCCGTTCGCTTGATGAGACCGAACAGCGCGCCCGCTCGGCAGCACAGACCATGCGGGGCGCCCTGCTGTCGGCCGGTCAGGATGCCAGCCGCTCCATTGAAAGCACGTTGTCCGACGCGCAGAAATATTCCGACGAGCTGGTCAACCGCCTGCGTGGCGGTGTCGAATCCTCGCTTTCGGAAGTGGACAATCTTCTCGGCAGCGCCTCGGAAAAATCGAATGCCGCCGCAGCCAGCCTCAAGGAGACGCTGCGTCAGGCCGTCGAGGAGGCCGTGAGCCGCTTTGCCGGTGCGACGGACGAAATCCGCCGCTCGAGCCACGATATCCGCCGCGAACTGGATGCGACCCGTGCGGAACTGAAGCGCGGCGCCTTCGACCTGCCGGAAGAAGCCAAGGAAAGCGCTGCCGCCATGCGTCGCGCCGTTTCCGAACAGATCAAGGCCCTGCAGGATATTTCCCAGCTCGTTGGTCGTTCGACCCACCAGATGGAAGTCTCCGAACCGGTTGCCCGCGCCATCGCCGCAACCCAGCCAGCGGCCGAGCGCCGTGTCGAAACGCGTCCTCAGCCGGCAGCTCCGGCTCCGGTTCAGCAGCAGCGCCCGGCTCAGCCGCAGCCCGCTCCCGCACCGGCGGCATTGCGCGGTACCCTGCCGCTTGAGAACCGTCAGGTCGAGAACCGTCAGGCGCCTGCCCCGGCCCAGCCGGGCGCTCCGACCGGACGCCGCGAAGAAGGCGGCGGCTGGATCAGCGATTTGCTGCGCGGCGCATCGCAGGAAACGCCAGCGGCATCCGCACCACGCGCCGGCGCGGAACAGCAGCCGACCCGTGCGGCCGACACCCGCAATCCGCGCCACATGGTGGAATCGCTGAACTCGCTTTCGGTCGACATCGCCCGCGCCATCGATCACGACGCCTCCGTGGAGTTGTGGCGTCGTTACCAGCGCGGCGAGCGCGACGTTTTCACCCGTCGCCTCTATACGCTGAAGGGTCAGACCACCTTCGACGAAATCAAGCGCAAATATGAGCGGGAAGCGGAATTCCGCACCGCCGTGGACCGCTACATCACCGATTTTGAGAAGCTGCTTGCCGACGTGGCCCGCACCGACCGCGACCGGACCGTGACACAGTCCTACCTCACCTCCGATACCGGCAAGGTCTATACGATGCTTGCCCATGCGGCGGGCCGGTTCAACTGAGCCGAGTGACGCTGAAATGACAAAACCCCGGTCAAGACCGGGGTTTTTCTTTTGGCTCTGCTCGCTGTTTCATCGCTCCTCGAAGACATCGAACTTAGCGGGTGACGCTGAAATCAAATCTCGAACGTGCCCGAAGCAACGCGCACCGCGTGGCCGCCGATGCGGGCGCGGGCGATTTCGCCGTCCTTGACGTCCATACGCAGGTGGATATGGGACGGTCGTTCCATCTCCACGCCCTGCTCGATCAGCAGAGGATAATGGCCATCGGTCAGGCCATCGAAATGGTGGATGGCGCCGGAAAGGGCAGCGGCGGCGGAACCGGTGGCGGGGTCTTCTGAAATGCCCATATCCGGAGAGAACATGCGGGCGTGGAACTTCGCCGCGTGATTGACGCCGCCGCGACAGTAGATATAGGCCGCCGTCAGGCGTCCTTCCACCAGCGGCGCCGTGCGCAGCCAAAGATTGGCATCGAAATCCATGTCCCTGATGGCGGCGATATTGTGCAGCGGTACGATGAGGAACGGCACCCCGGCCGTCCAGATCGACGGTACATGGTTTTCAAAGCCAAGATGCGCCTCGCTGACGCCCAACGCATCGGCAAGCGCGGTATGATCGAGCGGTAGTTCCACGCGGGACGATTTGCGCGGCAGGTCGAATTCCGCGAAGCTGACCGCGCCGGCACGCATCTTCACCGCGCAACGCACCGGACCCACCTGCTCTTCCAGCACGCAGACCATATCGATATCGTCATCGCCCTCGCCGCGATTTCGTTCGGCAATGGCCACCGCCGCGCCGACTGTCGGATGGCCTGCGAAGGGCAATTCACCCGATGGCGTGAAGATGCGCAGCGAAGCCGCATGGGCCGGATTGCTGGACCGGTTGACGAAAACCGTCTCGGAGAGATTCATCTCCCGCGCGATCGCCTGCATCGTGGCCTGGGGAAGATCATCGGCGTCATACATGACCGCCAGCGGGTTTCCCGCCATTTTCGTCTCGGTAAAGACATCGTAGATATCGTAGTTCAGCGCCACATCCGTCTCCTGCCACTCGTCATTCCGACTGCCCTGGCAAACTGCATCAGGCCGTTCCGCATCGCAACCCTTGTCGGCGGGTGCAAATCAAGAAGCTGTGGACCGGAGCGGTGCGCTCCGCCGCCAGGGAACGCCTGCGTCTTCGAAAGGCCTTGTCGCCAGCCGCCGTCTTCATGTACCAAGGGTGCGTCTGGCGGCTTGTTATCGACCTCCCTGTCGAGGTTTCAAGATTTCGAGCCGCTTCAACGGGTTACAGCGCCTTGCGTGGACGGTTTCCGGTCTGCGCGTTGTCGAGGGAAGCGGATGTCGCATTCTACCTATTCACTGTCCTTTGTCGCCTCGGCAACCGAGGAGGCCCAGACGGCGCTGAAAGAGCTGAAAGGCATGTACGGCGATACGCCGTTCGAAGAGGCGGAAGTGATCGTCGCGCTCGGCGGCGACGGCTTCATGCTGCAGATTCTCAACGAGACGATGAATTCCGGCAAGCGGGTCTATGGCATGAACCGGGGGTCCGTCGGCTTCCTGATGAATGACTACCGGGTGGACGGCCTGCTGGAGCGCATCGCGGTGGCGAGCGGCAACGATTTCCATCCCCTGCGCATGACGACGACGGATTCCGACGGCGACGAATTCACGGCACTTGCGATGAACGAGGTCAGCCTGTTTCGCCAGTCGCATCAGGCCGCCAAGCTTCGTGTGGAGGTGGACGGCAAGGTGCGGCTGGAAGAATTGATCTGCGACGGCATGATGGTGGCGACGCCGGCAGGGTCGACAGCCTACAATTTCTCCGCCCATGGCCCCATCCTGCCACTGGAATCGCCGCTGCTTGCGCTCACCCCGGTCAGTGCTTTCCGGCCGCGGCGCTGGCGCGGCGCGCTTTTGCCGAATAAGGTAACGGTCGATATTCATGTTCTGGAGCGCGACAAGCGCCCTGTGAATGCGGTGGCCGACCACACCGAGGTGAAATCCGTTCGTCACGTTCGGATCGCACAATCGCAGGACAGGACGGCCAGAATTCTCTCGGATCCGGATCGTTCATGGTCGGACCGGGTTCTCGCGGAACAGTTCAACAATTGACGCCCACAATCGACAATGGCCATGCAACTGACAAGACCTATCCTCGCTGCCTTTCTTTTCGCCGCCGCCGTGCTTCCCGCGCGGGCGCAGACGGAAGCGATTGACACGCTGCCGGTTTCGGCAATCTTCGTCGTCAGCAGCGGCATGTGGGAAGATCGCAATCTTGAGCCGGTGAAAGGCCCCGACGGGCAGTTGCGGCCGCCGCCTGCCTCGCCCACGCGCGGCTATTACAAGGTCATCGCCATCCGCCAGGGCGACGGCACGGCGAAAATCTACCTGCAGCGAATCGTCTTTACCGCCGATGGGCCGAATCTCCTGGAAAATATCGAGCTGGAAGAATTCAGCCAGATGAAGTCCTATGTCACGGATATTCGCCCCGAAAGCTCGAATGGCGCACCCGCCTCGCCCGGCCTGTTCGTGACCGTCTACCTGAAGACGGACCCGATAGCCAAGGAAGCGGAAAGCTGGACGATCCTGATCGATGAGCTGGGCGAGATGAAGATCGAGAAAGCGTCCAACTGATCGGCCAGATGCGCGGCTCGGGCAAGGTTACGCTTGCAGCGCCTCCGGCCCGACAAGAACCGCACCGAAATGATGTTTCCACAATCTCGCACCGAGTTCACCGCTGCGGTCGAGACTGGAGCCCACCGTAAGCCACGGCAACAGCGTGGGATGCAGCCCCGCATCGAAGAGCGCAAAACCGGCGGCCAGCACGCAGGTATCGGCCTGAATGCCGCAGACCAGCACCCTATCGAGTTTCAGCGACAGAAGGTGGTCGATGACCTCCCGGGGTGGCGCATAACCGTGTTTGACGAATATGCGATCTGCCGCAACAAGCGACTCGTCATCCCTGCCCGGTTTCCAGCCGAGTTGCCGCTCAAAGGGTGTTACGCTTTCGTCATGGCGCTCGACAGTGGCGATGCTGGGCATTGTCAGGGCGAGAGCGGATATTTCCGCCACCAGCGCAGCCGGCGGATTGAAGCTTGGCTGGACGTCAACGATATAGAGCGCCTGTCTCATGCTTGTCCTCCAACGAAAAACCCCTCGCAATGGGTTTGCGAGGGGTAATCTTTTTCAATCAACGCACTTGGCGCGTCAGTCGATATCCGCGACTTCCACATCCGCGCCGCCGCTGATGCGATGCGCGAGGGCCGCTTCCATGAACTCGTTCAGATCGCCGTCCAGTACGTTGCCGGGTGCGGTGCTTTCCACGCCGGTGCGCAGGTCCTTGACCAGCTGATAGGGCTGCAGAACGTAGGAACGGATCTGGTGGCCCCAGCCGATATCGGTCTTGGATGCGGCCTGCGCATTGGCCGCCTCTTCCCGCTTCTGCAGCTCCACCTCGTAGAGGCGGGCGCGCAGCATGTCCCACGCCTTGGCGCGGTTCTTGTGCTGGGAACGCTCCTGCTGGCAGGCAACGGCAATACCGGTCGGAATATGCGTGATACGCACCGCCGAGTCGGTGGTGTTGACGTGCTGGCCGCCTGCGCCGGACGAACGATAGGTATCGATGCGGCAATCGCTCTCGTTGATGTCGATCTGGATCGAATCGTCGACGACGGGGTAAACCCAGACGGAAGAGAACGATGTGTGGCGACGCGCATTGCTGTCATAAGGCGAAATACGAACGAGGCGATGCACGCCCGATTCCGTCTTCAGCCAGCCGAAAGCATTGTGGCCCTTGACGAGGATCGTCGCGGACTTGATGCCGGCTTCTTCGCCGTCGTGAACTTCGAGCACCTCGACCTTGAAACCTTCGCGGTCGGCCCAGCGGGTATACATGCGCAGAAGCATGTTCGCCCAGTCCTGGCTTTCGGTGCCGCCGGCACCCGAATGCACTTCGAGATAGGTATCGTTGGTATCGGCTTCGCCTGAGAGCATGGCTTCCACCTGACGGCGGTTCGCCTCGCTCTTCAACGCTTTCAATGCGTCTTCGGCGTCTTTGACGATCTCGTCATCGCCTTCCATCTCGCCGAGTTCGATCAGCTCGATATTGTCCTTGAGCTGCTGCTCGAGCGCCTTGACGCCATTGATGCTGTCATCCAGCTGCTGACGTTCGCGCATCAGCTTCTGGGCTTCGGTGGCATCGTTCCAGAGGGTCGGGTCCTCTGCCTTGTTATTCAACCAGTCCAGTCGTCTTATCGCCTGGTCCCAGTCAAAGATGCCTCCTCAGCAGGCTTATGGCCTGCTTGATTTCGTCGACTACGTTCACGATTTCATTGCGCATTTCGCTGGTTCTTCACCTTCATTGAAACTCGTTGCTCAAATAAATGCGGGGGGCGCGGATGTAAAGACCCGCGCCCCCGCCAAACGTCAGGAGTGATATCAATAAAGACCGCCGCCACCGCCGGTGATGGCCTGCTGCGCCTGCGGTGAGGTCTTGAGAATGTCTTCCTGCGACATGTATCCGTCATCGCCGATGACAGAGAAGGTGGAAGCAGGACCCGTGCCGGGCTTGAAGGCTTCCATGATAGTGTCGGGCTCGCCCTCGACCGCCGCCATGCCGGTCTTGCGGTTGACGGCGACGAAATTCATGCCGGCAGGTACGATGAACTTGCTTGGCTCCATGTGCTTGGCCGCATCGGAGATGAACTCACCGAAGATCGGCGCGGACAGCGAGCCACCCGTGCCGCCACGGCCGAGAGGCGCCGGCGAATCGAAACCGATATAGAGGCCGGCGACCATGTCCGGCGTGTAACCGACGAACCAGGCGTCCTTTTCATCGTTGGTCGTGCCCGTCTTGCCGGCAACCGGCAGATCGACCTTGATCTTGCCCGCCGCCGTGCCGCGCTGCACGACGCCTTCCAGCATCGAGGTCGTCTGATAGGCGGTCATCGGGTCGAGAACCTGTTCGCGATTGTCAACGATGACGGGCTCATCCTGGTTCTGCCAGCTGGTGGCGTTGCAGCCTTCGCAGGCGCGCTCCTCATGCCGGAAGATCGTCTTGCCGTAGCGGTCCTGAATGCGGTCGATCAGTGTCGGCTTGATCTGCTTGCCGCCATTGGCGATGACCGAATAGGCCGAGACCATACGCATCACGGTCGTTTCACCGGAACCCAGCGACATGGACAGAAGCGGCGGCATCTTGTCGTAAATACCGAAGCGTTCGGCATATTCCGCGACCAGATTCATGCCCATATCCTGCGCCAGACGCACCGTCATGAGGTTACGGGATTTCTCGATACCGAGACGCAGGGTCGACGGGCCGGCGGAACCGCCGCCGTAATTCTGCGGCTTCCACACCTGATTGCCGGAAACGACCTCGATCGGCGCATCGAGAATGACCGACGCTGGCGTATAGCCGTTATCGAGTGCCGCCGCGTAGATGAACGGCTTGAAGGAGGAGCCCGGCTGGCGCATCGCCTGCGTCGAGCGGTTGAATTCCGACTGCGCATAGGAGAAACCGCCGACCATGGCCAGAACACGGCCGGTATGCGGGTCCATCACCACCATGCCGCCCTGCACTTTCGGCGGCTGGCGCAGGCGATATTCATTACCAGAGTTGGAAAGCGGCTGCGCATAAACCACGTCACCGGCCGAGAGGACGCCAACCGGCGACTTGGCGGTGGCCTTCTTGCCGGTCGCATCGCGGAAAGCCCAGCGCATGTTTTCAGCGGAGATATGGCCGCGCGTGCGCTTGTCGCCATCTTCCGTTTCCGTGTCCGGCTGCACGCCGATGTCGACGCCATCGGCAGCGACAGCGAGAACCACAGCGACTTTCCATTCCGGAACGTCGCGCAGGCCCTTGACCTTGGCGAGCGCCGCCGTCCAGTCACCCGCAGTCTCAATCTTTTCGACGGGTCCGCGGAAACCGCGACGCTCGTCATATTGCACCAGACCGTCCTGAAGCGCCTTGCGGGCTTCCATCTGGATCTGCGGATCGAAAGAGGTGCGGACCGAGAGCCCGCCTTCGAGAAGCGCTTCCTCGCCGTATTTCTCGACGATCTGGCGGCGGACTTCCTCCGCGAAGTAGTCAGACGCGAAGATATGCGCGCCACCGCGACGCAGATTGACGCCAAGCGGCTGCTTTTTGGCGTCCGTGGCGTCGGCGACCGTGATGTAGCCGTTTTCGGCCATGCGGTCGATCACCCAGTCGCGACGCTCAAGAGCCGCCTTTTCGCGGCGGATCGGATGGTAATTGGCCGGACCCTTCGGCAGCGATGCGAGATAGGCGGTTTCCGCAATCGTCAGTTCCGTCACCGATTTGTTGAAATAGGTGAGCGCCGCGCCGGCAATGCCGTAGGAATTCAGGCCGAAGAAAATCTCGTTGAGATAAAGCTCGAGAATCTTGTCCTTGGAATAGGTCTGCTCGATGCGGAAGGACAGAATGGCTTCCTTGAGCTTGCGGTCGATGGTCTGGTCGTTGGTCAGAAGGAAGTTCTTCGCCACCTGCTGGGTGATGGTGGAGGCGCCGACCGGACGGCGGCCGGAGCCGAAATTCTGGATATTGACGAGAATGGCGCGGCCGAGGCCGAAGACATCCACACCCGGATGGTTGTAGAAATTCTTGTCTTCCGCCGAAAGGAAAGCAGCCTTCACCCGGTCGGGAATGGCCTGGATCGGCAGGAACAGGCGTTTTTCATGCGCATATTCCGCCATCAGCGCGCCGTTGCCGGCATGCACGCGGGTCGTCACCGGCGGCTCATAGGTGCTCAAAACTGCGTAATCCGGCAGGTCCTTCGTCACGCCGTGCAAATAAATCGCACCGGCGGCGGCGGCGCACAGGAAGAGCACGCTGGCCAAGCCGAAAAAATATCCAATCAGTCTGATCATACCAAGCTACCGATAATTCGAATCGTAACCATCAACGCCCGACGATTTACGGGCGCATCCTTGCATATCGCGTGCCGTTTTGCACACCATACCTTCGATGACAAGCCGGATACGGCAGCATTCGCTGATATGTTACCGGGCGGTAGGCCCGCAATCGCGCTGCGGACGCTTTGCGGATCGCCACCGAATCCGCTTTCCGAGTAACGCGGCGAATGTGAGTAAAATAGGGCTTCGCCTTCGTAATCGTCTGCAAGACCCAAGAATTGAACAGCTTTTCGGCGGTCAATGGCAGGGCGGCAACAGCATTGCCGCTCTGCCGGCTGCCCTCTCAGCCGCCATTTGCCATGGCCTTGGCGCGGTATCGCCCAACGGCGGTTGCCAGCGTATCGGCCACCTTCTTGCGCCATTCCCCATCGAGAAGCAGCTTTTCGTCTTCCGGATTGGAGAGGAAACCGAGTTCCAGCAGCACTGACGGCACATCGTGGGCGCGCAGCACCATGAAACCGGCGTAACGGTGCGGATTGTTGATGAGCCCAACCTGCCCCTCAAAGGAGGAGACGATGTTTTCAGCCAGCGTCACCGAAAAGGCCTGCGTTTCACGGCGGGTGAAATCGAGAAGAATATCGGCCACTTCCGGCGGCTCGCTGGAGGCAGCGACGCCCGCGATCTGGTCAGACTTGTTTTCGCGCTCCGCCAGTTCCTGCGCCTGCCGGTCCGATGCCCGGTCCGACAATGTATAGACGGTCGCGCCCCGGATGCCCTTTTGCTTCAACGTATCCGCATGAAGGGAAATAAAGAGGTTGGCATTGTTCTGCCGCGCGATGGTCACCCGTTCCGACAAGGCGAGAAAGGTATCGGAATCGCGCGTCAGGAAAGCCTTGATGCCTGGCTCGCGGTTCAGCCGCTCGGCAAGTTCCTTGGCGAAAGTCAGCGTAATGACCTTTTCCTCGGTGCCGGTGGTGCCGCCGGTGGCGCCCGCATCGATGCCGCCATGGCCGGCATCGACAGCGATGACGAATTCCGCTGGCCGCGACGTCTTGTCATCCGGCGTGATCGCGGCAGTCGTCACCGGGGCCGCCGCCTGCCACTGCTGATCCTTCACCAGTTCCGCGAACTTGCCCTTGGTGGTGATTTCCGTATCGAGCACGAAATGGAAAGATTGGCCGTTATCGGTCTTTTTGGTTTCGGCAACCGCCACCTGAACCGGCTTTTTCGCCGTCAGCACGATGCGGGCGCTGTTCTGCCCCATGCTGCCGAAACGGATATCCGAAAAAAGACCGGTCGGCTTCAGGTCGGATGCGGGAAAGCTGAAATTCACCGCCGGAAAGTCCACAACGATGCGGGCGGGCGAATCGAGATAGTGAACGTCGAATTCCGGCTCTTCGGCGAAGTCGAGAACGATGCGCGTGCGCGCCTCATCGCCGATGATCCGCGCCTGATGAACGACGAGCGGCTCCACGGCATGGGCTGCCGGCGCGGCGGAAATAGAGGCGACGACGGAAAATGCCAGAGCAGCCGCAAGCCGCGCGATTCGCGCGCCAAGCCGCCCTCTCCCACCGAATATCGCTGCGTTGCGCGTGAAATTCATGGTCTTCAAGAAATTCCGTATTTCAGTCATTTTCGATAAAGGGCGAGGAAAAACGCCGGCAACAGTGCCGTTTCGACCACGCCGTACGATAGTTTGCGCGTTTGCGCCCCACAATCGCAGGCCTTGGTGAACCAATTGTTAACCCGGAAATTCCACCAATAATATGGCATATTTAGCCAGCCTATTGCTATTATGACAGAGAAAACATACAACACGGATGAGGGTTAAAAGTGTTGACGGGATAGATGCCCGCCGGCTGCCAATCGAAAAAGACGCTGGCGCTGCAAATCGGGCAATCATCTGCCGTCGTTACATTTATCCTGAAACTCGATCAATTCCGGCCGTGGCCGGAGACCTACCCGGTGGCGCTGCCACCGCCGCTCTGAGGAGAGCAAATTCATCGGATCCCAAGGGGTCTATATATTATTGTCGTTCCGCCTGGCCAATGATGTCGCAGCAGTTTTCACATGAACCGGATACCAGGAGCAGGCCAAGCGCCTCGCCGTCGGTCCGGATGCTGCCAGTTTACAGACGCCCGGCAGGAGACTTCATTTCCGGCACATCCTTGCACTCATATGAAAGGCTCGTCCGTGTGGCGGGCCTGTTCTCGTATAAAACAAGGCTGCGCCGAGGAGCACAGCTTACATGGCAGACAAAATGCTTATCGACGCCTCCCACGAAGAGGAGACACGCGTAGTCGTTGTCCGTGGGAACCGGATCGAAGAATTCGATTTCGAATCGGAGCACAAGAAACAGATCCGCGGCAATATCTACCTTGCCAAGGTCACGCGCGTTGAGCCTTCCCTCCAGGCGGCCTTCGTCGACTACGGTGGAAACCGCCACGGCTTTCTCGCTTTTGCGGAAATCCATCCGGACTATTACCAGATTCCGCTCGCCGACCGTCAGGCCCTCCTGAAAGCGGAAGCCGAGGATCATCGCCGCAGCGACGATTTCGAATCCGCTGACGCACCCGAGCCCGGCGCCCCCATGATCGACCTTTCGCAGGTGGATCAGCCGGATGTCGGCATTGTTTCCGCCAGCGAAACCACTGAAACGGTCGTCGTGGAAGAGACTGCGCCTGCCGCGGAAGAGGTTTCTGGAGAAGCGGCCGTCGAGGCCGTAGCCGAAGAAGCGCCCGCCGAGGAAGAAAAGCCGAAAAAGCGCACCCGTCGCCCCCGCGCCAAGAAGAAGACGGCGGAAGAAGAAGCCGCAGCGGCCGAGGCCGCCGAAGCGTCTTCTGAAGACGATGGCAGCGCCGGCGGTGAAATGGCCGCCATGGTCGATACCGACACGATTTCCGAGGAAGTCGAGGGTCTTCGCCGCGGCAATGACGATGATGACGACGACGATGACGATCACCACGAAAAGGAAGTGATCGAATCCGTCGGCGCCGAAGACGCCATGGAAGAGGTTCCGGACCGCGTCGCCCGCAAGCCGCGCAAGCAGTATCGCATTCAGGAAGTCATCAAGCGCCGCCAGATTCTTCTGGTGCAGGTGGCCAAGGAAGAGCGCGGCAACAAGGGCGCGGCGCTGACCACTTACCTGTCTCTTGCCGGCCGTTATTCCGTTCTGATGCCGAATACGGCGCGTGGCGGCGGTATTTCCCGCAAGATCACCCAGCCGGCCGACCGCAAGCGCCTGAAGGAAATCGCGCGCGATCTGGAAGTGCCGCAGGGCATGGGTGTCATCCTGCGTACCGCCGGCGCCAACCGTACCCGCGTCGAAATCAAGCGCGACTTCGAATATCTGATGCGCCTGTGGGAAAATGTCCGCACGCTGACCCTCAACTCCACGGCCCCCTGCCTCGTTTACGAGGAAGGCTCGCTCATCAAGCGTTCGATCCGCGATCTTTACAACAAGGATATCGGCGAGATCATCGTTTCGGGCGAAGACGGCTACCGTGAAGCCAAAGACTTCATGAAGATGCTGATGCCGAGCCACGCGAAGGTGGTTCAGCCTTACCGCGACATTCACCCGATCTTCTCGCGCTCCGGTATCGAAGCCCAACTCGACCGGATGCTGCAGCCGCAGGTCACGCTGAAGTCGGGCGGTTACCTCATCATCAATCAGACGGAAGCGCTGGTTTCCATCGACGTCAACTCGGGCCGTTCGACCCGCGAGCATTCCATCGAGGAAACCGCGCTGACGACGAACCTCGAGGCGGCGGAAGAAGTGGCGCGCCAGCTGCGCCTGCGCGACCTTGCCGGCCTTGTCGTCATCGACTTCATCGACATGGAAGAAAAGCGCAACAACCGCGCTGTCGAGAAGAAGCTCAAGGATTGCCTGAAGAACGACCGCGCCCGCATTCAGGTCGGCCGCATCTCGCATTTCGGCCTTCTGGAAATGTCGCGCCAGCGCATCCGCGCTTCGGTACTGGAATCGACCACGCAGGTCTGCCAGCATTGCGGCGGCACGGGCCATGTTCGCTCGGAATCCTCCATCGCGCTGCATGTGCTGCGCGGCGTCGAGGAATATCTGCTGCGCAACACCACCCACAACATCACGGTGCGCTGCACGCCGGAAACGGCGCTCTACCTGCTCAACCACAAGCGCGGCACGATCGTCGATTATGAAGGCCGCTTCGGCGTTTCGATCATCATCGCTGCTGACGCCGGCGTCGGTGCGCAGCATTTCGCCATCGATCGCGGTGAAGCCGTCGAAAATCCGGTGAAGATCGAAAGCCTCATCCAGATGCTGCCGAACTTCGTGGAAGAGGAAGACGATTTCGTCGCCGAGGTGGAAGAGGACGAAGACGAGGAAGAAATCGTCAAGGCGCAGACCTCCGAGCCACGCCAGCAGCAGCAGGGCGACAATGGCGAGGAAGGCAAGCGCAAGCGCAAGCGTCGCCGCCGCCGTCGCGGCAAGGGCGGTCAGGGCGAGCAGAACGGCGCGCTCGACGCCCAGTCCGGCGATGCGGAAGGCGATGATGCCGAAGGTGATGACGATGGCGTCGAAACCGATGAAGCCGATGCTGAAACCGAAAACGGTGCAACGGAAGCCGTAACCTCCGAAGAGGACGGCAAGCGCAAGCGCCGCCGTCGCGGCAAGCGCGGCGGACGTCGCAACCGTGCGGAAGACGAGGCTCTCGATGCCGCCGGCTCGGAAGCCGAAGGTGAAAGCGAAGAGGCTTCCGCCGAAGCATCCGTAACCGAAGAGCCGACCGCCGCCGAGGTGGTGGAAGGTGCGGTTGCCGAGGTCGCGGAAGAGGACGTGCCGAAAAAGCCGCGCCGCACCCGCAAGGCAAAGGCCAAGACTGAAACCGAGGAAGCGCCGAAGGCCGAAGCCGTTGAAACGGTGGAGCCGGTGATCGTTGAGGAAACCGTGGTGGACGTCGCCATTGAAGAAGCGGGTGAGGCTTCGGCCGATCTGGCTTCGGAAGCGGAAGCACCGGCCACGGAAGAAAAGGTCCGCGCGAACCGGGGCAGCAATGTCTCGAGCTCGGAGCCGGTAGTCACCTCTTCCGGTTCCTCCACCCCCGCCGATGGCGAGGAGCCGAAGCCCCGCAAGGGTGGCTGGTGGCAGCGCAAGGGCTTCTTCTGAGAGAAGCCACATCCTGAATAAAAGACGCCCGCAACGATGTTGCGGGCGTTTTCTTTTATCGGCGCAAAGAACGGGCGTTTTTTGAGCCGCTGACATTTCCTCATTCCTGCGCTTGTCACGGGAATGAGGAGTGGGAAAGGCCAACCCGTCAAACAGACCGCGTCAGCCCGCCATCAACGCGGATATTCTGACCGGTAATATAACCGGCCCCATCAGAGGCAAGGAATGCCACGGTGGCGGCGATTTCCTCGCTCTTGCCGTAACGCTGCATCGGCACGCTCTCGCGGCGTTCCTCCGTCGCCGGCAGGCTGTCGATCCAGCCGGGCAGAACATTGTTCATGCGCACATTGTCGGCCGCATAGGTATCGGCGAAAATCTTGGTGTAGGAGGCAAGACCGGCGCGGAACACGGCGGATGTCGGGAACATGCTGCTCGGTTCGAAAGCCCAGGCGGTCGAGATATTGACGATGGCGCCCGCCTTCTGTTTCACCATAACGGGGGCGACGATCCGCGTCGGGCGGATGACGTTCATGAGGTAGACATCGAGGCCGGTGTGCCATTGCTCATCGGTAATATCGAGAATGGAGGCGCGCGGGCCATGGCCGGCGCTGTTGACCAGCACATCGATGCGGCCGAATTTTTCGAGTGTCAGATCCGTGAGCCGCTGGAGATCGTCATTGGACTGGTTGGAGCCGGTAACGCCGATACCGCCCAGCTCCTGCGCCAGCGCCTCCCCCTTGCCGGACGAAGACAGGATCGCGAGTTTGTAGCCATCCGCGGCCAGACGTTTCGCCACGGCGGCCCCCATGCCGCTGCCGCCTGCCGTTACAATCGCTACTTTTTCTGCCGACATCGCTTTTCTCCTTGTCCTAACCTTAAGGGTGTCCCGCACCACATTGGCCTATCTATAACGGGTTTCAAAGGCGAGTTCGAACCAGAAAGCCTTGCAACGGCATGCAGAAAAACTGATGCTGGAAATATCAGCCTAAGCTGTTCCCTCTCCCGGATGGGCTTTCCGGCTGTCGGCCGGCGCTTCCTCCCGCTCCTCCAGGCCATAGTCGCGGATCACCTGCGCGATACGCAGCCGGTAATCGGAGAAAACACCGGAGCGGCCCAGCGACTGCGCAGTGCGATGCGGCGCGGTGTTGCGCCATACCCTCACCGCCTCCTCATCCCGGAAAAAGGACAGAGAGAGCATCTTGTCCGGATTGCCGATGCTTTGAAACCGTTCAACGGACAGGAAGCCGTCTATGGTTTCCAGTTCAGCCCGCAGGCCTGCCGCGATATCGAGATAATGCTGCTTCTCGCCTTCAGCCGGCCAGACCTCGAAGATAACGGCAATCATTGTCCACCTCCGGCATGCGGAGTGGAAGCGAGACGCAGGAAAAGCCGGTCCTCTCGGCGGATGAACTGTTCGCGGCGGGCGAATTCGTAATTTTCCCGCCCTGCAGGATCAACGGCCAGCCGTGCCCTGTAGGCTTCGTAAGCGGCGAGATTTTCGATGTTGTAGACACCGTAAGCAATGGTGCTCGATCCTTCCTTCGGCGCGTAATAGCCGATCAGATCGGCCCCGCAGCGCGGTATCGCCTCACCCCATGTGCGAGCATATCGCTCAAAGGCGTCGACCTTGAAAGGATCGATCTCGTAGCGGATGAAACAGGTCAGCATCGTTTGTCTCCTCGTGGTTTGCCTCTCCTTTCTACGCCATTGCCTTGCATCAATGCTTCGGCTACCATCGAAGCATGAAAGACGGACCCTTAATCGCCAATGTCGCCGCGCTGATCGGCGACCCTGCCCGCGCCAACATCCTGACGGCGCTGATGGACGGACGCGCGCTGACCGCAAGCGAGCTTGCCGAAGCCGCAGGCGTGACCCTGCAGACCGCCAGCGGGCATCTGTCGAAGCTCTCCGAGGCGCAACTCCTGAAAGCGGAAAAACAGGGGCGTCACCGCTATTTCCGTCTTTCCGACGAGGATGTGGCGCATGTTCTTGAAGCGTTGATGGGTCTTGCCCAGCGCACGGGCGCAGTCCGCGTCCGCACGGGACCGAAGGACAAGGCGCTGCGGGAAGCGCGCATCTGCTACGATCATCTGGCCGGGGAAAGCGGCGTTGCGCTGCTTGCCGCCATCACCGCAAAAGGGCTCGTGACGTTAGGTGACGATCCTGCCCTAACCGAGAACGGACGCGACTTCTTCTCAAGCTTCGGCATCGACCTTTCGTCACTCGAAAAGGCCCGTCGCCCGGTCTGCCTGCATTGCCTGGACTGGAGCGAACGTCGCCATCACCTCGGCGGCGGGCTTGGCGCGTCGCTTCTCGAAGCCATGCAGCAGCGCGACTGGCTGCGGCGCGGAAACGGCCGTGTGCTGACCTTCACTGCGAAGGGCGAGAAGGCGTTCAACAGCACCTTCGGCTGCACGCCCGCCTGATCTCCCTTACCTGATTTCCCCGAACGGATGATCCCGGCTTATTTCAGCCAGCCGGCAATACGTCCAACGGCCTCGGCGATATCCGACACGGAACCCGCATAGGAAATGCGCAGCGCCCTGTGCCCTTCCTCGGGATCGAAATCCATGCCCGGCGTCGCCGCCACATCGATTTCCGCCAGCATGCGCTTGGCAAAATCCATGCTGTCATTAGAAAAACGGCTGGTATCGACATAGGCGTAAAAAGCGCCATCCATAGGGGATGCCAGCGGCAGGCCGATCTCCGGCAGGCGCGCCATCAGGAAATCGCGGTTGGTGCGATAGCTCTCCCGATAGACATCCAGTTCCTCCGCCGCCGAAAAGGCCGCTGTCGCCGCAAGCTGCGACAGTTCGGGCGCGGAAATATAAAGGCTCTGGGCCAGACACTCGACGGGACGGACCAGATTTTCGGGCAGCACCATCCAGCCGATGCGCCAGCCGGTCATGCAATAATATTTGGAGAAGGAGTTGATGATCACGGCATTGTCGGTGATTTCAAGCGCACTCGTCTCTTCGCCGACAAAGGTAAGGCCGTGATAAATCTCGTCGGAAATGAAAGCCATGTCGCGGCTTTCGCAGTAGCTCGCAAGCCGCTTCAGCGCCTCACGGCCGGTAACGGTGCCGGTCGGATTGGCCGGGCTTGCCAGAAGCACACCCTTCAGCTTGCAGCCGGCCTTTGTCTCTGCCCGCTCCAGACTTGCCGGGGTCAGCGTATAGCCGGTTTCCGCCGTAACCGGCACTTCCACGACATTGAGGCCGAGAGCCTTCAGAATATTGCGATAGGCCGGATAGCCGGGCCTTGCGATAGCGACATAATCGCCGGCATCGAAAAGGCTGAGGAAAGCGAGATTGAAGGCTGCGGATGAGCCCGTGGTCACGGCGATGCGGGCCGGATCGATGGCGACCTGGTGGCGCAGCCGGTAATGACCGGCGATCGCCTCCCGCAGCTCGCGCAGGCCGAGCGCATCGGTATAACCGATCCGCCCATGCTTCAGCGCCGCCTCAGCCGCCGCAAGCGAGGCTTTCGGCGCGGGATGCGAGGGCTGGCCGACCGCCATGGAAATGACGGGGCGGCCCGCCTGCCTGCGCCGATTCGCTTCCGCCAGAATATCCATGGCGTGAAAGGGTTCGACTGCGCTCCGCTTCGACATCGTAATCAAGGGCATGCTCTTTCCTGAACCGTATTTCAGAGACTTGCCGCAGAATCACAATCTTCACAATCATGCGATCATAATGCGGACAAGTATTTTTGCCGTATGGCATTTGGCTTAAAGTAAGGTAATTGCCTTCATAAGATTTCAAGAGGCTCCGGCCGCACAGAATGAGGACCGATATGGCGCATTTTCTCCGTTCCACCCTTCTCGCCAGCGTGACGGCCCTTTCGACGGTATTCGCCTCCCTGCCCGCCCATGCGCTCGACGAGCAGCAGAAGAAGGAAATGGGCGAGTTCATCAAGCAATATCTGATCGAGAACCCGGAAATCATGCTCGAGGTTCAGGATGCGCTTGAGCGCAAGCAATATGCGGCGCGCAACGCCAAGGCGGCGGAAGCCGTCGCCGACAACAAGAAGGCCATCTTCGAATCGAAATTCGATCTGGCGCTCGGCAACCCGGATGGCGATGTCACGCTGGTCGAGTTCTTCGACTACAATTGCGGTTATTGCAAACGCGCCATGGGCGACATGGACAATATTCTGAAGAGCGACAAGAAGGTGCGCGTCGTTCTCAAGGAATTCCCGATCCTCGGACCGGAATCGGTTGCGGCCCACCGTGTCTCCAATGCCGTGAAGCTGCTTGCGCCGGCCAAGTATCCCGAATTCCAGCGCACGCTGCTCGGCGGTCGCGGACGGGCGAATGAGGACAGCGCCATGGAAGTCGCGACCTCGCTCGGTCTCAAGGAAGCCGACATCCGCAAATCGATGGCGGAGAACCCCAATGACGAGCAGGTGCAGGAGACTTACAAGTTGGCAACCAGCCTCGGCATCACCGGAACGCCGTCCTATATCGTCGGCGACGAGGCGGTTTTCGGTGCGGTCGGCGCTGACCCGCTGAAGGAAAAAATCGCCAATATGCGCAGCTGTGGAAAAGCCACCTGCTCCTGATTGCCAAAAAAGCCACTGCATTCCCTGTGAGATGCCTGCCAAGCGGCCGGTTTAGGGCTTGCGGGGGCTTTTCCTTGACGGCTGCGCAGTCTATAGGTGTCGCTGATTTTCTTATGGAAACGTGAATGAGCAACATCATCATCGTCATCAACGGCCCCAATCTCAACATGCTGGGAAAAAGGGAACCGGGTATCTATGGTGGCAAGACGCTGAAGGACATCGAGAATGATTGCCTTCAAGCCGGTGCCGATCTCGGTTTCGCAGTGGAATTCCGCCAGTCCAACCACGAAGGCGTGCTGGTGGACTGGTTGCAGGAGGCGGGCGAGCGGGCGGTAGGCGTCGTCATCAATCCCGGCGCCTACAGCCACACATCCATCGCGTTGCATGACGCCATTCGCGCGATTTCCACGCCCGTCGTGGAAGTGCACATTTCCAACATCCACGCCCGCGAAGAGTTCCGTCACAAATCGATGGTATCACCCGCGGCAAAGGGCATGGTCTGCGGTTTCGGACCATATGGATACATCATGGCGCTTCACGCGCTGAAAAACATCACGGCATAAAAAGAAACAAAGAATAGGGTTTGTCATGTCTGAAAAGAAACAGGGTATCGACAAGGAACTGATCCGCGAACTCGCGAATATCCTCAACGATACCGACCTTTCGGAAATCGAAGTGGAGCAGGACGACCTGCGCATCCGCGTTTCCCGCGCCGCTCCCGCCGCCACGGTCTATGCCGCAGCGCCTGCTGCTTATGCGCCCGCACCGGCAGCAGCCCCCGTTGCTGCACCGGCCGCAGCCGCGCCGGCCGCCCCTGCGGCCTCCGCAGCGCCTGCCCGCAACCCGGCCAACACCGTGTCCTCGCCCATGGTCGGCACGGTCTATCTTTCGCCTGCCCCGGGCGCACGTCCCTTCATCGAAGTGGGTGCAACCGTCAAGGAAGGCCAGACCATCCTCATCGTCGAAGCCATGAAGACCATGAACCAGATCCCGGCTCCCAAGTCCGGCAAGGTCGTGGAAATCGTCGTCAACGACGCTCAGCCCGTGGAGTATGGCGAAGCCCTCGTGGTCATCGAATAAAGGCGGTTCAGCATGGTTTCGAAGATCCTCATAGCCAACCGCGGCGAGATCGCGCTACGCGTCCTGCGCGCCGCCAAGGAACTTGGCATTCCGACGGTGGCCGTGCATTCCACGGCCGACGCGGACGCCATGCATGTGCGCCTTGCCGACGAAAGCGTGTGCATCGGCCCGCCGCCCTCGCGTGACAGCTACCTCAACATCCACCAGATCGTTGCGGCCTGCGAAATCACCGGTGCGGACGCCGTTCACCCTGGCTACGGCTTCCTGTCGGAAAACGCCAAGTTTGCCGATATCCTTGACGCGCACGGCATCACCTTCATCGGACCGACCGCCGAACATATCCGCATCATGGGCGACAAGATCACCGCCAAGCAGACGGCGCAGGAACTCGGCATTCCCGTGGTTCCCGGTTCCGATGGCGAAGTGAAGCCTGAAAACGCGCTCGAAATCGCCCGGACGATCGGCTTCCCGGTCCTCATCAAGGCGACGGCGGGCGGCGGTGGTCGCGGTATGAAGGTGGCCAAGACCGAAGCCGATTTGGAAGAGGCCGTTGCGACGGCCCGATCCGAAGCGGCAGCAGCCTTCGGCAACGACGCCGTCTACATGGAAAAATACCTCGGCAAACCGCGCCATATCGAAGTGCAGGTTTTCGGCGATGGCGAAGGCAATGCCGTTCACCTTGGCGAACGCGATTGCTCGCTCCAGCGCCGCCACCAGAAGGTGCTGGAAGAAGCCAATTCGCCGGCTCTGACCGTCGAACAGCGCATGAAGATCGGCGAGATTTGCGCGAGCGCCATGCGCAAGCTGAAATATCGCGGCGCCGGCACCATCGAGTTCCTCTATGAAAACGGCGAGTTCTATTTCATCGAAATGAACACCCGTCTGCAGGTGGAGCATCCGGTGACGGAAGCCATCACCGGCATGGATCTCGTGCAGGAACAGATCCGGGTCGCTTCCGGTCAGGGCCTGTCGGTCACGCAGGCGGATATCGAATTCCATGGCCATGCCATCGAATGCCGTATCAATGCCGAGGACCCGCGCACCTTCGTTCCCTCACCGGGCACGCTGACCTATTTCCACACGCCGGGCGGTCTTGGTGTGCGTGTCGATTCCGGTGCCTATCAGGGCTACAAGATCCCGCCCTATTACGACAGCATGATCGGCAAACTGATCGTTCACGGCCGCGACCGTGACGAATGCATTCGTCGTCTGCGTCGGGCGCTCGACGAATTCGTCGTTGATGGCATCAAGACCACGCTGCCGCTTTTCCAGGATCTCCTTCAGAACGAGGATATCCTGAAGGGCGATTACGACATTCACTGGCTGGAAAAATATCTGGCCGGTGACGCGTCTCACTAAGACGATATGGTTGGGCGGCGCAGTAGAAATAACGGCATAACGGTCGATATCCTGCTGCGCGCCTATTCCGCCGGCCTGTTCCCAATGGCCGATTCGGCTGACGATCCCGAGCTTTTCTGGGTCGAGCCGGAAATTCGGGGAATCATCCCGCTCAATGGTTTTCACGTTTCCAAAAGCCTCGCCAAGGCGATGCGCAGGAAGCCGTTCGAGATTCGCTTCAACACCGCCTTCGAAGCGGTGATGGCCGGATGTGCGGCGGAAGCGCCGGACAGGCCAAGCACCTGGATCAATGCCACCATCCGCAGGCTCTATACCGAATTGCACCAGATCGGCCACGCCCATAGCGTCGAGGCGTGGGAGGGCGAGGAGCTCGTCGGCGGGCTGTACGGCGTCTCGCTGGGCGCCGCCTTCTTCGGCGAGAGCATGTTTTCCCGCCGCACCAATGCATCGAAGATTTGCCTCGTGCATCTGGTCGAGCGTTTGCGGCAGCAGGGGTTTACGCTGCTCGACACGCAATTTACGACCGAACATCTGAAGACATTCGGGGCAATCGATATTCCGAAGTCGGAATATGCCACGATACTTGAAGCGGCTGTCGACAGGCCGGACGTACCATTCGAAAAATCGTCGGCGCAAGAAAATCTACGCTGAAAACAACCTGAGATTTTGCTTGCAACCCTCGAAAACATGACCTATCCGATCATGATATATGGTTTGCCGGGGGATGGCCATGCGCTGGATTGCGGCCTTGTTATTGATGTTGACGCCGGCGGCGAATGTCACCGCTGCCGAACAGCGCCCCAACCCGCAGGCCGCCTGGCGAAGCGAAATTTCCCGAGCCTTGACGGGCGTAACCGGCCGCCCCGAATTCAAGGTCGTGCGGACGAACAAGAAGCAGGTACTCCTTGTTACTTTCCGCGTTGACCCGGCGGGAAAGATGCAGGCCGTTCAGGTCAAAAACATAAGGGATAGTACCTATCAGACAAGAATGGCCGTGAAGAGGGCATTTTCCGAAATCAGGTTCCCCTCACCGCCCGCCGGCGATCAGCCCAACAAGTTCACCGTTCCGATTGTGATCGAGCCTGAACTGACACGGGAGGAAATGATCGAACAACTGGAAAGCAAAAGCAAAGCCCTGGCCGATTTGGCCGAGAAGCTCAGACGCCAGAAATAGGCGCGGTCGTGGGTTAATTACTTGCTTGCCGTTGAGGGAGCGGGAACTTCCGAGTCCTGCTTGCAGCCCGTCAGCCACACGTCGTAGATGGGATGTTCCACGGCGTTGAGGCCGGGGCTGTCGGCGAACATCCAGCCCGTGAAAATCCGCTTGATCTTGCGGTCGAGGGTGATTTCATCCACCTCGATGAAGGCATCGATCTTCTGCGCTTCCGTCTGGTCGCGGGAATAGCAGACTTTCGGCGTCACCTGAAGCGCGCCGAACTGCACGGTCTCATCGATATAGACATCGAAGGAAGTGATGCGGCCGGTGATCTTGTCGATGCCGGAAAACACCGCCACACGGTTTTCAAGACGAGCAGCATAAACGGGCGAAATGAGGATGACAGCAGAGACCGCTGCAAACAGCGAGACTGTCAGCGCACGCAAAGAACGATCCCGCGTGAATTTCCTCATACGATATGTCTCCAAATATTTGCCTGTGTCGAACCGCCGACCGGATCAACGCCTAAGGGCGGAATGTGGCAAAAACCGGTGAGGCCGGATGCAAGCGCGGTGTTTTGCACAACACCGCGCATCGCAAGATGCTTAGTTGCCGGGGGTCCAGGCGTCGTAGTCGCCGGTCACGCGCGGGCGCTCGCCAGCCACGGCCAGCGACCCCTGAGGGCGATAGGCCTTGGAGGAACCGGTGAGGTTCGGCTGATGCGGCTTCTGCCAGTCGCGCGCAACGTAGCTTTCCTGGCTCGGCGGCACGTCGGTGCGGTAATGCATCCAGCCATGCCAGCCGGGCGGAATGGCCGACGCTTCGGCATAACCGTTGTAGATCACCCAGCGGCGCGGCATACCCCAGGAGGTGGTGCCGCCTTCGTAATAGGTGTTGCCCAACTCGTCCTGTCCTACCTTCTTGCCGAAACGCCAGGTATGAAACCGCGTTCCGATCGTCTGGCCGTTCCACCAGGTGAAGATTTGCGTCAGGAGAGTCTTCATTCTACGTTCCTCGGGCTTGAATGCGCCGCAGCGATTTTCCGTGCACGGCACAAGACATGCTTATGCCGCCCCTCACGGCAATTGTCCAGCATTTCGAGATATATCCGCGCTATTTCAGCTTCATCCTGAAGCCTAAATGCCGCTTCTCGAAACCCAGCCGCTCATAGAAGCGGTGAGCGTCCAGCCTGGCCATGTTGGACGTCAGCTGCGCGGCGTTCAGGCCCTGACGGCGGGCTTCGTCCAGGCAATGATTGATCATCACCGCGCCGATGCCGCGACCGCGCATGTCGGCACGCGTCTGCACCGCCTCGATCACCATGGACTTTGCCCCTCGCCCGACGAGCTTGGTCAGGATCGCCGTCTGGAAGGTGCCGACCACCTCGCCATCCAGTTCCGCCACATAGAGCGTTTCGCTCGGCGACGCTTCGATGGCGCGGAAAGCGGCGAGATAATCCGGCTGCGCCGATTCTTCCGCCGTATCGCCGTGGCCGCCGATCTCGTCGGCGGCAAAAATGGCGGCGAGTGCCGGAAGATCGTCTTCGCGCGCCGTGCGGATGATCAGTTGTTGAAGTTTCTCATTCATCGGGTCAGGCTCTTTTCCATAACGACGCCGGGCAGACCCTCGATGCCCGCCATGCGCTCGATTCGGTCGACCTCGACAAATCCGACGCCTTCATAAAAGGCGATTGCGACAGTATTTTTAGGCTCGACTTCCAGCCGCATGATTTCCGCATCCGGAAAACAGGTTTCCAGTTCGGCGAAGAGATCGCGGCCGACGCCCTGCCGCTGAAGGTCAGGCGCGACATAGAGCTGGTGCAGCAGGGCTGTCTTCGCCATCTTGGTGGACATGGAGCCATAGGCCATGCCGCCAATCCGCTTGCCGTCGTCAGCCACCAGAAACTCGCCGCCCTTTTTCTCGATGCGGTCCTTCATGGCCTGCGGCGAATGCCATGCGAGGATCAGCTGGTTGACCTTGTCCACGCCATAGATCGCATCATAGGTCGCGTGCCACGTCGTGGCGAGCAGGTTGCGCACCGGCTCAATGTCACGCAGGCTTGCCGTGCGGATGAAGAACATGATTTGGCTCCGTCTTGAAACAGAAATGCCGGGCGTTGATCCCGGCAGAAGTGATGTCAGTCCCTCGTGCCCGACGTCGTCCTCGGGCCTGTCCCGAGGATCTGAGCACATTGGACCTTGTGGGTCGTTAGATCCTCGAGACAAGCCCGAGGATGACGGATGAGAGCTTTCTGCCTCGATACCTGTGAGCACGAGGCAGCGTCCGCTTACTCTTCCTCGATACCGAGCTTGGCCTTCACCAGCGCCTGCACCGCCTGCGGGTTAGCCTTGCCGCCCGTCGCTTTCATGACCTGACCGACGAACCAGCCGGCAAGAGTCGGCTTTGCCTTCACCTTCTCGACCTGATCCGGGTTGGCGGCGATGATCTCATCCACGGCCTTTTCGATGGCGCCGGTATCGGTCACCTGCTTCATGCCGCGGGCTTCAACGATTTCCGCCGGGTTGCCGCCCTCGTTCCAGACGATTTCGAACAGGTCCTTGGCGATCTTGCCGGAAATGGTCTCGGCCTTGATGAGATCGATGATGCCACCGAGCTGTTCGGGCGAAACCGGCGTCGTCTCGATATCCTTGCCCGATTTGTTCAGCGCGCCGAGCAGATCGTTGATGACCCAGTTGGCGGCAGCCTTCGCATCGCGGCCGGCGGCGACGGCCTCGTAATAATCGGCAATCGCCTTTTCCGAAACGAGGATCGAGGCGTCATAGACCGACAGGCCGAGATCGGCCACGAAACGGGCTTTCTTGTCGTCGGGAAGCTCCGGCAGGTCGACCTTCAGCGCCTCGACGAAAGCATCGTCGAATTCGAGCGGCAAGAGGTCCGGATCGGGGAAATAACGGTAATCATGCGCATCTTCCTTGGAGCGCATGGACCGCGTCTCGCCCTTGCCGGGATCGAACAGGCGGGTTTCCTGATCGATCACGCCGCCATCTTCCAGAATGGCGATCTGGCGGCGCGCCTCATATTCGATGGCCTGACCGACGAAGCGAATGGAGTTGACGTTCTTGATTTCGCAGCGCGTGCCGAAACCTTCGCCCGGACGGCGCACGGAGACGTTGACGTCGGCGCGCATCGAGCCTTCATCCATGTTGCCGTCGCAGGTGCCGAGATAACGCACGATGGAACGCAGCTTGGTGAGATAGGCCTTGGCTTCGTCAGACGAGCGCATATCCGGCTTGGAGACGATTTCCATCAGCGCCACGCCCGAACGGTTCAGGTCCACGAAGGACATGGTGGGGTGCTGGTCATGCATGGACTTGCCGGCGTCCTGCTCCAGATGCAGACGCTCGATGCCGATTTCGATATCTTCGAAATTGCCCTGACGGTCCGGACCGAGCGAAATGGTGATGGTGCCCTCACCGACGATCGGGTCCTTGAACTGCGAAATCTGGTAGCCCTGCGGCAGGTCCGGATAGAAGTAGTTCTTGCGGTCGAAGATCGAGCGATTGTTGATCTTGGCTTTCAGGCCAAGACCGGTGCGCACCGCCTGCTTCACGCATTCCTCGTTGATGACGGGCAGCATGCCCGGCATGGCGGCATCCACCAGCGACACGTTGGAATTCGGCGCATTGCCGAAGGTGGTCGATGCACCGGAAAACAGCTTGGAATTGGAGAGAACCTGCGCATGCACCTCCATGCCGATCACGATTTCCCAATCGCCGGTGGCGCCGGGAATGAAGCGTTTCGGGTCGGGGGTGCGCACGTCTACAAGGGTCATCTGAAGCTCACGATATACGGGTTCTTTGGCCTTGGTGGGTAGAACAAATGGAGCGCGGGCGCAAGACATCTTGCACCCTCTCACGCGGGGTCCGGGATTTTCGCCGATACAGGATACGCGTTTTTTACGCTTCCCGGTTTCAATTCACGTCATGGTGACGGTCGCTCTCTGTTTCATAACCTATATCGCCTTCAATCTTTTCGTCTTTCTTGTCTATTGGTGGGACAAGGAAGCGGCAAGAAATGGCGGATGGCGCATCCGGGAAAGCACGCTGTTATCGCTTGCACTCATCGGCGGCAGCCTGGGCGCGATCTCGGCACAACGGCTGCTCCGGCATAAGACACGCAAGGAACCGTTCCGCAACATCCTGATATCGATCGTGATATTGCAGATTGGCCTTGTCGCATCGCTCGCCATCACGCCGGACTGGCCGATGCGGCTGGTGGAGGCTCTGCAAACTCTGTCTCAGAAAGCCGGCCCATAAAGACCGCTCTCGACTTCGGCCAATTGCTTCTGCAGGCCTACCGACTGCACTTCGCGGTCGAGTTTCGGCGCATAGGAGACGGAGAGCCAGCGGACGCTATAGCCATGGTGGCGGAAAAAGGCGACGGCCGGCTCATTCTGGGCATGGGTTTCAAGCCGGATGGTCTCGAACCCCCTGTCCTCAATCAGCCTTTCGACATCGCCCAACAGGTGGCTGCCGACACCTCTGCGGTGAAAATCAGGATCGATCCAGAAATCGGAAATCGTCTCGTCGAAATGCTCACGCGCCGCCCATCCGGCAACCGAGCCGCCAAACTCCGCCACCCTGATCGCCAGCCATGACGAGCGGGTAAAATTGGAAAAGGCGCTGGCCGCATTGTCGTAAAGGGTCGGGGTGATGCCGAGAGCCGCGGTTGCCTGTCGCCATGCCCTGAGGCCGATGGCCGCCAGAACCTCCGCCTCCTGCTCATGCGCATTGCGAATGACGATCAAGCCGCGCCCTCCATGGCCGTTGAAATTAAACCATTGCCAAGGCGATTCGACCAGCATGGTTTTCTCGCGCCTGGCGGGACTTGACCGCCTCGGCTTTGCCCGCTACCCAAAAGGAGCAAGAACGGAGTTTTTATGTTCGCTCAATCGGAGTCCCGGTAAAGGCCCTGCCCGCAAGTTTATTGCGCGCCGGGCCATGCTGAAACCGAGCCGGATGCCCTAACCGCACCCGGATTTGCTTTCACGCGTCTATATGACGCCGACCGGACTTCCAAAAATGGACATTTCCCGCGCCGAACAGCGCATTCTTCACCTGCTCGCCCAGGGCGGCAGAATTGAACTCGTTCGAGACGACGCCCACAAAATCGAAAAACTCGCGCTTTACACGCGTGACGGCTGGATTTTCAGCGGCCTCGATCTCCTCACCTTCCGCAAACTGAAACGGAAGAGAGCCATCGCCTCTTCCGGCGGCAAACCCTACCGCATCACGACGCGCGGGCTGGAACTCGTGCGGGGCGAGCTGGACAATCGATGAAAAACAAACGGGCGGCATTCAATGCCGCCCGTTTGTGTAGAGAGCTTGGTGAATCCGCTTACCACCACTTGGCAGGGGTGAACTTACCGGCTGCCTGCTCGATGGCATGCGCCGTCTTGAACAGCGTTTCCTCCTCGAAAGGCTTGCCGATGAGCTGGAGGCCAAGCGGCAGGCCCTTGCCGTCGAGGCCGGCCGGAACCGAGAGGCCAGGAAGACCGGCCATGTTGACCGTGATGGTGAAAACGTCCTGCAGGTACATCTTCACCGGATCGGAAGCGAGTTCCTCGTCACCGACTGCAAAGGCGGAAGACGGGGTGATCGGCGCCAGAATGGCGTCGACGCCTTCGTGGAAGACGTTTTCGAAATCGCGCTTGATGAGGGTGCGGACCTTCTGCGCCTTCAGGTAATAGGCGTCATAATAACCGGCGGACAGCACATAGGTGCCGACCATGATGCGGCGCTGCACTTCCTTACCGAAACCGGCGGCGCGGCTCTTTTCGTACATGTCGGCAATGTCCTTGCCGTCGACGCGCAGACCGTAACGGACGCCGTCATAACGGGCAAGGTTAGACGAGGCTTCCGCCGGCGCGACGATGTAATAAGCGGGCAGCGCGTATTTGGTGTGCGGCAGCGAGATATCGATGACCTCGGCACCGGCATCACGCAGCCACTCGACGCCCTTGGCCCAGAGCTTTTCGATTTCTTCCGGCATGCCGTCGACGCGATATTCCTTCGGAATACCGATCTTCAGGCCCTTGAGCGACTGACCGATGGCCTTTTCGTAGTCCGGCACCGGCAGGTCGACGGAGGTCGTGTCCTTGGCGTCGACGCTTGCCATCGTCTTCAGCAGGATCGCGGCATCACGCACGTCACGGGCAATCGGGCCTGCCTGATCGAGCGAGGAAGCATAAGCGACGATGCCGAAGCGCGAGCAGCGGCCATAGGTGGGCTTGATGCCGACGGTGCCGGTAAAGGCGGCCGGCTGGCGGATGGAGCCGCCGGTATCGGTTGCGGTGGCGCCGGCGCAGAGATGCGCGGCAACGGCTGCGGCCGAACCGCCGGAGGAGCCGCCGGGCACCAGCTTCTGGTCGGAACCATTGGCGCGCCAAGGGTTGATGGCAGGGCCGTACCAGGAGCTTTCATTGGACGAGCCCATGGCGAATTCGTCCATGTTGAGCTTGCCGAGCATGACGGCGCCCTGATCCCAGAGGTTCTGGGTAACGGTGGATTCATATTTCGGCTTGAAGCCGTCGAGAACATGCGAACACGCCTGCGTGTGCACGTCACGGGTGGCGAAAAGGTCTTTCACGCCAAGCGGAACGCCTTCCAGCTCGCCAGCCTTGCCGGCGGCGATGCGGTCGTCGGAGGCTTTCGCCATGTCGCGCGCCTTTTCGGGCGTCGTCGCCACATAGGCGTTCAGCGCGCCGTTGGCCGCATCGATGGCGGAGAGATAGGCGTCGGTCAGCTCGAGGGCGGAAAATTCTTTGGCCTTCAGCTTCTCGCGGGCTTCGGCAATGGTCAGGCTCGTCAGGTCGGTCATGGTCGGCAACGGCTTTCGAAATCTTGGAAAAATCGGGCGGCAGAGGTGGTCGGCTTATTCGACCACTTTCGGGACCATGAAGAAGTCCCGGTCGGTCGCAGGCGCATTGGCGACAATGTCTTCCGCCTTGTTGCCGTCGGTCACCACGTCGGCGCGTTTTTTCATGTCCACCGGGGTCACCGAGGTCATCGGCTCAACGCCGTCGACATTCACTTCCGAAAGCTGCTCCACGAAACCGAGTATGCCGTTCAGCTGGCCGAGCATATTCTGTGCTTCTTCTTCGCTGACTGCGATACGGGCAAGGCGCGCAACGCGCTTTACGGTGGCGAGATCGACGGACATGGTTCTACTCCGATGGGATATTTCCCATTCGCTATAATCACCATGTCCGTCATTCGCAACGGTAGAAAGCATGTCGCGCCAAACTGTATGGCGGTTTGCGGTCGCGACATGCACGGGCAAAATGTCAGAAGGACAGCGTATCGCCGGCCTTCGGCGTGTGGACGCGCGCTTGCGCCCCTTCCATGCCGGCCACGAACTTCTCCGGCGTCTGGTCGATGATCGGGAAGGAACCGTAATGGCAGGGAATGACATTGCCGAAATTGAAGAAGCGCTGGCATGCGAGCGCGGCGACGGCTCCGCCCATGGTGAAGCGGTCACCGATCGGCACAAGGCCGATATCCGGCTGATGCAGTTCATTGATGAGTTTCATGTCGGAAAAGATGTCGGTATCGCCCATGTGATAGACGGCCGGGCCGTCTTCGAAATGCAGCATCAGACCGTTGGCATTGCCGAGCGAATGGGAGACGCCGTCTTCGGTGATCTGGGCGGAGGAATGCAGCGCATTGGTGAAGGTGACGGAAAAACCATCGAAATGCACCGTGCCGCCGGTATTGCCCATATCGACCTTCGCGACGCCCTTGGCGGAAAGCCAGGCGGCAAGATCGGCATTTGCAAGAACCGTCGCGCCGGTTTCGCGGGCAAGCTGGACGGTATCGCCGACATGGTCGCCATGGCCGTGGGTCAGGAGAATATGGGTGATGCCTTCGGCTGCCGACTTTCCATCCTGTCCGACAAAACCGGGGTTACCGGTGAAGAACGGATCGATGAGTATCTTCGCGCTGCCGTTTTCGAGGCGGAAGGCGGAATGGCCGAGCCAGGTGATTTTCATGGGAAGTTCTCCTTTGTATTGCCGGTATATTATGACATAGGACGGCCTGAACAACCGCACTACCAATATTTAAGAGAGGCGACCATGGCCGCAAATGATGACGAGTACGTGTATGACGAGGCGACCGGTGAATGGCGACCGGCCTCCGAGCTGGCTGCAGAAGCGGCGCGTACGAATGAAGTGCGCGATGCGGCGGGCAATGTGCTGGCGGATGGCGATTCCGTCACCCTCATCAAGGATTTGAAGGTCAAGGGCACCAGCACGGTCATCAAGCAGGGTACCGTCATCAAGTCGATCCGCCTGACCGATAATCCGGAAGAGATCGATTGCAAACATGATGCGGTGAAGGGTCTGGTGCTGCGCACCGAATTCGTCCGCAAACGATAAGGACAACACGCGACATGGCAACACTCACCATTGAGGAACTGGCGCAGGCGCTTCAGCCGGGACAGGCGATTGCCGGCCTCGACCTTGGCACGAAGACGATCGGGCTTGCCATGTCGGACCTGTCGCGGCGTTTCGCAACGCCGCGCCCCGTCATCAAACGGGTGAAATTCACGCAGGATGCGGAAGTGCTGCTGGCCTTTGCCGAAAAGGAAAAAGTTTTCGCCTTCATCATCGGCCTGCCGATGAACATGGATGGTTCGGCCGGTCCCCGCGTGCAGGCGACGCGCGCCTTTGTGCGGACGATGAGCGAAAAAACCGCCCTGCCCTTCATTTTCTGGGATGAGCGGCTTTCGACGGTCGCGGCCGAGCGCGCATTGCTGGAAATGGACGTCTCACGCGCAAAGCGGGCCGAACGCATCGATTCGGCCGCCGCGAGCTTCATTCTTCAGGGCGCGCTGGACAGGCTTTCCGCACTCACCCGCGCGGCCGACTGACGGCCCTGCCACCAGGCCGCAATCTGCTTTCTCTTGCGGAAGGCAAGAATCGCAAAAACGATCAGGCTGTCAACGGCGATGGCGCGCGCCACCAGCGGCGGCAGGCTTTCCGGCGGCAGGCCGAGAATATTGCCGTAAATCTCGAACACCAGATCATGGGTCTGGCGTGTGAGCATGTAGAAGCCGAAGCTCATGTCGTAATAGGAAAGCCAGTACCAGCTACCCAGCAGCGCAACGGGACCGGCCCAGAGGATCAGAAACCACTTCATGCCGCCTGCCCCCGCACAAACATCGTATCGGGAACGCCGGCAAGCACCGCCCAGCGCACCACGGCCATAAGGCAGAGGTTCAGCGCCGGCGCGTCGATATCCAACGGCAGCATCACAAAAAACGTCATCATGACGCCTAAAGCTGTCCAGCGGCTCACTTGCGGCTCCCTTATGCGCAGTCATTGCGCATGGTTAACATTTCGTTAATCCACACTGGACCGGCAGCCATGGCGAGGCAAACGAAAGCTGTCATTATGGTTAACGACGGCGGCCGACATGTGGAAAAGAACGTGATCGCGTGAACGGCCGGATGCGCCGGGCATTTGCCGGCCCGATGAAAACATGACTGATTTTTTTAATGCGCAGGTCCAGGCGCGACCGTCTTCCGCCTGCGAAACCGGTTCAGCCGTAAACGCCGCGCACCAACCTTTTGACGGCAGTGGCTATCTTGTCCCAGTCCCGGTCTGATTTCAGCGGTACGCCAGCGAACTGACCGCTGGTCGCAGCGGAAATGACGAGGTGCTGAATGGCAGCGAACAGTACGGCATTGACCGCCGCTGTATCCACCCCCTTCGGCGCCGCCAGCGAACCGCGCATCCGCTCCAGCCACTTGCCCAGCGATTTGGCGCGGGCTTCGGCAAGCTGTCTCACCTGCGGTGAACCGTCAGACACTTCCCAGGCAATGATCTTGCAGACGAGAGGATCGCTGCGCAGCGCATCCATGAAATAAAGCGCCAGCTTTTCCATGAGGTCGCCATAGGTCAAAAGGAACATGCCGCCGGTATCTTCCGGAATGCGATCCTTCACCCATGAACCGAGGTCCTCGCCGATCGCCTCGATCAGGCCATCGAGGCCGCCGAAATAACGGTAGATGAGTTGCTTGTCGCAGCCGGCGCGGCGGGCAACGGCATTGATGCCAAAACCCTGAAATCCCTCTTCGGCAAGCAGCGACCGCGCCGCATTAAAAATCGCCTTCTCGGTCTGAGCGCGATCCTTGATGCGTTTTTCCGGTCTGTCGGCTGAAATCGCCTCTGCGGTCGCCAGCATGATTCCCTACCCGTGTTTTGAAAGGCCTCTCTCAACGGGTTAACAAAGCATGAAGGGAAGAACAACGCGGCGGGGCGGATGGACGGAAGGTTTTTGTGGATGAAGGTGACACCATGCGTTTTCAGCCGCTGACATCTCCATAGTCAACCGGGAGATGCCGCTCGATCTCCATGGAATCATGAAGAATGCGACCGATGCCCACCAAATCGGGATTCAACACGCGATAAAGCAACAGATGCCTCGGATATTTAACCAGGCCGGTTTCACTTCTCGCCCTTTCCCGGATGTAACGGAGATGGTAGCTGCGGACATCGTCTGCCACTTCCGGGCGGAGACTTGTTCCGGAGCGAAACGGATCCCGCGCAACATCACGCAGCGCCGTGACAAGCAATTTTTCGTAGCGTTTTCTAGCTGCGGCCCCAAATGTCGTGTGGGTCCATCCAAGAATTTCAATAATGTCCGATTGCGCGGCTTCGGACAGACGATACTTCGTCATGCCTTATCAGATTTGGCAAGGCGCGCTTCAGCGTCGCGCCCGAGAGCGGAAATGAAGTCGTCGAGATCATCCTCCGCCACATCCGTAAAACGGCCTTGATCAAGGTCTGCGAAGCCCTGTTGCGCCGCAGCCCTCAAGGCTTCCAATCTGGTCACCTCAAGGCGCTCGCGCCTTTCGATCAATCGTAAGCCCTCGCGCATCACTTCGCTGGCATTTTGATAGCGGCCAGATTTAACGAGTTCGTCTATGATCTCTTCGTGATGCTGTGTCAGAACGACGTTACGCGTCGGCATCAGAGCCTCCACCAGATATTAGCGACGTCCAACAATACCACCGATTGGCATAATCTGCCAATATTACTCCAGCGCCATGCCGAACCATACGCTGCCCGGCGTTTCGTGGCTTTCAAGGCGTTTGAACCCGCGGGTTTCCCAGAAGCGCATGCCCGCATGGTTGCGTTCGCTGGCGCCGAGGTGGATGCCGTAGACGTTGTTCTGTCTCGCCATATCTAGCCAGCGCGACAGAAGCCGGGTGCCGCCGCCCTTGCCCTGCGTGCGCGGCAGGAGGTTCATGTGGATATGGGCCGGAAACGGATCGGTGAGCCAGGCGGGTGTGCGGCGCGGATGGTGGATGAACTGGGCGCGGCGCTGGTCGGCGTCCCATGTCTGCTGGTCGCCGCCGGGATCGGGATAAAGGCTGCGCAGATGCGGCCACCATTCCCGCTCCAGCCGCTCTTCGTGCACCGCCGTATCGAGTGCGCCGACGATATAACCGCACACACCTTCCTCATCCTCCGCCACGAAAACGGCATCGGGCCAGAGATGCAGATAGGGGACGGAATAGATATGCCCGACCATGCGGCCGTCATTGTAAAGGGCGGTGGCGTCCTGCCCGGCATCGCCGGTTGCAAGGCTTATGGCGTAGAGCGCGTCTTCATCCTCGGCGCGGGCGGAACGGAAGGTCAGCATTGGCAGCCGCCTTCCCTTGCCGCGCATCGATGCGCGAAAGTGTCACGACAGATCAGAACACGCTTTACGCCATTGCTGTTTTTCAAATCCGAGACCCCTCCCGCCGGGACTGCAAAACCTTCATCCGCAAGCATCGGTCAAGATGCAGGCGGATAAAGAAGATCGATTATATAATTCGGATCGAAGCGGGAATCGAGCATGCCGTAAGTATGCCGCCAGCCGCCCGCGAGACGGGTCTCGAGGAAGGCATCGGCAATCTTGCCGGCGCCGAGACGGCAAAGCTCGGCGGCAGCGGCCGCAAGCGCGAACTGCTCCACCAGCAGGCGGGCCGCTCCCTCGTCGCGTTCGGCAAGGGCGATTGCGGCGCGCAGCACGTCGGTGGTCTTTTTGCCGGCTGCACCCAGATCGCGCTCCAGCGTCTGGAAAACGAGATCGAACAGATCCTTGCCGCGCTGGAGAACCCGCAGCACATCCAGCGCCATGACGTTGCCGGAGCCTTCCCAGATGGCGTTGACGGGCGCTTCGCGATAGTGGCGGGCAATCGGCCGCTCTTCCACGTAACCGTTGCCGCCAAGGCACTCCATGGCCTCATAGATAAGTGCCGGCGCGATCTTGCAGCACCAGTATTTCACGATGGGCGTCATCACCCGCGCATAGGCGGCCTCGGCCGGATTGTTGCGGGCAGCGTCGAATGCCGTCGCCAGCCGGAAGGAGAGCGCAGTGGCCGCCGCCACATCCAGCGCCATGTCGGCAAGAACGCGCGTCATGATCGGTTGCGTGACCAGCATCTTGCCGAAAACAGAACGGCCGCGGGCATAATGCACGGCTTCGGCAAGCGAGGCGCGCATCATGCCGGCGGAGGCAAGCGCGCAATCGAGCCGCGTCAGCGTCACCATGTCAAGAATGGTACGGATGCCGCTGCCGGGATCGCCCAGCAGATAACCGAAGGCATCGGTGAATTCGACTTCGGCGGATGCGTTGGAGCGGTTGCCGAGCTTGTCCTTCAGGCGCTGGAAATGCAGGCCGTTCTTTGAGCCATCCTCCAGATAACGCGGCACGAGGAAGCAGCCCATGCCGTCGCCCATCTGGGCGAGCATGACGAAACCGTCGCTCATCGGCGCGGAGAGGAACCACTTGTGACCGGACAGGCGATAGATGCCCTCGCCCACCCGCTCGGCCGTCGTGCGGTTGGCGCGCACATCCGTGCCGCCCTGCTTTTCCGTCATGCCCATGCCAATGGTGACGGCGGTTTTCTGCAGGGCAGGTTTCTGCGAGGAATCATATTTGCGCGAGAGAATCTTCGGCGCCCATTCCTTCTGCACGCGCGGCGAAGCCATGATGGCGGCGACGGAGGCGCTGGTCATGGTGAGCGGGCAAAGATGCCCGGCCTCAAGTTGCGAGGTCAGGTAGAATTTCGTGGCGCGGGCCTTGTGCTCATTGCCGCGCGTATCGGGAGAATTTTCCCAGACGCTGGAATGCAGGCCTGACGACATGGAACGGCGCATCAGCGCATGCCAGGCGGGGTGGAATTCCACCTGATCCAGACGCTCGCCGCGCGGGCCGTGGGTATGCAGCTGCGGCACGCCCTGATTGGCCATGCGCGCCAGTTCCTGCGCCTCATGCGACGTGACGTAACGGCCGAGCTGGTCGAACTCATCCCTTAGATTGCGCGACAGGCCGGAAGTGAGGTCGACGATCAGCGGATCGGAACGATAGGCGTTGATACCGGACCAGAGGCTTGGCTGGTTCAGTTCGGCGAGCGTTTCTTCTGTCCGGGAATTCTGGGTCATCCGCTGCTTCTAGCTGTTTTGTACTGGCGTTGCATAGTGGGGTGATATTGCATAATTCCACCCGCAGGAAGCGATTGAGACGATTAAACCGCCGCTTTCAGCATTTTTCGGGAGTGATCCTGATTTGGGTATCCGGCCCGGCGAGAATGCCAAACACGTTTCCGGCAAGATCAACGACAGTCCCCAAAAAAGCCGCGCAGAAGTTGCGGCAGCAACCGGCAGGCATGCGGATAAACGCATTCTCCATAATCTGCGGCCGGATGTGGAACCTGCGGCAGGCTTTTTCGGTTGGCGACTTTGCTGAACGGCTGCACAGGGAGGAGACCATGGAGGCCAGCGTAAGAAAGCTCTTCGAGCGATATGAGCGATTTTTCAATAAGTCTCTCAAGGGTGACATGGATATGGAGGAGGTCGCCTCCCTCTACGCCTCCGACTTTATCGCCGCCTCCCCCGCCGGGGTGATGACCGGAAAGAACGATGACCACTTGAAGCAGGTCATGATGAAGGGCTACGAGCGCTATCGGACGATCGGAACGAAGGAAATGCGGATACGCGACATCCGTATCTCGCCCATCGACGACCATCATTGCCTTGCCCATGTTGCCTGGACGGCGACCTTTGATCGCAAGCGGCAACCGGATGTCGCAATCGACTTCGATGTTCACTACTTCGTCCAGAGGCTGGACGGGGCGCCGAAAGTTTTCGGCTGGGCGTCAGGCGACGAACAGGCGCTTTTAAAGGAGCATGGCATCGTCTGACGCCTGCGCCTTCCATGGTCAGGCTGTTGCCTAGAGGGTTGGGGAAACATCGCCATGTTTTCATTTCAGGAGTTGCGGGCGCTTGCCCCGCGACCATGCAGTCTCTATAGAGCGCAGGACCGAATTCCGCCGCACTCCTGAGGCGTGTTCACAGCGAATGGGAGCGCACGGATCAGCATTCGGGCGTTCCGGGCATTTTCACGGGAAAATGCGGCGCCCGTCAGGAGGCAAACCGCATGGTCTTCTTCCCCCATCGCCATCTCCTCGGCATCAAGGGGCTTTCCCATCAGGATATTTCCCTGCTTCTCGACAAGGCCGACGAGGCGGTGAAAATCAGCCGCCAGCGCGAGAAAAAGACCTCGACGCTCCGGGGCCTGACGCAGATCAACCTGTTCTTCGAAGCCTCGACGCGCACGCAGTCCTCCTTCGAACTTGCCGGAAAGCGCCTTGGTGCTGACGTGATGAACATGTCGGTCGGCAATTCCTCGGTGAAGAAGGGCGAAACGCTGATCGATACGGCGATGACGCTGAACGCCATGCGCCCGGATGTGCTGGTGGTTCGCCACTCCTCCGCCGGTGCCGCCGCCCTTCTAGCGCAAAAGGTCGCCTGCTCCGTCGTCAATGCCGGCGATGGCCAGCATGAGCACCCAACGCAGGCGCTGCTCGACGCACTGACCATCCGCCGCGCGAAGGGCGAACTATCAGGCATTACGGTGGCGATCTGCGGTGACGTGCTGCATTCACGCGTCGCCCGTTCCAATATCATCCTGCTCAACCAGATGGGTGCGCGCGTTCGCGTCGTCGCCCCCGCCACGCTGTTGCCCTCCGGTATCCGCGACATGAGCGTGGAAGTCTTCCACGACATGAAAGAAGGGCTGAAGAACGCCGATGTGGTGATGATGCTGCGCCTGCAGCGCGAGCGCATGTCCGGCTCCTTCGTGCCTTCGGTGCGCGAATATTTCCATTATTACGGCCTCGATGCCGAAAAGCTGAAAGCGGCGAAGGAGGATGCGCTGGTCATGCATCCCGGCCCGATGAACCGCGGCGTGGAAATCGCCTCCGACGTGGCCGACGGTCCGCAGAGCGTGATCGAAAGCCAGGTGGAAATGGGGGTTGCCGTGCGCATGGCGGTCATGGAAACCCTGCTTGTCTCGCAAAATCAGGGTGAGCGCGTATGAGTGTCGTTACCGTTCTCAACAATCTCCGCATCGTCGATCCATCCCGAAATCTTGACGAGACCGGCAGTGTGATCATCGGTGCCGACGGCACCATTCTGGCGGCAGGCAAGGACGCCCATAATCAGGGCGCTCCCGAAGGGGCGACCGTTCGCGACTGCAAGGGTCTGCTGGCTGTTCCCGGTCTGGTGGACGCCCGTGTTTTCGTGGGTGAGCCTGGTGCCGAACACCGCGAAACCATCGAATCCGCCTCGCGCGCAGCAGCAGCCGGCGGCGTCACCAGCATCATCGTCATGCCCGATACCGATCCTGTTATCGATGACATCGCGCTGGTCGAATATGTGAAAAAGACGGCGCGCGACAAGGCGCTCGTCAATGTGCATCCCGCAGCAGCACTCACCAAGGGCCTGAATGGCGAGGAAATGACCGAATTCGGCATGCTGAAGGAAGCCGGCGCGGTGGCCTTCACCAACGGCCGCAAGGCGCTTTCCGACACGCTGGTGCTGCGCCGCGCCATGACCTATGCACGCGAACTGGGCGCAGTGATCGCGCTTGAGACGCGCGACAAATATATCGGCGGCGGTGACATGAACGAGGGGCTTTTCGCAAGCTGGCTCGGGCTGTCGGGTGTTCCGAAGGAGGCCGAGATCATCCCGCTGGAGCGCGACCTGCGCATTGCCGGGCTGACACAGGCGATCTACCACGCCGCCAAGATTTCCGTGCCCGAATCGGCGGAAGCGATCCGCGTTGCGCGGCAGCGGGGCGTCAAAGCCACCTGCGGCATCTCGATCAACCATCTGACGCTCAACGAGAACGATATCGGCGAATACCGCACCTTCTTCAAGCTTTCGCCGCCGCTGCGCGCCGAAGACGACCGTAAGGCCATGGTGGAGGCGCTGAAGGACGGCACCATCGACATTATTGTCTCCTCGCACGACCCGCAGGATGTCGACACCAAGCGGCTGCCGTTTTCGGATGCGGCGAGCGGCGCGGTCGGGCTTGAAACCCTGCTGGCGGCGGCGCTGCGCCTGCACCACAGCGGCGAAGTTCCGCTGATGCGGCTGATCGATGCGCTTTCCACCCGCCCGGCCAAGATTTTCGGACTGGATGCCGGAACGCTGAAGGTGGGTGCGAAGGCCGATATCACGCTGATTGACCTCGACGAGCCGTGGCTCGTGGCAAAGGAGCAGCTGGTCTCGAAATCCAAGAACACCCCGTTTGAGGATGCCCGTTTCAGCGGCCGCGCGGTTGCCACTTATGTGGCTGGCAAAGCCGTTCATTCCTTGGCATAAGATCACCGACAGAGATCACGCGGCCAGCGCGACAGAGGGGACGTTTGAATGAGTGCTTTGACTGACTGGCAGACGGCGCCTGCCCTTCTCGCGCTTGCAGCGCTGATCGGCTATCTGTTCGGTTCCATTCCCTTCGGCCTCATTCTTACCCGCATGGCGGGGCTGGGTGACGTGCGCAAGATCGGCTCCGGCAATATCGGCGCGACCAATGTGCTGCGCACGGGCAACAAGAAGCTCGCCGCCGCAACCCTGCTGCTGGACGCGCTGAAGGGCACGGCGGCGGTGTTGGTCGCCAATGCGCTCTGGGGTTACGAAGCGTCGCTGGTCGCCGGTTTCTTCGCCTTCCTCGGCCACCTGTTTCCGGTGTGGCTCGGCTTCAAGGGCGGCAAGGGTGTGGCAACCTATATCGGCGTGCTTTTGGGGGCCGCACCGCTGATGATGCTGGCCTTTGCGCTCATCTGGCTCGCAACCGCCTTCATCACCCGCTACTCGTCGCTGTCGGCGCTTTTGGCCATGCTGGTCATTCCCGTCGCCCTCTGGGTGCTCGGACCTGAAAAGACGGCTCTGCTGGTTACGCTGCTGAGTGCGATTTCATGGTGGAAGCACCGCGAGAACATCGCGCGCCTGCTGGCGGGCACTGAAAGCAGGATCGGGCAAAAGGGCTGAGGCCCATTTAAGGATGTGCCATGCCGCATGAGGAAACGACACGGCAGGGCATAGAGCTTTCCGCGCGGCAGCGGGTCGCGTGGCTGACGCTCATCCGCAGCGACAATATCGGCCCCGTCACCTTCCGCGAACTCATCAATCATTTCGGCAGCGCCGAAAAGGCGCTCGATGCCCTGCCCGAGCTTTCAAGGCGCGGCGGCTCGTCGCGCAGTCCGCGCATCGCGACGCAAGCGGAGGCGGAACGCGAGATCGAGACCGCGGAGAAATTCGGCGCGCGTTTCGTCGGCATCGGCGAGCCCGATTACCCACCTGCCCTGCGGCAGCTGGATGGCGCGCCGCCGCTGATCGCCATGAAAGGATCGGCAGCGACCGCGACAAGACCGAGCATCGGCATCGTCGGTTCGCGCAACGCCTCCATCAACGGCGCGAAATTCGCCGCCATGCTGGCGCGCGATTGCGGCCGCGCCGGCTATAGCATCGCTTCGGGGCTGGCGCGCGGCATTGATGCGGCCGCACACCGGGCAAGCCTTGCAACCGGCACGGTTGCCATGCTGGCCGGTGGTCTCGACCGCCCCTACCCGCAGGAAAATTTCGGGCTTTTGCAGGAAATATATGACCAGGGCGGCGCGACGATCAGCGAAATGCCCTTTGGCTGGGAACCGCGCGCCCGCGATTTTCCCCGCCGCAACCGATTGATCGCCGGCGTCTCCCTCGGTGTCGTCATCGTCGAAGCGGCGGAGCGCTCCGGTTCGCTGATAACGGCAAGGCTTGCCGGAGAAGCGGGGCGGCTCGTTTTCGCCGTACCCGGCTCCCCGCTCGATGCACGCTGCGAGGGCACCAACCGGCTGATCAAGGAAGGCGCGATGCTGACCACGGGCGCGGCTGATATTCTGGAAGCGCTGCGGCCGCTGATGGAGCCGCAATTGCCCTATGAACGCAAGATCGAGGAACCGAGATCCGACACGGAGATGTCACCACCAGGGGACGACGAGCGCAGCATCATCGCCGCCGCTCTCGGTCCCTCGCCTGTGGAAACGGACGATATCATCCGTCACACAGGTTTTTCCGCTGCAACCGTTCACCTGGTGCTGCTGGAGCTTGATATCGCCGGACGTCTAAACCGGCATGCCGGGGGGCGTGTGTCGCTCTTCATCGCGGATTGACAGCTTGCGCCGTCCGCTCTGGATATCGCCGACTTCGACATAGGCCATCTCGATCAGATAACACAGCATGTCGGCCCCCTCGCGGCTTGCGACCTGCCGCAGTTCCGCGAGCATCTGGCGAATGTAAGCCAAGTTCTCTCTGGTCCCTTCATTATCGGCATTATTGTTTGTTGCGTTGGGGACCATATATCTATCCTGCAAAATTTGCCTGAAACGAAGAGCAATAAGTCGATTCAAATGATGTTGCCCATCATAACCAATTTACCAAAGATTGCAATACAACAATAGATTATCCATAGGTTGCAATCACCTTGAAGCGATAAAATCGGCCTTGCCTCTTGACCCGCGCGCATTACCTGTCCATGTCGAAATATAAAGAAGGCGAATTGCGGCATTGCGCCGTGACCCGGCCACGTTAACGGACCAGTTCCAGAGAAAAACAATATGAATGTCGTCGTCGTAGAATCTCCTGCCAAAGCCAAGACGATCAACAAGTATCTTGGCTCGGGCTACAAGGTTCTTGCATCCTTTGGCCACGTCAGAGACCTTCCTGCCAAGGACGGATCGGTGCTGCCCGACCAGGATTTCGAAATGTCCTGGGAGGTCGACAGCGCATCCGCCAAGCGCATGAAGGATATTGCCGATGCGGTAAAATCCTCCGACGGCCTCATTCTCGCAACCGACCCGGATCGCGAAGGCGAGGCCATTTCCTGGCACGTTCTCGATCTTTTGAAGAAGAAGCGCGTCCTCGGCGACAAGCCGGTAAAACGCGTGGTCTTCAACGCCATCACCAAAAAGGCCGTGCTGGACGCCATGGCGAACCCGCGCGACATCGATGTGCCGCTGGTCGACGCCTATCTCGCCCGCCGCGCGCTGGATTATCTCGTCGGCTTCAACCTGTCGCCGGTGCTGTGGCGCAAGCTGCCCGGCGCGCGTTCCGCCGGCCGCGTTCAGTCGGTTGCGCTGCGTCTCGTCTGCGACCGCGAATCCGAGATCGAGCGTTTCGTCTCTGAGGAATACTGGAACATCAGCGCACTTCTGAAGACACCGCGCGGTGACGAGTTCGAAGCCAAGCTGGTTTCGGCCGATGGCAAGCGCCTGCAAAGCCGCTCGATCAAGACCGGAGACGACGCGAACCGGCTGAAGGCGCTGCTGGAAGGCGCGAGCTATGTCGTTGAAAGCGTCGAGGCGAAACCGGTCAAGCGCAATCCCGGCCCGCCCTTCACCACTTCGACGCTGCAGCAGGCGGCCTCCTCGCGCATGGGCTTTTCCGCCTCGCGCACCATGCAGGTGGCGCAGAAGCTTTACGAAGGCATCGATATCGGCGGCGAGACTGTCGGTCTGATCACCTATATGCGTACCGACGGCGTGCAGATGGCCCCGGAAGCGATCGATGCCGCCCGCCGCGCCATTGGCGAGCAGTTCGGTGGCCGTTACGTGCCGGAAAAGGCGCGTTTCTATTCCACCAAGGCCAAGAACGCCCAGGAAGCGCACGAGGCGATCCGCCCGACCGATTTCAACCGCACGCCGGATCAGGTGAAGCGTTACCTCGATCCCGATCAGTTGCGTCTTTATGACCTGATCTGGAAGCGCGGCATAGCGAGCCAGATGGCCTCGGCGGAAATCGAGCGGACGACGGTGGAAATCCTCGCCAGCAATGGCGGCGAAAAGGCAGGCCTGCGCGCCGTCGGCTCTGTCATCCGCTTCGACGGTTTCATCGCCGCCTATACCGACCAGAAGGAAGATGGCGAACAGAGCGATGACGGTGACGACGAAGGCCGTCTGCCGCCGATCAACGAGCGCGAGAATCTCGCCAAGCAGAAGATCAACGCCAGCCAGCACTTCACCGAACCGCCCCCGCGTTATTCGGAAGCCTCGCTGATCAAGAAGATGGAAGAACTCGGCATCGGCCGTCCTTCCACCTATGCGGCAACGCTGAAGACGCTGAGCGACCGTGAGTATATCGTCATCGATAAGCGCAAGCTGATACCGCATTCGCGCGGCCGGCTGGTGACGGCTTTCCTCGAAAGCTTCTTTACCAAGTACGTCGAATACGACTTCACCGCCGCGCTTGAAGAAAAGCTCGACCGGATTTCCGCCGGCGAACTGGACTGGAAGCAGGTTCTGCGCGATTTCTGGAAGGATTTCTTCGCGCAGATCGAAGACACCAAGGAACTGCGTGTCACCAACGTTCTGGATGCGCTGAACGAGGTTCTGGCGCCGCTGGTCTTCCCCAAGCGCGAGGACGGTTCCGATCCGCGCATCTGTCAGGTTTGCGGCACCGGCAATCTTTCGCTGAAGCTCGGCAAATACGGCGCTTTCGTCGGTTGCTCCAACTATCCGGAATGCAACTACACCCGCCAGCTGACCTCGGACGGTTCGGAAGCGGAAGCTGCCGCATCGAACGAGCCGAAGGCGCTGGGTGCCGATCCGATGACCGGCGAGGAGCTGACGCTGCGCTCCGGCCGTTTCGGGCCCTATATCCAGCGCGGTGACGGCAAGGAGGCCAAGCGTTCCTCGCTGCCCAAGGGCTGGAAGCCTGAAGATATCGACCACGAAAAGGCCTTAGCGCTTATCAACCTGCCGCGCGATATCGGCAAGCACCCGGAAACCGGCAAGATGATTTCCGCCGGTCTCGGCCGCTACGGGCCGTTCCTGCTGCATGACGGTTCCTATGCGAACCTCGAAAGCATCGAGGACGTGTTCTCTATCGGCCTCAACCGCGCCGTGACTGTCATTGCCGAAAAGCAGAGCAAGGGACCGGGTCGCGGCCGCAGCGGCACGCCGGCGGCGCTGAAGGAACTGGGCGACCATCCCGATGGCGGCTCGATCACCGTTCGCGATGGTCGTTATGGCGCTTACGTCAACTGGGGCAAGGTCAACGCCACCATTCCGAAGGGTCAGGACCCGGCTTCCGTGACGCTGGACGAGGCGCTGGTGCTGATTGCCGAGCGCATTGCCAAGACCGGCACCGGGGGCAAGCCTGCCAAGGGCAGGAAGACAACTGCCAAGAAGGCCGATGGTGACGCCGCAGCAAAGCCGAAGGCGACCAAGGCCAAGGCGGCAACGAAGAGCAAGACGGCCGCCAAGCCGAAGGCAGCGGCCAAACCCAAGAAGGCAGCAGAGTGAGCAAAGCGCCGCGTCAGAGACAGGGTTCCGCCAGCGACGGTTTCGGACGCACCGGGCGCGGCAAGCGGGTCAGTGAAGGTGAAGGCATCATCCATGGCGAGGTGCCGTCCCGCGAGGTGCTGCTGAAATTCATCGCCGACCATCCGCAACAGGCCTCCAAGCGGGAAATCGCCAAGGCTTTCGGGCTGAAAGGCGAGAACCGCGTCGTTCTCAAAGCGCTGCTGAAAGAGCTTGAAGCCGACGGCATGGTGCAGAAGAGCCGCAAGTCGCTGACGCGGCCGGGCGGCCTGCCGCCGGTCACGGTTCTCGATATCACCACCCGTGACAAGGACGGCGAATTGATCGGCCGGCCGGCGGAATGGCCCGAGGATCAGGGCGCGGCGCCGGCCGTGCTCATCCGCCAGTCATCGCAGGATCGCGGCAAGAAGGCCCCGGCGGCGGGTCTTGGCGACCGCATTCTGGCGAAAATCTTCCCCTCCAAGGAAAGCTCCGGCCCGGCCTATACGGCCCGCGTCGTAAAGCTGATCGACCGCCGGCAGAATGCTCTGCTCGGCGTGTTCAAGGAGACGGCCGGCGGCGGCGGACGGCTGATGCCGATCGACCGGCGCGGTGAGGAAATGGTCATCGACCCCGATGGCGTCGGCGATGCCAAGGACGGCGATCTGATCGAGGTGGAAACCTCGCGCAACAGCGGCCGTTACGGGCTGACGCGCGCCAAGGTGCTGTCGGTCATCGGCTCCGTTGCCTCGGAAAAGGCGATCTCGATGATCGCGATCCATTCCCACGGCATTCCGCATATCTTTCCCTCGAACGTTCTTGCCGAGGCGGATGCCGCCAAGGCGGCCAGCATGTCGCACCGCGAGGACTGGCGCGACCTGCCGCTCATCACCATCGATCCGGCCGACGCCAAGGACCATGACGATGCGGTCTATGCCGAGCCCGACACTTCGCCCGACAATCCTGACGGTGTCATCGTCACCGTCGCCATTGCCGATGTCTCCTGGTATGTGCGTTCCGGTTCGCCGCTGGACCGCGAAGCGCTGAAACGCGGCAACTCGGTCTATTTCCCCGACCGCGTCGTGCCGATGCTGCCGGAGCGCATTTCCAACGATCTCTGCTCGCTGAAGGAAGGCGTCGACCGCCCTGCCCTTGCGGTGCGGATGACCTTCTCTAAGGAAGGGCGCAAGGCCGGCCATACCTTCCATCGCATCATGATGAAGAGCGCTGCGAAGCTCTCCTACCAGCAGGCTCAGGCCGCCATTGACGGCAAGCCCGACGATAAGACCGGACCGCTGCTGGAGCCGATCCTCAAGCCCCTGTGGCACGCCTATGAGGTGATGAAGCGAGGCCGTGACCGGCGCCAGCCGTTGGAACTTGACATGCCCGAGCGCAAGATCAAGCTGCGCCCCGATGGTACCGTCGACGCGGTCGTAATTCCCGAACGGCTGGACGCCCACAAGCTGATCGAGGAAATGATGATCCAGGCGAATGTCGCCGCCGCCGAGACGCTGGAAAAGAAGAAGCAGCCGCTGGTCTATCGCGTCCACGATGCGCCCACGCTTTCCAAGCAGGAGGTGCTGCGCGAATTCCTCGGCACCATCGGCATTTCCATGGCCAAGGGTGCGGCCATGCGCGCCAATTCCTTCAACGGCATTCTGGCCCGCGCGCTCGATACACCGCACCAGATCATGGTCAACGAGATGGTGCTGCGCAGCCAGAGCCAGGCGATCTACAGCCCGGAGAATATCGGCCATTTCGGCCTCAACCTGATGAAATATGCGCATTTCACCTCGCCGATCCGCCGTTATGCCGACCTCATCGTGCATCGCGCGCTGGTCGGGTCGCTTGGCCTCGGCGAAGGCGGCATCACACCGCAGGAAGAGGCGACGCTGGATAACATCGCCGCTGAAATCTCGACCTTCGAGCGGCGCGCCATGGCAGCAGAGCGCGATACCGTCAACCGGCTGATCGCGCATCATCTTTCCGAACGGGTGGGTGAAGAATTCGAGGGCCGCGTCGGCGGTGTCACCAAGGCGGGACTTTTTGTCGCGCTTCCGCAATTTGGCGCGGACGGTTTTGTTCCTATATCTACACTCGGAACCGATTATTTCCTTTACGATGAGGCCCATCAGGCCCTGACAGGAGAGAAGACGGGCCTCGGATACCAGCTTGGCGATACGGTTCAGGTGCGGCTTGCGGAAGCGGTGCCTTTGGCAGGCGCGCTTCGTTTCGATATGCTGAGCCCGGGGCGCAAGATGCCGGTCGGCTCGCGGTCGTTCCACAAGGCAGGCCGGCGAACGTCGCGTTCTGCCGCAAAGCCCGGGACGCGGCCGCCCAGAAGGCGACGGTAACAAGACCGCTGCAGGCGGTTCAAAAACGGGAGAAGGACTTAAGGATGAGTGCACATCAGGGCTCGGAAACAGTCACCTTCGGAGACGATAGCGCGGAACGGCCGCTTGGCCGCTCGATCATGCGGGGAATGGCCAATCGCTGTCCTGCGTGCGGCAGCGGACGCCTGTTCCGGGCCTTTCTGAAGCCGGTGGATGCCTGTGCCGCCTGCGGCGAAGAAATGCACCACCACCGGTCCGATGACCTGCCGCCCTATATTTCCATCGTCATCATCGGCCATATCGCCGTCGGCGGTTTCATGATGACCGATATGGTGTTTTCCGTTCCCATGTGGGTGCATTTCGCCATCTGGGTGCCGATCACCGTTCTCGCCGCACTTTTGACGCTGCAACCCATCAAGGGCGGCGTCATCGGCCTGCAATGGGCGCTGAAGATGCACGGCTTCGACCGAAAACAGCAAAAAGCGCAGATCGACGGCTCGTCTCACTGACGGCGGGCGGGACCTTGCAGGTGACTCAGCTTCCCCGGCGTGCCGAAACGGCGAGCGCGCCCATGCGGCCGCGCGACGCCGCCTCCATCATTCTTTTCGACCGCTCCGGCTCGCAGCTCAGGGTACTGATGGGCCAGCGCAGCAGCGCTCATGTCTTCATGCCGGGCGCCTATGTGTTTCCCGGCGGCAAACGCGATCCGCGCGACCATGCGCTGCCCTTTTCGGGCGATCTGCATCCCGCCGTCCTCCACAGCCTCACCGCCTCCGCGGCGCGGCGGCTGAGCGCTGCTGGCGCGAGAGCTCTGGCGCTTGCCGCCGCGCGCGAACTTTTCGAGGAAACCGGTGTGGATCTCGGCTTGAGCACCAGGGGCCCCGATCTTTCCCGTTTCCGATATGTGGCCCGCGCTATCACCCCACCCGGCAATGTGCGGCGCTACGACACGCGATTCTTCTGCTGTTATGCCGACGAATTGCGGCTGGATACCCGGCTAACCCGTGATTCTGACGAGTTGCACAATGTGCAATGGCTTGACATGACAGACCTTTCCGGTCTGAACATGCCGAAAATCACGCGCACGGTTCTCGAAGATGTCACAAAACTCATGATAGGTGATCCCTCATTGCCCTTTGAAAGCCCCGCGCGGCTCTATGTCACGCGCCACGGCCGGTTCATTCGAGACTTTGTATAAAGGCCGTCATGTCACAAATGAAATGCGAAGAAGCGGACGCCATTCACTGGCCCTCACTGATCGCCGCCATTTCCGCCATCAGTGCGGTCGGTGTCGCCATCGGCCTTGGCCTTCCGCTCCTGTCGATCATCCTTGAGAAGCGCGGCATCTCTTCCACCATGATCGGGGTGAATTCGGCCATGGCCGGCGTCGCGGCGATGATGGCGGCCCCCGTGACCACCAAGATCGCCCATGATTTCGGCGTGGCGCGAACCATGCTGTTCGCAGTCGTCATTTCGGCGCTGAGCGCGCTCGGTTTTTATTTCGCCGAGGCCTTCTGGATGTGGTTTCCGCTGCGAATCGTTTTCCATGGCGCCACCACTACGCTTTTCATTCTCTCCGAATACTGGATCAACATGACCGCGCCGCCCAGAAAACGCGGCATGGTTCTCGGCATCTACGCCACCGGCCTTGCGGTCGGTTTCGCGGTCGGTCCGCTGCTGTTTTCCGTGGTCGGCAGCGAAGGCATATTGCCGTTTCTGGTCGGCGCGGCGATCATCCTGCTCGCCGCGATCCCGATCTTCATGGCGCGCGGCGAAAGCCCGGAGCTGGACGAAGGACCGAACCACCATTTCGTCCGTTATGTTTGGCTGGTGCCCATGGCGTCCGCGGCGGCCTTCGTCTTTGGCTCGGTGCAGGCCGGCGGCCTTTCGCTGTTTCCGATCTATGCGACGCGGGAGGGCTTCAACGAATCGCAGGCAGCGCTTCTCCTCACCGTGATGGGCATCGGCAATATGGTCTTCCAGATACCGATCGGCCTGCTTTCGGACCGGATGAAGGACCGGCGGACGATGCTGGGGCTGATGGCCTTTGCCGGCGTCTGCGGCACGCTGGCGCTGCCTTTCCTGGTGGAAAGCTGGCTTCTGGTGGCGGCCCTGCTGCTGTTCTGGGGCGGGCTGGTCTCCGGCATGTATACTGTAGGCCTCACCCATCTCGGATCGCGCCTGAAAGGCGCCGATCTGGTCGCCGCCAATGCCGCCTTCATCTTCTGTTACGCCGTCGGCACGATTGCGGGGCCGCAGGCCGTGGGCATTTCCATGGACCTTGCCGGAACCGACGGCTTTGCCTGGTCGCTGGCGGTATTTTTCGGGCTTTACGTGGTGCTTTATATCGTCCGTTTTGTTTTCCGGGCAAAACAGGCTTGACTTTTCAGGCGCGATACGTAGTTTCGCGCCAGATTTAGCCGAGGTGAGAAGCGCCTGCGGCTTCTCTTTTGTTTAAAGGCAGGACGACCATGGCGAAAGCTACAACAATCAAGATCAAGCTGCTGTCGACAGCCGACACCGGTACCTTCTACGTCACCACCAAGAACAGCCGTACGTTCACGGACAAGATGACGAAGACGAAGTACGACCCGGTTGTACGCAAGCACGTTGAATTCAAGGAAACCAAGATCAAGTAATTTCTTGATCGGTCTCCGACAAAAGCGCGCCCAACGGGCGCGTTTTTTGTTTGTGCCGAAGGAAGAGGCTGCCATCAGCCTTGTCGCGCCCAGAGGCGTTCCAGACGGCCAATAAGGCCCGCCTCCCCGCTCCCCGGAAATTGCCGCCGTCACTGGCAAAGCGCGCGAGCAGCCATGGGTAAGTCCGACCATATGGCCTGACGCCCCACCCGCCGCCGCAATCATTCAGATGCTCGGAAGAAGTATCCCAAGGGCTACACATCCGCCCCTGCCCCGTATCACGACCTCGCACATGACGTGAACGGAGACGACCGTATAAGCCGCTAAGCTGCGACACGCGCATCACGAACAGGCAGTTCCGGAAGAAGGCGGTCGGCCAACGATGCGATTACGGCACGAGGAACCGATTCGGACATCGTCAGCCGACCGACCCCACGATTCAGGAGATGCGGCGGACCTGAGCATCATGGGGCATTCAAACTACGCAATACCAGCCCCTGACGAGCGAAATCGCGACGGCTAAAGCCGCTATCATTCATCATCACAAGACGGATAAACCGCCGGAAGAACTGTTACTCTCAATAGGAGTGTGCGCAGAAGTAAAATAAAAATCAACAAATTCTTAAGCCAGAGATACATCACCTGGGAAACATGGTTAAGTATACAAAGCTGGTACACTATAGTTGCCGAAGAGATTGAATTCAACGTATTTTTCAACTTGAACTCTATTTATATCGTCAATCTGCATCTTTTCATTGCAAAGCGATAAAATACGTCCAAGGTCAATGGCTTGCAGTCTTGCGACGGCCGCCCCGTATTCCCGAACAACTATTTCGCCGAGATATGACGGAGAGATTGCGCAATATTTTATGCAATCTGACGCTCAAGCAGCGGCAGCAACGACGCGGTTGCGGCCGGCGTGTTTCGCCTCGTAGAGCGCCTTGTCCGCCTGCTTCAGGATTTCGTCCGGCGCGCCGAAGGCGCCGCTGCTGGTGGCGATGCCGAGGGAGGCGGTGATGCTCAATTCCCGGTCGATGGAACGAACATAAAAAGGCTTGTCCTCGACTATCGCCCGCAGGCGCTCGGCGACGCTTGCCGCAAGCTCCATCGGCGTATCGGGCATGACGACGACGAACTCCTCCCCGCCATAACGGCAGGCGAGATCCGCGCCGCGCACCGTGCTGCGGATGCGCGCTGCAAACTCCCGCAGCACCTCATCGCCGACATCGTGACCATAGGTGTCATTGACCAGCTTGAAGCGGTCTATATCGGTCATGCAGATCGAAATCGGGCGGCCGCGAACGGCAGCACGGTCGAAGAGTATCTTGAGGTGGTTGTCGAGGTAACGGCGATTGTTGAGGCCAGTCAGCCCGTCGACAATGGCGAGTTCCATCGTGTGCTGGAGATTGAGCCGCAGATGTTCGTTGTAGCGCTTGCGCCTGATCTGCGTCAGCGACCGGGCGACGAGTTCGTTCGGATCGATCGGGCGGAGAATATAGTCATTCACGCCAAGATCAAGCGCCCGCGCCACCATATCGTCCGCCCCCTGCTCCGCCACCAGAAGAAGCGGCAGGAAACGGGTGCGTTCCAGTGAGCGAAGCTGCGAGCACAGCCGCAGCGGATCGTAATTCTCGAAATTGGAATTGACGATGACGAGCTCGAACGGATTACCCGCGGCCTTGAGCAAGGCCGCCTGCGGCTCGGTGACGGCATCGACCTCGGCAACCGGCTTCAGCGCCCGGACGATACGTTCCTGCGAGCTGGCGCGGCCATCCGCAACCAGCACGCGACCGGGTGTCTGCATCAGGCCATCGCTGCGCAGCATCTCCTCGATGCCGATCTGCCGTGCGGTTTCGGCACGCAGCCGCAATTCATCGCTGACGGCCTTGAGGCGCACGAGGCTTTTGACACGGGCGATGAGCTGAAGGTCATTCACCGGCTTGGTGAGAAAATCGTCGGCGCCAGCCTTTAGTCCGCGCACGCGGTCTGACGGCTGATCGAGCGCCGTGACCATCACCACCGGAATATGGGCGGTATTCGGATTGGCCTTCAGCCTTTCGCAGACCTCGAAACCATCCATGCCCGGCATCATGATATCCAGCAGGATGATATCGACCTGCTCTTCGTCGCAGATCGCCAACGCCTTGAAGCCATCCTCGGCGGTAACGACATCAAAATATTCCGCCAGAAGACGGGCTTCGAGAAGCTTCACATTGGCCGGAATATCGTCAACAACCAGAACTCTCGCCGTCATAACCGTTCCCCAGTCGCCTCACGCATCGCCCAGATAAGTCTTGATGACTTCGATGAACTTCGGAACGGAAATCGGCTTCGACACATAGGCCTCGCATCCGCCCTGGCGAATCCGTTCCTCATCGCCCTTCATGGCGAAAGCCGTGACCGCGATGACCGGAATGACATGCAGCTCGTCATCTTCTTTCAGCCATTTCGTCACTTCCAGCCCCGAAACTTCCGGAAGCTGGATATCCATGAGGATGAGGTCCGGGCGGTGCTTGCGGGCGAGATCGAGCGCTTCCATGCCGTTGCGCGTCTGGATGGTCGTATAACCGGACGCCTCGATCAGGTCGCGAAAGAGCTTCATGTTCAGCTCGTTGTCTTCGACTATCATGACCTGCTTGGGCATGGTGAGCAGTCCCCGTTTCGCTTTGAAACCTTCATCCAGACATATAAGTTGCCAGAGAACCGATTCCATCGTCCATTTGTTGCGCAAGGCTAGAGGGATTTGGTTTCAAAATAGGTAACTTCGGGGAAGAAATGCTGCGCGATACGAAAAACAAAGGCAATGCCGGCCAGGATCCGCAAGAAACGGCAGCCGCCATACTTGGCTGGCTGGCAAACGAGCCGGAAATGCTGGCGCGTTTTCTGGCGCTGAGCGGGTTGCAGGCCAATATGCTGCGCCAGGCCGTCAACGATCACGGCTTTCTTGCCGGCCTCACCGATTTTCTGATGAGCCATGAACCGGACCTGATGGCGTTTTGCGCCGCGACCGATACTTCCCCCGAAACAGTGGCGGCCGCCTGGCATCACTTTTCCGGGCCGGGGCTGGATTCAGGCGTGTATTGACGGGGTGCCCCCTTGAGCCGTTGTCACGGCCGGAGTATGGTCGGCAACGTTCTGGTTTTGTTTTCGCCCCATGTCCACGTCGCAACCCTATGATCCCGGTTTTTGCCGCGACTGTCTGGCCGGCCAGCCAGAGGGGCTGAGGCGTTGCCGCGCCTGTGGCAGCCCGCGCCTTGTTTATCATGCCGAACTCTACGATCTGAGCATTGCCCATATCGACTGCGACGCTTTTTATGCCTCCGTTGAAAAACGGGACAATCCGGAACTGGCCGACAAGCCTGTGATCGTTGGCGGCGGCAAACGTGGGGTGGTTTCCACCGCCTGTTATATCGCCCGCATTCACGGCGTGCGTTCCGCCATGCCCATGTTCAAGGCACTGGAAGCCTGTCCTGACGCCATCGTCATCAAGCCGGATATGGAAAAATACAGCCGTGTCGGACGCGAAATCCGGGCGATGATGCAGGAATTGACGCCGCTCGTGCAGCCGCTTTCCATAGACGAGGCGTTTCTCGATCTTTCCGGCACCGAGAAGCTGCATCACGATCCACCGGCCCGTGTGCTGGCAAAATTCGCTAGGCGCGTGGAAAAGGAAGTGGGCGTGACCGTTTCAGCCGGGCTTTCCTACTGCAAATTTCTGGCCAAGGTCGCGTCCGACCTGCAAAAACCGCGCGGCTTTTCGGTGATCGGCGAAACGGAGGCGCTGTCCTTTCTGGCGACACGACCGGTGACGACCATCTGGGGGGTGGGCAAGGCCTTTGCGGCGACGCTGGAGGCGGACGGTATCCGCATGATCGCGCAGTTGCAGGAGATGGAGGAAAACGAGCTGATGCGCCGTTATGGCGTGATGGGGCAACGCCTCTTCCGGCTTTCGCGCGGCATCGACGAGCGGCACGTGCACAATAACGACCCCGTCAAAAGCGTCTCTTCCGAAACCACCTTCTTCAACGATATTTCCCGTCATGAGGATCTGGTGCCGATACTGCGCTCGCTTTCCGAAAAAGTTGCCTGGCGGCTAAAGAAGAGCGGCATTGCCGGCCAGACGGTGGTGCTGAAGATGAAGACGGCAGACTTCAAGCTCCGCACCCGCAACCGCAAGCTGGACGACCCTACGCAGCTTGCCGACCGGATTTTCCGCAGCGGCCTTTCGCTGCTGGAAAAGGAAACGGACGGCACCAGGTTCCGCCTCATCGGGATCGGCGTCAGCGATCTGCGCGACGCGGGCCTCGCCGATCCGCCCGATCTCGTCGACAAACAGGCGGGGCGCCGGGCTGCGGCGGAAGCGGCGATGGACAAGCTGCGCGACAAGTTCGGCAAGGGCAGCGTCGAGACCGGCTATACGTTCGGAACGCGCAAATAACAGTTGCGGGATTGTGTGACAGGTCGCGCAATCGTGCGCTCACCGCCTCGCGCCGGATATATTTTAGATTTTACACAAATTAGTGATGTTGCGAATGAGCGGTCCTTAAACTTCATTAAACTTCGCGTGATTGAGTGAGGCAAGTTTTGTACATGTGGTGTATTGCGTCATGTCCCTCCGCCTCCGTCTTATGGCTGGCATGCTGTCGGCCAGCATTCTTGCCTTTCCGGCGCTTGCCGCTGACAGCAGGTCCCTGCAGATACTGGTATCGAAAAGCGACCAGTCGCTTTCGCTTTATGAGAACGGCGAAATCGTCGCCACCTCGAAAGTCTCCACCGGCAAGGCCGGACATGAGACACCGAGCGGCATCTTCTCGATTCTGGAAAAGCGCAAATACCACGAGTCGAATATCTACTCGGCCGCGCCCATGCCCTTCATGCAGCGGCTGACATGGTCCGGCATCGCGCTGCACGAAGGCAAGGTGCCGAACTATCCGGCCTCGCATGGCTGCGTGCGCCTGCCGTCCAAATTCGCAAAGTCTCTCTTCGGAGACACCCGGACCGGCGTGCATGTCATCATCACCAACCGGCCGGTCTCGCTGCGCTTTGTGCAGCATCCGGCGCTGTTTCAGCCGCGCGACGATGCCGATGACGGCAAGCTGCTTCTCTCGGATGTGGAATTGCGCCCGGCGACTTTCGATGCGGCTTTGGGAACGGTCGAGGTTGCCGTCAATGAAAAGACCCAGGCTCTCAAGCCGGCGGCAAAGACCAGGGAACCCTCGCCCCTGCGCATTCTCATCACTCGGCGCGGCGAGCGGGAAAGGGTGATGGATATTCAGACCGTGCTGACCCGCCTCGGTTTCGATGCCGGTTCAGCCGATGGTTATGCCGGGGAAATGACGATCAGCGCCATCAATGGTTTCAAGCGCTGGAAGGGGCTGAAAACCACCGGCCCGCTTCTGACCGACGCCTTCGTGACGGCGCTTTATGCCTCCGCCGGTGAGGACCACCCACCGACCGGCCAGATCATGGTGCGTCAGGATTTCAAGCCGCTGTTCGAAGCAGCCATCGACATCAAGGACCCGGAAGTCGCGCTCGGAACCCATTTCTTCGAAGCCGTGTCCGTGGATCGCACCGCCGGAACCGCCGAATGGAACGGCGTGACGCTGGAAAACCAACTGCCGGCAGCGGCCCGCAAGCGGCTCGGCATCTCCGTTACCGAAGCCCCGGGCGGTTTCGATCAATTGAGCGCCGTGCTCGGCCGCCTCGAAATTCCCACGGAAATACGCAGCCGGATCGAGCAGGAGCTTTCAATCGGTAGCTCTATCACCGTTTCCGATATCAGTCACCAGCTGGAGACAGGCACTGGAACGGACTTCATCACCGTGACCAAAGAAGGCCCGGTATGAGCGACGTGTGAGGCTTGAGGCCTCACACCAGTTCCACATCGACGACACCGGGCGCGGAGCGCAGCGCAGCGGCGATTTCCGGCGAGATGCGGTATTTCTCCGTCAGCTCCACCTCGATCTCACGGCTGCCCTCATCCTTGATGACGATGAAATAGACTGAGCCGTCACCCTTGGTGTTGAGGTGGCGGGCCACCGTTTTCAGCGGGCCGGAATCGCGCAAATAAACACGCAGCGCCTTCTGCATCTGCACGGATTTCTCTTCCAGCGACTGTGCCGTCTGGATACGCAGGCCGATACCTTCCGGGCGCTCTTCCGCTTGCACGGTGATAACCAGTGATTTGCCGACCTCGAGCAGATCGCGGAACTGGCCGAGCCCTTCGGAAAACAGCACCGCCTCATATTGGCCCGATGCGTCCGAGAAGGTGACGATGCCCATCTTGTTGCCGGTGCGGGTCTTGCGTTCCTGCTTGCCGGTGACCGTGCCGGCCAGACGCCCGGCAGTTGCGCCCTGTTTCACCGCGGCGGAAAAATCGGCGAAATTCTGCACCCGCAGCTTTTCCAGCACGGGGCGATAGGTATCGAGCGGATGGGCGGTGAGGTAAAAACCGAGCACCTGATATTCACGCAGCAGCTTTTCCGAGGCGAGCCAGGGCTGGAAAGCCGGCAGGATAAGCTTTTCCGGGCCGCTTCCACCACCGGAGCCGAACATGTCCGACTGGCCGATGGTGCGGTTGTTCTGCGCCATCTGCGCATAACCGATGATGCGGTCCAGCCCGCCGATCAGCTCGGCGCGGTCGCGGCCGAAACAATCGAAAGCGCCGGCATTGATCAGGCTTTCCAGCACACGCCGGTTGATCTGCTTGGGATCGATGCGCAGGCAGAAATCCTCAAGGCTCGTGAACGGCTTGCCGTCGCGTACCTGGACGATGTGCTCCACTGCCCCCTCGCCTACGCCCTTGATGGCGGCGAGCGAATAATAGATGCGGTTTTCACCTGTCTCGAATTGCCGGAACGACGTCTGCACCGACGGTGCCACGACCTCTATGCCAAGGCGGCCGGCATCCTGGCGGAAATCGTTGAGCTTTTCCGTGTTCGCCATATCGAGCGTCATGGAGGCCGCCAGGAACTCCACCGGATAATGCGCCTTCATATAGGCGGTCTGGTAGGACACGATGGCGTAGGCCGCAGCGTGGCTCTTGTTGAAGCCGTAATTGGCGAATTTCGCGAGAAGGTCGAAGATGGTGTTGGCCTGCGGCTTCGAGACGCCGTTCTTGATGGCGCCATCCACGAAACGCTCGCGCTGCTTGTCCATCTCCTCCTTGATCTTCTTGCCCATGGCGCGGCGCAGAAGATCGGCTTCGCCGAGCGAATAGCCCGACAGGACCTGGGCGATCTGCATCACCTGTTCCTGATAGACGATAACGCCCTGCGTTTCCTTGAGCAGATGGTCGATGGTCGGATGGATCGATTCCAGCTCCTCCTCGCCATGTTTGCGGGCATTATAGACCGGGATGTTTTCCATCGGTCCCGGACGATAAAGCGCCACCAGCGCGATGATGTCCTCGATGCAGTCCGGCCGCATGCCGATAAGCGCCTTGCGCATGCCGGCACTTTCCACCTGGAACACGCCAATGGTTTCGCCGCGCGAGAGCATCTCGTAGGTTTTGGCATCATCCAGCGGGATCGCCGCGAGATCGACCTTGATGCCGCGCTTGGCAACAAAATCGACGGCCACCTTCAGCACCGTCAGTGTCTTCAGGCCGAGAAAGTCGAATTTGACGAGACCGGCGCTTTCCACCCATTTCATATTGAACTGGGTGACCGGCATATCCGAGCGCGGATCGCGATACATCGGCACCAGCTTCGACAGCGGGCGGTCACCGATGACGATACCGGCTGCGTGGGTGGAGGCGTGGCGGTAAAGCCCTTCGATCTTCTGGGCGATATCCAGGAGGCGGGCGACGACCGGCTCCTTGTCCGCCTCTTCCTGCAGGCGCGGCTCTTCTTCGATCGCTTTCGACAGGGGTGTCGGGTTGGCCGGGTTGTTGGGCACCAGCTTGCAGATCTTGTCCACCTGCCCATAGGGCATTTCCAGCACGCGGCCGACGTCGCGCAAGGCCGCGCGCGCCTGCAGCGAACCGAAGGTGATGATCTGCGCCACCTGCTCGCGGCCATATTTGGCCTGCACATAACGGATCACCTCTTCGCGACGATCCTGACAGAAGTCGATATCGAAGTCGGGCATCGAAACGCGTTCGGGATTGAGGAAGCGTTCGAAAAGCAGCGAGAAGCGCAGAGGATCGACATCGGTAATCGTGAGCGCATAAGCGACAAGCGAGCCCGCACCCGAACCGCGGCCCGGCCCGACCGGAATATCGTGCTGCTTGGCCCACTTGATGAAGTCGGCAACGATCAGGAAGTAACCGGGGAACTTCATGCGCGAGATGACGCCGAGTTCGAAATCCAGCCTGTCGCGATAGTCCTGCTCCGTATAGCCGGCCGCCATGCCGAGCGCCGCCAGGCGCTGATCCAGCCCCTCCACCGCCTGACGGCGAAGCTCTTCGGCTTCGGCATGTTCCGCCGCCTCCGGGTCGTCGCTGGCGCCGGTGAAACGCGGCAGGATCGGCCCGCGCTTCTTCAGCACATAGGAGCAGCGCAGCGCGATCTCGACGGTGTTTTCCAGCGCCTCGGGAAGATCGGCAAACAGCGCCGCCATTTCCTGTCGACTTTTGAGGTAATGGTCGGGCGTGAGCCGGAACCGGCTGTCATCGGAGACAATAGCGTTATGCGCCACCGCCATCAGCGCATCATGCGCCTCGTAATCGGCTTTGGAAGGGAAAAACGCCTCGTTGGTGGCGACCAGCGGAATATCATGGTCATAAGCAAGGCCGATCATGCGCCGCTCATGGGAACGGTCATAACCGGACTGGCGCTGTAATTCGATATAAAGCCGGTCACCGAAGAGTGACTTCAGCGTCAGCAGCCGTTCTTTCGCCTGGGCAGCGTGACCTTCCTTCAAGGCCATATCCACCGGACCGCCGGAAGCGCCCGTCAGCGCGATCAGGCCGGCATTGGAGGCTTCCTCCAGCCATGCACGGGTAATATGCACCGAATGGCCGCTGCCCTCGCCTTCCAGATAGGCGCGGCTGACGATATCCACCAGCCGCTCGTAACCTTCGGCATTGGCGGCAAGGAGCACTATGGCGGGAAGTTTCTGAAGGTGGCTGTTATGGTTGCGGCGGTCCTCCGCCGCATCCTGCATGTCGATCGACAGCTGGCAGCCGATGATGGGCTGCAAACCTTCATCGCGCGCCTTTTCGGAAAATTCCAGCGCGACAAAGAGGTTGTTGGTATCGGTGATGGCAATGGCCGGCTGGCCGTCGGCGACGGCCTTCGACATGATTTTCTTGAGGGGTAAGGCCCCCTCAAGCAGGGAATAGGCGGAATGAACCCGCAAATGGACGAAACCGGGAGTTTTTAGCGTCTCGCCAGAGGTCTCTCCACGCACAACCGCATCGCCCATATCATCATCCTGTCATTCTGAATCGAGGGGGCGATTTTCCGATTTCCGGCGCTCAAAGTCCACCGCTTTGCGGCGTCCATACAGGTTTCTGCGCCGGCGTGCCCTTCACAGGGCGGTGAGGATCACCGAAAAGCTGGCTACGAAGACAGCGATGGAGGCGAAAGCGGCAACGTCACGGATGAAATCAGTCATTGGTCTCTCCTTACTCGTTATGTTCCAACTTTGTTCTCATTTTGTTCGATTGTCAACAGGGTTTTGCTGATATTCCCCTTGCTAATGCCGCAGAATCGCCTTCGGTTCCCGCATGGGAACAGCAAGCCACTGACTCCAAAACGAAAAAACCCGGAGGTAAAAACACCGCCGGGCTCAGAAAAAATTCAAATGAGAAGAACCGGCGTTCTCTGGAGAGCACCGGACGGATCGACTTACCAGCTCAGAAATCGACGATCTTGCCGTCGGCCAGCGTCACGCGCCGGTCCATGCGGGCGGCGAGTTCATGATTGTGGGTGGCGATCAGCGCCGCAAGGCCGGATTGGCGTACCAGCGCCTCCAGCGCGTCGAACACATAATGCGCTGTTTCCGGATCGAGATTACCGGTCGGCTCATCGGCGAGCAGCAAAAGCGGTGCGTTGGCGACGGCGCGGGCGATGGCGACACGCTGCTGTTCACCGCCGGAGAGTTCCGCCGGGCGGTGCTCACCGCGATGCCCCACCCGCATATAGTCGAGCAGCGCACTGGCGCGCTTGTGGGCTTCGGCCTGTGTCAGACCGGCGATGAGCTGCGGCATCATCACATTTTCCACCGCCGAGAATTCCGGCAGGAGGTGATGGAACTGGTAGACAAAGCCGATATCGCTGCGGCGGATCGCGGTTCGCGTTTCATCCGGCAGGTCATTGCAGGGTGCGCCGTTGATATAGACCTCGCCGGCATCTGGATGTTCGAGAAGTCCCGCCAGATGCAGCAGCGTGGATTTACCGGTTCCCGAAGGGGCGACCAGCGCCACCATCTCGCCGCTCTTCAATTCGAAATCAGCCTTGCGCAGAATGGAAAGCGACGTCTCGCCCTGACCATAGGTTCTCTCGACGCCAGTAAGCCGCAGCACTGTTTTTTTTGCCATATTGCGAAGCGGTCCTTATTCGTAACGCAGGGCCTGCACCGGATCGAGCTTGGAAGCCCGCCATGCTGGAAAGATCGTTGCCAGGAAAGAGAGCGTCAGCGCCATGATGACAACGGAAATGGTCTCGCTGATATCCATTTCGGCCGGAAGCTGGCTCAGGAAATAAAGCTGCGGGTCAAACAGCACCGTGCCGGATATCCACGAGAAGAACTGCCTGATGGATTCCACATTGAGGCAGACGATGACGCCGAGCGCCACGCCCGCAAAGGTGCCGACCATGCCAATGGCCGCCCCGGTCATGAAGAAGATGCGCATCACGGAGCCGGAGCTTGCGCCCATGGTGCGCAGAATGGCGATGTCGCTGCCCTTGTCCTTCACCAGCATGATGAGGCCGGAAATGATGTTCAGCGCCGCCACCAGAACGATGAGAGTGAGGATCATGAACATTACATTTCTTTCCACCTGCAGGGCGGAGAAGAAGGTCTGGTTCCGCTGTCTCCAGTCGGTGATATAAATCTGGCGTTCGGCGGCCTGTTCCACCAGCGGGCGGATTCCGTCGACATCGTCGGGGCGGCTGACATAAAGTTCGATGGATTGCACGAGGCCTTCGGCATTGAAATAAAGCTGGGCTTCGGACAGGGGCATATAGATCATCGAGGCGTCATATTCCGACATGCCGATCTCGAAGACGCCGGATATCTTGTAGGATTTGACGCGCGGATTGACGCCCATCGGCGTCACGTCGCCTTCCGGGGAAATGAGGGTAATATCGTCGCCGGCCGTTACGCCCAGCTGGGCGGCAAGCCTTGAGCCGACGAGAACACCATCTCCGGCCATGAAGCCGACCAGATCGCCGGTCTTGATGTTGGTGGCGACTTCCTTGACCTTGTCGATATCTTCCTGGCGAACGCCGCGCACCAGAGCGCCGGAGCCCGCGCCGCCGCGGCCGGAGGCGAGCGTCTGGCCCTCCACCAGCGGCAGGGCCATGATGACGCCGGGAACGGCGGCAAACTTCTTCGCCAGCTCATCATAATTATTGAATGGCTGGTCGATCGGCTGCACGATCATATGGCCGTTGATGCCGAGAATGCGCGAAATGAGCTCGGTGCGGAACCCGTTCATCACCGCCATGACGATGATGAGCGTCGCCACGCCCAGCATGATGCCGACAAAGGAAAACCCGGCAATGACGGAAATGAACGCTTCCTTGCGCCGCGACCGCAGATAACGCCAGGCCACCATACGTTCAAAAGCGGAAAACGGCCGGGCGGTTTTTGCCCCGGCGGAAACAGCCGTACCCTTGTCAGCCTCGGCTTGTGCCATGTCGTCTCCCTGATCTCAAACTACAAGGCCGGTCTTTTCCGAAAACCGGCCCATATTTCTGCGGCATCTGCGTTACGAAACCGGAGCGGACTTCGGGTGAAGCCGCTCCGTCTTCAGCTCGCGCTTAGCCGAGCACTCTGTTCATCGCCGCCTCGATCGTCACGGTCTCCCGCTCGCCGGTCTTGCGATCCTTCACTTCGACTTCGCCATTCGCGACCGAACGCGGGCCGACGATGATCTGAAGCGGCACGCCAATAAGATCGGCGGTTGCGAATTTCTGGCCTGCACGGTCGTCCGTGTCGTCGTAAAGAACATCCTTGCCGGCGTTGGAGAGCGAGTAATACAGCTTTTCACAAGCCGCATCACAGGCAGCATCGCCAGCCTTCATGTTGATGATCACGACATCGAAGGGAGCGACCGAGGCCGGCCAGATGATTCCGTTCTCATCATGCGATGCTTCAATGATGGCGGGAACAAGGCGTGTCGGCCCGATACCATAGGAACCCATGTGGACAGGGTGTTCCTTGCCATCCTTACCCTGCACTTTCGCGCCCATCGGCTCGGAATATTTGGTGCCGAAATAGAAGATGTGGCCGACTTCGATACCGCGCGCGGAAAGGCGCTCGCCATCGGGAATGGCATTGTAAGCGGCTTCGTCATGCATTTCGGACGTGGCGGCATAATCGGCCGTCCACTCGTCGAAAACGCCCTGCAGGGCTGCGACGTCGTCGAAGTCGGTGTTTTCGGCGGGAATGGCGCGGTCGAGGAAGCTCTTGTGGCAGAAGACTTCGGATTCGCCGGTATCGGCCAGAATGATGAATTCATGGCTGTGATTGCCACCAATCGGGCCGGTATCGGCACGCATCGGAATGGCGCGCAGGCCAAGGCGCTCGAAGGTGCGCAGGTAAGCCACGAACATCTTGTTATAGGAATGGATCGCGTCTTCCTTGGTCAGATCGAAGGAATAGGCGTCCTTCATCAGGAACTCACGCGAACGCATGGTGCCGAAACGCGGACGCACCTCGTCGCGGAACTTAAGCTGTATATGGTAGAGGTTCAGCGGCAGGTTCTTGTAGGACTTCACATAAGAACGGAAGATGTCAGTGATCATCTCCTCATTGGTGGGGCCGTAGAGCATCTGGCGGTCCTGACGGTCCTTGATGCGCAGCATTTCCTTGCCGTAATCATCGTAACGGCCGCTTTCCTGCCAGAGCTCGGCCGATTGCAGCGTCGGCATCAGAAGCTCGATGGCACCGGAGCGATCCTGCTCCTGGCGGATGATCCTGTTGACCTTGTCCAGCACGCGCTTGCCGAGCGGTAGCCAGGAATAGATGCCAGCCGATTGCTGCCGGATCATGCCGGCGCGCAGCATGAGGCGGTGGGAGACGATCTCCGCTTCCTTGGGGTTTTCCTTCAGGATGGGCATGAAATAACGGCTGAGACGCATGACGGCTTCCATTGATGCGGACGACAGCGCGCAAAGGCGCGGGAATCGCCCCGAATAGAGGGATATTGGCGCGGGATATAGCCGTTTCCGGCCGAGATGAAAACCCGCCATGAAAAGAGCGTTAAAGGCGATTTTGCGGTATTTTCGCGATAGCTAATTCGCGTCAAAACGCTTTGGTCGGAATATTATTCTTGATCCGGTGCGACAAATTGCACCACGGAGAATTTTTTGCCGACTGTAACAAATATGCAAAAAATGAGATGACAAGCATGGGGGTTTGAGCTAGCTTTAGCTTACAAAAGAGGCAGGAAGTTTAAATTCTTGTCATTTTCGCGGTCAGTCTTGGGAGGATCAGATCTTAGGCGCGCTCGTTCGCAGCCCCGGCAACGGTTACAGATCACGCGAAACCTGGAAAACAAGGCTGAAAGGCCTTGTTTTTTTTGCTTCTACACAAATAACCCCGCCCCGCCGCTATATTCCGGTAAAATTATGGCGGTGAATCAGGCACTGAGCACGTTCCTGCTGTTTGCACGAGAGATATGACATCCATATGACAGAATCCCGGTCATATCCGCCGGAAACTGCCGCGACCATGGGCTCACCGCCAGTCTGAGTGAGCAAGATGCGCGCGAACGGCGATCACCAGCGCAGCTTTTCAATCGAAAACGGGAATAATTCTCGGCAGGTCATCGAGGCTAACGCCGAACCACCAGGTTCCGCCGTACCACAGCCCACAGATCAGGGCCGAGATTACGGTCGTCCACAAAACGATCCGCCCGCCCCTGAACCTTGATGGCGCACTGGCGACCGTGCCCAGCGCCACATCGCCCTCCTCGTCCTGAGTGCGCAGGCCAATCGGCAGCACGATGAAAAGCACCGTCCACCAGACGATGAAATAAACGGCGAAGGCCGAAAGAAGCGGCATGTGATCCTCCTGCACAATGGGCTTCTTGTAACGCATTCATCCGCAGATCGGAATCACTTCTCCGCAAGAAACCCTAAAAGAAAACAGAAGGGCCGCGCTTTGCGGCACGGCCCTGGAATCAACGGGAAAAAGGCAGACGCCCCGGCCGATTGCCAGTAAGCTCCCGGCTTAGACCTTGGTTACAAATACCGTGACGATCGGCTTCTTGCCCCAGCTCTGGTTGGCGGCGGCACGCACGGCGCGACGCAGGGCTTCACGCAGCAGATCCAGATCCTTGCGGCGGGCACGCGGAATGCTTTCTACGGCGCCGAGAACGGCGTCATAAAGCGTGTCTTCCATCGCCTCGTCCTCGTCATCGAATTCCGGCAGGCCGAAGGGCACCACATCGGGATCGCCGAGGAAATCGTAGCGGCTATCCAGCACGACATTGACGGCCACATGGCCGGCGAAGGACAGTTTGCGGCGATTGCTGATGCCCATCTCGTCCATGTCGCCAACGAGATTGCCATCCTTGAAAACGCGGCCATGCGGCACGTCGTCGATGACTTCGGCCGGACCCGGCGCAAGGCGCAAAACATTGCCGTTGCGCACCTTCGGCACCTGCGAGATGCCGGCCTGTTCGGCCAGTTCCTTCTGCGCCACCAGATGCGCCGCCTCGCCATGGACGGGCACAACGATCTGCGGCTTCGTCCATTCATACATCTTCAGAAGTTCGTTGCGTCGCGGATGGCCCGAGACATGCACCAGCGCCTCATTGTCGGTGACGATATGGACGCCCTGCTCGATGAGGCCGTTCTTGATGTCGATGATCGCCTTCTCGTTGCCGGGGATGGCGCGCGATGAGAACACCACCGTATCGCCGGAAGCCAGCGCCACATTGCGCATCTCGTCACGCGAAAGCTTGGCGAGTGCGGCGCGCGGCTCGCCCTGCGAACCGGTCAGGATCAGCACCACCCGGTCGCGCGGAATATAGCCATATTCGTCTTCGGCGAGGAATGGCTTGATGCCTTCCATGATGCCGAGATCCTGCGAGACGTTCACGACACGCTTCAGCGACGAGCCAAGCAGCAGCACCTCGCGGCCGGCTGCTTCCGCGGCCTGCGCAATCGAGCGGATGCGACCGACATTGGAGGAGAAGGTGGTGACGGCCACACGACCCTCGGCGTTTTCGATGATCTGCCGCAGGCCTTCGGAAACCTCGTGTTCGGAGGGCGATACGCCATCGCGCACCGAGTTGGTGCTGTCGCACATCAGCGCCAGTACGCCCTCTTCGCCGATGGCGCGGAAGCGGGCTTCATCCGTCAACGGACCGAGCGACGGGGCTTCGTCGATTTTCCAGTCACCGGTGTGGATGACATTGCCGAGCGGCGTGCGGATGACCAGCGACATCGGCTCCGGAATGGAGTGGTTGACGCCGACCGCCTCGATTTCGAACGGGCCGACATTGATGCGGTCGCCCGCCTTGAAGATCGTCACCGGAATTTCGGCACGCGTGCCCTCATAGGCGCGCTTGGCTTCCAGCATGCCGGCGGTGAAAGGCGAAGCATAGACCGGCACGTTGAGGCCGGGCCAGAGATCGTTAAGCGCGCCATAATGGTCTTCATGGGCGTGGGTGATGATGATGCCCTTGAGGTTCTTTTTCTGCTCGGCGATATAGCTGATGTCCGGCAGTACCAGATCGACGCCCGGCAGGTCCGTGCCGGCGAAGGTCACGCCGCAATCCACCATGATCCATTGGCGCTTGCTCTCCGGCCCGTAGCCATAAAGCGCCAGATTCATGCCGATTTCACCCACGCCGCCAAGCGGCACAAAGACCAGTTCGTCCTGTTTAGCCATTATTTTTCTTATCCATTCACGAAAGCACGCAGGCGACGGCAATTGGCCGCGCCCGCCGCGCTCTTAAGCATCGGACCTGTTGAACCATCTGATCGACCGGGCCGATGCGGAACCGGTTTGTCACCCTGCTTTTCATGAGCCGCAGGAAAGCTCCAACCCGTCGAAAGCGGTTCGGCGCGGGCCTTCGGGTCGCGCCGTTCACCTCATCCGAAAAACACGTCGCCGGCGGCAATCGAGCGCCTTGCGCCCTCATCCTCATCCAGCAGCAGATAACCATTATCATCAATCCCGACGAAACGCCCGCCAATCGAACGGTCCGGGAAGTTGACGGTGATATGTTCGCCGATACCACAGGCGGCGGCACGCCAGCCAGCCATGATGCCGGCAACGCCCCTGCCCTCGTCCCAATCCCCCAGCACCTCCGCCGTCTCACGGAAAAGATGGGCGAACAATTCGTCGGGCGAGCAGGACGCACCATGTTCGGAGAGCATGGTGACGGGGTAAAGCGGATTTTCCGGCTTATGGGCGATATTGATGCCGATGCCGATGACGATGGCGCGTCGGCCATCCGGCAGCAGCTCCGCCTCCATGAGAATGCCGCAGGTCTTGCGGCGGCCAATCAGCACGTCGTTCGGCCATTTGATTTCGAGCGGCTCACCACCCGTCGGCAGCACCGCGCGGATGGCGCGATAAACAGCCAGCGCGAAGGCAAGCGGCAGGGACCCTATACGGTCCATCGGAGCGGGATCGATCAGAAGAAGCGAGGCGTAGAGATTGCCGGGTTCGGAGACCCATGGCCGGCCGCGACGGCCGCGTCCGCCGGTCTGGCGGATGGCGGTGATCCACAGATTGCCGCCATCGCCCGCCCTTGCCTGGGTGAAACATTCCAGATTGGTCGATGGCGTTTCCGCCATCGCCTCGTGCCGGAAGTCATCGATGGACATCCGGCCCGTATGCTTGTGTGTGCTGCTCAAAAGAAGGTCTTCGCCGCAGCAGTGACCGCGTTGCCGAGTGCACCGCCGAAGACGATGAAGGCCACGGTGAAGAAGGCCGAAAGCGCATAAACCACTTTGAGTTCGCCCGAAGGACGCTCGAACTTGTCCTTGGCTTCATCGAACCACATGACCTTGACGACGCGGATATAATAATAGGCGCCGACAACCGAGCCAATGACACCGATGATGGCGAGCGGATAGAGCTTCGCCTCGATGGCTGCGAGGAAGACGTAATACTTGCCGAAGAAGCCGGCGAGCGGTGGAATGCCGGCAAGCGAGAACATCAGAATCGTCAGTACAACTGCCATGAAGGGGTTGGAGGACGAAAGACCGGCCAGATCCTCGACAGTCTCGACATTGCCGATTTCCTTGCGGCGCATGGAGAGAATGCAGGCGAAGGTGCCGAGCGTCATGACCATATAAACGGTCATGTAGAGAATGACGCCAGCCACACCGGCTTCGGTGCCCGCAGCGAGACCGACCAGCGCATAACCCATGTGACCGATGGAGGAATAAGCCATCAGGCGCTTGATGTTCTTCTGGCCGATTGCGGCAAAGGAGCCGAGCAGCATGGAGGCGATGGAGATGAACACGACGATCTGCTGCCAGTCGGCGAAGACCGGCTGGAACGCCTCGATGACGATGCGAACGAGGATCGCCATAGCGCCAATCTTCGGCGCAGCCGACAGGAACGCCGTTACCGGGGTCGGCGCACCTTCATAAACGTCCGGCGTCCACATGTGGAACGGCACGGCCGAAATCTTGAAGGCGAGACCGGCGAGAACGAAGACCAGGCCGAAAACGAGACCGAGCGAACGGGTTTCCGAGGCCAGAACCTGGGCGATTTCGGTAAAGCCGGTATTGCCGGTGAAGCCGTAGACCAGCGACATGCCGTAAAGCAGCATGCCGGAAGACAGCGCGCCGAGCACGAAATACTTCAGGCCCGCTTCCGTGGAGCGCAGGCTTTCACGGTTGATGGCGCAGACCACGTAGAGCGCCAGCGACTGCAGTTCCAGCGCCATGTAGAGCGAGATCAGGTTGTTGGCCGAGATCATCAGCAGGATGCCCAGCGTCGCAAGAACCAGCAGCACCGGATATTCGAAACGGCCGATGGGTTCGAAACGGCCCTGACCGACGGCCAGGATCATGGCGGTGATGGAGCCGATCAGCGCCAGTACCTTCATGAAGTTGCCGAAGGCATCGGCGATGTAGACACCGCCGAAGGCCACGCCTGAAGCGGGGGCAAAGATGATCCAGAGACCGACGACGAGCAGGAGGGCAACGGCAAGGCCGGTGACCGTCGTTGTCGACTTGTCGCCCGAGAAGACGCCAATCATGAGCAGCGCCAGCGCGCCGACCGCAAGGATCAGCTCGGGCGTCGCAATGTGCAGACTGGCAAAAAGGATTTCAGCGGTCATGTCCAACGGGTCCTGTCGTCAATTCATAGAGAGCGCAACATTTTGCGCCGCCTGCAATGCAGCCGTATAGTTGTTTACCAGAAGATCGACCGATGCGGCTGTCGCATCGAACACCGGTGCCGGATAGACGCCGAAGAAGATCGTCAGCACAACCAGCGGATAAAGGATGACCTTTTCGCGGGTCGACAGATCGAGCATCGACTTCAGGCTTTCCTTCTCAAGCGCACCGAAGATCACGCGGCGATAGAGCCACAGCGCATAGGCGGCCGAGAGGATGACGCCGGTTGCCGCAAACAGCGCGACCAGCGTGTTGGCGCGGAAGACGCCGATCAGCGTCAGGAACTCACCGACGAAGCCGGAGGTGCCGGGCAGACCGACATTGGCCATGGTGAAGATCATGAAGGCGACGGCATATTTCGGCATGTTGTTGACGAGGCCGCCATAGGCCGCGATTTCGCGGGTGTGGAGACGGTCGTAGACAACGCCGACGCAGAGGAAGAGCGCGCCCGACACGATGCCGTGCGACAGCATCTGGAAGATTGCGCCCTGCACGCCCTGAACGTTGGCGGCGAAGATACCCATGGTCACGTAACCCATGTGGGCGACGGAGGAATAGGCAATCAGCTTCTTGATGTCGTCCTGCATCATCGCCACCAGCGAGGTGTAGATGATGGCGAGAACCGACAGCGTGAAGACGAAGGGAGCGAAATAATCCGAAGCCAGCGGGAACATCGATAGCGAGAAGCGGATGAAACCGTAACCGCCGAGCTTCAGCATGACGCCGGCAAGGATGACCGAACCTGCGGTCGGAGCCTGAACGTGGGCGTCCGGCAGCCAGGTGTGCACCGGCCACATCGGCATCTTGACCGAGAAGGCGGCGAAACAGGCAAGCCACAGCCAGGTCTGCATGCCGGCCGGGAAGCCGTATTTCAAGAGTTCCGTCATGTCGGTGGTGCCGGCCTGCCAGTACATGGCCATGATGGCGAGCATGGTCAGAACCGAACCGAGCAGCGTGTAGAGGAAGAACTTGTAGGAGGCGTAAACGCGATCCTTGCCGCCCCACACACCGATGATGATGAACATCGGGATCAGCGTCGCTTCGAAGAAGACGTAGAAGAGAACCGTATCCAGCGCCACGAAAACGCCGATCATGACGACTTCCAAGAGCAGGAAGGCGATCATGTATTCCTTGATACGCTTCTCGATGGAATCCCAGCTTGCCAGCACGCAGAAGGGCATGAGGAAAGTTGTGAGGATGACGAAGAGCATGGAAATGCCGTCGACGCCAAGATGATAGGCGGCGATGTTGCCGAACCACTGATGCTTCTCGACCATCTGGAAACCGGGGTTCGAATTGTCGAACCCGATCCAGATGAACAGCGACACGATGAAAGTGAAGACCGTCGTCAGCAGCGAGACATTGAGAATGTTGCGGCGACCATAGGGGCCGTTCTCATTCGTCAGAAGCAGGAGCACCACGCCGACGAGCGGCAGAAAGGTGACCGTTGAAAGAATGGGCCAATCGGTCATCAGAGGGCACTCCCGAGCATCATCCAGGTGACAAGCGCCGCGATGCCGATCAGCATCGCAAAGGCATAATGATAGAGGTAACCGGATTGCAGGCGGACCATGCGGTTGGTCACGTCAACCACACGCGCTGCAATGCCGTTCGGTCCATAGTGGTCGATGACGGCGACGTCACCCTTCTTCCACAGGAAGCGGCCAAGCGCCTTTGCGGAACGAACGAAGAGGAAGTCATAGAGTTCGTCGAAATACCACTTGTTGAGAAGGAACTGGTAGAGGCCACGATGGGTCTCGGCCAGACGCTTCGGCGTCTCCGGCGACTTGATGTACATGTACCAGGCGGTCACGAAACCAAGCGCCATGGCGAAGAACGGGCTCCACTTCACCCACAGCGGAACGTGGTGGAACTCTTCGAGGATTTCATTTTCCGGAAGCGTAAACAGGGCGCCCTTCCAGAATTCGGCATATTCATGACCGAAGAAATAACCTTCGAAGGCAACACCGGCGAAGATCGCGCCAACGGTGAGGATGAAGAGCGGGATGAGCATGACCATCGGCGATTCATGCACGTGGTGCATGACGTCGGCCGAAGCGCGCGGCTTGCCGAAGAAGGTCATGAAGGCCAGACGCCAGGAATAGAAGCTGGTGAACAGCGCGGCGACGACCAGCAGCGTGAAGGCGAAGCCCGACAGAACCGAATGCGACGCATAAGCGGATTCGATGATGACGTCCTTGGAGAAGAAGCCGGCAAAACCGATCATCGTGCCCGGGATACCAACGCCGGTCAGCGCCAGCGTGCCGACAGTCATGGTCCAGAAGGTGATGGGGATATGCTTGCGCAGACCGCCCATGTACCGCATGTCCTGCTCGCCATCGACGGCATGGATGACCGAGCCGGCGCACAGGAACAACAGGGCCTTGAAGAAGGCGTGCGTGAAGAGGTGGAACACGGCAGCGCCATAAGCGCCGACGCCGAGCGCCACGAACATGTAACCGAGCTGCGAGCAGGTCGAATAGGCAATCACGCGCTTGATGTCGTTCTGCACGAGGCCGACCGTTGCCGCAAAGAAGGCGGTGATGGCGCCGATCAGCGTCACGACGGTGAGCGCATCATGCGACAGTTCGAACAGCGGCGACATGCGGGCGACGAGGAAGACGCCGGCGGTGACCATGGTTGCAGCGTGAATGAGGGCAGACACCGGGGTCGGGCCTTCCATCGCGTCCGGCAGCCAGGTGTGCAGCAGGAACTGCGCCGACTTACCCATGGCGCCCATGAAGAGCAGCAGGCAGACGCCCGTCATCGCATTGGCCTTGTCCAGATGCATGCCGAACAGGTTGATGACGGTTTCCGAGGAGACAGCGCCTTCAGCCGGCAGATAGGTCGCAGCGGCAGCGAAGATCGTTTCGAAATTGATCGAACCGAACAGCACGAACACGCCGCCGATGCCGAGAATGAAGCCGAAGTCACCGACGCGGTTGACGATGAAGGCCTTCATAGCGGCGGCCGAAGCGGACGGCTTCTTGAACCAGAAGCCGATCAGCAGATAGGACGCCAGACCCACGCCTTCCCAGCCGAAGAACATCTGCAGCAGGTTGTCGGAGGTCACCAGCATCAACATGGCGAAGGTGAAGAGCGACAGATAGGCGAAGAAGCGCGGACGATGCGGATCGTGGTGCATGTATCCGATCGAATAGAGATGCACCAGCGTCGAGACGGTGTTGACCACGACGAACATGACGGCCGTCAGCGTATCGATGCGGAACGCCCATTCGACATCGATGCCGCCGGACTGGATCCAGCGAAGCACGGTGACCTTGATCACCTCGCCCGGCTCGCCATGGGCGAGTGCTACGGTGAAGAAGACGATCCAGGACAGGATGGCGACCACGATCATCAGACCGGTGGTGACATATTCGGAAGCCTTGGCGCCGATGGAGCGGCCGAACAGGCCGGCGATCAGGAAGCCGATCAGTGGAAGAAAGACGATAGCCTTGTAGATCATAGCCTTATCAGCCCTTCATCATATTGACGTCTTCGACGGCGATCGATCCGCGGTTGCGGTAGAAGACAACGAGTATTGCAAGACCGATGGCCGCTTCGGCGGCTGCGACGGTCAGAATGAACAAAGCGAAGACCTGGCCGACGATATCGTTCAGGAAGGCCGAGAAGGCCACCATGTTGATGTTGACCGCAAGCAGGATGAGTTCGATCGACATGAGGATGACGATGACGTTCTTCCGGTTAAGGAAGATGCCGAAGACACCGATCGTGAAGAGGATCGCGCTGACCGTCAGGTAGTGGGAAAGACCGATTTCCATATTCTGTTTCCTTGGATCCGTTCGCGCCTCAGATGCCCTGGCCCGGCTTGACCTTGACCGTGGTGACGGCGGTCTTCGGGTCGCGGCCGACCTGCGTGGAGATATCCTGCCGCTTGATGTCGGTGCGATGACGCAGCGTCAGCACGATGGCGCCGATCATGGCCACCAGCAGCACGAGGCCGGCGAGCTGGAAGAAGTAGACGTAATTGGTATAGAGCACGTCGCCGAGTGCGGCCGTATTGGTACGTTCGGTGACAGGCGGGATCGGCATGGTGATGGACTTGGCCGCAATCGGGTTCAGCATGCTGCCACCGACCACGACGATCAGTTCCGCCGCAAGAATGACACCGATCAGCGCGCCGACCGGGGCATATTGCAGCACGCCCGAACGAAGCTCTGCGAAATCCACATCCAGCATCATGACGACGAAGAGGAAGAGCACCGCCACGGCGCCGACATAAACCACCAGCAGGATCATGCCGAGGAATTCGGCGCCCGTCAGCAGGAACAGCGCGGCTGCGTTGAAGAAGGTCAAAATCAGGAAGAGCACCGAATGAACTGGGTTCTTCGATGCGATGACCATGAACGCAGACGCCACGGCGACGAAAGCGAATATATAAAAGAATACAGCGTGCAGACCCATGTTGGTGCCTTCTTGTCCTCATCGGGCAAAGATGGCTCGAAGGCCCCTCACCCGTTTCGTCCCCGCCGGCGAAAACCGCGCAGGCATTTTACTTTTCATCGCTCTCCGGGGCTTCCCCCGGAAAGACGGTTGCGCCTTAACGGTAAGGCGCATCCAGTGCGAGGTTGCGTGCGATTTCACGCTCCCAGCGGTCGCCATTGTCGAGAAGCTTCTGCTTGTCGAAATAAAGCTCCTCGCGGGTTTCCGTCGCGAATTCGAAGTTCGGGCCTTCGACGATGGCATCCACCGGGCAGGCTTCCTGGCAGAAACCGCAATAGATGCACTTCACCATGTCGATATCGTAACGCACCGTGCGGCGGGTGCCGTCATTGCGGCGCGGGCCGGCTTCGATGGTGATCGCCTGAGCGGGACAGATCGCTTCACACAGCTTGCAGGCGATGCAGCGCTCTTCACCGTTCGGATAACGGCGCAGCGCATGTTCACCACGGAAGCGCGGAGAGACCGGGCCCTTTTCGAAAGGATAGTTCACCGTTGCCTTCTGTTTGAAGAAGTGGCGCATCGTGAGCAGGATCGCGCCGACGAACTCCTTCAGGAACAGCGAATTGACGGCTTGGGAGAGGCTTGCCATCTCAGTCTCCAGATTTCTGAGCGAGGAGTACGGACATCAACCGGCCCACCCCGTCAGCTTCAATACGAATGCAACAATAACGACCATGGCGAGCGACAGCGGCAGGAACACCTTCCAGCCGAGACGCATGAGCTGGTCATAACGGTAACGCGGAACGAAAGCCTTGGTCAGCGCGATCATGAAGAAGACCATGCAGCCCTTCAATGCGAACCAGACAATGCCCGGAACCCAGTTCAGGAACCACACATCCACGATCGGCAGCCAGCCGCCCATGAACAGGATCGTCGTCAGGCAGCAAATCAGCACGATCGCAGCATATTCGCCGAGCATGAACATCATGTAAGGCGTGGAGCCATATTCGACCATGTGACCGGCGACCAGTTCCGATTCCGCTTCCGGAAGATCGAAGGGCGGACGGTTGGTTTCGGCAAGGCCCGAAATGAAGAACACGATGAACATCGGGAAGAGCGACAGCCAGTGCCAGTCGAGGAACGAGGCCGGCAGGCCGAGCATGGTGCCGAGGCCGGTCTTCTGGGCAAGCACGATGTCCGTCAGGTTCAGCGAACCGACGCAGAGCAGAACGGTGACGATGACGAGGCCGATCGACACTTCGTAGGACACCATCTGCGCGGCCGAACGCAGCGCGCCGAGGAACGGGTACTTCGAGTTCGAAGCCCAGCCGCCCATGATGATGCCGTATACTTCAAGCGAAGAAATCGCGAAGATATAGAGAATGCCGACATTGATATTGGCGACAACCCAGCCTTCGTTGAAGGGAATGACGGCATAGGTGGCGAGCGCCAGCGTCACCGCTACCAGCGGCGCCAGAAGGAAAACGGCCTTGTTGGCGCCGGCCGGAATGACAGGCTCCTTCAGAATGAACTTCAGAAGGTCGGCGAAGGACTGGAAGAGACCGAAGGGACCAACGACGTTCGGACCACGGCGCAGCTGTACCGCCGCCCAGACCTTGCGGTCGGCAAGCAGCAGGAACGCGATGGACACCAGAAGGCAAACGAGAAGCAGCAGGGACTGGCCGACCATGATCAGCGCGGGCCAGACGTAGCTCCAGAAAAACTGTTCCATAAATCCCCTACCCTTACTCTGCCGCAGCCTGGAAATTGTTGCGGGCCAATGCGGAGCACTCGGCCATGACGGCGGATGCGCGCGCAATCGGGTTCGTCAAATAAAAGTCTTTTACCGGCGAGGCAAACGCCGACTTGTTGAGCGAGCCGGTCTTGCCAGCCAACGCTTCGATATCTTTGCCGTTGCCGGCGACGATCTCGTCCGTTTCCGCCAGATGCGGATGCGCTACATAGAGCTGGCCGCGGAGCGCCGACAGCGAATCGAACGGCAGCTTCTTGCCGAGAACATCGGACAACGCACGCAGGATCGCCCAGTCTTCGCGGGCTTCGCCCGGTGCGAAACCGGCGCGGTTGCCAACCTGGACGCGACCTTCGGTGTTCACCCAGATCCCGGATTTTTCGGTATAGGCCGCACCCGGAAGGATGACGTCGGCATTCATCGCGCCCTGGTCGCCATGGCTGCCGATATAAACGGTGAACTTGGCGCCCTTGTTCGACAGGTCGAGTTCATCGGCGCCGAGCAGGAAGAGAACGTCCATGGAGGCGACCATGTCAGCGGCGGCAACACCGCCCTCGCCCGGCACGAAGCCGATATCGAGACCGCCGACGCGGGAAGCGGCGGTGTGCAGGACAGAGAATCCGTTCCACTCTTCGGTGACAGCACCTACCGAGGTAGCGAGCTTGGCGGCGGCAGCCAGTACGGCTGCGCCATCGGCGCGCGCCAGAGCACCCTGGCCGATGATGATCAGCGGGTTCTTGGCGGATTTCAGCTTGTCGATGAAGCTGTGCGAGCCATTGGCCAGATCGGAGAGCGTTTCAGCGCCGGAACCGAGATATTCGTAATTGTAGCGCAGTTCGCCAGCTTCGCCGATTACGCCGATCGGGAAACCGCCGCGACGCCAGCGCTTGCGGATGCGGGCATTGAGCACGGCCGCTTCGTAGCGCGGGTTGGAACCGACGATCAGCAGGGCGTCGGCCTGCTCGATGCCTTCAATGGTGGAATTGAAGATGTAGCTGGCGCGACCAAAAGACGGATCAAGCGCTGCACCATCCTGACGGCAATCGACATTGGCCGAACCGAGCGAAGCGAGAAGCGACTTCAGCGCGAACATTTCTTCGACGGAGGACAGATCGCCGGCAACCGCGCCGATCTTGTTGCCGGATGTCGCGGCAACCGCCTGCTTGATCGCGCCGAAGGCTTCACCCCAGGTGGCGGGCTGCAGCCGGCCATCCTTGCGGACATAAGGCCGGTCAAGGCGCTGCGTCTTCAGGCCGTCCCAGATGAAGCGGCTCTTGTCGGAAATCCACTCTTCGTTGATCGCCTCGTTGACGCGCGGCATGACGCGCATGACTTCGCGGCCACGGGTATCGACGCGGATGGCCGAACCGAGCGCGTCCATCACGTCGATGGTTTCGGTCTTGTTCAGTTCCCACGGACGGGCGGTGAAGGCGAAAGGCTTGGAGGTGAGCGCGCCGACCGGGCAGAGGTCAACAACGTTGCCCTGAAGCTCCGAGGTCATGGCCTGCTCGAGATAGGTGGTGATTTCGGCATCTTCGCCGCGGCCGATGAGACCGAGTTCGGCAATGCCGGCCACTTCCGTGGTGAAACGGACGCAGCGCGTGCAGTGGATGCAGCGGTTCATGACCGTCTTGACGAGCGGTCCGATATATTTGTCTTCAACCGCGCGCTTGTTTTCCGCATAACGCGAACCGGCGATACCGAAGGCCATGGCCTGGTCCTGCAGGTCGCATTCGCCGCCCTGGTCGCAGATCGGGCAATCGAGCGGGTGGTTGATGAGCAGGAATTCCATCACGCCTTCGCGGGCCTTCTTGACCATCGGCGTGTTGGTGAAAATTTCCGGCAATTCGCCATTCGGGCCGCCGCGAACGTCGCGAACACCCATGGCGCAGGAAGCGGCGGGCTTGGGCGGTCCGCCCTTCACCTCGATGAGACACATGCGGCAGTTACCCGCGACCGACAAGCGCTCATGAAAACAAAAGCGCGGAACTTCGGCGCCAGCCTCCTCGCACGCCTGCAACAGCGTGAAATGATCCGGAACCTCGATCTCTTTACCGTCAACCTTGAGCTTTGCCATGGTTCTACTTACGTCCTGTTGCCTGTTCGTCCCATGTCTCACACGGTCCGCAACAAATCCTTAATCACGCCCGGCACTCGTATCGTCTGCCAGACGTTTCATGGTGTCGCGAGGCCGGAAAATTCCGGCTCCGCCTGAAGCCTCAATGCTTATTCAGCGGCTTCCAGAACAGCGCCATCATCCATGGCCCTGTAAGTATATTGGTCGATGCGCTTTTCGATTTCCGGACGGAAATTGCGGATCAGCGCCTGTACCGGCCATGCGGCGGCGTCGCCGAGCGCACAGATGGTGTGGCCTTCGATCTGCTTCGTCACTTCAAACAGCATGTCGATTTCGCGCTTCTGGGCATTGCCCTTGACCATGCGTTCCAGCACGCGCCACATCCAGCCCGTGCCTTCACGGCACGGCGTGCACTGACCGCAGCTTTCATGCTTGAAGAAGGCCGCGATGCGGGCAATCGCCTTGATGACGTCGGTGGACTTGTCCATGACGATCATGCCGCCGGTGCCGAAGGAGGATTTCACTTCGCGCATGCCGTCGAAATCCATGATGGCGTCCTTCATGTCCTCACCGCGAACGATGGGGCAGGATGCGCCGCCGGGGATGACGCCGAGCAGATTGTCCCAGCCGCCGCGAATGCCACCGCAATGGTGTTCGATCAGCTCGCGGAAGGACAGGCCCAACGCGTCTTCGAAGGTGCACGGACGCTCGACATGGCCGGAGACCATGAACAGCTTGGTGCCGACATTGTTCGGACGGCCGATGGACGAGAACCATGCCGCGCCACGGCGCAGGATGGTCGGCGCAACGGCGATGGATTCGACGTTGTTGACGGTCGTCGGGCAGCCATAGAGGCCCATATTGGCCGGGAACGGCGGCTTCAGGCGCGGCTGGCCCTTCTTGCCTTCGAGGCTTTCGAGCAGAGCCGTCTCTTCGCCGCAGATATAGGCACCTGCGCCGTGATGGACGTAGATGTCGAAATCCCAGCCGTTCTTGTTGTTCTTGCCGAGCAGGCCGGCATCGTAGCACTCGTCGATAGCCGCCTGCAGCGCCTCACGCTCGCGCATATATTCGCCGCGAACGTAGATATAGGCGGTATGCGCGCCCATGGCGAAACCGGCGATCACGCAGCCTTCAATCAGCGTATGCGGATCGTTGCGCAGGATTTCGCGGTCCTTGCAGGTGCCGGGCTCGGATTCGTCGGCGTTGACGACGAGGTAATGCGGGCGGCCGTCATTTTCCTTCGGCATGAATGACCATTTGAGACCCGTCGGGAAGCCAGCGCCGCCGCGACCGCGAAGGCCGGAAGCCTTCATCTCGTTGATGATCCAGTCACGGCCCTTTTCGATGATCTGCTTGGTGCCGTCCCAATGGCCGCGCGCTCTCACGCCCTTCAGGGACTTGTCCTTGAGGCCGTAGAGATTGGTAAAGATGCGATCCTGATCTTTTAACATGCTTCACCTCTTACCGCGGCTTCTTGCCGAAGACCCTGATATACTCGGCTTCGCCACCCTTGGCGAGCGCCTCGGCCTGCTTGACCCAGTCATCACGGCCGATACGGCCCTTGAAATTCAGATATCCATCGACCCAGTCGCATTCGGCCTGCTTCCAGCCGGCGATCTGCGCATAGGTGAAGATGCCGAGCTCGTTCAGCGTACCCTCAATCTTGGGGCCTACACCGGAAATCAGCTTCAGGTCGTCGGGCGTTGCGGGCTTTTCGATGCCTGCCGGACGATCCTTGGAATCGAGCGACGGCTTCGCAGATCCCGAAGCTTCCTTTTCGGCGGTCTTCACATTGGCTTCGGCAGCCTTCGGCGCGGTCACCGGCGTCTTCAGCTTCGGATCGGTTTCAGGCGCATCCGTCTTCGGCTTGGCGGCGTTGGAGGGCGGAACCGGTGCGGCGTCCGCAGCCACTTCGGCCGGCTTGTCGAGATTGGAGCGATCCGGCTTGATCTCTTCCGTCAGCGTCGTCAGGCCGCCGACCGGGACCGACTGGTGACGGTCGATCTGCGGGCCGGTCTTGACGGTGTCGCCCTTGCCTGCCTCGAACGTATCGATGATCTCTTCCAGACGCTCGGGCGTCAGGTCCTCATAGGCGTCCTTGAAGATGATGACCATCGGCGCGTTGACGCAGGCGCCCTGACATTCCACTTCTTCCCAGGAGAGCGTGCCGCTCTCATTGGTGTGCAGCGGATCGTGGTGGATCTTCTTGCGGCAGACATCCATCAGCGCTTCCGAGCCGCGCAGCATGCAGGGCGTGGTGCCGCAAACCTGAACGTGGGCGCGCGTGCCGACCGGCTTCAGCTGGAACTGGGTATAGAAGGTCGCCACTTCCATGACGCGGATATAGGCCATATCCAGCATGTCGGCGATTTTCTCGATGGCGGCGCGGGTAACCCAGCCGTCCTGCTCCTGCGCACGCATGAGCAGCGGGATGACCGCCGATTGCTGGCGTCCCTCGGGATATTTCTTGATCGTCTTTTCAGCCCATGCGGTATTTTCCGCATTGAAGGCAAACGCCACGGGCTGGAACTGATCTTCGGCTAGTCGACGAACGGACATACTTCCTCACGCCTTTTCAGTTTAACGTCTCACAACGCGATCTCGCCACCGTGACGAATTCGCAGGCGTAAGCCGCCTTGTCTTTCTGCATGAACACGATGAACTTGCTGCCATTGGGAACCGAGGCCTTGATCTCGTATCCCGACGACAGAAGCTGCTTGATGGTCGAAGAGCCGCCGCTCGACAGCGATATGCCGCCCTCGTCCGTCGCCGTCTGGGCGAAAGCGGGGGCAGACATCGCAGCGAGAAAAGCCGGTATGGCCAGCGGCAGACGCATCAGCGGTCGACCTCCCCGAACACGATGTCGAGAGAGCCGAGCACGGCTGTAACGTCGGCAAGCTGATGGCCTTTGCACAGGAAATCCATCGCCTGAAGATGGGCATAACCCGGCGCGCGGATCTTGCAGCGGTAGGGTTTGTTGGAACCATCGGCAACCACATAAACACCGAACTCGCCCTTCGGCGCTTCCACGGCGGCGTAAACTTCGCCAGCGGGAACGTGGTAACCTTCGGTGTAGAGCTTGAAGTGGTGGATCAGCGCTTCCATCGAACGCTTCATCTCACCGCGCTTGGGCGGAACCACCTTGCCATCCAGCGAGGAGACCGGGCCGATGCGGTGCTTGCCGGACAGAAGATCGACGCACTGTTTCATGATCTTCACCGATTCGCGCATTTCCTGCATGCGGATCAGGTAACGATCATAGCAATCGCCGTTCTTGCCGACGGGAATGTCGAATTCGAGATCGGAATAGCACTCATAGGGCTGCGCGCGGCGCAAATCCCAGGCAGCGCCCGAGCCGCGCACCATCACGCCCGTGAAACCCCAGGCGAAGGCGTCTTCAAGCGAGACGACGCCGATATCGACGTTACGCTGCTTGTAGATGCGGTTGTCGGTCAAAAGGCCCTCGATATTGTCGAGAACGGTGAGGAACGGGTCGCACCACTTGCCGATATCATCCACCAGTTCCGGCGGCAGGTCCTGATGCACGCCGCCCGGACGGACATAGGCCGAGTGCATGCGGGCGCCGCAGGCGCGCTCATAGAACACCATCAGCTTTTCGCGTTCTTCGAAGCCCCAGACCGGCGGCGTCATCGCGCCGACGTCCATGGCCTGCGTCGTCACGTTCATGATGTGCGACAGGATGCGGCCGATTTCCGAATACAGGACGCGGATCAACTGACCGCGCATCGGGATTTCGAGGCCGAGCAGCTTTTCGACAGCGAGCGCAAAAGCGTGTTCCTGGTTCATCGGCGCGACGTAGTCGAGGCGGTCGAAATAAGGAACGGCCTGCAGATAGGTCTTGGTCTCGATCAGCTTTTCGGTGCCGCGATGCAGGAGACCGATATGCGGATCGACGCGTTCGACGATTTCGCCATCCAGTTCCAGAACCAGACGCAGCACGCCGTGCGCGGACGGATGTTCCGGACCGAAGTTGATCGTGAAATTGCGGACGTTATGCTCAGTCATTCTAGTGCTCCGCCGAGGTGATCATGGCGATGAATTCGGGGCCGGTCATGTTCTGCGTGGTTTCCGCGAAAGAATAGCTCGAAGGCTTCTCATCCGTGAAAATCTGCGACGCGAACTTGAAACTGGAAGGGTTATCGAAAGCCTGCAGCGAAACGGCGAAATGCTTGCCGTCCTTCGAGCGCCACATCAGCGTGCTGCCGCAGTTCTTGCAGAAGCAGCGCTCACCCCATTCCGACGAGGAATAGACGCCGAGGTTCTCTTCGTTCTCAACGGAGATATCAGCGCATTCGACAGCCAGAAAGGCACCGCCGGACCAGCGGCGGCACATGGAGCAATGGCAAACGCCGAATTCGCGGGCACCGATGACGGCATTGAGGCCGACGGCGCCGCAAAGACATTGTCCATGCTCTGTCGCGGGGGCTTGGCTCATTGCTTGGCCTTTTCGTCACCCGGGAGAACATATTCGGTCCCTTCCCAGGGGGAGAGGAAATCGAAGTTGCGGAATTCCTGTTTCAGTTCAACCGGTTCATAAAGAACCCGTTTCAGCACGTCATCGTAACGCACTTCCACAAAGCCGGTAACCGGAAAATCCTTGCGCAGCGGATGGCCTTCGAAACCGTAGTCCGTGAGGATGCGGCGGAGATCCTTATGGCCTTCGAACGGAATGCCATACATGTCCCAGGCTTCGCGCTCGAACCATTCGGCACCCATATAAACCGAGGTCGAAGACGGTACGCCCTCGTCTTCCGCCACCTGCAGCTTGACGCGTACGCGCAGGTTCTGGCGCGGCGACAACAGGTGATAGACGACATCGAAACGCTTCTCGCGCTGCGGCCAGTCGACACCGCAAATATCGATGATGTTGACGAAACCGCACTGCACGTCGTCACGCAGGAAGGTCAAAAGCGCGATCACGCTTTCAGGCGTCGTGTTCAGCGTCAGCTCGCCATAGGCGATATCAGCCGACACCACGAGGGAACCGCGCGCTTCCTTAACGTAAGCAGCAAGATCGTTGAGAGCTTCGCTCATTCTTAATCCGTCCTTTGCCCTTAGCGCTCGATCGTACCGGTACGACGAATCTTCTTCTGCAGCAGAAGCACGCCGTAAAGCAGCGCCTCCGCCGTGGGGGGACAGCCCGGAACGTAGATATCCACCGGCACGACGCGGTCGCAGCCGCGCACGACAGCGTAGGAATAATGGTAATAACCGCCGCCATTGGCACAGGAGCCCATGGAGATGACGTAACGCGGCTCGGGCATCTGGTCATAGACCTTGCGCAGAGCGGGCGCCATCTTGTTGGTCAGCGTGCCGGCGACGATCATCACGTCCGACTGGCGCGGTGAGGCGCGCGGGGCGACGCCGAAGCGCTCCATGTCATAACGCGGGCCGGACGCCTGCATCAGGCCTTCGACGGCGCAGCAGGCCAGACCGAACTGCATCCACATCAGGGAGCCGGTGCGGGCCCAGGTGATCAGCTCGTCGGTCGAGGTGACGAGAAAACCCTTGTCGGCCAGCTCGTCATTGATTTCCGTGAAGTAGGCGTCGTTGCTGCCAACCGGCTTGCCGGTCGAGGGATCGATGATCCCCTTCGGCTGCGGCGCAACGAGCGTGGTGTTGTTCTGGCTCATGCCCATTCCAGCGCTCCCTTCTTCCACTCATAAATAAAGCCGATGGTGAGAACGAGGAGGAACACCATCATCGACCAGAAACCGAACCAGCCCATCTCGCCGAAAGACACCGCCCATGGGAACAGGAAGGCGACTTCCAGGTCAAAGATAATGAACAGGATCGACACGAGATAAAAGCGGATATCGAATTTCATGCGGGCATCGTCGAAGGCATTGAAACCGCACTCGAAAGCAGAAAGCTTTTCCGGGTCCGGCGCCTTGTAAGCGACAGCGAACGGCGCAATGAGAAGCGCCAGGCCGATGACGAGAGCGATACCGATGAATATTGCGATCGGAATGTAGGAACTGAGGAGTTCAGTCATGGTCTCTTCCCTGCCCGGCCGGGTGCCGGGCCTGCCTTTGTGACCTTAAGTCTCAAAGAGCGGACAATATGTTGCAACGCCAAAGTCGTTAGCGCAGCCGCGCTCTCTCTGCAAGAGTTTAGGCACCATTTCAAGACACCTGCCGCATTGATTGGCAACAATATTGCCGGAATTGACGCAAATTTGGGCCACAATTCCGGCCTAAGCCACTCAAATACAATAATAATCGATTGAACGACGCAACCGCAAAAAAGTCACACGAATTTTACGGCCGGATGGCGGTGAAGTGACGATATTCGGGAATCGAAACTTGACTAAAAAATGCAGGAAAAATCGCGTTTAAAAAGCCCGGAATCAGGCGCTGGAATCGTCAATAGACGAGCGCACAAATCTCGCGTCGATCTGTTTTTGAGGAGACATTTCAGGAGAGAGAAATGGCGCGAGTGACGGGGCTCGAACCCGCGACCTCCGGCGTGACAGGCCGGCACTCTAACCGACTGAGCTACACCCGCGCACCACAGACATTCATCTGCGTTTTCCGAGGGACAGGATGGCGCGAGTGACGGGGCTCGAACCCGCGACCTCCGGCGTGACAGGCCGGCACTCTAACCGACTGAGCTACACCCGCATCTCCTGACGACAGGAACCAGTCCCGCCGCTCGAACCAGCCTCGGCTGTTCGATGAGCGGCTAACTACGGCGTTCGTGCGGGGGTGTCAAGCAGGTTTCACGACAAAAGAATAAGCTTCTTCATTTTGATCGGGAAAAACCGAAAGGCCTTGGAAGGCGATTGCGGCAAACGCCCTGTTTTTCGGGCTTTTCCCAACGAAAACAAAAAACTTGTCCACAGCCGGAGGCTTCCGTAGCGGGATTTCCACATGAACATCACGGCGTCCTCGGGTCCTGTTTCGGGAAAAAAGCCCGCAGTTCCCGGCTTTTTGCCCCCGTCCCCCGGCGACGGAAAATTCTCTCGGCAAAAAAACAAAAAAACTTCACAAAAGCCCTTGCGGTTTTTTTCCGATCCGCATACATCACGGCCACCGACGCGGCGGACATGATCCGCAAGACGCGAAGGGCGATTAGCTCAGTTGGTAGAGCGCCTCGTTTACACCGAGGATGTCGGGAGTTCGAGTCTCTCATCGCCCACCATTTCCCCGAAAGATTTAAATATCACCCCTGATACCGAGGTTGTTCGTGTTTGCTTTCGCTATGCGATAAGCCCTCGAGTATTCGGAATTATCGCCCCCTGCCCTTACTGCGGTAGGTAGAGCGTCGTCATGATTCCCAACCGCTGGAATCGCATTTCTCCAGTTACGCCATGCCAAATCGGCACTGCTGTTCCATATTCCGACAACTTGACCACCCCCTGTATCACCCCGCAACATACCGGAAAATAAGGAAGATTCAGACTTTCTAAAGAGATTTCAGGCATTGTTTGCGCACCGTTTCATGATGAACGGTTGAACTGATGGATGAAACCATGTCGATCGACGCGTTTGTAACACTCGCGCTTATAGCGCTGCCTGTTTATATTTTTTTCCGCTGGGTCCAGCAGGACTCGGAGAAACAAGATACTCCCAAAAGCAAGAATTCCATGGGGCGGTGATCTGTTACCATCGATCCGCAGCATTTTCCCGGATGGCTCCGGACGAATCCTTCACAATCCGATATCGAAGCGGCAATGCCGATTTTAACGGCTTGCATCGTCAGGCATCGTGCAGGATCGGGAAACGCGGCCAAGAGGCCCCTCGCCGTACAAAAAAGCCGGGCATAGCCCGGCTTTTCTCATTTGCGGTGCCAATCGGCCCGATCAGTTGATCGCCTTCATATTGACGGTGAAGAACAGCGTTTCGCCGGAAGAATCGTCCACGCCGTCATTGTCGGTCACGGCATAGGCCGTTCCCGCCTTGTCGAAGGTGAAGCCTTCCAGCTTGTCGACGACATAACCGTTGGTCTGGGCCTTGAGGTCAGGCAGGAAGTCATGGGCTTCCTGCTTGGCCACCAGCGGCAGTTCGCCGCCGATCTTGCCCGGCTTCAGGTCCGCGATCGCAACACGGTAGAGCTTCTTGATCTTGGCCTTGTCGCCGATCTGGTTGTCGCGCTCGACGATATAGACATAGTCGCCCTGCGCGGCGATTTCGGAGAGGCCGACCCAGCCTGCCTCGGTCTTGTCGAGCGGGTAACGGACGGCGCCCCACTCCTTGGATTTCGGATTGTAGGAGACCAGCTTGACGAAGCCCTTTTCGTCCGTGCCCCATTCACGCTGCACAGCCATCCACAGCGTCGCGTCGTCGCCCTTGCCGATCATCGTCACGCCTTCGAAACCGAAGCGGGTGTCGCCGGCGAGAAGTTCCTTCGGCAATGCGATCTCAGCCTTGATCTCGCCCTTGGCGTTGACGTTATAGAGCGCGTGCGGAACGAGCTTGGCGCTGTCGCCTTCAGAAGCCAGCCAGAAACCGCCTTTGCCGTCCAGCGTGATGCCTTCGATGTCGAGCTTCTGAGCGGCAATACCGTCACGCTTGACGCGCAGCACGCTGGTGATGGTGGCGGGCTTTTTCGTCGCATCGATGGTGAAGATCGACGGCTGGTTGCCATAGACCGAGTCGGACACGGCATAGAGAATGCCGGGCTTTTCGGCATCGCCGACCAGACCCGAAAGAGCGCCCCAGCCGATCGGCGCACCATCGACGGTGGCGGAAGCCAGCTGCGGATAGGCTGCTTCACCTTCACCGCGCTCATAGAGCATGACATGCGAGCGCACGCCGCCGTCTTCGATCAGATCGACCTCATTGGCCGTGGCAAGGAGGTTGCGCGACGGGATGGCGACAGCGCCCTCCGGCGAAACGCCCGAAGGCAGGAGCTGCGTCAGTTCCGGCTCCTTGCCGGTGTCCTTGTAGACAGCGACGACAGAGGCGCGCTCCGACAACACGAAGAAATATTTCTGGTCGCCGAATGTCGCAGCTTCCAGACCTTCCGGCTCGATGCCCTTGGCCTTGGAGCGCTTTTCCGGATAGTGGCCGATGGCCGCAACCGCGTGTTCGAGCGAGGAGCCGGATTCGTAGACGAGCTTGCCAGTCTTGTCGAAGATGGTGAAGCCGCGCGAGCCGCCCTGCCAGTCGCCCTCATTGGCGATGACGATGCGGTCATTGTCCAGCCACTTCACGGCGTCCGGCTCGCGCTTGCGGCCTTCCTGCTTGTCGGTGAACTTCAGCTGCCCGTCGGTCTTCGTATCGATGCCTTCAAGATCGACCTTGCCGGCGGAGAAATGCGTCTTCACCGTGCCGGTCTTGCCGTCGAGAATGACGATATGATTGTTTTCCTGAAGCGTCAGCGCGATCTCGCCATTGGCGTTGATCGACACGAATTCCGGCTCCGGATCCTCAGGGGAAATTTCGGCAAGGCCGGTGAGTTCGATCTTCTTCAGGGTCGCGCAATCGGCAACGCCGTCTTTAAGGCCGACAGTCACCAGATAACCGGCTGGCATCTGCGGCAGGGCACCTTCGTTTACCTCTTCATCGCGCTCGTTTTCAATGGCGATGGCGGCGAAGGTCTTGTCCGGGGAAACGGCGACGGAATCGGGCTGGCCGCCGAGATCACAGCTTGCTTCGATCTTTTTGGTAGCAATATCGACCGTCACCAGCTTGCCGGAGGGCTTAGCGCGATTTTCCGACGTATTGACGCCGGCCAGCACCTTGAGACCGGCAACGGCAACGGAGGTCGGTTCGCCTTCGAGCAGCAGCGCGCCGCCGGCCTTGGGAGCCTTGGCGTCGGTGATGTCGATGAAACCGATGCCGCCAAGCGGGCTGTCCGAATAGATCAGTGTCTTGCCGTCTTCGCTGGCGGTAATGATTTCAGCCGAGGTGACGGATTTGGCGTCCTTGTCCGCGGGAAGGTTTTTCGCCACCGGGAAAGATGCGATGCGGTTGAAAACCGGCTCGGCCGCGGCCGGGATGGCTGCGGACGTGAGCAGCGCGGCGGTCAAAGCCATTTGAGAAAATCGGAACGCCATTTTAATCCCCCTTGGGTCCAAAAATACCCCAAGGCTTCTGCGTTACAGACATGACAGTGGCATGACACTTCCTGACCGCTGAATCAAAAAGCCCGGCCTGGAAGGCCGGGCTTTCGTGTTTATGCCCACATTCCGCGTCGAAAAACGCCGTGTGTCCGGATGGAAGCTACACAGGCGCTTCCCTGCTTTCATTCACATCTTGACCGGGAGAACCCGGCCTGTCCGAAAAGAGTTTTTCGAAACACCGCCCGCTTTTGGCGGCGATGTGACGGCGTCAGGGCGTCAAAACATGTTTCCTCGTGAACCTGAAAAGCTGCCCGCCCGCCGCCGGGCGTTGCGGCTTTCCGGAAACCTTACGAGTTGACGGCGTCCTTCAGGCCCTTGCCTGCGGAAAACTTCGGTACGTTGCGAGCCGGGATATCGACTTCAGCACCCGTGGAAGGGTTACGGCCCTTGGAGGCTTCACGACGGCTGACGGAGAAGCTGCCGAAGCCGGCCAGGCGAATGTCGCCACCGTTCTTCAGTTCGCTCTGTACAGTTTCGAATACAGCATCAACAGCGGAAGCAGCATCTGCCTTCGTGAGACCAGCCTTTTCGGCAACAGCAGAGACGAGCTCGTTCTTGTTCATGTTTCCACCCCTTTCAATGGTTTGAAACGACTCAAATTAAGCCGGCGCAGAATACGTTCGCATCCGCGCGCAGCAACCCAAAAGCGCTGGAATCGCCTGAAAAACAAGGGGTCTGCGTTTTTTTTCACAAAAAAGGCCGACATTTCTGCCGGCCTTCCACATATTCGTGCCAAATTCGCATCACTTGTGCGCAGCTTTACGCCACATGCGCCTTCCGACACCTAAGACATTGAATCTATGCATCAGCCATCGCGAAAGGCGATTCCCGCCCCTCGCGACGATGCATTATCAATGCGCGATGGTCTGGCTGCCGTCGTCGACGCCTTCGACGGTTGCGATCACCGGCGTCTCGATGCTGCCGTCCCACTCGATGGGCTCCGGCTGGCGGATAAGGGCGTGCTTGATGACCTCGCCCATGCGCGACACCGGGATGATTTCCATCTCGTTCTTCACATTGTCCGGAATCTCCGCCAGGTCCTTGGCGTTTTCTTCCGGGATCAGCACCTTCTTGATGCCGCCGCGAAGGGCTGCGAGCAGCTTTTCCTTCAGGCCGCCGATCGGCAGCACGCGACCGCGAAGCGTGATCTCGCCCGTCATCGCCACATCCTTCGAGACCGGGATGCCGGTCATGATGGAGACGATGGCGGTCGCCATGGCAACGCCGGCGGACGGTCCGTCCTTCGGGGTCGCACCTTCCGGAACGTGCACGTGGATGTCGCTCTTGTCGAAGCGGGGCGGCTCGATGCCGAAGTCCACGGCGCGCGAACGGACATAGGATGCCGCCGCCGAAATGGATTCCTTCATCACTTCCTTGAGGTTGCCGGTCACCGTCATGCGGCCCTTGCCCGGCATCATCACGCCTTCGATGGTGAGCAGCTCACCGCCGACTTCCGTCCAGGCCAGACCCGTGACGACACCGACCTGATCCTCGCGCTCGGCCTCGCCGTGGCGGAACCGCGGAACGCCCAGATAATCCGGAACGTTTGCTGCGGTGACTTCCACGGACTTGACCTTGCCCTTGATGATCTCGGTGACAGCCTTGCGCGCCAGCTTCATCAGCTCGCGTTCGAAACTGCGCACGCCCGCCTCGCGGGTGTACTGCTGGATGACGACCATCAGGGCGTCATCGGTAACCGAGAACTCTTCCGGACGCAGAGCATGTTCCTTGATCGCCTTAGGCAACAGGTGACGCTTGGCGATTTCGCGCTTTTCGTCTTCCGTGTAACCGGCAATGCGGATCACTTCCATGCGGTCCATCAGCGGGCCGGGAATGTTCAGCGTGTTGGCCGTGGTCACGAACATCACGTCGGACAGGTCGTATTCCACTTCAAGGTAATGGTCCATGAAGGTGGAGTTCTGTTCCGGATCGAGCACCTCGAGCAGAGCCGACGACGGATCGCCACGGAAATCCATGCCCATCTTGTCGATTTCGTCGAGCAGGAAGAGCGGGTTCGCCTTCTTGGCCTTCTTCATCGACTGGACGATCTTGCCCGGCATTGAGCCGATATAGGTACGGCGGTGACCGCGGATTTCCGCTTCGTCACGAACGCCACCCAGCGCCATGCGCACATATTCGCGGCCGGTCGCCTTGGCGATCGACTTGGCGAGCGAGGTTTTGCCGACGCCGGGCGGGCCGACGAGGCAGAGGATCGGGCCACGGATTTTCGTCGCACGGGCCTGCACGGCCAGATATTCGACGATACGCTCCTTGACCTTGTCCAGACCGAAGTGGTCCTGATCCAGGATCTTCTCGGCATTGTTGAGGTCCGCCTTGATCTTGGACTTCTTGCCCCATGGCAGACCGAGCAGCCAGTCCAGATAGTTGCGCACGACGGTCGCTTCCGCGGACATCGGGCTCATCTGGCGCAGCTTCTTCATTTCCGCTTCGGCCTTTTCCTTGGCCTCCTTGGAAAGCTTGGTCTTGGCGATGCGCTCTTCCAGCTCGGCCATCTCGTCACGACCGTCCTCGCCGTCGCCGAGCTCCTTCTGGATCGCCTTCATCTGTTCGTTCAGGTAATATTCGCGCTGTGTCTTCTCCATCTGGCGCTTGACGCGCGAGCGGATGCGCTTTTCGACCTGGAGCACGGAAATTTCGCCTTCCATGAAGCCGAGCGCCTTTTCAAGCCGCTGCTTCACGCTGACGGTTTCCAGCATTTCCTGCTTTTCGGTAATCTTGATCGACAGGTGCGAAGCGACCGTATCGGCAAGCTTCGAATAATCGTCGATCTGGCCGGCGGCGCCGACAACCTCGGGCGAAATCTTCTTGTTGAGCTTCACATAGCTCTCGAATTCAGACACGACCGAACGCGACAGCGCCTCGATCTCGACCGGATCTTCGGCAGGCTCCTGCAACGGCGTCGCAGTGGCTTCATAGAAGTCTTCACGGCCGGTGTAGCTGTCGATCTGGGCGCGGCCCTTGCCTTCCACCAGCACCTTCACGGTGCCGTCGGGAAGCTTCAGAAGCTGCAGGACATTGGCGACCGTGCCGACCTTGTGGATGGCCTCCGGGGCCGGATCGTCATCGCTGGCGTTGATCTGGGTAACAAGCATGATCTGCTTGTCCGACCCCATGACTTCCTCGAGCGCACGGATGGATTTTTCCCGCCCGACGAACAGGGGAACGATCATATGCGGGAAAACGACAATGTCGCGCAGGGGAAGTACCGGATAGGTACCGCCAGATGCCGCAGACGTGATGTTCGTCATATCATTTCCTTTCCATGGTCCCTTTCGGGACACTTTGCCGGACAGCTTGGGGCATCCGGCACATTCATTTCTCGAGACTGAAAGTGGAGTTTCGAAACACCGATTTCAAGTCGCCGGAACAGACGGCCTTACGCGAAGGTAGGACCGTGAAATTCAACAAAACCCAGCGCCGGCTAATACTACCGACATTTCCGGTTATCCTTGAGGGCTCAGGAACCGGGTCGCCGACGAAATTCACATTTCCGTCACATCGCGCTGCAAATCAGTTGTAAGACTTTATCAGCAAAGCGCAATCCGCTCCAAACGCAAAATCGGGCTTCGCCAAGTTAGGCGCAAGTTTCACACCCGGCGACAACAGAAAAGGCCCGCACGGAGGCGGGCCTTCTGACTTCATCGAAGCACCGGACCGGCCGATCAGGCCGAAACGTTGGTCTTTTCTTCCTGACGATCCGCATAGATGTAGAGCGGGCGTGCAAGGCCGCTGACGACCTCGTCGGAAATGACCACTTCGCGCACGCCTTCCAGCGTCGGCAGTTCGAACATGGTGTCCAGAAGGATTTTTTCCATGATCGAGCGCAGGCCGCGGGCGCCGGTCTTGCGGGTGATCGCCTTGCGGGCGATTTCGCGCAGCGCGTCCTCGTGGAAGGTCAGTTCCACATCTTCCATCTCGAACAGGCGCTGATACTGCTTGACCAGCGCGTTCTTCGGCTCGGACAGGATCTGGATCAGCGCATCCTCATCGAGGTCTTCCAGCGTGGCGAGAACCGGCAGACGGCCGATGAATTCCGGGATGAGACCGAACTTCACCAGATCTTCGGGCTCCAGCTCGCGCAGAACCTCGCCGACGCGGCGATCATCTTCCGCCTTGACGGTCGCACCGAAGCCGATCGAGGTCTTTTCACCACGGGCCGAGATGATCTTGTCGAGACCGGCAAAGGCGCCGCCGCAGATGAACAGGATGTTGGTCGTATCCACCTGCAGGAATTCCTGCTGCGGATGCTTGCGGCCGCCCTGAGGCGGTACGGAAGCGACCGCGCCTTCCATGATCTTCAGAAGCGCCTGCTGAACGCCCTCGCCCGACACGTCGCGCGTGATGGACGGGTTGTCCGACTTGCGGGAAATCTTGTCGACTTCGTCGATATAGACGATACCGCGCTGGGCGCGCTCGACATTGTAATCCGCAGCCTGCAACAGCTTCAGGATGATGTTTTCCACGTCCTCGCCGACGTAACCGGCTTCGGTCAGCGTCGTTGCGTCCGCCATGGTGAAGGGAACGTCGATGATGCGGGCGAGCGTCTGGGCAAGATAGGTCTTGCCGCAGCCCGTCGGACCGACGAGCATGATGTTCGACTTCGCAAGCTCGACATCGCCATTCTTGGAGGCGTGCGCGAGGCGCTTGTAGTGGTTGTGAACGGCAACAGACAGGATCTTCTTCGCCTGCTTCTGGCCGATGACGTATTCGTCGAGGATCTTGATGATGTCCTGCGGGGTGGGAACACCCTCACGCGACTTCACCATCGACGTCTTGTTCTCCTCGCGGATGATGTCCATGCACAATTCGACGCATTCATCGCAGATGAATACCGTCGGTCCGGCAATGAGTTTCCGGACTTCGTGCTGGCTCTTGCCGCAGAATGAACAATAGAGTGTATTCTTAGAGTCGCCGCCGTTGCTGCCGCTGACTTTGCTCATATCACTTTCCTTCCAGCACGCCGCAGGTCCGCCAAACGGATCGCGGTCAACTTACCGCCCGCCGATACGGCAGCCCTTGGGGTGCATCGCCGTATCCGCCTCGTTTCCCGGGGTACTAACCGGTATCAGATACATGAGCTGACAACCGGCTGCAACGAATTCCCCATCAAACCAAAGGCCACGTCATAAAAATTCAACATAGCCTTTATATATACTAATATCGCTTTCTGTTGCGGTTGAAAGCCCCGAAATTACTTTTGCGGGTTCAAACAAACGTCAAAAAGCGGCGCGCCTCAATTCGCGGCGGCGCCTTCGATTTCCTGGCGCGAGGTCAGGATCTTGTCGATCACGCCCCAGTCCTTCGCCTCGTCTGCATCCATGAAGTGGTCGCGATCGAGGGTTTTTTCAACCTCTTCGAGCGTACGGCCCGTGTGCTTCACGTAGACTTCATTGAGGCGGCGCTTCATCTTGATGATGTCGCGGGCGTGGCGCTCGATGTCCGATGCCTGCCCCTGGAAACCGCCGGAAGGCTGGTGCACCATGATGCGGGCGTTCGGGGTTGCGAAACGCATTCCCTTTTCACCGGCAGCCAGAAGCAGCGAGCCCATGGAGGCAGCCTGGCCGACGCAGAGCGTGGAGACCGCAGGGCGGATGAACTGCATCGTATCGTAGATCGCCATGCCGGCGGTCACAACGCCACCCGGCGAATTGATGTAGAGCGCGATTTCCTTCTTCGGGTTTTCAGCCTCGAGGAAAAGCAGCTGCGCGCAGACGAGCGAAGCCATCTGGTCTTCCACCGGGCCGGTGAGGAAAATGATGCGTTCCTTGAGAAGACGGGAAAATATGTCGTAGGAGCGTTCGCCGCGATTGGTCTGCTCAACGACCATCGGCACCAGAGCCATGGCGGTATCAACTGGATTTTTCATGTCCGTCCTTTGTCAAACTCTGCCCTTCGCGAAAAACCGCTCCGGAATCACTTCTAACCTTCATACTCCCTACATAGAGTGTCCCTGCCCCGTACTTCAAGACACGAAGCCGCATATCCTTAACGGCTCAACAGCGTTTGCAGGCCTTTCGGGCCGAGGTTGACAGGGCTTTCGGACCGGGCGGCGCCAGCCGGGCCTCTTTCCCCGCTGCCACCATTTTTTTACTATGGCAGGCGACGACGGCAAAAATCGCCCGCCATGCACAGATATAACTTCTCACCGGCAAGAACTCGTTAGTATTTGCTGCCGATACTGGCCAGCGAATTTCCGGTTCCCTTTGGGGAATGGGCCCACCGGGCGAAATGGCAGCTCAACAATTCCAGCGGGCATAACGCACCTCGTGCGAAAGAGCCCGCTTTTATCGCATTATGGCGCAGATAGGATTTTGCAATGCTGGATGCAAAGACGAGCACGCTACTGTGGGCGGCGGAAACGTTCACCCTTGCCGTGCTTTTGGGAACGCTGTGGCTGCACCGCCCTTCCCGCCGGCATAATCTCTTTTTCGCCGCCGGTTTCCTCGCCACGGGCTTCGGCGCTGTCATGGTGGCGTTTCGCGGGGATATTTCCAGTTTTCTGTCCATCCAGGTCGGCAATACGCTCGCACTTTCCGCCTTCGGTTTCTGGCTTGCGGGCCTGCTGTGCTTCGAACAGCGGAAAATCGGCGGCTGGGTCGCCATTCCGGCTCTCCTGTGGATCGCCGGAATGTTCCTGCCGCCCGTGCGTGAAAACATGGTGGCCCGCATCCTGCTTTATCACGCCAGTGCGGCCACGGGTTATTTCATGCTCGCCGGCGTCCTTCTGGCCAGCAAGGCGCGCGCCTCACGCAGCCGCCGGGTTCTGGCCGCGATCCTGATCCTGCAGGCTTTTGCCGGGGCGTTCGTCGCATCCATCGTCATCCCCGTCAATGCCGCCATCCCCAACGCCATTCCCATGACATCGGCGCTTGCCCTCTCCGGCATGCTCGGCTTCACGGCCATCATCATGATCAGCGCCAAGATCATCATGGAGGATACGGAAAGCCGCCTCCATCGCCTCGCCATGACCGATCATCTGACTGGCGTTCTCAACCGGCGCGGCCTGCTGGAGGAGTTCGAGCGTATCAAGAAAAGGTCGCCGGTCTCCAGCCGTTACGTGGCGCTGGTGCTGTTCGATATCGACCATTTCAAGAAGATCAACGACAGATACGGCCACCAGTCCGGCGATGCGGTGCTCGTGCATTTCTGTCATATCGCGCAGCGCGCAATCGGCGATCGCGGCCTTTTCGTCAGGATGGGAGGCGAGGAATTCGCGCTGGTTGCCGAAGTGGAAAGCCCTTCCAGCACGGCGACGCTTGCGGAAGCCATCCGCAGCAATCTGCGCCTTTCGAAGATCAGTTCGCGCGGTGAAGCCATCGAGGTGACCACCAGCGTCGGCATATCGGAAGCCATGATCAAGGACGCCGACCTCAACACGATGATGACGGAAGCCGACCGCGCGCTTTATGCCGCCAAGAAGGCCGGGCGCAACCGGACGGTCATCCATGTCAATTCAGCCAATGTCGTCGTGCCCGCCTCGGACCGCGACGAAAATCCGATGGACAACAATGCCGACCGCCAGGTCGCGGCGCTGAACCGGATAGCCGCCATCGCCAGCCGGTGACGATGTAACCACCCAGTGACAGGCATAGAGGTATCCGGAAGGGATTTCCCTCCCTTCCCAAAGCGCCGCGCGCGGAATAGACCATGGGCATGACAGCGACATTTCCGTTTCTCAAAATCGATCCCGCCACCCGCCGCATTTCCCTTGATGCCCGCGACCCGGCTTTCTACAGCGATCCGAACCCGGTCTATGCGGCCCTGCACGCTGAATGTCCCACCTTCTACTGGGAGGAACAGCGGCAATGGTTTTTCACCGGATACGACCACGTGAGCGCGCTGTTGCGCGACCGCCGCTTCGGACGGCAGATCCTGCATGTGGCAAGCCGCGAAGAGATCGGCCTGGCGGAGCCGCTGGAACATGTGAAGCATTTCGATGCTGCCGAGCAGCATTCGCTGCTGGAACTGGAACCGCCGGAGCACACGCGGCTGCGCACGCTCATCAACCGCGCCTTCGTGTCGCGGCACGTCGACAAGATGAAGCCGGAAATCGAGGAACTCGCCAACCGTCTGATCGACGCCTTCGAAAGCAAGGGCGAGACGGAACTGCTCTCTTCCTATGCCGATATCATTCCGGTGACGATGATCGCCCGCATGATCGGCATTCCCGAAGAGATGGGGCCGCAGCTTCTGAAATGGTCGCATGCCTATGTCGGCATGTATATGTTCAAACGCACGCCGGAAGATGAGCTGCTGGCCGACAGGGCCGCGCATGAGTTTTCAGACTATGTGCGCAGCGTGATCGCCGAGCGGCGGGCGGAGCCGAAGGACGATCTGCTGAGCCACATGATCCATACGGAGCACAAGGGCCAGTATCTGACCGACGACGAGCTCATCTCCACCACCATCGTGCTGCTGAATGCCGGGCACGAGGCGACCGTGCACCAGATCGGCAATTCCGTGCGCATCATTCTGGAAAGCGGCATCTCCCCCGAGACGCTGTTTAACGACGATGCCGCCACGGAACGCACGGTGGAAGAAACCCTGCGCATCTGCGCGCCGGTGCATATTTTCCAGCGCTGGGTTCTGGAGCCCGTCGAAATTGACGGCGTCGCGTTCAGGCGCGGCGACAAGGTCAGCCTCATCCTCGCCGCCGCCAATCTCGATCCGGCAAAATTTTCCGATCCGCTGACCTTCCGGCCGGACCGCAACGAGGGCGCCAACGTCTCCTTCGGCGCCGGCATCCATTTCTGCATCGGCGCGCCGCTGGCAAGGCTGGAGCTCAATCTTGCCCTGCCCCTGCTTTTAAAACGCCTGCCGGGCCTGAAGATCGCCGAGCCGCCCAGGGTCAAGGATGTCTATCATTTCCATGGTCTGGAGCGGCTCGATCTCAGCTGGTGAGATTTGGCCGGTAGAGCACTCGCAAGGATCATCCGGTTTCAGAGCCGGATGACATAATCCTTCCGCGTCGTCTCGACGACCTCCCACGTGCCCGTAAAGCCCGGACGCAGGATAACGCGGTCGCCCGGTCTCAGATCGCGCGGGGCACCGCCGTCTTCGGTCAGGATGGAATGGCCTTCGAGAATGTTGAAATATTCCCATTCGTCATAGACCACCCGCCATTTGCCGGGCGTGGACTGCCAGATGCCGGCATAGATGCCGCCCGGAGCTTCCTCGATATTCCATGTGGTGAATTTGGGATCGCCGGAAATCAGTCTTTCCGGGGCGGGTGCACCGTATTCCAGCTCGGCGATATCATCGAAGGACAGAAAATTCGTCATGACGTCCCCTGTCCGTCAAATATGGTTGGCCACACAGCTTTGCTCAATTCTGAGCGCTTCGTCAAACAGTCTTGGGTATTCCGGTTGGGCGTTACCGCCGAGGAAATGAGACGCCTACTCCATCTTCGTCCAGCCGAAAACCAGCCAGGTGTATTTCGACTTCTTGTCGGGTTCAGCGGTGTACGTCATCTGTATATCGCCGTCCTTCGCGTAGATATCGAGCCGGGGCGCGGTATCCAGCTTCAGCCACAGCGAACTCTTGTCAAAGGACCATGTGCCGCACCAGACGCATGAACCTGAGGGATCGCCGGGTTGATGAAAATTGTAGCGACCGTCCGCGGTGATCTCCAGATAATCAAACGCGGAGTAAAATGTCGTCACCGTTTCTTGGAACAGTGTCGCATCCGCTTCCTGCTGGGCGGTGGGCGCAGTCTTCATATTGCGCGGCGGGCGGCTGATCGCACCGGTGAGCTTCCATTTTCCGACAAAATCCTGCTGCGTCGGGAAATATTCCGCCCCGGCCTTTGCCGGCGAAGCCGAAGCTACGACCGGTATGTCAGCCACACCCGCGACCCCGATCGCAAGGAGAAGGGCGACAATACGGAGCATTCCGGTTCGGTTTTCCATATGGCGCATCTTTCGCGATGGGACGGCGGGGGCCTGCACTCAAATCCGCTGCCGCCGAAAGCACCCTGTTTTCAGGGTTTTCCGGCGGCCTCTCAATCACACTTAAATATCACTGGGGGTCACGCGGTCACCAGACTCGCGTGAGCAACCACATCAGACCTTGGCGAGCGATTGCTCGAGATCGGCGATGATGTCCTTGACGTCCTCGATACCGACCGACAGGCGAACCACATCCGGCCCGGCGCCGGCGGCCGTCTGCTGTTCCGGTGTCAGCTGCGCATGGGTGGTGGAGGCCGGGTGAATGACGAGAGAGCGCGTGTCGCCGATATTGGCGAGATGGGAGAAGAGTTGCAGCCCTTCCACCAGCGCCTTGCCGGCCGCATAACCACCCTTGACGCCGAAGGTGAAGACGGAGCCTGCGCCCTTTGGCGAATAATGCTGCTGGATAGCGTGGTTGTCGCTGTCTTCCAGCCCCGCATAATGCACCCAGCCAACCTTGGGATGCGCCTTCAGCCATTTCGCGACGGCAAGCGCATTGTCGGAATGGCGCTGAACGCGCAGCGGCAGCGTCTCGATGCCGGTCAGGATGAGGAAGGCGTTGAAGGGCGAGATCGCCGGACCGAGGTCACGCAAGCCAAGCACACGGCAGGCGATGGCGAAGGCGAAATTGCCGAAGGTCTGGTGCAGCACGACGCCGGAATATTCCGGCCGGGGCTGTGACAGCGCCGGATATCTGTCCGTCGCCGACCAGTCGAAGGTTCCGCCGTCCACGATGATGCCGCCCATGGAGTTGCCATGGCCGCCGAGGAATTTCGTCAGCGAATGCAGCACGATATCCGCACCGTGTTCCAGCGGCCGCAGCAGATAGGGGCTTGCCATGGTGTTGTCGACAATCAGCGGCAGGCCATGCCGATGGGCAACATCGGCGATTGCGGCGATATCCACGAAAGTACCGCCCGGATTGGCAAGGCTTTCGATGAAGACGGCGCGCGTGCGCTCGTCAATCTGCGCCTCGAAGCTGGCCGGATCGGTGGCGTCGGCCCAGCGGACCTGCCAGTCGAAGCCCTTGAAGGCATGGCCGAACTGATTGATCGAGCCGCCATAGAGCTGGCGGGCGGCGACGAAATTGTCGCCGGATTGCAGCAGCGTATGGAAGACCAGCAATTGCGCGGCATGGCCGGACGCGACGGCAAGCGCGGCCGTGCCGCCCTCAAGTGCTGCCACGCGCTCTTCCAGAACCGCCTGGGTGGGGTTCATGATGCGGGTGTAGATATTGCCGAATTCTTTCAGTCCGAACAGGGCGGCGGCGTGATCGGCGTCGCGGAAAGCATAGGCCGTGGTCTGATAAATGGGCGTGGCACGCGCGCCGGTGGTCGGATCGGGTTGCGCGCCCGCATGAACGGCCAGCGTCGAAAACCCGGGATTGCTGCTCGGCATGATGTTTCCTCCAATTGGAATTTCGGAGGGATCATAATGCCTTGCCGCCAAATGATAAGTCCGATCCGTACCAACTATCGCACAATATTGAGACGCGGATACTCAATTGCAGGGCAACGATCCATCACGACTTCCATACCGTAGGCTTCCGCCTTGGCGGCGGCATTGTCATCGCGAACGGAAAGCTGGCCCCAGATTACCGATGGCCGCTCCGGCAGCAAGATCGCCTCCTCGACGATTGCCGACAAATATTCCGGCGCCCGGAAAACGTCGATCATGTCCACCGGCTCGGGAATATCGGCGAGTTTGGCATAGACCTTCTGCCCAAGTATCTCCTTGCCTGCCTGGCCGGGATTGACCGGAAACACACGATACCCCCTGGACAGCAGGAAGCGCATCACGCCGTGGCTCGGCCTGTCCGGGTTGGGCGAAGCACCGAGCAGGGCGATGGTTTTGACATCGGTCAGAATTCTTCTGAGGTAGTCGGGCTCGTAACTATCATGCTGCATGTCAACTTATCCCTTCTGGCGCGTCGCAGGGTTTGGAGAATACCAATGCAACTGCGCCATAAAAAAGCGCCGCGAGCATAGCGTCTCCTGCATATTCCACTGACGCATCCCTGACGCTACCGGTTGCGTCCACCCTTCCATCTAGGAAGGTTCTTCGCTCTCTTGAACCCCTGCACGGCTGAAAAATTGCCGCTCCTGCAGACACCTCGCCGCGCAGCGGCACGTTTTCGCCCACGCAAAATGATTTCACCAAACGCCGGAATGGCGGTGGTACTGACTATTTTTGTCCAGTTTTCAAAATGGTGCGAATTGGCGCAAATAAGGGCCAAAACAACATTAGCGTGCAATTCATGCGCTCTTCGTCTCCTGTTTGTTTTCATTCCGTTCACAGGAAAATTAGAGATATCTAATTTTCAGAAAGTTATTCTGCAAATCAAACTACATAGAAGTCTACAACGTTACAGATTACAGTTCATGGAAGATATGAAATTGTTTTTCACATGCACCGTGGTCCGATTGATACATCTTGCGCCCAAAGCGTCACAGCGCACTGCGCACCAATATTTGACGAATTTGGTAGTATTTTCAGTGAAAATTCGCTTCGAGGCGAAACCAGAAGCTGTGCGTCGGACGCTCATGCCTCCATCTGACGGATGAAATCATGAGCAGAACGTCACATGATCCCGGCGCAAAATCATTCCCCGGCGCCATGACATGCACAAAGCATAAATTTTACGCGCGTCGCAGTTTCCGCGGTGACCACATGCCGCTTGCGGGCGGTTTCCCGGGCGAAAAAAGCGTGCTCGAACAATCGGGAAAGGCTTGCCGCCCTCGCCGAAAATCGATTCCGGTTTTCAAGCCGATGCTGTAGGTTGCTCAAAGTAGCCCGCGAGCGAGTCTCTATTGTGACATTTGACATTCTTCTTCTGGTGCTCCTGGGCGCGATGCTGCATGCCGGATGGAATGCGCTGGTCAAAGCCGGATCCGACAAATCGCTGGACGCCTCGCTGATCGCGGCGGGCGCTGCGGCCTGTTCGCTACCGTTTCTGCCTTTCCTGCCATTTCCCGCGCCGGTCGCCATTCCTTTCCTGATCGCTTCGGCCGTTCTGCAATTCGCCTATTTCCGGCTTGTCGCCGCCGCCTATACGATCGGCGACATCGGCCTTGTCTATCCCGTCATGCGCGGCGTGGCGCCCCTGATCGTCGCGGCGACGAGCAGCCTGTTCCTGAGCGAGATTTTAAGCCCGCTAGCCCTTGCCGGCATCGCCGTCATCTCCGGCGGCATTCTGACGCTCGCTTTCGAGGCGCGACGCGGTGGCGGAAAGGCGATCATGGTCGCCCTGCTCAACGCCTTCGTGATCGCATCCTACACCTTCGTCGACGGTGTCGGCGCAAGGCTTTCCGGCAACGCCATCTCCTATACGCTGTGGATGTCGCTTCTGCCGCCCGTGCTGCTTTTCGGTTTCGCCTTCTACCAGCGCGGCGTGGGCCCGGTCGCGGACCATGTCCGGCGCAACTGGTGGCGCGGCCTGATCGGTGGCGGCGGCTCCATTCTCTCCTATGGGCTGGCACTTTACGCCATGACCAAAGCGCCCGTCGCCGTGGTTGCGGCGCTCCGGGAAACCTCCATTCTCTTTGCGCTGGTGATCTCCGTGGTGATCCTGAAAGAACGTGCCAGCATCTGGCGTTATCTTGCCGGAGGCATCATTGCGGCGGGCGTTCTGGTGATGCGACTGGGGTAAAACGGGGGCGCTGGATGAGGTAAAATAATACCCCATCATCAAGTCATTGTTTTTGCTATCTTATTTTTGCGACCTCCAGAATCCGTCATATTGACGCCTTCGCCCGCGCACCGTATAAGCGCGCCAGATCGGATTCCAGCCGGAATAGGGTCATTTGCGGTTGCCTTTGACGGCAACCAAACCAAGCAACAAGAAACGCCCGTATGCTCTTATTTAAAAGAGGATGCCGGGTCCACGTTAGAAAGTGAAATCCATGTCTACTTTCGTTCAGAAGCCTGCTGAGGTGGAGAAGAAGTGGGTCATCATCGACGCCGAAGGCCTCGTTGTTGGTCGCCTCGCCACCATCGTTGCAACCCGCCTGCGCGGCAAGCACAAGGCTACCTACACCCCCCACGTTGATGATGGCGACAACGTCATCGTTATCAACGCGGAAAAGGTTGCCTTCACCGGCAACAAGTACTCCGACAAGAAGTACTACTGGCACACCGGTCACCCGGGTGGCATCAAGGAGCGTACGGCTCGCCAGATCATCGAAGGCCGCTTCCCGGAGCGCGTCGTTGAAAAGGCCATCGAGCGCATGATCCCGCGCGGCCCGCTCGGCCGTCGCCAGATGAAGAACCTGCGCGTTTACGCCGGCTCGAACCATCCGCACGAAGCACAGCAGCCCACCGTTCTCGACGTGGCCGCGCTTAACAAGAAGAACGTAAGGAGCGCCTGATAAATGGCCGATCTTTCCTCTCTGAAAGACCTCGCCCCGGCATCGGAAGCTTCGGCTCCCGTGCATGTCCGCAAGGTTGACACCCTCGGCCGCTCCTACGCGACCGGCAAGCGCAAGAACGCCGTAGCCCGCGTATGGGTGAAGGCCGGTTCTGGCAAGATCATCATCAACGGCCGCGATTTCACCACGTATTTCGCACGTCCGGTTCTGCAGATGATCCTTCAGCAGCCGATCGTCGCCGCTGCCCGCACGGGTCAGTTCGACATCATCGCCACCGTTGCCGGTGGTGGTCTGTCCGGTCAGGCCGGCGCCGTTCGTCACGGCCTGTCCAAGGCCCTCACCTACTTCGAACCGGGCCTGCGCTCCGTTCTGAAGAAGGGTGGCTTCCTGACCCGCGACAGCCGCGTTGTCGAGCGTAAGAAGTACGGTAAGGCCAAGGCCCGCCGTTCGTTCCAGTTCTCGAAGCGCTAATCGCTTCTCAGAACGGTTCATTCAGAACTTCGAAAGGCGGGGCCTCGGCTCCGCTTTTTTTTATTTTGTCCCCGTACGGCATCTTGAATTATTCCCTCAGGGGAATAATATTGTCTCATGAGCTATGTCGTCGAGTATACGGACGAATTCGGAGCATGGTGGGAAACGCTTGAAGAAAGCGAGCACATCAGCATCGACGCTCATGTTCAGAAACTGGAAGAACGCGGCCCTCGACTGCCGTTCCCCTATTCGAGCGGCATTTATGGATCGCGTCACGCGCATATGCGCGAATTGCGAATCCAAAGTAGCGGAAAACCGTTGCGGATTTTTTATGCCTTCGATCCCCGTCGAATGGCGATCCTCTTGATTGGCGGCGACAAGACGGGAGACAAACGGTTTTATGACCGCATGATCCCGATTGCCGACGACCTTTATGACGAGCATCTGGCCGAGCTTGAAAAGGAGAAACACAATGAGCGGTAGGCACAGTTTTGCGCGGTTGCGCAACCGGATGTCGGACGACGCGCGTGTTAAGTCGAAAGCCGAAGCAGATCGTCTGGAAGAAGAAATGGACCTTGCGGATGTTCGCAGGGCGCTGAAACTCTCGCAGGACGAAATAGCGCAGGCACTGGATATCGGCCAAAGCTCCGTCGCAAAACTGGAAAAGCGCGCTGATATGTATGTTGGGACCTTACGCCGGTTCATCGAGGCGATGGGCGGCGAACTTGAAATCGTCGCGCGCTTCGACGGCCGCGCGATCAAAATTCGCAACTTCGCCGATCTTGCAGAAAAGGCGGATAAATAATGCCCAATAAAACCATCGACCATGCCTTCACCGCAACGACCCTGACATCGGCCGCCACCGACCCGACCCATGCGGGCGTCCTCTCCTTCATGCGGCGCAAATACACCAAGAACCTCAAGGGCGTATCGACGGCCATCTGGGGCATTCCTTTCGATGCGGCCACCTCCAATCGGCCGGGCGCCCGTTTCGGGCCGCAGGCGATCCGCCGCGCCTCGGCGATCTTCGACAATGACCCGCAATATCCCTTCGCGCGCGATCTTTTCGCCCATATGCCGACCATCGACTATGGCGACTGTCTGCTCGACTATGGCAATCACTGGAAAACGCCTGATACAATCGAAAAGGAAGCGCGCCGGATCATCTCCAAGACGGATTACCTGCTGACGCTCGGCGGCGATCACTTCATTACATGGCCGCTTTTGAAGGCGCATGTGGCCAAACATGGACCGCTGGCGCTGGTACAGTTCGATGCGCATCAGGACACCTGGTTCGATGACGGCAAGCGCATCGACCACGGCTCCTTCGTGGCCCGCGCCGTGCGCGATGGCTTGATCGACCCCGACCGGTCGATCCAGATCGGCATCCGCACCCATGCGCCTGACGATTTCGGCATTCGCATTCTCCACGGTTATGAGGTGGAGGAAATGCGGGCGAGCGATATCGCCTCGCTGATCGTCAAACATACTGCCGGCATGCCCGCCTATCTGACCTTCGATATCGATTGCCTCGATCCCGCCTTTGCGCCGGGAACGGGCACGCCGGTGGCCGGCGGGCCGACCAGTGCCAAAATTCTCTCCGTTCTGCGCGGGCTTGGCCAGCTCGATATTCGCGGCTCGGACGTCGTGGAAGTCGCGCCCGCATACGACCATGCCGATATTACCACCATTGCCGGAGCCACCGTTGCAATGTATATGCTTGGCCTGCGCGCCGAACGGCTGGCCAAGGCCGGCTGATAAAGGAGCCGGCGCCTGCCAAACTGATTCCGATTACCCTCGCAACCCTTTGAAAAGTCAGGACAAGGACATGACAGCGAAGATCTTCATCGATGGCGAACACGGCACCACGGGTCTGCAGATCCGCACGCGCCTTGCCGGTCGCCGCGATATTGAGCTGCTGTCCATACCCGAGGCCGAGCGCCGCAATGCGGCGATGCGCGAGGATATGCTCAATAGCGCCGACATTTCGATCCTCTGCTTGCCGGACGACGCGTCCCGGGAAGCCGTTTCCATGGTGGCTGGCAACAATAATGTCCGCATCATCGATACCTCGACCGCCTATCGCGTCCATCAGGACTGGGCCTATGGCTTTGCCGAAATGGATAAGGACCAGGGCGAGAAGGTTCGCTCTGCCCGCCTCGTAGCCAATCCCGGCTGCTACCCGACCGGTGCTATCGCCCTTATTCGCCCGCTGCGCGCCGCAGGCCTGCTGCCGGACGGTTATCCGGTCAGCGTCAATGCGGTTTCCGGTTACACCGGCGGCGGCAAGCAGATGATCGCCCAGATGGAAGACCAGAGCCGCGATGACGCGATCAGCGCCAATAATTTCCTTTATGGCCTGACGCTCAAGCACAAGCACGTGCCGGAAATGACCATTCATGGCCAGCTCGACCGCGCACCGCTGTTTTCGCCTTCCGTCGGGCGTTTCCCGCAGGGCATGATCGTGCAGGTGCCGCTGTTTGCCGCCGACCTGAAGGAAGGCGCGACCGTGGAAACGATCCATGCGGCGCTGACTGCCCACTATGCGGGACAGGACATCGTCAACGTGGTGCCGCTTGCCGAAAGCAAGGGGCTCGCGCGCATCGACGCCGAGGAACTGGCAGGCAAGGACACGATGAAACTCTTCGTCTTCGGTACGCCGGGCGGCGAACACATCAACCTCGTCGCGCTGCTCGACAATCTCGGCAAGGGCGCATCCGGTGCTGCCGTGCAGAACATGGAACTGATGCTCTCCGCATGAGAGTTATCTCGTGACCACCACCCCATCTTTTCCGGCCTCGTGGAATATCGAGGCCGCAAAACAGATTGCCGATACGCCGGCCGGGGTGGTTTACGAGCTTACGCGCGGCGACGGTTCCCTCGCCGTCGCCAAGGTTCTGAAACAGAGAGTACTGAAGGATAGCCTTCGCGGCGCGGATTTCATTAAATGGCGCGCCGGCATCGGCTGCGTGGAGCTGCTCGACCGCTCCGACGATATTCTGCTGATGGAACATGCCGGCACGGAGACCCTGCGCGACGTGCTGTTTCGCGACGGCAACGACAATGCCACCACGGAAATCGCCGCCGATGTCCTGCTCAAATATCACCAGCCATCGCAGCAGCCGCCGCCCTCAAGCCTGCTGGCGCTGCCGCTCTATTTTGAGAGCCTGTTCCGCAAGGCCGAACAGGACCGTACTGACGGCGTGGACAGCCCCTATATCGAGGGCGCCGCGCTGGCGCAGGCACTGATCGACCGGCAGCGAGATATCAAGCCGCTGCACGGCGATCTGCATCACGAGAACATCATGCGCAGTGAACGCGGCTGGATCATCATCGACCCGGCCGGCCTGATCGGCGATGCGGCGCTCGATGTCGCCAACATGTTCTCCAACCCGCTCGACCGTTTCGACCTTACCCGCAGCGAGGCGCGCATCGCCTCCATGGCGGCGATTTTTGCGAAGGCTCTGCAACGGGACGAACGGCTATTGCTGCAATATGCCTTTGCCTATGGCTGCCTTTCTGCCGCGTGGCACGAAGAGGACGGCAATGCGGAGGAACGCGACAACGAACTCGCCGTCGCGGCCACCATCAAAACGGTGCTCGGGCAGTTCTAAGCCGCCTCAGTCCCTGACTTCGACCGCAACAGGCGCCGGATATTCGCCGATAAATCCGCGCCAGTGGGCAACGGCGAAACCGAGCACGATCAGCGCCATGCCCTGATGGGCGAGCGCGACATGAATATCCACATGCATGAGCAGCGTGGTGATGCCGAGCGCCGCCTGAATGGAGACGAGCACGAAGAACAGCACCGCGCGGCGGGCATGCGGTGTATTAGGCAAGGCGCGCGTCATAGACACCATATGCCACAGCGTGGCGGCAAACAGCGTATAGGCGCCGAGGCGGTGGACGAATTGCACCGTCTTGGGGTTCTCGAAGAGGTTGATCCACCAGGGCTGTTGCAGGAAGAGATCGCCCGGCACCAGCGAGCCGTCCATCAGCGGCCAGGTATTATAGGAGAGGCCGGCATTCAGCCCCGCCACCAATGCGCCGAGATAGATCTGGAAGAGACAGAGCACCGTCAGCAGCGCGGCAAAACCCCTGCCCGTCTTTTCGTCGGCGGCCTCGGGGGAATGATGCGACAGCCCGCGCAAAATCCACATGCAGCCCGCAAAGATGAGGCAGGCGATCGTCAGATGCGTGGCAAGGCGATATTGCGAGACATCCGTGCGGTTAACGAGGCCGGAGGACACCATCCACCAGCCGATGAAGCCTTGAAAGCCGCCCAGCGCCAGAAGGCCGACCAACGGCAGGCGCAAGCGCTTTTCGACGCGGCCGGTGAGCCAGAAGAAGGCAAGCGGCAAAGCGAAGATGACGCCGATGGTGCGGGCAAGCAGGCGATGCGCCCATTCCCACCAGAAAATCGTCTTGAACTCGTCGAGCGACATGCCCTTGTTGATTTCCTGATATTGGGGAATGCGCTTGTAGAGCTGGAATTCCTCTTCCCATTCGGCGACTGAAAGCGGCGGAATGGCGCCGTGGATCGGCTTCCACTCGGTAATCGACAGGCCGGATTCGGTAAGCCGCGTGGCGCCGCCGACGAGGACCAGACAGAAGAGCGTGAAAAGCACGACGCGCAGCCAGATGCGCAGCAGGCGGCGGTCCTTCTCCTGTTTCTGCAGGGCAGCCTCCACCACCATTTCCGCAGAACCATTTGCCATCGTCATGCCGCTCGAACGCATCTTTCAGGTCTCCCTCATACAGTCATGTTGATTAGCCCCAACCGGCACCACAAAACAAGGCCTCAGGGTTTGCGGCATGCGGTCGCGGCGCTATAGTCCCGCGCAGATACTCAATGACGGAAGACTTCATGCACCCTCGCCTCAGATCGCTTATCGGCACCATCGTCATCATCTGCCTCGTCGTCGTTTACGCCGTGGTGGCGACGGCCATTGCATCGGCGGCGCTGGCGCAATCGCCCTGGTGGGTGCATCTCGCTTATTTCGTGCTGACCGGAATCTTGTGGGTTCTGCCGGCGATGCTGATCATCAAATGGATGGCCGGACCCAAAAAGCAGGGTTAAGCGCCAGCCATCGCATGACACCCTGAGGTCGCAATTTTATAAACCGATTGTTTGCCGCTCAGCGATATAGTCCGACCGAAACAACCGGAGAGAGTGGATGGCGGCTGAGGGGCCGGTCTTTATCAGCGACGAGCAAGCACCGACCGCCGTGCAAAACGAGCGGCGGAGTTCTGATCGTCTGTTGATCGATCTGGTCGATGACGCCTCCACCATCCGCTCCGACTGGGAGCGGCTGGAAAACGACCCGCTCAATTCGCTGCATCAGGGTTTCGGCTGGTGCTCCATCTGGGCGCAGACGCAGGACAGCGCGCTCCTGACGCTTCGCGGCCGGCAGGGCGGCAAGACGATCTTTCTGCTGCCACTCGAAATCGTACTGGAAGGCGGCATCCGCAAGGCGCGTTTTCCCGGCGGCCGTTTCAACAACATCAATACGGGGCTTTTCGACCCCTCCTTTGCCGAACAGGCCGGACAGGAAATCGCAGCAGCGATTGCCCGCGAGGCGCGCAAGCTGCTGCATGGCCGGGCCGATATCCTGGCCTTGCAGAACATACCGCTGACGTGGCGCGACAGGACCAATCCGCTCTCGCATCTTGCTTCCGTCGAAAACCAGAATCCGGCCTTCCAGCTTCCGCTGTTCGAAAGCTTCGAAGCCACGCTCCGGCAGGTCAATGCCAAGAGGCGACGGAAGAAATTCCGCATCCAGAGCCGAAGGGCCGAGGAAATGGGCGGTTACAGCCATGTGATCGCACGGTCACCACAGGAAAAGTGCGAATTGTTGCAGGCATTTTTCCGCCAGAAGGCTGCCCGTTTCGCCTCGCAAGGCATTCCGGATGTGTTTCGGGATCAATCGGTGCGGGATTTCTTCTACGATCTGGCCAATTTTCCCGAGACGGGCACGGACAGTCTGCTGGAATTGCATGCCATTCGCCTGCATGGCGAAAGCGAGGGCGTCATCGCCGCGATCGCCGGCCTTTCGCGCAAGCAGGATCACATCATCTGCCAGTTCGGTTCGATCGATGAATCCGTTTCGGAACTCAGCCCCGGTGAATTGCTGTTCTGGCTGATGATCGAAAGGGCATGCCGCGAAAAGGCGGCGATCTTCGATTTCGGCGTGGGCGACCAGCTCTATAAGCGCAGCTGGTGCCCGCTTTTCACCGTGCAGCACGATATATTCCTGCCGGTGACGTTGAAGGGTCGTGTTGCGGCCTCAGCCTATGTCGCCATCGCCCGGACAAAGAGCCTGATCAAATCCAACCCGGCGCTTTATGCGCTCATACAGCGTTTTCGCGCCGGACGCTCGAAGTTGGACACTGCCACCGACTGAGCAGTTTTTTTGCCGCGTCTCAGGCCGCGCTCAGATGGTCCGGCTTGCGCATGCCGGTCATCGGCAATGCCTGTTCATAGCCCTCAGCAACCAGTTCACCGAGCGTCTTTTCCAGCAATTCGCTATCCTTACCGGGAACCGAGACGATGATTTCCGCCGGCAGGTTGCGCAGCATTTTCCCGAGGCTCGAAATCTGCACCGCGCCGCATTCGACGAGGACGGTATCATAAGCGTCGGAGAGCGCGCCGAGGATCATCGTCAGACGGTCTATCGCGCGCATGGCCTCACGCGGCTGCGCATTGCCGCGCGGCACGATATGGGCGTCGGACAGGCGGTCGCCGTGAATGGTTTCACCGAAGGCGGCCGCGCCCGCCAGAAGGTCCATGACACCGGGAAGCCCGGCTTCCGGCGCCATCAGCCGCGTCGGACAGGCTGACGCCGTCATGTCGACGAGAACGACCGAACGGCCCATTTCGGACAAAGCACGCGCCAGCATGACGGACGTGGTCGAACCGCTATCACCGACCGGCGACACGATTGCGGCGACCGGTTTGGCGAGGCGGGTGGCCAGGAAACCTGCAACGGCGTCGATGGAGAAATCGTCATCGCTATCGATTTCCTCCTCCATTGCCTCCTCTTTCGCAGTCGCGACATCTTCCACCGGTAAGGCCGGCATGGCAGCAGCGGCGACGGCCGGTACATGCCGTTCTTCCTCTTCGGCAACGGGCTGGTATGCCGCGACCGGCATGGCCCGCGCAGCAGGCTGCACGGTTTCAGGGCGCGCCGCTACAGGCTGTTCCGGCACGTCCGCGGTCTTGTCCGGATCGGCTGGAGCACGCGAAGGAGAAGGCGGATCGGAGAGCGGCGGAACTTGGTTCCTGCCCATCGGCTTTAGAGCCCGGCCGGTGAAAAGCTCCACCAGCATGACGACGATGCAGGACAGCAGAAACGCCGCCAGCGTCACAACGATGGTGATGGCGCCCGTCTTCGGGAAATAGGGTTCGCGCGGCTCCACCGCCGTCGAGATGACGCGCGCATCGGCCGGCGTGGAATCCACCGAGCCGGCGCGCGATGTCGCTTCGCGGTAACGGGCAAGATAGGTTTCCAGAAGCTGCCTTTGCGCTGAGGCTTCCCGTTCCAGATCGTTGAGGCCGACCTGCTGTTCGCCCGCCCGCACGCTTTCCGATTTCAGCATGTTCAGCTGCTGGACCAGCTGTCGCTCCCGCAGGCGCGAAACATTGGCTTCGTTTTCGAGACTCGCCAGCACCTTGCGGGTCTCTTCCTGAATCTGCCGCTGTATGCCGTCGAGCTGGTTGCGCAGCGCGCGGATGCGCGGATGGCCTTCCAGCAGCGAGGACGAGAGATCGGAAATCTGGCTGCGGATCGTCGTTTCGTTTTCCTTCAGCCTTTGGATCGTCGGGGAACCGACGACATCGGGAAAAGTATCGAGTGGACGGCCGCTTGCAAGCGCGCTGCGTACGCCTTCCGCCCGCGCCTCCGCATTGGCGCGCTCTCCGCGGATACGGCCGAGTTCGGTGGAGATATCGCTGAGCTGGCGGGTGGCGAGCGTTTCGCCCTGCCCCGCCGAGAGAAGATCGGAGGAGGCGCGGTAATCCGCGACCTTTCTGTCGGCCTCGCGCACCTTTTCGCGCAGATTGGCGATTTCCGGCTCCAGCCAGCGCGCCGCTTCCGTGCTTGTATCCAGCTTCGCGCCGCTTTGCAGGGCGATATAGGCCTTCATCATCTCATTGGGGATGGCGGCGGCCAGCTTGGGGTCCTGCGAGGAAAATTCGACCGTGATGACGCGCGAGCTTTCGACCTGATAGACCTGCAGCTTTTCCCGGAAGGCGCTCAGCACCCGCTCTTCTGGCAGCACCTGAAGCGGGTCCTTCTTGACGCCGACGGCGACCAGGAGCTGCGAGATGAGCGAAGGATGGGCCTCCGGATCGAACTCATCCAGCTCGTAAAGCTTCATGTCTTTGGCGACCTGCTTGATGAGGTCGACCGATTGCAGGATCTGCACCTGGCTGGAAACGGTCAATTCGTCGAGCACGGGTTCGGCGGGCGCATTGGACTGCTGCGAGGCGCCGAAGGAGGCCGCGCGGGATTCGATAAGCACGCGCGCCTCGCCCTTGTAGGCGGGCGACATCATGCTTGAGATCACGAAGGCGGCGCCCCCGGCAAGAAGCGTGATTGCCGCGATCCGGCCCTTGCGCTGCCAAATGGCCGCGACAAGCTGCGCAAGATCGATATCCACATCCCTGTCGTCAATGCGATCGCCGTTCATGCGGGCTCCGTAACCGAGACAAACCTCGGGCGCTCAAATATAGATGGTCAATTTTCGCGAAGCTTAAGTCTTGCCGGTAACACAACAGTTAATCCCTGCGAATCCGACGAAATAAAGCCGATATTACCAACGCTCGCGCCGGTCGTTTACCGCACATTAACCCTAACAGAACGATAAGAATGATCAAAGTTCGACTCGGAGCCAGATGAGATGCCGCTCGCCGGATCACGACATGTCACCGCACTGACGCTCGCCGTTCTGACGGCCCTTTCCGGCTGCGCGGCATATCAACCCGCTCCGAGGTCGTTCAACGAAGCCGCCCTGCAGCCCTATCATGTCGATAGCGGCGACAGGCTGCGCATCAACGTGTTCGAGCAGGCCGGGCTGACCAATACCTATACGGTCGATCAGGCCGGTTATGTCGCCTTCCCGCTCGTCGGCCAGGTTCCGGCACGCGGCAAGACCCTGCCGCAGCTCGAAGCCGCCATCGCCGCCAAACTGCGCCAGGGTTATCTTCGCGATCCGGACGTGACGATCGAGATCGACCGTTATCGCCCGGTCTTCATCATGGGCGAAGTCGGCCGTCCCGGCCAATATTCCTACGTGCCGGGCATGACCGTGCAAAACGCCATCGCCATTGCCGGCGGCTTCACCCCGCGCGCCAATCAGGCCGATGTCGACATTACCCGCAAGATCAATGCCGAGGTGATGACCGGCCGGATCGGTATCACCGCCCCCATTCTGGCCGGCGATACCGTCTATGTGCGTGAACGCTTCTTCTGAAAACGGAGTGGCGAACGTGTCGGATGACGGCCCTCCCCTGCGCATCATTCACTGCTTCCGCTCCCCGGTGGGCGGTGTCTTCCGCCATGTGCGCGACCTCATCGAAGAACATGTGAAACAGGGCCACAAGGTCGGCATCGTCTGCGACAGCTCCACCGGCGGCGCGCATGAGGAACGGCTTTTCGCACAGATCACCCCGATGCTGGAGCTTGGCCTCACCCGTCTGCCCATCCGTCGGTCCATCAGCCCCGGCGACTTCATGGCGCTGTGGAAATCTTACAAGCACATCAAAAGTTTGCGGCCGGACATTCTGCACGGGCACAGCGCCAAGGGTGGCGCTCTTGCCCGGCTGATCGGCTCACTCCTGCGGGCGAACAGGTATCGCGTAGCCCGCCTCTATTCACCGCATGGCGGCAGCCTGCATTACGCCAGAAACAGCCTCAAAGGGCAGCTTTTCCTGCGGCTGGAGCGGTTTCAGGAGCATTTCACCGATGCGCTCTGTTTCGTCTGCAATTTCGAGCAGGCGACTTACGAGGCCAAGGTCGGCAGGCCACGCACCCGCACTGCGATGATCTATAACGGCGTGCAGGAAAGCGAGTTCGAAACCGTGCCCGCCCGCGAAGATGCGGCCCGTTTTCTCTATATCGGCATGTTGCGCGACCTCAAGGGACCGGATGTCTTCATCAGGGCATTCGCAAAAATGGAACGCAGCATCGGCCAGCCGATGACCGGCGTGATCGTCGGCGACGGACCGGACAGGGACAAATATGCCGCGATGATCGACAAGGCCGGGCTTTCCCGACGGATTTCCATGCATGCGGCCATGCCCGCCAGGCAGGCCTTCGAACTGGCAACGACAGTGGTAGTGCCGTCGCGCGCCGAAGCCATGCCCTATATCGTGCTCGAAGCGCTTGCGGCGGGAAAAACGGTCATCGCCTCGCATGTCGGCGGCATTCCCGAAGTCCTTGGAAAAGACAGCGAGGCGCTCGTGCCGGCTGGCGACGCCGATGCGCTGGCACTGATCATGGTCAAGGATGCCGAGGATGCCGGCTGGGCGCAGCGGATCATGCCTCGCCCGGACAGCTTCAAGGCGAAATTTTCAACCCCGGTCATGGCGGATGAGATGATGAAACTCTATCGCGACCTGTTATCGACCTGATAGTCATTTCAAAAACACGATTTTTAATTGTATATTCCGGCCGTCCTGTAGAAACTCATCATAAACGTTTCTTAGCATGTTTCGGCTAGTTTTCTGCTCGTAGAGCGCCGCGTGTCCATTCGGATGCACGAAGGGCGCTCTACCACTTTGAGGTTGCGCATCGTTCCGGTCGAAAATCCAATGCGATTTTAAGGCCGATGCGCTGGAGGGTGCGGACCAAGGCAATGACCAAGACTGACAAGGACAGGCTGCAATTCGATCTGGCGTCATTGCGCAAGAAACTCTCCGACCATGAAGCCGGCGGGGCTGCGGCCTCCGAAACCGTCGTTCTCAATCCGCTTGCACGGCAGATCGCCAACCAGCTTCGCGCCGGCAACCATTCGCCCAACATGGTGATCGGGCAATTGCGGCTTCTGGAATTCACGATGCTCGTCGTCATCGCCGCCATCGTCAACGGCATCGCAGCCGATCGCGGTCTCGAAACCTTTCTGTCGGTTTTCGGCGGCGGCGTGCTGGGGGCGGCGCTCTGCGTGTTTCTGTTGCAGGCCGGTGATTGCTATCAGCTTCCGACACTGCGCACGCCGCTGAAGATGTTCGCCCGCATTCAGGGCGCAGTGTGCCTCTCCTTCGTGGGAATTGCCTGTTTCCTTCTCCTCTTCTTTCCCGATGCGCTGCATTCCTGGCAGGCCTTCGGCATCTGGTATGCAACGGGTGCGGTGGCGATCTTCGCCGGGCGGCTGATCCTCGGCTTCGCCATTCGCCACTGGGGCCGCAACGGCGTCATGGAACGCCGTGCCGTCATCGTCGGCGGCGGCGATACCGCCAAGGACCTTATCCGCTCGCTGGAGCAGCAGTCCGATAACGATATCCGCATCTGCGGCATCTTCGATGACCGGAAAAGCGCCCGTTCTCCCGAGGTTGTCGCCGGCTATCCCAAGCTTGGCACCTTTGCGGAGCTGGTGGAATTTGCCCGCCTGACGAAGCTGGACATGCTGATCATCGCCCTGCCGCTCAGCGCAGAGGCGCGCATTCTCCAGCTTCTGCGCAAGCTGTGGGTGCTGCCGGTCGATATCCGCATTGCGGCGCATGCCAATAAATTGCGTTTCCGCCCCCGCGCCTATTCCCATGTCGGCAAGGTGCCGATGCTCGATGTGTTCGACAAGCCGATCCGCGACTGGGATTCGGTGGCGAAACGGGTGTTCGACATCACCTTCAGCCTCATCGGCATCGCCCTTTTATGGCCGGTGATGGTGGGCGCGGGAATTGCCGTGAAAGCGACCTCGAAAGGCCCGGTCCTCTTCAAGCAGAAGCGCCACGGCTTCAACAATGAGACGATCAACGTCTGGAAGTTCCGTTCCATGTATACGGAACTCAGCGATCCGACCGCGAAAAAGGCCGTGACGAAGAACGACCCGCGCGTCACGCCCGTCGGCCGCTTCCTGCGCAAATCCTCGATGGACGAACTGCCGCAGCTTTTCAACGTTCTTTATGGCGATCTTTCGCTCGTCGGGCCGCGTCCGCATGCCGTTCATGCCCAGACGGGCGACCTGAAATATACCGAGGTGGTGGAGCACTATTTCGCGCGCCACAAGGTCAAGCCCGGTGTTACCGGCTGGGCGCAGATCAACGGCTGGCGCGGCGAGATCGACCATGGCGACAAGATCAAGTTCCGCACCGAATACGATCTCTACTACATCGAGAACTGGTCTTTGTTCCTCGATCTGAAGATCCTGTTCCTCACGCCGATACGGCTGCTGAAATCGGAAAACGCCTATTGACCCACACCGGCTACCAGCACGCACCGGATTTCGACGCGCCGCTGGCCGCCATGCGGCTCGTCGGTTCGTTCTTCATCGCATTCGGCGTGTTCCTTTCCGGTTTCGTCATTTCCGAGCCGGCGCCCTATGAGCTGATGATGGTGGGACAGGTGGCCCTGTGGTTCCTGCTCGGCCTTCGCCTTTCGCGCACCGTCATCCTGCTTCTGTGCCTGCTGCTGGCCTTCAATGTCGGCGGTTATCTTTCGCTCACCACCATGGCCGATCTGGATGAGGGACCGCTTTATCTCGCCGTCTCGACCTTTCTGGCGCTGACCTCGGTTTTTTATGCGGCGATCATAGAGGACAAATACCAGCGGCTGCTTTTGATTTTCCGGGCCTGGCTTGCGGCGGCGCTGATCACCGCCCTGCTCGGCATCATCGGATATTTCCACGCCATTCCGGGTTTCGAAGTCTTTACCCTTTACGACCGCGCCAAGGGCGCCTTTCAGGACCCGAACGTTTTCGGCCCCTTTCTGGTGACGCCCTCGCTTTACCTCATTTACGGCCTTCTCACCGGCAAGGCGATGCATGGGCCCTGGCGGATCGCCGGGCTGCTCATCCTTTCGCTTGCTGTGTTCCTGTCGTTCTCGCGCGCGGCCTGGGGCCTGTTTCTGTTCGCCACCATCCTCCTCGTCTTCGTGATGCTGCTGAAAGAGCGCACGGCCGCGTTTCGCCTGAAGATCCTCGTGCTGTTTCTAGTCACCGCCGGGCTGATGGTCGCGGCGGTCATCATCGCGCTGCAGTTCAAGCAGGTGGCGGATCTGTTCTCCAGCCGCGCTTCGGCGGTACAATCTTATGATGGCGGCCATCTCGGGCGTTTTGCCCGCCACTATCTCGGCTTCCTGCTCGCCATGGAGCACCCGCTCGGCATCGGCCCCATGGTGTTCGACAATATTTTTCCCGCCGCCGAACATAATATCTGGCTGAAGAGCCTGACGACGCATGGCTGGTTCGGTTTCGTGATCTATCTCGTGTTGATCTGCTGGACCATCGCCGCCGGTTTCAGGCACCTGCTGCGGCCACGCCCCTGGCAGCCGTTCCTCATCATTTCCTGGGTGACGTTCGTCGGGCATGTAATGATCGGCGCCGTCATCGATACCGACCACTGGCGACACTTCTTCCTGCTGCTCGGCATATTGTGGGGATGCATGGCGCTTGAAAAACGCGAAAGCCTGCGCCGCCGCACGCGTGTCGCCTAAACCGCTTACCCTTACGGAACCTTACGCCATTTCATGCGTTTAGCCCCGGATTCTGATTGTCAAACGGGGAGACATCTTAATGACGCAGACCAATAATCTCTATCTTATCATCGGCGCACTCATCGTGGTCATCGCAGGCCTTGGCGTCTATGTCTGGCACGAGGAAAGCAAGCCGAAGGGGATCGAGATGAATATCGGCCCGAACGGCGTCTCCGTTCAGGAGAACTGATCCGCAAGCGTCGCGCAAAGTCCGGCCATTAAGACCGGGTGCATCCCAAGCCGAACGCGGCAGGGATTCGCCCGGTCTTCTTATGAGAGGAGACGAAAGGCGGGATCGATGCCCGCCGAGCCGGTTCGGTACGAATGATGCGTATCGCCCGATCAAGGAAACAGCTAGCGCAATGGTCTCCTCCATCGACCTGTCCACACGCCTCACCGCCACCAGACTGGCCCTCAAGGCCATCAAGGAGCAGGAAGACAATTCCGCCGTCACATCCTCCTCCACAACGCGGACGTCTCTCCTCGATTCTTACGGGCTGGACACCACCTCCTCCTCGTCTTCCACCAACACGCGGCTCACGCAGCTTCTGGCGCAATATGCCCAGACCTCGAACGAGGATACGCAGACCGACGACACGGATACCCAGCTTTCTTCCGGCGATATCACCAAGGCCGATTTCATGAAGGAGCTGAAGGAGACGCTGGAAGAACTGACCGCGGATCCGGACAAGGCTTCGCAGGCCAAGGCCATGCTGGAGGCTTTGACGGCCGGCACGCTGACCGTCTCCGATCCCGCCGAGGGTGCGCAAATAAAGGCCTGGGATGTGGCCTCCGATAAAGAGACCACCTCCAGGCCGGCCACGGATATCGCCATGACGGGATGGAGCGACTTTCTGAAAGACCATCTCAAACGCGACGGCTCGGCCTATGCGAGAAGCGAGACCGGCGCCTATGTCGATACCGTTTCCGGCGACAACGCGTTTTTCGGCAGTGTCGGCAGCCGCTATTATTATCTCACCTGGCCGCAGGCGAAAAACGGCACTTTGACCGTATAAGCTGAATTCCCCGATGCCCGAGCGGATGGCCGCGACATGGAAAATGCCGCAGCCTCGCTTTCAACGTCTGCTCAGACGGCAGGTGCGGCAGCCGTTTCGGCTCCGCCGGAAAGCGCCTTCTGCAACTGCGCTTCCTGCGCCGGCGACAGCGACGTCTTGATGACCCGCCCGCGCAGGCCTTCGAATTCCGCCAGCACCTTTTCCGGCTGCACCTTGCGGATCAGCACGAACAGCGCTGAAGAACCGTTGGGAATGGTCTCGCCGAGCGATTTGATGAAATCGTCGTCGATGCCGAAATCCGTTAGCGAACCCGCAAGAGCCCCCGTGCCGGCACCGATCGCGCCGCCGATGGCAAATCCCGCCAGTGGATTGAGGAAAAGCAGGCCGACGAGGCCGCCCCAGAGACCGCCGGACAGGAAACCGGAGCTTGCGCCGATCGCCGTCAGATTGACGCTTTGTTTCAGATGCACCTTGCCATCTTCATCGCGAACGACAACCACGGCATCTTCCAGATCGACCAGATATTCCTTTTTAAGGCCTGCAAGCTTCAGAAGCACCCTGTCGGCCACTTCCGTTCCGTCAAAACCAACAACGACGAGTTCGGACATAGTTCGTCTCCCTGAGTTTCACTTCCGCTGCGATTGAACGCCGAAGCGGGCGGCTTGTTCCGGCAATGATGGAAAGGGGATGTGTCATGCGTTTGACGGCCGCCCATCCGGGCTGCTTAGCCCTCTCTAGGCCATCCACACCCTTTGCTCCTTTTTTTATGAAAAGACCATTTTCCGCTTGCGCCCTAACAGGCTTATATATAAACGGCTTTCAGGTTCGGAGCGTAGCGCAGCCCGGTAGCGCACTTGACTGGGGGTCAAGGGGTCGTGGGTTCGAATCCCGCCGCTCCGACCATTAAAATCAGATAGATAGCCAGTTCCCCCAGAGCTGGCTATATTTGTTTCAGCTATCTGGTAACCTGCGCCATGCGCGAATTTAAAAGCCCGGATTGGGCTATGCGTTTGTCCAGGCCTGAGAATGAGGTGTGCCGAGATGGCCAAAAAAACGAAAATAGAACACTCAGAATTCTCGGGCGAGTTTGAAGACGACGGCATCACGGTTCTGGTTGATATCTACCGGCCCGCTGGCACCCAGCAGGATTGGACGCTCGAGGTCATCAGCGAGCACGACGATGTCACCACCTGGGACGAACCCTTCGCGACCGACAAAGACGCCTGGGAAGAATTCCTGGCAACGTGTGAGAAGGACGGGATTCGCAGCTTTCTGGATGGCGAAGAACCGTCTGTTCACTAACGTTCAATTCCGCAATGCCGGACTGTAAAGGGCGACGCCCATTGCGTTGTTGACTCTCTGCTAAAATTAGAACATTTAGTGAACAAAAGAGAGGTCATCCACTATGTCCGACGCTGAAAAAATCACCCCCATACGGCCTGACGACATAGCCGGATATGTCATCCAGTGTCACGACGGCGATGCGAAGGCGGCTGTCGAAGCTCTTCTCGGCGAAATCGAGCATCTGCAGGAACAGCTTTCCCTGGCGGTCGCCATCATGGGAAAGGGATACACGCGTGGATGGACGCCGGATATCGGACGCGATTGAGCCAACGGCCTCCACTCCACAAGCCGTGTTCGATGCAGCTTGTGGAGCGCAAGAAAACTGGCGCAGCAATCAGCCCTTGTCCGCCAGCTGACCGATTTCGCGGTCGATCAGGTAAAGCGCGTTGGGGCCGTCGCCGATCAGCTCGATCTTGCCGAGTATGGTGCGGCAAAGGCTGTCTTCCTCATGCTGCTCATCCACGAACCATTGCAGGAATGAGGTTGTGGCGTGGTCTTTTTCCACTTGGGCAAGATCGACTGCCGCGTTGATGGCGGCGGTGACGCGGGATTCGTGCTCCGTCACGATGGTGAACAGCCCCTTGATGTCGTTTGCCGTGACCTGCGGCGCCGGCAGTTCGGAAAAGGTGACGCGTGCGCCGAGATCGTTCAGAAAGCCGAAGATGCGGTGCATGTGCTCCAGCTCTTCCGCCGCGTGGCCGAGCAGGAATTTATAGCAACCGTCGAGATTGCGTTCCGCCGCCCATGCGGCCGCCTGAAGATAGGCGTGGTGGGCGCGCAGCTCGCCATTGAGGAGATCGTTTAGCGTCGTTTCGATAACTTTGTTTGCCATGGTTTCATCCTTGGTTTCGGGGTTGAAGAAGCGGATTTGCGGTGCGGATTGGCGCGGCCTGAAAGGCGGGGCGTTATTGTGCGGGCGTCACCTGCCCGAGCGCCGTCTCCAGCCTTTCGCTCTTCATGACGAGCTTGGGCCGCAGCTTCTCGGCCTTTTGTCTGACGGCTTCGAGATTGACGGGCTTGCCGACCTGAATGATGCCGATCATCGCCATCATCAGATGCGGCGGGCAATAATAGAGATAGACACCCTCCTTCTCGACAGTGACGGTGAAGGCCTCATCGAGCTTGCTTTTCCAGGGGCTAACGCCTTCCGGAACCGCATAGGACTGCACATAGTGGCTGGAATTTTGCGGCACGAAGGTAATGGTGTCGCCCGGCTCCGCCTTCACATAGGAAGGCTCGAACACCATGCCGCCATCCTTGCCGTAATTGAGCATCAGGATCTTGTGTTCGGCGGCAAGGGATGGTGTGGCGGGCAGGATTACGGCCAAAGCCGTGGCAAGCGTCATCAAAAATCGTTTCATGCAATTATTCCTTCAAGGGTTTTGAAATGTTCGAGCGGCGGATCGCCCGCCGGCTGGATGACGGGATTGCCGCGCCGGTCGCGCAACACCTCCACGGCAACGCCATAGGTCTCGGAAATAAGCTTCGGCGTGACGATATCGCCCGGTGCGCCGGTCGCCTTCAGCGCGCCATCCGAAATCACCAGCAGGTTATCGGCATATTGGCAGGCGAGATTGAGATCATGCAGCACAACAAGCGTCACCCGGCCATTGGCGCGGGTTTCCCGCCGCACCAGATCGAGAAGCGCCACCTGATGCTTGAGGTCCAGCGCGCTGACAGGCTCATCGAGCAGCATCGCCTGCGGTTCACGCATCAGGACCTGCGCAAAAAGCGCCATCTGCCGTTGCCCGCCGCTGAGCGAGGCGATCTCCCTGCCCGCCAGATGGGCTATTCCGGCCTGATGCAGGCGTGTCATCGCCAGATCGAGCGTTTCGTCGTCGATATGAAGCGAAAGCCGGCCGAAGCGGCCGAGCGCCACCACCTCCAGCACACTGAGCGCTATATCGGCGGCCGTATCCTGCGGCATATAGGCGAAACGATCCCGCCATTCCCTTCTGTGCCGCCCTGCCCTTTCCCCAGCCTGAAGGCGACGATCGCCGAGGTTGATCGCGCCGCTGGCGAGCGGCAGGTCGCCGAAGATTGCTCTGAGAAGCGTCGTCTTGCCCGTTCCGTTTGGGCCGATGACGGCGTGGATTTGCCCGGATTCCAGGCGTGCCGAGAGGTCTCTCACAATTACCTGCCCGCCCCGTTCGACGGAAATATTATCCAGAACCATCATCGGCCGCGCCTCTTCGGAGCGAAAATCAGCCAAAGGAGAAACGGCACGCCGACAATGGCGGTTACGATGCCGACCGGGAACAGAGCGCCGGGAATGATTGATTTGGAGAGAATCGAGGCTGCCGAAAGCATCAGCGCGCCGCTCAGTACCGACATGGGCAAGAAGAAGCGCTGATCCTCGCCCACCGTCATACGGGCGATGTGCGGCGCGACCAGCCCGATGAAACCGATGACCCCGACAAAACTCGTTGCCGTCGCGGTCATGATGGCGACGATGATGAGAACCTTCATGCGCAGCCGGCGCACATTGATGCCGAGGCTGGCTGCCCGCATTTCCCCCATCCTCAGCGCCGTCAGTTTCCAGCAATCCGCCATGAGCAGGGCGCAGCAGAAGGCGGTGACGGCGGCCGTCAGACCGAGCGTTGGCCAGGTCGCCTTGGTGAGGCTGCCGAACAGCCAGAAAAGAATCTGCTGCGACAGTTCCGGCGAGGACAGGAACTGTATGAGCGACAGAAGCGACTGAAACAGGAAAAGAAGTGCGATGCCGCCGAGAATGATGGTTTCGGCCGTCATCTGCCGCATGGAGGCCAGCATGAAAAGGAAAAGCGCAGCGAGCATGGAAAAGACGAAAGCGCCGAGCGGAACGGCAATCATGGCATCCAGCCCGAGACCGCCGAGCGAAAGCACCAGCGCGGCGCCAAAGCCCGCCGCAGCCGCCATGCCGAGCGTGTAGGGGCTTGCCATGGGATTATTCAGCAAGGTCTGCATCTGCGCGCCGCCGGCGCCGAGCGCCGCTCCGACGGCAAGCGCCATCAGCGCCATGGGCAGGCGAAGGCCGCGCACGATGGAATCGGTCATCGCCGCCCGTTCGCCAAGGCCGGTCAGCGACTTCACCACTTCGGCGGGCGACAGCAGCGATGGACCGGTGGCGATATCGAGAACGAGGCTCACCGCCATCAGCACGAAAACGACCAAGACGACGCGCCAGCGACGACGTTCACGCAGCCGGTGCGCACCGATGGCTTCGGCATTGCGGGCGGCAATTGTCATGGAAAACCTGTTTGAAAAAGACGGTGAAAAACGGACGCCGTGCCGTGGCGTCCGCGGAATTTAACCTTCAGCGGCAAGCAAATATGCTTTTCCGCCGCCGGCCACAGAACCATCAATCCTTGACGGCGATGGCAAAGGTGCCTTCAGGCGTGACCGGCAGGTACTTCCTGTAATAGCCGAGATAGTTGGCGATCGGATCGACATCCTTGAACTGCTCGGGATAAAGCTGCTTGGCGATATATTGCACCATGGCGAAATCGGAGAGTGTGCGCGACGCCCCCTGATAGACACCGAACAGTTGACCGTTCTTGATGGCAGGCACTTCACTCCAGCCCTGACGGGTTTCGAAGGCCTTGAGCTTTTCGCGGGCATCCGCGGGCTTCACCGCCTGCCCCATCGGCAGCGCCGCGGGGTTCTTGTTGTTTTCACGGCCGGAAATGAAGATGGCGTCGGGCTTCGAAGCCAGAACCTGCTCGGGATTGATCGGTCCCCACCACTCGACGAAAGGTGCTGCGATATTGTCGCCGCCAGCGGCGGTGGACATGGCGCCCCACATGTTCTTGCCATAGGTGAAGGAATATTCGGCCGGTCCCTTATTGCCGAATTCGACATAGACCTTCGGTTTCGGCTGACCGGATTTCGCCACCCGTTCGGCGACATCCTTCAGAGAACCGGCGTAGAATTCCGCAATTTCCTTGCCGCGCTGCTGCTGGCCGGTGAGTTCGCCGAAAAGCCGGGTGGAGGCGACGTGGCGCTCGACCGTCTGGGCGTTGTAGTCGACGACAACGACGGGAATGCCCTCTTCTTCCAGACGGTCGGCATCGAGACCGAGCGCCTTGTATTGCCAATCCGCCAGGATCACCAGATCAGGATTGAGGCTCAGAACTTTTTCGACCGAGAAGGTCTGGGCTTCGACTTCGCCGACATCGGCAATATCCGCAAGCGAGGCGCGGTGAGCGAGATGCATTTTCCAGTTGGCGGGAACCCAGCCTTCCCACGCTTCGCGGGAAATGCCGACAACGGAATCATAGGCCTTTTCGCCACCGACCGCCATGTAGTCCTCGAAATAGAAACCGAGAACGACGCGTTTTGCAGGAAGATCAACCTTCACCTCGCGTCCGATGACGTCAGTGATGGTCTTCTCTGCAGCGGTGGCGGAAGGTGCGATAAAGAAAACGGATAAGAACGATGCGGCAAGGCCGCCGATAAATTTTTTGCGGGTCATGATGCGATCCAGAAGTTGAAACAATGCCGCTGTATAAAAGGTGACACTGCGAGTCAACTTAAATTGCAAGATCGCATAAGTTGCTAATATAAAAATGAAAATTGTCATTTCCGGTAAAATGCATGTCGGAGAAATATTGCGCTGGGCGGCGGCGATAGATGCAGCGCTGCCGCGCCCTCAGCCGGCCAAGATCTTTGGGTTGCGCCCGTCCCGATAACCTCCGCCATCGAGACAGGACGCAAGATCCCGTTCAGATCATTGAAGTGTGCCCTGTGGGAAATGCCCCCGAGCCGACTTCAGAACTCGTTGGAGGCGATGGCGAAATCGTCGACGACTGGCATCTTTTCCGCGTTCTCCCAAGTCCGGTCCATGGCGTAAGTTTCCGAGAGATAGGGAATGCCGATATGGCCGAAGCGGAAGGAAAGCTGGCTTTCCGCCTGTTCCTCATCAAGCTTTGCCACGCGGCTGAGATAGAGCGCGGTGGCGAGGCCTGTCCTGTCCGCACCGGCCTTGCAATGAATGAGGATGGGCTTCGGCGCATCGCGCATGATGGCGACCAGCTCGTTGACCCTGTTCATGTCGAGCTCCTGACTTGCCGACATGCCGAAATCGATATGATTAAGTCCCAGTTCGCGGGCGGTTTCGACCTCATCGCGATACCAGGCCTTGGATTCGTTCGCACCGCGCAGATTGATGACCGTCCTGATACCATGGTCTTTGGTATAGCGGACGAGCTGCTCATTGCTCGGCTGGTTGGAGCGATAAAGCTGCCCCGCGACAACCTCGTGAAAATTGCCCAGGAGCTGAATGGCGTAGAGGTAACCGCCTGCGGCAAGCACAGCAATACCCATGCCCCAAAAGGAGCACTTCCAAAATCTTCGCATAATAAAACGGTTCCCTCATTCGACGAGAGAACCGATACAGACGGATTCTGACAGTAAGCTGAAAGTTATGCGACAGTATTGTAAGAGTGGAAAATTTGCGCTTGATCAACGCACGAAAACGTAAACCGCATAGACCGCGATGAGCGCGGCGGCGGCTGCCGCGGTGATGGCGCCAAGGCGTTTTTCGATGAAATGACGCACCGATTCCCCGTATTTCTGCAGCAATCCGGCAAGGATGAAAAAGCGCGCGCCGCGCGTGACGACGGCCGAAAGAATGAACAGGCCAAGGCTGATATTGGCCGCGCCGGACAGGATAGTCACGACCTTGATCGGCGGCAGATGCGCGAGCCCCGATGTCACCAGCAGGAGAACGATGGTTTCGTAGTCAACGGAGTTCTTCAGATGCTCGAAGCTGTCGAGCTTGCCGTAAAATTCGAGAATGGGCCGCGCGATGCTTTCAAAGGCATAGTGGCCGAGGAACCAGCCGGCGATTCCGCCAAAAACCGAGGCGACAGTTGCCACGAGCGCATAAAACATCGCCTTTTTCGGCCTGGCCAGCACCATGGGCAGGAAAAGCACATCGGCAGGCACAACGAAGATGGAGCTTTCCACGAAAGCCACGATTGCCAGCCACCACACGGCGGTTTTGCGCGCGGCGAGCGCCATCGTCCAGGCATAGATGTTTTTCAGCATGTCGTGTCCCCGGGGAAGAGTGTTGCGGAGTGAAGGCAGGCGGGAGCAAAGGCATATCGGCGGTGATTCATGCGGTTGCCGACGGGCCGGAGAGACCGGCCCCGAATGAGGATTAGAGACAACGCAAGAGAATGGCAAATGTTGGAAAATTTATTTTTGCATCGCAAAAAATCATAAAGACGAGCATTTCCAGCCCTCACCGCAAGCCGGTTGTTGCAATGCGAAATTTCAGCCTGTGGTAGATGAACTCGCCTTTTTGCTGTAGAATAAGAGGTGGAGGAAAGAGGAGGAAGTTATCATGGACTATGTAAACTTCGTTACATCGATCAATCCGGTCATACTTGTCATTCTGCTGGTAGTTCTTCTTGCTGGCGCCTACAGCAGCTGGGTTTCGCACTAATCCAGGCGAACCGCGCGACCAAATGTGATGAGGCTCCTTTTCTATCGGCGATAGGCATCGGGCCGGATGGATGTTATCAATCCCGGAGTTAAACAACTTCCGGGAAGCCGCATGACGAACGAATTCGCATTCACTGATACGTCTGAAAAGCTCAGCACGACGCTTGAGAAGCTGATAGGAAAGCTGCAGGGTCAGACGATCACGTTGCGCGAGTTGATGGAAGCGATCGGCGAACAGGGCCTTTTGCTCATCTGCGCAATCGCCTCCCTGCCCTTTCTCATCCCGGTTTCCATTCCCGGCGTCAGCACGGTCTTTGGTGCGGCGATCATTCTTGTCAGCCTGGCAATCACCCTCAACCGCCTGCCATGGCTGCCGGCAAAAATCCTCGACCGGCAGATGGAGACGGCAAAGCTCGTTCCCGCCCTTCAAAAAGGCGTCGCCATTGTCTCCAAGCTGGACGGTTTCATTCGTCCGCGCATCCCCGCGCTGACGACCGGCATTATCGCCAACCGCATAAACGGACTTGCGCTGATGACGGCGGGCGTATTGCTGATGATGCCGCTCGGCTTCATTCCCTTCTCCAACACCCTTCCAGGCGTTGCGATCCTGCTTTTTTCGGCAGGGATGACTCAGAGGGATGGCGTTACCGTGCTCGGCGGCTACCTGTTTCTGGGGCTGACGGCGATTTATTTCGCAGCGCTCGCCTATGCGGCCTTCTGGGCCGGCCAGGGCATCAGCAGTTCCATCGGCGCATAAGACCTATTGCCGGTCGCCCTTGCGGGTGTCGCGGCGGTTCTGCCGCGATGCCCACCAGACCGCCAGCCGTCGCCGCTGGCGGCGAACCGCCGGCAGATCGTGGGAAAGCACGACGAGACCAAGCGGAACCATCCAGAAGCCGAGCACGGGCAGGAAACCAAGCGTTCCGCCAACCACCAGCGCCGAGCCGGTCGCAATCCTGCCGACGCGCGAACGCGGCATGGCAAAGCTCCATTTTCCGACATGGAGGCGGTGCGTTCTGTGGTCGATACCGAATTTCATTCCATCCTGCCCTTTTGCATCTGGCCTGTGGATAATTTTTTCACCGGCGATAAGCCCGGAAAATCGGGACTTTGGATGGATAAAACAAGAGGAATGCGTTTTTTTTGAAAAAACCGCTTGGCAAATCGGAAAAGCATTTGTATTACCCCGCTCACACCGCGCCAAGCGGTGGACGTTCCCTGGTAGCTCAGCGGTAGAGCATTCGACTGTTAATCGACAGGTCGCCGGTTCGAATCCGGCCCGGGGAGCCATTTCTCTCAACAACACGTTTTGAAGAGCGAAGTGCAGCTGCAATTCGCCCCATTCTTCTTGGGGATTGTCGTGACTTCCCGATCATCCTACCGCCAAACGATCAGCTCTTTTTGACCGCCCGTTTCGTCGCCTTCGTGGCGTTGGTCAGCGCCGGAGGATCGCTTGCCGGAAAACTCTCCTCAAGGCTCTCGGTGAGATCGTCTTCCTTGTTCTTATCCGTAGATTTCCGCTCTTTCTCAAGCGATTTTACCGCGGGTGATTTGGCATTTGCCGGAGTTGCCTTTTTCGCTGGTGTCTTCTTCGCAGGCGCCTTCGCGGCAGCAGACTTCTTCACGCCATTTCCGCTTTTGGACTTCGCCGCTTCCGCATCTGCGGAAAGCTCCCGTTCCGCCTCGATCCAGTGTCGTTCATGGTGCCCGTCGGGTCTTCCTTCCCTCTCCCATATTGCGCGCGCTTTTTCACGGATTGCGGCTTCGCGGTCATGGCTCATAACGGACCTCCCTGTTTACGTTGCACCGGTTTTGATTGTGCCATTGAAAAAACAAAAAAAGCCAGAGTTAGTTCCGCTTTGACCTGCGACGAATAAGCATTTCCGCGAGAAACGGAACCGTCATCGGCCGCCGATCGTTTGACCTGCAGAAACCAGCAGGAGATCGCTTCATGACCACCCCGCAGAAGCCGAAAACCGAACCGCTTGATATTGAGGACGATGATGTCGCGCGGTTTGAAACAGACAGCGAACTGAAAGCCAAAGATGTCGAGATTTACCCGGACGAGAGCGTGAGCCTGCGTGCGCGCCGGCAGGCCGCAAGGCAGCACGAGGACGCCTTCATCGTCGCCACAGACCTTGAGGACGACGACCAGCGCGACGCAGCACCTGGCACCAGAGAGCAGCCTTAGGCCCAAACATGGAAAAGGCGGGTCAAAGCCCGCCTTTATCGAAAAAATGCCGTCAAAAATGTCAGGAGATTTATCGGCGGACCGAAACGATGGCCTTGCGGTTGAAGTTCGACACCTGCACCCGGCCGGACTGGTTGCCGCCGAGGATTTGGGCGGTCTTGCCGCTCATGCTCTTCAAAATGCCGGCGTGGTAACCGCGGCCATTGCGAATGACGACGACATCGCCGGGCTTCGCCTGACTGACTGGCACGGCATAACCGAAAGATGTCCAGGACTTCGCAAATCCATAGGATTTGGGAGATTGCCGGCCGGCCTTGCTGGCGACCGCATGCAGGAAAAGGCCGCACCATGGGGTGCTGCGGGGATTTGCGCCAAGAATGTTCTTGAGGCTCTTGTTGTTCTTGGACTCATGCAGCCCGGTGTATTTTTCTGCCTGGTTCAGCATGCCGGCCGAGGCCGATGCAACGACTGTAAAAGACAAGGCAACCGATAGAATTAACGCGGATACTCTCAAACGTCTCGCCCTTATGTTAGAGGGCGCCCGTGTATTGTGACAATTTAGCGACAATTTGACGAGAAATGGGCAGAAATCAGACGCCTATTCATGGGCGCTGATCTGTCATTGCTTCAAAAGAGGCTGCCCTGCGCCTCATCGGTGCGGCTGCGGCCGGCATTTTCGAGATCCAGCATACGCAATTTGGTGGTGGTTCCGCCCGGTGCGGAGAAGCCGCCAAGCCTGCCGCCGGCGGCGAGAACCCGATGGCAGGGAATGATCAACGGCACCGGATTTTTCGCCATGGCCTGACCGACATCGCGGGCCTTTTCCATACCGAGGCCTAGCGTTTTTACGATGCCGCCATAGGTCGTCGTGTCGCCCCAACCGATCTGCCGCGCAACGGCGTAAACATCGAGGAAAAAACGCTCCTGGCCGGCGAGATCGAGTTCGACGGCGGTAAAATCGATCTCCTCGCCGCCGAAATAACGGGTGATCATCGCAATCACCTCACGCATGCGTGTTTCGGGAACGGCGATGGAGGCGGATGGCAGGCGCTTCTGGAGAAGTTTTTCGGTCTCGCCGGCGTCAGAGCCGGGCAATTGCAAACGCACAATGCCCCGGCCCGCCCATGCAAGGCCGCAATGGCCGAGGGCTGTGGGAAAAACAATATAGCCGTAGTGGTTGCTCATTGCCGTCGCTCATCCGCATTTTTGCATGCACGATGCCATATCCCGCATTCGAAACAACCCGTTTCCTGCTCCTCAACAAACAAGGCCACCCGTTTTTGGCGGGTGGCCTTATACACATCAGTTCCGAAAATCCGTTCAGGACGCGATTTTGCCCGGCTCTTCCACAAGGCACCGTGCCTGCCGGCTGGCGGCAACGAAGGCCGTGCGGGCAATTTCCCCCGCCACGTCGCCCATCAGCGAGGCGCGGCACAGGCGCAGCGCCTGTTCATGCACCTTGTCGCCACGCTCAGGCCATTCGTGCTGGAGAAAATCGAAGGCTTCGTAAACGCCATTGAAAATACGGGGAGCACCGTTTTCAAGGGAGATGGTAACGGGCTTTTCCCACTTAACGTCATTCAGCAACATTGATTGCACTTCCATGCTCTATTAACCCGCGACAAACGCCGGCTCCTCCAGTTGGTTCCCTTTATCAGCGGTTTCAAGGGCGAAAAAATAACCCTCGAAAAACCATGCCCTCCATCTTTCCATTCTAGCCGATTTGCGGAACAAAGCGTTTCAACACTCGTTCAAGCGGAAGTGAACCGGGTCCTTTCATGCCGACAACAGCCTCCCCCGCCATCGTCTGGTTCCGCAAGGACCTGCGCCTTTCGGACAACCTCGCTTTGCTTGCCGCCGTGGAGCATGGCGGCCCCGTCATCCCCGTCTATATCAGGGAAAAATCATGCGGCCCGCTGGGCGGCGCACAGGAATGGTGGCTTTACCACTCCCTCACGTCCCTTACCGCTGCACTGGAAAAAATCGGCAGCCGCCTCGTGCTTCTCAGCGGTGACGCCGGCGAGACATTGCGCCATCTGATATCCGAAACCGGTGCAGAGGCGGTATTCTGGAACCGCCGATACGATCCTGCCGGCATGGCGACGGACAAGGCGCTGAAACAGACGCTTCGGGATGACGGCCTGACGGTCCGCAGCTTTTCCGGCCATCTGCTGCATGAACCATCGAGGCTGCAGACGAAATCCGGCGGTCCATACCGGGTCTATACGCCTTTCTGGCGGGCGCTGGAGGGCGGCGAGGAGCCACATGCGCCGGCGGATGCGCCGAAGGGTCTCAAGGCGCCGAAGACGTGGCCAAAATCGGAAAAGCCTGGCGATTGGAAACTGTTACCCACCAAGCCCGACTGGGCGAAACACTTCAGCGACATCTGGTCTCCCGGCGAAGGCGGGGCGCGGGAGAAACTCGACGATTTCATCGATGGCGCTTTGAAGGGTTATGAAGAAGGCCGCGATTTTCCGGCAAAGCACGCCACCTCTCTGCTTTCGCCGCATCTGGCGTCCGGCGAAATATCGCCTTCTACCGTCTGGCACGCGACGAAGGGGCTTTCCCGCCATATCGCCTCCAACGATATCAGCCGTTTTCGCAAGGAAATCGTCTGGCGGGAATTCTGCTATCACCTGCTGTTTCATTTTCCCGAACTCGATGAAAAGAACTGGAACGACAGTTTCGACGCCTTCCGCTGGCGAGACGATGAAAAATCCTTCACGGCGTGGACCCGCGGGATGACGGGATATCCGATCGTCGATGCCGGCATGCGGCAATTGTGGAAACACGGCACCATGCATAACCGGGTGCGTATGATCGTGGCGTCCTTCCTCATCAAACATCTGCTGATCGACTGGCGGAAGGGCGAGAAATGGTTCCGCGACACGCTTGTCGATGCAGACCCGGCCTCCAACGCCGCCAACTGGCAATGGGTGGCGGGATCGGGCGCGGACGCCTCGCCATTTTTCCGCATCTTCAACCCCATATTGCAGGGCGAAAAATTCGACGCCGATGGCGATTATGTGCGCCACTTCGTGCCGGAGCTGGAAAAGCTTGAGCGAAAATACATCCACAAGCCGTTCGAAGCGCCGAAAGAGGTGCTGAAGAAAGCGGGCATCGAGCTTGGCAAGACTTATCCGCTGCCGATTGTCGACCATGGAAAAGCACGGGAAAGAGCGCTTGCGGCCTATGCCGACGTCAAGAAGAACGCATAAAATTGGGTATCGGCAAAATTTTGCGTGGCTAAGCCAAAGCCGGGAAGATAATTTCTTGCCTTGAAGCGGTTGTAACGGGACATAACGGCACCTAATTTCCGCTCAGACAAGAAGGCTCAATCATGACCATTCACTCCTCTGCGCTCAGTGCTATCGGCAACACGCCGCTCATCCGTCTGAAAGCCGCCTCTGAAGCGACGGGGTGTGAAATCCTCGGCAAGGCGGAATTCCTCAATCCCGGGCAATCGGTGAAGGATCGCGCCGCACTCTACATTATCCGCGATGCCGAGCGGCGCGGGCAGCTGCGCCCGGGCGGCACCATTGTGGAGGGTACTGCGGGCAATACCGGCATCGGTCTGTCGCTGGTCGCCAATGCGCTGGGTTACAAGACGGTCATCGTCATTCCCGAAACGCAGAGCCAGGAAAAGAAGGACGCGCTGAAGCTTCTCGGCGCCAAGCTGGTCGAGGTTCCGGCCGCCCCCTATTCCAACCCGAACAATTACGTGAAGGTTTCGGGCCGGCTGGCAAAACAGCTTGCCGCAACCGATGAAAACGGCGCGATCTGGGCCAACCAGTTCGACAACATCGCCAACCGTCAGGCCCATATCGAAACGACGGCCCCCGAAATCTGGGACCAGACGGACGGCAAGGTCGATGGCTTCATCTGCTCGGTCGGTTCCGGCGGAACGCTTGCGGGCGTGGCCGATGGCCTGCGCGACTTCAACCCCGACATCAAGATCGGCCTTGCCGATCCCGAGGGTGCGGCTCTCTATGAATTTTACAAGCACGGCGTGCTGAAATCCGAAGGCTCGTCCATCACCGAAGGCATCGGACAGGGGCGCATCACCGCCAATCTGGAAGGTTTTACGCCTGACTTCTCCTATAGGATTTCGGATGCGGAAGCGCTGCCGGTGCTGTTCGATCTGGTGACGAAGGAAGGGCTTTGCCTTGGCGGCTCCTCCGGCATCAACATTGCCGGCGCAATCCGCCTTGCCCGCGAGCTCGGTCCGGGGCATACAATCGTGACGATACTGTGCGACTACGGCAATCGTTATCAGTCGAAGCTTTTCAATCCGGATTTCCTGCGTTCCAAGGGACTTCCGATCCCACAGTGGCTGGCGACGAAAAGCGAGATTGCGGTTCCGTACGAAACCGTTTGAGGACATGCCGAAATGCCTGTGAATGCCCTGTTCCGTGACGATTTTTATCTTTCCACCGCAGAAGCGATCGTCACGGCGGTGCATGAGGATGGCGGCATAGAGCTGGACCAGACATGCTTTTATGCCACCTCCGGCGGCCAACCGGGCGATAGCGGCTTTCTCGAGCGGGCCGATGGTTCGCGCATCGAACTCGGTATCACCAAAAACGGCGCCGACAAGAGCGTGATCATCCATGTGCCGCTCGAAGGCCAGCCTTCTCCTGAAGTCGGCGAAAAACTCACCCTGCATGTGGACTGGCCGCGTCGCTACAAGCTGATGCGGATGCACACCGCCTGCCATCTGCTCTCCGTCGTCTGCCAATGGCCGATCACCGGAGCCGCCGTCGGCGAGGATGAATCGCGTGTCGATTTCGACATGTCCGAGACCATAGACAAGGACGAAGTCACGGCAAAGCTTATGGAGCTGGTGAAAGCCAACCATCCCGTCTTCCTGCAATGGATCACCGACGAGGAGCTGCAGGCCAATCCGGGCATCGTCAAATCCAAGAATGTGCGCCCGCCAATGGGCCTTGGCCGGGTCAGCCTCGTCTGCATCGGCGAAAACTCCAGCATCGACAGCCAGCCCTGCGGCGGCACCCATGTTTCCGAAACGCAGGAAGTGGGCGATATTCACATTGCCAAGATAGAAAAGAAGGGCAAGGAGAACAGGCGATTCCGCATTCGTTTCGGCGCGCCTGAAGCTGTTGCCTGAGATTGGGAGAAACATCGTGAGCACGGATAAGAGCCGTTTCGTCGTTTCGGCGGACTGGGTGGAAAAGCAGCTCGGCACGGCCGGGTTTCGTGTCGTTGATGCCTCCTGGTATCTGCCGGCGCACAAGCGCAACGGTGCGGAAGAATATGCGGCGGGTCACCTGCCAGGTGCGGTATTCTTCGATCAGGACAAGATCGCCGATCATACCACCGGCCTGCCCCATTCCCTGCCCTCGCCGGAATTCTTCGCGGAACAGGCCGGTGCGCTTGGCCTCAGCGACACCGATACGATCGTGGTCTATGACGGCCCCGGCTTCTTTTCCGCGCCGCGCGTGTGGTGGATGCTGCGGGTGATGGGCGTGCGCAAGGCCTATGTGCTGGATGGCGGCCTCGATGGCTGGAAACGCGAAGGCCGGCCGCTCGAAACCGGTACGCCGGAAATCGAGCCGGCAACCTTTACGCCTGATTTCAACGAGAAGCGCGTAACCTCGCTTGACGCCATGCGCGGCATTGTCGACAGCGGCGAAAAACAGATTGCCGACGCCCGTGGCGCCGGGCGCTTTACCGGCGACGAGGCCGAGCCGCGTGCCGGCATGCGTTCCGGCCACATGCCGGGTGCGCGCAGCCTGCCTGCGACGGCCTTTTCCGAAAACGGCAATTTCAAGGACCTCACCGCCATCCGCAAGATGGTGACCGATGCCGGTATCGATCTTTCGAAGCCCGTCGTCACCAGTTGCGGCTCGGGCGTCACTGCCGCCGTCATTACGCTTGCGCTGGAATCGCTCGGTCACAAGGATAATTCGCTTTACGACGGCTCATGGTCGGAATGGGGCGGATTGCAGGATACGCCGGTGGTTACCGGTCCGGCGGATGCAATCCCCACACTGTCGCACGGACCGCTGAAGGCGCATGTGACGCAGCTGGAAATGACGGCTCCGCCGAAAGTCAGCCTGCCGATCCCCGTGAACATCCAGACCGCGCTGATGCGGGTCAACAATATTCCCCTGCATTTCTACCGCTATCTTTACTGGCGGGTGGGAAAACGCTGGCACTGGCAAAAGCGCATGCGCATGAGCGATGCGGAGCTTTCCGCCATTCTGCGCGATCCGAAAAACAGCGTTACGGTTCTTTATATGAACGGTGCGCCCGCCGGTTTCTTCGAACTGAACAAGGCGAGCGACGAGGTGACCGAGCTGTCCTATTTCGGGCTGCTCGAAGAGGCGATCGGTGCAGGCGTCGGCAAGTGGTTCCTGTTGCAGGCGCTTTACGCCGCCTGGCAGGACAATCCGCAACGGGTGACGGTGACCACCAACACGCTCGACCATCCGCGCGCGCTGCAGCTTTACCAGATGATGGGCTTTTCGCCCGTCGGCACCTATGAGGCCTGGGTGGAGCCGCTTGCCGATACCGAGCTTCTGGAGATATCGCTGCGCAACTGAGTAGCGCCCTTGAGAGCAACGCGTGCCATTCTCCGATAAGAAGTGCGTGAGGGAAATGTCAGCGCAGGAACCGCTGCGCAATGTTGGTGGAGATACCTTTAACGGCGCAGCATTTATGCCCTGTCGATAATCAGATGGGTAGCGCCCTCGCCCGCCACGGTCCCGGTACAGCGGTAGCCGAGCGCGGGCAGGTCCATCCCCTCGAACAAATGTTCACCCTTGCCGAGAAAAACCGGCGCCAGCGCCAGATGCAGCTCATCGATCATGCCCGCCGCCATATATTGCCGGATGGTGGAAACGCCGCCGCCGATGCGGACATCCCTTCCATTTGCCGCCTTCAGCGCCAGGTCGAGCGCCGCCTCGATACCGTCGGTCACGAAATGGAACACGGTGCCGCCCTTCATCTCGAAGGACGGGCGCGCATGGTGCGTCAGGACGAAAACGGGAACGTGATATGGCGGCTCTTCGCCCCACCAGCCCTTCCAGTTTTCATCCGGCCATGCGCCGCGCACCGGCCCGAACATGTTGCGCCCTAAAATCCATGCGCCGATATTTTCAAAGCTCTTTTCGGAAAAATCCTCGTCCGTTCCGGTCGAGCCGCCGTCCTTGCCGAACATGCGATGAAAGGTGCGGGTCTTGAAGGCCCATTTGTGCAGCTCTTCGCCGTTCACACCCAGCGGGTTCTGCAGGCTCTGGTCTGGGCCCGCGCCGTATCCGTCAAGCGAGATGGCGAAATTGCGAACGACAACCTTCGGCACGGCACTCTCCTCCCATATCGGGAAGCCCGATTGCCAGCGTTCGGCAATCCGGCCTCAGATTTCCCGTTCCAGATTAGCGGCGGCGGTCGGGATTTGCCCGCCGGCAGCGCCCTTGTCTTCCGTGACGGTGTTTAACAGGTGATCGGCAATCAGTTCCGCCTGGAACTTGCCGAGTTCATAGCAATAGGTGATCTCGCGCTTTTCCGCCGACCAGTAGACGTCGGGACGACCGCAGGACTTGGCCGTCAGTTTGACGTCCCCCTTCAAGCCATAGCCGCTAAAACTGCGGCTGATGAGATCGAGAACCTTCGATTCCTTGATCATGATGGCGTAGGGCTCAAGCTCCGGGTCGCGCGGCGGCACGTAGCTGACGGAAAATCTGGAAGGCGTCTGACTGCGGTGGGGGCTCAGAAAATTCTCCCAGGCCGAAGCAACGCCCGGATAGGCGGCGGCGCATTTGTCGAATTCGGCATTGTTGAGCCCCATCATGGCGGCCAGATCGCCATAACCGTCCTTGTCACGGCCGACCATCAGGCAGGCCATGTTGCGATCTCGGCTCCTGTCGGGCACCAGCGCGGAGAAGACCGGGGCTTCATGCTCAGGCAAGGTCTCCGCCTCACGCGCCAGATACCAGCTGTCCGTGGCATTGACGAGCGCGGTGTCGAGCCATTCCTCGTTGGCCTGGAGGATGAGCGTGCCAGCCAGTTGATCGGCCGGCGCCTGCACACTTGCCGTGTCCGCCGTTCCGAAATCCGAGATCAGCATGCGCGCACCCTCGTGATAAAGCGAGAAGATCGCATTGCCGATAACGAAATTGACCGCCTGCTGAAGCTGTTCGTCGGACAGGCCATCGAGTCCGGAAGCGACCTGCGCCTCGGCCTCAAACGGAGCCGTCAACGAAACGAAAGCCAGCGGAACGGCGGCCAGAAAACGACGGAACATAAAATCAGACCTTCCGGGAACGAGGAGCGTCACTGATTCCCGAAGCTAACGAGTCACGCAATGGGCTGGTTGCATCGCCTGTCAAGAATCGGGTGGATAGTGATCCGTTTCGGGACCATAGCTGCAAAGAAGCAACGCCGAACCCAACCCAGGAGGTCTCCGTCATGACCGATCTCGTTTTCACTGCAATGCCGGCTAAGGAAGCCGAAGCCTACCGGGCGGGAGCCGCCGACGCCTATGGCAATCCGCCGGAGAGAGCCGTTTCTCCCGGCGGCATGCCCTGCCGCCACTGCCTTTCCCAGATCGGGGAAGGCGAAGAGATGTTGATCCTCGCCTATCGGCCCTTTCCCTCGCTGCAGCCCTATGCGGAAACGGGCCCGGTGTTTCTGCATGCCGACGCCTGTGAGCGCTACCCGCAGACGCAGGCCATTCCGCCGATGCTGGACAGTCCGGATTATATCGTGCGCGGTTATGGAGCCGATGACCGCATCGTCTACGGCACCGGCGCGGTGACGGCGACAGACGAGATCGTTTCGCGCGCGCGGCACCTTCTGGAGCGCGCGGATGTCGCTTATGTACATGTGCGCTCAGCCCGCAATAATTGCTATCAGTGCCGTATCGACACAGCATAATCGGCAATTACATGCAATTTTAAGAGAAGAACTAAACGGCTCTCAAGTTTTTCGCGCCATGATGCAGGTATCGGAAACAATTGATTTGAGCAGCAAAATGACAAACAACCTTAATATGGCGACCCGGACCGCGCCCCGCAGCAAGACCAGGATTTTTGCGACCGTGCATTATTTCAGCCAGTCGACCAGAGGGCGTGTGGTCGATCTTTCCGCCACCGGAATGGCGCTCGAGCTGGATGGACCTTTCGCCGCCGCCAAGGGCAGCCGGGTCAAGGTGCAGAGTGAGGATCTCGGCTTCATCGAGGGCGTCGTGCAATGGCAGCACATGAACCGCCTCGGCCTGCAGCTCAAGCTTTCCACCAACACGCTGGCGCAGCTTTCCTCCTATTTCCGCTTCTTCCACGAAGAAGTGAAACCGACGCTGGCCCGCTGATCTAAAGCGCAGCAATGCAAAGAACGTAGGATGCGCATTCTCCGGTGCGGCGACACCTGCGCCGCACGCCCGTGATAAAAAATTTATCAAACGGTTGAAAACCGGTCCATCTGTCACGGGCCTGTCATTTTGGTGATGGACTCCTCTGCGATTGCTTCTACCCTGTCATTTTTCAAGACAGAGCAAGCTTCATCCGAAGGAGTTCCCATGTCGTCGCTTCTCGCTCTCCATCCCATTACCCGGCGTTCGCTTCTGGGCGGCATCGCAGCCTCCTCGGCGCTGGTGATGCTGCACCCTTTTGCTGCGCGTGCGGCGGCCAACCAGGCGCATCTGCGCATCATGGAAACGACCGATATCCATGTTCACGTCTTTCCTTATGATTATTACGCCGACAAGCCGAACGACACGATGGGACTGGCGCGCACGGCCTCGATCATAGACACCATCCGCGCCGAAGCCGGAAACTCGATGCTGGTGGACAATGGCGATTTCCTGCAGGGCAACCCGCTCGGCGACTATATCGCCTATGAGCGCGGCATGAAGGCCGGCGACAAGCACCCCGTGATCAACGCCATGAACGTGCTGGGTTACGATTGCGGCACGCTCGGCAACCACGAATTCAATTACGGTCTCGACTATATGTCGAACACGCTGGCGGGTGCGGGTTTCCCTTACGTCTGCGCCAACCTCACCAAGGGCCAGCTTGCTTCCGATCCGAAGAACGACGAGCTGTTTTTCAAGCCCTATGTCATTCTGGAAAAGCAGATCCGCGACGGCGGCGGCGTGACAAGCCCGGTCAAGGTCGGCATCATCGGCTTCGTGCCGCCGCAGATCATGATGTGGGATTCCAAGAACCTCGAGGGCAAGGCGCAGACGCGCGATATCGTCGAGGCGGCGAAAGCCTGGGTTCCGGTCATGAAGGAGGAAGGTGCGGATATCGTCATCGCCCTTTCCCATTCCGGTATCGACGGCAAGGGCCAGACCGAGCGCATGGAAAACGCCTCGCTTTATCTGGCGGGTGTCGAAGGCATCGACGCGATCTTCACCGGCCACCAGCATCTCGTCTTCCCCGGTCCGAAGACCTGGGACGGTATCGAGGGTGCGGATGCCGTCAAGGGCACGCTCATGGGCAAGCCGGCGGTAATGGCCGGCTTCTGGGGCTCGCATATGGGCCTCATCGACCTGCTGCTCGAAAAGGACGGCAAGAGCTGGAAGATCGTCGACTTCACCTCCGAAGCCCGGCCGATCTACCACCGCGACGAAAACCGCAAGGTCGTCGCCGATTTCACGGACAAGGCGGAAGTCCTCGCCGCCGCCAAGGCCGATCACGAAGCGGCTCTTGCCTATGTGCGCCGTCCCGTCGGCAAGACCTCCGCGCCGCTCTATTCCTATTTCGCACTGGTGGCCGACGATCCTTCCGTGCAGATCGTCTCCAACGCCCAGACCTGGTACATCAAGGACATGCTGAAGGAAGGGCAATATAAGGATCTGCCCGTGCTTTCGGCGGCAGCCCCCTTCAAGTCCGGCGGTCGCGGCGGTGCGGATTATTATACCGATGTCCCCGCCGGTGACATCGCCATCAAGAACGTCGCCGATCTTTACCTCTACCCCAACACGGTGCAGGCGGTGCTGATCAACGGCGCGCAGGTGAAGAACTGGCTGGAAATGTCGGCCGGCATGTTCAATACGGTCGAGGCCGGGGCAAAGGACGCGCCGCTGCTGAATGCGGATTTCCCGTCCTATAATTTCGATGTCATCGACGGCGTCACCTATCAGATCGACATTTCCAAACCGGCGAAATTCGACAAGGACGGCAAGGCGGTCAACCCGGACAGCAACCGCATCGTCAACCTGCAATTTGAAGGCAAGCCGATCGATCCCGAGCAGAAATTCGTGGTGGCGACGAATAATTACCGGGCCAGCGGCGGCGGTAAATTCCCCGATATCGCCGGCGACAAGGTGATCTTCGTGGCCCCCGATACCAACCGCGACGTAATCGTGCGCTATATCATCGATCAGGGCACCATCAACCCGTCTGCGGATGCAAACTGGTCCTTCGCGCCGGTGGCCGATACCACAGCGATCTTTGAGACCGGCCCCAGGGGCCGCCACTACGCGGCCGATATCAAGGGCGCAAAGATCGAGGATGCCGGGGACGGCGCGGAAGGTTTCGCGAAGTTCCGTCTGGTTCTTTGAGGGCTGCGGCCTTTCGGCTGTTGGCGGCAGGGGGAAGCTCTGCCGTCATCCTTGGGCTTGTCCCAAGGATCTAACCACGTCGAATTAAATCAATCCGTAGCAGATCCTCGGGACAAGCCCGAGGATAACGCCGAGTTTGATCGAAACTATCGGCACTACCGAGGGCTATCCCCCCAATCGCGCCCACCGAGCGCTCGCAGCAGAAGCGGCAGTTCCGATGGCGGTTTCTGCTCGATGCGCCGATAATCGCTGCCATCGCGGTTGCGGCGGATGAGCCTCAGGCCGACCATGTCGCGCCTCAGCATCGCCGCATCCCCTAACAGGTGCAGGCTATCCAGAAAAATACTGAATTCGCGCTCGGAAAAGCTCCGCCAGGCAGGAATTTTCGCCCATAGGTACCAGAGGCACAGTTCCTGCTGCGAGCGGCGGGCCGGCCATTGCATCAGCCGGCCGGCAGCGTCGAAGACACGAACGGTCTTCAGCACCCTGCCCTCATTAGCCGCCGGCAGCATATCTGGCCGGGATGGTCCGCTGTCATCGGATGGCTCGCGCGAGGCTCGCAAGTGCTGGAAATTTCGAAACCCGGCAGCCCGGCTCAGAAGATTGAGCATCTCCACATGGCTTGGCTTTCGGTCCAGCCTGCCGATCTGTTCGCGGACGGATTTGGCGAAAGTCGAGAGGTCGGCGATATCAATGGAAAGGATCGAACGTGGCATGACTTACCCTCAAGTGCCATTCCGAAAAGGTGTCGCTGATCGCCGGCTTCCGACATGGCACGGGATAAGTGCTGTCAAACTTTAAAAACGCAGGTTTAGCTTCCCTTGCGGGACGGCGATGCCTCGGTGAACTGCTGACCGTGGTTTAGGTATAGGCAGGCGACCCGCCCACGTCAATTGGCCTTGCTGGCATAGCGCCGAGGTTGCCGCGCGTTCCTTCTACCCGCCGGGAAAATGTGGCCCCGCTCGGTCCAGATATAATTAGACAATGTCACTCAGCGGCGACAGCAATCGGCTTGTGTTTGTTAGCCTCAATCATCCCGTTGAAATCCTTATGGTTCGGGCATGCGGAGAGGCGTTCCTGAAATGCTTCGGCAAGCCACTGGCCTGCGGGCCCAGCCGGTGAATCCACCCTTCGCAGTGAAAAGAGCGGATACTCGCCCTGCTCATAGGCCTCCAGCTCGAGCGCCTTCAGGCTGCCATTGGTCAAATCATTGCGCACGATCGACGCGGGCAGACCACCCCAGCCGAGGCCGCCCTTGATGAGCTGGTATTTAGTGGCGATGTCGCTGACCCGCCATGTCTTGTAAGAAAGCACATTGAAATCGCGGCCCTTGGTCAGGCCGGATGCATCGGTGACGACGAGCTGAACCTCCTCGCGTACATCGGCAAGGCCCAGCGGCCGTTCGATCTGCGCCAGCGGGTGATCCGACGCGACGACCGGCAACATGAAGGAATGGCCGACCTTTTCGACGACGAGTTCATCGTCCTGACGCAGCATCGCCCCGCCAATGCCGATACCTGCCTTGCGGGAGAGCACCATCTCCATGACCATGCCCAGCTCGCCGACATTGAGGCTGAGGGTGACGGTTGGGAATTGCTGGCGAAAATCCCGCAGCACGGCCACCATGGCCTCCGCCGGCACCATGGTGCTGATGGCGACCGAGAGTTCCGCCTCAAGCCCCTGCTTCAGCCCCTTGGCGCGGGCGCGCATCTCCTGCAGTCCGGCGACGATGCGCCTTGCATCCTCCAGCATGGCGCGGCCTTCATCCGTCAGCTTCGGCTGGCGCACGCCGCTGCGCTCGAACAGCGTCACTTCAAGCTGCGCCTCGAGATTGGCGATGGTGTAGCTGACCACCGACTGGGCGCGATTGAGCGCCCGTGACGCGGCGGAAAAACTGCCGGTCTCGGCAACCGTCAAAAACACCTGCAATTGATCGAGGGTCGGGTTCGCGTCCATGTCCCATCCATTTCATCGATAGATTGCTTCCACATTATCACAGTTTTCTTGATGGCAGTAATTTTTCATATAGAGCGCAAAGGAAGGGCATCGTGCTCTTCCGCCCTCCCGAGGCGCCCGTCAATTCATCGCATATGCAAGGAAAGACCATGTCCAACATTCTTCTCATCACCTCCAGCCCGCGTGGCGACGAATCGGTTTCCAACAAGTTTGCCGGTGAACTCGCCAGCAAGCTGAAGGCCAAGTCGGCTTCCAACACCCTTGTCCACCGCGATCTCGCTGCTGACCCGATCCCGCATCTCGACACCGTCAAGACCGCCGCCATCCGCAAGGCGCCCGACCAGCGCACCGCCGAAGAAGCGGTTGCCGCCGATTATTCCGACAAGCTGGTGACCGAGCTTCTCGCCGCCGACACCGTCGTCATCGGCACCGGCCTTATCAATTTCAACATTTATTCCGGCCTGAAGTCGTGGATCGACAATGTCGCCCGCGCCGGCCAGACCTTCAAATACACCGAAACCGGCCCGGTCGGCCTCGCCACTGGCAAGAAGGTCTACATCGTACTGGCCGCTGCCGGCGTTTACTCCGAAGGCCCGGCGGTATCGATGAACCATGCCGTTCCTTACCTGAAGACCGTTCTCGGCTTCATGGGCATGACCGATGTGGAAGTCATCTATGTCGAAGGCCTGGCATTCGGTCCGGAAGCCGTCGAAAAGGCTGTGGCTGCCGCTGAAGCCAAGGTTGCCGAGCTGGCGCAGGCCGCCTGAGGCACATCGAATGTCTGGGCGATGCCGGCCAGGGTTGCCGGTATCAGCCGACCCACATTCCGTAACGGCCGTGGACCTGGTCCCGGCCGTTATTTTTTGCCGCATAGAGCCGCGCATCGGCTTCCGATAGGAGCGCGCGGAAAAGCTGTCCATCCTCGAAAGCGGTGGCGACGCCGATACTGACGGTCAGCGGCGAACCGTCCGGCCGCTGCAGGTCCGCAAGGATCGCTGCCCGAAGATTGTTCGAAAATGCCAGCGCCGTTTCATGCGCCATTGCCGGCAGGAGGACAACGAATTCCTCACCGCCAAAGCGGTAGAGATGGCCCAGCGGCTGCACCGCGCGCTTCAGGACGGCGGCGAATTCCCGCAAGATATCATCGCCCTGCAGGTGCCCGAACGTATCGTTGACGGTCTTGAAATGATCGATATCGACAATCAGCACGCTGACAGGCCGCTTTTTCTCCAGGCACTCCACGACGACGGAGGGCGCATCGAGCTCCATGCGGGCGCGGTCCGATACGCCGGTCAGCATATCGCGCCCGGAGCGGGACAGAAGCTCCTCGTAACGTTCCCTGAAAGTGAGATCGTTGAAGACATCGGCAACGCTGCGGCGTGTCAGAAAGCGGCCCTTGGCCGATGTCAGCCAGAGATAGGTGGCAAACAGCAGCGAATAGATGCCGACCGCCGCCATCTTCGCCTTCCAGCCATCGTAAAAGACATCGAGAGGGGCGTTGAACAACAATCGCAGCGCCCCATAAAAACCCGCCTGATCGAAGCTCAGGATAACGACACCGCAGATCGCAAAGCGCAGTACGATATGGCGCTGCAAATAACGCCCCAGTTTTTCGTAAAACAGGATGATGGCGATGGCGTCGATGTAAAGCAAGCTGGTTCCCCAGACCATCAACACGCCCATGTCATCCAGAAATGCGGTGCTGACCGACTGCCCGGGAACGATCGCCACCGTCTGATGGAAACGGATGATCTGCGCCATGATGACGGTCACTATATTGCCGAGAAACAGGCCGTAGATCGGCTGTCGAACGACCGCCGCGTCCTCCCGCATATAGAGCATGAGGATCATCATCAGCTTGCCGGCAAAAAGGATCGAGGAGCCGGGCGACGCCACGCCGAAAGGCAGCTGCACGTAAAAGACGGCCGCCAGGTAGGTTTCCAGAAAATGCATGACGCCCAGCGCGGTGAGAAAAACACCGATGCCGAGAATATGCCGGTAATGAAGGAAGGCCGTCATTACCGAGAAATAGACGACGGCTTCCGTCAGAAAGAGGGCGAGATTTGCCCATTGCATCGGCGCATGCCTTACCTATACGCGCCGCGCGGCGTCAGTGGCGCGCGGCTTCACATTTTGAGGAGGATAGGCCGAAGCAAACAACGGAATCTTAATATCCGAGGCAAGAAAGCGTCATCATTTTCCTGGGAAAAGCGAAGCGCCGTTCTGGTCGATGATGAGCTTTGCCTTGCGGATCGTGAACTCAACCGCATCGTCCATGCTGGTAAAGACGTCGGCGCGCACGAATTCATGCACCAGCACTTCATCGCCGGCCTTTTTTTCGATGCGGCCCGCCAGGCGGAACTGGCCGCCTTCCTTGATCGGCGTCGCATAGATCAGATAGTCGCCATGCGCATGCGGCTCCGCCTGGGCGACCTTCTGCGGCGCGTCGGAGGACGGCTGGCCGGAGCCGAAGGCCGAGAGGATTTTGGAAAAAAACGATGCCATGGCTTTCACTCCCTCAATCTATGTCACGTTTGAAGGGCGGAGGTGATCCGCCCTTCCCTGCCTCTTCCGATCAGATGATCAAGTTCGACAGGATGTCGTTTTCGGTGATGTCCTCATAACCGAGACCGGCGGCTTCGAAGCGCTCCAGCAGGCCGGCGAAATTCTCCTTAGCGCTGGTTTCGATACCGATCAGGATCGAACCGAAATTGCGGGCCGATTTCTTCAGATATTCGAAACGGGCGATATCGTCATCCGGGCCGAGCAGGTTGAGGAAATCGCGCAGCGCGCCGGGGCGCTGCGGCAAGCGCAGAATGAAGTATTTCTTCACGCCCGTATAACGCATGGCGCGTTCCTTCACGTCCGGCAGGCGCTCGAAATCGAAATTGCCGCCGGAGACGACGGCGATGACCGTCTTGCCTTCCAGCCTCTCGCGGCCAAGCTTTTCCAGCGCGGTAATTGCCAGCGCGCCGGCCGGCTCCAGCACCACGCCTTCGAGATTCAGCATCTCGATGATCGTCACGCAGATGGCGTTTTCCGGGATGAGCATGACCTGCTCGGCCGGAAAATCCTTCAGGGCCTTGAAGTTCAGGTCGCCGATGCGGGCAACGGCTGCGCCGTCGACGAAATTATCGACCTTGTTCAGCGTCACCGGTTCGCCGCGTTCGAGGCTTTTCTTCAGGCTCGGCGCCCCTTCCGGCTCGCAGAACACGAAGTTCTCCTTGCGGACCGTGCCGGCCAGAAAGCCCGATAGACCGGCAGAAAGACCGCCGCCGCCAACGGGCATGACGACGATATCCGGCTTCGTGCCTTCCGGAAGCTGATCCATGATTTCGGCGGCGACCGTCGCCTGGCCTTCGATGATGTCCTCATGGTCGAAGGGCGGCACCATGTAGCCGTCATTGTCCTCAACATATTTGCGGGCGGCGGCATAACACTGGTCGAATATATCGCCCACCAGACGGATGCTGATGAATTCGCCGCCGAAGATGCGGGTCTTTTCGATCTTCTGCTGCGGTGTCGTCACCGGCATGAAAACAACGCCTTGAACACCGAAATGACGGCAGGCGAAAGCAAAGCCCTGCGCATGGTTGCCGGCGGAAGCGCAGACGAAAACCTTGCCTTTGCCGGCCTTGGCCACCGCCTTGCGCAGGAAGTTGAATGCGCCTCTAATCTTGTAGGAACGAACCGGGGACAGATCCTCACGCTTCAGCCAAATCGACGCGCCATATCGACGGCTGAGATGTTCATTCAACTGCAACGGCGTTTCCGGGAATATTTCCCGCACTTCTCGCCGCGCTGCTTCCACAAGCTGCTTGTCCACGATAGTCAATCCATTGAAATTCATAATGGCACCCGCTATGCCATAGGAAGACGTCCGAGACAAAGACTCATTTCAGCGCGGCAACAAACTCCGGGTTTCATTTCTTGAACAGCAACCTTCTGCGCTCGGTCATATATGTGGCGTCCATCTTCGGGCTTTACATGGCGACGGCCATGTTCCTGCCGGCGCTCACCGATCTTTATTACGGCAATGACGACTGGATGGTGTTTGCGCTGTCGGGTTTCATGTGCGGGGGCTTTGCGCTTGCCTGCGCGCTGGCGACGCGCGGCCCGATTGCGGCCTTCAACAAACGTTTCGGCTTTCTGCTCGTCAACCTGCTCTGGCTGGTGTTTTCCATTGTCGGCGCGGTTCCGCTTTACCTGTCCGAACTCAACCTGACGCTCGGCCAGGCGCTGTTCGAATCCGTTTCCGCGATTACGACGACGGGGTCTACAGCCATTGCCGGTCTCGACAACGCGCCGCAGGGCATCCTCCAGTGGCGTTCGCTGCTATGCTGGCTTGGCGGTATCGGTATCGTGGCGCTGGGCCTCTTCATCCTGCCGCTGCTGCGTGTCGGCGGCATGACCTTCTTCCGCATGGAATCCTCCGATACCGGCAACGACCGGCCTTTTGCGCGGCTCGCGAGCTTCACCCGGGCTTTTGTGGCCATTTACATCATCATGACGCTTGCCTGTACCATCGCTTACGATTTTGCTGGCATGTCGCATTTCGATGCGCTGAACCATGCTATGTCGACGGTCGCGACCGGGGGTTTTTCCACCCATGACGCGTCTTTCGCCTATTTCGACAATACGGCGCTGCTGTGGATCGCCACCATCTTTCTGATCTTCGGCAGCCTGCCCTTCTCGGTCATGATCCTGCTTGCGGTGCGCCGCCGGCTGGAGACTCTGCGCGACCCGCAGATCGCCGTTTTCCTCGGTTATCTCTGTGCAATCTCGATTGCGGTTGGCGTCTATCATCATTTCAGGAACGGTGTGCCGCTGGATGACGCGCTCAGCCATTCCTTCTTCAATATGACCTCGATCCTTTCGACCGGCGGCTTTGCCAGCGACGATTATACGCTCTGGGGGCCTTTCGTCGTCGTCGTCGCCTTTTTCGCCACCTTCATGGGTGGCTGTTCCGGCTCGACGGCGGGTGGTATCAAGGCCTATCGTTTTCTCATCATGTTCAACGTGGTGCGCGCCGGGCTGAAGAAGCTGATCTATCCGAACGCGGTCTATTCGGTGCGTTACGGCCAGCAGGTGGTCGATCCCGATACCATCCGGACAATCTTCCTGTTCGTCAGCTGCTTCATCGCGCTGTGGATCGCCGGCAGCCTTGCCATGAGCCTGATGGGTTACGATTTCCTGACCGCCACCTCGGCCGTTGCGACCTCGCTCGCCAATGTCGGACCCGGCATCGGCCCGATCATCGGCCCGGCGGGCAATTTCTCCACCATCAGCGATCCCGCGCTTTATCTCCTCTCGGTCCTGATGCTGCTCGGACGTCTGGAAATCCTGACGGTTCTGGTGCTGCTGATGCCGATCTTCTGGCGCAGCTGATGTCGTGGCACACTTGTTGAGCGCCGGCGAATAAAGCGCTTGACCTTCCCACGTTGGAATAGTCCAGGCTCCTCCTGTTAGAATTCCAAACCATGGAGAACCGCCTATGTGCACCGCTCACCAGCATCACGCCGAAACCACCACGGCACCGGTTGATGCAGACCTTTCTTTTCACGTTGAAGACATGACCTGCGGTCACTGCGCCGGAGTGATCAAGGGCGCGATCGAAAAGACCGTTCCCGGCGCTGCCGTGCATGCCGATCCGGCAAGCCGCACGGTCGTGGTTGGCGGCGTCTCCGATGCGGCACGTATTGCCGAAATCATCACCGCTGCAGGCTATACGCCGGAAGCGCGCGCCTGATCCGAAGAGATACCGGCGGCGCTTCATCCCTGCAGCCGCCGGATCGCCCCACCTGCCCCGCTTCACGCTGCATTATGTGACGGGTTTTGGACGGCATCCGTCCCTCTTTCCTCCCCGATGGCGAATGCCCTCTCCCTTTCAATCAGGGATGACGGAGGAGATTTTTCCCAGTTTAATGAAGCCAATCATCCACATGCCGTCACACCGGCCTTGAGCCGAAATCAAGCCGACGTGCGTCTGTACGGCAGGAATCCTCTTTTCAGCCCAAGGACTTGGGCTGGCTGGATTCCGGCTCAGGGCCGGAATGACGGAGGAGAGGTGCAAGGACCTTATCACAAAAAAGACCCGGCTCTTGCGAGCCGGGCCCCTCTCAATCAGCACCATCACACTAATTTATTTTGTCGCCAGATCCTTGGTCATGACAAAATAGTTCAGCGGATGCGGCTTGTAGTTTTCGAGCTTTTCCGAATAGGCATCGAACACGGTTTCGTGGATGAGGAAGACGGAGACGGCTTCGTCATAAATCTTCTTCGCCGCTTCGCCGTAAATGGCATAACGCTTGGTGGGTTCGCCCGCCGAATAGGCGGATTTGATCAGCTTGTCCGTCTCCGCATTGCAATAGTGCGAAATGTTGTAGCTGCCGCCGCAGGTATAGTCGGCATTCAGGAAACCGGCCGGTTCGGCGACATCGGTAGCGTAACCGCGAGACAGCAACGCCATGTCGAAGTTGCCGGCCAGCATGTCGGGTTCGATGGCGCTGTAATCGGCAACGCGGACATCGACCTTGATGCCGATTTCCTGCAACTGCGCCTGGATGATCGCCGCGACATCCTTCAGTTCGGTCTTTGCGGTATAGGCAAGGAGCGTCACCTTCAGGCTGCCGGGTGCAATGTCGGCCTCTTTCAGAAGGTCCTTGGCTTTTTCCACGTCATAAGCGGGTTTGGTTTCCTTTGCAGCCCATGGTTCGCCGGCCGCAAAAGGCATGGTCGCGCCCTTGACCACGCCTTCATAGATACTCTCGGCGATACCGCCTGTATCGATGGCGGCCTGGATCGCCTGGCGCACCTTGATATTGTTGAAAGGCGGCTTTGAATTGTTCAGCAGCAACTCGGTGATACGCGGCGATGGGATTGGCGCGACCTTGACGCCATCGGTGGATTCGATGGTCTTGACCGTCCATGGCGGCACGAGCCGGGAAACCTGCGCTTCCCCGGTCCGAACCTGGGTGGCGCGTGTGTCGGCATCGGGCACGAAATTGACACGGCCGCCGGAAAGTTTCGGCATGCCGCCCCAATAGTCGTGATTGGCCGTCATAACCATATGCTGGCTGGGATCGACCTCGGTGATCTTGAAAGGCCCGGTGCAGGTTCCGATCGGATCGACCTTACCGTCCTTATAGGCGGATGGAGCGAGAATGGAGGTGGCGGGGCTTGCCATCTGCGCCGGCAGCAGCACGGAGGGTTCGATCGTCGTGATCTTCACCACATCATCGCCGCCGGCTTCGACGGCGGCAATCAGCTTCGGAGAGAAGGCACGGGCGGGCACGGGTGCTTTTAGGAGATTACTGAGTGCATTGACCGCGGCCTTGGCATCGAGCGGTTCGCCGTTCTGGAACTTGACGCCCTTGCGCAGCTTGAATTCCCACACCTTGGGATCAATCTGCGTCCAGGACTCGGCGAGGCTTGGCTCCAGCTTCATGTCATAACCGACACGCACCAGGCTTTCGAAACAACCCGCACGCGAGCCGAGATAGGCATCGTCGGAAGCCATCTGCCAGCCGGTCTTCACACCGAAATTATCGTCATAGGTAATCGTGGCGGCCTCTGCCGCAGGCGCTCCAAACGAAACCACAATGGCGCATGACGCCAGAAGTACGTGCTTCATCATAGAATATTCCCCTTTTATTTTTGATGACAACGCTCACAATTCGTATATTTTCACGAAATTTCACTCAATCACTACAAATGCAATAAGAATATCCTATGGATATCTCTCGATTATCCATTCGAATATTATCTATTTTATGTTTTATACTCGGAATTTTATTCCGATATTAATCCGCAAACACACAATTCATCTGTTTTTACGGCAACAGAAAACTGTAACTGCGTTGTCTGTCAGCCCCATTCCCGCCAGCGATGGCAACGCGCGAAATGCTCGCCGGAAACGCCTTCCAGAACGGGTTCCACCTCGCCGCATATATCGGTCGCATATTTGCAACGGGTGTGGAATTTACAGCCGTTGGGAGGATTGAGAGGGCTTGGCAGATCGCCGTCCAGAAGCATCTCCGGTGCATATAACCCCGTCTCGTCCAGCATCGACGATGCTATGAGAGCCTTGGTATAGGGGTGCTTCGGCGCCCGGAAAAGCTCCTCCCGGTCGGCGATTTCAACGACACGTCCGAGGTACATGACCGCGATGCGATCGCAGAGATAACGCACCACGCGCAGATCGTGAGAAATCATCAGAACCGTCAAACCGTGACGGCGCTTCATGTCCATCAGAAGGTTCAGGATCTGCGTGCGCATTGAGGCGTCGAGCGCCGATGTCGGTTCGTCGCAGACAAGGAAGCTCGGATTGAGAAGCAGCGCGCGGCCGATGACGACGCGCTGCAACTGGCCGCCGGAACACTGGCTCGGATACCGATCGTAAAAAGAGCCATCCAGGCCGACCTCTTCCAGCATCCGGAAAACCCGGGCCGTGCGCTCCTCGCGCGTGCCGATGCCATGCTGGGCAAGCGGCGCCTCCATGCTCTGGCCGATACGCATGCGTGGATCGAGTGCGGAATAAGGGTCCTGAAACACCAGTTGCACGACCCGGCGCATACGCCGAAGCGCCTCGCCCTGCATGTGCAGCATATCGTTCTGCCCGATGCTGACCTCGCCTTTCGTTGCGTGGGTCAGCCGCGTAATCAGCCCGGCAACCGTGCTTTTGCCGCATCCGGATTCACCGACGAGACCAAGCACTTCCCCCTCGCCGATCGTCAGGGAAACATCGTCGACGGATTTCACCACACGGTGACCGAGACCCGATATGGGATAATATTTGCAAAGGTTCTTCGCGACCACGAATGGCCGCTTGCTGTTTTCCGCCGATGGCGGGGTCTGTGTCGTCGCTGTCGCTAGCATCGTCGCCCTCCCTCAGCAGACCGTGTGACTGGCATGATCGTGACCGGCATGATCGTGGTCGTGGCCGACCGCCCAGCACCGCGCCTTGCGTCCTTCGGGCAAGGCATTCAGATCCGGTTCCGAGGCCATGCAGCGGCCGCTCATGCCTGCCGAATTGGCAAGCGCGCAGCGCGGATGAAACCGGCAGCCGCAGGACATGTCATGGGCCTGCGCACTGGAGCCCGGGATCGTCAGCAACTGCCCCTCGCTGTCGGTGGTCAAAAGCGAACAACTGATGAGCGCCTTGGTATAGGGATGCTGTGGCGCCTGGAGGATCGCCTGGGTCGGCCCCTCCTCGACGATGCGGCCGGCATACATGACCGCGATCCGGTCCGCGAAGGCGGCGACGACCGAGAGATCGTGGGTGATGAGCAGCGTGGCAAGCCGGCGCTTGCGGCGTTCGTCATCGAGCAGGCGCAGGATTTGTGCCTGAACGGTGACATCAAGCGCCGTCGTCGGTTCGTCGGCGATCAGAAGCCGCGGATTGCCGGAGAGTGCGGCCGCAATCATCACACGTTGCGCCATGCCGCCGGAAAGCTCGTGCGCGAAGCATTGCGCCCGCGCCGACGGATCGGGAATGCCGACATCCGACAGAAGGCCGACGACCCGGTTAAGCGCGGCGTGCCGGCTCATTTTACGGTGGATCCAGAGCGGCTCCGCCACCTGCGTCCTCACCCGGCTGGTTGGGTCGAGCATGGCCTGCGGCTGCTGGAACAGCATGCTGATATCTGCGCCGCGCAGCGCATCGAGTTCGGAGGATGAAAGCGCGAGAATATCGCGACCGGCAAAGGAAATGCGGCCGGAATTGATTTCCGCGCCATGCGGCAAAAGCCGCATCAGTGACAGCGCCGTCATGCTCTTGCCCGACCCGGATTCGCCGACGAGAGCGACGACTTCTCCGGCGTTGACGGAAAGCGTCAGGCCCGAAATAACAAACTTGCGGCCATTTTGCGCCGGCACTGAAACGTGCAGGTCCTCTATCTCCAGAAGCGGTGCGCATTCAGGGGATATGGCCGTATTGGCAAGCGTTTGTCCTTCGATATTCATAAGAGTTCCCCTTATTTTTATTGAATCGGAGGCATTGCGTATTCTTCATGCGGCTTCAGACGATATTACTCTCCTTCCGGTTCCGTTGCGTCATCTATGTTTGACAATCGTCAAATCGACCATTGCCCGTTGGCAGGCGTCAATGACCGTTGGTTTTCTTCGTTTCCAGGTTCAGGCCATGGCCGATCCACGTCACGCTGAGCGCCGCCAGGAAAATCGCCAGACCCGGTGCAATGACGAGAACGGGCATCCGTTCCGCGTAAGCCTGCGCATCGGCCAGCATCAGCGCCCAGTCGGCCGCTGGCGGCTGTACGCCGAGGCCCAGAAACGACAATCCGCCCACCGTTATCAGCTTGTGGCCAAAGCGCAGGAACGCCACGGCCGCGATGGGCCAGATCGTGTTGGGAATGATATGCCGGAAGATGATGAAGCGCCGTGTGCAGCCGAGCACCTCTGCCGCGCGGATATATTCGCGGGAATTGATCGATAGCGTCAGCCCCCGCGCCAGCCGCGCAAAAGGTGTCCAGCCAACGATGGTCAGCGATGCGATCAGCGTGCCATATCCCGGACCGAAGATTGCGACGAGGAAAATCGCGATCACCACGTCCGGTATGGCGATGAGCAGGTCCACGATGCGCATCAGCACTTCGTCGAGGATGCCGCGGCTGCGGCCGCTGATGATGCCGATGAAGGTTCCGATCACCACCGACAGAATGACGGTGATGGCGGCAATCGTGACCGTGAAGCGGCCGCCGATCAACAGCCGGCTCAAGACATCGCGCCCGAGATGGTCCGTCCCAAGCCAATAGGCAGCGCTCGGCGCATTCAGCCTGAGCCGAAGGCTCTGCTTTGCCGGATCATAGGGCGAAATCCACGGCGCGATCACCAGCAAGAGGATGATGACGAGAAAAATCGCCGATCCCGCATAGAAGGTCCAGTGCCGGCGGCGGATGAAATCCGTGAAGCGGGCGAGGTTCGAAGGGCGCTTGGGCGTGGTCATCGGCATGGCGGCGGCAGACGCGCTCGGGAAGTGGCTAATGGTCATGGTGAGCTCGCATTGCTGGATTGATCAGGACATAAAAGCTGTCGGCGAGGGTATTGATCAGGATGGAGAGCGCCACGATGCAGATGAAACCGCCCTGCAGCATCGGAATATCGCGATTGACCACGGCGTCGTAGAGAAGCCGGCCCATGCCGGGAATGGCGAAGATGACTTCCACCACCACCGATCCGCCAAGCAGGCCGGCAAGCCACAGGGCGAAGAAGGTGACCACCGGCAGCGAGCCGTTGCGAATGCCGTGGCGCATGACCGTGCCATGCATGCCGAGACCGCGGCTGCGGGCCGCCGTGATATAGGGCGCGCGCAGAACTTCGGCCATTGCCGCACGCGTCACCTGGGTGAAATAGGCAAGCGGCCGCAGCGTCAGGGTCAGCGCAGGAAGCACCAGCGAACGCCAGCTATCCCATCCGGCCGAGGGCAGCCAGCCGAGATAGAGCGCGAAGACCAGCGCCGACATCGGCGCAAACCAGTATTCGGGCGTTGCAACGAAGGTCTGGATCATCAGCGTCGCGAAATTGTCCAGCCGACCGCCGGGACGCATCGCCGCCAGAGTGCCGAGCGGCAGGGCGACAGCCACCGCGACCGCCAGCGCCGTCAGCGCCAGCGTCACCGACACCCAGAGCGACCGCAAAAGCTCGGCGGCGACCGGCTGGCTGCTGGTGAAGGAAAATCCGAGATCGCCCCGCAGCGCGCCCGACAACCAGGCGAAATATTGCACATAGAGCGGGCGGTCCAGTCCGAGGCTGACCCTGAGCGCCTCGACCGCATGCGGATCGAGCGCCGTATCTCGCATGCGCGACATGAGAATGGTGCGGGCCGGATCGCCGCCCGCCATATAGGGCAAAAGAAACGCGATGACGGACACGATCGCCAGCATCAGGCACAGAATAAGGAAGCGCTGTATTATCTGTATCCACATGGCTTGGTCTCCTTCACCACAATTGGCGTCTGCACTGCAATCCACGCCCGTTTCCCAAAGGAAAACGGCCGCTTATTTCACCGGGCGCTGTAGATCCATCACCGGACCGGAGGTGCCCTTCAGCATTCCGGTGCGCTTGGGCACGATGGCCACGGTCGTAAAATCGATATCTTCGGCATGGGCGAGATCATGGATGATCGGGCAATCCGGCTCACCATTGTCAGGGCAATAGTTTGCGAGATTTCGCAGCGTGTCGGCCATCTCGCGAAGCGTATGCATCTTCGCTTCCAGATCGACGACATGTTCCATGACGATGCGTTTGACATCGCAGGAGGCGCCGCCCGGATCGCGCCAGAGCGTCATAAGCTGCCTGATCTTTTCGATGGAAAAACCGAGATCGCGTCCGCGCCGGATGAAACGCAGCGTTTCCAGATCATTGGCCGTATAGACCCTGTATCCGGACTCCGTGCGGTTTGCCGATTTGATCAGACCGATTGTCTCGTAATGCCTGATCATCTTCGCAGAAACACCGGATGCGGTGGCGGCTGTGCCAATATTCATCGATCCTGCTCCTATCTTTCCGGGGTGAAAAACACGTCTGCATGAATGTCGGCGGTGCGCATGCCGCGCGCCAGAAGCTGCGGCACCGTCGCCTCGATCATGGCCGGCGGGCCTGCAATATAGGCTTTCCAGCCATCGAGATCGTCGAAATCATCCGCCACGGCCGCACCGACATAACCGCACCGGATATTGGTATGTTCCTCATGCGAGAGAACCGGAACGAAACTCAGATTGCCATGCCGCGCGGCGAGATCGCCGAAGCGGTCGAGCATATAGAGATCACGCTCGGCGCGCGCGCCGAAATAGACATGAACCGGTCGTTCGCGGCCCGTTGCGAGCGCCGCCTCTACAACGGCCTTGACGGGAGCGAGCCCCGAACCGCCGGCAATGCCGAGGATCGGCCCGCAATGTTTTTCCCGCAGGAACGAAGAGCCGAAAGGCCCGACTATCGTGACGGGGTCACCCGCGCTTGCGAGCGAGAAGATGCGGCCGCTCGTCATGCCGCCGGGAACGTGCCGGATGTGGAATTCAATCAGTTCCTCATCCACCCTGCTGGCAATGGAATAATCACGCGGCGAACAATCGGGATAAAGCAGGCGCACATATTGTCCGGGTTTGAACGTAAACTGCCCGCGATCGTCAAGCCGGATGCGGATGAGCTTGATATCGTGCGTCACATCCAGCGCTTCCGCAACCACGCCCTCAAAGCGGCCGGTCGGAATATCGGCGATCTCATCCGCCCCGTCGAGCCAGCTGATCGTCATGTCGCTCAACGGCACGGCCCGGCAGGCAAGCGTCAGGCCATCGGCTTTTTCCTCTTCGGTCAAGGAGAAGGGCGTATGCTTGAGGAGATCGATTTCGCCGGAAATGAGATGCGACTTGCAGGCGCCGCAGCGGCCCATGCGACAGCCATGCGGATAAGTAACCCCTGCGGCCAATGCGGCCTGAAGCACGGTCTCACCCTGCGCCGCCATGATGCTGCGTCCGATCTGCGGCAGATAGATTGTGTTGCCGGGCGTCATCATGTCCGCCTCCTATTCGGCCGCTGCGAGCTGCATGCCGGACGATCTGTCCACCAGCGGCGCGCGGAAGCTTTTCAGGCGCAGCGCGTTCGTCAATACGAATACGCTGGAAAGCGCCATGGCTCCGGCGGCAAGGACAGGCGACAGCAGAACGCCGTTGACAGGATACAATATTCCGGCCGCCACGGGAACGAGAGCGGCATTGTAAGCGAAGGCCCAGAACAGATTCTGGCCGATATTGCGGATCGTGGCCTTGGAGAGCGCGATGGCGTTGGCGACGCCGCGCAAATCGCCGGACATCAGCACCACATCGGCGCTTTCAATGGCGACATCCGTGCCCGTGCCGATGGCAAGGCCGACATCAGCGGCGGCCAGCGCCGGCGCATCGTTGATGCCATCGCCGACAAAGGCGACACGTCGCCCGCCGGCAGCAAGCCTCTTGACGGCCTCCACCTTGCCGTCGGGCAGAACTTCCGCCACCACCTCGTCAATGCCGAGCCGACGGGCGATGGCTTCAGCGGTGCGGCGATTGTCACCCGTGATCATCGTGACCTTGAGGCCGAGCGCATGCAGCGCCGCAATCGCCTCCGGGGTCGTCTGCTTGACTGGATCGGCAACCGCGACGATCGCGGCCAGCCTGCCATCGACGGCGGCATAAAGCGGCGACTGCCCTTCCCTGCCCAGCCGCTCGGCATCGTCTGCGAACATCGCGACATCGTAACCGAGCTTGGCCATGAACCGGTCCGCGCCCGCTTCCACCCTTCGGCCGTCAACCGTTGCCGCAACACCAAAACCGGGGGTCGCCTCGAAGCCTTCCGCATCGGCAAGCGTCAGGCCGCCATGTTTTGCAGCCTCGACGATTGCTTCGGCAATCGGATGTTCGGAATGGCTCTCCAGCGAGGCGACGAGGCGCAACACCTCATCCGCATTGAAGCCCTCTGTCGTGGTAAAATGCACCAGTTTCGGTTTGCCGAGCGTCAGGGTGCCGGTCTTGTCGACGGCGATCACATCGGCATCCCGGAGCGTCTGGAGCGCATCGCCCCGGCGGAACAGCACGCCCATTTCGGCGGCGCGGCCGGTGCCGACCATGATCGAGGTCGGCGTGGCAAGGCCCATGGCGCAGGGACAGGCGATGATGAGCACCGCAACCGCATTGACGAGCGCAAAGGTCAAGGCCGGATCGGGCCCGAACATGAACCAGATGATGAAGGTGGCGAGCGCTGCCAGCATCACCGCCGGCACGAACCAGTTGGTCACCTTGTCCACCAGCGCCTGAATGGGCAGCTTGTCGGCTTGCGCCTCCTCGACCATGCGGATGATCTGGGCGATCAGCGTATCGGCGCCGACCTTGGTGGCGCGGAAGGTGAAAGAACCGTTGCGGTTGACCGTGCCGCCGACGACTTCGGAACCCGCCGCCTTGGTGACCGGCACCGGTTCGCCCGTGATCATCGATTCATCGACATAGGAAGAGCCGCTGAGGACCAGCCCATCGACCGGTACTTTCTCGCCGGGGCGGACGACGATCACATCGCCGGTGCGCACATCCTGCAACGGCACATCGATGGTTTCGCCATCGTGCAGCACGCGGGCGGACTTGGCCTGCAGGCCGACCAGCCGCTTTATAGCCTCGCTGGTGCGGCCTTTGGCGCGCGCCTCCAGAAAACGTCCGAGAAGGATGAGCGTGACGATGACCGCCGCCGCCTCGTAATAGACATTGGCCGTGCCGCTCGGCAGGACTTTGGGCATGAAGGTTGCGACAACCGAAAATCCCCAGGCAGCGGCGGTGCCCAGCACGACAAGCGAATTCATGTCCGGCGCCAGCCGCAGAAGTGCGGGTATGCCCTTTTTGAAGAAGCGCAGGCCGGGCCCGAACAGAACCAGCGTCGTCAGCGCAAATTGCAGATACCAGCTTTCCTGCATGCCGACCGTTTCCATCACGAAATCATGGATGGCAGGCACCAGATGCGACCCCATTTCCAGCACGAAAACGGGTAGCGTCAGAACAACGGCGACGGCGAGGCTGATTTTGAGGCTGCGCAGTTCCGCCTCGCGCTTGTCCTGCTCTCCATCCGTGGCTTTGTCGGCGACAACCTCGTTCGCCTTATAGCCCGCCCGTTTGATGGCATCCGAAAGGTTGGCCGCAGACGCGGCGTTGCCGGCGACGCGGACGGTGGCGCGTTCCGTCGCCAGATTGACGCTTGCACCGGAAACACCGGATACGGCCTTCAACGCCTTTTCGACACGTCCGACGCAGGAGGCGCAGGTCATGCCCTCAATATCGAGTTCGATGGTTTTCTCTTCGACGCTGTAACCGGCCTGCCGCACCGCCTCGATAACGGCCGGCACATCCGGCGGCCCGGAAAAGGAAATGTCGGCACGTTCCGTTGCCAGATTGACCGATGCTTTCAGAACGCCCGGCACCCTGGCAATCGCCTTTTCCACGCGGCCGACACAGGAGGCGCATGTCATGCCATCGATCGCAATCTGATGACTCGCCCGGATCTCCATTTGTGACATGCGTATGACCCCTCTTTTCTTGTGTTAAAAAAAAGATAGGGCTTCCCATCGTGGCAAGGTCAATAGGTTCTTTTTGATGATTTTCAAGTGACGATGCCGTGCACGTGAACGGGCGTTTTCCTGCCCGCAATGATGGAAAAATGGAAGTATTCCAAAGAGAAACGGCTGCGACGGAAGGTTTCTTTGGCGCCATGCGGGAACAATCCTTCCGTACCTCGGTTGGAAATGCCTCTAACCATCAGGAGGCAGATTGATGAAGAACACCATTTTCTCGTTAGCGCTCGCGCTGGTCGCCAGCACCGCCATGGCACAGTCCGCAACGGAGTCCACGGGCGTTAATTCCGCGCTCGGCGTTGCGCCCAAAACCGAAGACTTCATCCTGCAGGTTTCCGCAAGCGATCTCTTTGAAATCGAATCGAGCAAGCTTGCACTGACCAAAGGCGATGAGGCTATCAAGGCTTTCGCGCAGCAGATGATCACCGAACATGAAAAGACCAGCGCGGAGTTAAAGGCTCTTCTCTCCGGCGGCAAAGTAACGGGAACGCCCACGACCGCTCTGACTGACGATCACAAGGAAGAAATCGACGATCTGGCCAAACTCAACGGCGCGGAATTCAACGAGGAATACGTCGATGATCAGGTCGATGCGCACGAGGATGCGGTGGATCTTTTCAAACGATACGCTGACGGCGGCGACAATGTCGAGCTCAAGGCATGGGCGGCAAAAACCCTGCCGGCACTGCAACACCACCTGGAAATGGCCCAAGGTCTGGATAAGAAGTAAGGATGAGAGGTGGTGCGGACGGCGGGACTTGAACCCGCAAGACCAATGGTCGGCAGATTTTAAGTCTGCTGCGTCTACCGATTTCGCCACGTCCGCATTACCGCGCCTTACACCTTGCAGGCAAGCGCTGTAAAAAATCCGTCGTCTCCATGGCAGTCGGCCCAACGGCCGATCCCAAACGCGACGGGAGCCTCATCTACACAGGCCGGGCGGTTTCGGTCAACGGGGCCTTAGCCACACCAGGACTGATTTTTTGCGGAGATCGGATGCGCCAGCCCCTCCCGTATTAGCTGATCGGCGAAAGAAACGCCCGAACGTGAAAGCCGTTTGCGTTCCGTGGCTTGCCCACCCGCAGCAGCGGAGGACGCCACATCGAAGGCGCCGGCATTCAGCATGTCGCGAAGCCTGACCTTCGCAACGAAGCCGCGCTGGCGCTCTTCCATGCAGCGCGCCCGGTCGATCTGCGGCACTTCTATGCCGGCAAGCTGCATTTTCACGCCCTTCATCCAGAAGGTGTTGCCATCGGCCACGCAATTGTTGAGGCCGGAACGACCGCAAAAGGCAAAAGTACCGCTTTTTTCACCGAGCGAGATTTTTTCGACCGAAGGGCGCGTTTCCGGCAGGATAGCGGCAACCTGGCTCGGCTGCGAGGCGGATGGCATGGCGATCGGGCGCGGCGGCACCGGGCCGTTGCCGGGCAGAGCCGGCGATGCGGGGCGAATGGACGCCACTTTCTCCGGCGTGACGGAATCTCGCTTGGCCGCCGTCGCGACTTTCGGAGAACTCGTGACCGGGGATGTCGCCTTTGCAACATGCCGTTGCGGCAAAAGGCTGTCGCGATGTTCGTAAGCCTGAATGCCGCCGGCAACGACGCCCAGCATCAGCACCCAGGGCCAAACGCTGCCGCCACCCGATTTCTTCGCCGTGCGGCGTCGTGCTGTCGATTTTCGATTGCTCACGATCGGACTCCTTTTTACGGAGCCGCATTATCGGCCAAAGGAGTTTCCGAAAGGTTGGCATTGCCGGGCGTTTTCGTTTTTCGGAGAATCGGGAAAACGCCCTAACCCCTTGTTTTCTCGAATTGCCGAATGGAAAGCACGCAAATGAGCTGTGGATAAACCCTCAGCGAACCTGATCGAGAAGGCGCTTGCATTCGAGGAGATCGAACAGGGCTTCCTGCAAAAGCGCCTGGTCGTCCTTGCCAATGCTCGACTTGCCGACCGATATTTCCGCATCGCCGCCGCCACCGCCGAAGCCGAAAAAACGGCCGCTTGGCTTGGCCTTCGGACGGCCGACGACCTCGTCCCCATCGGTATCGACGACACGCGGTTCGGCGACTTCCTTTTCACCGCTCGCCGCCATGATGGCTTCCATGGTCGCAAGATCACCGGAGGCGATGGCCGCCACGAAGCGGTTGCCATTGGCTTTCAGCAGCTTCTGTACGCCCTTGATGGTGTAGCCATGGTCATAAAGAAGGTGACGAATACCCTTCAGGAGATCGATATCGTCAGGACGGTAATAACGGCGGCCCCCGCCCCGTTTCATCGGCTTGATCTGCGGAAAGCGTGTTTCCCAGAAACGCAGCACATGCTGCGGCAGGTTCAGCTCATCCGCCACTTCACTGATCGTCCGAAACGCGTCGGGGCTTTTATCCAAATTTCCACTCCCATCCGAACCGGAGCGCCATGCATCCGGCCGGACACTGAACGAGAACGCTTTTCTCCCGCCGGTCAAACACCGCGCAAAGTCGGTTACGACCCCGCGCCGACGCCGTTGCGGCGAGATACAAATCACTAAAATTGATTATGATGTGAGTCGACCGGATTTCAACGGCTTGCACGTTGAAATTCAAGTATGTTCACAAGAAGAATGGGGAAAAAGGCTTGCGATACGGCAAAAAAGCCGTGCTGCTTAGACCTTGCGAGAGGGATTACGCCCCGGCCTTCTGGCCCTTCTGCTTGGCCTTGCGGGCCGTATGGGCCTTCAAGATGCGCTGCTTCAGCACGTTCGAGGCCTTGAAGGTCATGACGCGACGTGGGGAAATCGGCACTTCCTCACCCGTCTTCGGGTTGCGTCCGATACGCTCGTTCTTTTCCCGGATCTGGAATGTCGCGAAGGAAGAAAGCTTCACGACTTCGCCACGGGTGATCGCGTTGCATATTTCGTCAATGATCGTTTCGACCAGTTCGGCGGATTCGGTGCGGGACAGCCCGACTTTACGAAACACAGATTCTGCAAGATCTGCGCGTGTCACTGTCTTCCCGGCCATTTTTCCCCACAAACCGTGTCTGAACTCTTCTCTAGGAGCCGCCGAGATTATTTCCCTTGTGGCGACCGGTCAAGGGATTGTTCCAGATTCATTTGAGGCTTTCGGCAATCAGTGCAAGGGCTTAGAGCGAGTGATACGGTTTTGACACAGGCTCCGGCCGCTCCGGCGCTTCCGATCGGGGCGTGAGCGCGAAAATCACAACCGATTTCGCGCCAGCGCCCCGGCAAATGCGGAAATCAGGCCTTTACCAGCGCAGCAGCACCGCGCCCCAGGTGAAGCCGCCGCCCATGGCCTCCAGCATGACCAGATCGCCCTTCTTGATGCGTCCGTCACCGGCGGCAACGGCGAGCGCCAGCGGAATGGAAGCGGCCGAGGTATTGCCGTGCTGATCGACGGTGATCACGACCTTTTCCGGGTCGATGTTGAGCTTCTTTGCAGAGCCGTCGATGATGCGCTTGTTGGCCTGATGCGGCACCAGCCAGTCGAGATCGTCGGACGTCGTGCCCGTCGCCTCGAAGGCCTGTTCGATGACGTCGGTGATCATGCCGACGGCGTGCTTGAACACTTCCCGGCCTTCCATGCGCAGATGACCGACGGTGCCGGTGGTGGAAGGTCCGCCATCGACATAGAGCTTTTCCTTGTGCGAGCCGTCGGAGCGAAGCTGCGCCGTCAGAATGCCGCGATCGGCAGAAGTGCCCTCGCCTTCGCCGGCCTCCAGAACCAGCGCGCCGGCTCCGTCGCCGAAGAGAACGCAGGTGGTACGGTCCTTCCAGTCGAGGATGCGCGAGAAGGTTTCGGAACCGATCACCAGAACGCGCTTGGCCATGCCGCCGCGAATATAGAGATCGGCGGTCGATACTGCATAAACGAAACCAGAGCAGACGGCCTGCATGTCGAAGGCGAAACCATGGGTCATGCCAAGGCGGTTCTGGATGTTCACCGCCGTTGCCGGAAAGGTGTTATCCGGGGTCGAGGTGGCCAGAATGATGAGGTCGATATCGTCGGGCGTCAGGCCGGCATTGTCGAGCGCGGCGCGCGCTGCCGCTTCGCCGAGCGACGCGGTGGTTTCACCTTCGCCGGCGATATAGCGCTGCTTGATGCCCGTGCGCTGCACGATCCATTCGTCGGAAGTCTCGACGACCCCTTCAATTTCGCTGTTGGTCATGACACGCTTCGGAAGCGCTGCCCCGAAACCACGAACTATAGAGCGGATCATTCCCTTATTCCTCGTCAGCCACGAGAGCTTCGGGCGCCGGGGGCGGAAGCCGTCTTGCGTGGTAAATCTTCAGATCATTTTCAATCTTGGCCGTGAGGCCGTTGTGGACCATGTCGTAGCCGACATCGACGGCGGAGGCAAAACCAATGGCATCCGTGCCGCCATGGCTCTTGATGACAATGCCGTTCAGGCCCAGAAACACGCCGCCATTGACCTTGCGCGGGTCCATCTTTTCCCTGAGTACGTCGAAGGCGCTTTTCGCCAGAATATAACCGATCTTGGCGAAGAAGCTGCGGGAGATCGCCTCACGCAGCAGCGTGGTGATCTGGCGGGCGGTGCCTTCGGCGGCCTTGAGTGCGATGTTGCCGGTGAAACCTTCGGTCACCACCACGTCCACCGTGCCCTTGCCGATATCGTCGCCTTCGACGAAACCGCGATAATCGATGGTGGCGAGATCGGCCTCGCGGATCAGCCGTCCGGCCTCGCGAACCTCTTCCTGACCCTTGACCTCCTCGACGCCGACATTGAGCAGGCCGACGGTCGGACGGTCGATATCGAAAAGCGCACGGGCCATGGCGCCGCCCATCAGAGCGAAATCCAGCAGCTGCTGGGAATCGGCGCCTATGGTGGCGCCGATGTCGAGCACGATGCTTTCGCCCTTCAGCGTCGGCCAGATGCCGGCGATTGCCGGGCGTTCCACCCGCGCCATGGTGCGCAAACAGAATTTCGCCATGGCCATCAGCGCGCCGGTATTGCCGGCGGAAACGGCGACATCCGCCTCGCCGAGCTTCACGGCCTCGATGGCGCGCCACATGCTGGAAACGTAGCGGCCACGGCGCAGCGCCTGGCTCGGCTTCTCGTCCATGCTGACCGAGACTTCACAATCGTGAAAGACCGACTTTTCCCGAAGCGCGGGATATTGTGCCAGAATGGGGTCGCATTTGCTCTTCTGCCCGTAGAGCAGAAAAGTTACATCGTTGTGCCGTTCAAGCGCCTTGGCAGCACCGGGTATGGCAACATCTGGGCCGAAATCGCCACCCATGACGTCAATTGCAATTCTGATCACTCGTCCCTTATCCTTCTTCCCGCCAAACAGCGGTTTTGCGCGAAAATACCTTTTCCGGCCTTCGTTACAATAAAATTATTTCAGCCCAACGGGGCCATTCAGTCTTTTTTCCAATCTTTGAGCACGGCAAAGGGCGACGGGCGCTTTTCTTCTTCAGGCTCTTTTTCGGCCGATTCGGCAAATTCCGCATCCGCTTTGCGCGGATAGGGATCGATCGCGAGCGCCGCAAATTCGGCAACCACCGCGCCGACATCGATGCTGTCGCCGGTGAACTGGTCGGGAATATCCGGGCCGTCGGGGTCGAGCACGATCTCGCCTTCCTCATTGGTCACCATCCGCGCCAGTTTCGAACCTTCCGGAACGAAAATCTGCTCGACGGTCTCATCGATCTTGCTCGAGACCGGCTCCAGCGTGACGACGCAGGATTGCGTTACCGCCGCATGCACTTCGCCCTTGATCTTCACGCCATCCTTCTTCCAGCGGGAAACCTGCAGCTCCGCCTTCAGATATTCGACGGAAACCACATTCCAGAATTTCGCCAGCGCCTTCAGTTCCTCGGCACTGGCTTCGAGACCAATCCTGACCGGATTGGCGGAAATATGGCCTACCTTTACGGGATAGGAAAAAGGCAGGTCGTCATTTGCAGGGTGTCGCGCGTTCATCGTGAACCTCATCGTCCAGGCAAGGGCAGCGTCAGGCTTCCGGTTGCTATTGTGTCTTCGGACTGGGCGGCAAGTTGCGTGGATGCGTCCATCATCCAGCCTGCCAGCCCCTCCATATCGGGCGCCATTTCATCTACCTGCGGATATATATTGCGCCGGAGCGCCGCGGCAAGGGCAACGCGGTCGGAAGCATCCAGCGCCGCCGCATAGGATTCGAGCCTCCCATAAAACATGCCGGCGAATTTCTTCATGCGCTTCGGCACGCCCTGATCGCCGATTCCCAGTTCGCGGATGGAATGATCGAGGTCCTGAAAAAAGGCGTCGACGATCTCCTGGGCAATTTCCTGCCCGCTGACATCGGAGGATTTGGTGCGGCGGAAATAAAGAATCATGATGACCGACAGCATCTCGAAGCGGCCCATGACCGTATCGGGAACACCGAGATCGAGATAGAAAGCGGGCGTGCGGGCAGCGGCGGTCAAAGTCGCATATTGCCGGTCGACAATGGCGCGATTGTTGTTTTTCTTCTTGAACAGCCCGAATATCATCGTTTTTTTTCCGAACGGGACGGGTGAATTCGCTTACCGCCCATCGCACTTGTTGCATGATCGTCAAAGCTGGTTTACCGAAGCATCCACGAATTGCAATGCTGTCGCGGTCACGTTCGTCTTTCGCCTGAAACAGTCGAAGAGAACCGGAGGAGTTCCAAAAGACCGGGAAAGCATTGAATTTGGGGAGTGACCGGGATTTTCCGTCCCCGGATTGACACAATCATGTGCACAGACACTGTGCACCACGCAATGCCGGAAGGTGCCATTCATGATCGCAGTCGGGGAAAAGCAGTTGAGCAAGCAGAAATCCGCAAGTCACGGCAATGTTCTGAGCAAGACCGCCATCGCAATCGTCCTCGCATCCGGCCTGCTTTCCGCCTGCAGCAGCACGACCGATGTGTTCCATAACGGCTACGTCATGGACGAGCAGTCGCTTCAGCTGATCCCGGAAGGTTCGAGCCGCGAGCAGGTTCTGCTGACCATGGGCACGCCCTCCACCACCGCGACCTTCGGCAACGAGGTTTTCTATTACATCTCGCAGAAGCGTGTGCGCCGCGCGGCCTTCATGAAGCCGGCGCTGGTCGAGCAGAACATTCTCGCGATCTACTTCAACAAGGACGGCGTGATCGAGCGCAAGGCCAACTATACGCTGCAGGACGGCAAGGTCTTCGACACGATTTCGCGCACCACGCCGACGGGCGGCAAGGACCTCACCTTCCTGCAGCAGCTGCTTTCCGGCGGCACCTCGGGCGCCAATATCGCCAAGAGCATTCTGGGTCAGGGCAACAACACCCCCTGATCGGAAGAAGAGACGGAAAATTCAAAGGCCCGGGGATCGCTCCCCGGGCCTTTTTCATTGGCCGGAACCTAAGCCCTCAGTGGGCAAGAACCGCAAGCAGCAGCAGCGCCACGATATTGGTGATCTTGATCGCCGGGTTGACGGCTGGACCGGCGGTATCCTTGTAGGGATCGCCGACCGTATCGCCCGTCACCGACGCTTTGTGGGCGTCCGAACCCTTGACGTGGCGCACGCCGTCCTTGTCGATGAAACCGTCTTCGAAGCTCTTCTTGGCATTGTCCCATGCGCCGCCACCGGAGGTCATGGAAATCGCCACGAAGAGGCCGTTGATGATGACGCCGAGCAGCGATGCGCCAAGTGCCGCGAAGGCCGACGCCTTGGAGCCGGAAATGGCCAGCACGCCGAAATAAACGACGAGCGGCGCCAGAACCGGCAGGAGCGACGGGATGACCATTTCCTTGATCGCCGCCCGTGTCAGCAGGTCCACGGCCTTGCCGTAATCAGGCTTTTCCGTTCCGGCCATGATGCCGGGCTTTTCGCGGAACTGGCGGCGGACTTCCTCGACAATCGAGCTTGCCGCCTTGCCCACCGCCGTCATGGCGATACCGCCAAAGAGATAGGGGATGAGGCCGCCGAACAGCAGGCCGGCAACCACGTAAGGATTGGCGAGGCTGAAGGAAATCTCGCCAATGTCCTTGAAGTAGGGATAGGTATCGCCATTGGCGGCGAAATAGGAGAGGTCATTGGCATAGGCGGCGAACAGCACCAGTGCGCCGAGACCGGCCGAACCAATGGCATAACCCTTGGTGACGGCCTTGGTGGTGTTGCCGACGGCATCCAGCGCGTCGGTCGCCTTGCGAACGTCAGGATCGAGACCGGCCATTTCGGCGATACCGCCGGCATTGTCCGTGACCGGGCCGAAGGCGTCGAGCGCCACGATCATGCCGGCAAGGCCGAGCATGGCGGTGACCGCGATGCCAGTGCCGAACAGCCCGCCGAGCTGGTACGTGCCGATGATGCCGCCGACGATGACGATGGCCGGCAGCGCCGTCGATTCCAGCGAGACCGCAAGGCCCTGGATGACGTTGGTGCCGTGACCGGTGACCGAGGCCTGGGCGATGGAGTTGACCGGCCGCTTGTTGGTGCCGGTATAATATTCGGTGATGACGACGATCAGCGCCGTCACGACAAGACCGACCAATCCGCAGAAGAAGAGATTGGTGCCGGTGATTTCCATGCCGGCCACCGTGCCTACCGTGCCCCAGCCGACCGTCGCATGAGTGGCGACCGCAAGACCCGCAACCGAGAAGACGCCGGTGGCGATGAGGCCCTTGTAGAGTGCGCCCATGATGGAATTGTTGGTGCCGAGCTTCACGAAGAAGGTGCCGGCAATCGAGGTCAGGATGCAGGCGCCGCAGATCGCCAGCGGATAGACCATGGCGCTTTCCAGTATCGGCGTTCCGGCAAAGAATATCGCGGCGAGAACCATGGTCGCGACGACAGAGACGGCATAGGTCTCGAAGAGGTCAGCCGCCATGCCGGCGCAATCGCCGACATTGTCGCCGACATTGTCGGCAATGGTTGCGGGGTTGCGCGGGTCGTCCTCGGGAATGCCGGCCTCCACCTTGCCCACGAGATCGCCGCCGACATCCGCACCCTTGGTGAAGATGCCGCCGCCGAGGCGGGCGAAGATGGAGATCAGCGATGCGCCGAAGCCCAGCGACACCAGCGCATCGATCACCTCACGCGAGCCGGCCGGATGGCCCATCACCGAGGTGAGGATGAAATAATAGATGGAGACGCCGAGCAGCGCGAGGCCCGCCACCAGCATTCCGGTGATGGCGCCCGACTTGAAAGCGATATCGAGACCGGCGGAAAGGCTGTGCGAGGCGGCCTGCGCGGTGCGCAGGTTGGCGCGCACGGAGACATGCATGCCGACGAAGCCGGCGACGCCTGAAAGCACCGCGCCGACGAGGAAGCCGATGGCTGCCATGGATGACAGAAGATACCAGGCCAGAATGGCGACTATCAGTCCGACGATGGCGATGGTGAGATATTGACGGGTGAGATAAGCCTGCGCACCTTCACGGATAAAACCTGCTATTTCACGCATACGCTCGTTGCCCTGATCGGCATCGAGAACGCTCTTGGTGGCCCATACCGCGTAAACGACGGACAGGACACCGCATAAAATTACTATGGGTATTACGGTCATGCGCACTTACCTCCCAAAAGGCCGGGTCTCACTCCCTCCCCGGCGTGGCGAAACCTTGTGCAGGGAGATGCGGACGGCCTGTCCCAAATCCCGTCTTGGGCATTTGTTCCCCTCCCAAGGAAAAATGTCCTCGGAGCGGAGATTGCGTTGGCGCGAGGTGCCGCGTCAAGCCCACAAATTTGCCTGAAACTTGAAAGGAGTAGAGTGCGGCGCGCGACTCAGGCTGCTTTTTTGCGGCTTGTCAGGACGAGCGACAGGACAAGCAGGAGGCAAAGCCCGGCCACCGGCCAGATGACGAGGTTCATCACAGACCAGCCCCAGGCCGTAAACACCTTGCCGGAAGAGAAGGATGACAGCGCCACGGTGCCAAACAGCACAATATCGTGGAAACCCTGCACCTTGTCCGCCTCATGCGGGCGGTAGCTGGAGGTGATGATGGCGGTTGCGCCGATGAAGCCGAAATTCCAGCCGAGGCCGAGCAGGATGAGCGCCGCCCAGAAATTCCACAGCTCTATGCCCATGTGGGCGACGATGGCGCAGGCCATCAGCACGATCAGGCCGACTGCCACGATTTTTTCCGCACCGAATCGGGAAATGAGCATGCCGGTGAAGAAGCTCGGGCCGAACATGGCGAGAACGTGCCACTGGATGCCGAGCGTGGCGAGTTCGGTGGGGAAACCGCAGCCGACCACCATGGCAAGCGGTGCGCCGGTCATCATGAAGGTCATCAGGGCATAGGAACCGATGCCGCAGATCATGCCGGTGACGAAACGCTGCGTGCGGACGATCTCTGACAGCGGCCTTACCGATTCGACATGGGCGGCGGCCGCCTTGGGGTCGGGCAGTTTCAGAAATGCCAGAATGGCGATCGAAACGAGGCCGAGCGGAACGAGCGCCAGAAAAGCGCCGGCAAAGGTGACCGGCGCAAGCAGATCCTTGCCGAAGATGGCGAGTTGCGGCCCGACAATGGCGGAAATGATGCCGCCGGCCAAAATCCAGGAGATCGCCTTAGGCTTGTAAAAGGATGGAGAGGCGTCGGCTGCGGCGAAACGGATTTTTTGCGTAAAACCGCCGGAAATGCCGATCAGCAGCAGGCCGACGGCAAACAACCAGAAATCCGAACGGAAGAGCGCCACGGCGGCAATGCCGCCGCCGATGGAGCACATCAGCGCGCCGACCATGAAGCCTGCCTTGCGGCCAAGGAAGCGGGATGCGGCCGCCACGCAGATCGCGCCGAGCGCAACGCCGATATTGAATCCGGTGAGAGGCGCGGTCGCCAGCGACTTATCCGCGCCGAGCAGCTGATAGCCGGCAAGTGCGCCGACCGAAAAGCTTAAGGGCGCAGCCGATCCCATGATCGCCTGCGCGATGGTGAGGAGAAAGACGTTGCGCTTCGCCTCGTCCAGTTGAACTTCAAGTCCGGGGACGGAAACCGCGCTCATCTCTTCCTCACCTTTTTATTTCAGCGTTTTGCCTCGCCGCGCACCTGCTTGGCAATGCGGTCAAGCACCGCATTCACCAGCTTGGGCTCGTCATGCTCGAAGAAAGCACGGGCGATTTCAACATATTCCGTGACGATGACGGCGACCGGCACGTCCTTGCGCTCGAGAATCTCGAAAGTGCCGGCACGCAGGATGGCGCGCACGGTGGCATCGAGGCGCGACAGCGGCCAGTCTTCCAGAAGGGCGGAGCGCACCAGCGGGTCGATCTTCGTCTGATCTCGGACGACGCCGGAAACGATGGAACGGAACCAGGACGGGTCGGCCTTCAGATAGGTATCGCCGTCGACTTCCTGCCCGAGACGGTGCGCCTCGTATTCGGCCACAACTTCCATGACGCCGGTTCCGCCGACATCCATCTGGTAAAGCGCCTGCACGGCCGCAAGGCGGGCCGCGCCGCGCTGGTTGGCGGGCTTTACCGAAGGCTGGCGCGGTTCGCCGCCATTTTCAACGTTCGACATGCGCTCAGCCACCCAGCTTCTTCTTCAGCTCGATCATGGTCAGCGCCGCACGCGCCGCGAAACCGCCCTTGTCCTTGTCGGAACGACGCACGCGCGCCCATGCCTGCTCGTCATTCTCGACGGTGAGGATGCCGTTGCCGATCGGCAGCGATTCGCTGACGGCAAGATCCATCAGGGCGCGGGAGGATTCGTTGGCGACGATATCGAAGTGATAGGTCTCACCGCGAATGACCATGCCGAGCGCAACGAAACCGTCATATTCCGTGCCGTCATTGTCAGCACCGTCAAGCGCCATGGCGATGGCGGCGGGGATTTCCAGCGCACCGGGAACGGTGATGACGTCATAGGTGGCGCCGGCTTCATCGAGCGCGAATTTCGCGCCTTCGAGAAGGGCATCCGCCATATCGTCGTAAAAACGTGCTTCCACGATAAGAAGATGGGGTTTGGACATGATATTTTCCTGAAAAGCTTGCTGCCGGATCATACCGGCTTTTGCGGCGGTCAAACCACGGCTGGCCGTTTTTGGCAAGTAATTTCATGTATCAGTGGCGCGAGGGGCCGCGTCTGCAAGGCATTTGGCCGGGTTTCACGCCTTCCGGCGAGGCTCCGCGACAATCAGGTTTTCTGGAAGGCTAGATGGACGCCGAGCCCCATCAACACCGTCCCGGCAGCGCGCCGTGCGAGCACCTGCACCGTGCCGGAACGCTTCAAACGCCCAACCATGGCGCCCGCGAGAAGCACCCCGACGAGATCGGCCGAGGAAAAAATGAAATTGACGGCAATGCCGAGGATCAGCAATTGCAGCCAAACCGGAAAGGCTGCCGCAGGGTCCACGAATTGCGGCAGGAAGGCCAGAAAGAACAGCGCCGTCTTCGGATTGAGCACATCGACGATGATGCTGTCGACAAAGGCGCGGCGCGCCGATTTCGGCTCGATGGTCAGATTGACCGCCTCGCCTTCGAGCTTGCTGCGCAGCATCGAGAAGCCGAGCCACACAAGATACAGCGCGCCGCAGAGCTTCACGGCGAGATAAAGCCACGGCACGGCCTGAAACAGCACCGAAAGCCCTGCCGCAGAGGCAAAGATGTGGAAATAGCAGCCGACATGGATTCCAAGCACCGCCATCAGCCCGGCAAACCGTCCGCGCGCCATGGTCTGCGCCGCCGCATAAAGCATGGCCGGACCGGGGATATAGGCGAACAAGGCGGTGGTTATAAAAAAGGCTGTCAGCAGTTCGAAGGACGGCATGATGTATTTCCCCTACCCCGTTTGGCTCGCGGTCGATATCAAACGGCCTAAAAAGTCCTATAGCGTTTCCAGCTTCATCGGAAGCGGTGCATGAGAACAATTGCAATATGCCGCGATTTCAGGTGTTGGCCACTCCCTTTCCGTCATTCCGGCCTTGAGCCGGAATCCAGACAACGCGCGTCTGCGCGGCGGGAAAAGTTCTTTCATCCCAAAGACTTGGGCTGGCTGGATTCCGGCTCAAGGCCGGAATGACGGAGGAGGCGTCGGTGCGTCCTCCTCTCCGAAGCTCGTCACATTACGCTGAGGGAAATTCCGCAAGCCTAGCGGCATAACGCGCCATGGTATCGACTTCGAAATTCACGAAATCGCCCGGCTGGCGTTCGCCCCAGGTGGTGACAGTCAGCGTGTGGCGGATCAGCAGCACGTCGAAATCCGTGCCTTCGACGGCGTTGACGGTGAGCGACGTGCCGTCGAGCGCCACGGAACCCTTGGGCGCCACGAATTTCGCCAGATGCTCCGGCGCGCGCAGGCGAATGCGCACCGCCTCGCCTTCCGGCTCCACCGAAAGGATTTCCGCCCTGCCATCGACATGGCCGGAAACGATGTGGCCGCCAAGCTCATCGCCGATCTTGAGCGCCCGCTCCAGATTGACGTGGGTACCCTTTTGCCAGCCGGCAATCGTCGTCAGGCGCAGGGCCTCTTCCCATGCCTCGACCTCGTACCAGCGCTCATTGCTGCCATCTTCCGGCAGTCTCGTCACCGTCAGGCAGACGCCGCCATGGGAGATGGACGCGCCCATATCGATGGTTTTGGGGTCGTAATTTGTCGCCACCCGCAGACGCACGCCTTCGGCCAGAGCTTCCAGCTCGGAAACGGTTCCGACGTCGGTGACAATTCCGGTAAACATCAAATCGGCCTTTCATAATCGAAGCAGCGATCCGGCCCGTAGGCGGTTTCGCTGACCAGAGCATAGTCGCCCGGAATATCGGCACGGTTGAGCGGCGTTTCAATGCCGCCCTCACCGATCACCACCGGGCTTTCGAACAGCATGATACGGTCCACCAGCCCGGCTTCAAGGAATGATTTTGCGGCAAAGGCGCCGCCTTCGACCAGAAGTTCCGACATGCCGCTTTCGGCAAGGATGTGGAGGAGGTTTTCGAGCGTTGGTGCTTCGAGGATCTGGACGCCGGCGTCGGTGAGAAGTTGGCGGCGGCGGTCGCGGCTACCCCCCTCTGCCCTGCCGGGCATCTCCCCCTCAAGGGGGAGATCGGCAAGTGGCTGTCCGCTCGTTCAAATAGCGCCTCCGGCTCGCCCTCTCCGGCCGCCGATGCGGGGCGAAGCGGCGCTCCATCGATCTCCCCCCTTGAGGGGGAGATGCCCGGCAGGGCAGAGGGGGGTAACGCCGCAATGATCACCGGCACCTCCCGCACTGTCTTCACCAGCTTCGATGTCAGCGGCAACTCAAACTGACGATCCAGCACGATCCGCACCGGCGAGCGATCCTCGAGACCTGCGATTCGAACCGTCAGTTCAGGATCATCCGCAATGGCGGTCCTGATACCAACGAGAATGCAATCACAACGCGCCCGAAGTTGATGCACGGCATGGCGAGCCTCAGGACCGGTAATCGCCACCTGCCCCTCGCCTTTCCTGCCGATCATGCCATCGGCGGAAACGGCAAGTTTCAGAATCACATGCGGGCGTTTTTTCACCTGACGCGTGAGGTAACCGGCCAGCGCCCTCTTACCCTCATCCCGCAACAGGCCGGTTTCCACGACAATACCGGCATCCCGTAAAATCGTATAACCACGGCCGGAGACGCGCTCATCCGGATCGTCCACCGCGACCACGACACGGGCGACGCCATATTCCACCAGCGCATTGGCGCAGGGCGGGGTTTTGCCCCAGTGCGAGCAGGGTTCGAGCGTCACATAGGCGGCGGCGCCGCGCGCCGCTTCCCCGGCGATTTCCAGCGCCTGCCGTTCGGCATGGGGGCGGCCGCCAATGGCGGTCACGGCTTCGGCGATGATTTTTCCGTCTTTTACGAGAACGCAGCCAACCGATGGGTTGGTAAGCGTCTGGCCCTGATGGCGAAGCGAAACCTCGATGGCGCGGGCCATGAACCTTTCGTCATCGGCGCGGGTGGTCACGGCTAGACTCCGGCGTCCGTATCGCGGGCGATCTTGGCGTTGATTTCGGCAATCACGTTTTCGAAATCCTCGGCATGGCTGAAATCGCGATAGACCGAGGCGTAACGCACGAAGGCCACGTCATCGAGGCTCTTCAGCGCTTCGAGAACCTGCAGGCCGATTTCTTCCGAGGGAATTTCCGTCTCGCCCGAACTTTCCAGGCGGCGAACGATGCCGGAGACGGCACGCTCGATCCGGTCGCGATCGACCGGGCGCTTGCGCAGCGCAATCTCGAAGGATCGCACCAGCTTTTCCCGGTCGAAGGGCAGCTTGCGGCCGCTTTTCTTGATGACCATCAGCTCGCGCAACTGCACGCGCTCATAGGTCGTGAAGCGGCCGCCGCAATCGGGGCAGATGCGCCGCCGGCGGATGGAGGTATTGTCCTCCGCCGGACGCGAGTCCTTGACCTGCGTGTCTTCAGAACCGCAAAAAGGGCAGCGCATCTTCTTCCTTTCCTACTTACATGTAAGGGTACATCGGGAAACGGTCCGTCAGGCCGACGACCTTTTCACGCACCGCAGCCTCGACGGCGGCATTGCCCTCATCCGAATTGGCAACCTTCAGACCATCGAGAACCTCGACGATCAGCTTGCCGATTTCGCGGAATTCCGCTTCCTTGAAACCGCGCGTCGTGCCGGCCGGCGTGCCGAGACGCACACCCGAGGTAACGAAGGGCTTTTCCGGATCGAAAGGAATGCCGTTCTTGTTGCAGGTGATGTAAGCGCGGCCGAGCGCTGCTTCCGCGCGCTTGCCGGTGGCGTTCTTCTTGCGAAGATCGACCAGCATCAGGTGGTTGTCGGTGCCGCCGGAGACGACATCCAGACCGCCTTCGACCAGCGTTTCAGCCAGCGCCTTGGCGTTCTTGACGACCTGAGCGGCATAGTCCTTGAACTCGGGCTTCAGCGCTTCGCCGAAGGCGACGGCCTTGGCGGCGATGACATGCATCAGCGGGCCGCCCTGCAGGCCGGGGAAGACGGCCGAGTTGAACTTCTTGGCCAGATCCTCGTCATTGGTGAGGATCATGCCGCCGCGCGGGCCGCGCAGCGATTTGTGCGTGGTGGTGGTGGCGACATGGCAGTGCGGGAACGGTGACGGATGCTGGCCACCGGCGACGAGGCCAGCGATGTGGGCCATATCGACCATCAGGTAGGCGCCGACTTCATCGGCGATCTCGCGGAAGCGCTTCCAGTCCCAGACGCGCGAATAGGCGGTGCCGCCGGCGAGAATGAGCTTCGGCTTGTGTTCCTTGGCCTTACGCTCCACCTCGTCCATGTCGAGCAGATTGTCGCCTTCACGCACGCCGTAGGAGACCACGTTGAACCACTTGCCGGACATGTTGACCGGCGAACCATGCGTCAGGTGGCCTCCCGAGTTCAGATCGAGGCCCATGAAGGTATCGCCCGGCTGAAGCAGCGCGAGGAACACGGCCTGGTTCATCTGCGAACCGGAATTCGGCTGCACGTTGGCGAAGTTGACGCCGAACAGCTTCTTGGCGCGTTCGATGGCGAGTTCTTCAGCGATATCGACGAACTGGCAGCCGCCGTAATAACGCTTGCCCGGATAACCTTCCGCATATTTGTTGGTCATGATCGAACCCTGCGCTTCGAGCACGGCGCGGGAAACGATGTTTTCCGAGGCGATCAGTTCGATTTCGTGGCGCTGGCGACCCAGTTCCTTCTCGATCGCGCCGAAAATTTCCGGATCGACATCGGCAAGCGGACGGGAGAAGAAAGCATCTGTGTTCGACATGGTGAAGGCTCCTGAAACAGTAATGCGATGGCGTCTTAGCGCCCTGCCCCGACAAGAGCAATACGGGCAGCGAGATTTGCCCGTCAAACTGCGACGTTGCGACAAAAAACGACAGATGTTTTCAGAAAATCGCCAAGAAAAAAGCCGCACCCGAAGGTGCGGCTCATGATGATGGAATGAAATAGCGGTAAAGCCGGATCAGTTGCGCGGCAACAGATCGTCATCCACCGGGCCGGCGGGCTGCTCCATGCCGCTCGTGGTGTTGAGCGCCAGTTCGGCGTTGCCGTCCTTTTCATAGATGTCGTCGCGGAACTGCACCACGCCGTCCTTCGCCGACCAGGCGGTGATGTAGACGAAATAGACCGGGATTTCCTGCGCCAGCTTGATCGGCGTGTTGACGCGGGTGGCGATGACGCGCTCCATTTCCTGACGCGACCAGCCGGGCGTGTCGCGCAGCAGCCAGCTCGTCAGGTCGCGCACGTTCTGCACGCGCACGCAGCCGGAGGATTCGAAACGCATCAGCTTGTTGAACAGGCCCTGCTGCGGCGTGTCGTGCATATATTCGTTGTTCGGATTGTGGAAGTTGATCTTCGTGGACGACATGGCGTTGATCTTGCCGGGGTCCTGACGGAACATCAGGTTCGGAGCCTTCGGGGCGAACCAGTCGACTGCGGTTGGCGAAACTTCCTGCCCCTTGCCGTCGATGAGGCGGATGTTGTTCCGCTCCAGATAGGTCGGGTCCTTCTGCATCAGAGGCACGATGTCTTTTTCGACGATCGAGCGCGGCGCGGTCCAGTAAGGGTTGAGGATGACTTCGTAAATCTTGGAATTGATCACATGGGTCGGGCGGCTGGCGCGGCCGACGACAGCCGTGTTGCGCAGCACGACGCGTTCATTTTCAACGGCTTCGATGGCTGCGGCCGGGATATTCACCATCAGGTGACGCTGGCCGAGATCGCCGGACATGGACTGGATGCGAACGAGGTTGGTCTGCAACTGCGCCAGACGTATCTGCGCGGAAACATTGAGCGCCTTCGTGGTGTATTCGCCGCTGACGCCATCTGCCGGAAGGCCATGACGGGCCTGGAAACGCTTCAGCGCGCCATCGACGTAACTATCGAAGGCGCTGGAAATGCCGGCTTCACGCGGCAGGTCGCCGGATACCATCAGTCGCTGGCGCAGCGCCTGTACGGAAGGATCGGAGACGCCGATCTGGAGACGCTGCTGGGACGCCGGCACTTCCGGCCAGCCGCCATTCTGCACGATCTGCTGATATTGCATGATCGCCTGCTGCATGTAGACCGGCGCTTCGCGTCCGAGAACCGGATTGTTGGAAACGACGCCCACGGCCGAACGCGACGTATTGGCATCGAACTGGTCATCCCAGTTGCCGCGGCGCGAAGAGCCCATGAGATCGTTGAGCGCGTTCTGCGCAAAGGCCGGCGCGGCAAGCGCGGCAGCGCCAACGGAAACGGCCGAACGCAGAAGCGCGCGGCGCGATACGGAATCGGAAACGGATTTCTTTGTCATTCTACCTACCAGCCACTCTCTTCGGCATTCTCAACAATGCCTAAATCAATATGATTAACAAACACGTACAACGTGTCTGCCGGCTGGTAATACTCAACACCCATTCGTTGGGCGCCATTGTCTGGCAGAACAGTCGGGACTTGCCGCGACAGCAGGAGAAACAGCCGGCTCCTTCAACCTTGCCGGTCCCATATCAATATGGCCGATTCGTGTCACGGTCCTCACCTCACGAAGCTTTGTTCGCCTGAGAAACAGGGCGAAGGCTCGAAGAGGGGCTGGGCTTGACACGCAGAAAGGCACAACGCGGAATCCGCAAGCCGGGAGCAAAAACATGCCCCCGGCTTAAACAGTGAAACCGTCGCGATATTACAGGCGGTAAGCGATCGAGTCGTTCCAGAAGCGATCGAGGCGCTGCAGCAGCTTGTTCATTTCGGAGAACTCGCCGGTGCCGATGCCGCCGACCTTTTCGATCGAGCCGACGTGGCGTTCATAAAGGCGGGCAACCGTTTCGGCGATTTCCTGGCCCTTTTCCGTCAGGCTGATGCGGACCGAGCGGCGGTCGACACGCGAGCGCTGGTGGTTGATGAGGCCGAGATCGACCAGCTTCTTGACGTTGTAGGAGACGTTCGAGCCGAGGTAGTAACCGCGGGAACGAAGCTCGCCGGCCGTCAGTTCGGAATTGCCGATGTTGAACAGCAGCAGGGCCTGAACGGCGTTGACGTCATCACGACCCTGACGGTCAAACTCATCCTTGATGACATCGAGGAGGCGGCGGTGGAGACGTTCCACCAGATGCAGCGACTCCATGTAGAGCGAGCGGATGGTATCTTCATGTGCATCGGCAACAACGGCCTGGGGCTTAACTTTGCTATTGATCATGACTGCCTCACTGTTTTGTTTGGCGGTGTGTTTGTTTGTCTCCCGCCTTGAGTGAGAACCTAATCAATGCGCATAAAATTCTACTTAAAAGCTACGATTAACAAATGGTTACCTGCATTTTCCCCGGAGGGCCCAACTTGTGGCGAAGCGGGAATGGTTGAAGGTCATCTATTATAAATCAATGACTTAGCCATGAAATGCGGCCAAAAATCAGGCCGAATTGCTTTATTCTTATGGTAAATCAATTCTTGCGCGTTCTTCATTCTGGCGCTGATCCAGCCAGAAAGCGACCAGGAATAGTATATAAATGGTTGCCACAAGGCCGTGCATGACGGGCACCAGCGTGTTGGCGCCGAAGATATGCGGCCACACCTTATACATGGCGATCTGCGCACCCGCGCCCATGACCCACATGACAGCGCCCCAGGAGGCCCCGAGCCAGAGGCCGAGTGCTGCGACAGGGAAAATAACGGCCAGCGCGCTGCCGGCCACGCGCCAGGGCAGGTTCAGCATATCGAACCGCCCATGGCCCCCGAGCGAATAGCCGGTCAGCATCGCCCAATATTGCAGGCCGAACCAGAAACAGGAAACCGCGACCAGCCTCATGAAGACCAGAAAGAGGATTTCCGTAAGCGGGCGTTTCGGCAGAGGTTGAGAATCAGGTTCCATGGCCGGAAGATACGGTCTCGACGAACGGGCGACCAGCCCATATTGAATCCCGCCGCCTGCCTTGTCAAAGCATCATCGTCATCGCAGGACGCCGATGAGGGAAGATTGTCGCATTCGCATGGGCCAAGCTTCATGCTATGCAGCTTTCCAAATTTGATCGAAGGACATTCTTACATGCAGGACAAAACGCATCTGGTCGACGAGATCACCGGCCATCGTCGCATGCGGCGCAATCGCAAGGCGGATTGGACGCGCCGTCTGGTGCAGGAAAGCCGCCTCACCGTCGATGATCTCATCTGGCCGATCTTCATCGTGCCGGGCAGCAATATTGTCGAACCCATTCCGGCGATGCCGGGCGTCAACCGCATGAGCGTCGACAAACTGGTCGAAGCCGCAAAAGAGGCCGCCGATCTCGGCATTCCGGCAATTGCGACCTTTCCGAACATCGAAATGGAGCTGCGCAACGAGACCGGTTCCAACGCTCTCGAGGCGAACAATCTTATCAATCAGGCGACTATCGCGGTCAAAAAAGCCGTTCCCAATATCGGCATGATTACCGATGTTGCGCTCGATCCCTTCACCAGCCACGGCCATGACGGCATTCTGCGCGGCGACGAGATCGTCAATGACGAGACGGTGGAACAGGTCGTCAAGGCGGCGATCCTTCAGGCGGAAGCGGGATCGGACATTATTTCTCCATCGGAAATGATGGATGGCCGTATCGGCGCCATCCGTCGGGGTCTCGATGCCGCAGGGCACCAGAATGTCGGCATCATGTCCTATGCGACGAAATTCTCTTCCGGATACTACGGTCCCTATCGCGAGGCCATCTCCACGGCCGGACTGCTGAAGGGTGACAAGAACAGCTATTACATCAGCCCTGCCAACGGCATGGAGGCAATCCGCGACGCGGCGCTCGACGTGGAGGAAGGCGCCGATATGCTGATGGTCAAGCCCGGCCTGCCCTATCTCGACATCTGCTGGCGGCTGAAGGAGAATTTCGGCCTGCCGACATTCGCCTATCAGGTCTCCGGCGAATATACCCAGATCAAGGCTGCGGCCATGAATGGCTGGATCGACGGCGAGCGGGTGATGATGGAAACGCTTCTCTGTTTCAAGCGTGCGGGCTGTGATGGCATTCTCACCTATTTCGCCATCGAAGCCGCACGCAAACTGGCGAAGGGCTGAGGCATCCACTTATTGTATTCGGTCGTTTGTTTCCCATATTGTCTGCTGACACGGCACTCATGCCGCGCTGTCATGCCCTCTCAGGAGAAAACGACCGATGAGCCTCGACCAGAACCCCACCTATGCCGCACCGGATGACTGGCGCGCCTATAGCGGCGTCCTGAGCCGGCGGGTCTTTGCGTTTCTAATCGATTACGCGATCGTTCTCCTCTTGTGTATCCCGGCTGCCGTGATTGTCTTCTTCCTCGGCATTATCACGCTGGGTCTCGGCTTCTTCCTTTATCCGGCGCTGTTCGTCATCGTTGCGGTGCTTTATTTCGGCATGACGCTTGGCGGCCCCTCGCAGGCGACCCTCGGCATGCGGGCGGTGGGGATCGCTATGGCGCGGATGGACGGGCGGCGAATCGATTTCCTGCTGTCGACCGTTCACATCGTGCTTTTCTGGGTCATCAACTCGGTTTTGACGCCGCTGATCCTGCTTGCAGGCCTGTTTACCGAGCGTTCGCGCCTCGTTCACGACTTCCTGCTCGGCACCGTCATCGTCAGAACGCGCTGATATTGCGGAAAGCCACGCAAACGTGGCTTTCAAACCCCGCAAATGCCGCATCTCGCAGTTGACGTTTTCCGGCATTTTGCCATTCTGTGACATTATGCATGTCGCTTGAAGCGCCGCCGCCAACCCCGTGAAATCGCGGCGCGCTTTCATAACAGACGCAGGAGGCGATCACGGTTCGATGAACACGCAGGCGACGCCCTCTCCCCAATTCTATCTTACGGCGCCGGCCACCTGCCCCTATCTGCCGAACCAGATGGAGCGGAAGGTCTTCACCCATCTGGTCGGCCCGCGCGCTTCGGAAATGAACGATCTTCTGACCCAGGGCGGTTTCAGGCGCTCGCAGAACATCGCCTATCGCCCGGCCTGCGAAAACTGCCGCGCCTGCGTCTCCGTGCGCATCCTGACCGAACAGTTCAAGCCGACAAAATCCATGCGGCGTGTTCTTGCCGCCAACAGGGATGTCGTGGCCACCGTTCACGCCGCCGAGCCTTCCACCGAACAATTCGCCCTGTTTCGTCGCTATCTCGACCACCGCCACCAGTCGGGCGGCATGTCCGACATGTCGGCGCTGGACTATGCGATCATGGTGGAAGACACGCATGTGAACACCCGCATCATCGAATACCGTGTGCGCGAACCCGGCTCCGGCATCGATTCCAGCAAGCGCGGCGAATTGCTGGCCGTGGCGCTGAGCGACGTGATGAGCGACGGCCTGTCGATGGTCTATTCCTTCTTCAATCCCGATCTGGAAAAACGCTCGCTCGGCACCTTCATGATCATCGATCACATCACCCGCACCCGCGCACTCGGCCTGCCGCATGTCTATCTCGGCTACTGGGTCGATGGTTCGGAAAAGATGGGCTACAAGACCCGCTACCATCCGCAGGAGCATCTGACGCCGCGCGGGTGGGAGGTTTACACGCCGGAAGAAAAGTAACGGGATGGTCTAACCGTCAAAATCGCATGCTAAATTCCAATCAAACTTGGAGTATTTCAGATGAAAGCAACCATTTGCGAGTTCGGTGAAGAGGCAGGCGTTGTAATCCCAAAGGATATGCTTGAACAGCTTGGCTGGAAGATTGGCGACGTTCTCAGTTCAAGAACTGACGGCAACGTACTTGAATTGCGAACTGCTGAGAGCCCGAACGAAGAAGCAACAGCTGACTTTGATCGTCAGCTGGAACATGCACGGCAAGTGATGCGCAAGTACCACGTTGCTTTAAAAGCGCTCGCGAAGTCATAAGCACTCGGTGGTTTGATTGCCAAACACATGAGATTGAAAACGTCCCGGGACAGCCCCGGGACGTTCAGATATCAGCCGCCAAATTTCCCGCTGCGCGGAAAGCCCTTCGGCACAGTGCGGCCCGCCGTTGCGCGGTCGGCCAGCCATTCGCGCAGTTCTTCGCCCACCTTGTTGAAGAGACGCCCGGCCGTGTCGGACCATGACAAGCCCTCGGCAAGCGCGAAACATTTCACGTCGACGACGCCGCCATCCTTGTAGCGTTGCAGGCGCACGCCCTTGCCGCGCGACATTTCCGGCACCTGCGCCAGCGGGAAGGCGAGCAGCTTGCGGTTTTCGCCGACGACGGCGACATGGTCGCCCGTGACCGGCACGGCGAGCTTGGCTTCATCCGGCATCGAGACATTCATGATCTGCTTGCCCTTGCGGGTATTCGCGACCATTTCGCTCTCGGCCACGATGAAACCGTTGCCGGCCGTGGAGACGAGCAGCAGCTTGCGCGATGGGTCGTGCACGAAGGCGGTCAGGATGTCCTGATCGTTCTCCATGTCGACCATGATGCGGATCGGCTCGCCATGGCCGCGACCGCCCGGCAGCTTGTCGGCGCCAAGCGTATAGGCCTTGCCGCCCGTCGTCAGCAGTAGCAGCTTGTCGGTCGTCTGCGCCGGGAAAGCGAGTTTCGGTCCGTCGCCTTCCTTGAAGGTCAGCGACGAGGTATCGGACATGTGCCCCTTAAGCGCCCGGATCCAGCCCTTCTGCGAGATGACGATAGTGACCGGTTCTTTCTCGATCATCGCCTGCTGGATGGCCTCGATATCGGCATCCGGCGCATCCGCGAATTGCGTGCGGCGGCGGCCGATCTCGGTTGCCTTGGCATATTTCTTTTTGACCTCGCCGATTTCCCAGGCGACGGTCTGCCATTGCTTGTCATCGGAGGCGAGCAGCCCCTCGATTTCAGCCTTCTCGTTGCTGAGGTCATCGAATTCCTTGCGGATTTCGAATTCCTCAAGTTTGCGCAGGTTGCGCAGCCGCATGTTGAGGATGGCTTCGGCCTGATTGTCGGTGAGCGACCACTTGGCCATCATCACCTGTTTCGGCTCATCCTCCTCGCGGATGATGCGGATGACCTCATCGAGATTGAGGTAGGCCACAAGCAGGCCGCCCAGGATTTCCAGCCTGCGGTCGATGGCGGCCAGACGATGGCGGGAACGGCGGACCAGCACATCCTTGCGGTGCGCCAGCCACTCGCTCAGCACCTCGTTCAGCGCCATCACCTTCGGCACCTTGCCGAGCGACAGCACGTTCATGTTGAGCGGCAGGCGGCTTTCGAGGTCCGACAGGCGGAACAGCGATTCCATCAGCAGCGTCGCATCGACGGTACGGCTCTTCGGCACCAGCACGATGCGCACGTCTTCGGCCGATTCGTCGCGAATATCCTCGAGAAGCGGCAGCTTGCGGGCAATCAGCAGCTCGGCGATCTTCTCTATCAGGCGCGATTTCTGAACCTGGAAGGGAATTTCGGTGATGACGATCTGGTAACCGCCACGGCCGAGATCTTCCGTTTCCCACTTGGCGCGCACACGGAAACCGCCGCGGCCGGTCTTATAGGCATCGAGAATATTCTCGCGGCTCTCAACGATCACGCCGCCCGTCGGCAGGTCGGGGCCGGGAATGAATTCCACCAGCTTTTCAACCGTCGCATCGGGATGCTTGATGAGGTAAAGCGCCGCGTCGCAAATCTCATGGGCGTTATGTGGCGGGATCGACGTCGCCATGCCCACTGCGATGCCGGAGGCGCCGTTGGCGAGCAGATTGGGGAAAGCGCCCGGCAGGACGACCGGTTCCTCGTCTTCCTCGTTATAGGTGGCGCGGAAATCCACCGCATCCTCGCCGATGCCTTCAAGCAGCAGCGCCGCAACCTCGGTCATGCGCGCTTCGGTGTAACGATAGGCGGCGGCGCCGTCGCCATCGATATTGCCGAAATTGCCCTGCCCGTCGACGATGGGATAACGCTGGGAGAAATCCTGTGCGAGACGCACCAGCGCGTCATAGACAGACTGGTCGCCATGCGGGTGGAATTTACCGATCACGTCACCGACGATACGGGCGCATTTCTTGAAGGCCGAGTTGGGGCGAATGCCCATTTCGCTCATGGCGTGAATGATGCGGCGGTGAACCGGCTTCAGGCCGTCGCGCACATCCGGCAGCGCACGATGCATGATCGTGGACAAGGCATAAGCGAGGTAGCGCTCTTCAAGCGCCGCCTTCAAATCGACCGGATGAATGTTATCGTCTCCGCCGGACGGAGGTACAAGATTTTTTCCCATGGTGCTTGACTAGCGGAAATGCCGATTCCCGGCAAGAAATTCGGGGGTCGCGCCTGTGGATGAACGCAACCCTTTCATGCTGTTTTTTGTTAACCGCGTTGCAAATGCCGCAATGCCGCCGTCATGGGAATCGATCTAAATCCTATAGACCTTTGAATAATCGCGAATATAAGTATCAGCATTCGAATTCGAACACGGTGCACAGCCGTACGTTGAGGGAAGAAACATCATGAGACTGAAATCCACCCGGCAGGTTCTTTTCGCGAGTGCCGCGCTTCTTACGCTTTCGGCGCCGGCTTTCGCGCTGGATGGCGGGGATGTGCTGAAGAAGATCAATGCGGCCTATGCCGCGCAGGGCGGTGAGATCGCCGCCGGTTCCGTCGCCGTCAACGGCTCGACGGTGACCCTGAACGACGTGACCTTCAACGCGGCCGCAGATCCGGCCAAGAAGATCCCGGTCGGCAATGTGACGCTCGAAGGCGTCGAGGAAAACAACGGCGGCTACAAGATCAAGAACGCCCGCTTCGACAACATCGACTACAAACAGGAAAACGTGGAGATCAAGGCAAGCGACATTTACATGTCCGGTCTCGTCATTCCCGCAGACTCCACCACTGGCACCGTCGATGCGCTGATGTTCTACGACGAAGCACATAGCGGTCCGGTTTCCGTTTCCATCGACGGCAAGCCGGCTTTCTCGCTTGAGGAAACCAGCGCGACGATGTCGGTCAGCGATGACAAGAACTCTATCGGCTTTGAACTCGACGCTTCCGGTTTCAAGGCCGATCTCAGCGAAGTGACCGATCCTGCGACCAAGGACGCGATCGAAAAGCTGAAGCTGCAGGCGCTCTCCGGCGACATGACCATGAGCGGTAGCTGGGAAGTGGCCTCCGGTACTATCGATGTTGAAGAATATGCCATCGACCTCGATGATGTCGGCCGCCTGAATATGTCGTTCGGTTTCTCCGGCTACACGCTCGCCTTCATCAAGTCGATGCAGGAGACGGTGAAGGCGCAGGCCGCCAATCCGAACAAGGAACAGGCGGACCAGGCGGCAAGCCTTGCCATGCTCGGCCTGATGCAGCAGCTCTCCTTCATCAACGCTGAAATCAGCTTCGAAGACGCCAGCATCACCAAGCGCGCCATCGACTATGCGGCGAGCCAGCAGGGCATGACGGGCGATCAGCTTGCCCAGACCATCAAGGGCATGGCCCCGATCATGATGGCCTCGCTCAACGTGCCGGAATTGCAGAACATGGTGTCGGCGGCCGTCAACGCCTATGTCGACAATCCGAAGAACTTCTCGATCACGGCAGAGCCGGAAAAGCCGGTTCCGTTCCCGATGATCATGGGCGCTGCGATGGGCGCGCCGAACACTCTGCCGAAAATGCTCGGCGTCACGGTGACGGCAAACGAATAAAACTAAAAAAGCCCCGGTCATGCCGGGGCTTTTCTTTTGCGCTCAGTGCAGCGGCGCGGCAGCGCCATCCTGTTTATCGTGCAGGGCGAAGCGGTCGATCATGTGGGCGCTCGCCTCGTTGACACCGATCACCTCGACCCGCCTGCCGGCCTTGCGGAATTTCAGCACCACCTTGTCCAGAGCGCCGACTGCGGAAATATCCCACAGATGCGCCTGCGTGACATCGATCGTCACCGCCTCAACCTCCTCGGCGAAATCGAAGGCGGCAATGAAGCTTTCCGTCGAGGCGAAGAAAATCTGGCCGTCGACACGATAAATCCGCTCCCGGCCATCGGCTGAAAGCTCCGGCCGGACATGGAAAAGCTTTGAAACCTTGCCTGCGAAAAACACGCCGGAGAGAAGGACGCCGGCCAACACGCCCTTTGCAAGATCGTGGGTCGCAAGCACCGTGCCGACCGTGACCAGCATGACGATGCTGGAGGATGGCGGGTTGCGGCGCAGATCGAGGATGGATCGCCACGAGAATGTGCCGATGGAGACCATGATCATCACCGACACCAGCGCGGCCATGGGAATGATGCGCACGAGATCATCCAGCACCAGTATGAGGAAGAGCAGGAACGCGCCCGCGACGAAAGTGGACAAGCGGCCCCGACCGCCCGAACTGACATTGATGACGGACTGGCCGATCATGGCGCAGCCGCCCATGCCGCCGATGAGGGCGGAGGCGATGTTGCTCGTCCCCTGCCCGATGCATTCCCGGCTCTTGTTGCTGCCCGTATCCGTCATGTCGTCGACGATCTGCGCTGTCAGCAGCGATTCCAGCAGACCGACGGCGGCGAGTGCGACGGAATAGGGAAAGATGATCTGTAACGTCTCGAAGGTCAGTGGTACCTGCGGCAGCGCGAATATCGGCAGCGTCGAGGGCAACTCACCGAGATCGCCGACCGTGCGGATATCCATGCCGGAGAAGACGGCGACACAGGTGAGAGCGATGATGGCGACCAGCGGCGACGGCACGATCTTCGTGAACAGCGGGAAAAGATAGATGATCGCAAGGCCGGCCGCGATCATGACATAGGTTTCGACCGGGACGCCGATCAGTTCCGGCAATTGCGCCGTGAAGATCAGGATCGCCAGCGCATTGACGAAGCCGGTCATGACCGAACGCGAGACGAAGCGCATCACCCGGCCGAGTTTTAGAAGGCCCGCCAGAATTTGCAGCACGCCCATGAGGATGGTGGCGGCGAAGAGATATTGCAGCCCGTGTTCCTTGACGAGCGTAACCATCAGGACGGCCGTGGCGGCGGTTGCCGCCGAGATCATGCCCGGTCTGCCGCCGGTGAAGGCGGAAACGCAGGCAATCGCAAAGGAGGCGAACAATCCCACCTTCGGATCGACCCCGGCGATGACGGAAAAGCCGATGGCTTCGGGAATGAGTGCGAGTGCCACGACGATGCCGGAAAGGAGATCGCCGCGAATATTGGAAAACCACTCACGTCTGTAAGTCTGAAATCTGTTCATCTGATTTTTTCGCAAAGAATGACGCACCGGCCGGAGCCATGTCCGGTAGATTGAAATGAAATGTCGGTGCTTTGCGTTGTCTGGCGGATCGGCGGCCAGAAGAGCCACCCGGAATTTCACCGGGTCCGTGGTGAGTAATTCACCTATAAACAGCAAAAAAGCGGGCCGCAAGTTGCGCGCCCGCTTTCGATGTCTGCGATCGTATGCCTCATGCCGCTTTGCGCAAGACCGCTAGAGCTTCAGCCGCTCGCGAAAGAAGACGAGCGCTACGGCCACACCGGTCGCCACGCCCACGATCACATCGACAAAACGGACAAAACCGGCAGCCTGCGGCCCCATCAAGAGCACCAGCATGGCTGAAGCGCCTGCCTGTATCGGCACGACCGGCGGCAGGCCGAACATGGACGCAAGGATCATGGCGATGAAGGTCGCCGACGCCAGCCGGATTTCAGCGAAGTCATGCGGGACAAGGAGCGCAATCTCTCCTACGAGAATGCCGATGGTGACACCAACCATCAGGCCTAGGCCCTGACGAACATGGCTTGGAATTCCCGGAGCAAGGCAGATAAGCGCGCTGATTGCGGCAAAGACGGGTTGCGGGTGGCCCAGCCACCGATGCGCGACCCAGAACGCAAAAGCGGCCGCAAGAGCGGCCGCCAATGCACGGGTGAAGGCTGCGCGAACCCGGTCGAGCAGCGTCTGCACCATATCAGTCCTTCTTGGACGGAACGACGCGCAGCGCCAGCTCACGAAGCTGGGTCGGCGTTGCCGGCGACGGCGCGTTCATCAGCAAGTCCTGCGCCTGCTGGTTCATCGGGAACAGCGTGATTTCGCGCAGGTTCTTCGCGCCAACCAGCAGCATGACCACGCGGTCGATACCGAATGCGCAGCCGCCATGCGGAGGCGCGCCGTACTGGAAGGCGCGATAGAGACCGCCGAAGCGCTCTTCAACGTCGGTCTGCGACAGGCCAACCTTTTCGAAGGCCTTGACCATCAGCTCGGGCGACTGGTTACGGATCGAGCCGGAGGCGATTTCGAAGCCGTTGCAGACCGCGTCATACTGGAACGCCTTGATGGAGAGCGGATCCTGCCCTTCCAGCGCTTCCAGACCGCCCTGCGGCATGGAGAAGGGGTTGTGGGCGAAGTCGATCTTCTTTTCTTCTTCGTTATATTCGAAGAAGGGGAAATCGACGATCCAGCACATTTCGAAACGGTCGCGGTCGATCAGGTTCAGTTCGTCGGCAGCGCGGGTGCGCGCCTCGCCAGCGAATTTGTAGAACTTGGCGGGATCGCCGGCGACGAAGAAGCAGGCATCGCCCGCCTCAAGGCCGAGCTGCTGGCGCAGCGCCTCGGTGCGTTCCTCGCCGATGTTCTTGGCGAGCGGGCCGGAACCTCCGACCTTGCCGTCCTCTTCCTTCCAGAAGATGTAGCCGAGGCCGGGCTGGCCCTGAGACTGTGCCCATGCGTTCATGCGGTCGCAGAAAGCGCGCGAACCACCGGTCTTGGCCGGGATGGCCCAGACCTGAACCTTGGGGTTGGAAGCGATCATGTTAGCGAAGACCTTGAAGCCCGAACCGTCGAAATGTTCGGTCACGGCTTCCATGACGATCGGGTTGCGCAGGTCCGGCTTGTCGGAACCATATTTGCGGATCGCCTCGTCATAGGGAATGCGCGGCCACTGTTTGGTAACTGGCTTGCCTTCGGCGAATTTCTCGAACACGGCCGTCATCATCGGCTCCATCGTGGTCCAGACATCTTCCTGGGTCACGAAGCTCATTTCGACGTCGAGCTGGTAGAATTCGCCCGGCAGGCGGTCGGCGCGCGGGTCTTCATCGCGGAAGCACGGCGCGATCTGGAAATAACGGTCGAAACCGGCCACCATCAGAAGCTGCTTGTACTGCTGCGGCGCCTGCGGCAGCGCGAAGAACTTGCCTTCATGGATACGCGACGGCACGAGGAAGTCGCGCGCGCCTTCCGGCGAGGAAGCGGTGAGGATCGGCGTCGTATATTCGGCAAAGCCGGCATCGGCCATGCCGGTGCGCATGGCGGAGATGATCTGCGTGCGCTTGACGATGTTCTTGTGCAGCGTTTCGCGGCGCAGGTCGAGGAAGCGGTACTTCAGGCGAACGTCTTCAGGATAATCAGGCTCACCGAAGACCGGCAGCGGCAGTTCCTTGGCGACGCCAAGAACCTCGATTTCCTGAGCGTAAAGCTCGATCTCGCCGGTCGCCATGCCCTTGTTGACGGTGTCTTCCGAACGCGCCTTGACGAGGCCATCGATGCGGATGACCCATTCGCCGCGAACCGTCTCGGCAACCTTGAAGGCCGGGCTGTCCGGATCGGCCACCACCTGGGTGATGCCGTAATGGTCGCGAAGGTCGATGAAGAGAACGCCGCCATGATCTCGCACGCGATGAACCCAACCGGAAAGGCGAACGGTTTCGCCGACGTCGGACTTGCGGAGAGCGGCACAGGTGTGGCTGCGGTAACGATGCATTTTTTTATCCTGGAACGTGTCGTGGGCCTGATCGAGGCCAGATGGGCGGCACTGTCGAAATTTGCCGGAAAAGCGCATGGCCAGCCTGATTTGTCAAGGCAAAGCACAACAATGTCGCCTTCAGCCTGTCCTTTCCCCTGCCTTCGCTTTAGATAGGACTAATCCAGCCCGCCAAACCGAGTCGGCCCGCAATGAGCCAGATCAGACCTCTTATCCCGCTTCTCGTCACCGCCGGCATCCTGATCGGCGGCAACGGCCTGCAGGGAACCTATATAGCACTGCGTGGTCTCTCCGAAGGGTTTTCCGCCAGCACCATCGGCCTCATCAGCGCCGCCTACAGCTTCGGTTTCGCGCTTGGCTGCATTTCGGTGACACGGCTTCTGCGCAAGATCGGCCATATCCGCACCTTCGCCACCATGGCGGCCGTCGCATCCGCCGCAGCGATCGCCATGCCGCTCCTTATCCATCCCCTGTTCTGGATGCTGATGCGCTTCGTCACCGGCATTGCCGTCGCCTGTCTTTTCGCGGCCATCGAAAGCTGGATCAACGCGCAGGTCACCAATTCCAATCGGGCGCGCACGCTCTCCATCTATCGTTTCGTCGATCTCGGCTCCGTCACGCTCGCACAATATATCATTCCCGTCGCCGGCATCGACGGACCCGTGGTGTTTTCGCTGATCGCCATGGCGCTGACGCTGTCGCTGGTGCCGATCTCGCTTGCCGACAAATCCAACCCTGCGCCGCCGAAACAGATAGCCTTCAATCTCTTCGCGGTGTGGCGCATCTCGCCGCTTGCCGTGGTCGGCTGCGTGGCCGTTGGTCTCAGCATGGCGGCGTTTCGCAATATCGGCCCGATCTATGCCGAACAGATCGGCCTTTCCGTCACCGCCATCGCCACCTTCATGAGCGCCGGCATCATTGGCGGCGTGGTGCTGCAATATCCGCTCGGCGTCTATTCCGACCGTTATGACCGGCGCATCATCATTCTCGCCACCACGGCGGGCTCGGTCGTCGTCGGCCTGTTTCTCGCCTTCTTCGCCGGAACCGATGAGTGGAGCAACATCATCGGCGTCTTCATCTTCGGCGCCTTCGCCCTGCCGCTCTATTCGCTGAGTTCCGCCCATGGCAACGATCATGCCAGGGAAGGCGAACATGCGATGATGTCGGCCGGACTGCTGTTCTTCTGGTCGGTGGGCGCAACCGTCGGGCCGCTGCTCGCCTCCGTGCTGATCGACCAGTTCGGCCCGAAGGCGCTGTTCAGCTATACGGCAGCGATCCAGATCGTTTTCATCGCCTATACCATCTACCGGCTCCAGGTGCGCGAAGGTGTGCCCGTGGAGGAGCGGAACTGGCGGTTCAGCTCGCTTTTGCGCACCTCAGCCTATTTCCAGAAGCTCGCCGCGGCTCCGCCACCCAAAAAGGATGAAGCGGAGCCCCATCCGCCCGAGAAAAACGATCCTTGAGCCTTCAAAAGCGGGCTTTGTATTGACATGCGCCCGGCAAAGGGAAAGTAAGACGGATAATTTTCACGATTGGCCAATAACAATGATTGAAACGACTGCCGCCCTCGCCGAAGCCTGCACGGAACTGGCGAAATCGGAATTCATCACCATCGACACCGAATTTCTGCGGGAAACGACCTTCTGGCCGGAACTCTGCCTGGTGCAGATGGCAAGCCCGACGCTCGAAGTGCTGGTCGATCCGCTGGCGAAGGGTCTCGACCTGACCCCTCTTTTCGAACTGATGGCCAATCCTGCTGTCGTGAAGGTTTTCCATGCGGCGCGACAGGATATCGAGATCATCTACCATCTCGGCGGGCTTATTCCGCACCCGATCTTCGACACGCAGGTTGCCGCCATGGTCTGCGGTTTCGGCGATTCGATCTCCTACGACCAGCTGGTGCAGAAGATCAAAAACGTCCAGATCGACAAATCCTCGCGTTTCACCGACTGGAGCCGCCGTCCGCTGACCGAAAAGCAGCTGGATTACGCGCTGGCCGACGTGACCCATCTGCGGGATGTCTATCTCTCGCTGAAAGCCCAGCTCGAGCGCGAAGGCCGCTCGCTGTGGCTGACCGAAGAGATGGACATTCTCGAGTCTCGCGACACCTATGACATGCATCCCGACGATGCCTGGCTGCGGCTGAAATCGCGCCTGCGCAAACCGACGGAACTTGCGATCCTCAAATTCATCGCCGCCTGGCGCGAGCGTGAGGCGCGCTCCCGCAACGTTCCGCGCTCACGCGTGCTGAAGGACGATGCGATCTTCGAAATCGCCCAGCAGCAGCCGAAGGACGCCGAGGCGCTGTCGCGGCTTCGCACCATCCCCAAGGGCTGGGAGCGCTCCGCCTCCGGCACCGCCATCGTCGAAACGGTGAATGCGGCGCTGGCGCTGCCGAAAGAGGAAATGCCGAAGGCGCCGCGTCACAGCCACGCACCGGAAGGCTCCGGTGCTGCCGTGGAACTTCTGAAAGTTCTGCTGAAGCTGACGGCGGACAAGCATGGCGTCGCCGCCAAGGTCATCGCCAATAGCGACGATCTGGACAAGATCGCCGCCGAGGGCGAAAAGGCAACCGTGGCGGCGCTGACCGGCTGGCGGCGGGAACTCTTCGGCGATGTGGCCCTGAAGCTCATCAATGGCGAAGTGGCGCTGCGTTTCGCTGGCAAGAAGGTCGAGGCGGTGGAGGTTGCGGCAGGCGAGCCGTAACGGCCCGCCGCTTTCCACGCCAACGGCCACGTCGTCGGCCGCTATAATCGCGACCCGAAAGGCATGGGCTGCGGCTTGAGCGGCTGGAGGGAGAACACTCCCTTCGACGTTGATGGCCGCACCTGCGCCGCCATCATCTTCGCCCGCAAGGGAGAAACTCGGTTCGACCGGGCCTGGATCGACGGCAACCGGCTGCGTTTTTCCGCCTTCCCCGTCAAATGGTCGAACCGCTCGCCAAATGACCGGCCGCAATCCCCGCTTGAAACCGTCTATTACCGAACATCCTATCAGGCGTAGAACGGCGGCAACGCCGATTTTGCTGCAACAGCGCAACAGCCTCACCAATCCTTCATGCAACCTTACCGATTGCTCACTTTTTGCGGCGCTTTTTCCACATTAATGTCGCATATGACCTGAACAGAAGCTTCGACCGAAGGGAGCGGCCTGCCCTTCTTTCCCAAGACCAAAGCCTCCCCTTCCCGAGACCCAAGAACCGACATGAGAAAATTGCTGCCCATTCTGGATTACGTGGTGCTCTTCGTTGCCGTGGCCGGCAGCGGCGTGGCCTACGCCTTTCTGGAATATGGCGGCGGTGCATTGATTGGCGCTACCTATGCGCTGTTTGCCTGCGCACCCATCCTCGCCTTCGAGCGTGGTTATATCATGCCCGGCCTGTCGCGGCAGGTGAGCGCCCTGCCGACGCCGGCCTATATCGCCGTCGGCCTCGTCATCTATGCCATCCTCGTCTTTTGCGGCTTCGGGCTTGGCGGCACGATCCTGTGGTTGAGCGGGATATTTCCCGGCACCTGGAAACGCGCCGTCCATGCCGAGGTGCAGACGCTGATCTTTACCCTCATTGTCTGCGGCATCATCGTCTTCATCATGCGGGTGCGCGAGCTTCTCGGCCGCGATATCTTCATCGACCTCATCCTGGGGCGTTACCGCCGGCCGGTCAGCGAAGACCGCGTCTTCATCTTTATCGATCTCGTCGGCTCCACCTCCTTCGCCGAAACCCATGGCGACCTGAAGGCCCAGGAATTTCTCGGCGAAATCTTTGCAAGTTATGCCGCACCGGTCAGAAAACACGGCGGCGTCATCGACGACTATATCGGCGACGCCGCCATTATCACCTGGCCCTATCACATGGCGATCCGGCGGGCGGCCTGCGTGCGCTGCGTCTTCGATATTCAGGCGACCATTGAAAACACCCGCGACATGTGGCTCGCCCGCTTCGGCGAGGTGCCGCGCCTGCGCTTCGCCATTCATGGCGGGCCGGTCATCACCGCGGAAATCGGTGTCGATCATCACAAGATTACCTATTTCGGCGATACGGTGAACACAACCTCGCGGCTCGAATCGCTGAGCAAGATGCTCGGCCACCCGGTGCTGATTTCCGCTGATCTTGCCCATCAGCTGGTGCTTCCGAAGGGCGTGCGCAGCGAATATCTGGGCGAACATGCCGTCAAAGGCCGTGGCCAGACGCTGGGCGTCTGCACGCTCAGCCAATATCAGACGCCCGCCGCATAAGGGCAATCGACGGAAAAAAGCCGTGCGGCCCATCTGCCGACGATGGCCGTCATCAAAATTCATCAAAGCTTCAAACGGCAATCACCTGCCTGTCATGCGACGACCCTATCGCGTCAATCCTGTCTTCAACATGTATTGAGAGGGGTCTCCATCATGAAGCACATTGTTTTTGCACCTTTCGCGGTTCTCGCGCTCGCCGGCGCGGCACATGCGGCGGAAAAGGAGTTTCCGGCAAAGCTCGTTTCGCACGCCATTCTGCCTGCCAACACCATGATCGCCGCACCTGCCGATGCGCCGGAGCACCTCAAGACCTCCGCCAAATTCACCACGGCCGACCGCAAGCGCGCCGAGGGCCTCGGCACCGTGCCCGGCAAGGACGGCCTGCGCCTGACCGGCCTTTCCATGCCGTTCAACGGCCAGCCGATGCAGGGCTTTTCCGGCATCCGGGCGATGCCGGACGGCAGCTTCTGGAGCCTTTCCGACAACGGTTTCGGTTCCAAGCTCAATTCCAGCGACGCCATGCTGATGCTTCACCATCTGAAGTTCGACTGGGACGCGGGCAAGGTCAACGCGCTTGAAACCGTGTTCCTCTCCGATCCCGACATGAAGGCGCCCTTCCCCATCGTTCTGGAAGGCTCGAGCAAGCGTTACCTGACGGGTGCGGATTTCGACGTCGAATCCATTCAGCCGGTCGCTGACGGTTTCTGGGTCGGCGAGGAATTCGGCCCCTACATTCTGAAATTCACCCGCGACGGCAAGCTGACCGATGTGATCTCGACCAAGGCCGGCGACATCGAGGTAAAATCTCCCGACCATCCGGCTCTTGCCCTGCCCGGCAACCCCACGCAGAAAATGCCGGCTTTCAACCTGAAGCGCTCCGGCGGTTATGAGGGCATGGCGCTCTCCAAGGACGGCTCGAAGCTCTATGGCCTGCTGGAAGGCCCGCTCTACATGGCCGACGGCCAGGTGGAAAAAACCGATGACGGCGCGACCGCGCTGCGCATCATCGAACTCGACACCGCCAAGAAGGCGTGGACCGGCCGCAGCTGGCTTTATCCGCTGGCGGAAGGCGGCGAGGCAATCGGCGACTTCAACATGCTGGATGACACCACCGCGCTCGTCATTGAGCGCGACAACGGCGCCGGCACGTCCGACAAGGCCTGCGCCGATCCGAAGAAGCCGGAAGCAAACTGCTTTGCCGTGCCTTCCAAGGTCAAGCGCATCTACAAGATCGAGTTCAATGACGCCAATGTCGGCAAGGCCGCCCGCAAGATCGGCTATATCGATCTTCTGAAGATCTCCGATCCTGACAACAAGAAACGTCAGGGCGGCGGCAACGGTTATTACGACATGCCTTTCGTCACCATCGAGAATGTCGACCGCGTCGATGCCACCCATATCGTCGTCGGCAACGACAACAACCTGCCCTTCTCGGCCGGCCGTGCGCTGGACAAGGCTGACGACAACGAATTCGTCCTGTTGGAGGTCAAGGACCTGCTTGAGGCGAAATAAGACGAAGGCTGCTGTCACTTGCTTTGACGGCTGCGAATGATCCAGACGGAGCGCCCGGCAGACACAAATGTCTGCATGGCGCTCCGTTCCGATTTTCCAGAGCTAGAGCAATTTCGGTGAGCACCGGTTCACCTCCATTGCTCTAACTCTCTGTTTTTATGCATTTCCGGACGCAAAACCGAGCGCACTTTCGCTGGAAATGCTTTGACCGAAACATGCTTGCGGAAAAGAAGACGTTTCATGCAGGACCACGCAGAAAGACTTTATTACGCCCTGAAGAAAAGCTGGTCGGGCGAGACGAGCGGCCTCTGGTCGCGCGAAAACCCCGCCAAGGGCCAAGGCAGCGTCACCGCGCTGGTGGTACAGGATATTTTCGGCGGAGAGCTTGCCAAAACCGCTGTCAGCGGTGCCGACCATTTTTACAATATCGTCGAAGGCACCCGCTGGGATTTCACCTTCAGCCAGTTCGATATTCCGGTCGGCTATCAGGACAGGCTTGCCAGCCGCACGGAAGCCATGGCGACGATAACGCCGCTGCAATATGCCTATCTCAGCGCCTGCATCCGCAAGGCGCTCGGGCACGGCTGAGCCGTTAGCAAAAGCGCATCGCGGCACGGTGGCCAGCCAGGGTGTCACGCTCCGAGACCACGATGTCAATCTTTCCCGCAAAGCGGACACATTCCTTGCGATAATATCGCCAGGTGGAATGGTTGCACCGGCAGGAGAGATATTCGATGAGTGAAAGTTGCCCGGTCCTGACACCGGCGGAACGGCAGGTACAGGCCATATTGGAGCGCACGGGGGCAGTGATGATGGCCACCATTCACGCAGCGCTCGAACGTGCCAGCAAAGAGGTCGCTGATGCATTCCGGGCCGTCGATTCAGACATGCAGCCGCCGCCCCACGACTATTTTACCGCTGTCGCCCATCAGCAGCTCTTCCTGATGTTATGCGGGGCGGACCCGAAAACCTTCGAGGGCGGAGACCCCGAAATCGCCGGCCACATCATTCGGAATGCGCAAAACATATCCGACCACTACTGGAAGAAAACGCCTGCCGCGGCGGATGTCCCCGGCAAGTGATACATTCCGAGTGAAGACAGGATTTCGCGTCACGCGGCATCGCGCGCGATCTGCGTTTTAGAGAGGATGCCCAGCCCGGCCGGACCCCTATCGCCATTTCACGTCACAGCACCTTCATCATCGCCGTTTAAGCAGGCGCAAATCCGGAGGCTGGAATGGATTCGACCGCACAGATCAAGCGCCCGAAAATTGCGGAGACCGTCGTCCATGCGACGGCGAGCATAAGAGATTCAAGCATCGGCGAATGCTGCGAAATTCTGGCTGACACCTCCCTGCACAATGCCGAGCTCGGCAATTACTCCTATCTTGGCCCCCGTTGCATGGTGGGCGATGCAACGATCGGAAAATTCTGCGCCATCGCCGCAGAGGTCAGGATAGGCGCTCCGAACCATCCGATGGACCGGCCATCCATGCACCGTTTCAGCTATTGCCCTGAATATTATTCTGCGGATGCCGTGCGCGATGACGCCTTTTTCGACCGGCGCAGGGAGGACTGCGCCGTCATCGGTCACGATGTCTGGATCGGTCACGGCGTTATCGTCTTGCCGGGTGTCACGGTTGGAGACGGGGCAGTGCTCGCCGCCGGCGCGGTCGTCACCAGAGACGTGCCGCCCTACACCATCGTCGGCGGCGTTCCCGCAAAAATCATTCGCGAACGATTTTCGCGGCCCATCGCGGAAAAGCTTGCATCAATCGCATGGTGGGATTGGCCATTCGAAACGATCATGGCGCGGCTTTCCGACTTTCAGTCGAGCGACATAGAAGCCTTTTGCGAGCGCTGGTCCTAGCGGACGCAAGAACCGTCCTGTCGCGAAACAGAAACGCGCCGTTCGTTATTCGAACACGAATGCCAGCCGCTTGCCCGTCAGCTTCGCCAGTTGCTGCAAACGCCCGTCCAGCCGCTCGCCGGCGAAATCGCAATAATCGTGCGGCACGACGAATTCCAGATCGAGATCGGGATTGCTGGATTTGCGGAATTTGAGGTGGTCGACGACGCCCGGCATCGAGGCCGAGAAGAGATAGACGACGCGCAGCAGGCCGCCGAGCAATTTACCGAGCTCCTGCAACCGGTCACCCGCCATGACGGCGAGCGGCTGTGTGGTGCCGTTGTCGTTCAGACCTTCGAAGCGATAATAATTGGCGAGTGCAATATAGGCGCGGCCGGGATGGGTGATCGCCACGAAGGAGGAATGGGCGATGATGTTGAGCGCCTGCAATCCGCGATAATCGGGATGGGCGCGCCAGCTGATATCGGCGAGAAGGCAGGCCGCCTGCCGGTAACGGCTCTCCTCTTCGGTCTCATCAACGCCGAAGACCGGGAAGGTGCGGCCGCTCCAGTCCGCCAGTTCGCGCGCATGTTCCGGCGAGCGGGCGCGCAGAATGGCAAGTTCATCGGCGGCAACCAGCAGCGGATCGGAATTCCGCTCTTCTTCCGTCAACAGCGAATAGAGATAACCTTCGCGCACGCCCTGCGCCGAGAAGGCGATCCTGGCCGGCTTCATCATTTTCAGAACTTCGCGCATGGCGATGGCGCCGAAGGGCAGAAGCGAGCGGCGGTTCTTGGAGACCGCCTGCCAGGCCGGGTCCTTGCTATCCCGGGAGACGATGACCTCCTCGAGAAAATTCAACATCTCCTCCAGCGGCAATTCATAGCCCTGCATCATATGCAGCGGATAGCCCGATATCTCCATATGCAGCTTGGCGATGTTTCGCCAGGTGCCGCCCACCGCGTAAAAGGTGCGCCCCTCACCCGCCGCCAGAAGCTTGGCGAAGGATTTGACGTGTTTTCTGGCAATCGTCGCCGCTTTTTCCAGCGAGCCGTCCGACTGCTCCGACAGCCGCAGGCCGCCGAGCGGCAGGGTGATGCCCTCGCCGCAGCTCTTGCCCTTGATGTCGATGAGCTCGAGCGAACCGCCGCCCAAATCGCCGGCGATGCCGTCTGGATCATGGAAACCGCTGATCACGCCATAGGCGGAATAAAGCGCTTCCTTTTCGCCTGACAGTACCTCGATCTCGCAGCCGAGAATGGCTTCTGCCTCGCGGATGAAATCCGGGCCGTTTTCCGCCTCACGCGCCGCAGCCGTCGCCAGCACATAGAGCTTCTGCGCCTGCGCCTGCTCGGAAAGGACATGGAAACGCCGAAGCGCCATCAGCGCCCGGCTGACGCCTTCCTCATGCATACGGCCCGTCAGCGCCAGTCCCTTGCCGAGGCCACACAGGACCTTTTCATTGAACAGCACCGCAGGCGCGCGGGAAAGACCTTCATATACGACGAGACGAACGGAGTTCGAACCAATATCTATGACGGAAACGGGGGCAAGGCCGGTCAGCCGCCCCTGTGCTTCTGATCGAGTCATTCAGCCTGTTTCTTGCGGGACGAAATCAACCCGGCAATCAATTTGGGCGCACTGGATTTCAAGGCTTCACCACGTCCGGAAAGGCTGGGATTGGTCATGAAATAGTGCTGCGCGTTGAACGGTTCTTCGCCTTTACGCACCTCGATGCGCCTCGACGTTCCGTCCGCAAGTATCTCGTAGCTCTGCTGGTTGTCAATGAGATTGCCAAGCATAATCTGTGAAAGAACCTGCTCATGCACGGTGGGATTGGTGAGCGGAACCAGCGTTTCCACGCGCCGATCAAGGTTGCGCGGCATCATGTCGGCCGAGCCGATATAGACCAGCGCCTTGTCCGACGGCAGGCCGAAACCATTGCCAAAGCAGAAGATGCGGCTGTGTTCGAGGAAGCGGCCGACGATGGATTTAACGCGGATATTATCCGACAGACCGGGCACCTGCGGGCGCAGGCAGCAGATGCCGCGCACGACGAGATCGACCTCCACGCCCGCCGCGCTGGCGCGATAGAGCGTATCGATGATTTCAGGATCGACCAGCGAATTCATCTTCATCCAGATCGCCGCCGGCGCGCCACGCTTGGCATGTTCGATCTCTTCGTTGATGTGCTTCACGATGCGGGCGCGCAGCGTATAGGGCGAAACGGCCAGCTTCATGCCCTCTTCCGGTTCGCCGTAGCCCGTGATGAAGTTGAAGATATTAGCCATGTCATGGGCGATCTTCGGGTTGCAGGTGAAGAAGGACAGGTCTGTATAAATCTTGGCAGTAATCGGGTGATAGTTGCCGGTGCCGAGATGGCAATAGGTTCTGAGCTTGCCATCCTCGCGGCGCACAACCATCGACATCTTGGCGTGGGTCTTGAGTTCGATGAAGCCGAAGACGACCTGCACGCCGGCGCGCTCCAGATCGCGCGCCCAGCGGATATTCGCCTCTTCGTCGAAACGCGCCTTAAGCTCGACCAGCGCGGTGACGGATTTACCGGCTTCGGCCGCATCGATCAGCGCGCGAACGATCGGGCTGTCATTGGAGGTGCGGTAAAGCGTCTGCTTGATGGCGAGCACTTCGGGATCGCGCGCGGCCTGCAGCAGGAACTGCACCACCACGTCGAAGCTTTCATAGGGGTGGTGAACCACCATGTCTTTTTCGCGGATGGCGGCGAGGCAATCGCCGGCATGTTCGCGCACGCGCTCGGGGAAACGGGCGTTGTATGGTTCGAATTTCAGGTCGTCGCGCGGCGCGCGGACGATTTCCGAGATGGTGTTGAGCGCGAGAAGGCCGGGCAGAACGGCAACACGATTATCAGGCACGCCAAGCTCATGCACGACGAACTGGCGCAGCGACTGCGGCATTTCGCTGTCAGTCTCGATGCGGATAACGGAACCCCGGCGGCGGCGCTTCAGCGCGCTCTCGAAGAAACGGACCAGATCTTCCGCCTCTTCCTCAACCTCGATATCGCTGTCGCGGATGATGCGGAACGTACCGGAACCGCGCACGGTGTAACCGGGATAGAGCCGGTGGATGAAAAGGCCGACCACATCTTCAAGGGTGATGTATCGGATGGCGTTCTTTTCGTCAGGCAGGCGCACGAAACGGTCGAGCGCGGGCGGCAGGCGCAAGAGCGCCGTCATCGGCTCGCGGCCGTTGACGCTATCGAGCTGCAGGCCCATGGAAAAGCCGAGATTGGGAATGAAGGGGAACGGGTGCGCCGGGTCGATGGAGAGCGGCGTCAGAACGGGGAACATACGTTCCTCGAACTCCGTTTCCAGCCAGATGCGGTCCGCATCCGAAAGTGCGGCGGGGCGCACGATGAAGATTTCTTCCTTGGCGAGATATTGTTGCAGAACGGCAAGCGATGCCTGCTGCTCCATCTGCAGATTGTCGATTTCCTTCAGAATATCTTCGAGCTGCTCGGCCGGCGTCTTGCCGTCCGGCGTTTTGACGGTGATCTTCTGGCGCACCTGCCCTTCGAGGCCGGCGACGCGGACCATGAAGAATTCATCGAGGTTGGCGGCCGAGATGGAGAGAAAACGCAGCCGCTCCAGCAGCGGGTGATCCGTGTTCAGCGTTTCTTCGAGAACGCGGCGGTTGAACTGGAGCCAGGAGAATTCGCGGTTGATGAAACGCGCCGGGCTGTCCCACAGGCTTTCGCCTTCGGTCACCGGCTGAACCTTGTTGAAGTCTTCCTGCGCGATAGCGTCCATTCCTTGTTCCATCCCCTGACCGATTTCCGTCCCGTGATCCTGCTGCATCGCGCGATCGTCCTTCTTGCCCGTATAACAGTTTGACGACGGAACTGTGACAGTCAATCGACATCCAGTCCGCTGCCCGCCGCTGCGTTGTCCATCGCATTGAGGACCTCCGCCACCAGAGGACGTGTAATTCTCGTTCCACGCGAAAGCGCCAGCCGGTCGATACGGTCCACGATCGTCTGGGCCGTATCGAGCGAACGTTCCATTCTATTGACGATGTAACCTATGAGTTTGTCATCCATGTAAAGCTGCCGGTCGGCGAAGAGTTTCACCAGCACCTGCGCCAAAAGCCCCTCGTCCGGCTCGCCGGTTTCCACCACCGTTACGGCTTTGAGGCGCGAGCGCAGATCGGGCAGCGTCACCGGCCATGCGGCCGGCCATTGCCGGCTCGTCATCAAAAGCGTGGTGCCGTGCTGGCGCACGCTGTTGATGACGTGGAAGAGTTCCGTTTCGTTAAAACCGCGCCGGTCGGCGTCCTCGAAAAGAACCGGTCCCGTTTCGGCCGCACGCGCGGCATCGGAGCCCGTCTGGGGGTGAATGTCGCGCGCGTCGCTGATATTTTTCCAGATATTGGCGAGATGCGATTTTCCCGAACCCGGCGGCCCGGCCAGCACGACGACGGGCGAGCGCCAGTTCGGCCATTCATCGATGAGGCTGACGGCAGCCGCAAGCGAGGCGGAGACGAGGAGATCATCCCTGCCGGAAGCGGACTGGTGCGAGAATGCGAGCGGCAGCTGCTCGGCCTTCGACCGGGCGTTGTCGGTTTTGATTTGGTCAGTCATCGTCAGCTCTGAGAGTCAACCTTGCCGGAGGACGTTTTCCCTTCTTCCAGGGCAGGGTTTGTGTCCCAGGGAAGGTTGGCGGCATGCCCATGGTAAAGATCGCTTTCAAGATACCGCGACAAGGCGAAGCGGACAAGCACACCGACCGCCGCCGCAGCTGGCACCGCGACGAGAAGCCCGACGAAACCGAAAAGTGCACCGAAGGCGAAAAGGGCGAACATCAGCCAGACCGGATGCAGGCCTACGCTTTTGCCGACAAGCTTCGGCTGCAGGATGTTGCCTTCGATGAACTGGCCGGAAAAGAACACGACGAGCGTCAGAAACACATAGATGTAATCCGGCCAGAACTGCACGATGGCGACGCCGACGGCGAGGATGAGGCCGACCATGGAGCCGATATAGGGAATGAAACTGATGAGGCCTGAAAAAAGGCCGATCAGCAGGCCGAAATTCAAGCCAACCAGTGACAGGCCGACGGCATAATAAACGCCGAGAATGATGCAGAGCGACCCCTGCCCGCGCACGAAACCGGCAATGGTCTTGTCCATGTCGCGGGCGATCTGCCGGACGGTATGGACATAGTCGCGCGGTATCCAGCTATCGACCTTGTCGATCATCCGGTCCCAGTCGAGCAGCAGATAGAAGGCGACCACGGGCGTAACGACCAGCAGCGACATGACATCGACCAGCGATTTGCCGGAATTCCATATCTGCGTCAGCAACGTGCCGATGAAACCGGCACCTTCGGTCAAGAGCTTTGAAAAATTCTCCTTCACGGCGTCGATCTGGCTGCTGACCCAATCCGGCAGGAGATTGGTGTCGGCGCCGGCAATCAGCTGCTGCAATGACGAGATATATTGCGGGATGCGCGTGATGAATTCCGAGGCCTGGGCGGCGATCAGCGGGATGATGATGATGAGCGACAGCGCAAAGATCAGCACAAAGGAGACGAGGATGACGACGGTCGCCATCAACCGGCTCAAGCCGCGCCGTTCCAGCCAGTCGGCAACCGGATCGAGAAAATAGGCAAGCGCCATGCCCGCCACGAAAGGCAGGAGAATGGAGCTGAAGACCATCAGGAAAAGGACAAAGACGGCAAGCACGCCGATCCAGAAAAAAACCTGCCGGCGCAGGCTCGTACCGCTTACATGGGGTTGCATCCGTTCATCCTTTATCGCCGCACCGTCACCGCCCGTGATGGAGATAGGATGCGTACATGCACATGGTCAAGACCGGCGCTTTCGCGCATGGGCAGAAGGAGGCTGCCCGCACAGCGGCAAAATCCCTCATTTCCGGCCAACCCCTCGCAACGGCAGGTTGACCGACGGTAAATATTAGACAACTATCAAATATTGCCGGGCGGGCCAGCGGCGCTCCTTCATCTCCGGCGGCCGGGGGGGCACGATGCAGAGCACCAGTGAAAATGGCATCGCGGAATATAATGCCGGTCTCTTCGATAATCCCGAAGTTGCCGAATGGTATGACAACCAGCAGCTTTACCCGGCCGAACGCATCATTCTCGACCAGTTCCGCCATGCCTATGCGGGCAAGCGGCTGCTTGACCTCGGCGTCGGCACCGGCCGAACGACGAAGCCGCTTCTGCCGCTGGTGGGAGACTATATCGGCATCGACCGTTCGCAGCCTATGCTTGCGCTGGCGCGGCGCAATTTTCCAGCCGCCACGTTTCTCGATATGGATGTGCGGGCGATCGGCCAGTTCGGTGCGGAGCGTTTCGATTGCGTGCTGGGCGCGCTCGCGATTCTAAGCGCCTTCGACCATGAGGACCGGCTTGCCATCATCCATGCCGTGCGAAGCATTCTTGCGCCCGGCGGATATTTCATCTTTTCGTTTCACAATCGCCAATGGAAGCGGGCCGGCGGCATGCCGCTGCACCGCCGCTCCTGGCACCCGCGCGAGGTGGTGAATTCGCTGCATCCGCAAAGCTGGATCAACTATCTGCGACTGCAACCTTCGACACGGCGGACGCCGGAATATGCCATTCTCGCGGATCAGGCGCATCGCTGGAGCGGCCTGTTTTATTTCATCGACCTTGCCGCCCAGACCCGCCAGCTGGAAGCGGCGGGCTTTGAGATCGCCGCGCGTTATGGCGAGAACGGACGGCCGATAGAGGAAAATTCCGATACGTCCAATGACGGCCTGCTCAATCTCGTCTGTCGCGCCGCGCCGCAGCCATCGTAAGCACCCAATCCGGCCAGCCCCGCCAAAGCCGTTAAAAACCGGAGCTTTTGCCACTCAAACCCTTGCATCAGGCCCCGTCCCGTGCGAATGGCGACGCCAAAGGAACCAGCGGAGACGAGAGCCATGAGCCAGTCGGGCAAGAACGGTCTTACCTATAGTGATGCAGGTGTGGATATCGACGCCGGCAACCTGATGGTCGAAAAGATCAAACCGGCGGTGCGCTCGACGCGGCGTCCCGGCGCGGATGGCGAAATCGGCGGCTTCGGCGGCCTGTTCGATCTGAAAGCCGCAGGCTTCACCGATCCGGTTCTGGTGGCCGCCAATGACGGCGTCGGCACCAAGCTGAAGATCGCCATCGATGCTGACTATCACGACACCGTCGGCATCGATCTCGTCGCCATGTGCGTCAACGATCTCGTCGTCCAGGGCGCAGAACCGCTGTTCTTCCTCGATTATTTCGCGACCGGCAAGCTGGATCCGGACCAGGGTGCGGCCATCGTTTCCGGCATTGCCGCCGGCTGCCGCGAATCCGGCTGTGCGCTGATCGGCGGCGAAACCGCTGAAATGCCCGGCATGTATTCCGATGGTGATTACGATCTCGCGGGCTTTGCCGTGGGTGCGGCCGAACGCGGCCAGCTTCTGCCGGCCGGCGATATTTCCGAAGGCGACGTCATTCTCGGCCTCTCCTCTTCCGGCGTTCACTCCAACGGCTTTTCGTTGGTGCGCAAGATCGTGTCGATCTCCGGCCTCGACTGGAACGCCCCTGCCCCCTTCGCGGACGGCAAGAAGCTCGGCGAAGCGCTGCTGACGCCGACCCGCATCTATGTGAAGCCGCTTTTGAAGGCGATCCGCGAGACCGGCGCGCTGAAGGCCCTGGCGCATATTACCGGCGGCGGTTTCCCGGAGAATATTCCGCGCGTTCTGCCCAAGCATCTCGCTGCCGAAATCGATCTCGACGCGATCAAGGTTCCCGCCGTCTTCTCATGGCTGGCGAAAACCGGCGGCGTCGAAGCGAAGGAAATGCTGCGCACCTTCAATTGCGGCGTCGGCATGATCGTCGTCGTTTCGGCTGAAAATGCCGAAAAGGTCACCGAGGTTCTGACCGCCGAAGGCGAGACCGTCTTCCCGCTCGGCCGCATGGTCGCCCGCGAAGAAGGCGCGCATGGCACCATCTATAAGGGCGCTCTCGGCCTATGATGAGCGCCGCCTTCCCGTCCGGCCGCAAACGCGTCGTCGTTTTCATTTCCGGCAGCGGCTCCAACATGGTGTCGCTGGCCAAGGCCTGTCAGGCGGCGGATTTTCCGGCGGAAATCGTCTGCGTCATCTCGGACAGGGCGTCTGCGGGCGGGCTGGAAAAGGCACGGGGCATGGGCATTCCCACGCTGGTGTTCGAGCGCAAGACCTATGCCAGCAAGGCCGAGCATGAGGGCGCCATTCTGGCCGCACTTGGTGAAATCGCGCCCGATATCATTTGTCTCGCCGGTTACATGCGGCTGATATCGGGGGATTTCATTGCTCCCTATGAAGGGCGCATCATCAATATCCACCCTTCCCTGCTGCCGCTTTTCCCCGGCCTCAACACCCATCAGCGCGCCATTGACAGCGGCATGAAGATTTCCGGCTGCACCGTGCATTTCGTCACCGAAGGCATGGATGAAGGTCCGACCATCGCGCAGGGTGCGGTGCCGGTCATTTCCGGCGATACGGCCGAAACTCTGGCGTCGCGGATCCTGACAGTTGAGCATCAGCTCTACCCGCTTACCCTGAAGCGGCTTGCCGAAGGCAAGGTTCGAATGGAAGATGGCAAGGCGGTCTCCACGGATGGCGACAGTAAAACTGAGTATTCCAACCTCATCTCCGCCTCCTGATAAAGCTATAACTAAAGTACAAAAACAATCATAATGGTATTTTTCGGAAAATAAACCGATCGTTTACCATAATCATCTTTAATGCCCGCAACGGCCCTTATTTCGGGCCCTCCGGTCATTCAGGAGCGATTATGCCATTGTCGAGATTTTCCCTGCCGCTTTCGGCTGTTCTGATGGCGGGCGCCAGCCTGCCCGTCGCGGCTGAGCAAAGCGGCATTACAGCCTCAGTGGATGCCGGCGTTCTCAATCTTCGAGCGACGGAAACCGTCCATATCGGTGGTCGCAAGCTGAGCGAACTCGAATGGGAAACCAAAAACGCGGTAGCATTGCGCGGCTCGCTCGGGCTTGAACTTGCGCCCGGCTGGCGCGTCAAGGCGGAAGGCCGCGTCGGCTTCGAGGGCGACGGCTACATGACCGACTATGACTGGGTTTGGCCTTTTTCCAGAGATAGCTCCAAGGACAATTGGAGCCACCGTTCCCAGCATGACGACACGCGGCTCGACCATTATTTTTCGGGAAGCCTCGAACTCAATCGCATGTTGCTGGACGATCCGCAGCAATATCTCAGCGCCGGTGTGGGTTTTCGTTATACGGATGTTCAATGGTCGGCTTATGGCGGCAACGCCGTTTACAGCGTTTTCTCCCCCCGCGATTTCTCCGGCAAATTCAAGGATGGCCTCAAGGGCATCACCTATCGCCAGCAAATCCCGGTTTTCTACGGCAACCTGACGGGCGGCCAGAGGTTCGGCAACTGGTCGCTCAATCTGGGCCTCGAAGGTGGCGCCATGGTCTACGGCAAGGCGACCGACGATCACTGGCTGCGTGACATGCGCTTCACCGACAAATTCGACGTCGCCGGCATGTTCGGGGTCAAGGCCGGCGTCGCCTATGACCTGACCGAGAATGCCTCGATCTATCTCGACGGCGCATATGACTATACCAGCCTCGGGCGCGGAGACACACATTACAGCGGCGCAGGCGCCGGAAACCTGTCATCGGAAAAGAATGCCGGCGGCGGTGACTTGCAGTCGATTTTCGTGGGGATGGGTGTGAGAGGACGCTTCTGATTTCGGCGGTTTTACTCGATGTACGAATTTACCAGATGCGTTCGAATAACCCTGCCCTCAAAGCCGATCGCGATTCAACATCGCCCATTGCAGGAGAATGATCGTCTTGGAATCGGTGATTTCACCCGATGCGATCATCGCGAAGGCTTCGTCCAGCCCGTAGGTCAGAACCTCCAGATCCTCGCCTTCGTCCTCCAGTCCGCCGCCGCTGCCGGCCTGCACGTCAAGATCAATGCGGGCGACGAAGAGGCTGACTTTCTCCGTCAGCGTGCCGGGGCTTGCATACATGTCGAAGAGATACTCGACCTTCTCAACAGCGTAACCGGATTCTTCCATTGCCTCACGGCGGATGGCGACGGCTGCGTCGTCGTCGTCGAGAAGCCCCGCCGGTACCTCGATCATGAAGCTTTGATCGCCGTTCACGAAGGCGGCGGGGCGGAACTGGCGCACCATCACCACGCTGTCGCGCTTCGGGTCATAAAGAAGAATGGCGGCGGCGCTGCCATGGTCGTGGACTTCCCGGACGATACGGATGGTTTTGCCATCCGGCATGCGCTGGTCGAAAACGAGCTTCTGCATATGCACGAAGCCCTTCCAGACGGTTTCTTTTTCCACCAGCCGGATTCTGCCCGCATCCGTGTCAGCCGGAATGTTTTTCGCCTGCGTCTGTGTCACCGGATATGTCCTTGCATGTCGTGGAATTTCAGCCTGCCCGTGTTGCGGCGCAATATCAAGCCTCGCGGGCCTCGTCATCGCGGCGGAGCCACACCTTGTTGTCGTGAAAAGCCGCACCGCCGTAGGGAGCGACGGCATCGGCGCCGGTCAACACATTGATGCCTTCGCCATCGAGATGCGCCCTGTTTGGCCACAGCCCTTCGGCGATCAGCACACCCGGTCTCGCACCCTCCACGATTTTCGCATGGAGGCGCACTTCGCCGCGCGCATTGCCAATGCGGACGATGTCGCCATCGGCGATGCCGTTGCCGCTCGCATCCTCGGGACAGATCATCAATTCCGGACGGCCTTCCTTCTGCACGGAGGTCTTCGTTTCCGCGAAGGTGGAGTTCAGGAAGTTGCGCGCCGGCGATGTCGCCAGCCGGAAGGGATGGTCACCGTCCACGGTTTCGATGACGTCGACCTGATCCGGGAATTTCGGAAATTGTGCAACAGGCCCCATCACACCGATATTTTTCGGCGGCTTGTTCGGAGACGGTCCAGTCGCCCATTCGGGGCTGAAGCGGAATTTGCCATCGCCGTAACCGAAGCCTTGGAGATAATGCGCCACCTCGAAGGACGGCTGCGCATCGATCCACTTTTCTTCAGCCAGCGTGTCGAAATCGCCCCAGCCGCTGACTTTGAGCATACGGTCGACATGGTCGCGGGCCGAAAGGCCGAAGCCCGGCATGTGGTCGACGCCGAGGCGCTTTGCCAGTTCCTCGATGACGAAGAGATTGGTGCGCACCGTTTCCGGCGGCTCCACCAGTTTGGGCCCAAGCAGAATGTGGTTCTGGCCGCCGGCGCGGTAGATGTCGTCATGTTCGAGGAACATGGTCGCGGGCAGCACGATATCGGCCACATCGGCCGTTTCGGTCATGAACTGCTCATGCACGGCGACGAAGAGATCGTCGCGCAGGAAACCCTGTTTTACCAGTCGCTGTTCGGGCGCGACATTGACGGGATTGGTGTTCTGGATGAGCAGCGCCGTCACCGGGTCGCCGTGGCGCAGCGCTTCCGCGTTCCCCGTCAACACGCGGCCGATCTGCGACTGGTCGAGCTGGCGCACCTCGGGGTCGGCGTAAGAACTGCCCATCAGCTCCGCCTTGTTGAGCCGGAAGATATCGCCATTGTTGTGGAACGCGCCGCCGCCCTCATATTGCCAGGAGCCGAGAACCGTGGCGATGGAAAGCGCCGCATGCATGGCGACCGCGCCGTTGCGCTGGCGGGCAAAACCATATCCGAGCCGGAAGAAGGTCTTCTTGGTGGCGCCGACCAGCCTTGCGAAATCCTCGATTTCGTCGACGGAAAGGCCGGTGATTTCGGATGCCCATTGCGGTGTCTTCGTCTTCAGATGCGCCTCGAGCCCGGCCGGATCGTCGGCGAAGCGCGCCATATAATCACGGTCGGCGTAACCGTCGCGGAAGGCGATGTGCATGACGGCGCAGGCAAGTGCGGCATCCGTGCCGGGGCGGACGACGAGGCGCATATCCGCCTGCTTCATAGTCGGATTGTCGTAGATATCGACGACGACGATCTTCGCACCGCGTTCCTTGCGGGCTTTCACCGCATGGGTCATGACATTGACCTGTGTGGCGACCGCGTTGGTGCCCCAGATGACGACGACATCGGCCTTGGCGATCTCGCGCGGATCCGGGCCGCGCAGTGCGCCGGTGCCCATCACATAACCGGTCCAGGCCATGTTGGTGCAGATCGAGCCGAAAAAGCCGGAATATTTCTTGGCGTGGCGCAGCCGCTCGATGGAATCGCGCTGCACCTGCCCCATGGTGCCGGCATAGAAATAGGGCCAGATGGCCTCAGTACCATGCCGCGCCTCGGCCTTGACAAAAGCGTCCGCCACCTCGTCCAGAGCCGCTTCCCAGGAAATCTCCTGCCAGTCGCCGGCACCCTTTGCGCCTTTGCGGCGCTTCGGCGTCAGCAAACGGCCGGGATGGTAGATGCGCTCGGAATAACGCGCCACCTTGGCGCAGATCACGCCGGCGGTATAAGTATTGGCGTTAGCCCCACGCACGCGGCCGATGCGGCCATCGGCATTGATGTCGACCTCGAGCGCGCAGGCGCTCGGACAGTCATGCGGGCAGACCGTGTGTCCGATACGGACTTCGGACTTCGGGGCGGCTTTTTCAGCGGAAATCGGGGTCGCAACGTTCATGTCTTTTGTATATTGCATCAACGATGCGGCAAAAAGGCCGAAGTGACGTCCATCAAGAATATTCATCCTGACCATTCATCCGGATAAACGGCAAGCGAGACACATCCATGAACTACCGCCACATCTATCACGCCGGCAATTTCGCGGATGTCCTCAAACATGCCGTTCTCGCCCGCCTCGTGCGTTACCTGCAGAACAAGGACAAGGCCTTTCGCGTGCTGGACACCCATGCCGGCATCGGGCTTTACGACCTGACCTCGGAAGAGGCGCAGAAGACCGGCGAATGGCAGACCGGCATCGGCAAGCTGATGGAGGCCGATCTGCCCGCCCCCATCGCCGAACTGCTGGAGCCTTATCTTGACGCCGTGAAGGAGCTCAATCCGGAAGGTGGCGTGAAATTCTATCCCGGCTCACCGAAACTAGCGCGCATGCTGTTTCGCCCGCAGGACCGGCTTTCGGCCATGGAACTGCACCCGGATGACAGCCGGGCGCTCGCGCGCCTCTTCGAGGGGGACTATCAGGTGCGAGTTACCGAGCTGGATGGCTGGCTGTCGCTCGGCGCGCATCTGCCGCCGAAGGAAAAGCGTGGCCTGATCCTCGTCGATCCGCCTTTCGAGCTTGAGAATGAATATCAGCGTCTGGCCGATGGCTTGAACAAGGCCTATCGGCGTTTTTCCACCGGCACCTATTGCCTGTGGTATCCCTTGAAGAAAGGCGCTCCTATCAAGGACTTCCACGAGCGGCTGCAATCCTTCGACATTCCGAAGATGCTGTGCGCGGAGCTTTCCGTCAGAAGCGACCGGCTGGATGGCCTGAGCGGCTCCGGCCTCATCATCGTCAATCCGCCTTATACGCTAAAGGACGAGTTGCATACGCTGCTGCCCTACCTGAAGACAATGCTGGCGCAGGACAGGTTCGCCTCGCAGCGCGCCTTCTGGCTGCGCGGCGAGGAAAAATCGGAAGAGATTTGAAAGGGCTATCTCAGCCCTTCCCGCCTCTGCGCCTGCGCCAGCTGTGACCGTTCGAAGAACAGGATCACGAACAGGGCCATGATGAAGGGAATGATGAGGTAGAACAGCCGGAAGACCAGAAGCGCCGCGATGACATCCGCCGGGTTCATGTCCGGCAGGCCGGTGACGAAGACCAGTTCCAGCACCCCCAGACCTCCCGGCGCGTGCGAGATGAGCGCCGCCGAGAAGGAAACCAGAAATATGCCGAGAATGACCATATAACCAGGATTTCCGGCTTCCGGCAGCGCAAAATAGATGATGCCCGCCGCGCCGATCAGTTCGATCGGGCCGATGACGAGTTGCTGCGCAACAAGCTTCGGCGCGGGGTATGGCAGCACGAAGGAACCGATTTTCAGGGGCTTCAGCCTTAGCAGGCTGCCAAGAATATAAAGACCGACGAAAAGAAGCAGCACCACACCTGTGGTGGTGGAGGCTTCGACGGGCAGAATGCCGGTAAACCGTTCGGTGATGTCAGGCTCGTAAAGCAGCACCAGCCCGATGAGCATGATCGTGCCGATGAGGAAAGTGAAGGAGCAGAGGCCGACAAGCACGCCCACTTCCGCCACACTCAGCCCCTTGGACGTATAGGCCCTATATCGCACCACGGCGCCGGAGAATACCGAGGCCCCGACATTGTGGGACAGCGCATAGGTAGTGAAAGAGGTGAGCGTGATGAAGAACCAGTTCACTTTGCGGCCAAGATGCTGCAACGCGATGCGGTCGTAACCGGCGAGCGCGGCATAGGCCAGCAGGGTAGCAAGGCCCGAACACAGCCAGTCCCGCACGCGAATGGCTTTCAGACTGTCCCAGAGATCATCGAGCGACAGGCCGCGCAATTCGTGAAAGAGCAACCAGGCGGAAAAACCGATCGTCGCGAAGCCAACGACGGGCCAGATATATTTCTTGAATTTCATGCGGTCATGCCCGCCTATTTCCTCCAGCCTCACCCCAGCCCTGTTCCGTCTTTGCGGAAGATTCGTTCAACTTTATTCGTTATGCGGCAAAGCTTTCAACCTTTTCATCAAAGATTGGCGGTTTGCCCCGTTCACAAGTTGATGTAAGACCGGATCGTCGCCCGCCGGCGATGTGAGGTCGTCCACTTTCCGGAGAACGTACACGGAATGAAGCGTTATGCCGGTTTCATCGCCCTGGGCCTTCTGTCGCTCGGCGCATTGTGGTTCGCGCGGGAAAATCCGGCTCCGACCAGCCCCGCCGGCAACCGGCAGACACAATCCCAATCGCAGACCGTCGGCAACTCCCGGCCGGACGCTCCAGGGCGCGACGTTTCCCGACAGGAGACGGGCAAGAACCCTGCGTCCCGCGGAAGCGGATTCGATTTTTACGTGCTGTCGCTCTCCTGGTCACCGGCATTCTGCGCCAGTTCCGAAGGCTCGGGCAACCGCCAGCAATGCGGCAGCGACAGACGTTACGGTTTCGTGGTGCACGGGCTGTGGCCGCAGAACGAAAACGGTTATCCTGAATTCTGCCAGAGCGGTGAGCCCGACCGTGTTCCGGACGCGATCGGCCGCACCATGTTCGATATCATGCCGTCCATGGGCCTGATCGGCCACCAGTGGCGCAAGCACGGCTCCTGCTCCGGCCTGTCGCAGAGGGACTATTTCTCGGCGACACGGGCCGCCTTCGAAGCCATCCGGCTGCCGGGAAAGATCGCCTCCGGCGCCGAAGCCGCCACTCTCTCCGCCGACGCCATAGAAACCGCCTTCACCGACGCCAATCCCGGCCTGTCGAAACGCGGCATCTCCATCAGCTGCGACGGCAGGCGCCTTGAGGAAGTGCGCATCTGCCTCAACAGGGACATGACATTCCGCGACTGCCCCGAGCTTGACCGCAAGGGCTGCCGCGCCAACGCCACGGAAATCATCCCCATTCGCTAGAGCGCATCGAATGCTCTCGATTGCACTCTTCTACACATTTTCCAGACATAAAACCGCTATGCAGCTTTATTGACTATTCCAGTCCCCAGACGACAACCCACAGGACACGACCATGGAACTGCTCTACTCGCCCGCCTCCCCCTACTCCGCCAAGGTCCGTATGGCCGCGCGCCATCTCGGCATCGACATTACCTCCGTGCGTGTCGACACCAGTGCCGAGCCCGCAACGCTGATGGACAACAATCCGCTCGGCAAGATTCCGGTCCTGCTTCTGGATGAAGGCGGCTCGGTCTATGACAGCGTGGCGATCATGCATTATCTCGACCGTCTTTCGGGCGGCAAGCTCTACCCGAAAAAGAACGGCAAGCGCACGGATGTGGAAATTCTCGAAGCGCTGTGCGACGGCATCATGGATTGCCTGCTCGCCATCGTTTACGAGCGCCGTTTCCGCCCGGAAGAAAAGATCCACCAGCCCTGGATCGACAAGCAGTGGAGCAAGGTGGTCCGCGGGCTTGATTATCTCAACACCAACCTGCCGAAAACCGGCAAGAAGCTGCATGGCGGCCATTTCGCCCTTGCCGCGATGATCGGTTATCTCGACCTGCGTTTCGCCGGCGAATGGGCCGAAGGGCGCGATGCGCTGGCCGGCTGGCCGGAAACCTTCGGCAAGCGTTTCGAAGCCTATGCGGAAATGAAGGCCGCCGCCTGAGTGGGATGCAGAAGGACGCCTGGCCGGAAGGCCGGGCACTCATGCCGACGCTTAAGAGCGAAAAACAAAAAAGCCGGGGCAAAACCCCGGCTTTTCCAATAGCGATCCTTGAGGGATCAGAACTTGACGCCGATACCGGCCTTGACGGAGTGGTCATCATAACCACGCGAGAAGGCGTCGTTGCCGAGCGTGTAGTCCTTCTTCTGGTAGTCGCTGTAGCGATATTCCAGACGAGCGGTGATGTTGTCTGTAACCATGGCTTCAACACCGGCACCAACCGTGTATCCGAGAGCCGTGGCGCTGTCCTTGTTGACGCCGTCACGAACCTTGTTGTCGGAAACAGCAAGACCGGCCGTACCGTAGAGCAGGAACGGGTTCATGTCGTAACCGACGCGGCCACGCAGCGAGCCGTTGACGCCCTGCTTGCCTTCGACGGCGCGACCTGCGACCGTACCGGCGGAACCGCGCTCGTCACCGAGGTTGACGTCTGCTTCCGCACCGTAAACCAGCTGGCCGTTCTGCCAGTTGTAACCGCCGTAGAGACCGCCGCCAGCGCCCTTGGCGTCACGACCGTCGTTGCTGGAGCTGAAACGGCCCCAATCGTAGTTGACCGTACCACCGAGGTACGCACCGGACCAATCCTTGACCGGCGCGGGCTGGTCGTAGGAAACCGGTGCCTGCGGCACTTCGTTTACGGCGTCAGCGGCGTGAGCAGCCGAAAAGCCGGCGGCTGCCATGGTCGAAGCCATAAGGGTTGCTACGAAAATACGCATGCTATTCTCCTTTCAGGACCGCTCTGTACTCAAAACATTGTTCTCAGACGCGGTGTAAACTCGTCGGGTTAATCGCCCCTCTGGAAACTGAATTTGATAGGAGAATGCGGAGATCAAAGAGCCAAAATGTGAATTGTTTGGGGCGGCGACGTGACTAGAATTAGACGTTGCCTAATTGCCACAAGGGGTTTATTAACCCTAACAGAAGCCTAACCAGCAATAGATTGCCTTTAAACTTAGTTATATTCAAATTAAACCGAAATTGCATTGTGAATAAAAAATCGCCCAATTCTTTTGGGGCCGATGGACAGCTTGCGATTTGCATTTATATCCAGCAAATAGGACGGATATGAGCAAATGCAGGTCAGCCGTGAAAGAAAATATACAAAAGACAGTCTTGATAACGGGAGCCGCCCGGCGGCTGGGGCGGGCAATCGCCACCGATCTGGCCGCCCATGGCTTCGCCATCGCCGTCCATGCCAATGCATCCATGGCCAGCGCCGAGGAATTCGCTAACGAAATAAGGCAGAAAGGTGGCAAGGCCGTAGCCGTTCAGGCGGATCTGACACAATCCGGCCCTGCCTCGGGGCTCATCGAACAGGCTGCGTCAGCACTGGGGCCTATCGGCGTCGTTATCAACAATGCGTCGGTTTTTCTCGACGACTCGGCGGACAAGCCCGATCCGGCGATCTTCGACGCACATTTCGCCGTGCATGTGCGGGCGCCCTCCCTCATCGCCGCCGCCTTTGTCGAGCAACTGCCTGCCGATAAATCCGGGCTGATCGTCAATATCATCGACCAGCGCGTGCTTGCGCTCACGCCACGGTTTTATTCCTATACGCTTTCGAAATCGGCGCTCTGGACGGCCACGCGGACGATGGCGCAAAGCTTTGCGCCGCGTGTGCGGGTCAACGCCATTGGGCCGGGTCCCACCTTCAAAAGCGAAAGACAGGCGCCCGAGGACTTTCAGGCGCAGATCGACGGCCTTATATTAAAGCGTGGTCCCGCACCGGACGAGTTCGGGCGGACGATTCGCTTTCTTTTCGACACGCCGTCGGTCACCGGACAAATGATCGCGCTCGACGGCGGCCAGCATCTTGGCTGGGAAACCCCTGACGTGGCGGAGATAAATGAATGAACGGAAAGAAGCTGCCTGATGGCGGTATTCTCTTCGATGAAACCGACGACGAAGACGACGATGCAAACCTTGCCGCAACCGATGCGACCGAGGCATCGAGCGACGTTGCCGGCATGGATTGGAATGCGGGCTGGAAGAACGAATCCGGCCTGAAGGGCATGGATCTGATCGGCGAATTCGTCAAACACCTGCCGAATGCGCCGGGCGTCTATCGCATGTTCAACGAGGCGAACGACGTTCTTTATGTCGGCAAGGCGCGCTCGCTGAAGAAGCGTGTCGGCAATTACGCGCAGGGCCGCGTGCATTCCAACCGCATTGCCCAGATGGTGCGGCTGACCGCCCATATGGAATTCGTCACCACCCGCACGGAAACAGAGGCGCTTCTACTGGAAGCGAATCTCATCAAGCGCTTGCGGCCGCGCTTTAATGTGCTTTTGCGCGACGACAAGTCTTTTCCCTATATTCTCATTACCGCAGACAATCGCGCGCCGGCGATTTTCAAACACCGTGGAGCGCGGGCGCGCAAGGGCGATTATTTCGGCCCCTTTGCGTCGGCCGGCGCAGTCGGCCGCACCATCAATTCTCTGCAACGCGCCTTTTTGATCCGCACCTGCACCGACAGCGTGTTCGAAACCCGCACGCGTCCCTGTCTTCTTTACCAGATCAAGCGCTGTTCCGGCCCCTGCACGCATGAGATCAGCGATCAGGGGTATGAAGAACTCGTCAAGGAAGCCAAGGATTTCCTGTCCGGCAAGAGCCAGAGCGTCAAGACCGCGATTGCGCGGCAGATGAACGAGGCGGCCGAGGACCTCGATTTCGAGCGCGCCGCCGTCTATCGCGACCGGCTGGCCGCACTGTCGCATGTCCAGAGCCATCAGGGCATCAACCCCGCCGGCATCGAGGAGGCGGATGTCTTCGCCATCCACCATGAAGGCGGCATCTCCTGCATTCAGGTGTTCTTTTTCCGCACCGGGCAGAACTGGGGCAACCGCGCCTATTTCCCGAAGGCCGACCCTTCGCTGCCCGGCTCGGAAATCCTCAATGCATTCCTGGCGCAGTTTTATGACGACAAGCCGGTGCCTAAGCAAATCCTGCTTTCCGAAACGGTGGAGGAGCAGGAGCTGCTGGCCGCAGCACTCGGCGAAAAGGCCGGGCACAAGGTGACAATCAGCGTGCCGCAGCGTGGCGAGAAGAAGGACATCACCGACCATGTGCTTGCCAATGCCCGAGAGGCGCATGGCCGCAAGCTGGCGGAAACCTCGTCTCAGGCGCGGCTGCTGAAGGGTTTTGCGGAAACCTTCGGTCTTTCCTATGTGCCGCGCCGGATCGAGATTTACGATAACTCCCATATCATGGGCACCAATGCCGTGGGCGGCATGGTCGTGGCGGGGCCGGAAGGTTTCGTGAAGAACCAGTACCGCAAGTTCAACATCAAATCGACCGACATCACCCCCGGCGACGACTTCGGCATGATGCGCGAGGTGATGACCCGCCGCTTCTCGCGTCTGTTGAAGGAAGAGGGAAAGCCCGACCGTGGACAGACGCAGACGCCGACGCCGGAGGAAGCCGCCGATATGCCCTTCCCCGCCTGGCCCGATGTGATCCTGATCGATGGCGGTCAGGGGCAGATGACGGCGGTACGGGCCATTCTCGATGAACTCGGCATTCGCGACTGTGTGACCGCCATCGGCGTCGCCAAGGGTGTGGACCGCGAGGCGGGCCGCGAACGCTTCTTTGCGGATGGGCGCAGCGATTTTTCGCTGCCGCCGCGCGATCCCGTGCTCTATTTCATTCAGCGCATGCGCGACGAAGCGCACCGCTTCGCCATCGGCTCGCACCGGGCGCGGCGCAAGAAGGAAATGGTGCGCAATCCGCTCGACGAAATCTCGGGAATCGGTCCGGGCCGCAAGCGCTCCCTGCTGCAGCATTTCGGCACGGCCAAGGCGGTTTCCCGCGCCGGTCTCAACGACCTGATGGCTGTCAGCGGCATTTCGGAGACGGTTGCGCGGCAAATCTACAATCACTTCCACGAGAGCGGCGGCGATTGACGCCGTGCCGTCGTGGCGAACTGCTAAAAAAACATAATCCCGTGTTGACGCTATGCCCTGGCGGCGGCATCAAGGCAGCTAATCTTAGACTGACAGGTTTCCCATGGCTTCGCGCGCATACAGCATTCCCAACCTACTCACCTATGGCCGCATCCTCGCGGTTCCTGTCATCGTTTTGTGCTTTTACATCGAAGGGAAACTGGAAAGCTCGGATTTCGCGCGCTGGACGGCATTGTGGCTGTTCATCATCGCCTCGCTGACCGATTTCCTCGATGGTTATCTCGCGCGTATCTGGAACCAGACGTCGAATATCGGCCGCATGCTGGACCCGATCGCCGACAAGCTGCTGGTCGCCTCCGTCCTGCTTCTGATGGCGGCGGATGGCACCATTGCCGGCTGGTCGCTCTGGGCGGCCATCACCATTCTCTGCCGCGAAATTCTGGTCTCGGGCCTGCGCGAATATCTGGCGGCGCTGAAGGTCAGCGTTCCCGTCACCCGCATCGCCAAATGGAAGACCACCATCCAGATGGTCGCCATCGCCTTCCTGCTCGCGGGTCCTGCGGGCGACAAGGTTCTGCCCTACACGACCGAAATGGGCATTACCCTGCTGTGGATCGCGGCGGCGCTGACCATGTATACCGGCTATGATTACTTCAAGGCCGGCCTGAAGCACATTGTGGACGAAGACTGATGACACGGATCGTTTATTTCGCCTGGGTTCGCGAGAAGATCGGCACGGATGAAGAAGAGCTGGACATCCCCTCCTCCGTCACCACCGCCGGCGAGCTGATCGCCTGGCTTGCGACGCGCGGCGAGAATTACGAAGCCGCCTTCGAGTTTCCCAATGTGATCCGCGTCGCCGTCAATCAGGAGCATGTCGAGCATGATGAAAGCATCGTCGGCGCGCGCGAGATCGGCATTTTCCCGCCGATGACGGGGGGATGAGCGGATGCAGCCGACGGTCCGCGTGCAGGCAGAGGATTTCGACGCTGCGGAAGAAACCCGCCGGCTGACGGAAGGGGACAGGAGCATCGGCGCGGTCGTGGCCTTCACCGGGCTCTGTCGGGATGATGGCGGCACGCTTGCGGCGCTGGAGCTTGAACACTATCCCGGCATGGCCGAGGCGGAAATAACCCGCATCGCCACACTTGCCATGGAGCGCTTCGGCCTTCTCGGCCTCACCGCCATCCACCGCCACGGCAAGATCGCCACCGGCGAAAACATCGTCCTCGTCATCGCAGCTTCATCGCATCGACAGGCCGCCTTCGATGGCGCCAATTTCGTGATGGATTATCTCAAGACATCCGCCCCGTTCTGGAAAAAGGAACATGGCAAGGATGGCTCGGCGGGCGACTGGGTTGCGGCAAAAACAACCGACGACGCGGCCAAGGACAAGTGGCGATAGAGCATTTCCAGGAAAAGTGGAGCCCGGTTTTCCGTCCGGAAATGCGACGAAACAAGAGTTAGAGCGCTTCGTCGATTCGAAGAAACGACGAAAGACGCTCTAGTGGCCAGACTCAGGGCGCTTCCACCCTGCTGCGCATGACAATCAGCCAGCCGACCAGCATCGCCAGAACCACCGCATCGCGCCAGGCGGCCGGGCCGTAACCGACCCAGAAAGTTTCCGCAAAGCCGACGGCGGCGGCCCCAAGGCCGCAGATGAGCGGACTGGCATAACCGCCCGCCGCCGAAATCAGCACCACCTTCAGGCCAAAGACCAGACCGGCGCCGAAATCCATGGTGCCGTAATAGAATGTGGCCAGCACGCCGGCGATGGCGGCGACGAGGCCCGCCGCACAATAGGAGACGAGAAATATCCGGCCCGCATTCACCCCGCATAATGCGGCGGCGAAAGCATCGTCCGAGACCGATTTCCAGCGCCTGCCGAAAGCGGAACGGCCAAGATAAAACGACCCTGCGAGAATGAGCAGGCAGAACGCCGCCGTGTTCAGCATCTGCATCGGCGTCAGGGTCACGGCAAAGCCGCCATCGGCCCAGAAGCGCACCGGCTGAGACAGAAGCGGCGGCAGCCATAATTGCCTTGTGTCGGCGGCCAGCCTCGCGCTTTCGGTCAGCGCAATCAGCACGCCGACAGAGGCGACGGTCACGGCATTGGGAGAGGCTTTCGCCAGCGGGCGCATCACCGCCCGGCCGACAAAACCCGCCGCCCACAGCCCGCCGAACAGGCCTGCCCCTGCCCCGAGCGCCAATGTTGCCGGCAAAACCAGCCACAGCCGGTTCCAGCCGAAATCCGCAAATAATAGGCAGGTCTGGCCGGCAAAGGCGAATATGGCGCCATAGGTGACATCGGCGCGTTTGGTGACCGAAAAGGCGATGGCATAACCAAAGGCCAGAACCGCATAAAGCGAGGCGACCGGCACAGCATTCAGCGATTGTTGCAGGAAATAGGCCAAGCGCGTCCTCCCGCCATGATTATAACTGTTAAAACTCATTTTGACAGTTATAATGTGCGGTATGACCTTTCGCTGGACAGAACATCGTTTCGCAGGCGGCGCATTGGCGCTGGATGTCGCCAACAGCGTGATCCTGCGCTCGGATGCGGCAAAATCGGTCGACCGTTTTGCCGTGCCGGCGCAGATCGCGGCCTTTGCCGAAGCGGCCACAAGGCTCGGTGCTGAACGTGACAGGTTTCCCACGCTCATCGCGCCCGAGGCGGAAAAGCAGGCGGTTTTTCTCGATCTTCGCGAGGCCGTCGACGATTATTTCCGCGCCGCCATTACCGGCGGCGACGATGGCGACGGCAGGCTGGCCGGGCTTCTCTTCGCCTGCGGCACAGCGCTGCGGACGTTTCCGCTTGCCGAAAGCCTGGGCAACGCCACCGCCCATTCCGCCCTCTTACTGCTTGCCGGCGAGACACGGGAGCGGCTGCGGATCTGCGGCAATTGCGGCTGGCTTTTCATCGACCGCAGCAAGAACAGAAGCCGTATCTGGTGCGATATGGCTGTGTGCGGCAATCGGCAGAAAGCCAGCCGGCACTATCACCGGAAGAAGGACGTGCGATCATGAAAAGAATTGCCCTTCCCTTGCTGGCGATTGCGGGAATGCTCGCTTTTTCCGGCTGCCAGCGGGACGAACCGCGCGAAGTGGCGAAGATTTCCGGCCGAATGTTCGTTTTCAACTATCGCGTCGCCATCGCCACCTATCTGGTAACCCTCCAGCGCATCGCCCCCATTCGCGATGGCAGCACGGTGGAAGCGACGTTCGAAAACCCGCGCGGCGGTCCAGACCTTACCAGCCGCGAGAAGATTTTCCCGAAAGACGAAAAGATCACGGTTCAGAGCCCGCCGGTGGAATGCGTGAAGCAGGACCGGCCCTATAAGGTCACCATCCGCATCAAGGGGCCGGAAGGCGACATTCTCCAGACCATCGAAACCACGATCCGCTCCGACACCGACCAGTCGCTTCTTCCCGCCAAGCCGCTGGTGGTCGGCCCGCTTTATACGCCCAATCCGGAGGTGTTCAAACCGGATGGCACGACGGATATGCGACCTGTTCAGGGGTGTCCGGCGTCCTAACAAAAAATTGCAGCCTTAGGCTCAGTTCTCTGTAGGGGGTGGCAAACCTCACTTCCGTCATGCCGGGCTTGACCCGGCATCCAGCCGCCGCGCGTCTGCGTGGCGTAAGAGTCTTTGCGATCAAGGACTTGATCGCGCTGGACCCCGGATCCAGTCCGGGGTGACGGAGTATGGAGTGAGGTCTCCGCAGAAACGCACCGTCTTGCAGGCAGCGCTCCAAAACAAAAAAACGGAACCTTTCGGCTCCGTTTCTTCGAGTCTTTTCAGCAGCTTCACACAATCGCCTGCGACAGCGATTCAAGCCGTTGAGATTTTGAATCAGCCGACGATTTCGGTTTCGGCGAACCAGTAGGCGATTTCCTGTGCGGCGGTTTCCGGAGCGTCGGAACCGTGAACGGAGTTTTCGCCGATGGAGAGCGCGAAGGTCTTGCGGATGGTGCCTTCCGCGGCCTGGGCCGGGTTGGTGGCGCCCATGATTTCGCGGTTCTTGAGGATGGCGTTTTCGCCTTCCAGAACCTGAACGATGGTCGGGCCGGAAGTCATGCCTTCAACGAGCTCGCCGAAGAAGGGACGCTCTTTGTGAACGGCGTAGAAGCCTTCGGCTTCGCGCTTGCTCATCCAGACGCGCTTGGAGGCGACGACGCGCAGGCCGTTGTCTTCAAATACCTTGGTGATCGCGCCCGTCAGGTTACGCTTGGTTGCGTCCGGCTTGATCATCGAAAATGTGCGTTCAATCGCCATATGTCCGTTTCCTTTTCCTTCAGAGAAAGTGGGCGGTCTTTAACCGCCCAAAGGCCCGAAAACAAGGGGGATCGACGAGATTGCGGCAATGATGCCAGACATTTCACGCCGCTGTCACACTGCGGCCTCTCGCATCGTAGAGATCGAGGCAGCCTTCGAACCAGTCCCGCACGGGGTCATTATCAGCGAACAAATCCGCCCCGGTGGTGATCCGCGCCCATTGCAGCGCGCCGAACACGATGTAATCCGCAAAGAGCGGCGATGTGCCGCCGATGAAAGGCTGGAAGCTCAGCATACGCCGGATCGGCGCAAGCAATGCCGGAAAGGCTGCGATTTCCGCCTCGCGGTTCGCCACCACATCCTCGAGCGGACGGCCGAGCGCTTTCGTGCGGCTATCGCGGAAATAACGGCGGTCCGGCTCATCCAGCATATTGTGGATATCGAGCACGGCGATACGCACGATGGCCGGGTGAAGCACCGTCTGCGACCAGCTTTCGACGAAACGGGCCATGGCCTTGCCGCCCTCGCCGTTGAACAGCGACGGCCGCTCCGGGTAAGCCTCGTCCAGGTAAAGCGCGATTTCGAAACTGTCGCTTATCAGCTCGTCGCCATCGCGCAGGATCGGCACGGTCTTCGAAAAACCGTCCTCCACCGTCGGGATCACCGTGAAGGGTAAAGGCCGCTCCTCGAAATCCAGCCCCTTATGCGCCAGCGAAAGCACGGTTTTCCAGCAATGGGGAGAAAATGGCCGGGAAGTGTCGCTTCCGCATAGCGAATAGAGCGTTCTGGAAGTCGTCATGGGCTGCCCCTCTTCTGCAACATCGATGGAGCGATATAAAAACGGTCGTCGCCCGAAATCAAATCAGGATTTGTCATATTATCGATCAAGGAACGCTTGGGGCACACCCGCCTTCCGCAACGCGGAATCTATGCTTCGGGACGGCAAAATTCTGTGTGGATTTATTCTATTTTAAACCGTCGCTTGTAAGAATAACGCCGTTCAACAATCGGTTATCGCCGTCCATTCATAATAATCCATTGCTATTGGGGCTGTCAGTGACGACATCGGCGGGCGATAAAAAACGCGAGCAGGCAAGAAGCGCTCTGGTCGTTACCAAGATCACGCAGTTCATCGCCAAGATGAACATTGCACCTTTGCCGCGCAATTATGAATTGATCTATGAAATATTGTCCGGACACAATCCGGCCATGGGCCGTGACATTCTCGCTCTTGGCAATGCGCCGCAGCAGCATGAAATCGACCTCATCGGCCAGCGGCACAATCTGCCCGGCTTTTCGCGCATCGAAGCCGAACAGATGGCAAGCGACGCCTTCGATACACTCACGCAGATTTCCGCGCGGCTGGAGGCGAGCCTTCAGCGCACCGAAACTTTTCTGGCCAGCCTAGAGCAGCATGAGGATGGCGAGCCGCCCGCAACGGAGCGCTTCGTGGAGTTGCTGGGCGATATCCACGAAGAACAGACGAGCCTTCGGCATTTCATCGCCATGGGACTGGTGAAAATCCGCGAGGTTGAAAGAAACCGTGGGGAACTTCAGGCCGCCTCGCTGCGCGATGCGCTGACGGCACTGCCAAACCGCGCGGCCTTTCTCGAAAAGCTTGGCGCTCTTTTTCCAAAGGACCGGGCCGCATCCGCCACCTCGCTGGTGCTGCTGGATATCGACCATTTCCGGGAGATCAACGGCAAATATGGCTCCGCCGCCGGCAACAAGGCATTACGGCGTCTCGCCGCCCTGTTTCGCAAAACCATCAAGAAGGACGATTTCGTCGCCCGTATCGGTGGCGATGAATTCGCCTTCCTGTTTGCCGGCGTGCCGCAGAACACGGCCGAGGCCATTGCCGAGCGGTTGCGGCAAAGCGTGGAGGCGCTGCGTTTCGTGACGCAGGAAGGAGATGGCGAACATCTGACCGTTTCGATCGGCGTCGCCGCGGTGGACGGAACCGCAACGCCCGCCGAATTTTTCAGCCATGCCGAACTCGCTCTGCTTTCGGCCCGCTGCGGCACGCGCAACTGCGTCGTCGGTTATTCGCGGGAGGTGGCGCAGCATAGCCGCAGCAGCTATCTGGCGCAGCTCGGCGATTGACAGTTTAATCTCGCCCGATGTGGCGCGGGCGCTCTTGCCTTGGCCAGACAGTTCGGCCAAAACGGCGCCATGATTACGATTACCGATCTTTCCGCCCGTATCGCCGGGCGTCTGCTTCTCGACCATGCCAGCGTGACGCTTCCCGCCGGTGTGAAGGCGGGCCTTGTTGGCCGCAATGGCGCCGGCAAATCCACCCTGTTCCGGGTTATCACCGGCGATTTCTCGGCGGAAAGCGGTTCGGTGACAATCCCGAAACAGGCGCGCATCGGCCAAGTGGCGCAGGAAGCGCCGGGTACCGAAGAATCGCTGATTTCCATTGTGCTTTCGGCCGACAAGGAGCGCAGCGCGCTTCTGGCCGAGGCGGAAACCGCGACCGATCCGCACCGTATCGCCGAAATCCAGATGCGGCTCGTCGATATCGACGCCCATTCGGCGGAAGCGCGCGCCTCCAGCATTCTTGCCGGTCTCGGTTTCGATCACGAAGCGCAGCTTCGCCCGGCCTCCTCCTTCTCCGGCGGCTGGCGCATGCGCGTGGCGCTCGCCTCCGTGCTGTTTGCAGAGCCCGACCTTTTGCTGCTCGACGAGCCGACCAACTATCTCGACCTCGAAGGCACGCTCTGGCTTGAGGATTATATCCGGCGTTATCCGCACACCGTCATCATCATCAGCCACGACCGCGATCTTCTCAACAATGCCGTCAACTCCATCGTGCATCTGGACCAGAAGAAGCTGACCTTCTATCGCGGCGGCTACGATCAGTTCGAGCGCCAGAAGGCCGAAAACGACGAATTGCAGATGAAGGCGAAGGCAAAAAATGACGCCGCGCGCAAACACCTGCAAAGCTTCATCGACCGTTTCCGCGCCAAGGCCACCAAGGCGCGGCAGGCGCAGAGCCGCATCAAGGCGCTGGAGCGCATGGGCACCGTCGCCGCCGTGATTGAGGATCACGTCCAGCCGATCACCTTCCCGGAGCCGGAAAAGCAGCCCGCCTCCCCCATCGTCGCCATCAATGGCGGGGCTGTGGGTTACGAGCCGGGCAAATCGATCCTGAAGCAGCTCAATCTCAGGATCGACAATGACGACCGCATTGCGCTGCTCGGCTCCAACGGCAACGGCAAATCCACCTTCGCGAAATTCATTTCCGGCCGGCTTGCGCCGCAGGCGGGCGATCTTCGCGTCGCCCCTGGCCTGAAGATCGGTTTCTTCGCGCAGCACCAGCTCGATGACCTCGTGCCGGATGAAACACCGGTCGAACATGTGCGCAAGCTGATGCCTCTGGCGCCAGAGGCGCAGGTGCGCTCCCGCGTGGCGCAGATGGGTCTCGCAACCGAAAAGATGGCGACGGCGGCAAAGGACCTTTCCGGTGGCGAAAAGGCCCGTCTTCTGATGGGACTGGCGGCCTTCCACGCGCCGAACCTGCTCATCCTCGACGAACCGACCAACCATCTCGATATCGACAGCCGCAGGGCGCTGATCGAGGCGCTGAACGATTACAGCGGCGCGGTCATCCTCATCTCGCACGACCGCCATCTCATCGAGGCGACGGTGGACCGGCTGTGGCTGGTGGCTGACGGCACGGTCAAGACCTTCGAAGGCGACATGGAGGAATATCGCGATCTCGTCGTTTCCTCCGGCAAGAAAAAGGAAGACAAGACCGACGCCGTGGCCGAACAGGCTTCCAAAGCCGATCAACGCAAGGCCAGTGCGGAAAAGCGCGCCCAGCTTGCGCCGCTCAAGAAAAAGATCAACGAAATCGAATCCCTGACGGCGAAGCTTGAGAAAACGATTCAGTTGCTCGACGCCGAGCTGGCGGATCCCGTCCTATACGAAAAAGCGCCCGCCAAGGCCGCACAGAAAGTGAAGGAGCGTGGCGAGGCCGCCGCGAAGCTTTCGGATGCGGAGGAGCAATGGCTGCTGCTTTCGAGTGAATATGAAGAAGCAATGGCGGGGTGATGCGCGACTGCGCTTTCGGTTAAACTGGATATGTCCTAGGCGCATGCCCTGCGCGGTTGCAGGCGGTCGAGCGGTACGGCGGGGGAATAAAGATAACCCTGCCCGAAGCGAATGCCCATCTGCATGAGGAGCCGGCTCTGCTCCTCGGTTTCTATGCCTTCCGTTACCAGCTTTGCGCCGTAACGCTCCGCACTCTCGAAGGCGAGCGCAATGGCCTCCCTGAACCGCGACTGGTCGAGCCTCGATGTCATCCAGTGATCGATCTTGACCTCTTCGAACGGGAACCGCGCCAGCAACGTAAGGGCGGCATAACCGGTACCGAAATCATCGAGCGCCAGCCGGACGCCTTCGGCAATCAGCGTATCGAAATTCTGCTGTACGACATCGGTGGTCGGTATCCTGCTCATCTCCGTCACTTCGATTGAGAGGCGATACGCCGGCACCGCCATTTCGTGCAGCAGCGCCACGACCCGGTCTGCGAAATGCGCGCTCGCAAAGGACGAAGCGGAAATATTCACCGCCAGATGAAAATCCGCCTCGAGGCCGTGCAGGTCGCGAAGATCGCGCACGACGGCCTCGATCGTCGACCATTCGAATTCCACCAGCAGCCGATGGCGTTCGGCGATTTCCAGCACATAATAAGGCGAAAGCGCCTGCCCCCGCGCGTCGACCGCGCGCAGGAGCGCTTCGGCGCCGATCATGCGGCGATTGCGCATTTCGAATTTCGGCTGATAACAAATGGGCGGCGTGCCGGATTTGATCCAGTTGACCAGCATCTGCCGCACCGCCTCGTCCAGTGTCGCTTTCTCGGCAAAGGAGAAGGGGAAAATCTGCACCGGATGATCGCTGCCCTTGAGCGCCAGGCTGAGGTGCCTGAGGAATGAGGCGACGTTCCGTTGCGAAAGCTTGTCCAGATTTGCCGCGCCGATTTTGAGATGCGGGACCGGCCCTGCCTCCGCCGAGCGACAAAACGTGCTCAAACCCTCATGCAGACGCATTATGAGTTTCGTACTTTCGGACTTTTCAAGCGAAATCCCCTGCATGACGACTGCGAGTGTCGTATCGCCGAACATGAAGCTACAGGGCGCATTGGTGTCGCAAAGGACGCCGTAGTCCCCGTCGCAGATCTCCCGCGCAAGCCGGGGCCAGAAAAGATCGCTCCAGTCTTCTCCCTCGCAGGCGGCGACATCGGCTATATTGACGATCTCGATCAGAACAAGGGCGTGGGGAACCGCCGGTTCCGGCCGCATGACTTTTTCCATATGGTCCTTAAGCGCCCGCGTGTTGGGTAGACCGGTCAACGAATCCGTTCTTGCTGCCTCCTCTCGTTTCCTTGCCTCTTCCCGGGCCCGCGCTTCGCTGCGCAAGAGGATGAACAGGCACACGATCATCGGCAAACCAATGGAGGCGGCGCCTATTGTCCGGCGACCGAGTGCGCTTACGAACAGTGCGTGATCGATTAAACCCAGGGCGAACGAAATTGTGATGGCCAGCAGTGCGGTCATGAATCTGGCCGCACAGACGATAAGAATATCCCGATTTCCGATATCGGCGAGGCGCCGGTTGCGCATCCAGCCATACATGGCGATGCCGCAGGCCGAAATGACGACCATGTCCTGCAAGGCCGCAAGAAACAGCGCGGGACCGCCAAAGACATATCGCCCGACCGCCACGAAAACCAGGGTGATCAACCCGCCCTGCCATGAGCCCAGCACCCCGGCAAGAAACAGCAATTCCGTGCGGATATAGGGTTTGGAGGGAAGTTTGATGAATTCGGAAACCAGCATCGCGAGCAGAAACCCTGCCATGCCGAACACGATGCCATAATAGATCTTATAGCGGGGATCCTCGAGGGCGATGTTTCGCCGGAGGAGAATCAGCACGGACACCATGCCGACAACGGCTGCCGCCTGAAGCAGGAGGAAGGGAAGTTCGGCAGCGGATGCTGCCGCTTGTGCGGCGATCAATTCCATCATCTGCATTACCTGTCGTCATGTGTTGCGGCACCGGAATTCCGGTTCATGGACTTCACAACTCCCGCTCCATGCAGGACTTATCAAACATCGCCCAGCCTTGAGCCGCCTATGCCGACATTGCGGCTTCGGCGTCATAAGGTCCTGTTGGCCCGGCAATCGCTTCCGTAGGGCCGGAGGCCAACACCAGCCGGTCTCTTCCATGGCGCTTGGCCTCGTAAAGCGCGGTATCGGCCCGGTTGACCATGTCGTAGATAACTTCCCCGCCGTCACCGGAGACTGCGATCCCGAGGCTGACGGTGACGATTTCCCGCCCGTCGGGGCGGTTAAGATGGGGTATTGCCTCGTCGATCACAGCCAATCTCAGTCTTTCCCCTATCGCCAGTGCAGCGGAAGTGACGCAATCGTCGAGCAGGACGACGAATTCCTCGCCCCCGTAACGCGCGACGAAACTTCTGTCGCCATCGTCCCTGCGCAGGGCGCTGCGAAGACGTCCGGCGATCCTGCGCAGGCAGTCATCGCCGGCAATATGGCCTTCGGAATCATTATAGTTTTTGAAATAGTCGACATCGAGAAGGATGAGAGCCCGCGGCCTGCCGCTGCCGGCAGAAGCCTCGCTCGCCGCCTCGTCGAAGCTGCGGCGATTGCGGATACCGGTGAGCTGATCGGTATTGGAGAGCTGCTGAAGTTCCTGGTTTGCACTTTGAATTTGTTGCAACAACATTTTTTCGCGCAGCGACGCCAGATAGTCCCGTCTTTCCACCTGCTCGATACGATAGGCCGCAAAAAGCGAAACGACGCTGATGCCAACGGAACACATGATCGCGGGCAGCTTCGCGACCTCGCTCGTCACCGTGACATACCGCATGACGACAATGAATACTATCATGCACCCGACCGTACCCATGACGGCGAGCGGAAACGGTTTGCGATGGATCGTATTCATGTAAATGACGACGGTAACGATACCGATGTAATATTCGCTCGCGGATGACGTCCGAGCATTGGCATAGATGAACATGATCGATGCGACGACCAACATGCAGCCCAGCCCGTGAAGCACCTCATGGGCGACCGCATCCGGCCGCAGCCCGATCGCATAATATCGCACCGGAAAATAAAGAAATAAAATCGGCGTTACAATAATCAGGCGGACGACCAGATCAAGCCAGATGATCTCGGGCACCAGACTGAGATCCACCAATATGTAGAGATTGTAGAGGACGACGCCGAAAATCAGCCCATATGTATTGAATTGGTGGTTGCTTTCGTTGACTTTCTGAACGAAGCCAGAAAATCGGTCAGATTTAAACAAAACCACCACAATCCGATCTTTGAAATAACTATATTAGAATAAATAAATTATATTAATACCAAGATATACATCAAAATCCGCATCTCAATAGCCGAAAAAAGGAAAAATTCCAATAAAAATGCAATATTAATTTATATATTTTAGGTCGCGTGGAAATGCGAAGTCACTGTCGGATACTGTCGAGACGTCGCGCTTTCTGGAAAGACCATTCGCGCCGAAACGATCGCCTTGCTCCTTCGGGCGTTTCTGCTAAAAACCTGTAAAAATCACACTTTATCTCAGACAGCACTCACACACGGGTTCCACTTCATGTCAGCCACCAAGCTTGCCATCGTCGGCGTCGGCAAAATCGTTCGCGACCAGCATCTTCCCGCCATTGCAGGCAATCCGGATTTTGAATTGATCTGCACCGCAAGCCGCCACGGCACCGTGGACGGCGTCGCTTCCTATGGCACCATCGAGGCCATGCTGGAGGCCGTGCCTGCCATCGACGCGGTATCGCTGTGCATGCCGCCGCAATATCGTTACGAGGCGGCTTACGCGGCGCTGAATGCGGGCAAGCACGTTTTCCTCGAAAAGCCGCCGGGCGCCACCCTTTCGGAGGTGCAGGATCTCGTCCGGCTGGCGGATTCGAAGGGCCTTTCGCTCTTTGCAAGCTGGCATTCGCGTTATGCACCGGCGGTCGAGGCTGCGAAGGTGTTTCTGGCTTCCACCAAAATCGAGAGCGTGCATGTCATCTGGAAAGAAGATGTGCGCCACTGGCACCCGAACCAGGCCTGGATCTGGCAGGCGGGCGGTCTCGGCGTGTTCGATCCCGGCATCAACGCGCTTTCGATCATCACCCATATCCTGCCGCGCGCGCTGTTCCTGACCAAGGCGACGCTTGAGTTCCCGGAAAACCGCGACGCCCCGATCGCTGCCGACCTGCATTTTTCCGATGTGGCGAAAACGCCCGTCCATGCCGAATTCGACTGGCGCCAGACCGGCAAGCAGAGCTGGGATATCGTTGCCGAGACGGCAGCGGGACGGATGGTGCTTTCGGAAGGCGGCGCCAAGCTTTCGATCAACGGCGAAGAAAAACTCTCCCAGCCGGAGCGGGAATATCCTGCCCTTTACGAGCGTTTCTCGGAAATCATCAAGGCTGGCCTTTCCGATGTCGATCTCGCGCCGCTGACCCACGTAGCCGACGCCTTCCTGCTCGGCCGCCACAAATTCGTGGATTCCTTCTACGACTGAGAAGCAGAAGCGCTTCCCGAAGGACAATGCCTCAAAGGGCGCGGCTGACGAAACGGTCGCGCCCTGATTTTTTGGCCTGATACAACGCTTCGTCGACGCTGGATAGCAGCGTTGCCCGGTCGGCACCCGCCTGCGGAGCAAGCGCGCCGCCGATGCTGAGACGGGCGTCCACCTCCTGCCCGTCCACGTCAAAGGGGTTTCGGAAAGCGGCCAGAAGCCGGTCCGCCATTCCGCTCATGACATCTGGGCTGCGGGGCCGCGGTATAAAGATCGCGAATTCATCGCCGCCCATGCGCACGACGATATCCTCCTTGCGGATTGCCTTGCGGATACGTCCGGCGGCAGCGGTCAGAACGCGGTCACCGGCAGGATGGCCGAACGTGTCGTTGATGGTCTTGAAACCGTCCAGATCAAGATAGAGCACACCGAAGGCCTCGTTTGCACGCAGGGCCGCGCCGAGCTGGCCGTCGACAATCGCCTCTAGCGCCTTGCGATTATAAAACCCGGTCAGCGGATCGGTCATCGCCGCATCGCGCAATTCGCGTTCGGCCAGACTCATGGTGAAATTGGCTTTCTGAAGCCGCAGCAATGCAGCCGCCAGCAACGCGAAATGTCTGAGATTGTCGATTTCGATGCGGGAAAAATTTCTCGGCACCGTATCGACCAGGCAAAAGGCGCCAACAACAAGACCAGGCTCAAGTTCGATCGGCGCACCCGCATAGGAACGCAGCTCCGGCCCCTCTTTCACATAGGGCATGAAGCGGAAATGCGGATGCTCGGTGAGATCGGGTATCACCACCACATCCTGCTTGGCGATGACGCGGTTGCAGATCGACAGATCGCGCGAGCATTCCGACAGCTGCATTCCCGCCTGCTCAGCGATATGAAGCCAATCCTCATCGATAATACTGACCGCCGCACGCGCCACGCCAAAAACCCCCTGCCCCAGTTGCGACAGCACTTTCAGCTCCGGCATCTCGGCATTCTTGAAAGACATGATCGACCGCACCGCGACCAGACGCTCGGTTTCTCCCTCCGGTCGCGATATCGCCTGTCCCATACTCATGTCCTTCTGCTGTTGCGTTACAGGAAGCCGCCCGAGGCAGAGCAGGTCAAACCAGCCGCCTCGCTCGAAGCGAAAGCCCATTCCCCCGGGATTCCTTCGAGCGCATAATGCAAAAACCCGCAATTGACGCCACGTGCGAATTTTTGCCGGTCTGTTTGCGTATGGAACCAATCGTCGGGATGCACAATCGGGGGGTGCGATCAGGCCTTCTTCTGCCAGCGGCCTTCAGGTGACTGCTGCCAGTAGGTCAGGGAATGTCCCTCTGTTTTCAGTCTTTTCCAGTGATTCCGCGCCATTTCGAGCTGGTAGGCATCGTATCCGTCGAACATGAACACGATACGTTCGTAGGCCTCAACCGCCGGCGGCTCGGCGCCATCGACGAGAAAGCGGACACTTGCCGCGTTGGCGTTCTCGTCGGACGCCGTCAGGAGAATCGGCTGGTTTTGCGGTGCGGGCGAAGTATCGGTGGCGTGCGGCAGGAAACTGTCGTCACGAAAGGTCCACAGGTGCGTATCGAGGAAATCACGGCGCTCTTCGCCCACCGTCTGGATCGCGACCTTCCAGCCGCGTTCCAGCGATTTCTCAAGCAAGGGCGGCAACGCATCCTCCAGCTTCGATTCCGTCAGATGGTAAAACAGAATTTCAGTCATCCGCAGACGTGCCGCTCCGCTCGCTTCAATCTTCGTAATGGGCGCGAACGAGTTCGTTCAGCAGCCGGACGCCGTAGCCCGATCCCCAGGACTGGTTGATCTCGGTCAGCGGCGACCCCATGGCGGTGCCGGCGATATCGAGATGCGCCCAGGAAGTTTCGCCCACGAAACGCTTGAGGAACTGCGCAGCGGTGACGGAACCCGCCAGACGGCCCGAGCTGTTCTTCATGTCGGCGAATTTGGAATCGATGATCTTGTCGTAATCCTTGCCGAGCGGCATGCGCCACAGTTTTTCGGCCGTCACATCGCCCGCCTGCGTGAGGCGCGCTGCAAGCTCGTCGTCATTGGAGAATAGACCGGCCTGAAGATTGCCGAGCGCCACCGTGATCGCGCCCGTCAGCGTGGCAAGGTTCACCATGAATTTCGGGTTGAAGCGATCCTTGGTGTACCAGAGCGCGTCGGCCAGAACCAGCCGGCCTTCGGCATCGGTATTAATGATCTCGATGGTCTGGCCGGACATGGAGGTGACGATATCGCCTGGACGCTGGGCATTGCCGTCAGGCATGTTTTCCACGAGGCCGATGACGCCGATCACATTCGCCTTGGCCTTGCGGGCGGCCAGCGCATGCATCAGGCCGGTGACGGCGGCGGCCCCGCCCATGTCGCCCTTCATATCCTCCATATTGAGGCCGGGCTTCAGCGAAATGCCGCCGGTATCGAAAACGACACCCTTGCCGACGAAGGCAATCGGCTCATCCTTCTTGTTGCCGCCGTTCCACTGCATCACCGCAAGTCTGGGCGGGCGCGCCGATCCCTGCGCCACACCGAGAAGCGCATTCATGCCGAGCTTCTTCAGCTCCCTCTCGCCGAGGACTTCCACCTCGACGCCGAGCTTGCGCAGCTCCTCCGCCTTCTCGGCAAATTCGACGGGACCGAGAGCGTTCGGCGGCAGGTTGACGAGATCGCGCGCCAGGGTAACACCGCCCGCAACGGCCTCGGAGACGGCAAAAGCCTTTTCCGCTTCCTGATGGGCGGCCGTGACGATGACAATCTCCACCTTCTTCGGCGTCTTCTCTTCGTCGGACTTTTTCTTGGTCTTATAAGCATCGAAGCTATAGGCGCGCAGCAGCAGGCCAAGCGCGAAATCCGCAGCCGCCTGCGCACCGACCTCTACGCCCGGCGCATCGAGATAGATGACGACCCTGTCCGCTTTCTTGAAACTGGCGGCGGCGGTGCCGCCGGCGCGCAGCCAGTCATGAGCGACCAGTTTCGACGGCTTGCCGAGGCCGATGACGAGCAGCCTGTCGGCGGCGGAACCCTGCGGCGCGATCACGTCGAGCGTCGTCATGGACTTTGCGGAAAAGCCCGAAATCTTCGCCGCCCTTTCGATCACACCGCCCGGATCGGCCTCGGAGGCGCCGGCGACTGCCTGCGCCTCACCCGAGGCCTGCAGCACAACGGCGAGCGCGTTTTCAAGCGCGGCGGAATTGGCGAAAGAAATATCGAATTTGGCGGACATGTTTTCCTGCTCTTCTTCTATGACTTGCACGATGCGCATGATCATGGCCTTTTCGGCCCCGGGCGCAACCCCGCATTCTTTAAAGGCCTACAGTCGTTAAAGGAAAGGCATTTTTGTGGAATGCGAAGTCGCGTCATGAAACCGACAGCTTGTTCCACAAAAAGACACAGGCGATGGAAAAATCATCGCGCAAAACATATTTGTGAGCACGCCGGAATAGCCAATTGCAAATGATGCGATTAGATAGGCGGAAACTCGGCGAGCGATCGCACGGAAAAACAATGTCGAACAGGGCCGTATGAAGCTTCTCGAGAACTATATCCTGCGGCGGACAACGCAGATGTTTCTGGTCGCGCTGCTGCCGGTGCTGGCCATCATCTGGACCATCCAGGTTCTCCAGAGAATCAATCTCGTCACCGATACCGGCCAGTCGATGGGTTCCTTCATGGCGCTCGCGACGATGATCCTGCCGACGCTGATCCCGGTCGTCCTGCCTTTCGCGCTGGTGATCGGCATCACCCAGATCTTCACCACGATGAACAACGATTCCGAGCTTGCCATCATCGATGCGGCCGGATCGCCCCGTTCGATCATGTATCGCCCGGTTCTCATTCTGGCCGCCATTCTGAGCGCGCTTTCCTTCACCATCACCAATTTCATCGAGCCGCCCGCCCGCAGCTCCGCCCGGCAGATGGTGGCCGCCGCATATGCCGACCTTCTGTCCTCGGTGATTGAAGAAAAGACTTTCCGCACCATTCAGGACGGTCTTTACGTGCAGATCGCCCAGCGGCAGGGCCGTATCCTCAAGGGCCTGTTCGTCGCCGACCGCCGCGATCCGAATTTCGACCTCATCTATTATGCCAAGGAAGGCATGATCGATGAAAGCGGCACGTCGCTGACCATGCGCGACGGCGAAGTGCAGCAGAAGACGCCGGACGGCAAGGTCTCGATCGTCAAGTTCCTGTCCTATGCCTTCGACCTTTCGACCATGTCGGAAAAGCAGGATTCCGAGCCGTCGCTCTCTCCGGGCGATGCCAGCCTCGGTTTCCTTCTCTCGCCCGACGAGAACAATGCGAGCTACAAGCGCTCGCCGGAAGCCTTCCGCAGCGAGCTGCACAAGCGCCTGTCGGACTGGATGTTCGCCTTCTCCTTCGCGCTGATTTCGCTGGTCATCGCCGCCGATGCCCGTTCGCACCGCGAAGCGCGCCTGCATCCGATGGTCGCCGCACTGGTGACGGCCTTCATGCTGCGGTGGCTTGGTTTTTACGTCACCAATCAGATCAAGCAGAGCGCGGCCTTCATTCCGCTGGTCTATGCCGTTCCGGGCCTTAGCGGCGGGGCCGCCGCCTTCATTCTGCTGACCGGTCGCAAGCCGAAAATGCCGAAAATCATCGCCGATGCGATGGGTCGTCTGCGCCGTCTCTTCTCCAGCCGGATGGCGAAAAGCTCTGGGAGCGGCAACGCATGATTTTCAACACGCTCTCCCGGTATTTCCTGAAGCGATATCTGATCACCGCCATCTGGTTCCTGCTCGGTGTATCCTCGATCATTTACCTCGCCGACTTCAGCGAAACGGCACGGCGCATGTCCGGCCTGCCCGGCTATTCCGTTCCGGCCGCCCTTGGCCTGACGGCGCTTCGCCTGCCGCTGATCCTGCAACAGACTGTGCCCTTCATTGCGCTTTTCGTCGGCATGACGACGCTGATCTCGCTCAACCGGCGTTACGAACTGGTGGTGACGCGCGCCGCCGGCATTTCCGCATGGCAGTTCATCCTTCCCTTCGTGCTCGGCGCGGTTTTCATCGGCATCCTGTCGGTCACTATCCTCAACCCCATCGCGGCATGGGGCCAGAACAAGTCGCTGGCGATGGAAGCCGGCCTGCGCAACGAAGCGGGCGGCGGCCGCCAGCAGGAGATCATTCCGTGGATGCGCCAGGCAAGCGGCGGCCAGGATACGATCATCGGCGCCAAGAGCTTCGAGGACAATGGAACGCTGCTTCTCGACGTGGTTCTGATCGACATCGACAAGGACGGAAACATCGTCTCCCGTAAGGATGCGAAGTCGGCTAAATTGGAAGATGGTTACTGGCTTCTTAACGGCGTTTCGGAAACGCGCGCCGGGCATGTGCCAGTTCGGCAAGAAAGCACGCGGATCAGTACCAATCTGAGACGGGAATTCGTCCAGGAGCGCATGACGCAGACGGAAACCGTTGCTTTCTTTGACCTTTCTCACAAGATCGAAGTTGCAAAGTCCTTTGGACTATCTTCGAAGGCGCTTGAGACGCAGTATCATTTCCTGCTATCGACGCCCCTGCTTCTGGTCGCGATGACCTTGATCGCCGCGACCGTTTCATTAAAGTTCAGCCGCTTCGCCCAATCGCGCTCCGTGATTCTGGGTGGAATCGTTTCCGGCTTCGTGCTTTATGTAGTAACCGTGCTCGTAAGGGCATTCGGGAGTGGTGGCGTTGTCCCTCCCACCGTCGCGGTCTGGGTTCCAGTCATCGTGGCGTTGGCTTTGGGGGCAACCATTCTGCTTCATCAGGAGGACGGCTAGTGGCGGTATATGACCGCGGGAATATCAGGCGGCTTTGGACGGCCCTTCTGACAGGTGCCGCTGTGTGCGCGTATTTGGCATCCAGCCCGGTCGCTATCGGCCAGGATGGTTTGCTTGCGTCGGCAAGCCAAGACGATTCGAAACTCCTGCTTACAGCAAATGAACTGACCTATAATCGCGATTCCCAGCGTGTGATCGCGAAGGGCGTGGTTCGCATGAAATATTCGGGCTACCGCATGGTGGCCCAGCAAGTGGAATATAACCAGCAGACCGGCCGCGTGATCGCCCATGGCAACATCGAGCTGATCGAGCCGGGCGGCAACAAGATCTATGCCGACGAGATGGACGTGACCGACGATTTCGGTCAGGGCTTCGTCAATGCGCTGCGCGTCGAGACCACGGACAATACCCGTATTGCCGGTGAAAGCGCCGAGCGTCTCGAAGGCGACCTGATGGTGCTCAACAACGGTGTCTACACCGCATGTCTGCCCTGCGCCGAGCGGCCCGAAAAGGCGCCGCTGTGGCAGGTCAAGGCCGAGCGCGTCGTTCAGGACGGCAAGACCCATACGGTGCGCTTGGAAAAGGCCCGCCTGCAGCTTTTCGGCCATTCGATCGCCTATCTGCCGTTCCTTACGGTTCCGGACAATACGGTGAAGCGTAAATCCGGCTTCCTGTTCCCGCAGATGAGCATTACCGACAATCTCGGTTTCGGTATCGGCGTCCCCTATTTCCACGTTCTGTCCGACACCTCGGACGTGACCGTCACGCCGACCTATTACACGACGCAGGGTCTGCTGCTGCAGGCAGAACTGCGCCAGCGCTTCGAAACCGGCATGCACACGGTCACGATCGCGGGCATCAGCCAGCAAAAGTCCGAAACCTTCACGGCCGGCACCAGCGACGCCCTCAACGACAATCGCGGCATGATCGCAAGCAAGGGTGATTTCTCGATCAACCCGCGCTGGGCGTTCGGCTGGGATGCCATGGTGCAGACCGACAATAACTTTTCGCGCACCTACGGGCTGAAGGGTTATAAAAACGACGTTCAGACCAACCAGATCTATCTGAACGGTGCGAGTGAGCGTAACAGCTTCGAAGCCCGCGGTTATTATTTCAACGTTCAGGATACGGACAATACCGAAGCCAAGGAACGCAAACAGGCAATCGTCCACCCGGTTGTCGACTACCGTTATTTCGTGCCGGATCCGGTTTATGGCGGCGAACTTTTGCTGACCACCAACCTGACGAGCATCACGCGCCTGCGGCAGGATGCTTACGCGCTCGGCGGTTATCCGCGTTTCAGCGGGCTTGAGGGCGACTATACGCGCCTTTCCACCGAAGCCGAGTGGAAGCGCACCTTCACGATGGACAGCGGCCTGCAGATCACGCCTATCCTTGCTGCGCGCAGCGACGCGCTCTGGACGGACATGTCTCCTGCGGCCTTCACCTCGGGCGGGACCTCCTATGCCTATGAGGGCATGATGCATGACGGCGCGGCTTTCCGCGGCATGGTCACCGGTGGTCTGGAAGTGCGTTATCCCTGGCTGTTCACGGCGCTCAACAGCAGCCACGTGATTGAGCCAATCGCACAGATTTTCGTGCGCCCGAACGAACAATATGCCGGCCGCCTTCCGAACGAGGATGCACAGGCATTCGTCTTCGACGCGACCAACCTGTTCGAACGCGACAAATTCTCCGGTTTCGACCGGATCGAAGGCGGCACGCGCGCCAATATCGGCTTCCGCTATAACGGTACGTTCGACAATGGCTACGGCGTTCGCGCCATTGCCGGCCAGTCCTTCCATCTGGCGGGCGACAATTCCTTCGCCTCCTACGATCTCGTCAATGCAGGCGCCAATTCGGGCCTCGAATCCGACCGTTCGGATTACGTCGCCATGGCCGCTTTCGATGCGCCGATCGGACTTTCGCTGTCGTCGAGCCTGCGTCTCGACAAGGACGATTTCGACATCAACCGCTCGGAAACCGGTATCAGCTATTCGGACCGTCGCCTTACCGGCAAGCTCAGCTATACGCAGGTCAAGGCGCAGCCGAAATACGGCTATAACGAAGACCGCGATATCATCCAGGCGTCCGGTTCGCTGCGCATGGACGACAACTGGTCGCTGTTCGGTTCGATCAATTACGATCTCAACGGGAAGTTTGCCGCCGAACGCCGCATCGGCATTGCCTATCAGGATGAGTGCACGATCCTGACGGTCAGCTATTCCGACGAAGGCAATATCAATTCCAGCCGTCAGGCCGCCAATGACTGGTCAATCAATGCCCGTCTGGCCTTCCGTACGCTCGGCGATATCAGCGTCGGTTCAGCCAATGAGGACTGGAACGATATGGATATTGGCTGGAAGCCAAACAACTACTGAGTTTAGAGGCAGGTTACGCAGCATCGTGACCTGCCTTTTTACCATTTGGCCAGTAAAGCCACGGTTTCGCCGCAACAACACGCCAATGTCCGGCCGCGCATGGAACCTATCGGGTTTTCTTTCAACAAACCGACACATTGCCGTCTTGCGGATCGCGATGATATATACGTGGCAAATTCGCGGTGCGGATGCACAGTTGCAGGTCTGAAAAGCGGGACAATTCAATATTCCCCTCATCAGGCAAAACAGATTGGCGGGACAGGGCAACAGGACCCTGCCCGACGAAAGGGAGAAGGATATGATGAATTTCGGAAAGACGGCTTTGCGTGGCGCTGCTTTCGCCTTTGCGATATTCGCCGTTCCCATGGCCGTTGTGCCCTATGCCGGCCAGGCCTTCGCCGATAGCACCGTCAAGATCGTCGTCAACAAGACACCCATCACCAATGACGATATTGCCAAGCGCGTCGCCTTCCTCAAGCTGCAGCGCCAGTCCGGTAATCTCAATGAAAAGGCGCGTGAGCAGCTTGTCGACGAGGCGCTGAAGCGCGAGGAAATCGGCCGCGTTAAGATGTCGGTCAGCACCGACGATGTCGATGCGGCCTTCGCACGCTTTGCCGGCAACAACAAGATGACCCCGCAGCAATTGACGAAGGTGCTTGCGCAGGCGGGTGTCGGCGCCGATCATTTCAAGGCCTTCATCGCCGTTCAGATGAGCTGGCCGCGCCTTGTCAACGCCCGTTATGGCGCACGCGGCAAGATGTCGACGCAGGATCTCGTTACCCGACTGAAGGAACGCGGCGACAAGCCCGTCACCACGGAATATTTCCTGCAGCAGGTCATCTTCGTCATCCCGGAATCGAAACGCAACGCCATTACCGGCAAGCGCAAGGCCGAGGCTGAGGCCTCGCGCAAGCGTTATCCCGGCTGCGACCAGGCCATGAGCTTCGCCGCGACCATGCGTGATGTGGCGATCAAGGACCTTGGCCGCATTCTGGCGCCGGAGCTGCCGGAAGACTGGAAGGCGCTGGTGGAGAAGACCAAGGAAGGCGGCACCACCGGCACCCGCGTCACCGAAAAGGGCGTCGAATATCTGGCCATTTGCAAGCAGCGCCAGGTTTCCGACGATTATGCAGCGGAAATGGTGTTCAAGTCCGAAGACCTGATGAAGGCCAAGGACGGCGAAAACCCGAACGAAAAGAAATATATGGATGAGCTGCGCAAGAAGGCGCAGATCGTCAACACCTGATATTGATACGAGAGCCGGGTCTTTCCGTGACATATGCATCCCTGCCGCTTGCCCTGACACAGGGAGATCCAGCCGGTATCGGCCCCGACATCGCCATCACCGCCTGGGCTAAGCGCCGGGAGAACGGCGTGCCGCCCTTCATCTTCATCGGCGATCCCGATGTGGTGGCGAGCCGCGCGGCGCTGATCGGCGTGCCGGTCAATATCGAGACCTGTGATGCGGAAAGCGCCGTCGGCCTGTTCGAACAGGCGTTCCCCATCCTCCCCCTTCCTGTCGGCTTCGAAGTGCAGGCGGGTCAGCCGCATGTCGGAGCGGCGCACGCGACGATCAAGGCCATCGAGACCGCCGTTTCCCTCACGGTCGAGGGCAAGGCTGCGGCCGTCGTCACCAATCCGATCGCGAAATCGGTGCTATACGACGCGGGTTTCGGCTTCCCCGGCCATACGGAGTTTCTCGCCGATCTTGCCCTGCGCCAGACCGGCGAGCACATCATCCCGGTGATGATGATTGCCGGCCCCAAGGTCCGTGTCGTCCCGGTGACGATCCATATCCCCGTGAAAGACGTGCCGGCCGCTCTCACCGAAGAGTTGATCGTCACGACCTGCCGGATCATCGATGCCGATCTCCGGCAGAAATTCGGCATCGAGGCGCCGCGTCTGGCGGTTGCCGGCCTCAACCCGCATGCGGGTGAAGATGGCGCACTCGGCACTGAGGATCGTGATATCGTTCACCCGGCGACCATGCGGTTGCGGAAGGACGGGATCGATGCCTTCGGCCCCCTGCCCGCCGACACCATGTTCCACGATGCCGCCCGCAAGCGATATGACGTGGCGGTGTGCATGTATCACGATCAGGCGCTGATTCCGGCCAAGGCGCTCGGCTTCGACGATTCCGTCAATGTCACGCTCGGCCTGCCCTTCATCCGCACCTCGCCCGACCATGGCACCGCCTTCGGCATTGCCGGCCAGGGCATAGCCAATGAGGCGAGCCTCGTGGCGGCGCTGAAGATGGCGGCGGAGATTTCCCTCCGCAGCCGGGCCAACGCATAATGGCGGCCATCGACGGACTGCCGCCGCTGCGCGATGTCATCCAGCGCCACGGGCTCGACGCGAAGAAGTCGCTCGGCCAGAACTTCCTGTTCGACCTCAACCTCACCCAGAAGATCGCAAGGACAGCAGGGCCGCTAGACGGCGTGACGGTGATAGAGGTCGGCCCCGGTCCCGGCGGCCTCACCCGCGCCATTCTGTCGCTCGGGGCAAAAAAGGTCATCGCCGTCGAACGCGACAGCCGCTGCCTGCCGGTGCTGGCGGAAATCGAAGCCCATTATCCCGGACGGCTCGAGGTCATCGAGGGCGACGCCCTCAAAACCGATTTCGAGGCTCTGGTTCCCGCCGGCGAACCGGTGCGGATCATCGCCAACCTGCCCTACAATGTCGGCACGCAATTGCTGGTCAACTGGCTGCTGCCGAAACAATGGCCGCCCTTCTGGCTCTCCATGACGCTGATGTTCCAGAAGGAAGTCGGCCAGCGCATCGTGGCCGAAGAAGGCGATAACCATTATGGCCGGCTCGGGGTTCTCGCCGGCTGGCGCACGGTTTCCGAAATGGCCTTCGACGTTCCGCCACAGGCCTTCAGCCCGCCGCCGAAGGTAACCTCCACGGTCGTGCACCTGCTGCCGAAGGACAAGCCGCTGCCTTGCGATGTCGCCAAGCTTGAAAAGGTGACGGAAGCCGCCTTCGGCCAGCGCCGCAAGATGCTGCGCCAGAGCGTGAAAAGCCTTGGCGGCGAAACGCTTCTGGAAAGAGCGGGGATCGACCCCACACGGCGAGCGGAAACGCTGTCGGTGGAGGAATTCGTCACTTTGGCGAACTGCCTGTAAATCCGTCGTGGAATGTGCCATTCCGAGTAGCGGGACACGCGTTCGTGGAGGCTGCGAATAAAGGAAGAAGTGCGTGGAGAGTGCCGGTTTTCATTACAAGCTCGACATTCCCGCTGAAACGCCCGACTGCGCGGTTGTCTTGCTGCATGGATCGGGACGAACGGAAGACGACCTCATTTCTTTTGGCCGTTCCGTCTTTCCTAACGGTGTCTTATACGCGCCGAGAGGCGCCGTTCCCTGGGAAAATGGATTCGCGTTTTTCCGCCGAAAGCCCGACAGAAAGCTTGATATTGACGACCTCAAACATCGAGCGACCAGCCTCTGCCAGTTCATCGACTTTGTATTTCATGAGACCGGGCAGAGACCCCTTGTCGTTGGATATTCGAACGGCGCGATCATAGCGACTGAAACCATATGCTTGAATCGGAATTTGTCGAGGGGAGCCATTCTGCTTCGCCCGCTTTCTCCAAGAACGGATCAGGCTCTCCCAAACCTCTCAGGATACCCCATACTCCTGCTCGCCGGCGCCTACGACGAAAGGCGTCACCCCACCGACGCGCCGCATTTGGCCAACCAACTGGCATCGGCCGGTGCGGATGTTGTTCTGCAGACAGTTGAGACAGGCCACGGCTGGGCTGAAGATTCCGCAGACGAGCGGCTATCTCGCCAATGGGCGGCAAATGAACCTATCGCCCAGAGAACAGCAGCCTCTTCCATCGGTTAGCCGAACGTTTTGGAACAGGGCGAGGCCGAGGACTAAACCCAGTTTTCAACTCGCAAACCAGGCATCCGGACAAACTCGCGCATATTATTGGTTACGACGATCAGCCCCTCGCTACGGGCATGACCACCAATCTGCATATCATGAACGCCGCACGGGGTTCCAGCCTTGGCAAGTTCGGCCCTGATCTGGCCGTAATGTGCGGCGCCTTTGTCGGCGAAGGGCAGAACGTCCAAACGCGCGGTAAAATTTTCAATGGCGTTGATGTTTTCCTGACGCCGGACTGATTTTTCAGCACCATAATAAAGCTCGCCAAGTGTGATGCTCGAAATACACAGTTGATCTGCCAGGGCGTTGAATTTCTCCCGCAGCTCCGGAGGATAAGTCTTCATCACATAGATGCATATATTGGTATCGAGCATATATGTGAGCATCAGAAGGGCTCGCGCTCATCCAATGCAGGCTCTTCGCGAACGGAAAGAAAATCATCCGTTGCACGAGGGCCGGTCAGAAAAAGGTCGTCCCAGCGCTTTCCCTGCGGCACTATAACACGCGCAAGACCGATCTTCAGAACATCGACCTTATGCACGTCATCAGGAAAAGCCACGGCCTTCGGTAGCCTTACAGCTTGACTGCGATTGCTTATAAAAACCGTTGACGTAGCCATTGTCAGAGCCTCGTATATCCTATTGGGATATACATAACGCCTAACCGCTTCGATTTCAAGATTTTGGGACCGGTAGCCAGACGCTGCCTTCCATCAGAGCTTCGGCTCTTCCTCGAGCAACCCCCGCACGAAATCGAACATGCCGTGGCGGCGGTCGCGGCGGACGCGTTCGGCCTTCACGATGGCTTCGACGGCCTCGAAGGCGGCCTGCAGGTCGTCATTGAGGATGACATAGTCGTAGTCGCGCCAGTGTTCGATCTCGGCACGGGAATTGAGGAGCCGGGTCTTGATGACCTCTTCGGTGTCTTCGGCGCGGCGATGCAGGCGCGATTGAAGTTCGGTCATGGTCGGCGGCAGGATGAAGATCGAAACGACGTCCGCCTTCATCTTGTCCTGAAGCTGCTCGGCGCCCTGCCAGTCGATATCGAACAGCATGTCGCGGCCAGCAGCCATGGCGTCTTCCACCGGCCCACGCGGCGTGCCGTAAAAATTGCCGTGAACCTCTGCCCATTCCAGCAGCGCATCGCTATCCCGCAGGCGCTCGAATTCACGCGTGGAAATGAAATGGTAGTGGATGCCGTCAATCTCGCTCTGGCGGCGCGGGCGCGTCGTGACGCTGACGGACAGGCCGATATTCTTGTCCTTGTCGAGCAGGTTGCGCGCAATCGTCGATTTGCCCGCGCCCGATGGCGAAGAAATCACCAGCATCAACCCTCTGCGGGCAATCGTGACGGGAGAATTATTCACCGGGACCATGGGGTCTACTCCAGATTTTGGACCTGCTCGCGGAACTGGTCGATCACCACTTTCAGCTCTATGCCTGCTGCGGTTACCGCACTGGCGTTCGATTTGGAACAGATTGTATTCGACTCGCGGTTAAATTCCTGTGCAAGAAAATCGAGCTTGCGTCCTACCGGTCCGCCATTGGCCAAAAGCTCCCGCGACGCCTGAACATGGGCGTGCAGCCGGTCGATCTCTTCGCGCAGATCCGCCTTGGTGGCGAGCAGCGCCGCCTCGGCATGCAGCCGGTCACGGTCGAGACCATGCAAGCCGTCGCCGATGAGGGCGATCTGCTGGGCGAGCCGTGCCGCGATCTGTTCCGGTTGGCGGGAAGGATCGCCTTCAATGATGTCCGCGAGCTGCTCGATCCGGTTGACATGACCGGACAGGATCGCAAACAGCGACGCCCCTTCCCGTTCGCGCATATCCTTCAGCTTCTCGACGGCGGCGGCGAAGCCGGCAAGAACATCGCCGTTGCGTGCGGCCTGCGCCTCCGCGTCATCTTCCGCCTCGCGAAAATCGACGAGCCCGCGCAGCGTAAGCAGCGTGTCGAAGCTCAGCGGCTTATCTTCCACGACGTCGCCAAGCTCCTTCTTCAGCGCCAGAACCGCCGCCAGAGCATCGCGGTTGATCACCGCCTCCAGCCGGTTTTCCGCAATCGCCAGCGTCAGGCCCGCCTGGATATTGCCGCGGGAAAGATGCTCGCCTGCGATTTCGCGCAGGGCCGTTTCCAGCGCTTCAAGACCGGTCGGCAGACGCAGGCGCACATCGAGCCCCTTGCCGTTCACCGAGCGCAATTCCCACGCCCAGCGGTAACGGCCGGAGGTTCCTTCGCTGCGTGCGAAGCCGGTCATCGATTGCAATGTCATATCTGGAAGCCCCCCGTCATGCTGTGCAAAACCGGGCCCGTGCGGATCGCAGGGCCCGGTCAGGATTTTCAATTGTTGGCCGGCTTTTCCGCCTCGGCCCCGCCCGGCTGGCCATCCACGACAACCTCGGGATTGGCGCCGGAGGCCGCCTTTTCGGCCTCTATCTTGCGCCAGCGGCGCACATTGGCGTTATGTTCTTCAAGCGTCTTTGCAAACACATGGCCGCCGGTGCCATCGGCAACGAAATAAAGGTCATCCGTGCGCCATGGATTGGCCACGGCCTCAAGCGCCGCCCGACCCGGATTGGCGATGGGCGACGGCGGCAGGCCCTTGATGACATAGGTGTTGAACGGCGTCTGCTTCTGCAGGTCCGACTGGTAGATCGGACGGTCCGACGGTTTGCCATCGCCACCGAACAGGCCGTAGATGATCGTCGGGTCGGATTGCAGGCGCATGCCCTTCTTCAGACGGTTGTAGAACACGGAAGCGACATGGGCGCGCTCATCATCCTTGCCGGTTTCCTTCTCGACAATCGAGGCGAGCGTCACGAATTCCTCGATGGTCTTGATCGGAAGGTCCGGATCGCGCCGTTCCCAGATCATATTGATCAGCTTGTCCTGCGCCGCGCTCATCTGATTGATGATTTCTTCGCGCTTGGTGCCGCGGGTGAAGCGGTAGGTATCGGGGCGCAGGCTGCCTTCCGGCGGCAGGGCCGAGGGCAGTTCGCCGTCCAGCACTTCATCCGCTCCAAGGCGCGCGAACATCTGCTTCACGGTCAGGCCTTCCGGCAGCGACACGGAATAAAGGATCGACTTGCCGGACTCCAGCAGCATCATGATGTCCTTCATCGATGCGCCGGCCTTGATCTCATATTCGCCGGCCTTCAGCGTCTGGTCCTTTTGCAGGTAGCTGCCGGTCATCAGGCGGAAGACACGGGCGTTGGAGATGACCTCGTTACGCTCGAGATTATTGGCGATCTCGATAATACCGGCGCCGTTGCGCACCGTGAAATGCGTGTTCGTCTGAAGCGGACCGGGCTCCTGAAACGCATCGATCATGTAATAGAAAGCGGCAATGGCCAGCACACAGACGGCAACCGCGAGCGTCATCAGAAAATTCAGAAAGATCACAAGCTGGCCATGGGCCTTGCGGGAGCGCTTGGGCGGAGCCGGCACTTTTTCCGGCCGCAGGGCTTCCGTCGGGGATTTCGGAATGATCGGGCCGCGATTGCCTTCGCCCGCGCCGTTCTGTCCGTATTGTCCCTGGCTGTTCTGGTTCGTGTCGCTCACCGTCGGTCCTTTTCAGTTCGGCGTTGTCAGCGCTTTTTGCGCAGGTAATGCGGCAAAAACAGGTTCGGAATGTCTTCCTGCACCACATAGAGATATCGTGAAGCCTTGCTATTCCGCATCACGAACATCGTTTCGGACAAAGCCGATGGAGGAAGCCGCCTGCGGCCGGAAATTACCCCGAACCGGCAAACGCTTCCCATAAACGACTACAATATCGGCGCGAAAACCGGAATGGCTTTCGCAAGCCGCAATGCGTTCCTCAAAGGAAAGAACGTCCTTTGTCAGCACCCGGTGGGAGGGCGCCAGCGGCGGCAGAGCCGCCGCCGCAATTATGCTTCGTAACGACGCAGCACGAGGGAGGCGTTGGTGCCGCCGAAGCCGAAGGAGTTCGAGAGCGCCACATCGACCTGCCGCTTGCGCGCCTTGTGCGGCACGAGATCGATCTTCGTCTCTACATCGGGATTGTCGAGGTTCAGCGTCGGCGGAACGATGTTATCGCGGATCGCAAGCGTCGCGAAGATCGCCTCGATAGCGCCCGCCGCACCGAGAAGATGGCCGGTGGCCGACTTGGTGGAAGACATGGAAATCTTCGAGGCCGATTCGCCGACAAGCCGCTCGACCGCGCCAAGCTCGATCGTATCGGCCATGGTCGAGGTGCCATGGGCGTTGATGTAGTCGATATCGTCAGGCGTGAGACCTGCACGCTTCAGCGCCATCGACATGCACCGATAGGCGCCTTCACCGTCCTCGGACGGTGCGGTGATGTGATAGGCATCGCCCGAAAGGCCGTAACCAACGACTTCCGCATAAATCTTCGCACCGCGCGCCTTGGCATGTTCCAGCTCTTCCAGAACGACGATGCCCGCACCTTCACCCATGACGAAACCGTCACGGTCGCGATCATAGGGACGCGAGGCCTTTTCCGGATTGTCATTGTGCTGGGTGGAAAGCGCCTTGCAGGCGGCGAAGCCGGCAAGCGCGATGCGGCAGACCGGCGATTCGGCGCCACCGGCGACCATGACGTCGGCATCGCCGAGCGCGATCAGACGGGCGGCGTCGCCAATGGCGTGCGCGCCGGTCGAGCAGGCCGTCACCACGGCATGGTTCGGTCCGCGCAGCTTGTGGCGGATGGAAACCTGGCCGGATACGAGGTTGATCAGGCGGCCGGGAATGAAGAATGGAGAAATGCGCCGCGGGCCCTTGTCGCGCAGCGTATAGCCCGCCTCGACAATGCCCTCAAGGCCGCCGATGCCGGAGCCGATCAGAACGCCGGTCGCGATCTGGTCCTCGTCCGTTTCCGGATGCCAGTCCGCGTCGGCAAGCGCCATGTCGGCGGCAGCCATGCCGTACAGGATGAAAGGATCGATCTTGCGCTGTTCCTTGGGTTCCATCCAGTCGTCGGCATTGAAGGTGCCGTTGGAACCATCGCCCACGGGAATACGGCAGGCGATCTTTGCCGGAAGGTCTTCGACTTCGAATTCAGTCACGAGACGGGCGCCGTTCTGGCCGGCCAGCAGCCGCTCCCAGGTCACTTCCGTCCCACATCCAAGAGGAGATACCATGCCGGTACCGGTGATAACGACACGCCTCATCGCCAATGCTCCGCCCTTATCCAAATCATCGGTCTTCATGCAACGCCGGACATCAGGAGATGTTCATCGGATGCTGCAGTATTTCAAATCTCAGCATGACGGTTGTGGAAGCCGTTTCCGGCCCGTGACCTCATGCATTGCCCGGAACACGCACCACCCGCGGGCATGTTACAGTCTGCCTATAAAACATTGGCCCGGACGAGCCGGGCCAAGGACGGGAGGATATTGCACCTCCCCCATCAAGGTCGATCAGGCCTGGGCCTTCTCGATGAACTTTACGGCGTCGCCGACGGTCAGGATCGAGTCAGCTGCGTCGTCGGGGATTTCAACGCCGAATTCTTCTTCGAAAGCCATGACCAGTTCAACGGTGTCGAGCGAATCAGCGCCCAGATCGTCAATGAAGCTGGCGCCTTCGACAACCTTGTCGGCGTCAACGCCAAGATGATCAATTACAATTTTCTTTACGCGTTCTGCGATATCGCTCATGTCGGTTTCCTCGACCTTTATTTTGAAGGGAATGCCTTGCGGCACCCTGCCCTGTTAGAAGCCCTCATGCGCCGTTCAAATCCGGCACTGCTGGCAAACCCGTTCAACCCGGTCCAAGCTAGACATCGTCACGCAAAATCGCAACGGCTTCCTGTCTCTCCGGGACGACTGTTCACAGTCTTGGCCCGCTTAACATGGTTTCAATCGGTCGAAAAGCCTGAAAACGCGCTAAGCACAGCGTATGACAGGCAATTTCGCCGAAAACCAGTCGGCGGGGCCTTGCGGCGCCAGCTACCCAAGAAGGTGCTTAAACAGCGCCGCAATCCTTTTCATGACGGCCTTAGGCGCCGTCAGATCATCGCCATGCCGCCGTTGACGTGCAGGGTCTGGCCGGTCATGTAGCCCGCCTCGTTGGAGGCGAGGTAAAGAACGGCCGAGGCGACCTCAGCACCGGTTCCCATGCGCTTCATGGGAATGGCGCCCATGATGGCGTCTTTCTGCTTGTCGTTCAGCTTGCCGGTCATCGCGCTTTCGATAAAGCCCGGAGCCACGCAGTTGACGGTGACGTTGCGGGTGGCGATTTCCTGGGCCAGCGACTTCGAAAAACCGATCATACCGGCCTTGGAGGCGCAGTAGTTGGCCTGCCCGGGGTTACCGGTGACGCCGACGATGGAGGTGATGTTGATGATGCGGCCGAAACGGCGGCGCATCATCGGATGCGTCAGCTCGCGCGTCAGGCGGAACATCGCCGTCAGGTTCACCTCGATGACGTTATCCCAGTCCTCGTCGCTCATGCGCACGAAGAGGCCGTCCTTGGTGATACCGGCATTGTTGACGAGGATATCGACGCCTTCCAGCTCGGCTTCGGCCTTTTCGCCGAGCGCCTTTACTTCGGCGCGGTCGGCAAGGTTGGCCGGGAAAATCTTGACGCGCTCGCCAAGTTCCGCCGCCAGCGCTTCGAGCTTTTCAACGCGGGTACCGTGCAGGCCCACAGTTGCGCCCTGGCTGTGCAAAAGGCGGGCGATTTCTTCGCCGATGCCGCCGGTCGCGCCGGTTACGAGAGCCTTGCGGCCTGTCAGATCAAACATGTCCTATTCCTTCTTTAGAGCTTCGGACTGAAAATGTTCAGCGCAGTTGCGCGCGATGAATGCGGCAGCCGGAGTATCCCGTGTCAGCCGATGAGGGTGGCAAGAAGCTGGTCGATATCGGCAGCACCGTTGACGGCAACGCCGTTCACCGTCTTGTCGATGCGGCGGGCAAGGCCCGTCAGCACCTTGCCGGAGCCGATCTCGTAAAGCTGCGTGACATTGTTGGCGGCGAACCATTCCACCGTCTCGCGCCAGCGCACCTGACCCGTCACCTGCTCGACCAGCAGGGCGGCGATCTCATTGGCATCGGAAACGGGGGCGGCGCGCACATTGGCGATGACCGGCACGACCGGGTTGTGCTTTTCGACGGCCGCCAGCGCCTCGCGCATGGCTTCCGCCGCCGGCGCCATCAGCGCGGAGTGGAAGGGTGCGGAAACCGGCAGCATGATGGCGCGCTTGGCGCCCTTTTCGGAAGCGATCGCCGCAGCCTTCTCGACGGCGGCCTTGCCGCCGGAGATGACGAGCTGACCGCCGCCATTGTCATTGGCGATCTGGCAGATGCCGAGAATGGCCGCCTCTTCGCAAATTGCCGAAACAGCGTCATGCTCAAGCCCGATGATCGCCGCCATGGCGCCCTCGCCCACCGGCACGGCGGCCTGCATGGCGTTGCCGCGGATGCGCAGAAGACGGGCAGTATCGGCAACCGAAAAGGTGCCGGCGGCACAGAGCGCTGAATATTCGCCGAGCGAGTGGCCCGCGACATAAGAAACCGTATCGGACAGTTTGAAGCCGCGCGCTTCGAGAACCCGCATGACCGCCATGGACACCGCCATAAGCGCCGGCTGGGCGTTGGCGGTCAGCGTCAGCGTCTCTTCCGGGCCGTTCCACATGATATCGGAAAGCTTCTGGTCGAGCGCCTCGTCGACTTCCTGAAACACGGCGCGCGCTTCCGGATAGGTATCCGCCAGCTCCTTGCCCATGCCGACGGCCTGGCTTCCCTGTCCGGGAAATGTGAATGCAATACCCATGGGATGTCGTCCTTCTTGTCTGGCCTTGCCTTTATTCTTTCGGACTTCCATTCACATTCCCGCCAGCGAAGTCAAGGCTTGAAGCCCCATGGCAGGCCCATGTCAGGGGTTTTGCCGTCCTGTTTTCCCCTTATCTTTCATCATATTTTTTCTTGCACTGCGGCAATTCCCCATTACTTTCACACTACCTTCCAAACTATCTGGCCAAGCACCGGGACATTTCCATGAAACAGAGACTATTGGGCCGCACGGATATTTCCGTGTCTGAAATCTGCCTCGGCACGATGACGTGGGGCACGCAGAACACCGAAGCCGACGCGCATGCGCAGATGGATTACGCCGTCGAAAACGGCGTCAATTTCTTCGATACGGCAGAACTTTACCCCACCACCCCCGTTTCCGCCGAGACCCAGGGCCGAACGGAAGATTATATCGGCACATGGTTCGAAAAGACCGGCAAGCGAGATCAGGTCGTGCTCGCCACCAAGGTCGCCGGTTCGGGACGCGATTATATTCGCGGCGGCCGCGATATCGACGCCGCCGCCATCCGCGAGGCGGTGGATACCAGCCTCAAGCGCCTGAAGACCGATTACATCGACCTCTACCAGATTCACTGGCCAAATCGCGGCACCTATCATTTCCGCGGCGTCTGGAGCTTCGATGCTTCCGGTCAGGAAAAGCAGCGCACGCTTGCCGAAATCACCGAAAAGCTCGAAACGCTCGGCGAACTGGTGAAGGCCGGCAAGATCCGCGCCATCGGCCTTTCCAACGAGAGCGCCTGGGGCACGCAGAAATATATCGACATCGCCGAGGCCAACGGCCTGCCGCGCGTCGCCACGATCCAGAACGAATATAACCTGCTCTACCGCAGCTTCGATCTGGACATGTCGGAAGTCGCCCATCACGAGGATGTCGGCCTGCTCGCCTATTCGCCGCTGGCGGCCGGTCTTCTGACCGGCAAATACCAGAACGGCGCGCGCCCGGCGGGATCGCGCGGCACCATCAACAGAGACCTCGGCGGCCGCCTGCAGCCGCTTCAGGAAGCGCCGGTCAAGGCCTATCTGGAGCTTGCCGCGCAGCATGGAATCGATCCGGCAAAGCTCGCCATCGCCTTCTGCCTGACACGTCCCTTCATGGCCTCGGCCATCATCGGCGCGACGACGATGGAACAGTTGAAGGTGGATATTGCGGCTGCGGATGTGACGCTGTCGGACGAGGTGCTGAAGGGTATTGCCGCGATCCATCGGCAATATCCGATGGCGATCTAATATCGAGCCTATGGACTATCGCAAGCGCTTCTTTTGGGGCGCTTGCCTATGACGCCATAGACTTTTTCGCGACAATACAATATATCGTTTACTCAAATTAAGATCAGTAATTTAATAAAGAAATATTTCACATCTATGTTACCATTCTCTGGTTTATTCGGCCGGATTGTTAAAGGTCTTGGTAAAAACTCCGAAGCGCTTCTGCTTTTCGGTCTTTCCACGGTGGCTATCGCTCTGGTCTACATGAAAGTGAACGAGTGGCTTGCTTGCGGTATGCCCATGGCGCTTTATATCATGTATATTGTAAGGCAGGAGCGAAGTGAGAAACATGCTGTTGCGATGGCCAAGCACGATCTGGACAAACTTGAAGTGACCAGAGCTGCAAGCCTTGCGAAAGCATATGGGAAGAAAATGAAACCGCAGGGGCAGATCGCCTCTTCCGTACCAAGGGCAAGAAGATAGGAGGTGGCAACAATGTTCGATTTACAGATGACTGTAGCGCCCCTCGCCGCTTTCCTTGTGGGGATTCTGGTTGCGTGGAGTTACAAGCGCCGGATCGCCCAGCATAGGGAACGGCTCCGCGATCTTCAGGAAACACGTAAGGCAATGCTCTCGCATTACGACGCGATGGACAGAATTATTGCCCACGAGGCCGTACCCGAAAAAATAAAGCGTTCGATGATTTCTGTCACGAATGCGCTGAATGATCGCGAGCTCGCGATAAAAATGTGCGCACTTCTGACCACCAAGCCTCGGTCTACCAAGAGCAGCGGTTTCGAAGACGCCGTATCCAAACTGCGTATAGAACGGCCGGACGTCATGGATGATATTGAAACAGCCATGAGTTCAGCACTTTTCATCGTCATGCTGCGCTGGCCGGAAACATCGAAACAGTTCAAACAGTTCGTTGTATCGTCAATGGTGAGTGAGCACAGGGAAGCAACGGTATTCAACCGGGTCGCCGAAATCGTTCGCACAAACACGACGCGACAACGGCTTGGGAACGATCCGATCGAATCAGACGGCGCATACGCGTGATAGAAACGATGCAGGCCGCACGGCAAATCCTTCGCTGCCGCGCGGCTTTCCAGTCTCAAACTTCCCCCTATGGGCAAAGGCCCTTGCATTCCGGGCAAAAATCCGTATAAGCGCGCTGTTCACAACACCCGGTCCAATTGGCTGGTGGCTGAACGGAGGGCTGGTTCCGGTAACGGAACAGCAGGAACCATAAGGTTTTTCCGGCCTCCCGTGTCTCCGCTCTCGACCGTCTCGAACAACGCTTTTCTTGCTTTAAGGCCTTACCGCCTTACCCAAGAGCAGTCGTTGAGGCTTAGCGCCATTGCCGGGTGAAGGACGAAACGCAAGAAAGGCAAAGCTTAAATGGCTCTTTACGAACACATCTTCCTTGCCCGGCAGGATATTTCTGCCCAGCAGGTCGACGCACTTGTCGAGCAGTACAAGGGCGTTATCGAATCGTTCGGCGGCAAAGTCGGACGCATCGAGAACTGGGGTCTGAAGTCCCTCACCTACCGTATCAAGAAGAACCGCAAGGCTCACTACGCTCTCATGGACATCGACGCTCCGGCGGCCGCCATCCATGAAGTCGAGCGCCAGATGCGCATCAACGAAGACGTTCTTCGCTACATGACCATCGCCGTCGAAGCCCACGAAGAAGGCCCGTCCGCGATGATGCAGAAGCGCGACCGTGACGACCGTCCGCGCCGCGATGGCGACCGTCCGGACCGTGGCCCGCGTGAAGATCGTGGCCCGCGCGCACCGCGCGAAGGTGGCTTCGGCGACCGCGAAGACCGTCCGCGCCGTCCGCGCGAAGACCGTGCATAAGAAGGAGTTTTGACCAATGGCTGACGCATCCTCTTCCCAGGCACGCCGCCCGTTCCACCGCCGTCGCAAGACGTGCCCCTTCTCCGGCGCAAACGCTCCGAAGATCAACTACAAGGACGTACGTCTGCTGCAGCGCTACATTTCCGAGCGCGGCAAGATCGTTCCGTCCCGCATCACGGCCGTTTCCCAGAAGAAGCAGCGCGAACTCGCCCAGGCGATCAAGCGCGCCCGTTTCCTCGGCCTGCTGCCCTACGTCGTAGCGTAATGAATTGAAGCGAGGCTGCGTCTTGGCGCGGCCTCGCTTTTTCCTCGAAGCAGCTGACTCTTAATCAGCGGGTCGAGAAATATTCATCCTTCCGCGTTGGGCGCGGATCGATACCATAAAACCCATGTTGGGGATGAGGCTCCAGGGAGCGATCCTCTAACTGCTTTCGTTTCAGCAGGACAGCGAAGTGCAAAAGTTGAACCAGACAGTGCTGATCACCGGCGTTCTTGCCGGCATATGCGCCGCGTTTTTGACGCTTGGCGCAACGGCACAGTCGTCCTTTTCCTTCCTGCTCTATGCCGGTTCCGCCATGCCGATCCTGATCGCAGGCATGGGATGGGGCAATCGCGCCGCCATCGTCGCGATCATCACCACGGCCATCATCGGCGCTCTCGTCATGTCGCCGCTGTTTGCGCTGACCATCGCGATCTTCACGCTGATCCCGGCGGGCTGGCTTTCGCATCTCGCCAATCTGGCACGCCCGGCTTCCGAACTCGGCGGCCCGGACGATCTTCTCGCCTGGTATCCGCTCTCCGGCATCGTCCTGCACCTGTGCATTCTGGTCTCCATCGCCGTCGTCATTCTCGGCTGGATGATCGGTTATGGCCCCGATCTGGTCGCCCGCATGGTCGATATCATGATGACCTCGGTGCAGAACCGTGAGCCGCTGTTCGAACCCAATGCCGAGGCGCTCGCCCAGACGAAATCGCTGCTGGTGCTGATGCTGCCGATCGTGCAGGGCGGCCTGTGGGTCATCCTTCTGTTTGCGGCCTATTATTTCGCGACCCGGGTGGTCGGCTCCTTCGGCAAGGGCCTTCGCCCGCGTGAGGATATCGCTTCCGCGCTGCGCATGCACCGCAACGCCATCTTCATTTTTCTGGCCGGCATCGTCGCCATGTTCCTCGGCGGCGTCGCGGCCATGGTCGGCGCGGTCATCTGCGGCACCTTCGGCGCGGGCTTCCTGATGGCGGGTTACGCCTCGCTGCACAAGCGCGCCCGCGGCAAGGACTGGCGGCTGCCGGTTCTCATTCTCGCATATCTCTCGGCGGTCTTTGTCTTTCCGCTGTTCATCATTCTCGTGTTCGGCCTGAGCGACGTGCGCAGCACGATCTCTCTTACTCCGACGCGGAAAACCGACAATACGAACGAAACCAAACCATAGAAAGGATCAAGAAGATGGACGTCATTCTTCTCGAACGCATCAACAAGCTCGGCCAGATGGGCGAAACCGTAAAGGTTCGCGACGGCTACGCCCGTAACTTCCTGCTGCCGCAGGGCAAGGCGCTGCGCGCCAACGCTGCCAACAAGGCACGTTTCGAAACCGAGCGCGCAACGCTCGAAGCCCGTAACCTCGAGCGCAAGTCGGAAGCCCAGAAGGTTGCCGAGGCCCTGGAAGGCAAGTCCTTCATCGTCGTCCGTTCGGCTGGCGAAACCGGCCAGCTCTACGGCTCTGTCGCCGCTCGCGACGTCGTTGAAATCCTCGGCGCAGAAGGCTTCAACATCGGCCGTAACCAGGTTGAACTGAACACGCCGATCAAGACCATCGGCCTGCACAACGTTACCCTTCACCTGCATGCCGAAGTCGAGCTGCAAGTTGAGCTGAACGTTGCCCGTTCGGCTGAAGAAGCCGAGCGTCAGGCCAAGGGCGAAAGCCTCACCTCCGCTGACGCTATCTACGGCGTTGACGAAGACGCGCTGCGTCCGGAAGACTTCTTCGATCCGGAAGCTGACCGCGACGGCGACGACGAATAAGATTTGGCTTAACGGTCAAAGGAAAACCCCGGATGGAAACATCCGGGGTTTTTTGTTGGGTTGAATACGCGGAAGAATACCCCCCTCTGCCCTGCCGGGCATCTCCCCCTCAAGGGGGGAGATCGGCAGGAAGCGCTACCACCACTTCATTTGCAAACGTTGAGATGGGCGAGACCTAACCGCGAGTCGATCTCCCCCTTGAGGGGGAGATGTCCGGCAGGACAGAGGGGGGTGCCTCTCGGAAAACTCCACGCCCGACTACTTCTCCGCCGTCTCCGCTCCCTCAGGCGCCTTGCTCTTATCCACATGCACCACCACCGACATGCCGGGCGACAGATCCGCGGCCAGCGGCTGATCCGCATCGATCACGATACGCACGCCGAGGCGCTGGGCGATCTTCACGAAATTGCCCGTCGCGTTATCCGGCTTGATGACGGCGAATTCCGAGCCGGTAGCGGGCGAGAACCGTTCCACATGACCGGTAAGCTTGCGGCGATGCAGGGCATCCACGGCGATCGTCACCGGCTGGCCGACCTGCATGCCCGCAAGCTGGGTTTCCTTGAAATTGGCGATGACCCAGACATCATGCGGCACGACGGCCATCAGTTGCGTTCCGGCGGTGACATATTGTCCGGTGCGGACGCCGACTTCACCGAGCCTGCCATCCACGGGCGCGTGGATTTCGGTATTGGCAAGGTCGATCCTGGCAAGCTCGACGGCCGCTTCAGCATTGGCGACGGCCGCCTGCAGCGAGCTGCGGTTGACGATGATGGTTTGCAAATCCTGCCGCGAAACCTCAAGCGCCGCCTTGGCCTGCGAAAGCGAAGCCCGCGCCTTTTCGAGGGCGGCATGGGCCTCTTCCTGAAGGCTGGAGGTTCCCGCACCGCTCTTGATGAGGTTATCCTGACGGTCGGATGCGAGCTGCGCCTGTTTCAGCGAGGCCTGCGCGCTGTCGACCGCCGCCTGGCTGGAAAGAATATTGGCATTGGCCGCATTTTCCTGCTGGCGGGAATTATCGAGAGCCGCCTTCTGCGTATCGAGCGTTGCTTCCGCCTGCGCCTGCTTCTGGCGGTAGATGCGGTCGTCGATCTTCGCCAGCAGCGCGCCTTGGCTGACCTCCTGATAATCCTTCACCGGCACGTCCACCACATAGCCACTCACCTGCGGGCTCATCGTCGTGACATAACCACGCACGAAGGCGTTGTCGGTCATTTCGACGGTGGAAAGGAACGGCGGCAGCCGCCAGGCGTAAAGCACCAGCGCCACGCCGGCGAGACCGCCGAGCAGCACGAGAATGGAAACGGGGGTAAAAAACTTCTTCAGCATTTTGTCACTCTTGGAATGTTCAAGACTGTGGTGCCGGTGCGGCATCGATTTCTTCCCGGAAAAGGAAAGGACGGATGCGCAGCCATGCAAGGTGGATCAAAAGCGCGGCCAGCGCCAGCGCAGAGACGACGGAGTCAGCAGGAACGTATCATTATAGGCAAGCACATAGGCCTCCTTGCTGACCTGCTGGCCAAGCAGCGACAGCCCCTCGGCCTTCAGCAATGCCGGATCGGTGATGACATGGCTGTAAGCGCCGGAAAGCTGCGAGACGCGCTGGGCGACCATCGGATTGGTGAGCAGGATATTTTCCACCAGAATATTGGAGTGGAATTTCTCCCGCAGCGTCACGAAACTGCCGAGCAGGCCGGTCATCAGCATCGATCCGGTGATCTGGGTAAACAGGAAGATGGTGATGAAATTCACCAGATAGGGCGCACCCCGGGCCAGTGCGGCGGCAAAACCCTTTGCCATGACGGGCGGCATGAACATGGCCGCGCCAAAGGCAATCATCATCTGGCTGAGATACATCTCACCCGGCCTCGTCAGATTGTTGGACTGGCTATCCATGAACGAACCGGCGGCGATCAGCGCCAGCGCAATCACGTGGGCGGTATCGACGTATTTCGTGAGCATCAGCCACGCACAGGCCGCACCGCCGAGAACGGTCGCCAACAGCACAAGTGCGTAAAGTGTCGTCGTCTGTTCGTTCAACAGGCCGAGCTGCTGGTAAAAGCTGACCGCCGTTGACGATTGCTCGGAGGAAACCGCGCGGTAGACGAGCAGGACCGCAATAATGTGCAGGTTGGTTTTCGAGAAAATCCAGCGCAGGTCGAGCAGCGGGTTCTTGCGCGGCAATTCGATGAAAGCCATGAGGGTCAGAAGTGTGATCGACGTTGCCAGAAGGACGCCCAGCCACCAGGTTTCGAACCACCAGTAGAACCGGCCGAGCGTGAGCATGACCGCCAGACAGCCGAGACCACCTGCAAACAGAAGATAGCTCAGAATATCCATGCGCTCGATAACTTTCGCGCGCGGCGGCGGCGTGACTTTCAGCACATAGATCATGGCGAAAGCGATCAGCGCGAATCCCACTTCCATGGAATAGAGCGCATTCCAGCCGTCGATTTCCAAGAGGGATGGCGAGACGATGCGCGCGAGCGGCGCCGACAGCAACGTGCCGGTCAGCGCTATGCTGAAACCGAGCGAGAATTTCCGCGCAGGCGGAAAGGCCTCCAGAATATAGAGAAAGCCGAGCGACGAGATCGGTGCGGCGGCCATGCCACTGACAAAACGGATAACGATTGCCGAATGCAGGTCTGTCACGAACAGGTTGAGACAGGAAGCGACGACAAACACGATAATCGAAACTTCGGCGAAAGGCCGCAGGCCATATTGCGCCCGGACCTTGAACAGCGCGATGGAAAAGGTGGCATAGGGCGCCATATAGGCGGCGGAGAGCCAGGCGACCTCGGCCACGGTGGCGGAAAACTCGCCCTGCAACTGGTAGATATTGGCCATGACGAGGTTCATGCCCAGACCCTGGGTAATGAAGAACGACAGGCCCGCGAAGATGAAACACAGCCGCAGCCATAGCGGCCGCTCGGCCGGCTGAGGTGCGGCGGCGGCAGGCTCTGTCACTGTTTCAGCCGCGCCCGAAGCACTCATCGGCGTCACAGCCTCTTCCGGAAGGTCGGCGGGTTTGGAGACCGCCTCAGCATTTCGGGCAGCGGCCTCATCTGCGGTTTGTGGCACCGGGGTACTCACGATTGCGCCCTCCCCGCCGCCAGATGTTGCAGATTGGCCGAAAGCCGGCGCATGACATCGAGCGCCATGGCCAGTTCCTGCGAAGAAATATCGGCGGCAATCTCGGAGCGCAGCGACTTCGCCATCGCCTGCACCGTCTCGGAGGTTTTCTCCCCTTCCGCCGTCATGTGGATGCGTTTAGCGCGGCGGTCGTTCTCATCGGAACGGCGTTCGATGAGGTTCTGTTTCTCCATGCCATCGAGCACCCGCACCAGCGTCGGCGTTTCGATTTCCATTTCCTCGGCAAGCTCGGTCTGCGTCAGCGGTCCACGACGCGAGAGTGCAAAAAGCGCTCGCGCCCGTGCAAGCGTCAGCCCGCTCTCCCCCACCCGCGCATCGAAAAACGCGCGCAGTTTGCGGGTAAAAGCGGAGACTTCATCCAGAAGCTGTTCCTTGTCGGTCTCGCGGGACATGTCAGCAAGCCTTATAATTAGCACACTACTTATTTTCTGCCTATTTATTCGTAAGACTGACGATTTTCAAGTTTCTTTCACGCCGGGTCTGCCATGCGATAAACTCATGGCAGCGAATCACCTTGCCGGAAGGATCCGGCGCCTTGTCCCCAACCCGCCTGTGGATTGCTGGGGACAACTGAAGAAGTGATCGAGCTTCGCAGAGCGGACGTCAGCCTGCCATAGAGTGTTGCAACATTATCATTGACTGCCATGCCCCAGAAAGCCAAACCCGAGGTTCAAGGACAAAGGCAAAGGGAGATCGCGCAAACCATGAACGACGCTGTGAGAAAGATCACCCCCGCGCAACCGGCGGAACCGCATTACCGCGAAGCGCCGAACAACATCGAGGCCGAACAGGCGCTGCTCGGCGCCATCCTCGTCAATAACGACGCCTATTACCGCGTGTCGGACTTTCTGAAGCCCGTGCACCTTTACGAACCGCTGCACCGCAAGATTTTCGAGGTGGCGGGCGATATCATCCGCATGGGCAAGACCGCCAATCCGGTGACGATCAAGACCTTCCTGCCCGCCGACGACAAGATCGGCGATCTGACGGTGGCGCAGTACCTCGCGCGCCTTGCGGCGGAAGCCGTCTCCATCATCAACGCGGAAGATTACGGTCGTGCGATCTACGATCTGGCGCTGCGCCGCGCGCTGATCCAGATCGGCGAGGATGTCGTCAATATCGCCTATGATGCGCCGCTCGACATGCCGCCGCAGGCGCAGATCGAAGACACCGAACGCCGCCTGTTCGAACTGGCGGAAACCGGCCGTTACGATGGCGGTTTCCAGTCCTTCAACGACGCCGTGGCGCTGGCGATCGACATGGCGGGCGCCGCCTTCGAACGCGACGGCAATCTCTCCGGCATTTCCACCGGTATTCATTCGCTCGACGCCCGCATGGGCGGGTTGCAGCGTTCCGACCTTATCGTGCTTGCCGGTCGTCCGGGTATGGGCAAGACCTCGCTTGCGACCAACATCGCCTACAATATCGCCGCATCCTATGAGCAGGAAGTGCAGCCGGACGGGTCGTACAAGGCGAAGAACGGCGGCGTCGTCGGCTTCTACTCGCTCGAAATGTCGTCCGAACAGCTCGCCACCCGTATCATTTCCGAGCAGACCGAAGTCTCCTCCTCGAAAATCCGCCGCGGTGACATTACCGAGGCTGACTTCGAAAAGCTTGTCGCCTGCTCCCAGATGATGCAGAAGGTGCCGCTTTATATCGACCAGACCGGTGGCATCTCGATTGCCCAGCTTTCCGCCCGCGCCCGCCGCCTGAAGCGCCAGCGCGGCCTCGATGTTCTGGTGGTCGACTACGTTCAGCTGATGACCGGCTCCGGCAAGAGCGGCGAAAACCGCGTGCAGGAAATCACCCAGATCACCACGGGTCTGAAAGCGCTCGGAAAGGAACTCAACGTTCCGATCATCGCGCTGTCGCAGCTCTCCCGTGCGGTGGAAAGCCGCGAAGACAAACGCCCGCAGCTTTCCGACCTGCGTGAATCCGGCTCCATCGAGCAGGACGCCGACGTGGTGCTTTTCGTGTTCCGCGAGGAATATTACGTCAAGAACATGGAGCCGCGCGATATTTCCGATCCCAAATATGCCGAATGGGAAGCGCTGTTCGACAAGGTGAAAGGCACGGCCGACGTCATCATCGCCAAGCAGCGTCACGGACCGACCGGCACGGTGAAGCTTGCCTTCCAGTCCGAATTCACCCGCTTTACGGATCTGGCCGATCCGAGCTTCAGCCAGTACGAAGAACATTGATCTGGAGCACAGCGAGGGTGATGTATTTTTGCCCTCGCTGCGCCCGTTGCATTTCGAACGCAGAGTCCGGAATCTTTTCAGGACTTTGGCAGGATTTTTTTACAATCCGATTCCGCGCAGCAGCGCCACGGCGGCAACACCGAGCGTTGCGGCCGGCAGAAGGCTGAGGCGCAGCGCCGCGATGGCGGTGATTGCGCAGGCGATGGTTTCCGCCGGCCCACTGGCGAGCGCCGTCGGTGTCACCACGGCCATCAGGACGGCGGGCGGCACCACGCCGAGCGCCTTTTTCAGGCGTGGTGTCAGTGTAAAATGAGTGACCAGCAACAGGCCGCCAAGGCGCGTCGCGACGGTTGCCGCCATCATGGCAAGGATTGTCAGCAGCGTATTCGGATCGAGTGTCATGCCGGCTGCTCCGCCTGTTCCTCGTGGCCGAAGGCGGCGACGGCCAGACCCGCCAGCGCGCCGGCGGCGATATACCAGGCGCCGGGAACCAGCGCGTGGGTGAGACAGGCGGCAGCGGCGCTTGCCAGAAGCACGAAGCCGGTTTCCCTGCCCTTCCAGAACCCCATGAGCAGCACGATGAAGACGGCGGGAAAGGCGAAATCCAGACCGATGACCGACATGTCCCCCACCACCGCACCGAGCAGCGCGCCGGCAAGGGTTGCGAGGTTCCAGACGAGATAGATGGAGAGCGCTGCACCAGTGAAGAAACCCGCCGTCAACCGGCCGGCAATGACACGGAATTCCGACAATGCCCAGGATTCATCCGTCAGCACCAGCATGGCGGCATATTTGCGCCAGCCCCTGAAATCATCCAGCTTGCCGGCTATGGAGGCGCTCATCAGCACATGGCGCAGATTGACCAGCAGCGCCGCAAAGCCGAGTGCGCTCCAGCTTGCCGGATGCGTCCATAGATCCATCGCCACGAATTGCGAACCGCCGGCAAAGACCAGCAGCGACATCAGCGAGGCTTCGAGCGGCGACAGGCCCTTGCCGATGGCGACCGCACCGAAGACCACGCCAATCGGCACCATGGCAACCAGCAATGGCGCGGCGGCCTGCAATCCCGCACTGAATTCCGCGCCTTTTCCCGATATCGACATCGCATTCTCCCTTTCGAAAGAGAGGGATTACGCTTGCAACATTGTTCGGTCTTGAACGAAAGTGATGTCAGGCGGTTTTCTGCTGAAGCGTCGCTTTTTTTGTCGCATTTCCGAACGGAAATGCGGGGTTTGAACTCAGGCTACCCGAAACTGCCCCGGTGTGACACCGGTGCGGGCCTTGAAATGTCGGGTGAAATGCGCCTGGTCGGCAAAACCGCACATCGCCGCCACCTCGGCCGGCATCTCGCCGGCGCGCAGAAGCCGGCGCGCCCTGCGGATGCGCACATCCGTCAGATAGGCATGGGGGGTAATGTGAAACTCTTTCCTGAAAGCGCGAATGAGGTGCGCACGGCTGAGACCGGCGATGGAGGCCAGTTCCTCTAGGCCGATATCGGTCTCGTAATTGTCGGAAAGATAGTCGCGGGCGGTATAAACCGCCGTTTTCTCGCGTGTTTCGACGGGCAGGATAATGGCGCTGCCGTGCCTGCCGAACAGGGCGGCGAGAACCGAGAACATGCCCTCATCCGCCTCCAGAGCGCCGGATTTCTCCTCCAGCCGCCGGTGCGCCATCTGGAAAGCCGCCGCCATCTGCGGATCGCGGGGCAAAAATCTCGGAAAGGAGGGCGTGCCATGAAAGGCCCTGCCCGTCACATCCTCGATAATATCGCGCAGCAAGACGATATCGGGATAGATCATCCGATAACGATAACCGCCGCCGCCCGGTGCGCCATCGTGAACCTCGTCCGGATTGATGAGATAAAGATGCCCCGGCCCCGTCTGTTCGGTGGTGCCCTGAATGGTGGAAATCTGCGAACCGCTTTCGATTGCGCCGATAGAGAAGGTATCATGCGCATGCGGCGAATATTCATGGGTCAGAAAAGTCGCGCTCAGGCACTCCATGCCGCCAAAACGCCTGTCGCGCCAGAAACGGGTGGTTTCCGTCGTCGCAATCGGCATGACATCTATGGCCTGTTCCTGCGAAACATTGTGCATAGCGTGAGTTTAAAACATTCCATCCTTACCGTCTTGAACAAAAGTGCTAGGGTCCAAACCGGTTCAAGATCAACCGGACGCATGGCATGACAGACGACTTCGAAGACAGCTTTCCCGAAAACGAAACCGACATTTTCGAGCACGCACCGCTGAGGCTGACCGTCGATCTCGGCGCGCTCGCCGATAATTGGCTGGACATGAAGAAGCGTTCCGGGGGGGCGCGGACGGCGGCGGTGGTCAAGGCCGATGCCTACGGTCTCGGTATCGAGGATTGCGGAGCGACGCTTTACCACGCCGGCGCGCGCGATTTCTTCGTGGCGACGGTGGCAGAGGGCGCGACCCTGCGTTCCTATGCTCCGGAAGCGCGCATCTTCGTGCTTTCCGGCATCTGGCAGGGCCAGGAGCGTCAGGTCTTCGACAATGATCTCGTGCCGGTTCTCGCCTCCGAAGAACAGCTCTCCTTCTGGATGGCGACGGTTGCCGAGCGGGGCGATCACCCCTGCGCGCTGCATGTGGATAGCGGCTTCAACCGCCTCGGTCTGCCGCTCGATGACGCGCTGTTTCTGGCTGACGACGTGACGCGGCCGGCGAGTTTCGACCCGGTTCTGGTGCTGTCGCATCTCGCCTGCGCCGACACCCCGTCTTCGCCAATGAACAGGGTCCAGCTCGAATCATTCCGAAAGGTTAGCGCCGCTTTCGAAGGCATCGAATCAAGTCTCTCGGCTTCCGCCGGGATTTTTCTCGGCTCGGACTATCATTTCGACCTTACCCGCCCCGGCATCGCCCTTTATGGCGGCGAAGCGGTCGACGGCATGGCGAACCCGATGCGTCCCGTCGCCACAGCCGAAGCGCGGATCATTCAGATTCGCGAAGCGGGCGAAGGCCAGACCGTGAGTTATGGCGGCACCTTTCTGCTGAAGCGCGCAAGCCGCCTTGCCATCGCTTCCGTCGGTTATGCGGATGGATATCAGCGTTCGCTTTCCGGTTCCGGCATTCCGCTGCGCGAAATGGGCCATGGCGGCGCCTATGGCGTCGTCAACGGCCACAGGGTGCCGGTCGCCGGCCGCGTGACCATGGACCTCACCATTTTCGACGTGACGGATGTTCCGCCCAATGCCATCCGTGCCGGCGACTATATCGAGCTTTTCGGCCCCAACGTGCCCGTCGACGAGACCGCACGGGCGGCCGGCACCATCGGTTACGAGATGCTGACGGGGCTTGGCCTGCGTTACGAACGGCAATATCTGATGGCCGACGACTGAGCAGCGCCTTTAGCCCTTGGAAAGCTGCCGCCACCTGTGCTAGAAGAGAACAAAAGGAGATCGAAATGCCCGAAATCCATTTGAGCGAGCAGGACGAGAAGTTCATCGAGGAGCAGGTGGCGGCGGGCATCTACAGCGATGCGGACGCGGTTATTCATGCGAGCCTGCAATTGTTGAGCAGTGACGAGGGACGACTCGCGGAGCTCCGGAAGATGATTCACGAAGCTGACGCAGAGTTCGAACGGGGTGACTACGTGACCTTTTCGACGGATGATGATCTGACCGCCTACATCATCGAACGCGCCAGAAACGAAAAGTGACAAAGGCCCGCACTTATTCCCTGTCATCGCGTGCCATTCGTGATCTTATCCATCTCTATAAATTTCTGGAGGACAAAAATCCGGTCGCCGGCAAACAACTCGTATCGGCCATTGAGCGGAAAATCCGGGATACAGCCCGGCTGGGTCTAACCGGAGTTTCCCGTGACTGGATCAGCAGCGGTCTTCGTGCCGTAAATCACAAAAACCGCTGCATCTATTTTCGTGTAAAAGAAAACGAATTGCGCATATTGCGCATCGTCCACGGCCATCAACACATTGGCACTGAAGACGTAGAAGAAGAAAACTGACACAAGATGGCCAAAGCCAAGACCCAATTCGTGTGCCAGAACTGCGGCACGGTTCACACCCGCTGGGCGGGAAAATGCGAAGGCTGCGGCGAGTGGAACACCATCGTCGAAGAGGATCCGATGGGTGGCATCGGCTCCGGGCCAGGCAAGACACCCAAGAAGGGTCGGCCTGTCACCCTCACCTCGCTTTCCGGCGAGATCGAGGAAGCGCCGCGCATTCCGACCGGCATCAGCGAACTCGACCGGGCGACCGGCGGCGGTTTCGTGCGCGGTTCGGCGGTTCTGATCGGCGGCGATCCGGGTATCGGCAAATCGACGCTCCTCATGCAGGCCGCAGCGGCTCTTTCGCGGCGCGGACACCGCATCATCTATGTCTCGGGCGAAGAGGCGGTGGCACAGGTGCGTCTGCGCGCGCAGCGTCTCGGGGCTGCGGAAACCGATGTGCTGCTGGCGGCGGAAACAAATGTCGAGGATATTCTGGCGACGATTTCCGAAGGCAAGCGGCCCGATCTTGTCATCATCGATTCCATCCAGACGCTTTGGAGCGATACGGCCGATTCCGCCCCCGGCACGGTGACGCAGGTGCGTACCGGCGTGCAGGCGATGATCCGTTTCGCCAAGCAGACCGGCGCGACCATGGTGCTCGTCGGCCATGTCACCAAGGAAGGCCAGATTGCCGGTCCGCGCGTGGTCGAGCACATGGTCGATGCCGTGCTTTATTTCGAAGGCGACCGCGGACATCACCATCGCATTCTGCGCACCGTCAAGAATCGCTTCGGGCCGACCGATGAAATCGGTGTTTTCGAAATGTCGGATCGCGGCCTTCGGGAAGTCTCCAACCCCTCCGAACTGTTTCTCGGCGAGCGCAACGAAAAGTCGCCGGGTGCCGCGGTTTTTGCCGGCATCGAGGGCACGCGGCCCGTGCTTGTCGAAGTGCAGGCGCTGGTCGCTGCCACTTCGCTGGGTACGCCGCGCCGCGCCGTGGTCGGCTGGGACAGTTCCCGCCTCGCGATGATTCTCGCCGTGCTGGAGGCCCATTGCGGAGTGAAGCTCGGCCAGCATGATGTCTATCTGAATGTCGCCGGCGGCTACCGCATTTCCGAACCGGCCGCCGATATGGCGATTGCCTCGGCGCTGGTTTCATCGCTTGCCGGTCTTGCCCTGCCCGCCGATTGTGTTTATTTCGGCGAAATCAGCCTGTCGGGTGCGGTTCGGCCGGTCTCGCATACGGGCCAGCGATTGAAAGAAGCTGAAAAACTTGGCTTTTCCGCCGCACTTCTGCCTTCTGCTTCGGCTGAATTGCCGAAAGGCGGCAAGGGACGCTGGACGGAAATCGAAAGCCTTCCGGACCTCGTGGCCCGCATCGCCGGCTCCGGCAACCGGTTCAAACAGGTTGAGGACGACGAATATTGATCCTTTCGCCAAGGGAAACAGTGGTGTAAGAGGATCGCAAAATTGGCAAGGCAGCGTCTGACAAGGCGTCGCACCTCCGGAGTTGGTATATGCCCATTACAATTTTCGACGGCATCGTCATCGCCGTTGTTCTTTTCTCCGCCCTTCTTGCAATGGTGCGCGGTTTTTCACGCGAGATTCTGTCGATTGCGAGCTGGGGCGGTTCGGTCGCCGCTGCCTATTATCTCTATCCGGTCCTGCTGCCCTATGCGCGCAACTATACCGATGACGACAAGATCGCCATTGCCGGTTCGGCGGGCGTGGTCTTCCTCGTCTCGCTGATCGTGATTTCCTTCATCACCTCGCGCATTGCCGATTTCATCATCGACAGCCGCATCGGCGCTTTGGATCGCACGCTCGGTTTCCTGTTCGGCGCGGCGCGCGGCATTCTGCTGCTTGTCGTCGCAGTCGCCTTCTGGAACTGGCTGGTGGATGTGAAGACGCAGCCGGAATGGGTGACACAGGCGAAGTCCAAGCCCTTTCTCGACGGGCTGGTGGGCAAGCTGGAGGCGGTTCTGCCTGACGATATCGAACCGCAGATCCGCGCCCGCATCCTCGGAAAACCACAGGAGCCGGCAGCCACGCAGGCGCCTGCGGAAGATGTGCCGGCAACAAATCCGCCGGCAACGAATAATTGACACAGTGTCGCGCCTTGCAATGCATGCAAGGCGCGCTATTTGTGCTAAATATCAAGCACGACACAGACGGACCGACCGGGGGAAATACTCACCGGAGAGGTCTTTCTTTTTTTCTCGGTAGAGAGCAAGGGCAAGCCGGATGATTGAGCCGCTTTCGCATTCCCCGTTCCCGGGGGCCACTTTCAAGGAAGAGATTGACGGCGACACGCTGCATGAAGAATGCGGCGTGTTCGGCATTCTGGGCCATGCCGACGCCTCGGCGCTGACCGCTCTCGGGCTGCATGCGCTTCAGCATCGCGGCCAGGAAGCAGCGGGCATTGTCTCCTTCGATGGCAAGCGCTTCCATCAGGAACGCCATATGGGCCTCGTTGGCGATCATTATACCGATCCCGCAACCCTTGCCCGCCTGCCCGGCTCCATCGCCATTGGCCACACCCGTTATTCGACGACGGGCGAAGTTGCGATGCGCAACGTGCAGCCGCTGTTTGCCGAACTGGAAGAAGGCGGCATTTCCATTGCCCATAACGGCAATTTCACCAACGGCCTGACGCTTCGCCGCCAGATCATCGCCACCGGCGCCATCTGTCAGTCGACGTCGGATACCGAAGTCGTCCTTCACCTCATCGCCCGCTCGCGCCACTCCTCCACCGCCGATCGTTTCATCGACGCCATCCGCCAGATGGAAGGCGGTTATTCGATGCTGGCGATGACGCGCACCAAGCTTATTGCCGCGCGTGACCCGATCGGCATCCGCCCGCTGGTCATGGGCGAGCTGGATGGCAAGCCGATCTTCTGCTCGGAAACCTGCGCTCTCGATATCATCGGTGCGAAGTTCGTTCGTGACGTGGAGAACGGCGAAGTCATCATCTGCGAAATCCAGCCTGACGGTTCGATCACCATCGATGCGCGCAAGCCTTCGAAGCCGCAACCGGAGCGTCTCTGCCTGTTCGAATATGTCTATTTCGCCCGCCCCGATTCCGTCGTCGGCGGCCGCAACGTCTATACGACGCGCAAGAACATGGGCATGAACCTGGCCAAGGAAGCGCCGCTGGAAGCCGATGTGGTGGTTCCGGTTCCCGATGGCGGCACGCCGGCAGCACTCGGTTTTGCGCAGGAAAGCGGTATTCCTTTCGAATACGGCATCATCCGCAACCATTATGTCGGCCGTACCTTCATCGAGCCGACGCAGCAGATCCGCGCTTTCGGCGTCAAGCTCAAGCATTCCGCCAACCGGGCGATGATCGAGGGCAAGCGCGTGGTGCTGGTGGATGATTCCATCGTGCGCGGCACGACCTCGGTGAAGATCGTGCAGATGATCCGCGAGGCGGGCGCCAAGGAAGTGCATATCCGCGTTGCGAGCCCGATGATCTTCCATCCGGACTTCTACGGCATCGACACGCCGGACGCAGACAAGCTGCTCGCCAACCAATATGCCGATGTCGAGGCGATGGCGAAATATATCGGCGCCGATTCGCTGGCCTTCCTGTCCATCGACGGACTTTACCGCGCCGTTGGCGGCGAAAACCGCAACCCCGCCCGTCCGCAGTTCACGGACCATTATTTCACCGGCGATTACCCGACCCGCCTTCTCGACCAGAATGGCGAGGCGATGGGCAGCAAGATTTCCATGCTGGCCAGCAACGGCTGATACGCCTCACACAAAGCGGCCATCCGGCTTCCGGTGGCCGCTTTTTTCTTGCCTTTTGTTCAGGCCCTCGCATGCGACGATATGATCGCTTGCGGAAAGCCAGCGGCGCTTCGTAGAAGGAAGCGCAATCAATTCCGGGGGAGACAATGACTACCGATCTGAAGGGGACTATCGATCTCAAGGGCCGCATCGCTCTCGTTACCGGCGCATCGCGCGGCATCGGCTATTTCACGGCGCTGGAGCTGGCCAAGGCCGGCGCGCATGTCATCGCCTGCGCCCGCACCGTGGGCGGCCTTGAGGAGCTGGACGACGCCATAAAGGCCGTCGGCGGCACGGCGACGCTGGTTCCCTTCGATCTCTCCGACATGAAAGCCATCGATGCGCTGGGCGCGAATATCTTCGAGCGCTGGGGCAAGCTCGATATTCTCGTCGCCAATGCCGGCGTTCTCGGCGTCATCTCGCCGGTTGGCCATATCGAGGCGAAAGTCTTCGAAAGGGTCATGAACATCAACGTCACTGCCACATGGCGACTGATCCGCTCGGTCGAACCGCTGCTTCTGAAGTCAGACGCCGGCCGCGCGCTGATCCTGTCCTCGGGCGCCGCCCATAGCTGTCGCCCCTTCTGGGGCGTCTATTCCACCTCCAAGGCGGCAGTCGAAGCGCTGGCCCGCACCTGGGCGGCGGAAACGCAGAAGAGCGCCCTTCGCGTCAACAGCATCAATCCCGGTGCGACACGCACGGCGATGCGCGCGCAGGCCATGCCCGGCGAAGACCCGGCCACCGTGCCGCATCCATCTGAGGTGGCCGCAGCCATTCTTCCGCTTGCTTCGCCCGATCTCAAAGAAACCGGTAAACTCTTCCTCGTGCGCGAAGGAAAATTCGTGGATTACCGTCAGCCAGAGTGAATATTTTCCGCTCGGGGCGGCGGTTTGGCCACCACGGTTGCTCTTGACCGGGCCGCACCGCCGCGCCATAAAGCAAGATATGAGAACGATGATCTGCACCTGCTGCTGAGATTTTTTTTGCTGGTTCGCCACCGGCCAGATCGTTTTCGTCTCCCGCAAGGTCAAGAAAGATAAACGTTCCGGCCAGGATAATATTCTGCCTTTAGGGAACTGCCGCATGTCCTTGCGCCTGAAATTTCACAATACACTCACACGCGAAAAAGCGGAATTTGCACCGATCGACGCTGACAATGTGCGCATGTATGTCTGCGGCCCGACGGTTTATGATTTTGCTCATATAGGCAATGCGCGCCCGGTCATCGTTTTCGATGTTCTCTACCGGCTGCTGCGCCACGTCTTTGGCGAAGACCATGTGACCTATGCCCGCAACATCACCGATCTCGATGACAAGATTAATGCGCGGGCGCTGAGGGATTATCCGCATCTGCCGCTGAACGACGCCATCCATGCGGTGACGAAAAAGACCGCCGACCAGTTCCATGAGGATGTGGCCACGCTCGGCTGCCTTCCGCCGACCGTCGAACCGCGCGCCACCGACTACATCGCGGAAATGATCGACCTCATCGAGAAGCTGATCGCCCGCGGCCATGCCTATACGGCTGGCGGAGAGGTGCTGTTCGATACCCGCTCGATGGCGGATTATGGCCAGCTTTCCAAGCGGCCGCTGGACGAGCAGCAAGCCGGCGCGCGCGTGGCGGTGGAAGCCCACAAGAAAACCCCCGGCGATTTCGTGCTGTGGAAGCTGTCCTCGGATAATGAGCCCGGCTGGGAAAGCCCCTGGGGCCGTGGCCGTCCGGGCTGGCATATCGAATGCTCGGCCATGGCCGGTCGCTACCTCGGCGAGGTCTTCGATATTCATGGCGGCGGGCTCGACCTCATCTTCCCGCACCATGAGAACGAAATCGCCCAATCGCGCTGCGCCAACGGCACGCATGTCATGGCCAATGTGTGGATGCATAACGGCTTCGTGCAGGTGGAAGGCCGCAAGATGTCGAAGTCCGAGGGCAACTTCGTGACGATCTACGAATTGCTGCACACGGAGAAATTCGGCGGCCGGAAATGGCCCGGCGAGGTTCTGCGCCTTGCCATGCTGATGACGCATTATCGCGAGCCGATCGATTTTTCGGTGAAGCGTCTGGAAGAGGCCGAACGCCTGCTCGCCAAATGGCCAGCAGCGGAAGCCTCCAATGCTGCACCGGATGAAACCGTGCTCGAAGCGCTTGCCGACGATCTCAACACGGTTGCCGCCGTGCAGGCGCTGCATGCGCTGGCGCATGCTGCCAACACCGATCCATCCAGGCTGCCTGCCTTTGCGGCCAGTGCTGCCCTGCTGGGTGTCCTGCCGAAGAAGGCGGAAATGGACGAGGCCATCGTTTCGGCCGTCGATGCGCTGGTGGAATTGCGTCTGGAAATGTTGAAGGCGAAGAACTTTGCGGAAGCGGATCGTTTGCGTGACGAGCTTTCCGAGAAGGGTATTCAGCTGAAGGATGGGAAGGACAAGGAGACCGGGGAACGGACGACGACGTGGGAGTTGAAGCGGTAGGCTCCGCATTCGAGGCTCACCCCCCTCTGCCCTGCCGGGCATCTCCCCCTCAAGGGGGGAGATCGATCTGTGGCGCGGTCTCGCCCATCTCAGCGCTTAAGAGTGAAGTTGAGGTAGCGCCTCCTGCCGATCTCCCCCCTTGAGGGGGAGATGCCCGGCAGGGCAGAGGAGGGTAAGCCCCACGACACGCCCTTGCTTTCGACCACGCCATACTCCAATCTCGCGGCGCCCCATCAAGCCGCGAGCATCCTGTGCCCCACGCCAAGGTCAATCCTCAACATCGGTCACACGCCCGACAGATGCGAAAGGCCATGACCGATGCAGAACTGAAGTTCTGGAACGCCGTCCACGCTCACCGCCTTGACGGCCTGTCTTTCAGACGCCAGCTGCCGGTTGCCGGATATATCGTTGATTTCGCTTGCCCCTCGCATAAGATCATTGTCGAACTGGACGGGTTTCAGCACGCGGACGACGCTGCGGCAGCCTATGACCGAGAGAGAACACGCACGTTCGAGGAACTTGGCTGGACAGTCCTCCGTTTCTGGAACGAGGATATCCTCAGAGACATCGACAATGTCTGTCTCCACATTATCCGAACGGTGAAGGAGGACCGAACATGACGACATATACCGGCGGATGCCAGTGTGGCGCGATCCGTTTTCGCGCCTCCGGGGAACTGAAAGACAGTTCCATCTGCCATTGCCGCATGTGCCAGAAGGCTTTCGGGGCCTATTACGCGCCGCTGGTTTCGGTGCGCGGCGTGGAGTTTGAATGGACCCGGGGAGAGCCGAAACGTTTCCAGTCCTCCAGCGTCGTCAAGCGCGGTTTCTGCCCCGAATGCGGAACGCCGCTGACCTATGAGGCACCGGATGGCGTGGCGGTGGCGGCCGGGGCCTTTGACGATCCCGCCGCGTTGCCGCCGACCATTCAGTGGGGCGTGGAACGCAAGATCGATTTCGTCGACACGCTTCACACGCTGCCTGCCGTTGCCACCGAAGACGACCTGACACAGGTGGACTACCTCGCCGATCTCGTTTCCTACCAGCATCCCGACCACGACACCGAAAACTGGCCACCGGAGAAGAAATGATGAGCGAAACGGGATTTTCCGGCGGATGCCAGTGCGGCGCCGTGCGTTTCCATGCGGGCAAGCTCGGCCGGGCCTCCATCTGCCATTGCCGCATGTGCCAGAAACATTTCGGCAATTTCTTCGGCGCGCTGGTCAGCGCCGATCAGGCGCATCTGACCTGGACACGCGGCCAGCCGTCCCTCTTCCGCTCCTCGGGAAAAATCCATCGCGGTTTCTGCAACAAATGCGGCACGCCGCTGACCTATCATTATCCCGGCGGCGTGGAGATCGCCATCGGCGCTTTCGATGAGCCGGAGCGGATCGAGCCGCAGGTGCAGGTCAATTTCCACAGGCGCATGCCGTGGATCGAGCAGCTGTTCGGCAAACCGGCCGTGGAACAGGGCGTGGACGAGGCGGAGATCACCTCCTATCAGCACCCGGATCACGACACGCAGGTCTGGCCGCCGGAAGACGAGCGCGCATGAGCGGAGCCGAGGGTTTCAGCGGTGGATGTCAGTGCGGCGCGGTGCGTTATCGGATAGGAGGCGGTCTTCGTTATCCGCATCTGTGCCATTGCCGCATGTGCCAGAAGGCGTCGGGCAATTATTTCATGCCGCTTGCCGCAAGTACGCTTACGCAGTTTGAAATGACCCGCGGCGAAGCGGCATGGTTCCAGTCCTCCGATCACGTGCGTCGCGGCTTCTGCGGCCGGTGCGGCACGCCGCTGTTCTACGACATGCCGGGCGCCGATTTCATCAATATCACCCTCGGTTCGCTGGACGAACCCCAGCGGGTGAGGCCCGAGGCGCAATCCAATCTCGCCGGTAAAATGCACTGGTTCAGCTCACTCGATGGCTTGCCGGTCGAGCCGGAACCTGCAACGGATAGCCCTCCCCCTCGGGTGAAAAATTACCAGCACCCGGACCATGATACGGCCGAATGGCCAGCGAAGGACGATGACCCATGACCGAAGAATTGCGCGGCCTTTACCCCGAGATCGAACCCTTCGAGACCGGCATGTTCGATGTCGGGGACGGCCACACGATTTATTGGGAACGGGTGGGCACGCGCGGTGGAAAACCGGCGGTTTTCCTGCATGGCGGCCCCGGCGGCGGGGTGAACCCCACGCATCGCCGCGTTTTCGATCCCGCCCTTTACGACGTCATCCTGTTCGATCAGCGCGGCTGCGGCCGCTCCACGCCGCATGCCGAACTTGAAGCCAACACCACATGGCATCTCGTTGCCGATATCGAAAGGCTGCGCGAACTCTGCGGCTTCGAAAAATGGCTGGTTTTCGGCGGTTCCTGGGGCTCGACGCTGGCGCTCGCCTATGCCGAGACCCATCCGAACCGCGTCAGCGAACTGGTTTTGCGCGGCATCTACACCGTTACCAGACCGGAACTGGACTGGTACTACCAGTTCGGCGTTTCCGAAATGTATCCGGATCGGTGGGAAAAATTCATCGCGCCCATCCCGCAAGCCGAACGCGGCGAGATGATGCAGGCCTATAACCGCTATCTCACCGGCGCCGACGAGGCGAAGAAACTCGAATGCGCCAGGGCATGGAGCCAGTGGGAAGGGGCGACCATCTCGCTCGTCAGCGATCCCGACCGGGTCGAGGATTTCGGCGAGGATAAATACGCCATCGCTTTCGCCCGCATCGAGAACCACTTCTTCGTCAATGGCGGCTGGCTGGAGGAGGGCCAATTGCTGCGCGACGCCGGCAAACTGAAAGATATCCCCGGCGTCATCGTGCATGGGCGTTATGACATGCCCTGCCCGCTGAAATACGCTTGGCAACTGGCCAAGGCCTGGCCGAAGGCGGATTTCCACATCATCGAGGCGGCCGGACACGCGATGAGCGAGCCGGGCATTCTTGACCAACTGATCCGCGCCAACGACCGTTTTGCCGGGAAATAACCAGTCCTTTCATCACCTTGCAACGGCCGGATAAGACAATGATTCACGCGGGGCTTCCTGCGTGAATCATTTCCTCCCGTAGCTGGGCAGCCCATTTCAAGGGCAGCGCGCCTTTTATTCATGCAGTTTTTCTCATGAACCCTTCACGGAAATGAATTGGCCGCCACTGTGGCGATCCGTTATAAAACGCTATCCGAACAATTGGCGGTACTCCCCATGGCACTCGACAAATCGCTCCCGGCCCAGGAGGGCGGCGACAGCGCGCGCGGTTTTGCTTTCGCGCTTTCCGCTTATCTGCTCTGGGGGTTTCTTCCCTTTTACATGAAGGCGGTTGCGCATATTTCGCCGATCGAGGTCATCGTCCATCGCGTCGTCTGGTCGGTGCCGATTGCGGCGGTCGTGCTGATTGCGCTGGGGCGCACGGCGGAAATCAGAACCGCGCTCAGAACCCCGAAGATGCTGGCGATGGCAAGCCTGACGGCCATCCTCATCAGCATCAACTGGGGCGTCTATATCTGGGCAATCGGCGCAGGCCGCGCGCTCGATGCCGCACTTGGCTACTTCATCAATCCGCTGTTCAGCATTTTCCTCGGTGCGGTTCTCCTCAAGGAAAAGCTTTATCCGGCGCAGATCGCCGCCATCGGCCTTGTGGCGCTGGCGGTGGCCATCCTCACCTGGCATGCGGGCAGCCTGCCCTGGGTGTCCATCGCACTCACCGTGTCCTGGGGTTTTTACGCCTTTTTCCGCAAGACTTTGCCGATTGGCGCGACGCAGGGCTTCCTGCTGGAAGTCATGCTTTTATCCATCCCCGCCGTGCTGGTGATGATCTGGCTTGCCTTCAACGGACAGGCGCATTTCATGGGCGGCAATTCCGCCGATACCTGGCTTCTGGCGACAAGCGGGCTCATCACGGCCGTGCCGCTCATCCTCTATGGCAATGGCGCGAAACTGCTGCGGCTGTCGACCATTGGCATCATGCAATATATCGCGCCGACGATGATCTTCCTCATCGCCATCTTCGTCTTCAAGGAGCCGTTCGACATGGTGCGCATGGCCGCCTTTGCGATGATCTGGGTGGCGCTGGCGATCTATACCGGCTCCAGCCTGCTGCGGCTCAAGCGGTAATCCGGGCCGCTTCCCTCATTCCTTTGCTCACACGGGAATGAGGAGAGGTGGCGTCAATAATCCACCAGCAATTGCGGGTTGGCATCGTAACCGAAACGCGGTTTGACCCCGAGAAGGCCCGCCGTCTGGGCGATGATTTCGCGGGTCATCGGGGCTGCGGTGGAGGCCGCCGTGCGCCCGCCGTTCACGCCGGTTCTCGGGGCGTCGATCATCGTCAGCACGACATATTTCGGCTTGTGCATGGGAAAACCGGCCACGAAGGCGTTGAAATTGATATCCTTGGCGTAACGGCCATTGATCACCTTGTCGGCGGTTCCGGTCTTGCCGCCAACATGAAATCCTTCCACCTGCGCGCCACGGCCGGAACCCTTGATGCCGTTCCAGTTGAACAGGTAACGCATATCGGCGCTCGTCCTGTCATTGATGACGGTGCGCGCGAGCGATGCGGCGGCCTCTTTCGAACGCGGCAGGAAGGTCGGCGAAATCAGGTTGCCGCCATTGATCAGCGCGGCAGCGGCCACCGCCGTCTGCAACGGGGTGGTGGCGACGCCGTGGCCGAAGGAGATCGTGACGGAATTGATCTTCTTCCAGTTTCTCGGCTGCGTGGGCGTGGCAACGCCCGGCATTTCCGTGTCCATTCTGGTCAGCAGCCCGAGCTTCGTCAGGAACTGCTGATGTCCCTCGACGCCGACCTTGTCAGCCACCGCCGCCGTGCCGATATTCGATGAATATTGAAACACTTCCGGAATGGAGAGCGGGCGGTTCCGGCCCTTGAAATCCTTGATGGTGAAACCGCCCATGCGGATCGGCCGCGACGCATCCACCACCGAACCCAGCGTGATCGCCCCGGCATCCAGCCCCATGGCGAGCGTGAAGCTCTTGAAGGTGGAGCCCATTTCGAAGGTGGCGTTGCTCATCCGGTTGAACCAGCCCTTTTCGTACTCCCTGTCTATGCTGCCATCGGCAAGGGTGCGGGAAGGTTCGTTCGGATCGTAATCCGGCACGGAGGCCATGGCCAGCACCTCGCCCGTCTCCACATCGAGGATCACAGAGCCTGCCGCTTCGGCCTGATAGGCGCTTTTCGCCTTCACGACCACTTCGCGGACGATGTTCTGTACCCTGAGATCGATGGAGAGACGCACCGGCTCCAGCGGCGCGCCGCTGGCAAGACCCACGGCGCGCAGATCGGCCAGGCCCTGCTGGTCGAGGTAACGCTCCATGCCGGCAAGCCCCTGATTGTCGACATTGACGTGGCCGATAATATGCGAAGCGGTTGGGCCGCCCGGATAAAACCTCCGCTTTTCCGGCCGGAAGCCGATGCCCGGTATGCCGAGATTGAGAATATCCGCCTGCTGCCGGGGTGTTAGCTGGCGTCGCAGCCATTGAAAGCCGGTGTCCGAGCGCAACCGGCGGTGCGTTTCGCGCCAGTCGAGATTGGGAATGACGGTCGCGAGTTTCTCCACCACCTCATCCGGATCGACGATCCGGCGCGGATCCGCATAGAGCGAGACCATGTTGAGATCGGTCGCCAGAAGCGTGCCGTTGCGATCGACAATATCCGGCCGGGAGGCGACGGCGTTGACGCCGGTATTGATCCATGCGGTCGCCACCGGTTCGGCAAGACCGTATTGGACGAGACGCGCGGCGACGACGCCATGGATGGCGACGAAGACGGCGATCAGGATGCCGAGCCTCATGCGCGCATCGACCCTGCGGCGGGCGGCGGAACCGAGGAGCGCCTCCCTGCCCCGTGCGGAATTTCTCTGAATAATAAAATGCGCCCGGCTTTTGAGCCGCACCACAAAAGCAATCATTTCCCGATGACACCCACTCTCATGGCGGCGAAACGAATTTCGCGACACCAACGCCTTATTGACGCTGGCACAGGATCGGTCGCGGGGCCATGAAAAGAGCGGGCGGAGCGAGGCCGCCGTTAAATCTGTATTAATATACACTTAAAATTGTAACGAGCCGTGAGGCGGTCGTTAACAATCGTCACGCCGATCAGGATGAACAGACCGGGATTCAAGGCGAAAACCGCTTACGCTTTTCGCCACCCCGGCCTAGAGGCGGGAAATCACCGAAGGATCGCCTTCCGGGTTCTGCTGCGCCAGCGCCCGGTCGATGATGGCGGGCACGATATCCTTCACCTCGTCGATGACGAGCGGGTTGAGAAGATGCGCGCGGTGGATGAAACCCTGGTCGCGCATGTGCTGCACCAGTTCCAGCATTGGGTTCCAGAAACCGTTGATATTGGCGAAGGCCATCGGCTTGGCATGGCGGCCGAGCTGCGCCCAGGTCATGATCTCGACGATCTCCTCCAGCGTGCCGACCCCGCCCGGCAATGTCACGAAGGCATCGGAGCGCTCGAACATCATATGTTTGCGCTCATGCATGTCCTTGGTGATGACAAGCTCGTTCAATTGTCCGAGAGAATGGCGCGTCGCCTCCATATCGACCAGAAATTCCGGTATGATGCCGGTCACTTCGCCGCCATTGGAAAGAACGCCGCTGGCAACCGCGCCCATGATGCCCTTGGTGCCGCCGCCATAGACGAGGCGAATGCCGTTTTCGGCAATGGATTTCCCAAGCGCGCGGCCCGCTTCCATATGGGCCGGATCACGTCCGGGCTGGGAACCGCAATAAACGCAGATGGATCGAATCGCTGTATTTTTGTCCGTCATGAAGGGAAGGAACTATGTGCGATGCGGCACGTCAAGAAAATTTGGGAAATCCCTTGCAAATATGGCCTTTTGGCCACTCGCCGCTTGTCTGGCGCAAGGTAAGACGCTAGCAATCTCAACTCGTGTGAAAAGCTTGAAATACCCGGAGATTCCAGGATGAAAAACAATAAGGCCGGTTTGCTGGCGCTGATCGTGCTGGGCGTTGCGTCCCTGCTCATGATCTTTTTCGTCCTGCCGCGGATTTCAAACGACGGCAAACCGATTGGCGACGCCATTAACGAAGCCGGCAACGCCGTGAAGAACAGCGTTGAAATGGGCGCCGACAAGGCGGGCGACATTCTCTCCGACGCGGCCGAGGAAACCGCCAATATCGCCGACAAGGTCGGGCGGCGGGCGGCTTCCGCTACCCAGTCGATCAAGGATCTGACGACGCTTTTCGCCGATAGCAAGGTTCCCTCCGACGCCGATTTCGCGGCGGCGCGCAAGAAGGTCGAGACCTCGCTCAAGGAACTGACGAATATCGAAATTCCAGAGTCGCTGGACGAAACGACGTCGCGCCTCATCACCACCGCCCGCACGGCCGCCGAACGCACCACGGCGTTCCTGCGCGGCCTGCCCGACAATGCGGCGGCGGCGGCAGCACAGGTGCGCCGTCTGGCAGGCGTTTTCGCCGGCACCGACGATGGCGCGCCCGAACCGGCAAAGCCGGCCGCAGCACCCGCCGATGCGGCACAATCGTCTGCCGCCACGCCGACTTTCGACGTGCTGCGTGTCGAGCCGGACGGTTCGGCCGTGATTGCCGGCAAGGCACAGCCCGGCGCAAAGCTCGAAATCTTGAGCAACGGCAAGGTGGTCGCCCAGACGACCATCGACGGCACCGGCGATTTCGCCGCCGTTTTCGACAATCCGCTTCCCCCGGGCGATCACGAGCTGGTGCTGCGTTCGACCGATGCCAGCGGCAAGGCGACGCAATCCGAAGAAGTAGCCACGGTTTCCGTGCCTGACGGCAAGGCGGGAGAGCTTCTGGCCATGGTTTCCAAGCCCGGCAAGGCAAGCCGCGTGCTGGCCATGCCGGAGGCGGCTCCGCCGGCGCTTCAGCCGCAAGCCGCGCCGTCGCAGCAGCCTGCGGCGACATCTGAGCCCAGCGCCAACACCGCCTCCGCACCGCTCGCCGGTACTGCGGCTCCGTCCGCCGCGGCCCCGCTGACGTCGAGCGTCCAGGTGACTGCCGTCGAGTTCGAGGGATCGAAGATTTTCGTCGCGGGCTCTGCACCTGCCGGTTCAACGGTGCGTGCGCTGGTCGATGACAGGGAAATCGGCAAGAGCACCACGGAAGCCTCCGGCCATTTCGTCGTCGAAGGCGATGTCGATCTTAGCGTCGGCAGCCATATCATCACCGTCGAGGAACTGAATGCCGACGGCACCGCGAAGGTGCGTGTGCGCGTTCCCTTCGAGCGGCCGCAGACCGACCAGGCAACGGTCGCCATGCAGTCGCCGTCCGCTTCGTCGTCAGCAACCACGACTACGGCGCCTGCCGAAAACCAGAGCACGGCAAGCGACCGCGCCGCTTTCGAAAAGCTGCGCGCCGATGTCGCCAAGGCCTTCGGCATTCTTTCCAATCTCTACAAGGATCAGGCCACGCCTGCGCTCGATCAGGCCATTGCCGGCCGCTCCGCCGTCGTCATCGGTCTCAAGTCGCTCTCGGAATTCCGCACCGCAGCCGCGACCGAACCCGCCTTCACCGCTTTTGCGGGCGATATCACCGCCAAGGCGCGTCAGTTGCTGACATCGGTTGAAGCATGGCCGAACGATGTGGCGGCAATCGGCAAGGGTATTGCGTCGCTGGCAAGCCGCCTTGCCGAACTCCACATCACGGCACCTGCTGCTCCCGCGCCACAGGCGCCCGCCGGCCCGCAGACCTTCGAGCAGGCGCCGCTGGCCGAGAGCCAGAACAGCGTCATCATCCGCCGTGGCGATACGCTGTGGCAGATTTCCCGTCGCGTTTATGGTCAGGGCGTGCGTTACACCACGATCTACCTCGCCAACGAAGATCAGATCAAAAACCCCGATCTGATCGAGCCCGGCCAGATTTTCGGCGTGCCGAAAGAGGCGCTGCCGAATGCGGAAGAACTTCACCGTAAGCGGCTGAAGAGCGGCTCCTGAGCATTTGAAGCGTTGCGGTAAACCCGCAACGACCCTATCTGTGACACGCGCGGCGGCTTGACCAAAGCCGCCGCCCTGCTGTCGGCTTCCGGCAGTGACCGGAGCGAATGATGGCCACGAAGAAAAAAACCATTTCGGCGGATTCCAGCAATCCCACCCAGACGCTGATCAATCTCTGGCCCTATATGTGGCCGGAGGGACGTTGGGACCTGAAGATGCGGGTGATCTGGGCCACCGTGTACCTGATCGTCGCCAAGCTGGTGCTGATCTCCGTTCCCTATTTCTTCAAATGGGCGACCGATGCGCTGAACGGCCGGCTGGACATGGCCGGGCTTGTTCCCGCCTTCCTGCTCGGCGCCGTCGCGCTGGTGATCGCCTATAATCTGACGCGGCTGATACAGGTGGGGCTCAACCAGCTGCGCGATTCGCTTTTCGCCAGCGTCGGCCAGCATGCGGTGCGTCAGCTCGCCTACAGGACCTTCGTGCACATGCACCGGCTTTCTTTGCGTTTCCATCTGGAGCGCAAGACCGGCGGACTGTCGCGGGTCATCGAGCGCGGCACCAAGGGCATTGAAACCATTGTCCGTTTCACCATTCTCAACACCGCACCGACCTTTATCGAATTCCTGCTGACAGCGATCATTTTCTGGGCCTCCTACGGTTTTTCCTATGTGCTCGTCACGGTCATCACGGTCTGGGCCTATATCTGGTTCACCGTGCGGGCCAGCAACTGGCGTATCGGCATTCGCCGCGCCATGAACGACAGCGACACAGACGCCAATACCAAGGCGATCGACTCGCTTCTGAATTTCGAAACCGTCAAATATTTCGGCAATGAGGAGATGGAGGCGCGGCGTTTCGACGTCGCCATGGAGCGTTACGAAAAATCGGCGATCTCGATCTGGACCTCGCTCGGCTGGCTGAACTTCGGCCAGGGCGTGATCTTCGGCATCGGCTCCACCGTCATGATGGTAATGTCGGCGCTTGCCGTGCAGCGCGGCGAACAGACCATCGGCGATTTCGTCTTCGTCAATGCGCTGTTGTTGCAGCTTTCGGTGCCGCTCAATTTCATCGGTTTCGTCTATCGCGAAATCCGCCAGGGCCTGACCGACATCGAACAGATGTTCGATCTTCTGGAGGTGGAGGCGGAAGTCACCGACAGGCCGGATGCGAAACCGCTCGCAGCCGGACCCGGCGCGATTTCCTTCCGCGACGTGCATTTCGCCTATGACCCCGAAAGACCGATCCTAAAGGGCGTTTCCTTCGACGTGCCGGCGGGCAAGACGGTGGCCATCGTCGGCCCTTCGGGTGCGGGAAAATCGACGATCTCGCGGCTGCTTTATCGTTTCTACGATATTCAGGAAGGCTCCGTCACCGTCGACGGGCAGGATATTCGCGATGTGACGCAGAAGAGCCTGCGCTCGGTGATCGGCATGGTGCCGCAGGACACGGTGCTTTTTAACGACACGCTCGCCTACAACATCCGTTATGGCCGTCCCTCGGCCACCGACGAGGAACTGAGGGCTGCGGCGGATGCGGCGCAGATCAGCGCCTTTATCGGCAAGCTGCCGGAGGGTTACGCCACCATGGTCGGCGAACGCGGCCTGAAGCTTTCCGGCGGGGAGAAACAGCGCGTGGCGATTGCCCGCACGATCCTCAAGGCGCCGCCGATCCTCATTCTCGACGAGGCGACTTCGGCGCTCGATACGCATACGGAACAGGAAATCCAGAGCGCGCTCGACATCGTCTCGAAGAACCGCACGACGCTGGTTATCGCCCACCGCCTTTCCACCGTCATCGGCGCGGATGAGATCATCGTATTGAAGGACGGGCAGATCGCCGAACGCGGCACGCACAGCTCGCTGATGGGGCAGAACGGCCTCTACGCCTCGATGTGGAGCCGCCAGCGCGAGGCGATCCGCGCCGAGGAAATGCTGCGCCATGTGCGTGAAACCGACGATCTGGGTGTCATCGACCGCGGGGAACCCGCCCATTGATGGCTGTACCCCGGGGTAACAGGGCCAACGGGCGCACCCCACCATTGCCGGGCGGCCTTTTTGGCTGTAACCAGCTAGGCAAAATTTGTCGCATTGCCGTTTGGATCGTGTCGTATCGCGACCATATAGACGCGACAGACGGAAACCGGAGCAAGGAATCTCATGAATCTGTTCGACACCATTCGCAACACCATCGTACCGATCCACAAGGAAGGTTATGTCTTTGTGGCGGCCTTCTTCGTCGCATCGCTGGTGCTCGGCTGGATCGCCGAACCGCTGTTCTGGGTCGGTCTGGTGCTGACGGCCTGGTGCGCCTATTTCTTCCGCGATCCCGAGCGCGTCACGCCGCAGGATGACGACCTCATCATCAGCCCGGCCGATGGCAAGGTTTCCGCCGTGCAGAGCGTCGTTCCGCCGCTGGAGCTGGAACTCGGCAAGGAGCCGCTGGTGCGCATCTCGGTGTTCATGAACGTGTTCAACTGCCATGTGAACCGTTCGCCGGTACGCGGCCGTATCGTCAATGTCGCCTACCGTCCCGGCCTCTTCCTCAATGCCGAAGTCGACAAGGCTTCCGAAGACAATGAGCGCAACGGCCTCGTCATCGAGACATCGCACGGCAAGGTCGGCGTGGTGCAGATCGCCGGCATGGTTGCACGCCGCATCGTCTGCTGGGTAAAGCCGAATGAACCAGTCGATGCCGGTGAGCGTTTCGGTCTTATCCGTTTCGGTTCGCGCCTCGATATCTTCCTTCCCGCAGGTTTCGAGCCGCGTGTATCGGTCGGCCAGACGGCGATTGCCGGTGAAACCGTGCTCGCCGAATTCGGCTCCGCCAAGGGTCCGGTCGTCAGCCGCCGCGGCTGACGGAAACAGGAAGGGCATGCGCATGGAAACGCCGATCGCCGAGCCGCAACAGAACGGCAAACCCGAGGGCCGCAGCGATAGCGGCCGTGGACCGCGGCTGAGGGAAATTCCCTTTCGCCTCGTCGTTCCCAATCTCATCACCGTTCTGGCCATCTGTGCGGGGCTGAGCGGCGTGCGTCTCGCCATCGAGGGGCGGTTCGAGCTGGCCGTCGGCATGGTGCTGCTGGCCGCCTTCCTCGACGGCATAGACGGGCGCATCGCCCGCATGATGAAAGCGACGTCCAAATTCGGCGAGCAGATGGACTCGCTGGCCGATATCGTCAATTTCGGCGTCGCGCCTGCGCTGGTGGTCTATGCCTACCTTCTCGATCAGGCACGCTCCATCGGCTGGATCGCCGCCCTCATTTACGTCATCGCCGCCGGCCTGCGTCTTGCGCGCTTCAACGTCATGATCGAGCGGCCGGTGAAGGCGCCCTGGCAGAATGAGTTCTTCGTGGGCGTTCCCGCCCCGATGGGCGCCATGCTGGTGCTGCTGCCGGTTTATCTCGGCTTCCTCGGCGTCGAGCCGGACAAGCCCTTCGCCTATGTCGCCGCCGCCTATACCGTGCTGATCGGTTACCTCCTCATCAGCCGCCTGCCGGTCTGGTCGGGCAAATCCGGCACCAGCCGCATTCGCCGCGATCTGGTGCTGCCGATGATCCTCGTCGTCGTGCTTTATGTAGCGATGCTCATGAGCTTCACCTGGGAAGTACTGGTTCTGACGGTTGCCGCCTATCTCGTCTTCATTCCCATCAGCGCCCGCCTCTGGCATCGCCGCTACGGCACGCTGACCATCGAGGAAGACGGGCATGACGATGCCAATGGCGGCAACGGCCTCGATCGCGGTATTTAAAACCGCAGGTTTATTTTTTCTCGCACAAGCCGGCGCAGGATGTGACGCAAAATGTCGCAGCCTGAAAAGCCGGCTTCGTTTTTCTTCGCCTCGAATCCGTCAAGATTAGCCGCGAAAGAAGTGGCTCACACGCATCGCAACGGCGATTGGCGTGAATTGTGGAGAGAGAGAAATGACGAACGAGACGAAGGCGCAGCCGCAGGCGAAGCCCGACCTCAACAGCCACTACCGCCCGCTCGGACTGAAGGCCGTTGCGGCCGCAGCCCTGATGCTGAAGCGTAAACCTGCCGCCAAAACCGCCTGAAAATATTCGGTTTTTTGATTTTTCGAATTTTGCGGACTGTCCGGAAAACGGAACGTTCCCAACGGAAAATCGACAATCACGCGGCGCCTTTTCCGGGCGCCGTTTTTGTTTCAAGCACTGCCGCTAAACTGCAGAGCGTCAGTCTTTCATAAAATCCGCGACCTTCTGTAACGAAGCTGCAACGAAAGTGTAGTAAAAATCTCGCCTTCCACAAGAAGGCTATACGAACACCGACGTATAGATTAGTGAATACAAAAGAACTTTTCTATTCCGCATTTTTTTCCACAACAATGCATAAGCTGGCTTTCGAATCCGCAGACACGCGGATGACGAGTATTCGGCGTTGAGGAAAGATTGTGAAGACAGGCCAGGGGGGCTTGGGACGGCCATGCAGGATAAAATCCTTCTGATTGAAGATTCCGTTGCTCTTTCCATGCTGCTGAAGACGCGGCTTTCGGAAGAAACGGAGGCCGAGGTCGTCCATTGCGACAGCATGGCCGCGGCCGATACCCTCATGCAGGCCCATAGTTTCACGCTGGCGCTGACGGGTCTCAACCTGCCCGATGCGCCGAAGGGCGAGATTCTCGCCCTTCTATCCGAGCGCAAGGTGCCGGCCATCGTTTTCACCGCCACGGTGGATGAGGAGGCGCGCAAGCGCTACGCCGAAAAGAAGATCATCGATTACATCGTCAAGGACGGTCATCGCACCGTCGATGCGGTCGTCAGAACCGTCCAGCGGATTTTGAACAACAAGCTATTCTCCGTTCTTGTGGTCGATGATGTGCGCGCGGCACGGTCCGGCCTCGTGGAAATTCTGGAGCGGCAAAATTTTAGGGTCAGCGAGGCCCACTCCGGCAAGCAGGCGCTGGAAATCCTGTCGCAGAACCCGACGATCCAGCTCGTCATCACCGATTATCATATGCCTGACATGGACGGTTATGAGTTGACGCGCCGCATCTGCGACAGCCGCTCATCCGAAGATTTGCGGGTGATCGGCATATCGTCCTCCACAGACCGGTTGCTTTCGGCAAGCTTCCTGAAGGCTGGCGCCTCGGATTTCGTCTACCGCCCTTTCGTGCCGGAAGAATTGCAGTGCCGTATCGATAACAATATCGAGACGTTGAAGCAGCTCAAACGCCTGCGCGAACTGGCCGAACGCGACCATCTTACCGGCCTGCCGAACCGCCGCTCCTTCTTCGAGCGCACGCGGGCGCTGATGGATGTCATCAACGGCAATGACGAGAGCGGCGCCATTGCCATTCTCGACATCGACCATTTCAAGAAGATCAACGACACGCTTGGCCACGATGCCGGCGACAGGGCGCTGAAAAAACTGGCAGAACTGCTGCATGACATGTGCGGCGAGCAACGCCACATTCCCGCCCGCCTCGGCGGCGAGGAGTTTGCCGTGTTCCTGCGCGGGCTGGATGCGCGCGCCGCCTATCAGTTCTGCGAGGAGCTGCGCGGACAGGTGGAAAAGAACGGCCGGCAGCTGAGCGGCAGCAGCCTCGCCCTGACGATTTCGCTCGGCGTCGTGGAGATCGAAAAGGGCGAACCCTTCGACAACCAGCTGAATGCGGCGGACCAGCTGCTTTATCTCGCCAAGGCGAATGGCCGTAACCGCGTTTATTCCGATATCATGATCCAGGAAGGCCTGCAGAAGATCGGGCGGAACGGCTGATCCTCTCGGGTGCCGTCAAAACAATGACATCTGCCCTTCGTCCTTTGCCGGCTTGATCTTCGCCAGCGGCGCGCTTTCCGGCACCGGCTCGATCAGATCCGCGCCGACATTGGCGACCTTGTTGACCTTGTCCGATACCGGGATCATCTCGAAAAAATCATCCTGAACCGGCCGCATCAGATCGGCGACCTCGCGCGGCTCCTGGGTCTTGCAATCCAGCCAGCGGCTGAAATCCTCGGGCGCGATGACAACAGGCATGCGATCGTGAATACGGCCGATCGCGGCATTGGCGGCGGTGGTGAGGATCGCGCCGGTATCGACCTCCGAGCCATCGGCGGAAGACCATGTTTCCATAAGACCGGCGAAGGCGACGATGCCGCCGCTTTTGGGGCGGATGAAATAGGGCTGCGATTTGCCGCCCTCCTCCTTCGGCGGGCGTCGCCATTCGTAAAAGCCGGTGGCGGGAACGAGGACGCGGCGATGGCGCATGGCGGCGCGGAAGGAGGCCTTGCCGATGGCGGTTTCCGAACGGGCGTTGATAAGCAGCGGAAAATCCTTCGGGTCCTTCACCCAGCCAGGTAGAAAACCCCAGCGGACCAGCACGGCCCGGCGATTGGGCAGGTTGCTGCCGCGCTCCTGTCGTTCGCCCTCCATCACGACCAGAATGGGCTGCGTCGGCGCGATGTTGAAACGGGCGGGAAAATCCTCAAGACCGATCAGATCGAGATAATCGGCGATCTCTTCCGGCGTCGCCTTCAGCACGAAACGTCCGCACATGCTTTTCTCCTCAACCCCTTGGCCCGAACAGGATGATGGCGGTGCCGGCAAGGCAGACCACGCCGCCGGCAATATCCCACCGGTCCGGCGCGTGCCCTTCCACGCCCCAGAGCCAGAAGAGCGAAGCGGCAATGTAAATCCCGCCATAGGCGGCATAGGCCCTGCCCGCCGCCTCTGTCGGAACCAGCGTCAGAAGCCACGCGAAAACGGCCAGCGCCACCATGCCAGGCAGCAATATCCACCCGGTCTTGCCGAGTTTCAGCCAGGCCCAGAAGGAAAAGCAGCCGGCAATTTCGGCAAGAGCCGCCAGGACATAGATAAGATAGACCTTCATTCCACCGTCTTTAACATGCACAATCGCGCCAGTTCCGGACTATAAGCATCGGCACGGAAACCGGAATCGATTTTTCCGAGCCACGTACCACTATAGACAGGCCGGCAACGGCCGAAACAAGCGAAACCATTCATGACCCTCCGTATCAAGCCCCGCCCCGCCTCCTCCGCCATCGTCAGGAACGGCGACCGGCTGCTTCTCGTGCGCCGCATCAACCCGCCTTCGAAGGACATGTTCGCCTTTCCGGGTGGTCGCGGCGAAGACGGCGAAACCCCGGCCGAAACGGCGCTGCGCGAATTGCACGAGGAAACCGGCATCGTGGCGCGCAGGCCGCAGCTTTTCGCGACATACGATCTTCCCTCCCGCGACGCCGAAGGGGTGCTGACGAGCCATTATTTCCTGTCGGTCTTTACCGTGGAAACCGATGCCGATCCGCTCGTGACTGTCGGTGACGATGCGGCGGATGCGGGCTGGTACACATTGGCGGAAATCCGCCTTCTGCCGGCGCCGGAAAGCGTCGTCGAATGCGCCGAGCGCCTGCTTGCATGATTGCCAGCCAGCCAGAATCGCTATTATCTAGGGCCGATCCGCCCGCCGGATGGTCGCGAGCCAACAGTTCACGAGCCAATAGTTCACGAGTATGTGTGGGGCAGAATAGAATTTTGATACGGCCAACCATCTTCCTGTCTCTTTTTCTGACAATGCTTGCCACCGCCGGGCAGGGCATCGCTTATGCGCAACCTTCAAAACCCGGTTCCGAGGTGCGTCCGGCGGAAGCCGCGCCGCCCAAACCCGCCCCTTATGACGACAAGCTGGCACGGCTGTCGGAGATACTGGGCGCGGTGCAATATCTCAGAACCCTGTGCCCTTCTTCCGGACCGGAGGACTGGCGCAGATCGATGAGCGATCTTCTGGCTGCAGACACGGCCAACGAACCTGAACGACGTCAGCGCATGACGGCTGCATTCAACCGTGGATACCGCTCCTTTGCGGCCATCCACACCAGTTGCACACGCGCCGCCATCATGGCAGAAGAGAACTACCGTAACGAAGGGGCAACACTCGCGCAGGAAATCGCGTCCCGGTTCGGAAATTAGAGGATTATTAACCTCTTTTCGCCGCAGGCCGTGCCGTTTTGATAAAAGGCTGCTAGTGTTGTTAACAGGGTGGTAAGGACTTGCCCGCCCTGTCGAGGATGAAAGATGCAGACAAGCCGTAACGAAATCGACGATATGATCGTGCATGAAAAGATGCAGGTCGCTCTGGAACACCAGAACGAGGCATGGGCTGACGGCATGGCCGACGGCATCGAGCCGGAGATCATCGCCGATGCCGCCATCGCTCTGGCCATGCGCGAAACCATCCGTATCCATGGCGAGGCCGGTGCTGAAGCAATGCTGGAATCGCTGCGCCAGCGCATGCTTCAGGGCGAGTTTTCGCCGCAGCGGGTAATACAGTAAAGCCGGGGTCTATCATGTCTTGCCTGAGCAAGGGGCTTTTGCGCTCTTCCGCCCTGCTGTCCATCCTGCTTGCCCTGACCGCCGGGCCGCTTGGCATGCCAGACCGCGCCTTTGCCCTTTCCGAGCTGAAGCCGGCGCAGAACACCGAAAGCGAGCCGAAGGCTGAGAATGGCGGTGAGCCGCAGCAGGCCCAGCCTGCGGAGCCGGACGAGATCGAAGGCGATTCGGAAGGCATTCCCCTGCCCGACCCGCTGGTGGACCGTTCCGCCAATCAGGCGAACCAGCAATCCTCCAAGCCCGACAACACGCCGGAAATGTCCGTTGTGATCGAGCACGACATTTCCAAGGCGCCGGAACCCGTGCGCAAGCTGCGCCAGCAGATCATCGAAGCTGCCGCCTCCGGCGATATCGAAAAGCTGCGGCCCTTCATCGCCGCTGGCCAAAAAGAATTCCGCATCGACGGCAATGACGGCGAAGACCCGATTGCGGCGCTGAAAAGCTATTCCGGCGATCCTGACGGGCTGGAAGTGCTGGCGATCATCATCGACCTGCTGTCGACCGGTTATGCCCATATCGATGCTGGCACACCCGACGAAGCCTATGTTTTCCCCTATTTCGCCGGAAAGCCGCTGAATACGCTGACTGCGCCGGAAAAAGTGGAGCTTCTGCGCATCATCACGGCGGGCGATCTGGCGGACATGCAGGAATATGGCAATTACAGCTTCTACCGGGTCGGCATTTCGCCCGATGGCAAGTGGAAGTTCTTCACCGCCGGCGATTGATCGCTTCGCGGTGCTTGCCGTTCTCTGGCAAAAATCCTAACTGTGCGGAATGAGCATTCCGGCAAAGCGCATCTGCTTTTGCCGGAGATCACAGAGTCTCGACGAACCGAACGGTGACGCCATGCCTTCCGCCCTTCTTGCCGACCGCCGCCTGATCCGGGTTTCCGGCACCGGCGCCGAGGAATTTCTGAACAACCTCATCACCGCAGATGTTGAAAACCTGCCGGAAGGCGAAGCACGGGCCGCAGCCCTTCTGACGCCGCAGGGCAAGATCCTGTTCGATTTCCTGATCTGGCGCGATGGCGGCGATTATCTGATCGAGACGGGCGCTGCCGAACAGGACGCGCTTCTGCGCCGCCTGACCATGTACAAGCTGCGCGCACCGGTCGATCTCAAAGCCGAGACGGTCGAAGGCGTGAGTGTTTTCTGGAACGAGAATGCGCCGACGGCAGGCATTCGGGATGGTCGTTTCGGCAAGGCTGGCATCGATCTTTACCGTATACCGGGCGCATCCGCATCCGGCGACATCGCCGCCTATGATGCGCTCCGTGTCGAGCATGGGATTGCCCAATCCGGCCGGGACTATGCGTTGCAGGATGCCTTTCCCCATGATGTGCTGATGGATGTGAATGACGGCGTTTCCTTCAGGAAGGGCTGCTTTGTCGGTCAGGAAGTCGTCTCGCGCATGAAACATCGCGGCACGGCAAGACGCCGCGTCGTCACCGTTTCGGCCGAAGGCGCGCTTCCCACCAGTGGGACGGAGATGACCGCCGATGGAAAACCGGTCGGCGCGCTCGGAACCGTTTGCGGCAACAGGGCGCTTGCCATCGTTCGGATCGACCGCATTGCCGATGCGTTCGCATCCGGCACGCCGCTTCTGGCGGAGACTGTTCCCGTGACCGTGGCCCTGCCCGCCTGGAGCGGCCTTTCCTTCCCGGCGGCCGATCCAGCAGCGCGGGCGGAGGACTGAGAGTGGCGCCTGCAAAAAGCCCGCGCGCCTGGCAGCGCATGCTGTCGGGCCGGCGGCTCGATCTGCTCGATCCTTCGCCGCTCGATGTGGAAATCGCCGATATCGCCCACGGCCTTGCCCGTGTGGCCCGCTGGAACGGCCAGACGCGCGGCGACCACGCCTTTTCCGTCGCCCAGCATTGCCTCATCGTCGAGACCATCTTCTGCCGCATGTGCACAGGCGCGACGCCTGACGACATGCAGATGGCGCTTCTGCACGATGCGCCGGAATATGTCATCGGCGACATGATCTCACCCTTCAAATCCGTGGTCGGCGGCGGTTACAAGACCGTGGAAAAACGGCTTGAAGCCGCCGTGCATCTGCGTTTCGGCCTGCCGCCGCATGCATCGCGCGATTTGAAGGACCGCATCAAGAAGGCCGATACGGTCGCCGCCTTTTTCGAGGCGACGGAGCTTGCCGGTTTTTCCACCGTCGAGGCGCAGAAATTCTTCGGCCTGCCGCGCGGCATTACCCGCGACATGTTCGACATCACGCCCCTGCCCTCAACCGAAGCGCAAAAGCTGTTCATCGAACGTTTCGAGGCGATCGAGGCGCTGCGCGCAGTCAAGACGGGGAGCGCGACATGACGGCCATTGTCGTATCGCCGCTGTCGCGGATCGCGGAGATGGCCGTCAAACACAAGGCCCGCGAAATGGTGACGCTGATCGCCAAAGAGCAGTCCTTTCACCGCCCCGCCGTCATTGCCGCAGGCCGGCATCTGACGCTTGCCATGAACGACATCGCATTCAAGGGCACCGCCGATCTCATCGCGCCTGACGATGCACATGTGCTGAAGCTGATCGATTTCGCCCGCGAATGGGACCAGTCAGCACCACTGCTCATCCATTGCTGGATGGGCGTTTCCCGCTCACCCGCCGCCGCCGTCATCGCCGCGCTCAGCCTTTATCCGGACCAGGATGAGATCGAACTTGCGCTGCGCCTGCGCGCCGTCTCGCCCTATGCCACGCCCAATGCCCGCATCATCGCCATCGGCGACCGTCTGCTCGGGCGCGATGGCCGGCTGGTGGCGGCGATCAAAAAAATCGGCAGGGGCGCGGATACGGATGGTAACGTGCCCTTCGTGCTGCCGCTTGGCAACTGAGGTGGTTTTGGCGGAACCCTCACGGCGTCCAGTCGTTACCAACCCTGAAGAGCAATGAAAATCACAGGATAATTCATGGAACAACAGGCAACGGATATCATCGTCGCATCGCAGGCGGCGTTGCAGCAGGCAAGCGCGCTTGCGGTGCAATATTCCTTCTCGGTCGTCGGTGCGCTTCTGCTGCTGATCGTCGGCTGGCTGGCCGCTACTTTCCTGCAACGCTGGGCTTTTCAGGGCCTGTCGCGCATTCGCGGCTTCGACGCGACACTCGCCGGTTTCTTCGCCGGCGCCATCCGCTATGTGGTTCTCATTCTGGTGCTGGTCATGGTGCTTGGCCAGTTCGGGGTGCAGACGGCCTCCATTCTTGCCGCCCTTGGCGCCGCCGGTCTGGCCATCGGCCTTGCGTTGCAGGGCACGCTGCAGAATATTGCCGCCGGCATCATGCTTCTGGTGCTGCGCCCCTTCCGGGTCGGCGAATATATCGAGACCAGCACGGTCAGCGGCACGGTGATCGAGATCGGGCTGTTTGCGACCGAGCTGAAGACCAGCGACGGGCTTTACCGTCTTGCGCCCAACTCCACGCTCTGGAACGTGCCGATCACCAATTACAGCCGCTTTCCCTCGCGCCGTCACGAACTCAGCCTGACGGTCAAGAATGATGAGGATCTGGCGGCCGCACAGGATATGCTGATGAAAGTCGTGCGTTCGGAGAGCCGGGTTTTGCTGGACCCCGCCCCCGTCACCTTCGTCGATTCGGTCAGCGCCGACAGCGCCACCGTCAAATTGCGCTACTGGGTGCGCAGCGACACTTTTTTCGCAACGACCCGCGATGTGACGAAAGCCATGAAACTCGCCTTCGACGAGCGCAAGGCGGAAGTGAGCGCCCAGCCGGCCTGAGACCTCACGTCTCCCCCCTCTTTTCAAGCGCGGTGGCTGCAACAGCCACCGCGCTTTTTCGTTGCGCCACGTTGCAGCGCGCACTTGCATCCCGCGAATGCGGCCTCTATAGGTCGATACGTAATGTTATTACGTAACTATCTTCGTCGATATGAGAGGGCCGAAACAATGCAGAAGATACTCACCCGCGTCACCGGCGCCGTCGCACTAGGTTCCATGCTGCTGGCGGCAACCGCGGCAATGGCTGCCGGTGGCGACAAATCCGCAGCCCACAGCCACGACCATGGGCACGATCACGGCCACCAGATGACCGAAGCTGAAAAGCAGATTTACAAGGGTTATTTCGAGGATGCGCAGGTGAAGGCGCGCACGCTTTCCGACTGGGAAGGCGACTGGCAGTCGGTCTATCCCTATCTGCTGAACGGCTCGCTTGATTCCGTCATGGCCGAAAAGGCGGCGCATGGCGACAAGACGGCGGCGGAGTACCGCGCCTATTACGAGATCGGTTACAAGACCGATGTGAACCGCATCGTCATCAAGAGCGACAGCGTGGCGTTTTATAAGGACGGCAAACCCGCTGAAGGCATCTATGTCAGCGATGGCCATGAAATCCTGACCTACAAGAAGGGCAATCGCGGTGTCCGCTACATCTTCAAGAAAACCGGCGGCGATGAGGCCGCGCCGCAATTCATCCAGTTCAGCGACCACTCCATCGCCCCGGTCAAGGCAGGCCATTACCATCTCTACTGGGGCAACGACCGCAAGGCATTGCTGGACGAAGTGACCAATTGGCCGACCTACTACCCGTTCCTGATGGACGGCGGCGATATCGTCGAAGAAATGGCGGCGCATTAACTTCGCACGACATTCCGGCACGGGCATATTCTTCATGCCCGTGCTGCATTCCTTATTGCCCCATAGTGGAGCGATGCGCCCAGCCGGTCATGCGCTTTTCAAGCCAGGCCATGATGGCGTACATGACGATGCCTTCCACGGCGAGCATCAGCAGGCCGGCAAAGACGAGCGGCACATTGAACTGGCTTTGCGCCGAACTCATCATGTTGCCGAGGCCGTAATTGGAGGCGACGGTTTCCGACACCACCGAGCCGACGAAAGCGAGCGTGATGGCGATTTTCAGCGAACCGAAGAAATAGGGCATGGAGCGCGGAATGCCGACCTTCAGCATGATGTCCATCTTCTTTGCGCCAAGCGCCCGCAGCACATCTTCCGTTTCCGGCTCTATGGTGGCAAGCCCGGTCGCGACGTTGACGACGATGGGGAAGAAAGAGATCAGGAAGGCGGTCAACACGGCAGGCACTGTGCCGATGCCGAACCAGATGACGAGGATGGGCACCAGCGCCACTTTCGGGATGGCGTTGAAGCCGATCATCAGCGGATAAAGCCCGGCATAAATGGTTTTGGACCAGCCGATGAACAGGCCGATGGCGAGGCCGGCGGCCACCGCAATGGCGAAACCCAGCGTCGTGGTATAAAGCGTCTGCAGCGAATTCTTCCAGATCGGCGACCAATATTGCAAGATGGCCTGTCCGACCCTTACCGGTGACGGCAGAATGGTGGGCGGCATTTTCAGCGCGTAGACCAACAGTTCCCACAACACGAAAAGCGCCAGCGTATAAAGCCAGGGCGCGGCTTTCACCCAGTTGACGCGGGCAATCAGCGGCTTGCGCGGCTCGGCCGCAACGGTGCCTTCCATGATGGCGCTCATGCCGCCACCCTCGCCTGCGCGATCTCGCCATGCAGTTCCTGCACCATGTCGTTGAAACCCTTGTCATACATGATATCGAGCTGGCGCGGGCGCGCAAACGGCACGCGGTGTTCCGCCAGCACCCGGCCCGGCCTTGCGCTCATCACGAAAATCTTGTCGGCCAGAAATGTCGCCTCGCGCAGATCATGGGTCACGAGGATGATGGTGACGCGCTGCGCGGCGTGCAGGTCGCGGATGACGCACCATAATTCCTCGCGGGTGAAGGCATCGAGTGCACCGAAAGGCTCGTCCAGCATCAGCAGTTCCGGTTCGTGGATCAAGGCCCGGCAAAGATTGGCGCGCTGCTGCATGCCACCGGAAAGCTGCCACGGATACTTCGAACCGAACCCCTTCAGGCCGACGATTTCCAGAAGGCGCTCGGCTTTCGCGACATACTCCGCCTTGTGGGCGCGCAGGCGTCGACGATGTTTCTCGACGATCTCCAGCGGCAGCAGGATGTTCTCAAGCGTGGTGCGCCACGGCAGCATCGTCGGGTTCTGAAACGCCATGCCGACGATGGAAACCGGCTCCGTGACCTGCCGCCCGGCAACGATGACATTGCCCCTCTGCGGAATGTGCAGCCCTGTCACCAGTTTCATCAGGGTCGACTTGCCGCAGCCGGAGGGGCCGACCACGGCGGCGAATTCACCCTTGTCGACCGTGAGATTCAAGCCGGATACGGCCAGCGTGCCGGCGGAGCCGCCATAGCGCATGTCCACACTGTCTATTTCCACGAGATGTGACATTGCTGTTCCCGTTTTAAGTTGCTGATCGGGCGGTTGAACCCTGCAGCGTTGCGGCTTGTTTCTTCTCCCCGCCGGGGAGAAGGTGGCCCGAAGGGTCGGATGAGGGGGCAGCGCCAGCGATAGACCGAGAGCTTGCCC
>NZ_LT009745.1:913731-989789 GCF_900013505.1 Agrobacterium deltaense RV3 | reverse complement strand
CAGCGCCAGCGATAGACCGAGAGCTTGCCCCCCTCATCCCGCTGCCGCGGACTTCTCCCAGGCGGGGAGAAGAAGCATGCCGCACCTGCTCACTTCGTCCATTACGGAAGCATGCGTTCTTCCTTGGCCGGCAGATAGGTCGCGTCGAACACCTGCTCCGCCTTGACGTTGCCCTTCAGGCCAAGAGAAACTTTCAGCGTCTCGATGGAGGCGGAAAGCCGGGCCGGATCGACGCCGCCCATGCCGTTTTCCACCACATAGGGCGTCTTGATATTCATGCTGTTGGCCATGTTGAGGCGTTCAAGCTCGATGGCGCTGTCGAGCGTCTCGTTACGCTTGAGCACGGCCGCCACGCCCTCTTCCGGGTTCTTGACGGAATCGGCGAAGCCCTTGGCCAGCGCTTTCAGGAAGCCCTTCACGGCATCCGGGTTTTTCTCTGCGAAATCAGTGTTTACCAGCACCGCATTGCCATAGAGATTCAAGCCGTGCTCGGCCATCAGGATGGTCGAGATATCGTCATCGGCGATGCCCTGTTTCTTGAGGTTGAGGATCACCGAAAAGGCAAAGCCGAAAACGGCGTCGACATCGCCCTTGGCGAGCATGGGTTCACGCACCGGAAAACCGATCGATTCGATCTTGATCTTGCTGTCATCGAGACCTGCGACCTGCTTGAAGGCGGGCCATTGCGCAAAAGCGCCATCCGGCGGCGGCGCGCCGAGCTTCTTGCCTTCCAGCGACTTCGGATCGCCGGTGACGCCGAGCGACTTGCGGCCCACCACGGCAAAGGTCGGGCGCTCATAGACCATATAAACGGCCTTGATCTTCTGGCTCGGATCCTCGTCGAGGAACTTCATCACCGAGTTGATGTCGCCGAAGCCCATCTGGTAGGCGCCGGTCGCCACGCGCGGAATGGCTTCCACCGAGCCGTTGCCGCTATCGATGGTGACATCGAGACCTTCAGCCTTGAAGTAACCCTTATCGAGCGCCAGCAGGAAACCGGCAGCGGGGCCTTCGAACTTCCAGTCGAGCGTGAATTTCACCGGCGTTTCGGCCCGCGCCTCGACGACCGGCAGCGAAAAACCAGCGGTCACACCGATGGCGGCAATGGTCAGAGCCCTGGTCAACAACCTGCGCGTTAAAATCATCTATTCCCCCTGATGGTTTTGTTGGATTGGTTGCATAAGACCCAATTCCAGCCCTCAAGGCAAGATAAAATTGCATACAAAATAGCCGTTATTTTGTATGCTTATTTTATATGCATAAACGGGCGCAGGGCAGGCAAAAAGCCGGCATTTTGCCCATCGCGCATGCAACGAAGCGAAAGCGGGATCGTTCACGCAGAGAACACAGCGTTCTCATTTGCCGGGGTTGCGGATCAGGGGCAGCGTGCGGCAAATAGGGCCACGAACAGCAGGCGAAACAGCGGGACGGCAAGATGAATTCTGCACTGGGCATACACCACATCACCATGATTACCCGCAAGGTGCAGGCGAATGTGGACTTTTACGCCGGCTTTCTGGGCCTGAGGCTGGCCAAGCGCACGGCCGGTTTCGAAGACGCTATGCAGCTGCACCTGCTTTATGGCGACGATATCGCTTCGCCCGGCTCGCTTCTGACATTTCTCGTCTGGGAAGATGGTGGTCAAGGCCGTGTCGGCTATGGCCAGACGCTGGAGATTTCCGTGGCCATCGATCCCGCCGCCATCGGCTTCTGGCTGACGCGGGCACTGAAATTCGGCATGCGGGCGGAAGGCCCCTCCGATGAGTTCGGCGCTCCGGTCATCCGGCTGAAAGATCCTGACGGCCTGATCGTCAAGCTGGTCGGCACCCACGCCTTTGCCGATGCGACGCCGCATGTGACGGACGATATTTCCGCGCAGGACGCCATTCGCCGCATCTATGGCGCAACGGTGCTGAGCGAAGTGCCGGAAGAAACCGTGGCGTTTCTGGAGAAACATTTCGGTTACCGGCAGGAAAGCCAGGCAGGCGCAATCCGCCGCCTCGTTTCCGAAAGCGGCGACATTATCGATGTGCGCGACGCAACCGGCTTCTGGTCCAGCGCGCCGGGCACCGGCACTGTCGATCATATCGCCTTCCGGGCCAAGGACATGGACGAGCTGAACGCGGTTCATGCCGGGCTGAAATCGCTGAATTCCAGCACCACCAATGCCCATGACCGCAAATATTTCCACTCGCTCTATGTCCGCGAACCGGGCGGTGTGCTGATCGAAATGGCGACCGACGGGCCGGGCATGACCATGGACGAACCGTTGGAATCGCTGGGGGAAAAACTGTTCATCCCGCCGCTCTTCATGAAGGACGAGGCGGATGTGCGTGTCGCCCTGCCGCAATTTGCAATGCCGGGCGAGGAGCGCATCGTCTATCGCGACCTGCCCTTCGTGCACCGTTTCTATACGCCCGAGGAGCCGGATGGCAGCACCATCATCCTGCTGCACGGTTCCGGCGGCAGCGAAACGAGCCTGATGCCGCTCGCGCACCGGGCAGCGCCGCGCGCCACGCTTCTCGGCGTGCGCGGCCGCAGCACGGAGGAGGACATCGCCCGCTGGTTCCGCCGCAATCCCGATTTCAGCTTCGACCAGAAGGATATCGTCTCGGAAGCGGAAGCCTTCGCCGCCTTCGTGGAGGGGGCGATACGGTCCTATGGTCTCGACCGTTCGAAACTGAAGTTTATCGGCCATTCCAATGGCGCAAATTTCTACGCGGCCTTTGCAGCACTTTATCCGGAACTTGCCGGAGACGCCCTGCTCTATCGCCCGATGCCGGTTCTGGAAACATGGCCGCAGGCTGATCTTTCCGGCCGCAATGTCCTGCTTGTGGCGGGAGAACGGGACAAATATCTCGACAAGGCTCACGAATTGCAGGGCCGGCTGGCGGCGAGCGGAGCAAGAGCTGAGATGGAAACGGTTGAGGACGGGCATGAGCTCGGGGTTGCCGATATCGAAGCGGCGCGGCGCTGGCTGGCGGATGTTTCCTGACACGGCGGGAGGGCGTGTGCCACCCACTCGCCACCCAGCCATTCATCAACCGGGCCTTGCATAAATTCACCAAAAGGGCTTTAAAAACAGCTTCGTAATTGGAGAGTCCGTTTGGAAATCCCGCTGTTTATCCTCGCCCTCGTCGCGGCCTTCATCTACACGCTGGTCGCGAGCATCCGCAACTCAAGTCGAATCAAGTCGCTGGAACGGGAAGTTCTCAGTCTCAAGCGGCTGATGGCTGCGGGCGTGACGTCTCCTGCGGCGGCGCAGGCGGAGAGCGCGGAAACCACGGCAAAACCGGATTTCGAGGCGGAAGAGAAAAGCAGGGCGACTGCGGAAGACGCCTCCGAACCCCAGGAAGCCGCCGCCATCGCGCAGGCGGAAGACCCCGTCAGCGAGGAAGCACCTTCCGCTCCTGCGAGCGATACGGCATCCGCTCCGGCGACGAAGGAAAGCTTCGAAAGCCTGCTCGGCGCGCGCTGGGCCGTCTGGGCCGGCGGGCTGGCGCTGGCGCTCGGCGGTATTTTCCTCGTCAAATATTCGATCGAATCGGGGCTGCTCAGCCCGGCGGTCAGGCTGTCGCTCGCCGCCATTTTCGGCCTCCTCCTCGGGCTTGCCGGCGAGGCTGTCCGCCGCAAGGCGGTGCCGGGCATCGCCGCCACCTATTCCAACGCCATGATACCGGGCGTGCTGACGGCGGCCGGCGCCTTGACGCTGTTCGGCGTGGTTTATGCGGCCTATGGCATTTATGGCTATATCGGCCCCGGCGTGGCTTTTGGCCTGCTTGGGCTCGTCGCCTTCGCGACCATCGGGCTTTCGCTGCTGCACGGGCAGGCGCTGGCCGGCCTCGGCCTTCTCGGTTCGATGCTGACGCCGGCGCTGATTTCTACCGAAACGCCGAATATCTGGGCGCTCTTCCTGTTCCTCACCATCTCCTGGCTGGCAACAGCGGCCGCGGCGCGCAGGCAGGGCTGGACCGTGGTTCCCTCTCTCGCCAATGCCGGCCTCGGCTTCTGGGCGCTCGGCTATATCGGCTTTTCCGAAACGATCAGCGCCGAACCGCCAACGCTTGCCCTGCTCGTCATGCTGGCGGGAACCATATTGCTCTGGCCGGGCAAGGCATTCGACACGCCGCCTGCCGAGGCCGGCGAAACCGCCGCTCCCGAGCGGCGCGCCATCCGCGCCCTGCGCCTTCTGCTGCGCCCGTCGCTCGCTCTCAATCTCACCGTGTCGATGGCCGTGATCCTGCCGGCCATGGGTTTCCTGTTTGCCGATGGCGGTATCGACACCCATCCGGCACTCATCGTTTCAGCGCTCACCGCCGCCCTTGCGGCCCTTGGCGCCGCCCGCCACTATGCGGTATGGCCCGCCATTATCGCAGCGCTCGGCGCGCAGGCTGCCGTGTCGCTGATGTCGCGGCAGGGCATCGACTTCATCGGCCTTATCAACGATACGTCCGTGTCCCTTCCGCCCGTATCGGTCGGCTACACGGCGGAAATCGCCATGGCGCTCGGCCTCGGGGCTGTCTTCGTGCTCTGCGCCTTCTCTTTCCTGAAACGCAAAGGCGCTGAAGATGCGGATTTCGCCCAGCTCTGGGCCGGTATCGCAGCACTTTTCCCCGTCTGGCTCGCCACCTCAAGCTTTGTCGAATACGGCAATCTCGGCCGTGACTGGCTGCACGCCGCCTATGGCCTCGGCCTTGGGCTGGTGTTGCTTGCGGGCGCCGAGTGGCTGCACCGGCAGAACAACGAGGCCTATCGCAAGCCGCTGAACATCCTCGTGCTCGGCTCCTTCGCCGCCTTTACGCTTTGCCTGCACACGCTGACGCAGGGGCTTGCGACGACCGTGCTGCTCTCCGTCATCGGTTTCGTTTATGTGCTCGCGACACGTTACCGCAACTGGGATGTGCTGCCCTGGGTGATGGCCGTGGCGAGCGTTGCCGTTCTCGGCCGCATCGCCTGGGAACCCACCATTGTCGGGCCGCAGAACCTCGGCACCACGCCGGTCTTCAACGCGCTTCTGCCGGGTTACGGCATTCCCGCACTGCTGGCTGTCGCTTCGGCATGGCTGCTGCGCGACTGGCCGGGGGTCAGGGCGAAGAACTTCCTGCAGGCAATTGCCAGCGTCATGGGGCTTCTCGCCGTCGCCATCCTCATCCGCCACGCGATGAATGGCGGCACGCTGGATGACAGCGTGCCGACGCTTGGCGAACAGTCGATCTACACGCTGCTGACCATCGGCTTCTCGGGCGTCTTGATGACGCTGGACCTGAAGAGCCCCAGCCCCGTCTTCCGCTACGGCTCGATGATTGCCGGCGTGATTGCCGTCATCAATGTGCTGACGATGCATTTCTTCACGCTCAACCCCTATTTCACCGGCGAAAATACCGGCAGCATCCCGTTCCTCAACCTGCTGCTGATCGGCTACCTGTTGCCGGCGCTCGCCTATGGCGGCCTTGCCTATTATGCGCGCGGAAAACGTCCGCCGCCCTATGTCAGCATGCTGGCGGTGGCAGGTGCGGCACTCGGCTTTGCCTGGGCCACGCTTTCGGTGCGCCGTTTCTGGCAGGGCGAGAACATTGCCGACTGGAAGGGCTTCCTGCAGGGCGAGACCTATAGCTATTCGGTGGTCTGGTTGCTGATCGGCGTCTTGCTTCTCGTGCTCGGCTCACGCTTCAATGCCCGCAGCCTGCGTCTTGCATCGGCCGCCTTCGTGCTGATCTCGGTTGCCAAGGCCTTCCTGATCGACATGAGCAATCTAGAAGGTGTGCTCAGGGCCCTGTCCTTCATCGGTCTCGGCGCGGTGCTGATCGGCATCGGCCTGTTCTACCAGAAAATCCTCACCCGGAAGCCGCAGGCATGATCGCGGCCGAGGCTTTCGCGCCCTATGCGGCGCTTGCGCAGGATTTGATACCGCACGCCGCCGATACGGGCGACGGCTCGCATGATCTTGCCCATATTCACCGCGTCTTCCGCAACGCCATGCGCATCCATGCGGGCGAAGGCGGCGATGGCACCGTGCTGGCCGCCAGCGTGCTGTTGCATGATTGCGTGGCGGTGGAGAAGAACTCGCCGCTCCGCGCGCAGGCCTCACGGCTGGCTGCGGAAAAAGCCTCGGGCATTCTCGAGTCTCTCGGCTGGCAACAGGCGGATATCGACGCCGCCGCCCATGCCATCACCACCCACAGCTTTTCCGCCAATATAGAGCCGCAGACGCTGGAGGCGAAAATCCTTCAGGACGCCGACCGGCTGGACGCCATCGGCATGGTGGGAGCGGCGCGCTGCTTTTATATTGCCGGACGCATGGGTTCGGCTCTCTACGACCCGGTCGACCCGCTGGCGAAGGAGCGGCCGCTTGACGACCGCGCCTTTGCCATCGACCATTTCGAAACCAAGCTGTTCAAGCTGGCCGACGGCTTTCGCACCGAGACGGGCCGGCAGATGGCCAAGGCCCGCCATGAGCGGCTGAAACAGGTGCTGGACCTGTTTCTCGACGAAATTTGAGGAGACCCGAGATGCGTGTGACCGAGCTAAACATCTATCCTCTGAAAAGCGCGCGCGGCATTCCCCTCTCCGAAAGCACTGTTTCGGCAGAAGGCCTGCCGGGCGACCGCCGCGCCATGCTCATCGACCCCAACGGCCATTTCATCACCCAGCGCGAATTGCCGGCAATTGCCACGGTTCTGGCCCGGCACAAGGATGGCGGCATGGTGCTTTCGCGGGAAGCGAATGGCGAGGTTCTCGCAAGACCTTCCGGAGAGCGCATGGATGTAGCGGTGTGGAAATCGATCGTCAGCGCCAATATCGCCGATCGCGAGACCAACGAGGCGCTCTCGGCATGGCTGGAGCGCGAGGTGAAGCTGGTGTTCTTCGACGACGCCTCGAAACGCATTGCAAGCCTGGAATGGACCGGCAACGAAACGCCCGTCACCTTTGCGGACGGTTACCAGATCCTCGTCACCACCACCGCCTCGCTTGCCGCGCTGAACGACAATATGCGCGCCAATGGCGAGGACGCGGTCGGCATGGAACGCTTCCGGCCCAATATCGTGCTTGATACGGACGAGCCATGGGCCGAGGACCGCTGGGCGGCCATCGAGATCGGCGGCATTCGCTTCGATCTCGTCAAACCCTGCGCCCGCTGCATCATGACCACACAGGACCAGACGACCGGATTCCGCGATGTGCCCTCCCCCATGAAAGCCATGGGCCGCATCCGCATGTCCGGAGACCGGCGCGTGCCCGGCCCGCTGTTCGGCTGGAACGTGACGCCGCGGGGCGAAGGCAGGCTGTCCGTCGGTGATGTAGCGAAGGTGATCGAGGAAAGGCCGGAAGGCTGGGCGATCAAGCGGCGGTAAGCTACTGGTTCGGTCAAAACCGAACCCACAGCCCACGGTGCAATGTTTAGGCTGGCGCACCCTCTCTCCCTCACCCTGTGCTCGTCACAGGAATGAGTAGACGGAGGGGTCATCGCCTCACGGCTTGCGCGCCCCGACGATCAGGAAAATCGGGCGGCGATCTTCGTGCCTGAGTTCCGGCCGCTCGGCCATCAAAGCGGGATCCGGTCTCGGTTCCGCCAGCCGCTTCAAAATGAATCCGGCGGCCAGAAGACCGTTGAGAATGCCTGACACCGTGCGGTGATATTTGACCACATCGTCCGCCATCCAGTTGGAGTGGCGCACGCCCTCGCTTTGATAGTTATCGAGCGGCCAGTGCAGGATTTCGCCATCCTCGCCATAAAACCAGTCCTGTTTTTCCAGCGCCGTGAAAACGGGATGTTCGATGGAAAAGATGAAATCGCCGCCGGATTTCAGCACGTTGAAAATCTTTTCGAATGCCATGTCGAGATCACGAACGTAATGCAGGGCGAGAGAACTGAGCACCACATCGAAACTTTCCTGCGGAAAATCGATGTCTTCGATAGCGGCTCGACGGTATTCGATGCCGGGCCCGCCATTTATCTCGGCGGCACGGCGCAGCATATTCTCCGACAGATCGACGCCAACGATATGGGCCGCCCCCTGCTCTGCGGCATAACGGCAATGCCAGCCGAAACCACAGCCGAGATCGAGAAAATCCGTGCCTTTCAGCTCCGGCAGCATGGCGCGCAATTCATGCCACTCGCCGGCCTGACGCAGACCTTCCACAGAGCGCGGCATGGCGCTATAGCGCTCGAAAAACCCGGGATCGTCGTAGATATTCTGTTTCATCGTCGTCTCTCCGGTGGCCGGCATGCGAGGGCATTCCATCAATCCCATGAATAGTGGCCGTCAAGAAAAGTCGCTAGTGGGACCGGCTGACAAAAGATAATATTCATCCCATCGTAGCGGAATCTGCGGCAAGCCATGTCCCTATTTTTTTGGGACGCGGCGCCGCGATGGGGGAATATTCATGTCGCAAGCCACACGCCAGACCATGCCCTGGCTGATTATCGCCGCCGGGTCGCTGATCGCGGTCATGACCTTCGGCCCCCGTTCCGCCATGGGCTTTTTCCAGCTGCCGATGCTCGCCGATACCGGCTGGGACCGTTCCACCTTCGGTCTCGCCATGGCCCTGCAGAACCTCTTCTGGGGGCTCGGCCAGCCCTTCTTCGGCGCCATCGCCGATAAATACGGCACTGGCCGCGTGCTGGTGCTTTCCGGCCTGCTTTATGCCGCCGGCCTCATCTGCATGTCCTTCGGCACCTCGCCCTTCTGGCTGCATTTCGGCGGCGGCGTTCTCGTCGGGCTCGGCATTGCCGCCGGCTCCTTCAGCGTTATCCTTTCGGCCTTTGCGCGCCATGTCACGCCGCAGCAGCGTTCGCTCGCCTTCGGCATCGGCACCGCGGCGGGCTCAGCCGGCATGTTCCTGTTCGCGCCGATCAGCCAGGGCCTGATTTCCACCTATGGCTGGTCGGACAGCCTCGTCTGGCTTGCCGCGATGATGATGCTCGTGCCGCTGCTCGCCTTTCCGATGCGTGGCAATTCCTCTTCCGGCAGCCAGTCGCAGGCGCAGTTCCAGCAGACGGCGGGCGAGGCGCTGAAAGAAGCGCTCGGCCATAAAAGCTACCTGCTTTTGACCACGGGCTTTTTCGTCTGCGGTTTTCAGGTGGCCTTCATCACCGCGCATTTCCCGGCCTATCTCGGCGATATCGGCATAGAACCGCGCTACGCCGTCATCGCCATGGCACTGATCGGCTTCTTCAACATCATCGGATCGCTTGCCGCCGGCGTCATCGCCCAGCGTTATTCGAAGCCCTATCTGCTGGCCTATATCTATCTCGCCCGTTCGGTTGCCGTCACCGCTTTCCTGCTTCTGCCGCAATCGCCGCTTTCAGTCATCATCTTTGCGGCCGTCATGGGCATCCTCTGGCTTTCCACCGTGCCGCCGACCAATGCGCTGGTGGCGATCATGTTCGGCACGCGCCATCTCGGCATGCTCGGCGGCGTCGTGTTCCTGTCGCACCAGATCGGCTCGTTCCTCGGCGTCTGGCTTGGCGGCTTCCTTTACGACAGGCTGGGTTCCTATGATCTCGTCTGGTGGCTGGGCGTCGGCATGGGGATTTTCGCGGCCATCGTGCATTGGCCCATTCAGGAGCGACCGGCTCCGAGGCCTGCAATGGCCTAGTCAGACGGCCTTATCGAGGGCGGGCGGCATCGCCCTGCCCTCCTTCGCCCTGCGCTCAAGCGCCTTCAGCGCCGCCTGCACGAAACCGTCGCGGGCGGCGTTTTCGTTGAGGCCACGCGGATCGTAGACATGCCGGTTGAGGAAATGAGCGGTGAGGCGGAAAGCAGCCGCGAGGCTGTCAGGATCGGCGGCCTTCGACTGGCCTTCGCTTAAGAAAGCCGGAAGCGACAGCATCCGCTCCGCATAGGGCGCGCCAGCCGTGCGGCAAACCGCCCTGCCCGTTTTCGGCGATACATAGATGAGGTCGGTGCGCAGCCCCGTCGCCGCGCATTCGGTGAGATCGAGCCCGAAACCGAGTTCGTTCAGCACCGCCAGTTCGAAGCGCACGAACAATTCCCCGGCATCGACGGGGTCATGCAGATTGTCGAGAATGATATCCAGCGCCTGATAGAGATGCGGGTGCGGATCGCGCTCCGGCAGAAGCCTGAGCAACGCGCCCATGGCCTGCACACCATAAACGGCGGTCGCTGTTTCCATCAACTGCGCAGCGCGCAGTTGCAGCGGCTCGATGCGGAATTCACCCAGATGATCGTGGAGGCGCGCCCGCCAGATGACATCCACCCGGTTGCCCGCCTGTAGCACAGGCTGCATGCTGCGGGAACGGCCGGAACGCACCAGCCCCAGATGGCGGCCACGCGAAGGGGTCATCACCTCGGCGATGACACTCGTCTCGCCGTGGCGTTTGACGCCGAGAATGATTGCCTCTTCCTGCCACTGCATGAAACGCGTCCGAATTTCGATTCAGGAGTTCGATTCAGGCCCGATCATACCCGATCTGGCGGCAAAACGTTATTCTTTTACGGCACCGTCAACCACGCCGACGAGGTTGAGAACGAAATCGATAATTTCGTTTTCCCCGAAGGGTTTGCCGAGCAACGGCGCGTGCGTGAGATCTTCCGGAAAACCCGTCGTGTCACCATAACCGCTGACGAAACCGAAGGGAATGCCCGCATCGCGCAGCCCGCGCGCGAAATCGTAGCTCTTCCCGTCGGTGAGGCTGACATCGAGAAGCACGCAATCGGCGCCGTTCTCTTCGACAGCCTGCCTCGCCTGCGCAAGCGTGGTGGCGATGGCGACGGATTCCACCCCCATGGACTGGAGAACCGCTTCGACATCGAGCGCCACCAGATATTCATCCTCAACGATGATAACCCGTTGTGGCACCATATGTTTTCTTCTTCCCAAAAAGAGGACCGCACGGCTCGAAGCTGCGGTCTCCGACATGATTCTCCCGTCAGATAACACGACAGGAGTCGCAAATTGCGGCTGCGCCGTCATTTAAAAAAGACATGTCAAAGGAAGATCAGATGAAGGGCCTCTGCCGCTTTTCATCGCTTTCCCAACCCGCCACATTGGTCAAGCCGGCATCGTCCAGCACCAGACAGCCCTTGTCCGTCCAGCGGATGAGACCGCGATCGACGAGCTTTCTCAAGGTCTTGTTGGTGTGAACGATGGACAGGCCAAGCGTATCGGCAACGTGTTGCTGGGTAACCGGGATCGGTGTTTCGCCGGGGATGAGGTTGACCGCTTTCGCCTTGCGATAAAGAAACGCGATCAGATAGGCGGCGCGTTCCAGCGCGGTGCGGCGGCCGATACTGAGGAGATGGTTGTCCAGCATGCGTTCCTCGCTCGCCGCGATCCAGGTGAGGTCATAGGCAAGCGTTGGGTGATCGGTGAAGAGATTGTTGAGGCGGGATCGCTCGAAGACGCAGAGCGTCACCGGCGACAGCGCCTCCACCGAATGCTGCATTTCCCCCATCACCGTGCCCTGAAGACCGACGAGATCGCCGGGCATGACATAGTTGAGGATTTGCCGCCGACCGTCCTCAAGCGTCTTGTAACGGAAAGCCCAGCCCTGCAGAACGGTGTAAAGATGGGCGCTGTGCGAGCCTTCCATCAGGATGACGGAGCCGCTTTCCACCGCAAGTTCCCCCGTCTTGAAACGCGAGACGAAATCCAATTCGGAAGAGGAAAAATCCCGGAAATGCGGCAGGTCGCGCAGGGGACATTGCTGGCACGGAGTGGTGGAAATTCCGTTCGGTTTTTTTGGCGACATGAATATCCATCATCGAAAAAGGTTGCGCCCAATTGTTTTGGAACAACCCGCCCGAAGGTATTCGGTTCCCGATGGTGAGTGAAGATATTCAGTTCGTTCCGGGATTGCGTCGCGCCCCGTCTCGAACACAAAAAAGCGAAGGGCTTGGGCAATCTCGACGTTCGCGTTGGTTCGCGACATTTCCCGCCCGTCATTCCGGCCTTGAGCCGGAATCCAGTCGACGCGCGTCGGCGCGGCGAGAGGCCCTCTTTTCAGCCCAAGGACTTGGGCTGGCTGGATTCCGGCTCAAGGCCGGAATGACGGAAGCGGGTGTGGTTTCGCGCCGCGCATATCGTGCCTGCGCGTTACCCCCGCGGGAACTCCAGTCCCATTTCACGGAAGCGCTCGGGGTCGTCGCCCCAGTTCTCGCGCACCTTGACGAACAGGAAGAGATGCACCGGCTGCTCTAGGATTTCCGACAGCTCCTTGCGCGAGGCGGTGGAGATGGCCTTGATCGCATCGCCGTTCTTGCCGAGCGCAATCTTTTTCTGGCTGTCGCGCTCGACATAGATCACCTGCTCGATGCGCACGGAGCCATCCTTGCGTTCTTCCCATTTTTCGGTCTCGACATGCGAGGCGTAGGGAAGCTCCTGATGCAGGCGCAGGAACAGTTTTTCGCGGGTGATTTCGGCTGCGAGCTGGCGCATCGGCAGATCGGAAATCTGGTCTTCCGGATAATACCACGGGCCTTCCGGCAGTTCGGCGGCCAGATAGTTCATCAGGTCGTCGCAGCCCGAACCGTTGGTCGCCGAGATCATGAAGGTGCGGTCGAAAGCGACCGTCTCGTTGGCGGCGGCGGCGAGTTTCAGAAGGTCTTCGCGCTTCACCTGGTCGATCTTGTTGAGGCAGAGGATCTTCTTCTGCGGGACATCCTTCAGACCTTCGAGGATGGTTTCCGCATCGCCCTTCAGGCCACGTTCGCTGTCGATCAGCAGCAGGATGAGATCGGCATCCTTCGCGCCGCCCCAGGCGGAGGTGACCATGGCGCGGTCCAGCCGGCGGCGCGGCTTGAAGATGCCGGGCGTGTCCATGAAAACGATCTGGGCGTTATCGTGAATGGCGATGCCGCGCATCACGGCGCGCGTCGTCTGCACCTTGTGGCTGACGATCGAAACCTTGGCGCCCACCAGACGGTTCACCAGCGTCGACTTGCCGGCATTTGTGGGGCCGATGAGGGCCACGAAGCCGGAGCGGGTCGGAAGGGCTGCATCTTCGCCAGTCATGGCGGGGTTTTCGTGATCGGTCATGATATCCATTCAAGGTCAGAGGTATTCAACATGCGGAAAAAGGGCCCGTCATGCGCTCGATGTTCAGCACCCGGTTCGCCGGGCGCTCAGTTCCGGGTGGAGGTCTTCTGCCAGACGCCTTCGCGTTCCAGCAATCTTGTTGCCGCCACCTGCTCGGCCGCGCGCTTGGAGCGCTCGACACCGGTTTCCGGCTTCACGCCGGGAATTTCGACAGTCACCGTAAAGCGGGGATCGTGATCCGGTCCGGAGCGATCGTCAACCCGGTAAGAGGGCGTCACCGCAAATCTGGCATGCGCCCATTCCTGCAACTCGGTCTTGGCGTCGCGCCGCCCGGCATCCACGCTGGTTGCGCGGCCCTGCCAGTATTTCAGAATGAATTTGCGCGATGCTTCCAGCCCGCCATCCAGATAGATGGTGGCGATCAGGCTTTCGACGACATCGGCGCGCACGTTCAGCATCGCCTTGCCGGTCAGCTTCTTCACATCCGAGCCGGTGCGGATGAAATTATGCAGGCCCATCTCGTCACCGATCGCGGCACAGGATTCGGCGCTGACGAGCTGGTTCAGACGGACCGAAAGCTCGCCTTCGGTGGCGTTGCGGAAGGTAGAGAACAGCAATTCGGCAACGCAGAGACCGAGAACACGGTCGCCTAGAAATTCCAGCCGCTCGTAATTGCCGGCCGCCGCCGAGCGGGCACTGGCATGGGTCAAGGCCCGGTCGAGCCGGACCTTTTCCTTAAATTCATATCCGATCAACGCTTCCAGACGGGAAATCTCGTCCGCCGAAAGCGGCTTGGTCTTGCTCATTCCACAACCTTGAAGAGGCGGTCCCAACGCATATTGGCCGGCCATTCCCAAATGCGGCTGAACGGCGTGTCATTGCCCAGCGAGAAGAAGATGACGCTGGCGCGGCCGATCAGGTTTTCTTCCGGCACGAAACCGACATCGAAGCGGCTGTCGAGCGAATTGTCGCGATTGTCGCCCATCATAAAATAATGGCCTTCCGGCACCACGAATTCACGCGTGTTGTCGCCACGCGAATCAGGCGACTGGTCGAGCGTGTCGTAGGTAACGCCATTATCAAGCGTTTCGCGGAAGACAGGCACATTGGCGCCCGGATCGGCGCGGTAATCGGAAGTGAAGGTGCCGTCGGGCTGCTTGGGAACCGGCTGGCCGTTGATGAACAGCACGCCGTTCGTCACCTGGATGCGATCACCCGGCAGGCCGACGAGACGCTTGATATAATCGACTTCAGGATTGGGCGGCAGGCGGAAGACCACGACATCGCCGCGCTTCGGCTTGCTGAATTCCAGAATGCGGCCCGAAAACAGGTTCGGCGAGAAAGGCAGCGAATATTTCGAATAGCCGTAGGAGAACTTGTTGACGAAAAGATAGTCGCCAACCAGAAGCGTCGGCATCATCGAGCCGGACGGAATCGTGAAGGGCTGAAACAGCACGGTGCGGATGACCATGGCCAGCAGCAGCGCCTGAATAATGACCTTGACGTTCTCCCAGAGGGCGTTCTGCTTCTTTTCAGCTTTTTCCGACACTTAAAGACCTGCCTGATTGTTTCCCGGCTTCTTCGGTTTCACGAAGGCCGCCGGGCCGTTGTTTTATCGCATATGCGGCGGGCAAGCGGTTTTTACGCAGCCGGCAACGCTTTCATATTTCTGCGACTTCTCTAGAACCTTTCCAGCCCGAAGGGAAGCGCTTCTGTGACACGTCCGCAAATAGGACGCCAATGCGGCCTCACCGGGTCTTACCCGTTCAAGGGAAGCGCCTCGATAATCACAAATGCCTGAGCGTAAGGAAAATCGTCCGTGATCGTCAGGTGAATATTGGCGCGGTGGCCGGCGGGCAGCAGCGCCGCCAGCCTTTCCCCTGCCCCATTGGTCAACACCATGGTCGGCTTGCCGCCCGGCAGATTGACGACGCCCATATCCTTCCAGAAAACGCCGTTCGCAAGGCCTGTTCCCAGCGCCTTGGAACAGGCTTCCTTGGCGGCGAAACGTTTGGCATAGGAAGCGGCGCGGTTCTTGCGGCCATCGGATTTGGCGCGCTCGATATCGGTGAAACAGCGATGGGTGAAGCGCTCGCCGAAACGTTCGATCGACTTTTCAACGCGGCGAATATCGATCAGGTCGCTGCCCAATCCAATGATCATTTCAACATCTCCAGAGAAGCATTCTTGTTGGCGGCGCGATGCGCGAGGTTTTCCATCTTGCGGCGCTGGAAACCGCTGATGAGACCATAAACCGCGATATAGGCGATGATTGCGCTGATAACGGCAGGAAGCAGCGCACCGATGGTCATGGGTTCCAGCACCGGCGTCCATATCTGCCGGAATTCGAGATGGCTGAATAGCGCCACGAAATCCACATGCGCAGCGCTTTCCGTCTTCTGCCGGCCGAGGATGAGGTGCCCCAGCTCCCAGGTAGATGCCCAGATGAAGGGAAATGTCAGCGGATTGGCGAAGGTGGTGCCGAGCGCCGCCGCCACGAGATTGACGCGCATGAGAAAACCCAGCGCCATGGCGATGATGATGTGAACGCCGAGAAACGGTGTCCACGCCACGCCGACACCGAGAGCGACACCGGCGGCAACCGAATGCGGAGAGGCGGAAAGCCGCAGAAGGCGCAGCTTCATATAGCGCAACGAACGGGAAAAACCCGTACGCGGCCAGAAGAGGTCGCGAATCTTCTCTGAAAAACCAACGGGTTCACGGCGGCGAAACGGCATGGGGGCAGTCTATTTCATCGCCCCGGCCGCGCCAAGAGCATCATAGATGACGCAGGGATTCTTTTGCAGGTGTATTCTCCGCGTCCGTCATTCCGGCCTTGGGCCGGAATCCAGCCGACGTGCGTCTGCGCGGCGAGAAGACTCTTTCCAGCCCAAGGACTTGGGCTGGCTGGATGCCGGATCAAGTCCGGCACGACGGACGCGGGATGTCACGAATAAAGTGAATATCGAGCCTTCGATATCAGTCCCAATTTAGTGTCGTCTATTGTGACAGGGGACTGAACCGGGATTTTTCGCGACGTATTTGTCAACCAGTTTGGGACAACCGCTTGAAGCGCGCATTCAAAAAGTTTTGCAGGATACAGGGGCGAGCGTGCCAACAACGGCCATGCACCCTCCGAGTCTCATACGCATGGCGATGGGCTGCCATGCGCTGAGCGCATTACCGGCGGAACAGGCCGCGGTCGATTTCGCGCTGGCGGAACTCGAGGTCGACATTCGATACCGAGCCGCTGAGATATTCGAATTCGCGTTCCTGGGTGGTCTTGCCACGAACGGCACGGGCGATCTTGCGAAGCGGAGTAAACATGATTTTCGGTCCTTTCGGTTTGGAACTGGCGTTTCTCATCGGTGTTCATCCACCGGCACGCCGCGTTTCCTTCTCTTCAATTTCTAAGAAGAAAATAGTCACAAACCGCCTCCACCACCAGAGACAGGAAAAGGCCGCTGCCATGCGCTCAATGCATAACAGCGGCCTTTTAGTATTTGCAAAGGATCAAAAATGCCTCAATCGAAGGCACGCGTCACGGTCGAGACGCAATCGAGATCCTTGAGCTGCGACAGAAGCTGGTTCAGCTGCCTGAGATCCCAGACTTCGACATCCAGCGCCAACTCGGAGAAATCCGTGCCGATGCGGACCATGTTGAGGCCGCGAATATTGACGTCCAGCGTGGCGATGGACTGCGCCACCGAGGCGAGCGTGCCCGGCTCGTTCAGCGCATTGATCATCACCCGCGCCATGAAACGCGACTTGTTCGCCTCATCAAGATCCCAGCGCACATCGATCCAGCGCTCCGGCTCGTCGTCGAAGCGTTGCAGCGCCGGCGCCTGAATCGGATAGATGGTGATGCCCTTGCCTTTTTCCATGATGCCGACGATGCGGTCACCCGGAACGGCGCCGGCAGCACCGAAATGCACGTCGACATTGCCGGAGAGACCACGGATGGGCAGCGGGTCCGGTCCATCCAGCATCTCGGCCGCGCCATCGTCCTCAAGCACCGAGCGCGACTTGCCGGGGATCTTAAAGACCATGCCGGAGGCGCTGCGCATGTTGAACCAGCCATCGTCGCCGGTCATCTTCACCGTGACGCGCTCGTCCTGATAATCCGGGAACACCGCGCGCAGGACATCGAGCGAGGAAACCTCGCCACGGCCGACGGCGGCGATGGCATCTTCCACGTCCTTCTGCGCCAGACGATGCAGCACGGGCTTTAGCGCTTCACGGGAGAAGGCCTTGCCGGCGCGCTCGAAGGTGCGCTCGAGAATGCGATAACCGAGGCCGGAATATTGCTTGCGGATGGCCATGCGGGTGGCGCGGCGGATGGCAGAGCGGGCCTTGCCCGTCACCACCACCTCTTCCCATGCGGCGGGCGGCACCTGCACGCCGGAGCGGATGATCTCCACCTCGTCGCCGTTATTCAGGCGAGTGACGAGCGGCATGATCCGGCCGTTGATCTTCGCGCCAACCGTGGTGTCGCCGATATTGGTGTGCACGGCATAGGCGAAATCGATGGGGGTGGCGCCACGCGGCAGGGCGATCAGCTTGCCCTTCGGCGTGAAGCAGAACACCTGGTCCTGGAACAGTTCGAGCTTGGTGTGCTCGAGGAATTCTTCCGGGCTGTCGCCTTCTGCCAGCGATTCGATGGTATGGCGCAGCCAGGAATAGGCGTTGCTCTCCGGCGAGAGCAGATCGCCCTCCCCGTTTTCGCCATCCTTGTAAAGCGCATGGGCGGCGATGCCGAATTCGGCGATCTCGTGCATGCGCTTGGTGCGGATCTGCAGCTCGATACGCTGGCGCGACGGGCCGACGATGGTGGTGTGGATGGAGCGATAATCGTTCTGCTTAGGTGTCGAGATATAATCCTTGAAGCGGCCCGGCACGACGCGCCAGCGCGTATGCACGACACCCAGCGCCCGGTAGCAGGATGGAATATCGTCCACCAGAATGCGGAAACCGTAGACATCGGAAAGCTGCTCGAAGGAAAGCGACTTCGACTGCATCTTGCGGAACACCGAATAGGGTTTCTTCTGCCGCCCTTTGACATTGGCGCCGACCAGACCATTCGCCACGAGAAGCTCGCGCAGCTCGTCCTCGATCTTTTTGATCAGCCCTTCATTGCGCGTTTCCAGTTCCTGCAGGCGGTTCGTCACCGTGCCATAGGCTTCCGGGTTGAGATATCGGAAGGACAGGTCCTCCAGCTCGTCGCGCATATCCTGCATACCCATGCGGCCGGCGAGCGGCGCATAGATTTCCATGGTTTCTTCGGAAATGCGGCTGCGCTTGTCGGCCGGCATATATTCCATGGTGCGCATATTGTGCAGACGGTCGGCGAGCTTCACCAGGAGAACGCGCACGTCGTCGGAAATCGCAAGCAGCAGCTTGCGCAGGTTTTCCGCCTGCTTGGCCTTGCGGGTAACGAGATCGAGCTTCTTGAGCTTGGTCAGCCCCTCCACCAGCCGGCCGATATCTTCGCCGAACAACTCGTCGATTTCGGCGCGGGTGGCGGTGGTGTCCTCGATCGTATCGTGCAGCAACGCCACCGCGATGGTCGATTCGTCGAGATGCATTTCGGTGAGGATCGCGGCAACTTCCAGCGGATGCGAAATATAGGGGTCGCCATTGGCCCGCTTCTGCTGGCCGTGTTTCTGCATGGCGTAAACATAGGCCTTGTTCAGCAGGGCCTCATTCGCATCCGGTTTATATTTTTGAACCCGCTCGACGAGTTCGTATTGCCGCATCATGCGATATTCCACAAAAAGAAAGCGCGCCAACCTGAGGGTCGGCGCACAATGCTGCATCAATAGGGATCAGATTATGACGGCAACTATTGACAGACGGTAACCGCCGCCTGCCAAAGGCATCATAAAATCCTATCAATAGTCGTCATTTTTTTCCGGCGGCACAAGGCCTTCGATGCCGGCCAGCAGTTCTTCTTCCGACATCTGGTCGAAGGTAACGGTTTCCGGCTGATCGTCTTCTTCGCTGTCGGCAGCGGCGGCGGCGAGCGTGACCGGATCGGGCTCGGGCTCGTCCACTTCCACGTGCTTCTGCAGCGAGTGGATCAGGTCTTCCTTCAGATCGTCGGGAGACAGCGTCTCATCGGCGATTTCGCGCAGCGCCACAACCGGGTTCTTGTCGTTGTCGCGGTCAACCGTGATGGAGGACCCTTGAGAAATCTGGCGCGCACGGTGGCTGGCGAGAAGCACCAGCTCGAAACGGTTGTCTACTTTATCAATGCAATCTTCAACTGTGACGCGGGCCATTGCCTGTCCTTTGCGGGTCGTAATGTCGTGGATCAGAGCGCCGTGCGGTGTTCGGGGTGCACAAGGGTTGCTCTAACCTATTGAATCTGCGCTTCGTGCCTTGCGAAAAACATTCAAGATTTCTCGCGACGATGCTTTCCAGCTTCCGATACAGCCATTGGCCGCGGAATTCAAGTTTTTCCTGTCTTTGGCGTCTTTTGGCACCTTATTGCCCACCTTTGGCGTCTGATGAACAAAATGTCTAGAAGAATTGTCTTGGAATAAGGGGGAAGGTAGCTTACTTAAAACGCAACGGCGGTACGCAAAGCTCGTTGATACGACATGTTTTTTTGCGTTATCGACCGGAAATAAAAGCCAGATAATGGCCTTTCCAAAAAAAGGAATGGGATGGAATGTTCGATCCACGGGAGAAAATTGCGCTCTTCATAGACGGAGCCAATCTTTATGCAGCATCGAAAAGCCTGGGATTCGATATCGACTACCGCAAGCTCCTGAAGGCGTTTCAAAAGCGTGGATACCTGCTGCGCGCCTATTATTACACCGCGCTCATCGAGGATCAGGAATATTCCTCGATCCGCCCGCTGATCGACTGGCTGGATTATAACGGCTACAAGGTCGTGACGAAGCCGGCGAAGGAATTCACCGACGCTCTCGGCCGCCGCAAGATCAAGGGCAACATGGATATCGAACTGGCGGTCGATGCCATGGAACAGTCCGAGACGGTCGATCATCTGGTGCTCTTCTCCGGCGATGGCGATTTCACCACGCTGGTAGACGCGCTGCAGCGCAAGGGCCGCAAGGTTTCCGTGGTTTCCACCATGGCCACGCAGCCCGCCATGATCGCCGACGACCTGCGCCGCCAGGCCGATCACTTCATCGATCTGATGACGCTGAAGGCCGAGATCGGGCGCGACCCGAACGAGCGCCCTGCCCGGCACGCCGAGGGTCCTGAGACGGTCTGATCCCAGCTTTTGCTGCGAAGACATCATCAACGCGTCCGTCCAACAGACGGGCGCGTTTTTGTTTGGCGAGACGCCGGCGCGTTAAAAATTCTTTTTAGAATTAACAAACATCAAATTCGATAAGTCAAAATTATGACTTGGTTAATTTTAGAGGTGTCTAAAAGATGTAACGGCGCCAACGATATGATTTCGGTGCCAAATCAGGATGTTTAGACATGCATGGCCAAGCAAAAACCGACCGACAACTCGACGAAAGACTGAATTTTCTGGGGCTCGGCCACGAGCAACGGAAAAATCTCTCCGAGATGAAAGGTGTTATCACCGGCTCTCTCGAGGCGTCTCTCGATCGTTTTTATACGAAGGTTCGCTCGGTGCCGGAGACGGCAAAGTTTTTCTCCAGCGAGGCCCATATCCACCACGCCAAGAGCATGCAGCTCAAACACTGGGAGAGGATCGCCTCCGGCACATTCAATGCGGATTATACCGACGCCGTAACCGCGATCGGCCGCACCCATGCGAGGCTGGGGCTGGAGCCGAGATGGTACATCGGCGGTTATGCCCTGATGCTCGACGGCATCGTCAAGGCCCTGATCGAGTCCGAGTTGAAGGGCTTTTTCATGGAAAAGAAGGCCAAAAAGGTGAAGGACGCCCTATCGGCCACCATCAAGGCCGCTCTTCTCGACATGGATTATTCGATCTCCGTCTATCTCGACGTGCTGGCCGCCGAGCGGCAGAAGGTGGAAGCCGAACAGGCGCAGATGAAGAAGGAACAGGAGCACGTTCTCGCATTGCTCAACAGCGCTCTCGACAGGCTGGCCAATGGCGACCTCACCTCCAGCATCGGCGAAAAACCCGCACCGCAATTCGAAGGGCTGGTCGCCAATTTCAACGCGGCGGTCGGCAATCTCTCCGGCGCATTTGCGCAGATCGTCGAAGAGGCGAACAAGATTTCCGGCAATACGCGCGAGCTGACATCCGCGACCGACGACATGGCCCGCCGCACGGAGCAGCAGGCCGCCGCCCTGGAGGAAACCGCCGCCGCCGTCGAGGAAATCACCACCATTTCCAAATTGTCGGCGCAGCGTTCAGAAGAAGCCAAGGCCATTGTCGAAAGCTCGGCCATTGAAGCCGCGCGCTCACGCGATGTTGTGACGGAAGCGGTGAAAGCAATGGGGGCCATCGAGGACTCATCGCAGAAGATCACCCAGATCATCTCCGTCATCGACGAGATTTCTTTCCAAACCAACCTTCTGGCGCTGAATGCCGGTGTGGAGGCCGCGCGCGCCGGCGAGGCCGGCAAGGGTTTCGCCGTCGTCGCCCAGGAAGTGCGTGAACTCGCACAGCGCTCCGCCACCGCCGCCAAGGAAATCAAGACGCTGATCGCCAAGTCCTCCGAAGACGTGATGCAGGGTGTTTCGTTGGTCAACAAGACGGGCGAATCCTTGAATACGATCGGCAACAAGGTGGATCATATTCAGGAGCATATCGCCTCGCTGACCAAGGCGGCGCAGGAACAGTCCGTCGGCATTCAGGAAATCAATGCCGCCATCAACAGCATGGACAATCTGCCCCAGAAGAATGCGGCCATGGTGGAAGAGACGAATGCGGCAACGCATAATCTGAGCGATGTCAGCGCCAATCTGGCGGCGCTTGTCAGCCGGTTCAGCGTTTCGACGACGAAGGCGCATGTGGAACGGACGTACCGGGCGGCGTGACGGGCGCAGCGGGCAGCAACACACTCCCGTCATCCCGGCCTTGAGCCGGGATCCAGCCAGCCCAAGTCCTTGGGCTGAAAGGACTCTTTCCACGGCGCAGACGCGCCGTGGCTGGATGCCGGATCAAGTCCGGCATGACGGAAGAACAAGTGGCGAAAGGCCGCTACCCTCTACGCAGCGAAATCTCCTGCCGCTTAGGCCGCCCCACCCTTCAGCAACCGCGATTTCTGCCGGTTCCAGTCGCGTTCCTTCTCCGTCTCGCGCTTGTCGTGCAGCTTCTTGCCCTTGGCGAGCGCCAGTTCCAGCTTCGCGCGGCCCCTGTCGTTGAAATAAATCTTCAAGGGCACCAGCGTCATGCCTTCACGGTTGATGCCGGCGCGCAGACGGTTGATCTCGCGCTTGCTCAAAAGCAGCTTGCGGCGGCGGCGCGGCTCGTGATTGAAGCGGTTGGCCTGCAGATATTCCGGCAGGTGGGAATTGATGAGCCAGATTTCATCACCCTCGTCCGATGCGTAGGATTCGGCGATATTCGCCTTGCCTTCACGCAGCGACTTGACCTCGGTGCCGGTCAGCACGAGCCCTGCCTCATAGGTGTCGATGATTTCGTAGTTGAAGCGAGCCTTGCGGTTTTCCGCAACGATCTTGTTCACCACGCGCTGGCTGCCTTTGGGGGCCATGATATTTCAATCCCTTGTTTTTCTTATTGCGCCTTCGGCTTACCGCCGAGAGCGGTTTTCGAACCCCTATTTAATGTTGTCGCCGCGAAAAGAAAAGGCGCGCCGAACGGCTTCTGTTGCGAAGCGGTTCATGGCGCGCCTTAAACGCTTTCGGGCCTGTCTCAGTTCATCAGGCCGGCGTGCTTCAGCGCCGCATCGATGGCCGCTTCCGTTGCCGGTTCCAGCGTGCTCATCAAGGGCGAACGGACCCGGCGGTTGCCGCCGCGCGTCTTCGACAGCGCATATTTTGTGCCGCAAACACCGGGCTCCATGAAGATCGCCTTGTGCAGCGGCATCAGGCGATCCTGATAATCCAGCGCCTTGGCATAATCGCCGGCGAGCATCGCCGCCTGGAACTCCGAACAGAGGCGCGGCGCGACATTGGCGGTGACGGAAATGCAGCCGACGCCGCCATGGGCGTTGAAACCGAGCGCCGTGCCATCCTCACCCGAAAGCTGGATGAAGTCCTTGCCGCAGGAAATGCGCTGTTCGGAAACGCGGTCGATCTTGCCGGTCGCATCCTTGACGCCGACGATGTTCCTGTGCGCCTTGACCAGCGCGCCCATGGTTTCCGGCGACATATCCACCACCGAGCGCGGCGGGATATTGTAGATGACGATAGGCAGCTTCACCGCTTCGGCGACAGCGGAGAAATGGGCGAACAGGCCCTTCTGGGTCGGCTTGTTGTAATATGGGGTGACAACCAAGAGCGCATCCGCGCCGGCTTCCTGCGCGTGCAGCGCAAGCTCGATCGCCTCATCGGTATTGTTGGAGCCAGCGCCCGCAATGACCGGAACCCGTTTCGCCGCTACCTCGATGCACAGCTCGACGACACGTTTGTGCTCGTCGTGGGACAGGGTTGGAGATTCCCCCGTCGTGCCCACGGGCACAAGTCCGTTGCTGCCTTCGGCGATCTGCCATTCCACATGGGCGGCAAATGCCTGTTCGTCCACGGCGCCATTGTCCGTGAACGGGGTAATGAGGGCGGGAATTGATCCCTTGAACATGCAAAGCTCCTGGCGCCGAGCCGGTTCATGCTTCGGCCGCATTCGATGGTTAAAACCGGCACACATTAGAGCCAGCCCTTGGCGCCGACAAGCGCAAAGGCAGGGTATTTTGTCCGAAATTGTCGGAAGTGTGACAGTCTCCGGGCTGCAATCGGCAAGCATAAAAAGCAGGCGTCGAAATGAGACGCCGCTCGCGGGACGGTGAATAAAAGTTGATTGAATTGCAGGGCGGCGATTAACATTTCATTAAGCCTGAAATCCCAAGATTTCCGGGTGGGACATCAGACCGGTTTCGGCAATCCCGCCGCAATGAAATGATATTACAGGAAAGTCGGCAACTCCGTTACACGATGAAGAACGGCATGAAAAAGACAGTCTGGGGATTGATGGCGGCGGGCCTTGCCGCAACCGTTTGGAACGCATTGGCCGGGCCGCTGCCGGAAGGTGCGGCACCGCTTCCCTATGTCAAGCCGAATGCGCCGACCGTTCCGGCTTTCATGCCGGCCTCACCCGAGATCACCGGGGCCATACCGCGCCTCGACCGCCCCGACGATACAAGCCAGTTGAAGGCCGGCCTCGACGCGCTTTCCAGCCGCGATGCGGCCCGGGCGATTGCGTTGCGCAACACCATGCCGACCGGCAGCCTCGACCGCCATATCCTTACCTGGGCAATCGCCGTTTCCGGCCAGAAGGACGTCGCTTCGGCCGAAATCGCCGCCGCCCAGCGCGAGCTCTCCGGCTGGCCGGGTGCCGCCACCCTGCGCGCCAATTCCGAAAAAGCGCTTTACCGCGAAGATCCGCCGGCATCGCAGGTGCTTGCCGCCTTCGGCAATAGCCGGCCGGAAACCGCGGAAGGCAGCGTGGTGCTCGCCAAGGCGCTCGCCTCCTCCGGCAAGGGTGCGGAATCGCAGCGTCTCATTCGCCAGCTCTGGGTGAGCGAAGGCATGGACAAGGACATGGAAGACCGTGTGCTTGCCGAGTTTCCCACTTATCTGACGCCCGCCGACCACAAGGCGCGCATGGATTATCTGATGTATCGCAGCCGCATCAGCCAGGCGAAGCGTTTCGGCGATCTCGGCAAGGCGCAGTCGCTTTACAATGCGTGGGCGGCCGTGTTGCAGCGATCCACAACTGCGACTGCGCTGCTCGGCAAAGTCGACGCCTCCTGGCGCAGCGACCCCGCCTATCTTTTCGCGCGGGTGGAAAACCTGCGCAACCAGCAGAAATATTCCGAAGCCGCCGTGCTTTTGCGGCAGGCCCCGAAGGAAACGTCCAAGCTCGTCAATCCGGGCGAATGGTGGAACGAGCGGCGCATCATCGCGCGCGGCGTCGCCGATCTCGGCGATTTCGCCGAGGCCTATCGCATCGTCGCCAATCATTCGGCCACCTCTGCCGTCGATACCGCCGATGCGGAATTCCATGCCGGCTGGTATGCGCTAAGAGCGCTGCGCGATCCGGCCACGGCTTCACGCCACTTCAACACGCTGCTTCAGACTTCGAACCGGCCACTTTCGGCGTCGCGCGCCTATTATTGGCTCGGGCGGGCGGCGGAAGCGGGCGGACCGGGGGATGCCCGCGACTTTTTCACCAAAGCCGCCGCTCATCCCGGCACGTTTTATGGCCAGCTTGCCGCCGCGCGAATCGGCACCAAGACACTGAATGTCACCTATCCAAGCCCCAGCAGCGGCGACCGCGAACGTTTCGCCGGCCGCGAAGCCGTGCGCGCCATCGACCGGCTGGAAGCAACCGGGTACGGCTGGTGGGCCGACAGCCTTTACCGGTCGCTGGCGGAACAGCTCGACAGTCCCGGCGAGCTTGCCATTCTGGCGGCGCGGGCGGAGGGCAATGGCAATCATCAAGTCTCGCTGCAAATCGGCAAGACGGCTTTCAGCCGCGGCATTGATGCGGCCGCACTCGCCTATCCGCTCGGCGTCATTCCCGCCAGCGCCAATATTGCCGGCTCCGGCAAGGCGCTTGCTTACGCGATTGCCAGGCAGGAAAGCGCCTTCAACCCGGCCGCCGTCTCCGCCGCCAATGCGCGCGGTCTTCTGCAACTGCTGCCCGGAACCGCCAAAGGCGTGGCCGGACGCCATGGCCTGCCCTACACCCAGGCGCGACTGACCACCGATGCGGGCTATAACGCCACGCTCGGCGCGCATTATCTCGGTGAGCAGATCGACAGTTTCGGCGGTTCCTACATCCTCACCTTCATCGCCTATAATGCCGGGCCGAAGCGCGTGCCGGAATGGATCGCCCGCTATGGCGACCCACGCGGCAAGCCGATCGACGAGGTGGTCGACTGGATCGAGCGCATCCCCTTCCCTGAAACCCGCAATTACGTGCAGCGGGTGATGGAGAATTATCAGGTCTACAAGACGAGGCTCGGGCAACAGGCCGATATCGTTGACGACCTGCGCCATGGGCGTGCGGGGTAAAGCCGGCTTCCTCAGGTGACGAGCGGAGCAATCAAGCGCCTGCCGGCCAGCGCTCGAGACCGCTGAAAAGCCTGAAGTTCTCTTCCGTTATGCTCGAGCCTGTCCCGAGCATTTGCGACGTTTAGATTTCATGCGACGTGATTGGATCACTGGGACGAGTCCCGGTGATAACGTCGACGGCTTGGGCAGATTTGCCGATAAGCGCGAGGCCGGCTGGTGGATGCTTCAAAGCATAAGCAATTCTCGAAAGACTTATATTTCCACCCGAGCTTCAAAACGAAAAACCCCGGCATTTCTGCCGGGGTTTCCATCACTGACAATGTCAGATCAGATTAGAACGAACGCTGAAGGCGAACGAAACCGGTCCAGCTGTCGCCATTCGGACCATCGATGTCCTGATAGTTGGCAGCAACCTTGGCAGCCAGACCCTGGGTGATCTGGTAGTCAACCGTCAGACCAGCGCGCCATGCGTCGCGGTCGCCCGTGAAGTCACCGTCCGGAGCGATATCGATCGTGCCGAGGTACTGAGCGCCGGGGGTGATGGTCAGCTTGTCGGTAGCCTTGATGGCGTATTCAGCAGCAACGGCCCACTCGGATTCTTCATAGTAGTAGTTCGCGCCAGAAGCCCAAACGCCGGAGATACCGAAGGTGCCCGGACCGATGTCAGCCGTAACGATTGCACGGATTGCACCATTTTCCTGGTCGGTGTCGTAGGAGCCGAGCAGGTTTGCGCTGACAGCACCGAACTTGGCACCGATGATACCGCTTACGCCAACGTTGTTCGGGCCTTCAAAGAAGCCGCCCTTGGCAATGCCGAGGTTCGACGTAGCGTCGCGGGTGGCGTCAAGCTCTTCAACGCTGATGCCGGCATAGAAGGAACCAGCGTCATAGGTGTAACGCAGAGCGTTGCCACGGGTCGTGTTCGAAGACAGGATGTCGGTTTCGCCGGAGAGATCGTCATCCCACCAGGTGTACATGTAACCGACCTTCAGGCCGCCGAGTTCGATGAAAGCCTGGTCGACGTTGACGCCACGGTCGCTGTCGTTGTTGGCTTCGCCACGCAGACCGATGTAACCGCGCAGAGCGCCGAGTTCGGTGTCGGTGCGGGTGTCGATGTTGAACTGGGCGCGCGTGAACGAGTTCCAGTCAGACGTGCCGGACTTGTTGCGGCCGAAGTCGGTCTGGAAACGGATGTAACCGTCGAACTTCAGGCAGGTTTCGGTGCCGGGGATGTAGAAGAAGCCGGTGCCGAAAGCGTCGCAAACGCGAACGTATTCCAGGGGCTCGGGCTCGGCAGCGACGATAGCGTCAGCGGCCTGTGCGCCGGATACTGCTGCGAGAGCTGCAGCGGAGCCGATGAGAAGGCTCTTGATGTTCATGGTTGACCTCCAGTCAAACGCTTAATCTTCTAAGCAGCGGGTGGGAAAGCACTTCAGAAATGCGTGCCGCTTATGAAGCTGATTAGAGCCAAAACCGGTCGCTCAGGCAATCGTAATCATGACAGAAGGAAGACAGTAAGGTGTCCTTAGTTTTTCATTGTTGCGAAATAGCTACAATTCTAACCGACGGGACCCCATTCGTTAAAAAATCGTTAATAACTTATGCTTTTCAATAACTTAACAATAGGCTCGAAAAATCCGCCGTGAGAAAACCCACGAGATCACCTGAATCTGGACACGATCAGGCCACCGGAAATTGTTCAAAAGACGATTGCAATGTGCAGAGGACCCTACCTCTGCAAGAAAAAACTGACCGAAAAGCAAAAACCCGCAGATTCGGATTCCTTAAACGACTCAAGGCTCCCATTACCGAGCGAATCGATGGGCATGTGTAGCGGTCTGCTCAGAGGATAAACCTGCGGAAAATCGAAACGCCGCCACGATCTCGCCACCCGCCGCGATGTCCGCCCTATCAAGATGCCATTCAAACAAAAAAGCCCGGCTCGAGAGCCGGGCTTTCCATCACTGACAATGTCAGATCAGATTAGAACGAACGCTCGAGACGAACGAAACCGGTCCAGCTGTCGCCAGCACCACTGTCGCGACCTTCGCGGCCGTCGACGTCCTGATAGGTAACCGCAACCTTCGTGGAGAGGCCGGAAGTGATCTTGTAGCCAGCAGCGACGCCAGCACGCCATGCATCGCGGTTGCCTACGAAGTCGTTGTTTGCGCCGATGTCGATCGTGCCAAAATACTGGAAGCCGGGGGTGATTGTCAGCTTGTCGGTTGCCTTGATGGCGTATTCAGCTGCAACGGACCATTCGGATTCTTCGTAGTAGTAGTTGGCGCCGGAAGCCCATACGCCGGAGAGGCCGAGGGTGCCCGGACCGATGTCAGCCGTGAGGATTGCACGGATTGCACCGTTTTCCTGGTTGGTGTCGTACGCGCCTAGCAGGTTGGCCTTAACGCCGCCGAACTTGCCGCCGATGATAGCACTGACGCCGACATCGTTCGTGTTGGTCTTGAACTTGCCACCCTTTGAAACGCCAAGCTCTGATGTACCCTTGCGCGAGCCTTCCAGCTCTTCAGTAGCGGCACCAACGTAGAAGGAGCCGGCGTCGTAGGTGTAACGGACAGCGTTCAGACGGGTGCGGTTGGAGCTGAGCTGGTCATACTCGCCAGAGAGACCGTCATCCCACCAGTTGTAGTAAAAACCGACCTTCAGGCCGCTGAGTTCGATGAAAGCCTGATCGAGAACGATGTTACGGTCGGTGTCGTTGTCGGCCTGGCCGCGCAGACCGATGTAGCCGCGCAGAGCGCCGAGTTCAGTGTCGGTGCGGGTGGTCGATGTTGAACTGACCGCGCGTCGCAGCATCCCAGTCGGAAGTGCCGGACTGGTTGCGACCGAAGTCCGTCTGGAAACGGACGTAACCGTCGAACTTCAGGCAGGTTTCGGTGCCGGGGATGTAGAAGAAGCCGGTGCCGAAAGCGTCGCAAACGCGAACGTATTCCAGGGGCTCAGGCTCAGCAGCGACGATAGCGTCGGCAGCGTGAGCGCCGGATACTGCTGCGAGAGCCGCAGCGGAGCCGATCAGAAGGCTCTTGATGTTCATGGTTGACCTCCAGTCAAAGTTTTTAAGTGGGTCTGGGTACTTTCGCTGAAGGACAGCATTCCCTGCCCCATTCCCGTGTTCTTAGAAGCCAAACGATCCACCGCCTCGCTTCTGGTGGTGAAAATACAAAAGGTTTCGCCGCTTGCAATCGCCAACATCCGATAAATAGCATTTACGTATATGCTTCATTTCGGTTTGTTGCGGAAACAACACACAGTGCGCAGCCGGCCCGCAGGCGGCTTTACCATGCGTTAAGAAATTGCTTGAAAATCCGTTAGTTAGCGAGGTTAACAAGGTCTTTCTAAACTACCGGCTTTTTCGGCGAAGCCTTGCCTCGCCGGGCAAGGATGATGGAAACTTTTGCTTCCTCACACCCCTGCACCTGACACTCCTTCGCAGCGCGCATGAAGAAACGATGGAAAAACCCATGCCGTTTGCCGCCCGATTCCCCGCAGAACGATTCGAAAGACTCGCCGCATGTCGGTTACGATACCGACACGCCGCTATCCCTCTGGTTTGCCGCGAGAACTGATTTGATGACATGACGTCGCGTTTGACGATTGCCCGTCAATATCGGCAGCAGCCGATTGTCGCGCGTGTCAATTCGAAACAGACGGAAGAACAAGCGACATGCGGAGACCGTCGCCAAAGCGCTGCGGCGGTGGCTTGGTACTGGGAACGATGGCGCTGGGATTTTCCGGTCTTGCGCCGAAGTGGCGGAGAGGATGGGATTCGAACCCACGATACGCTTTTGACGTATACTCCCTTAGCAGGGGAGCGCCTTCGACCACTCGGCCACCTCTCCGGTGCGGCCTGATTATTGCGTAAAAAAAATGATTGCAAGGCTTTTTCGCCAAGAAGCACAAAAACCTGTTGGCTGAACATCCTCCTGCGAAACTTTGAGGGCCTTTCGGGAACTTCTTGCAGGCCGGCACGTTCTGCATTCGGTAACAAAAGAGGTGTTCTAATGGCTCAGACCAAACTGAATGTTGTCGAAGACACGATCGAAAACCAGATTGCGGAGCTGCGTTCGCAGATCTCGTCCCTCTCCAAATCCGTATCCGCCCGCGCGGAAGGTGTGAGCGAGGATGCGTCCGAATTTCTGGATGAGGCGCGCGGACGCGTTCGCAAGGCCGCGCATAATGTCCGCGCTCAGGGCCAGAATGTCGTGGAAGCCGTCAAGGAAAATCCCGGCACGGCGACTTCCCTGCTGACGATCGTTGGCGCACTCGGTTTTGCCATCGGTTATGCAGTTGGCGCGAGCACGCAGCAGAACTCGTCGAACAGCAGCCTTTATCGCTGGCGCTGATCGCCTGACCGAATTAAAATTGAGGCAAGGCGGGTCTATCCTGCCTTGCCTTTTCTTACTGGTTGGAAATGTGATGAATGGGGGCGGATATGCAATTCACCGACGATATTGAAGCGGCTCTGTCGGATTTTGCGAGGGATCATGGCGTCGAAAGGGATGAGGCCATCCAGCGCATCATTCGCGCCGCCCTTATCAATAGCGGTTATCTCGCCTCCGGCGAAGAAGGCATTCCGCCGGAAAAGCTGAACGCCAGCAATGACGACTGAATTAATAGCCAGACCGTGATGGTGCGGGCGCCGCTCCGCCCTTGTAACGAGCCGACAGCGCACGCAGGGTGCTGGCAAATTCCGTCACATCCGCGCCGACGGCCACGAAGGACGCGCCGAGTTCGAGATAGCGGCGATTATAGGTTTCGTTGAAGGTGAGAATACCGGCGGCCTTGCCGGCCTTGACGATCTTGACGATGGCCGCCTCGATCACCGCCTGCACTTCCGGCTCATCTATCCTGCCGAGATAGCCCATATCGGCAGCCAGATCCGCCGGGCCGATAAAGACGCCGTCCACGCCCTCCACCGCAAGAATATTGTCGAGATCGTTGATCGCCGCGCGCGTTTCGGCCTGCACCAGCAGGCAGACGCTGTCCGAGGCGCTGTCGGCATAGTCGGTTATCGTGTTGAAGGCGGAAGCGCGGGCAACGGCAGCACCCATGCCGCGAATGCCGCGCGGCGGATAATGCATGGCGCTGACCAGATCCTTCGCCTGGTCAGCCGAATCGACCATCGGCACCAGAAGCGTGCGCGCACCCCCATCCAGAAGCTGCTTGATCATCCAGCTTTCGCCGACCGGCACGCGCACCACCGGTTCGGCAGGCGATGTGGCAAGGGCGCGCAGCTGATCGATGATGCTTCGCAGATCGTTCGGCCCATGCTCGCCGTCGATCACCAGCCAGTCGAACCCCGCCGTACCGGCGATTTCCGCGGTGATGGCCTCGCCCATATCGAGCCAGAGGCCGATCTGCGGCTTGCCGGCATGGATGGCGGTTTTGAAACGGTTTTCGGGAGCAGGCATGATGTCCTCAGGAAAGCAGTAATTTCAGATCGGCGGAAGCATCCGCCAGGATGGCGCGATCCGGCTCCGCGCCGGTATCGAGCAATTTCTTGCCCGCGACATAGGCCTTGGCATCGTTGACGGCATCCACCGCCACGAATCGACCGTCGCGGAAATACCATACGGACCAGCTGCTCTCACGCGCGCCCTGCCTCAGCATCGTCTCGTCATAACCAAGGTTGAAGCCGGCGATCTGCAGCTTGGCGTCATATTGATCCGACCAGAACCATGGCTTCGGATCATAGGCGGCTTCAGCCCCGGTCAGCACGGCAGCAGCCGCCTCGGCCTGATCGACTGCGTTCTGTACCGATTCGAGACGCACATGCTGGCCGCGCCAGGGCAGCAGCGCGCAGTCGCCCACCGCATGAATGGCGCTGTCGGAGGTGCGGGTGTGGTCGTCCACCACGATGCCATTGCCGACATCAAGGCCCGATTCGCGAGCGAGGCGATCATTCGGCGTCACGCCGATGCCGACAATCACAAAGTCCACATCCAGCGTCGAGCCGTCGGAGAGTTCGGCGGCGGCCACCCGGCCGTCCATGCCGACAAGGCGCACAAGGCCGGTCTTTTCGCGAATGGAAACGCCGTGGGCCTGATGGATGCCGCGCATGATATCGGCGGTTTCCTTCGCCGCCACACGCTGGAGAATGCGGTCGGCCATTTCGATCAAGGTCACTTCGAGGCCGAGCTTGCGCGCGACAGCGGCCGCTTCGAGACCGATATAGCCGCCGCCGATTACCAGCAGCCTGCGGCCCGGCTTCATCTCCTCCATAAGCCGGTCGGCATCGCGCTTGTCGCGCACGGTCAGGACGCCTTCCAGATCGCCGCCGATACTGGCGGGCAGCAGGCGGGGAGCCGCCCCGGTCGCCAGCACCAGCCTGTCATAGGAAAGCGTGCTGCCGTCCTGCATGCGCAGGAATTTGGCGGCTCGGTCTATCTCCTCGACCCAGGTGGAAAGCCGGATATCGACATTGTTTTCGGCGTACCATTCCTCCGGCCGGAACATCAGCCGGTCGAAGCTCATCTCGCCGAGAAGGTATTTTTTGGAGAGCGGCGGCCGCTGATAGGGATAGGCATCCTCGGAGCCGATGATGGTGATGGGGCGCTCATCCTTCAGCGCCCGAAGCTTCGACGCCAGCGCGAAAGCGGCCTGCCCCGCCCCGACGATTACCAGCCTTCCCGTCACAGTCCACTCCCAGAAGAATCACGAAGCGCCGGTCCTGCCGCGCCCCGCGATGCGATATTGCAAGGTTCAGGCGTAACGCCAAGTACGGCCCCAGTCAACACCAGCCCCGTGCAAGCGAGACGCAGTATCAGCACAGGCTGCAACCGGATGGGGCCGAACGCATTTCCATAGCGGAAACATCGGCTTCCGAAGGGAAGATTGGTCGAGATCGAGACACAGAACAGACAATTGCGCGGATTTCCTTCATGCCCTGGCAAGGAAGCGGCGTTAAAATCGGCATCAAAAGAGGCAATCCGGGAGGTTGTCATGGCTTTGCATATGGATCCCCGTCAGAACGTCCCCCAGGACGAAATGTACGAGAAATTTCAGATCGACCGGCCCGGCAAGATCACCTTCATCGGGCATCATCTCAGCGCCAAGGATACCATGCGCTGCCTGGTGCGGACTATTTCCCTTTACGGCGCGGAACTGGATGTCAGTCCCGATCTGGAAATGCCGGCCAATTTCTATCTGGAAATTCTCGGTATCCGCGATGAGATCGGCTGCACGCTGATCCGCCGCGAAGAGGAAAAAGTGACGATCGGCTTCAATATGCTGATAGATGCGGAGTTCCTGCACCATGTGCGACGCCTGAGCTTCGAGACCAACGCGTGATCCTGACATGACAGGCCGATGGCTTTTCCGTCTCCTCGCCGGGACGTAAAATTCTGTTCCAAAACAGTCGTGCCGGAACCGGCTGCGCCTTGCGTCCGGTTTTTTTGCACCTATTGTGAGCCGGGTTTTAAACACAGGTACCGGAACTCTCAGCCAATGTCAGCCTTTTCCCGCCTCACGCCGCTTGCCGCTTCGCTTCCCTCAACCGTTCCCTTCGTCGGCCCCGAAGCCATCGAGCGCAACCGCGGCCTGAAGGTTGAAGCGCGTATCGGCGCCAATGAGAGCGGCTTCGGCCCCGCCCCTTCCGTGCTTTTGGCCATGCGCGATGCAGCGGCGGAGACGTGGATGTACAGCGATCCGGAAAATTATGAGCTGAAGGAAGCGCTTGCCATCCACCATGGCGTTGCACGCGGCAATATCGCCATCGGCAGCGGCGTCGATGGGCTGCTGGGTGAAATCGCGCGGCTGATCGTCGAGCCGGGCAAGCCTGTCGTCACCTCTTTTGGCGGCTACCCCACCTTCAATTACCATGTGAACGGTTTTGGCGGGAAACTCGTGACCACACCCTATGTCGACGATCACGAAGACCTTGACGGGCTTCTCGATCTCGTCATCCGGGAAAATGCGCCGCTCGTTTATTTCGCCAATCCCGACAATCCGATGGGAAGCTGGTGGGAAGCGAGCGAAGTCGTCGCCTTTGCCCGTGCATTGCCCGAAACCTGCCTGCTTATTCTGGACGAGGCCTATTGCGAAACCGCGCCTGCGAGCGCCGTTCCGGCCATCGATGCGCTGATCGGCCAACCGAACATCCTGCGCATGCGCACCTTCTCGAAAGCCTATGGGCTGGCGGGTGCACGCGTGGGTTACGCCATCGGCACGCTCGGCAATGTCGAAGCCTTCGACAAGATCCGCAACCATTTCGGCATGGCGCGCATTTCGGTCGCCGGCGCTTTGGCGGCCCTGAAGGATCAGGCCTATCTGCGTGAAGTCGTTGGTAAAATTTCTGACGCCCGTGAGCGCATTTCGGCAATCGCGCGCAATAACGGCCTTTCCCCGCTCCCCTCCGCCACCAATTTCGTCACCATCGATTGCCACCGCGACGGGGCTTATGCCCGCGCCATCGTCGATGGGCTGATGGAACATGGCGTCTTCATCCGCATGCCGGGCGTCGCGCCGCTCAACCGCTGCATTCGCGTGAGCGTGGGGCCGGGTGACAAGCTCGATCTGTTCGAGGAGGCGCTGCCGAAGGTTCTTAAGTCGATCGGCTGATATCGAGTGCCGTCATTCCGGCCTTGAGCCGGAATCCAGCGCGATCAAGTCCTTGATCGCGAAAGACCCTTTCACGCCGCAGACGCGGCGTGGCTGGATGCCGGATCAGGTCCGGCATGACGGAAGAAGGAAGCGATTCGAAAACCGCACCTGTCATGCCTGCCGTAGCGGTTTCATCCTCATCACAGGATGGTGCGAATGCGATTCAACATCCTCCCGCAAGCCCTTGCCCGCGAATCGTTTTCCGGCGCAGAGACATCGCCAAACATAAGAAAACCGCGCCGGCCTTGTTCCTGCCGGTCGCGGTTTGATGTGTCAGCGCAAAAGCCCTTTTCAAAGCCCTCGCCGCGTTCCCCTTCGGGTTTACTTTCCTTTGCGCCGGTCATCGGGACTGGAGGGAACCGGACCGGAAATCTCAATAATGGCTTGGGTAAATCAGTGCATCGTCATCCAGTCGCGGGCGGCGCGCAGCGCTTCGGCCAGTTCCGATTTGGTCATGTTGCGGGCGAGATCGGCGCGCAGCGAAGCGGCTCTTTCCGATCCGCGGATCGCGGCGATGTTGAGCCATTTATGGGCGGCGATCAGGTCCACCTTGCAGCCCCGGCCGGTCGCATAGACCAAGCCGAGATTGCAAAGAGTGTCGGCGCGGGTTTCGCCACCGGCAGCCATTTCGATATCGCGAATTTCAAAGCGTGCCATTGTTTTAATCCCTGTCCTTCTGCCTGTTTCATCATTCGCCTTCTTGTCGAGGCCATCGTCCGGACCTGCCGTCTTTTGCGGCTTTTTTGTCCTTTCGTCCGGCAGGTTTTCCCTGCGCTTTTGATGAGTTCACTATGCCACGGGGCCTTCAACGGTCGCTTAAAAGGCATGATTAATGGGCCGCAAACAAACTGCAAACGATTGGTAAAATTGGGTTTTCGTTAAATATCACGAGCCGCGGAAATTAAGGACTTTGCGGCGAATTTTACGAAAAGTTTAGAATTGGATTTAAACCCTTCCTTCACCACGATCAAAACAGCGATTTTCCAATTCTTCCTCTTTCGCTCGTCCCGCCGCTGCAAATGCCGCGCCGGAGCCGCAAATTTCTGTTTCCTTTTACGTGAACGTCAAATACTATCCGCCCTGCCCGTCATGAGGATGAAACGGGCACAGGATAGCGCGGTGCAAGGAGCAATCGTTGCGCCGCAGGCGGCTTGGGCCAGAGATGGCGCATTCGCCCGCCAAAAGGGTTTGATCTGCGCATCGCGTCTTTGGGCCGCCGGCTCGAGGAAGCCTGCGCGCATTTCGGGAGGAATTTTATGAAGCGTATAATGACGATTGCCGCCGCCCTCATGCTGAGCGGCAACCTTGCCTTCGCCGCCGAGGCAATCGAAGGCAACTGGAAGACCGCCAGTGGCGAAACTGCCGTGATCGGCCCCTGCGGCGGCGCCTTCTGCGTGACGCTGAAGACCGGCAAACACGCCGGAAAACAGATCGGCAAGCTTTCTGGCAAGGGAAACAGCTATTCGGGTGAAATCACCGATCCCGCCAATGACAAGACCTATAGCGGCTCCGGCACCGTTTCCGGCAACTCGCTGAGCATGAAGGGCTGCGTGCTGAAGGTTCTGTGCAAATCGCAGACCTGGACGCGGCTGTAATCGACAGGGCGGCGGGCGGGCTTCTGTCCTGCCGCCTGCGATCCCGCGCCTGACGGGACGGTGCGCTGCCAAGGATTTTGCCCGAGACTGCGGGCGCACGCCGCATGGAAGCCATATATCCGTTGATGTATCGTTGCGCCCAACACCAACGAGAGCGACGCATGCGCCCCACCCTTTCGACAATCCTGATTGCGGGCACCTCGCATGTCGGCAAAAGCACCCTTGCCGGCCTGCTGAGCGAAAGGCTGCGCTGCGAGGCAATATCGACCGACAGTCTCGCCCGCCATCCGGGCAGGCCATGGCCGGGCATTCCGGCACCGGTGGAAGAATATTACGCGCGGCTCTCGGCGGAAACAATTCACTGGTTCCTGAAGATACATCATCAGAACATCTGGCCGCTGATCCGCACGATGATCGACAGCAGGTCCGGCACCGGCACTCCCACGATCTTCGAGGGCGCGGCGCTGCGGCCGGAATTCATCTCGCCACTGCTTGGCGGCAAGGTCGCCGGTGTCTTTCTCCATGCCGGCAATGATTTTCTTCTCGAGAGAATGCGCTCTCACGCCCGCTATGAAGATGCAGCGGCTGAGAAGCGGCGGATCATCGACGCCTTTATCGAGCGTTCGTTGCGGGAAAATACGGACATGCTGGCATCCGCGCAGGAGCACCGCGTGCCGGTTGTCGATGTGACGCAGCCTCAGGCATTCGAGACCCTGCTGACCGATCTGGCTGCACGTGCGGAAGCCCCGCTGTCCTGATCGAAAATCGGGTGGCCCGCGAGATGCCCGGCGCCATTGCGGCATCAATCCGTCATGTCACCGCCTGTTAACATCCCTGAATGCCATATGAACCGGGGTCTCAGGGTCCGTTCAGTCCGAGTGTGGCAAAACTCTGTCCATCAACTCCAATAAGGGGAATGGACATGGCAAAGCTGATCAGCCGACTGGCAATCTTCGCGTTTCTCATGGCGATCTTCGCCATGTCCTTCGCCTCGCTCGTCGTTAATCCGAACCGCAGTTTCCAGCGGGTGAATGCAGGCGCGGCAATCGCCTGCCAGCACAGCCCCTCGCCCGCCACCAATTGCCCCGTCGTGTTGTGAAGACAGGCCGATGACGACAAGTTTTTCCAACGGCCTGTTTTCCGCGCTGCGGCTGGTGCTGATGGCCTCGATCTTTCTAGGTCCGGTCGCCGGACTTGCGGTTTACAAGGCCGATCCCCGCCCCGCTTCCAAGGGCGCCGGCTTCGTGCTTTTGATGAGCCTGCAGCGTGGCGCGCTCGGCTGAAATTTCCGCCGACCCGCTGTTATTCGAACTGCCTTTTTGCGTTTCTTTTCAGTTTCTTCGTATTTCTGTCGCTTGCCTGTCGAAATTGGCCTCTTATAATGGGCCATGACAATAGCAAAACGAACGATTCCGCCCCTCACCTTCATCAGCCCCGAGCCTTTCGCGCCGCAGTCCTTCACGGACCCGAAAGAAGCTGTGGCGGCTTTGACCGCGCTTTACGAACGCAATACGGCGTTCCTGATCAATTCCTTCACCGAGCTTGCCAAGGGCGCGCCGATTGCCGGGCGCTACCGCGCCTGCTATCCGCAGGTGAGCCTCGAGACCGCCACCTTCGGCCATGTCGATTCGCGTCTCTCCTACGGCCATGTCACCGCCCCCGGCGTTTACACGACGACCATCACCCGGCCGGAGCTTTTCCGCCATTACCTCAAGGAACAGCTGGGGCTTCTGATGAAGAACCACGGCGTTCCGGTCACGGTTTCGGAATCGGCCACGCCCATTCCGCTGCATTTCGCTTTCGGCGAAGGCGCCTATGTCGAGGCGGCGGCGGCCTCCTCGCTGTCCGACGTGCCGCTGCGCGATCTGTTCGATACGCCCGACCTCAACAATACCGACGATCTCATCGCCAATGGCGAATATGATCAGGTGCCGGGCGAACCCGCGCCGCTCGCGCCCTTTACCGCGCAGCGCATCGACTATTCTCTGGCCCGCCTCAGCCACTATACGGCGACGAGCGCCAACCATTTCCAGAACTTCGTGCTGTTCACCAACTACCAGTTCTATATCGATGAATTCGCCGCATGGGCGCGTCAGTTGATGAAGAATGGCGGCGAGGGTTACACGGCTTTCGTGGAGCCGGGCAATATCGTCACCCCCGCCGGTTGCGACAAGCCGGAAACGGATGCCGTGCTCGCGCGCCTGCCGCAGATGCCCGCCTATCACCTGAAGAAAAAGGGCCATGCCGGCATCACGCTGGTCAATATCGGCGTCGGCCCCTCCAACGCCAAGACGATCACCGACCACATCGCCGTGCTGCGCCCGCATGCCTGGCTGATGGTTGGCCACTGCGCTGGCCTGCGCAACAGCCAGCGGCTTGGCGATTATGTTCTGGCGCATGCCTATGTGCGTGAGGACCACGTTCTGGATGACGACCTGCCGGTCTGGGTGCCGATCCCGGCGCTTGCCGAAGTGCAGCTGGCGCTGGAAGGCGCCGTCGCGGAAGTTACCGGCTACGAGGGCTTCGAGCTGAAGCGCATCATGCGCACCGGCACCGTCGCCACCATCGACAACCGCAACTGGGAGCTTCGCGATCAGGCTGGCCCCGTCAAGCGCCTGTCGCAGTCGCGCGCCATAGCGCTCGACATGGAATCGGCCACCATCGCCGCCAATGGCTTCCGCTTCCGCGTGCCCTACGGCACCCTGCTCTGCGTTTCCGACAAGCCGCTGCATGGCGAACTGAAACTGCCCGGCATGGCGACGGAGTTCTACCGCACCCAGGTCGCCCAGCATCTACAGATCGGCATCCGCGCCGTGCAGAAACTCGCGGCCATGCCCACCGAAACGCTGCATTCGCGCAAGCTTCGAAGCTTTTACGAGACGGCGTTCCAGTAAAAACAGATATCGCGGAAAGCGTCCTTGGTGTATTATTTCGAAAATCGATACACCAAGGAGTTTTCGATGCGCACCAACATTGAACTCGATGACGCCTTGCTCGCCGAGGCGATGGAAATCACCGGCCTTTCGACAAAAAAGGCAACGGTGGAAAAGGCGTTGCGCGATCTGGTGCGCATTCATCGTCAGATGCGCGCCCTCGATGCGTTGGAGGGCATGGGCTGGGAAGGTGATCTGGACGAGATGCGGACGGATTGGGATGCTGAGACGGACTTGGATGTGAAGAACGCCAAATGATCGTAGCAGATAGCTCTGCCTGGATTTCACTTATTCGAAAAGACGCGCCTACCCTCTCCGCCAAGTTTCGCGCCTTAATGGCGCAGGGCGAAATTCTGATCGGCGATATCATTCTTCTTGAGGTGCTTAGAGGCGCGCGTGACGGTCATCATGCGCGCCGACTTGAGCAGATGCTGGGCGAATTTCCCTGCGTCGCGATGATGTCGCCCCAGCTCGCCATCAAGGCCGCCGCCAATTACCGCTTCCTGCGGGAGCGCGGCTATACGATCAGAAAAAGCAACGACCTCATTATCGGTACCTACTGTATCGAGCACGGGCACAAGCTGTTGCAAAATGACCGAGACTTTCAGCCGATGGCCGATCATCTCGGTCTGCGCCTGGCGTGAGCCTCAAACCACCTTCACCGTCCCTTCCACCCGCACCGGAAAATTCACGGAGCGCGCAATGAAGCATTTGTCATGCGCATCATGGTGCAGCTCATCCGCCCGGGCGGCATCCCCCTTTGAAATGGTGATGACCGGCTTCAGCACCACTTCGCTGAATTGCCCCGCGCCATCCTTTTCCATCACCAGCGTGCCTTCGGCATTGTCGACATAGTCTTCAACGATGATGCCGTTGACCGAGCAGAAATGCAGGTACCACAGCTTGTGGCAGGCCGAGAGCGAGGCGACCAGCAGGTCTTCCGGGTTCCAGCGGGAGGGATCGCCACGAAAGGCGGGGTCGGAGGAGCCGGCGATGTCAGCCTTTCCCGCCGTGGAAATCGTGTAGTCGCGTTCATAGTCGCGATAGCCCGACGTTCCCTTGCCGCGATTGCCCGTCCATTTCACCTGAACGGCGTAATGATGTTCCTGTCCTGCCATGTTAGTCCTCCCTAAGAGTTTTTCGTCGCATTTTCCGAACGTAAAACCGCTACGCCGATTTACTGGAAATGCTCCCGCGTATCGCGCAGGTGGTCGAGCCCCTTGCGCAGCGTTTCTATGATCTGGTCCACCTCCGAGCGGCTGATCGTCAGTGCCGGTGAGGCCAACATGCGGTCGCCGGTGGCGCGCATCACAAGGCCGTTTGCCAGGCATTGGTTGCGCACGGCGGTTCCGATGTCGTCCGGCTTGGCGAAACGCCGGCGCGTCGCCTTGTCGGCGGTAATCTGAAGGCCGCTCATCAGGCCGACATTCACCGCCTCGCCGACCAGTTCGTGATCCGTCAGGCTTTTCCAGCCCTCAGAGAAATAAGGGCCGATATCGCCGCGTACCCGTTCCACCAGTCCCTCCTCCTCGATGATGCGGAGGTTTTCCAGGGCGGCGGCGGCACAGACGGGATGGCCGGAATAGGTGAAGCCGTGGTTGAAGTCACCGACCTCAGACAACATCACCTCCGCCACCCGATCCGAGACGATGACGCCGCCAATCGGCAGATAACCGGAAGACAGCCCCTTGGCGACGGGCGCAAAATCCGGCTCCACGCCGAAATGCTGATAACCGAACCAGGAGCCGAGACGGCCGAAACCGCAGATCACCTCATCGGAGACGAGCAGGATGTTGCGCGCCTTGCAGATGCGGGCGATTTCCGGCCAGTAGGTTTCCGGCGGCACGATAACACCGCCGGCGCCCTGAATGGGTTCGGCCACGAAAGCGGCGACATTTTCCTCGCCGAGTTCATCGATCTTCGCTTCCAGTTCGCGCGCCACCTTCAGGCCGAATTCGGCCGGTGAAAGATCGCCGCCCTCGGCATACCAATAGGGCTGGCCGATATGGGCCACGCCCTCGATCGGCAGGTTGCCCTGCTCGTGCATCCATTTCATGCCGCCGAGCGAAGCGCCCGCCACCGTCGAGCCGTGATAGCCGTTGCGGCGGGCAATAACCTTCGTCTTCGTCGGATGGCCGAGCGCCTTCCAGTAAACCCGCGCCATGCGGAACCAGGTATCGGTCGCTTCCGAGCCGGAATTGGTGAAGAAGACATGGTTCATCTTCGGCCCGGCGCGCGAGGCGATCTTCTGCGCCAGCAGCGTCGCAGGCGGCGTGGTGGTGCCGAAAAACGCGTTGTAATAGGGCAGTTCGTTCATCTGGCGCTGCACGACATCGGCGATCTCGCGGCGTCCGTAACCGATATTCACGCACCAGAGGCCGGCAAAGGCGTCGAGATATTTCCTGCCGGTGCTGTCATAGATGAACACCCCTTCGGCGCGCTCGATGATGCGGGTGCCGGCGGCGTTAAGCTTGCCCATGTCGGAAAAGGGGTGGAGGTGATGGGCGGCATCGATGGCGGCGAGATTGGACATCGGCTTGGAGATTTCATTCATGACAGATCGCACTCCCATAAAGGCAACGGCGCTCACGCCACCGCGCCCGCCGAACATGGCCGGGCGGCTTCGATTTGGCAAGGCTGGCGTTTTTTAGGGGTATGGAAGCTAGATTGCCGGTGGGATAACACTCAAGTCACATGCGGTTGCGTTATGCGAAGAACGACCGACCCACCAGCACCTTCAATTCGCCGGCATGGACTTCGAGCGCCACATCCCGCTCCATCGGCAGCAATTCGCCATCGATGACGCAGCGCAGGTCATGGCGTCTCTTCGGAAAATGCAGTTCCACATCCGTCACGGTCATGGCGGTCACGGCGGCGTTTTCTTTCAGCCTGCCGCGCAGAATGTCGAAAGCGAGCTTCGCGACACCGGAAGGACGCAACGGGTCGGTGAGATAAAAGCCGAGATGGCCGCCCGAGACATTATCCGCCACCAGCAGCGAGCTCTGACCGAATTCATTGTTGGAGACGGAAATGGCCGAGACCTTGCGATGCTGCGTTTCGCCGTTGACGGTATATTCCACTTCGAAGACCGGCGGATTGAGGATGACGTTGATGGCGGCGCGGATGCTTGCCTTGATCTTGCCGAGGCGGGAGGCAAAAGCGAGATTGTTGCGATAGCGCACCATGCGCGAATGCAGGCCCGCGGAAAACTGGTGGACGAAGAGGCGGCCATTGGCGCTTGCGATGTCGACACTGGCAATCTCGCCATTCGCCAGCATCTCCAGCACCTGCCGAATATCGAGCGGCAGCTTCAGCGAGCGGGCAAAGAGGTTCATGGTGCCGGCCGGAACGATGCCGAGCGCGATGCCGTGTTTCCAGGCGATGGCGGCTGCTGCGGAAATCGTGCCGTCACCGCCGCCGGCAATGATGCCTTCAATGCCCGGCTCATCGGCGGCGCGCTCCATTTCCTCGACGATATCCTTTCCGGAGACCAGACGGCAATCGATGGCGTGGCCGGCGCGGGCGAAGACCTCGCGGGCATGGTCGCAATAGGCCTCCATGTCGGTGGTGCGAAACGTGCCGCCGTCACGATTGAAAATTGCAATGAGCTTCATGTTTCCAACCCGATCCAGTGAGGCAGCCGCGCGTAAATGCCTGACCCTATATAGGGTTCCGAACACCATCGCGTGAAGATGCTCTTTTGCCGAGAATCGCTCTACCGCAACGCATCATTTCATGTTAGGGATCACTTAAGGTCATTTTCATGACCGCGCATCTCCAGTCAGGGCAGACCGCTCCCATACGGTCTTGCCCTTTTTTCTGTGGGCCCTTCCCGCTTTTCAGGTCACGATGAGCCAGTCGAATATGTCCGAAGCCCGCCTTGGCGCGGAGAATGAAACCGTTTACACGGACGCTCCTGCCGTGGCCCTCTCCCCGCTTGCCATCGCGCTCATCGAACTGGCGCTTGCCGCCGGCGGCTTCGGCATCGGCACCGGCGAATTCGCCATCATGGGCCTGCTTCCCGACGTCGCCACCACCTATGGCGTCACCGTTCCGCAGGCGGGTTATGTCATCACGGCCTATGCGCTCGGCGTCGTCATCGGCGCGCCGATCATCGCGGTTCTCGCCGCGCGCATGACGCGCCGCACGCTGCTTCTCGGCCTGATGGGGCTTTTTGCGGCCGGTAATATCTTGAGCGCCGTCGCGCCGGATTTCCTGAGCTTCACCGTTCTGCGCTTCATCACCGGCCTGCCGCATGGGGCTTATTTCGGGGTTGCGGCGCTGGTGGCGGCCTCCATGGCGCCGATCCACAAGCGCGCCCGCGCCGTTGGCCGCGTCATGCTCGGCCTCACCATCGCCACCCTGCTCGGCACGCCGCTCGCCACCTTCTTCGGCCAGCTGCTGTCCTGGCGCGCGGCCTTCATGCTGGTCGGCGGCATCGCGCTTCTGACGGTGGCCCTGCTCTGGTTTTTCCAGCCGCGTGACAGGGTGGAGGAAGGCGCCAGCGTATGGCGTGAACTCGGCGCTTTCCGCCGCGTGCAGGTGTGGCTGACGCTCGCCATCGCCGCCGTCGGCTTCGGCGGCATGTTCTCGGTCTTCAGCTATATCGCCAAGACCACCACCGATGTGGCGATGATGCCGGTTTCCACCGTCTCCATGGTGCTGGCGCTGTTCGGCATCGGCATGAATGTCGGCAATGTAGTCGGCTCGCGGCTGGCCGATATCTCGCTCAACGGCACGATTGGCGGCATGCTCGCCTTCAACGTGCTTGTCATGACCGTGTTCGGCATGACGGCGGACAATCCTTTCATGCTCTGCCTCTGCGTCTTCCTGATCGGCTGCGGTTTCGCCGCCTGTCCGGCCGTGCAGACGCGGCTGATGGATGTGGCGCAGGATGCGCAGACGCTGGCCGCCGCCTCCAACCATTCCGCCTTCAACATCGCCAATGCGCTCGGCGCCTGGCTCGGCGGCCTCGTCATCGCCATGGGTTTCGGTTACGCCTCCACTGGTTATGTCGGCGCGGTTCTTTCCCTTCTCGGGCTTGGCGTTTTCCTTGTTTCCGTCACCGTCGAACGGCGCGAAAAGGCGGCCTGAGCCGGCCCTATCGCAGCTTACGGAAATTTCACAATCGGGTGCTTGACTCTTTTCGGTTTCAGGCGCAACACGGCCTTACGCGCAGGCCAATCAGCACGGCGCGGATTTCAACGGAGCATCATTGGATGTCTAGCGACAGTAGCAGTCGATTGCCTTTGCCGAGACCGGCGAACGTGAACTGATCCGACCTCTGTCGGCTCACCACCGCGTTCGCCGTGATCGGCGAATCGACGGAAAGGTGAGCAATCATGAACTTCCACAACCTCTCCCAGAGGGCCAGCAAGGCCGCACGTCTTCTTCGTAGCGGAAACGCCGGTTCCTCCACCACCATTGCCGAACGCGTCGAGCACCTCAACACGCTGGATGTCGCCGAGGCCGTAACCGCCCTCCTCGCCATGCCGCAGGCAAAGGCCGTCGCCATTCTCGACCGGCCAGAACTGCATGGCGCCGCCGCCATAATCGCCCATATTCCTGTCGAACAGGCCGCCCGCCTCGTCAATCTGATGTCTGACGACCGCGTTGCCGACGTCATGGCGGAAATGGCCGAAGAGCCGCGCGCAAAGCTGTTTTCCCGGCTGGACCGCACGACGGCGCTCTCCATCCAGCACCTGATGGGTTATCCGCCGCGTACCGCCGGCTCGATCATGACCACGGAATTCGTCAGCGTGCCGGACAATTGGACGGTGGAACAGACCCTTTCGCACATCCGCGTCGTCGAGCGGTCGCGTGAAACGGTCTATGCCATCTATGTGCTGGCTGAGGACGGAACGCTTTCCACCGTCGTGACGCTACGTCGCCTGCTGACCGGCGAAGCTGGCGCCTCCATCCTCTCCGTCGCATCGAAGGAAGGCATCGTCTGCGCCAGCCCCTTGATGTCGCAGGAGGATGTCGCCCGGTTGATCCGCAAGCACGACCTTCTGGCGCTTCCCGTCGTCGATGACCGTTCGCATATCCTCGGCATCGTCACCGTCGATGACGTGATCGACACCATGATCGCCGACACGACGGAAGACGCCCACAAGTTCGGTGGTATGGAGGCGCTCGGCAAGCCCTATATGACGATCGGCTTTCCGGACATGATCCGCAAGCGCGCCGGTTGGCTCGCAGCGCTCTTCCTCGGTGAAATGCTGACGGCCAGCGCCATGCAGCATTTCGAGGGCGAGCTGGAAAAGGCCGTGGTGCTGACGCTGTTCATTCCGCTCATCATGTCGTCGGGCGGCAACTCCGGTTCGCAGGCCACCTCGCTCATCATCCGGGCGCTGGCGCTTGGCGAACTCAAGCTTTCCGACTGGTGGCGGGTGCTGCTGCGGGAAATCCCGACGGGCCTGACGCTCGGCTGCATTCTGGGCGCCATCGGCTTCCTGCGCCTGAGCCTCTGGCAGCAGGCCGGTTTTTACGACTATGGCGAACACTGGCTGCTGGTCGGCGCCACCGTTTTCGCAGCCCTCGTCGGCATCGTCACCTTCGGTTCGCTCGCCGGCTCCATGCTGCCCTTCGTGCTGCAGCGCCTGCGGCTCGATCCCGCCAGCGCCTCGGCCCCCTTCGTCGCGACGCTGGTGGATGTCAGCGGGCTCATCATCTACTTCTCGGTGGCGCTGGTGATCCTCAGCGGTACGTTGCTCTAAAGACGAAAGGCCCGCTCGGAAGAGCGGGCCTTTTCATTTGCGGTGGGGAAAAGCGAACAGCCCTACCCTCAGCCACCGGCATTGATGACGCCCGTTCCCAGCAGTCCAAGCAAAATAACGCCAATGACCACGCGGTACCAGACGAAGGGCATGTAGCTCTTGGTGGAGACGACCTTGAGAAAGACGACGATCACGGCATAACCGACAACGAAGGCGATCAGGGTCGCGAGCCCCGTCGGGCCCCAACCGACTGGATTGTCTTCGCCGATGCTTTTGAAGAGCTGGTAAAAGCCGGAACCGAAGACGGCGGGAACGGCGAGCAGGAAGGAATAACGTGCGGCCGCCTCGCGGGTATAGCCTAAAAGCAGGCCGGCGCTGATGGTGCCGCCCGAGCGCGAAACGCCGGGGATGAGCGCCATGGCCTGCGCGAAACCGAACAGGATACCGTCTCGCCAGATAAGCTGGTTCAGCTTGTAACGCTTCTCACCGATTTTATCGGCAACGCCGAGAACGATGCCGAAGACGATCAGCATCACGGCGGTGATGTAAAGGTTGCGCAGCGAGTGCTCGATGGCATCCTTGAAGAACAGGCCAAGAAAGACGATCGGCACGGAACCAATGATGATGAGCCAGCCGAGCCGGGCATCGGCCTTGTTATACTCGCCGAGGCGAAAGTTCTGCCGGAGCCAGGCGATGGCAATGCGCATGATATCCGACCAGAAATAAACCAGCACGGCCGCTTCGGTGCCGATCTGCGTAATCGCGGTGAAGGCGGCTCCCGGATCCGCGCCGGAGGGCAGGAACTCCCCGGCGATCCTCAGATGCGCGCTTGAAGAAATCGGAAGAAATTCCGTAAGCCCTTGCAAAAAGCCGAGAAATGCGGCCTCCAACCAACCGATGCTCATGTGTCCTGGTGTCCCTGCTGCGAATCGAGATCGCAGCATTATGCATCAATCGGGGCAAATACATGTTGCATCGCACCATGAAAAAGGCGCACGGAGGGGTGCGCTTTTACCTGTGATTTTTCAGGCGGCCTTTTCCTTCGCCTCGGGAAGGCGGGTATATTTCGCGCCGTTCCTGCACACGACATGCGCGTCGCCCCAGCTTTTTAGCGCCGAAATCACCGGTATCATCGTCTCGCCGAGCGGCGTCAGCGCATAGTCCACGCGCGGCGGCACCACCGGGAAGACGGTGCGGGAAATCAGGCCGGCCTCTTCCAGTTCGCGCAGCTGCTTGGTCAGCATGCGCTGGGTGACACTCGGAATATGGCGGCGCAGCTCGTTGAAGCGCAGCGTGCCCTCATTGATGAGGTGATACAGGATCACGCCCTTCCATTTGCCATCGAGGAAACTTAAGGCCGATTCCACCGGGCAGCCGGGAAAGTTGCCGGTGAGCTTGGCGCGCGGTCGCGACATCACAGTATCCTTTTTGTATGTATCATCACAAAATGTGCATTCTTGCGATCGATGTTCATATGTATCAAGTAAGAGGCACGCAAACAAGCAAAGGAGACTGCTCATGCGCGCCATCGGTTACAGGACCAGCCAGCCCATCACCGTGAAAGACGCCCTCATCGATATCGACCTGCCCCAGCCGGAAGCGAAGGGGCATGATATTCTCGTGGAAGTGAAGGCCGTTTCGGTGAACCCCGTCGATACCAAGGTGCGCCGCAATCAGTCGCCGGAAAACGGCGAACCCCGCGTGCTCGGCTTCGATGCGGCGGGCGTGGTAAAGGCCGTCGGCGACAAGGTCTCGCTGTTCAAACCGGGCGACGAGGTGTTTTACGCCGGTGTCATCAACCGCCCCGGCTCCAACAGCGAGTTCCATCTGGTCGATGAACGCATCGTCGGCGCAAAGCCAAGGTCCCTGAATTTCGAGGAAGCCGCCGCCCTGCCGCTCACCGCCATCACCGCTTACGAGACACTGTTCGACCGGCTGCGGGTGAAGGAGCCGGTTCCGGGCGCGGCCAACGCCATTCTGGTCATCGGCGGCGCGGGCGGCGTCGGCTCCATCGCCGTCCAGCTTCTGCGGGCGCTGACCGATCTCACCGTCATTGCGACCGCTTCACGGCCCGAGACGATTGCGTGGGTGAAGGAACTCGGCGCGCATCACGTCATCGATCACAGCAAGCCGATCGCCCCGCAGGTGGAGGCGCTCGGTCTCGGTGCGCCGGGCTTTGTCTTCTCCACCACCCATAGCGACATTCATGCCGCCGACAGCGTGGCGACCATTGCGCCGCAGGGCCGTTTCGCGCTGATCGACGATCCGGCCGGCGGTTTCGACGTCATGGCCTTCAAGCGCAAATGCGTATCGATCCATTGGGAAATGATGTTCGCCCGCGCGGTTTTTCAGACGCCTGACATGATCGAACAGCACAGGCTGCTCAACCACGTGGCGGAACTGGTCGATGCCGGCAAGATCAAGACGACGCTGACCGAGGTTTTCGGCACCATCAATGCCGCAAATCTCATCAAGGCGCATGCGCTGATCGAGAGCAACAGGGCCAAGGGCAAGATCGTGCTTTCGGGCTTCTGATCGAAGGTGAGGCGTCCGCATCGCGGACGCTTCTCTTCCGCTTATGGAGATGTTTGGGCCGAGCGCAAAAACGCCCGGCTATTCCTGTCAATCGTCGTCCGGATCTTCCGGGCACGGCCAGGAGGCCGGCGCGGTGAGGCCGTTCGGCAATTTGGTCTTGGCGTCGCCGCAGGCAATGTCGATCTGTTTCTGATCAAGGCCGGTGGCAGCGGAAAGATCGACCCCTTCGATCCTCGTCAGCAGCAGGAATGCGCTGGTGAAATCCACCGGACCGCCGAGCTTGGCGCCGCCGAAACGGGCTCGCGACAGATTGGTCAGGGAGAATTTCGAGCCGTTCAGCGTCGCGCCCTCGAAATCGGCGCGGCCGAGTTCGGCCTTGGTGAAATCCGTGCCGTCCAGCTTGGTGTTTTCGAATTTGGTCCGCTGCATTTCGGCATTGACGAATTTGGCGTTGGTGGCGTCGGCGGCGGAAAAATCGCTGCGATAGGCTTCCACCTTGGTCAAATTGGCACCCTGCAGGTTCGCCTCGCCAAGGGCCGTGCGGATAAGCTTGGCCTTCTCGAGATTGGCGCCCTTCAGCGATGAACCGCGCAGGTCGGTATAGGTGAAATCCGTGCCGTAAAGCATTGCCGAATCGAGATTGCTGCCGCCCAGCATCAGCAGACGCTTGTTGCATTCGCGCCAGTCGATGCCGGCCATGGCGTCGGTACGGCAGCTTGCGGCCACCAGCGGACCGCCGCTGAAAGAAACCGCAATCATCGCAAGCGCCGCCACACCGGCAACGAATCCTGTCTTCCGCACGATATTCAGCCTTTGAAAGCCGGACATTCCTTCACTCCCTGCCGTCGGGCGACGGTACCTAGGACCATATGCACATTCAAGGCGTTACCGCATCGCTGAACCACAATCCACGGGCCACGCGACCACGCAACACCCCAACATCCTATATGTAGGAAATCGAAGAGCAATCCACAAATACTGACGGGGAGACGGGCTGTGAACGCCGCTCTCTCATCCCGGGCTAGACACGGCAACCGTTAACGACGCGTCTGCTTCGCGGGAAATTGGCCCTTCGATCAGAGGTCTGCTCGTTCCACAAATGTCGTCCCTCTCGGCCGTATGACACAATGGCTGAGAGTGATTGCGAGCGGTCTTCCCACGCTCGGCATCATCCTCGGGGCCGTCCCGAGGACCTATCCACGTATCGTGAAATCAATCCGTTGCAGATGCTCGGGACAGGCCCGAGCATGACGGAAGAGAAGGCTTCGGCCGTAATCGCCATCACATATTGGCGTAAACCGGCCCCTCGCCGCCCTGCGGCGGCACCCAGTTGATGTTCTGGTTGGGGTCCTTGATGTCGCAGGTCTTGCAGTGCACGCAGTTCTGGGCGTTGATGACGTAGACTTCTTCGCCGTCCTTCTCCACCCATTCGTAAACGCCGGCCGGACAATAACGCGTCGAAGGGCCGGCAAAGACGTCGTGCTCGGACGATTTCTGCAGCGCCATGTCCTTCACCTGAAGATGCACCGGCTGGTCTTCCTCATGGTTGGTGGAGGACAGGAACACCGAGGAGAGGCGGTCGAAGGTCAACACACCATCCGGTTTCGGATAGGCGATCGGCTTATGCTTTGCGGCCGGCTCAAGGCTCTCCGCATCCGTCTTGCCATGCTTCAGCGTGCCGAAGACGGAGAAGCCGAAGATCTGGTTGGTCCACATGTCGAGACCGCCGAGACCAACACCGATGAGCGTGCCGAATTTCGACCACAGCGGCTTGACGTTTCTGACCCGCTTCAGATCCTTGCCGATATCGCCGTCGCGCCATTCGGCCTCGATCTCCGCCACCTCGTCATGGGCGCGGCCGGCGGAAATCGCTGCGGCGATCTTTTCCGCTGCCAGCATGCCCGACAGCACCGCATTATGGCTGCCCTTGATGCGCGGCACATTGACGAAACCGGCGGAACAGCCGATCAGCGCGCCGCCGGGGAAGGTGAGCTTCGGCACCGACTGGTAGCCGCCTTCGGTAATGGCGCGCGCGCCATAGGAAATGCGCTTGCCGCCCTCGAAGGTCTCACGGATGGCCGGATGCGTCTTGAAGCGCTGGAATTCCTCGAAGGGATAAAGATAGGGGTTCTTGTAGTTGAGGTGCACCACGAAGCCGACGGCGACGAGGTTATCTTCGAGATGATAGAGGAAGGAACCGCCGCCCGTCTTGAAACCGAGCGGCCAGCCGAAGGAATGCTGCACGAGACCCTGTTTGTGCTTCTCCGGCTTCACCTGCCAGAGTTCCTTGATGCCGATGCCGAATTTCTGCGGCTCGCGATCCCGGGACAAATCGAATTTGGAAATCAGCTGCTTGGCGAGCGAACCGCGCACGCCTTCGCCGATCAGCACGTATTTGCCGTGCAGCTCCATGCCGCGGGTGAAGTTCGGGCCCGGCTCGCCGTTCTTTTCGATGCCCATATCGCCGGTGGCGACACCGATCACCGCACCCTCATCGTTATAGAGCACTTCGGTTGCGGCAAAGCCCGGATAGATCTCGACGCCGAGCCCTTCCGCCTTTTCCGCCAGCCAGCGACAGACCAGCCCGAGCGAGACGATGTAATTGCCGTGATTGTTCATCAGCGGTGGCATCATGAAATTCGGCAGGCGGATGGAGCCGGCCGGGCCGAGAAACAGGAACTGGTCGTCCTTGACCTCGGTCTTGAAGGGATGCCCCTCCTCTTCGCGCCAGCCCGGCAGCAGCCTGTCGATGCCGATCGGATCGACCACCGCGCCGGAGAGAATATGCGCGCCGACTTCGGCTCCCTTTTCGAGAACGACGACCGAAAGCTCCGGCTCCACCTGCTTCAGCCGGATCGCGGCGGCAAGGCCCGCAGGACCCGCGCCAACGATCACAACGTCGAATTCCATCGCTTCGCGTTCGGGCAGTTCCATCGCTTCCGTCATCTCATCCTCTCCGCATCGCCGGTCCCATCCGGCTGTTGTTATATCCGCTTTCCGGCATTCCCGGCGCATCGCCTGCGCCGGTCAAAAAGCCATCCGCGACACCGCATCCACCAGCGCCTGTCTTCGCAAAGCAGGACGCCTTTGTCGAGCTTCTATAGCGGCAAAACATGTCGCACGCCAGTCAATTGTCAGACAACCTGATGATTGCTTTATTACTTTTACGTTCACGTAAATAAAAGAATAGGAGTGACGCGCACGGGCGTCAAGGGTTGTTAAAGCCGGATACTGAAGAAGGCGGCAAGGCTGTGGCGGCCCTATTTCCGCAGTTGCTTGGCGTTTTCCGCTGTCTTCTCACGCGGTTTCAGGCACGTGTCCGCGCTATGCCGAAACCAGATTTCAGGAGAGTGACTGCCGCGACCCGTCAAGTCGCGGCAGGCAATCAGGTGACGTCCTGAAGCTGCGCTTCGCCGTCGTGGAGGAAGCACGCCCTGTTAAAAAGGCCGAGATCGACGAAGTTCGGAAGGCGAATATCGCGAATGTCGGGAAGCCGCTTGCTTTCCGGATCGAACGATCTGTCGATTTGCGAAATGAAGCCCAGAACGCAACCTGTCCGTCGCGCAAAATCACCGAGGGCTCGTAGCTGCTCGGAAAGAACGGGCTTGCTCCGCTGTTGATCCAGCGCCTGGAGATAGTCGATCACCGCGACTGTTCCCGGTCGCGACCCCGACATCCGATCGATGATGTAGTCCGCACTAATTTCATCGGAAGTGACAATCTGAACTTGGTTGGCGAAGCCTTCATTCTCTTTTTCAAGCGATTGGAGATATTTTCCCGCCTGTTTTTCGGTCAATTCCAAGGTAAACAGAAACGCCTCGCGGCCGTCCCGGGCCGCATCGATCAGAAGCTGAAGACCAAGCATGGTCTTGCCCTGCCCGGGTCGGCCAGCGAGCAGTAAAAGGTCGCCGGCATCGAGGCGGGAAAGCACCGTTTCGGAAAGTGGCCTGGAAGACATTCGGGACGACAGCATGCTCCACCTTGCAAAGCCCTCTTCTTGCGCGATCTGATCCAGCGCTTCATTCAGCGGAACATCATTGTTTCGCGCCATCAGCTTTGCACGGCGTTTAAGCTGAAACATCGGTGCAGAAAGTTTCATCAAAGACCTCCATCGCGAGCCGAAACGCAACCCCTCCTCATGCGATGCTCGAACAGATGGTTCGATGATTTGGCGTCACCCTGCATGTGCGATGCTTTCCCGAAAGGAGGGGGGAGGCTTGGGTCTAGCCTGTGGTTGAAAGCTAGCGGGTTGCGCGATTCGCAGCAAGGGGCGCAAGCCGTTCGGCAGGTCGTCGGAATTGCTACCTGACGTTGCGCTCGAGTTGCGGGCGCCATAAAACCTGTCATGCACCGTGAAAAAGAACGTCAGTTCAATTGAGGAGAACGCCACCTTGAAGCGATTGATTCCAGCGCTGTTGTTATTGTCGTGGTTTGGCGCGATGCCCTTGGTGGCAAAGGCCGATGTCTCTTCCGCCAATCAAAACGAATCGGCCGCAGCATTTCAGGGCCTCGACACGCTCGCGCGGGAAACGCGCGCGCAGGGGGATTTACCGCGATTGTCCAACCCCGCTCATGCGAAGGTGCTGGACCGGCTCTGGAATGTGGAGGGGACCCTTGGCAGGCAGCCATACCGGTCCGCCGATGTTCCAGCGCTCATTGCCATCGGCGCGAATGCGGGCGCCGTTCTTAAAACCTATGCACTGTTTACCCCACAGAACGGCAGCCTTCCGGACACAGCGGCAAATACGTTCAAATACCAGGACGAAATCGCACGCGCCGGAGCCTATCTATTACATGTCCACGCGGCTCAGCTGGAGGCGATTACCGATTTTGTCGCTGTGCTTCCTGCCGATCAGATGAACAAGGCGCGTCGCGATGGCCTGCGCCAGATGCGCCTTGGCATCATGGAGCAGTTTACCGGATTGACCCTTATGCTGCGCTCACCGAATCTGCGATCCGAGAACCGGCTCATTTTGCTGAACGCCCTCAATGCCAGCGCCATTCCCGTGGTCGCCGCGACCTCCCTTGCCGACCGAACCGCCATGGCCACCCAGATCGACACGATTTTGCCGGAACTGTCCGGGCTTGAACACGACAAGGCGCAGGCGCTGAAATCGCTCTTCATGAACCAGAATTGCGACGGGCTTTGCGCTATGGATCAGTAGCAGTTCATACCCGGTTGACGCAAAGGGGCTGCAACCCTGCCCCTCAGACCTCCCCACTCAAACCGCCCATTCCTCATCCGTCGTGAACACGATCGTCAGCCAGCGGTCGCTCCCCTCGCCGCCCAGCGCATCGCCGATCTCGTCGCGGATCGCGTCCCATTCTTCCAGATGCCGGGGCGGCCAGTTTTTCGGGACGATGAAAAAGAGTTCGATCTGACGGCCGCGGCCGACGCGGGCGACATAGGAATAGTGCGAGGAGAAACCGAATTTCTCCACCGTCTCGGCCGCCACCCGGTCCACATGCTGCTTGAATTCCAGCGGGGTGACCAAAAGAATATCCGCCAGCGCCTGTTTCACATTGCCGAGCGGCATGGGGATGATGACGAGGCAGACCAGCGCCAGCACGGCCGGGTCGATGTAGGGTGCGAGCCATGCCTGCGCCGTTCCCGTGAGCCCGTAACCCACGGCGAAGGCGACGAAGAGCGCCATGCTCAGAAGCGCGCTCATCAGCCAGCTTTTGGCGTCCAGCGCCACGAAGGCGGATTTCAGCCGGCGGTTCTGCCGTTTGACGAACCATGCCATGGCGAGCGAGACGGCGAAGCTGACGAAGGTGACGACAATGGCGTAATCGAACTCGATCGATCTGCCGCCATCCATCAGGCTGTCGACGACATTGATGAGGGCGTAGATCGCCGCCCCCATCAGGAGGGTGCCGTTAAGCCCGAGCACCATCGGCTCCAGATGCCAGAAGCCCATGGTGAAACGCTCCACCAGCCGACCGCCGGGTTTGGGCGCGGCGGAAGCGGCGATCAGCCGCGCGACAAGCAGCGCCAGCACCGTCATGAAAGCATCCGTCAGCGCATAGACACCATCGAAAACCACGGCGAAGGAGCCGGAGAACAGGCCTGCGCCGATGCCGAAGAGCGCCAGGAGAACCGTGACGGCAATGGAGAATTTGAGCAGGGATTGTTCTGTCATGACGTGTCTTTACCTTCAAACCGGACGCTACCTTGCTCGAAGCGTTTTCCCTTTTCCTTGAATCGAGAAAACCCTCTAACTCTTTGTTTTGTAGCATTTCCGGGCGGAAAACCGGGGTCCACTTTTCCTGGAAATACTCTATAAACAGCACATTGAGCACTCACAAGACAGGACAAAACCCATGGATCTCGGCATTTCCGGCAAACGCGCCCTCGTTCTCGCCTCCTCTCGCGGCCTTGGGCTGGGCATTGCCACCGCGCTGGCGAAAGAAGGCGCACATGTCCTTCTTGTCGGCAGAAGCGGCGAAAAGCTGGAGGCGAATTGCAAGGCGATCAATGCGCTCGGCAAAGGCAAGGCCGACTGGGTCTGGGGCGATCTGGCCGAGGACAATTTCGTCGAGGCCATGGTTCAGGCCGTCAGGGAAAAGCTCGGCGGCATCGATATTCTCGTCAACAACACCGGCGGCCCGACGCCGGGCCTTGCGCAGGAAATGACGTCCGACAAGCTGGATACCTTCTTCCAGTCGATGGTGCTGCGCGTCATCACGCTCACCAATGCGCTTTTACCGCAGATGAAGGAACAGGGTTTCGGCCGCATCCTGACCGTCGCTTCCTCCGGCGTATTCGAGCCGATCGCCAATCTGGCGCTGTCCAATACGCTGCGCGGCGCACTGGTCGGCTGGAGCAAGACGCTGTCCTCCGAAGTGGCCGGTTTCGGCATCACCTCCAACCTGCTGCTGCCCGGCCGTATCCACACCGACCGCATCGATGAACTCGATGGCGCCAACGCCAAGCGTCTGGGCAAAAGCGTCGAGGAAATTCGCGAGGCTTCCGTCAAGAGCATTCCGGCCGGTCGTCTCGGGACGGTGGAGGAATTTGCCGCCGCTGGCGCTTTCCTCTGCTCGGTGCCGGCAAGCTACATCACCGGCACGATGCTCAGGGTAGATGGCGGCGCGGCGAAGTCGAATTAAGGCCACAGAGCTACGAATCCGGTCAGGAAGCCGCTCCGTAGATCACGTAACGGTTCCGGCCGGTATTCTTGGCCTCGTAGAGGGCGGTATCGGCGCGGCGCAGGACATCGCTTGCGCTCTCGCCCGGATTTGCAAAGGCAATGCCCGCCGAGCAGCTGTATCGGAAACCGGGCATGTCTGCGAGCGGTGAGGCCTGCGCCAGTGATGACAGCACTTCCTGCATGACCGCCTCAACGCCCAAAACGCGCGAACCGGCGAGCATCAGCAGGAACTCCTCACCGCCGATCCGCCCCACGAGATCGTCGCGGGCGACCGCAGCAGAAAGTCGGGCGGCGAAGTCCTTGAGAACCAGATCGCCGCAGGCATGGCCAAATCGGTCGTTCACCGACTTGAAGTGGTCTATGTCCATGATGATGACGGCAAGGGCCTCGGCCTTGTTGGGGCCAAGCCTGTGATTGAGAATATCCATGACGTAGCGACGGTTGCCGAGGCCGGTCAACTCGTCGCTCAGGGCGAATTTCAGCGCCCTGTCCCGCTCCTGGCGAAGATCGCGCAGCTCAACACCGAGTTCGGAAATATCGGTGACGACGCAAAGCATCCAGCCGCCCGGCAGCGTCGTCTCGGTCGTCAGCATCCAGCGCCCGTCATTGAGGCTGGTTTCAATGGTGCGATACGGCAGCTTACCGCGCCTCGTTCCCGCCGAGCGCAGCCATAATTCGAAATCGGCGGTCTCGACGGCCGTGCCGGTGGAGTTGCGGTAACCGATGCGCATCAGATCGGCCCATGTCGGAAATTCGTCCGGCCCGATGCCGAGCGCCATGCGGAACGCCGCGTTGGCGAAACGCAGTTCATCTTCGCCGTCGAAAAGGGCATAACCCTGCTGGGACGCCGCCATCAGGTCCATGAGATGGCGGTTGAAGCTCTCCGCATCGCCGCGGGCGTTTTGTGCCGGCGACACGTCTTCGAGGGTGGAACGGGCCGGCTTTCGGGACATCGGGGCTCCGCGTCTGCAAACACAACAAATACAAAAATAAATCTGCTCTTTAACGCTATAGTTCAGCCTTATACTCGCTTTATGCGAAAAAATATTTAATGCCGGCGGCATGACGGCCTTCCAGCCATGGTGATTACTTCATGCAATTTTCACAATAAACCCGGGTGCAGGCGCTTGCCATTCCGTCAGCCCTGTGCAATCAACCGCCCTCCTCTGACATCGGGGTGCCAAAGGCATCCCTTATTTTCACGCCGGGCCGCCTTTCAGGCCGGGCGGGTGTTTCTATCGGCAACAAGGATATGGCGATGACGCAAAAGCGGGCTCTCGGCCTCGATTTCGGCACGACCAACACGGTCATGGCTCTTTCCGACGCGGGCGGTGCCAGCCGTTCCATGCGCTTCACCAGCAGCGCGGGCACGGATGATAGCATGCGCACGGCGCTCTCCTTCATGAAGGATGCCGGCCTTGGTGCGGCCGCCCTGCATGTGGAAGCCGGCCATGCCGCCATCCGGCAATTCATCGACAATGCCGGCGACTGCCGTTTCCTGCAGTCGATCAAGACATTTGCGGCCTCGCCGCTGTTTCAGGGCACGCTGATCTTCGCCAAGCGCCAGAGCTTCGAGGATCTGATGGACGTGTTCCTGCGCAAGCTGAAGACCTATGCGGGCGAGGAATGGCCGGGGGATGTCTCCACCGTCATCGCCGGCCGGCCGGTGCGTTTCGCCGGCAGCAATCCGGATGAAACGCTGGCGCTCGCCCGTTACAACGAGGCGCTCACCCGCGCCGGTTTCCCGGAAATCCACTATGTCTACGAGCCGGTGGCAGCCGCCTATTATTTCGCCCAGAGCCTGAAGAAGGACGCCAATGTGCTGGTGGCGGATTTCGGCGGCGGCACGACGGACTATTCGCTGATCCGTTTCGAGACCCATGCCGGCAAGCTTTCCGCCACCCCCATCGGCCATTCCGGCGTCGGCGTGGCGGGCGATCATTTCGACTTCCGCATGATCGACAATCTGGTCTCGCCGGAAATCGGCAAGGGCAGCAAGTTCAAGAGCTTCGACAAGGTGCTGGACGTACCCTCCGGCTATTACGTGAATTTCGGCCGCTGGAACCAGCTGTCGATCTTCAAGACCTCGAAGGAGTTCACCGACCTGAAATCGCTGGTGCGCTCGGCGCTGGAGCCGGAAAAGCTCGAACTCTTCATCGATCTGGTCGAACATGACGAGGGTTATCCGCTCTATCAGGCGATTTCCGCCACCAAGATGGCGCTCTCCTCGGCGGAAGAAGCGGAATTCAACTTTGCACCATTGGGCAAGGCCGGCCGCAAGATGGTGAAGCGCAGCGATTTCAACAATTGGATCGCCGAAGACCTCGCCAAGATAGAAGAAGCGCTCGACGAGGTTCTGGAAAAAACGAAAGTCTCGCCCGAAGCCATCGACAAGGTGTTCCTGACTGGCGGCACCTCCTTCGTGCCGGCGGTTCGGGAGCTTTTCACCCGCCGTTTCGACGCCGACCGCATCGAAAGCGGCGGCGAGTTGCTCTCGATTGCCCATGGTCTGGCCATGATCGGCGAAAGCGGCGACATTCAGCGCTGGACAGTGTGATTTGCGGGTTTCCCGGGCGGGGAACATGGGGTAATTTCCGCCCATGATCGCCGCTCACGACCTCTCCCCGGCCGAACTCGCCGCCCTCCTGCATTTCCATGCGGATGCGGGCGTGGACTGGCTGCTGGAAGACCAGCCGGTCGATCGTTTCGCCGAATTTGCCGCCGCCCGCCCGGCCCGATCCGCGCCTGCGCAGGAGGCCGCAGCAGCTTCACGCCAGATGGAAAGGCCGGCGGACCGCCGTGCCGATGCGCCTCAGCGGCAGGCGGCGACGCGCAGCGCCCCGGCGCGCGGCGCACCGGCGGCTCCCGCCATTCAGCAGAATGTCGCCATGCCGGACGAGCAGGCGGTGGCGGCGGCGCGTTTTGCGGCCGAAAGCGCGCGGTCGCTTGCCGAGCTGAAAACCGCGCTCGACGGTTTCAGCGGCTGCAACCTCAAGAACAGCGCGCGCAATACGATCTTTACCGAAGGCGACCCCGCTTCCGCCATCATGGTCATCGGCCCGATGCCGGATGCCGATGACGACCGCGAGGGCCTGCCCTTCGCCGGCAAGGCCGGGCTGTTGCTCGACCGAATGCTGGCAGCCATCGGGCTTGAGCGCAGTACCATCATGCTCGGCAATGTCGTGCCGTGGCGGCCGCCGGGCAACCGCCCGCCGACTCAGGCCGAAATGGATATCTGCCGGCCCTTCATCGAGCGTCAGATCGCCCTTGCGGAGCCAAAACACCTGTTGCTTCTCGGCAACTTTACCGCACGTTTCTTCTTTGGCGGCACCGGCACCATCCATACGCTGCGCGGACAGTGGCGTGATGTCGCAGCCGGACACCTGATTTTGCCGGCTTTGGCCAGCCTGCATCCGCAGGAACTTTTGAATGCGCCGGCCAGCAAGTCATTGGCATGGCAGGATTTATTGGCTTTTCAGGCAAAGATTGCCGAAGGCTGATTGCCTTACTCTTGCTCAATGTAAATGAAATATGAAAAAAGCCATGCACAATGCGCATAACAGCGGCGCATTTGCTCAGCTTGCCGAATCCATGCTGCGCTGCGATATAGGCCCCATGTCTTGGGAGGAATAGGTTTAAGGAACCAAGGCAATGACCACTCGCTTCCGTCCGGTCCATTCCGGCTTTGAAACGCTCCGCCTGGCGGGCCTCGGCCCTCGCTCCAGTCAGGGCTACCATCGTTTCGGCGCAGCCGCAAACGAACAGATGACCGCACGCGCTGCCATGCAGCAGGTCCGCGTGACGCGTCCCTCGGCAGTCTTCGCGGATTTCCGCGAGCGCTGAGAAGCACTCAGGCCAGTCTAGCGCTGGTCCACAGATATGATTGCGCGCTGGCGTTTTTCTTCGGGAAGGCGCCTTTTGCTTTTGCGGTTTTTACGATCATAAGTCTCCGTCATGCCGGACCTGATCCGGCATCCAGCCAGCCCAAGTCCTTGGGCTGAAAGAACTCTTTTCGCCGCGCGGACGCGCGTCGGCTGGATCCGGGCTCAAGGCCGGGATGACGGAAGCGGTTGCCATGAAACACCGGCAATAACATCTCTCACCCCTGCGGCGTCGAGGCCTTGCGGGCCGCCCGTCTTGCCAGGCCCAGCTGATGCTCGCGAAAGATGATGAAGATGCCGGCGAGGATAACGATCGCCGTGCCGATCAGCATCGTCACCGTGGGAATATCTCCGAACAGAATGTAGGAGACCGCGATGCCGAAGATGATGGAGCTGTATTCGAAGGGCGCGATGACGGAGACTTCGGCGTGCCGATAACTCTCCGTCAGGAAGATTTGCGCAACCCCGCCGCAGATGCCGCTGGTGATCAGCAGCATGGCCTGCGTCATGCTCAGCGCGCTCCAGCCGAAAGGCACGCTGACGAGCGACAGCAGCGTGGCGGTGAGCGAAAAATAAAGCACGATGGTCGGCGTCTTTTCCGTCTCCACCAGTTGCCGCACCTGGATCATCGCCAGACCGCCGAGCGCCGCACCGCACAATACGGCAATGGCCCCCAGCCCCTCACCCGCGGCAAAACCGCCTTCCCTCAGAAGCGTCATCTTCGGCCAGAGAATCACCAGCACGCCAGTCATGCCGACGAAGACTGCGCTCCAGCGATAGATGCGCACCTTTTCATGCAGGATGACGGCGGCAAAAACGACCGCGAGAAGCGGCGAGGCATAACCGATGGCGATGAATTCCGGCAGCGGCAGCATGGTGAGCCCGTAAAAGCCGCAGGCCATGGACAGGATGCCCAGAAACCCGCGCTTGAAATGGCCGAAAAGATTATTGGTGTGCAGCGCGCTGGTCAGCGCATGCAGCCACGCCAGATAAACGACAATCGGGAGAATGGCGAAAGCGGAACGGAAGAAGGTGATCTGGCCGGCAGGCACATCGCCTGCGGCCTTGATACAGGTCTGCATGACAAGAAAAAAGCCGACCGAAATCAGCTTCAGGCTAATCCCGCGAAAGGGATTCATCGGTTCGGCGTTCATTGGCAACTACTCATATCGGCTGCGCAAACACGCCATCGGGAGATTTTTCATGCGGGGAGGACGACGCAGGGGAATTGGAATTGCGCAAGGCTAGAGCATTCCTCCGGCGCTTTACAACAAAAAATGTAATTTACCCGTGAATTCCGTCGATTTGGGGAGGGATTGTTTTCGCGGCTGCGGAAATGATGCAAACCAAAAGCGACGCGCGCTAAAATTTGAAGAAAATAAAATATAATTTCAGCAATCGTTCAACATTTGCTGCCATGGTCCACAGGTCCGGCGGCGGGAGGATTGTCTGCATGGCCGGCAAAGCCTTCCATGGCGGGACAGAACGTCCTTCGACGCGCACATGAACGTGACGAATATTCTACCCATTTTACATCCGGGCCTTATGACGACATGATGCCGGGAAGACCACGCAAAGTTATTCAGGGACAGTCATGCGAACAGACACGGGCCAGATCGTTCACCTGGCAGATTACCGCCCCACCGATTTCGTTCTGGAGCGGGTGGATCTCACCTTCGAACTCGACCCCAAGAATACCAAGGTCGAAGCCCGTCTGATCTTTCACCGGCGCGAAGGCGCCGAGCGGCAAGCGCCGCTGGTTCTGGATGGCGACGAGCTGAAGCTTTCCAGCCTGCTGCTCGACCAGGTGGAACTTCCCGCCGGTCAATATGAGGCGACGCCGGAGAGCCTGACCATCCGCGACCTGCCGGCGGAGGCGCCCTTCGAAATCTGCGTCACCAATTACATCAATCCGCAGGTCAATACGCAGCTCATGGGGCTTTACCGCACCAATGGCGTCTATTGCACCCAATGCGAGGCGGAAGGTTTCCGCCGCATCACCTATTTCCCCGACCGTCCCGATGTTCTGGCGCCCTATACGGTGACGATCATCGCGGCGAAGGAAGGCAATCCCCTGCTGCTCTCGAACGGCAATTTCCTCGGCGGCGGCAATTACGATGAAGGCCGTCACTTTGCGGCATGGTTCGATCCGCATCCGAAGCCCAGCTATCTCTTCGCACTCGTCGCCGGCGATCTCGGCGTGGTGGAAGATACCTTCACCACCATGTCCGGCCGCGACGTGGCGCTGAAGATTTACGTCGAGCATGGCAAGGAGCCGCGTGCGGCCTATGCCATGGACGCGCTGAAGCGTTCGATGAAGTGGGACGAAGAGCGCTTCGGCCGCGAATACGACCTCGATATCTTCATGATCGTCGCCGTATCCGATTTCAACATGGGCGCGATGGAGAACAAGGGCCTCAACGTCTTCAACGACAAATTCGTGCTGGCCGACCCGGAAACCGCCTCCGATGCGGATTACGCCAATATCGAGCGCATCATCGCGCATGAATATTTTCACAACTGGACCGGTAACCGCATCACCTGCCGCGACTGGTTCCAGCTCTGCCTGAAGGAAGGCCTGACGGTCTATCGCGATCAGGAATTTTCCGCCGACATGCGCTCGCGCCCGGTCAAGCGCATCGCCGATGTGCGCCATCTGAAATCAGAGCAGTTTCCCGAGGATTCCGGCCCGCTGGCACATCCGCCGCGCCCCGATACCTATCGCGAAATCAACAATTTCTACACGACGACCGTCTATGAAAAGGGCGCCGAAGTCACCCGCATGATCGCCACGATCCTCGGCGCGGACGACTTCAAGAAGGGCATGGACCTCTATTTCGAGCGCCATGACGGCGAAGCCGCCACCGTCGAGGATTTCGTGAGGAGCTTCGCTGACGCCAGCGGCCGTGACCTTTCGCAGTTTTCGTTGTGGTACACCGAGGCGGGCACGCCGCTCGTCTCCGTGTCTTCGGCTTATGATGCGGGCAAGTCCACATTCAAGCTCACTCTGGAACAGACAACCGCGCCGACGCCCGGCCAGCCGGTAAAACAGCCGCGTCACATTCCGCTGTCGCTGGCGCTGATCCTCGACAATGGCCAGATCGCCGAGCCTCAGGCCGTCGAAGGCGGCGATTATCGCGACGGCGTGCTGCACCTGACGGAACGCAACCAGACATTCTCCTTCTCCGGCATTTCCTCGCGGCCGGTGCTGTCGATCAACCGCAGCTTCTCGGCGCCGATCAATCTGGATTTCGAGCAGAATGCGGCCGATCTGGTGCAGATCGCCCGGCATGAGACGGATATGTTCGCGCGCTTCCAGGCGCTGACCGATCTTGCCCTGCCAGCGCTGATTGCCGCCACCAGGGCCGTGCAGAATGGCAAGGACGTTCAAACGGATGCGGAGCTGACCGCAACGCTTATCGAAATCATCGGCAATGACGCACTTGAGCCCGCCTTCCGGGCGCAGGCTCTCGCCTTGCCGAGCGAAACGGATATCGCCCGCGAAATGGGCGGCGACAACGATCCGGACGCCATCCACAAGGCGCGCAACGCCACCATCAAGGCCATTGCGACAGCCGGGCTCGAAACGCTGCGGCGGCTTGCCGAAAGCACGGCTGATGGCGAGGCCTACAGCCCGGATGCGGTAAGTGCGGGACGCCGTTCGCTGCGCAACGGCGCGCTGACCTTCCTCGCCTTTGCCGAGGAAACGCCGGCCCGCGCGGCAAAGGCCTTTACTGAGGCCACCAACATGACCGATCTCGCCCATGCGCTCAGCGTGCTGACCCAGCGTTTCCCGGAAAGTACGGAGACAAAGGAAGCGCTTGCCGCCTTCGAAAAGCGCTTTGCCGACAATGCGCTCGTGCTCGACAAGTGGTTCTCGCTGCAGGCAGCCATTCCGGGCGACGGCGCACTCGACCGGATCAAGGCACTGATGAAATCGAAACATTTCATCGCCACCAATCCGAACCGGGTCCGCTCGCTCGTCGGCACGCTTGCCTTCGCCAACCCTACCGGCTTCCACCGCGCCGATGGCGCCGCTTACCGGTTCCTGGCGGAGCAGATCATCGCCATCGACAAGCGCAATCCGCAGCTTGCCGCCCGCATTCTCACTTCCATGCGCTCCTGGCGGTCGCTGGAGGCAAGCCGTGCCGAGCACGCCAAGGCGGCGCTTTCGACGATCGCCGACGCCAAGGGCCTGTCGACGGATGTAAGCGACATCGTCGGGCGCATCCTGAAGGGCTGACCGCCCCGCCAAAACTCCGGACAATGCCGATACGCCGTCTTGATCGCCATCAAGGCGGCGTATTGCGTTGCGCGATATGATGGTGCGCGAGAGGCCGGGAACGGCTGAAGACCGGAAAGGAATTTCAGATGACGGATATGTCCAGGACCAGCGCTTCGTTTCAGCGCTTCATGACCGATGCTCCGGCCCACAAGGCGGCATGGTTTCAGGCCGTGCAGGGTCTAGGGGCGGCGTCCACGCTCGATGCGAAAACACAGAGCCTGATCTATATCGGCATTCTTGCCGCCCTGCGTCTGGAAAGCGGCCTCGCCTTTCACGTGATGGAAGCCAAGGTGCGGGGCGCAAGCCGTGACGATATCATCAGCGCGGTGCTGACCGGTCTTCCCGCTGCGGGCAATGGCGTGATCAGCGCGCTTGGCCCCGCTCTCGAGGCCTTCGACGGAGCATGAAGCCTGTTTCTCCCGCGTTCCGCAACAACCGGATCGGATTGCCGGCTCACTGATTTCGTTCATAATTCCCGCCTCCGCCAAAGCGGAAACAGACCGTCCCGAAAAAATACGGAGTCGGTTCAAGGGGTTAAAATTCTTTTAACTTTTGCCTCTGGACACGGCGAATCGCATTTGATTCACTAGTCATATTCGAGCGGCGGCGCTTCGAATCACTGGGGACATCTTGAAGGCGGGACAATGACGAACGTGCGGCGGGCGACTGCGGGCGATGAGCGGCCGTATGCCAAATTTTCTGATCTTGCGGCCTGGGGCGAAAGGCTTTCCAGCGACCTGATGGGTTTGATGAATGGCTCCGACCGCCCGATGCCGCAGGTCGAGACCCTGCTGAAACGTCTCATTCCCATTCTCATCCTCGCCTTTCTCGTCGTCGTCGCGGCCTCGCGCATGCTGGGCATCGTTGCCGAATATAGCCGCATGGAAGAGGCCGCCCGCCATTCCACGGCGCTGACGGCGCTGACGGCCAAGGCGGCCCTTCTCAACAACGATATCGTTTTCACCGCGCAGGACCGTGCCCGCGCCGAAGCCAACCTGGTCGCGGCGCTGCCATCCGGCAGCCTTGCCGACGGCACCATGGTGCTTCTTTCGGGCAGCAATGGCCGCATTTTCGCCGGCGCCGGCAAGGAAGCGATGCTTTATATCGGCACGTCGCTGCCGGCTTTGCTTCCTGAAATAGCCATCGTGCAGCGTTTCCCCGGCGCGCCCGGCACCATCGAGACCAATATTGACGGCCAGCAGCACTATGCGACGATGATCCCCTTCGGCGACGATGGCGCGATGGTGATCGCGGCCCGCTCGCTACAGCCGATCCGTTCCTTCTGGCGCAGCGAAATCGCCATGAACGTGACGCTGTTCGCCGGCATCTCCTCGATCCTGCTGGTCGTGCTCTATGCGTATTACATGCAGGTTAAGCGCGCCCGCGACGCCGACGACATCTTCGCCGAATCCAACCTGCGGGTCGAAACCGCGCTGTCTCGCGGCCGCTGCGGGTTGTGGGATTTCGATCTTTCCACGCGGCGCATGTTCTGGTCCGGTTCGCTCTACGAAATTCTCGGGCTGCCGCCGAAGGCCGCGCCGCTCTCCTTCTCCGACGCCGCCCGCATGATGCATTCCGAAGACGGCAATCTCTATGAGCTTGCCCGCGCCGTCGGCTGCGGCAATCTGCGCCAGATCGACCAGATCTTCCGCATGCGCCATGCCAAGGGCCATTATGTCTGGCTGCGCGCCCGCGCCCAGGTCATCCGCACCAATAACGGCCCGCGCGTCATCGGCATCGCCATGGACGTCACCGAACAGCACCGTCTTGCCCAACGCTACGCAGAGGCCGACCAGCGCCTTGCCGACGCCATCGAGTCCACCTCGGAAGCCTTCGTGCTGTGGGACAAGAACGACCGTCTGGTGATGTGCAACACCCATTACCAGAAGGCCTATGGCCTGCCGGACAGCGTGCTGGTGGCCGGCACGGAAAAAAGCACCGTCTATGCCGCAGCCGCCCGCCCCGTCGTTGAACGTCGCGTTGCCGACCCCGACCAGTCCGGCCTGTCGCGCACCACCGAAGTGCAGCTTGCCGATGACCGCTGGCTGCAGATCAACGAACGCCGCACCCGCGATGGCGGTCTCGTCTCGGTCGGCACCGATATTACCCTTCTCAAGCGCCATCAGGAGCGACTGCGCGATTCCGAGCGCCGGCTGATGGCCACCATCGGCGATCTTTCCGCCTCGCAGCACAAGCTGGAGCGGCAGAAGACCGAGCTTTCCGACGCCAACGCCAATTACCTCGCCGAAAAAGAGCGCGCCCAGGCCGCCAACCGGGCGAAATCCGAATTCCTCGCCAATATGAGCCATGAGCTGCGCACGCCGCTCAACGCCATTCTCGGCTTTTCCGACATCCTGCAAAACGAAATGTTCGGACCGGTCGGTTCGCCGAAATATTCCGAATATGCCCGCGATATTCACGATAGCGGCAAACACCTGCTCAACGTCATCAACGATATTCTCGACATGTCGAAGATCGAGGCGGGCCATATGCGCATCAACCGCGAGACAATCGATCTCGCGCCGCTGATCGAGGAAACCCTGCGGCTGACCGCCATTCAGGCCGAGCAGAAGAACATCACCGTGCAGCAGAAGGTCTGCGCTGGGCTGACCATGCAGGGCGACCGTCGCGCCATGAAGCAGATCATGCTCAACCTGCTCTCCAACGCCGTGAAATTCACCGGCGACGGCGGCCGCATCGCGCTGCGCACCCATGTGCATCAGGCGGCCATGATCCTCACCATCGCAGACACCGGCATCGGCATTCCCGCCCAGGCGCTCAACAAGATCGGCCAGCCTTTCGAACAGGTGCAGAGCCAATATGCCAAGAGCCAGGGCGGCTCCGGCCTCGGGCTTGCGATTTCCCGCTCGCTCGTCAAGCTGCATGGCGGCACGATGAAAATCCGCTCGTGTGAGGGCCGTGGCACGGTGGTGACAATCATCATTCCGCATGCGGCGGGGTGCTGCGGGACGGTGCATTGAGTTGGCGTCGGGCGCGCTGAGTTTCCTGCAATATGTACAGGTCGCGTGCGCGATTACCCCCCTCTGCCCTGCCGGGCATCTCCCCCTCAAGGGGGGAGATCAGCTAGACGGATGCTCCCCGCCAAATTCGCAACGTTTGAGATGATCGCACCGTTGCCGCATATCGATCTCCCCCCTTGAGGGGAGATGCCCGGCAGGGCAGAGGGGTGAAACATCACCCACCATTCTTCACCGTTCCCACAAACGCCTTCCGCACCGCCTTCGCTAGCCGCTTCACCTCTCCCTCCAGTGTGGGAATGTCAGGGCAATCCCCCGCCCGGCAAACGAGATCGGTGAGGCCCGCCGGCGCCTCCTTCGGGTTGAAGGCGCCATCGATGCACAGCCGTACGATCTGCGATATTTCCGTATAAAGCCCCATCGCCGCCATGCAGTCATCGAAAGCCTGCGGCTCCATGACAGGGGCGGCGAGCGCTTGCAGCGCCTCGGCCGTGTTGCGCCCCGGTTCGTGCGCGGCAAGCCCCTTCACCGGCCCCACCAGCGCCAGATATTGGGCGATGAATTCGAGGTCGATCAGCCCGCCATTGATGAGCTTGAAATCCCAGTTGTTTTCCGGCGGCTTTTCCTGCTCGATCAGGCTGCGCATCTCCAGCACATCGGTAGAGACCTTGGCCACATCGCGCTTCTGCGACAGGATGGAAGCGATGATGCGGCGCGCATCCTCCATCAGCGAGGCATCGCCGCAGATCAGGCGGGCGCGGGAGAGCGCCATGTGCTCCCAGGTCCAGGCCTCCTCGCGCTGGTATTTCTCGAAGGCGGAGATACGCGTCGCCACCGGCCCCTTGTTGCCGGAGGGGCGAAGCCGCATGTCCACCTCGTAAAGCACACCCTCTGCCGTCGGTGCGGAAAGCGCCGCAATCAGCCTTTGCGTGACGCGGGTGAAGTAACGCACGACATCGAGCGGCTTTGCGCCGGTCGATTCATGGGCGTCGTCGTCATAATCGTAAAGCAGGATGAGATCGACATCCGAACCTGCCGTCAGTTCGAAGGAGCCGAGCTTGCCCATGCCCATGACAGCCACGCGCCCGCCGGGATAAGGCCCATGCGCCGCTTCCATCTCCGCCAGAACCGCATTCAGCGCCGCCTCGATTACCAGATCGGCAAGGTGGGTGAAGGCGCGGGCGGCGACCTCGCCGCGGATTGCGCCGGTGAGAAGCCGAACCCCGATCAGGAAGCGCTGTTCGGCGGCGAAAATGCGAAGCCGGTCGAGAATATCCTCATAATGCCGGGCGTTGGAGAGAAAGCTTCCCATGCGGTGGGCGAGATAATCGCGAGTCGGTACGTCGCTCATCAATGCCGGGTCCAGCATGCCGTCGAAGACATGCGGGCGGGCGGCGATGATTTCGGCAAGGCGCGGTGCGGACGACATGATCGTCACCAGCAGGTCAAGCAGCGCCGGGTTGTTGCCGAGCAGCGAAAAGAGCTGGATGCCCGCGGGCAGACCCGAGAGGAAATTGTCGAAACGCAGCAGCGCCTCATCGGCCCGCTTGCTTTCACCGAAGGCCCTGAGCAGGTCAGGCGTCAGCTCCGTCAACCGCTCGCGCGCCTCCACCGATTGCGTCGCCCGGTAACGGCCATTGTGCCAGGTGCGGATGACGCGGGAAATATCCTCCGGCCGCTCGAAGCCGAGGGCGGAGAGCGTCTTTAACGTATCGGGATCGTCCTTCTGGCCGGTGAAGACCAGATTGCCGGCCTCGCCTGACAGCTTCACCTCCTGCTCGAACAACGCCGAATAACGCCGCTCCACCAGCCGCAGCACCTGTTCCAGCTTTTCCGAAAAGGCCTTGGTGTCCTCGAAACCGAACATGAAGGCGATGCGCTTCAGTTCGGCTTCGGTGTCGGGTAGCACATGGGTCTGCTCGTCGCGCACCATCTGGATGCGGTGCTCCACCTCGCGCAGGAACCAATAGGCCTCCGTCAGGCTGTCACGCGTTTCGGCGTCGATCCATTTCGCCTCGGTTAGCGCCGCAAGCGCCTCCTGCGTTGCGCGCACCCGAAGCGCCGGCATGCGGCCGCCGGCAATAAGCTGCTGTGTCTGCGCGAAGAACTCGATCTCGCGGATGCCGCCGCGCCCGAGCTTGACATTGTGGCCCTTCACCGCAATCGCGCCGTGGCCCTTATGGGCATGGATCTGCCGCTTGATGGAATGAATATCGGCAATCGCCGCATAATCGAGATATTTGCGGAAGATGAAGGGCGTCAACTCGCGCAGGAAATTCTCACCCGCCTTGATATCGCCGGCTACCGGCCGCGCCTTGATATAGGCGGCGCGTTCCCAGTTCTGGCCCCTGCCCTCATAATAAAGCAGCGCTGCCTCCACGGGGATGGCGAGCGGCGTCGAGCCGGGGTCGGGCCGGAGCCTAAGATCGGTGCGGAAAACGTAGCCATCGGCCGTGCGCTCCTGCATGATGCGGACGAGGCGGCGCATCATCCGGCCGAAATTCTCCGTCGCATCATAGGGATCGTCCATGATGCCGGCGGAGGGTTCGAAGAACACCACGGCGTCGATATCGGAAGAATAGTTCAGTTCGCGCGCGCCGAGCTTTCCCATGCCGAGCACGATGAGACCCGACCCGTCGCTGGGGGCTGCGACATTCTTCAGTTTCAGCTTGCCGCTCTCATGGGCGGCGAGCAGCAGGTGATCGATGGCGGCGGAAAGCGATGCATCCGCCATGTCGCTCAGCCAGCGTGTCGTATCGCGCGCGGTGAAGATGCGCGCCAGATCGGCAAGTGCTGCGATGAAAGAGAGCCGCCGCTTGGCTACCCTCAGCCGCGACATCACCTCGTTTTCGCTCGGCACCCCGCCTTCTTCGCCCGGCTTCCAGCAATCGCGCGCCTCATGGACAAGACCCGCCAGCAGCGGCTCGAGCGGTTTCGATATCGCCAGCGACAAAAGCCCCTCATCCGCCGACGCCAGGTCACGCAGATAGGGGGACAGCGTGAAAGCCGCGGCGATAAAATCCTTCAGCGGACTTTCCCCGGCAAGCAGCGCGGCCACCGGCGGCTCGCTTTTGCCGATATCCTTCAGCGTCGAAAGAACGGATTTCAGTTCCGTCTGCGTGTAGGGGCGGATCACGCCCGGCAGAACCTCGCTCAGCCGCCTTTCAGCGGTTTCCCGTTTCGTCACTGTGTCTCTCCCTCTTACGACTATCCTCTCGCCGCTCCCTGACATGCGGTTTTCAGGACCGGATGCGCCGCACCCGAAACGTCCCTGCCGCCGCACCTCTTGGAATCCTCCCGGCGCATGCATCTGGCGTTGTAACAAATGCAGGCCGCTTTGCGATCATAAAACCGTCGATGGCGATGTTTTCCAAAGCGCCCTACCCCGTAATGTCTCCGCAATTGTGCCCGCGTAGCGTCAGCCTCAAAGAAACCCGACTCCCCGGTTTTCCAACGCTCGGTGTTGCAACGGATATGATCATGAAACAGATTTTTACGGTGAAATTGCAAAAGAACCTGCGCGCGATGGCCCTTTGCCTGACGACGCTGCCCATGGCGCAGGCCGTCTGCACGCCCGTTTTTGCCGCCGATATCGGCAAATCGGACCGGGTGGCCGATCCGCAGGGCAATTTCGACAATGCCCGCTACAGCAGTTCCAGCGACTGGAAGATCACGCTCGGTGTCGGTGCCGCCTACGCCCCGAAATATGAGGGTTCGGACAAGCTGGAAGCAGGCGCCGTGCCGCTGGTTTCCATCGAATATGGCGATACGCTTAGCATCGATTTCAGCGGCGTCACCGTCAACCTGCTGAACCACAACGGCTTCAGACTGGGTGTGAAGGGCGGCTGGGAAGCCGGGCGCAAGGAAAAGGACGACAGGAAAAACCTGCGCGGAATGGGCGATATCAAGGCGGCCGGCGTGGTCGGCGGCGTTATCGCCTATGGCGTGGACCCCTTCGAAATCTACGCCAAGGTGGACAAGACAATCGACGGCAGCGAAGGCCTGACCGCGACCATCGGCGCCAGCGTCTCGCACAAGGTCGATCAGTTCATCCTGGGCGCCGACCTCTCCGCCACCTGGGCGGACGACAAGCACATGAAATCCTATTTCGGCGTCACCCCGGCCCAGTCCGCCCGCTCGGGCCTGCGCCGCTTCGACGCGAAATCGGGCTTCAAGCGCGTCGACGCCAGCGCCTCCGTCACTTACCTTATGACCGAGAACTGGTCTATCACCGGCACAGGCGGCGTCGGCTTCCTGCTGGGCGATGCCAAGGACAGCCCCCTGTCGAAGAAAGATATTCAGCCGTTTGCGATGGTGGGCGTGGCTTACACGTTCTGAACCGCGAGCAGGAGAACCGCGCGGCCACGGATGCGAACTCCGCGACGTCCCCAATGAGGAAAGGCGTCCCTGCCCTCACGCCTCCTCACCCGGTGAAGCGCCGCAAAGCGTTTCACCGGGACCGCGATGTTCCACAGAACGAGCGACCGGTTCCAGCGTGCCCTTATAAGCGACGACGAGACCGATGAAGGGCAGAGAAATTTCCACATCGAAGTGGAAGCGGCCGTTTTCCTCTGACTCGAAACTCTGACCCTTCGGCAGAAGAAAGCCGGGCAGCGGTACGCCCAGAAGATGCCATCGCCGGGGGATGAGAGCCAGCCGGCCGCCATCGAGCACCAGCGCCAGAGCGACGGTAACGACGCCGAAGCGCTCCGCCAGCAGATATTGATCCTTGCCCAAGCCGGCCGACTGTGTGGACGAGAAGCGCCGCCCGCCGAAATTCCGCGTCCAGCGCTCCTTGCCCTTTTCCGGCGTGAAGGTGACGCTGACGGGAATCTGCTTTCCCGCCTGCGGAAAGCCGACGAGCGCGGAAATCATGCGGGCCAGCATGCCCTGCCCGCGGCGTATCTCGGCGACCCCGCTCCATTGCCGCGGATCCTTGCTGTCGTGCAGTTCCCGCAGGCGCGGCGGCAAGTCATCGAAAACCGGGCCGAGAAGCTGGCGGAACAGCGGGACGTCGCGTTCCTCGCGGCGGAACCCCGTGTAGATCGTCTTGCTGCGGAAAAGCCGGTCGTAATCGGCAAGGTTCAGCGCATCCGTGCCAGCGCGTGCGCCGGGCAGCGGGCGCTCGCCGCTCAGCATCTTGCGGACAATAGCCTCGATCGCCATGGAAGGGATGTAGGGACCGTCATCGCCTTCGGCCAGCAAATGCCAGCTCATCTCCATCGGCCTGCCCGCTGCACGCCCCTGCGCGCGGACGAACATGCCGCCGCGATGTTCGCCAAAGCGCATCCGGTTCAGCACGGCATGAAACAGCGGCGATAGCGGCGCGAATGAGGGAAGGCCGAACCGCGCCCGCGCTTTCGCCAGAAGGTTCAACATGCGGTGCAAAAACTCTGGCACGGGACCGGCCCCCATCCATATATCGGTCATCGACGGGTGTTCCGGTGGAATCACCTGCAAATCCGGCACATCGACCAGCGAAAAGTGAATATTGCGCAACGGCAGCCTGCCGGGCACGGCGACGGTGAAGCGCCTGCTTTCCGCAAGGCCGACGCCATGCGACGGCCCGCCATGCCGCCAGAGTTTTACCGGCGCGCCGGCATAACCCACGACCGCCCGCATGACGTTGAGGCCGATCCCGGCATAAGGAGACGGCGCTATTCCGCCCTCGACGGCGAGAATGTCCATGGTCCTTTCCATTTCGCGCAGAACGGCGGCCGTCAGGACGGGAAAACTGCTGACGCCCGACAGGACGAAAACACCGGCGGCTTTTGCCCGCTCGTCGAATTGGCTGACGCCGAAAACGAAATCGGCGGCATCGGCGAAATCGAGATAGTCTATTCCAGCGTCGATGCATGCCGTTATCACGCCGTAACATGCGCTGCCATAGGTCTGGAAAGGCCCCGATGCATCGACGACAAGATCGGGCTTGTGGATGCGCAGGGCGTCCGCGACATCGCGGCGATCGAGCATCAGCGGGCGCAATTGCGCCTGTCCGCGCCAGGCTGTGCAAAAGGCCTCCGCCCGTGCGACGCTGCGGCCGCAGACGAGAATTTCAAGGCTGGACATATCGGCAAGCAGTTCCGCCAGCCGACCGCCGAACACACCATAACCGCCGAGGATCAATATTTTCATTGCCCAGCAGACGCCTCTGTGCCGATGCCCGGTTTACCTGAACGGGTGGCCATTGCCATGGTCAAAGGATTCTCTCCCGGTACTCCGGCGGCGCTACCCAGCATTCTTCGCGTTTTCCGAACCAGCGGTAGCGATTGCGGGCGACAAAGCGATAAACGGGATCGCGCAGGAATGCGGGAACGATGCGTAGTACGGTGACCAGCCGCCAGGGCATGCCCAATGCTTCATATATGCTCAACACGGCATCGCTGTCCTGCCGCACCCTGTCGCCATCCACGACCAGCAGGCTGACCGGATTTTTCGGGTCCATGCCATGACGCCGATAGATTTCCGCCCCCGCTTCTCCCTGCATGGATGCGAGCCGGAAGTATCCCCGCCTGTCATGCCGCAGAACGAATTGCGCATTCACGGAACACAACACACATTCGGCATCGAAGAGGATGATCGGGTGATGCCGGTCGCCGGCGAAGGGAATTGTGCCTGCCATCCGTCGCAAGTCCTTTTGTCGATCACATCAAACCGACCTATGAAGTTCAGCAATAATCCAGACGAATATTCTTCCGATCATCTGTCAATTCAATCGCAAAAGACAGTTATTTTTCGAGGAGTTTCCACGCAAACATCGGTGATCACCATTGGTTACGAACGCTTGCGTCACAGGACAGATTGCAGGCGTCTCTGACGCCACGAATTCCTGCAAAATTCGACCCTGTTTTACCGGCGCGGTTTGACTGTTATGTACCATGCCGGGTTCGTACGAGACGCATCAGGGTTTCGGAAGGGGAAACACCATCGAAACGGTAAGCCCCGGACAGGCGGTATTCGTGGCATCCGTGTCCGACAGCGTCAGCGATCCGCCATGCAGCTCCATCACGGCCTCCACCAGCGACAGGCCGAGCCCGGTTCCGGGTTTCGAGCGGCTTTCATCCAGCCTGACGAAGCGTTTCAGCACCTCGCCGCGTTTGTCGGCGGGAATGCCGGGGCCGTTATCGGCGACGGAGAGCACGATGGCCTCCGGTTCCCTTGCCAGACGCACAACGAGTTTTTTATCGCCTTCGCCCTCGCAGGCATATTTCATGGCGTTGTCGATGAGGTTGGAGAGTGCCTGGCCGATCAGCTCGCGGTTGCCCTTTACCGAAAGGTCAGCCTCTATTTCGGCCTCCAGCACAAGCCCCGCATCCTCGGCCACCGGCTCGTAGAGTTCGGCGCTGTCGGCGGCAATCGCCGAGACGTCCACATCGGTCATTTCTGCTGCAATTGAGCCGGCCTCGACGCGGGAAATCATCAGGAGTGCGTTGAAGGTGCGGATAAGCTGGTCGGATTCAGCGATGATGCCTTCAAGCGCTGCGCGCCGTTTCGTCTCGTCATTGTCGTCAAGCGCTGCGGCCGCCTTGTTGCGCAGCCGCGTCAGCGGCGTCTTCAGATCATGGGCGATATTGTCGGAGACCTGCCGCAGGCCTTCATTCAGCTTTTCGATGCGGCCCAGCATGGCGTTGAGCGAGCCGGACAGGCGGTCGAATTCATCGCCGGAGCGGCCCTGCGGCAGGCGCTGCGAAAGGTCGCCCGCCATGATCTTCTTGGTCGCGGCTGACATGCGGTCGATGCGTTTCAGCGCGTTGCGGCCGATGCCGAACCAGATGAGCAGCGCGCCGCCGCCCATGATGGCGAGCGCCACCATCAGCGCGTTGCGCACCAGCGCCCGGAACTTGGTGGGTTCGCCGAGGTCGCGCCCGATCAGGATGCGCAGGCCATTGTCCAGCATGAAGACATTGGCTGTGGCCAGATGCTGCACGCTGTCGCCGCTTTCGGAGTAACGCTCGTAACGGAAAGGAAAACCGGTCCAGCCTTCCTTGTCGAAAACGCCCGGCTGCACCGAAGCGACGTTGCCGGCAAGGATTTCGCCATTCGGCCCGGCGATGACGTAAAGGCTCGCCCCCGGCTGGCGGGCACGGCGTTCCATCATCCGCAGCAGCGGGTTGATGCCGCCGCGATTATAGATGCGCTGCACATCCGAAACTTCCTGCAAGACGGCGTCACGCGTCTGCTGGTTCAGCAGCCGTTCGGAAAGGGCGGTGACATAGAAGACCAGGAAGGCGGCGCAGAGCGCAAACAGCAAAATATAGAGCGCCGAAAGGCGCACCGCTGTCGACCGGAACACTATTCTGAGGCGGGCCATTTTCGCCAATCAGCCCTCGTCCTTCATCATGTAACCGGCGCCGCGAATGGTCTTCAGCAGCGGCTTCTCGAAGTCCTTCTCGATCTTCGAGCGCAGGCGCGAGACATGCACGTCGATGACATTGGTCTGCGGGTCGAAATGATAGTCCCAGACGTTTTCGAGAAGCATGGTGCGGGTCACGACCTGACCGGCATTCTTCATCAGATATTCGAGCAGGCGGAATTCGCGCGGCTGCAGCAGGATTTCCTTGCCATTGCGGCGGACATCGTGGGAGAGCCGGTCGAGTTCGAGATCGCCGACCCGGTAGATCATGTCCTGCTCGGGCTTGCCCTTGCGGCGGCCCAGCACCTCGATACGGGCGAGCAGTTCGGAAAAGGCATAGGGTTTCGGCAGATAATCGTCGCCGCCGGCGCGCAGGCCGGTGACGCGGTCATCCACCTGCCCCAGCGCAGAAAGGATCAGAACCGGCGTCTCGATGCCGCGGCGGCGCAGCTCGCTGATGACGGAAAGTCCGTCGCGGCGCGGCAACATACGGTCGATCACCATCACGTCGTAAGCGTTCTCGCAACCCATAAACAGGCCGCTCTCACCGTCGCTCGCATGGTCTGCGACGATCCCGGCTTCGCGGAACGCCTTGGTCATATAGGCCGCAGCCTCGAGGTCGTCTTCAATGACAAGAATCTTCATGTGCGGGACAATAGCGCCCTCGCCCTTTTCCGCACAACCGGAAACAGATGCGACAGACATTTCCTGAACCTTGTTTTCCATGAGGTTTCCTCCGAAGACCTGGTCTTTGGCACCTTTGCGCTTCAAGGCGGAGCGAGCGCCCAGGGACCGGGCGAGTGCGGCTGGGTTTCTTCTCCCCGTCGGGGAGAAGGTGGCCCGAAGGGTCGGATGAGGGGGCAAGCTCTCGGTCTATCGCTGCCCTTG
>NZ_LT009745.1:718226-913510 GCF_900013505.1 Agrobacterium deltaense RV3 | reverse complement strand
GCAAGCTCTCGGTCTATCGCTGCCCTTGCCCCCTCATCCCGCTGCCGCGACCTTCTCCCCCACGGGGAGAAGAAACAAGTGGCACGCGCTCGTTCCATATGTTCTGTCCCGTCCTACAGGCGAGACACATTCCTTGACGACGCCGGCTCCCGAAAGAACCGGCATCGCCTTTCAGCCTATCAACCCTGGTCGATATCCAGAGCGATGAAGCGGCTGCCATCGTCCGTCTGGATCTGGAACAGCGCCTTGGTGCGTCCGTCTTTCTTGGCCTGTTCGAGAATCTTCTCGATATCGGCGGCGGAAGCGACCTGCTGGTTGTTGACCGAGGTGATCTTCTCACCCGTCTTCAGGCCACGGGCGGCAGCATCGCTGTCGGGATCGACATCGGTGATGGCAAGGCCGTTGCCGTCATCGGCGGGCGAAACCGTCAGGCCGAGGCTGGAGAGCACCTTCTCGCTGGAGGACTGGCCGCCCTTGTCGTCGTTCTGGCTCGGAGTCGCCTTGGAAGCATCGTCGCTGGCGAGATCGCCGAGCGTTACCGTGACAGGCTGCGACTTGCCGCCGCGCCACAGCGAGATTTCAACCTTGGTGTTGGGCGCCATGCCGCCGATGCGGCGCGACAGGTCGCGGGCATCCTTGACGGGCTCGCCATTGACGGCGGTGATGATGTCGCCCTGCTTGATGCCGGCCTTGTCGCCCGGCGAGCCGGCCTGCGGCGAAACGACGAGCGCGCCGCTGGCTTCGGAAAGGCCGAGCGATTCAGCGATATCCTTGCTGACGGGCTGGATCTGCACGCCGAGCCAGCCGCGTTCGACCTTGCCGTCCTTCTGCAGGTCGGCGATCACGTCCTTGGCGACCGAGGCCGGAATGGCGAAGGCGATGCCGACATTGCCGCCGGAAGGCGAGAAGATGGCGGTGTTGATGCCGACGACTTCGCCGTTGAGGTTGAAGGCGGGACCGCCCGAGTTACCACGGTTCACGGCGGCGTCGATCTGCAGGTAATCGTCATAGGGGCCGGAGCCGATATCGCGGCCACGGGCCGAGATAATGCCGGATGTCACCGTACCGCCGAGGCCGAAGGGGTTGCCGACGGCGACAACCCAGTCACCAACGCGGATCTTGCTGTCATCGGCAAATTGGACATAGGTGAACTTGCGGTTCACATCGACCTTCAGCAGCGCCAGATCGGTGCGCGGATCGCGGCCGACGAGCTTGGCGTCGAGTTCGGTACCGTCATTCATCACGATCGTATAGGCGGAGCCGTCATCGACGACGTGGTTGTTGGTGACGATGTAACCATCTTCGGAAATGAAGAAGCCGGAGCCCTGAGCGACGGGGCGCAGCGGACCCTTGCCGTCACGGTGGCGGTTCGGGCCACGGTCGGAGCGATCCTGGTTGGGGCCGCCGAATTCCTTGAAGAAGCGCTTCAGCGGATGGTCGTCCGGAAGCTGGTCGAGGCCACGGCCGCCGAAATTGAAGGAGAAATTGCCGCTATCATCGGAAGCGGGCTGCACGTTGGACTGCACGCGAACGGAGACGACGGCAGGCGATACCGCATCGACCACATTGGCGAAGCTCGGAACCTGCGGCGCAGTCACCTCGACGGGGGCGGCAAAAGAGTGGAGGATCGGTGCGGCGATGCCGGTGGAAAGCATCAGCGCCGCAAGGCCGCCAACGGTCGTGGCCTTTAAAGCCGTCTTCAGCGAGAAATGGCCGTTTTGCGAATGAGACATGGTGTACCTTCTTTCTTCATTCAGACTGGAGCCCGTTTGACCGGGGAAGCGGTGGATGATGAAGATATAGGAGGCGACACCTTACGGCGAAGTGTCTGACGAATGAAAAATCCGTAATGTTGAAAAAGAACCGTGGGGAAAAATGAAAAACGGTTATTTTTCAATGAGATTGCGAATTCTCATCTCTTCGTCCGCGCTCAGTTTCTGCGGCTGTTCCTGGCTTGCGCGACGGCGGGAAAACACGAAGACGGCGAAAATTCCCGCAAGGGTGAGACCGATGGGCGCGCCCCACAAAAGCACGGTGCGCAGGCTGAGGCGCGGTTTCAGGAGCACGAACTCGCCGTAACGCGACACGACATAATCGATGACGGCCTTGTCGCTGTCACCCTCGACCAGCCGTTCCCGCACCAGAACCCGCAGGTCACGCGCGAGCTCCGCATTGCTGTCGTCGATGGACTGGTTCTGGCAGACCATGCAGCGGAGCTGAGACGTGAGGTTGCGGGCGCGCTGCTCCAGCACGGGGTCTTTGAGGACTTCATCCGGGTTGAAGGCGAAGGCCGGAGAGGCTGCAGCGAAGACGAGGGTGAGAAGAAGAGCAAGCCTTGCCACTCTCTCCCTCATTCCTGTGCTTGTCACAGGAATCCAGCCAGCCCAAGTCCTTGGGCTGAGAGGAGTCCTTCGCCGCGCAGACGCGCGTCGGCTGGATTCCTGTGACAAGCACAGGAATGAGGGGAGCAAGACCACACTCATTCCGCCGCCTCCGGCATTGCAGCCTGCACCGGCTTCGCCTTGCGATTCGGCGCTCCGACCCGCAAACGCCTGTCCGAGAGCGAGATGAAACCGCCCGCCATCATGAACAGCGTGCCGCCCCAGATGCATAGGATGAAGGGTTTCCACCAAATGCGCACCACCATGCCGCCATCGGCCATGGGGTCACCCAGCGAGACATAAAGCTGGCTGAGGCCGAAGGTCAGGATGCCGGCTTCCGTCGTCGGCATCCGGCGTGCGGTATAGAGCCGCTTGGACGACCAGACATCGGCCACCTCCACCCCCGCCTTGCGCACGGTAAAATGGCCGCGATCCTCGGTGAAATTCGGGCCGACGGCGTGGCGGACGCCATCGAAGGTCAGGCTGTAACCGCCCGCTTCCGCCGCCATGCCCTCTTTCATTTCCAGGACCGTCTCGGTCTCGAAAGTGGTGACGATGACGATGCCGAGCACGGTGATGCCAAGCCCCATATGCGCCAGCGCCGTGCCGAAGGCCGAACGCGGCAGGCCCTTCAGGCGGCGAAACGCGATACCGAAGGCGAGCTTGCCGAAATTGGCGCGATACCAGAGATCGGCGAAAGCGCCGAAGATCAGCCAGAAACCGGCGGCGATGCCGAGTGCGGCCAGCACCGGACCGCCATTTTCGATATACCAGAGCGTCAGCCCGGCAAGCGCCGCAAGCGCTGCCGCCACATAAAGCCGCTGGAAGGCTCCAAGAAGATCGCCGCGCTTCCAGGCGAGCATCGGTCCAAAAGGCGTGACGATCAGGATCGGGATCATCAGCAGACCGAAGGTGAGATTGAAGAAAGGCGCGCCGACCGAGATTTTTTCGCCCGTCAGCGTTTCCAGAATGAGCGGGTAAAGCGTGCCGATCAGCACGGTCGCGGTCGATACCGTCAGGATAAGGTTGTTGAGGACGAGCGACCCTTCGCGCGAGATCGGCGCAAACAGGCCGCCGGCCTTGAGCGACGGCGCGCGCCAGGCAAAGAGCGCGAAGGCGCCGCCGATGAAGACGGTCAGGATGCCGAGAATGAAGATGCCGCGGCTCGGATCAGTAGCGAAAGCGTGGACCGAGGTGAGCACGCCGGAGCGGACGAGGAAGGTGCCGAGCAGCGACAGCGAAAAGGTCATGATCGCCAGAAGCACAGTCCAGATCTTCAGCGCCTCACGCTTTTCCATGACGAGCGCCGAATGCAGCAGCGCGGTTCCGGCAAGCCACGGCATGAAGGAAGCGTTTTCCACCGGATCCCAGAACCACCAGCCGCCCCAGCCGAGTTCATAATAGGCCCAGTAGGAGCCCATGGAGATGCCGGCGGTCAGGAAGGTCCATGCGGCGAGTGTCCATGGCCGCACCCACCGCGCCCAGGCGGCGTCGATGCGTCCTTCCAGCAGCGCCGCAACGGCAAAGGAGAAGCAGACGGAAAAGCCGACATAACCGAGGTAAAGCAGCGGCGGATGAATGGCGAGGCCGAAATCCTGAAGAATGGGATTGAGGTCCTGCCCCTCGGCCGGCACCGGCTCCAGCCGCAGGAACGGATTGGAGGTGAGCAGGATGAACAGCAGGAAGGCGACCGAAATCCAGGCTTGTACCGCAAGCACATTGGCTTTGAGCGTTTCCGGCAGGTTGCGGCCGAAGGCGGCGACGAGCGCGCTGAAAAACACGAGGATGAGCAGCCACAGCAGCATGGAGCCTTCGTGGTTGCCCCAAACGCCGGTCAGCTTGTAGATCATCGGCATCAGCGAATGGGAGTTTTCCCAGACATTGCGCACGGAAAAATCCGAGACGGCATAAGCCCGCGTCAGCGCCGCGAAGGAGAAGGCGACCAGCAGGAACATCAGGACCGAGCCGAGCGAGGCGACATCCATCAGCGCCCGGTCGTTGCGGCGCGCGCCGATGACCGGCAGCGTCGAGACGATAAGCCCCACACCGAGCGCCAGAACCAGAACATAATGGCCGATCTCGTTGATCATCTGGTCGCTCCGGTCTTGTCGGAAGAAGCTGCGCTGGTCGCTGGCGTTGCGGCGGCTGGTTCTTCGCCTTCCCCCGCATGCTGCCACAGGCCCTTGTCCTTCAGCCGGTCTGCCACTTCCTTCGGCATGTAGTTCTCGTCGTGCTTGGCCAGCACGCTGTCGGCAACGAAACCGTGGGTCGCGGCATCGAACATGCCTTCGGTCACCACGCCCTGCCCTTCGCGGAAAAGATCGGGCAGGATGCCGGTATAGCTGACCGGCACGTTCGCTTCACCGTCGGTGACCGTGAAGCTCACCGTGCGGCCCTCGCCGCGCTTGATCGAGCCTTCCGCCACCAGCCCGCCGAGGCGGATGCGGGTGCCGGGGTTGACGGGCGTTTTCTCCAGATCGGCCGGCATGTAGAAATAGGCAATGGACTGGCCGAAGGCGAACATGACGAGCAGCACGGCTGCAACGATGAAGCTCATGCCGCCGCCGATGATCGCCAGGCGTTTCTGTTTGCGGGTCATTGCGTCACTCCCTGCGGCGCGGCATCCTGCTGCCCGTTCATGCGGATCGGTCCGGCGGAAACGCCCAGTTCCTTGGCCAGCGCCAGCAGTTGGCGGCCCTGCTCGCCCTCCGGCGGGAAGGCCTTCAGCCCCGCTCGCAACGCCTCTCCGGCCTTGGCTTCGTTCTTCAGCACGGAATAGGCACGGACAAGCCGCATCCAGCCTTCAAAATCGGCGGGGTTTTCCTTCAGCTTGGCGTCGAGGCTCGACACCATGCCCTCGATCATCGCCTGCCGGTCAGAAGCCGTCATGTCTTTTGCCGCCGCCATGTCCTCAGCGGTCGGGCCGGGTGCGGCAGGGGTCGCCGCGCCGCCGGTCCGGGCGATATGTTCGCGCACCAGCGGCAGCCACGGCGCGCCGGCCGGTGCATCGGCCGCCAGCGCGGTGAAGGCGGCGCGCGCTTCCTCGGCCTTGCCGGCCTGTTCCAGCGACAGCGCCAGATAGAAACGGGCGCGCGGATTGCCGGGCTTCAGCTCTTCGGCCTCAGCAAAAGCAGCACGCGCGGCTTCGATGACGATGCCGTCATTGCCGGCCACCAGCGTTTCGCCAAGGCCCGTCAACCGTTCCGGGCTCGGTCCCAGAATACGAAGCGCATTGCGATAGGCAAGCTCGGCATCGCCAAGCCGCAATGTCTTGAAATAGATCGGCGCGAGGATATCCCAGCCGGCGCCGTCCTCCGGGTTCTGCGCGAGATGCCGTTCCGCCCGGGCGACCAGAAGGTTCATGTCGTTGCCGGGCTTTTCAAGACGCGCCTCGAGCGGCATGTCCGGCACCTCCGGACTGCCGTTCCAGATGTAAAGACAGAGACCGAGCGCGGGCAGCAGAACCGTGATGAGGCTGGCGGCAAGATTGTGCCGGCGCGGCCGGGTTTCTTTGCCGGATTGCTCTTCCGCTTCGGCGGCGGCGAGAAGCCGACGGCCGATTTCGGCGCGGGCATAATCCGCCTCGGTGTCGCCGATCAGACCGGCGGCGCGTTCGCGGTCCAGTTCGGCCAGCTGATCGCGATAAACGGCGACCTCACCGTCGCGGCGCGTCTGCGACGCCTCGGTCTTCCGCATCAGCGGGTACATCAGGACGATGGCGACAGCCGCCGTCAATATCGCAACGACAATCCAGAACATAAGGCTCAATTACTCGAATGCGCGGCACATGGAAACATGAAGCGCGGGGATGACGTGAATTTGAGACATCACGCCGCACCGCAGGCCATCTCCCGGCTGCACCGCCATGCCTCTTCTTGTCATCGCAAAAGGCCCGTGACCTTGATTTACGTCAAACTATTTCAAGTCAGCGGCGACCAGCTTCCATCGGCATTGCGGCAGGCTGCGCCGCGCGCCCTGGTTTCGCGTCCGTCGACGGTCAGGGTGTGCGAATATTGCCGGCAATTCTGGTTGCCGACCTGGTAGGGCGCATTGGCGACCACCTGCCCCTTGGCGTCATCGCCGGTCCACGACACAGGCGTGCCGACGGGGGCCGTTTCCAGCGCCTTGTATTCGGCCTCCAGCGCCTTGGTCTGGTCACCCCTGTCGAGCTGCACGCCGCTTCTCCCGACAATGCCGCCTTCCAGATTGGCAAGGAACGGCGTCGAAGGCTGCGATGAACGGCCGAACAGGCCGCCGCCCGCCGGGCGGGTGCCCGTGGTGGTGCAGGCGCTCAGCATCGATACACACAGGATCGAGAGAAGTGCCGGGCGTGACACCAGCGAACGCATTGTCACGGAGCGGCAGCCATCATACACGTCAACCAAACCCTGTCCTCTTTTTTACCGCATCGCACCTAATATAGTGCCATTGAATTTCTTGCCTTTTTTCTTGCCTCACGCAAGCTCTTTCGAAAGGCCCGGCAAAATCAGATCGGCTTTCAGCCCGCCGATGCCGCTGCGCGACAGCGAAAAGCGGCCATGGTACTCTGACACCACCTCGGAAACGATCGACAATCCGAGGCCCGTGCCCGGCCGACTCTCGTCCAGCCGCCGCCCGCGCTTCATCGCTTCGCTGATCTGTTCCGGCTCAAGCCCCGGCCCGTCGTCCTCCACCGTCAGCTCCACCCAGGAGCGACGGGCGATTTCCGCATCGGAGGATGGATGCGTGCCGGCCGCAAGCGTGATGACCACGCGCGTCTGCGCAAAACGCGCGGCATTTTCCAGAAGATTGCCGACGACCTCTTCCAGATCCTGCTGCTCCATGCCGAGTACCGCGCCGGGTTGCTCGAAATTCAGCACGAACTGCTTGTCGGGGTTCAGGCGGCGCATCACGCGCACCAGCCGCTCCAGCGCCGGCTCCGCTTCCACGCGGGCGAGGATCGAGCCGCGCTGGGCGGCGATGCGGGCACGGGAGAGATAGGATTGCACCTGCGCCTGCATGGCGTCCGCCTGCGCCCGCACCAGATCGCCATGCTGCGGCTCCAGCGTGCGGGCCTCGTTCAGAAGAACGGCGATCGGCGTTTTCAGCGAATGCGCGAGATTGCCGACCTGCATGCGGGCGCGCTCCACGAGGCGGCGATTGCTGTCGATCAGCGCATTGACCTCATTGGCAAGCGGCTGGATTTCACGCGGGAATTCGCCTTCGAGGCTTTCCGCCTCCCCGCCCCTGATCTTGCCGAGCGCGACGCGAGCCTGATCGAGCGGTCGCAGACTGTAGAGAATGGCAAGGCCGTTGACGACGAGACTGCCGACACCGAAAACGGCGAGCGCCAGATAAAGGCTGTTGGAGAAATCACGCACATCGTCTTCCACGACGTTCAGATTGCCGGAGACACGGAAACGCGCCGCGCGCCCCTCGCCATCCAGCACAACTTCCGTTTCCGCCACGCGCACCTGATTGCCGGCCTCGTCGGTGACGGCATAAAAGCGCTCATAGCGGTTGTCGAAGGGCGCATCGAGAATGCTCGGCACCGGCAGGGTGGAGACGCCGAGCGACGACGACACCAGCGGCGCGGTCTGGAAATTGCCGAGCGGCTCGACAACCCAGTACCAGCCGGTATCGGGCTGCGAAAAGCGCAGATCGCCGAGCTGCGGGCTGCCGGCCAGCGTGTTCTCATTGGAAATCGTCACGGAATTGATGACGTTATAAAGCTGCGCCCTCAGAAGATCGGTGAAGCTGCGCTCCACACCCTGCCGGTAAAGCGTCGAGATCACGACGGCGATCACCACCAGCGCCAGCACCGACCAGAGCGAGGCGAGCAGCAGAACGCGGGCGGTGAGGGAATTACTTCGCATCTGCCGGCGCTTGCATCCGGTAACCGAGACCACGGATCGTCTCGATCAGATCAACACCGAGCTTCTTGCGCAGACGGCCGACAAACACCTCGATGGTATTGGAATCGCGGTCGAAATCCTGATCGTACATGTGTTCGACCAGCTCGGTGCGCGAGACGACCTCGCCCATGTGGTGCATGAGATAGGACAGGAGCCGGAACTCGTGCGAGGTGAGCTTCAGCGTTGTGCCGTTGACGGTGGCCTTGGAGGATTTAGTGTCGAGCCGGACCGGGCCGCACACCAGTTCGGAAGAAGCATGGCCGGCGGCGCGGCGGATGAGCGCGCGCACGCGGGCAAGCACTTCTTCCACATGGAAAGGCTTCGTCACATAGTCATCTGCACCGGCATCGATACCGGCGACCTTGTCGCTCCAGCGGTCGCGGGCGGTGAGGATGAGCACCGGCATGGCCTTGCCGGCCGCACGCCATTTTTCAACGACGGTGATGCCGTCGAGCTGCGGCAGGCCGATATCGAGGACGATGGCGTCATAGGGCTCGGTATCGCCGAGATAATGGCCTTCCTCGCCGTCGAATGCCTGATCGACAACATAACCGGCTTCTTTCAGCGCATCGGTCAGCTGACGATTGAGATTGGCATCGTCCTCAACAACGAGAATACGCATTGTCCGCCCTTTCCTGTATCCCGGCCCGCAGGCGCGTCGCCGGTCATGCTAAATGTGTCGGATTGTTTTCCGATATTTCGGCGATGCGGGCAAGCTACATCGGCACGCGCATCGTCACCTTGCGCGGGCGTTCGCCATTGCCCTGGACGAGAACGGTGACGACACAGGACTGACCGTCACCGGAAGGATAGACCGAAAGCAGCTGACCGCCGGTTTCGCGCACGACGCGGGCGACGGCTGCGCCGCAATCGCTCGCCGCCAGAATGTAATGGCCCTGCAGATCAGCCTCGGGCGCCGTGAAACCGGAAAGCCCGGCTGCAAGCGTCGCGATGATGAGAGGTGATGCCATTCTACAAACTTCCAAAAAAGCGGGTGCGTCTCGAACCGTATTGTGACCGAATATGTAGCGCAAAGCGTCTGAATGGCAAATGAATGCCGCCCCCGCCGCGTGGGCGCCAGGCGGGAACGGCGTTGTCGCGGGTGCTGTCAGCGAATGGCGCTGGTCGCCGAAAGACGGCCGTAAAGTGCGACCAGACCACCGATTCCGCCCGCAACCGTCACCAGCCCGTCCGCCAGTTCTCCTTGCAGACCGGCGGGCAGATCAAGGCCTGCGATGCTGAAAAGCGGTGCGAAAACCGCAACCAGAGCGCCCCAGATCGTGCGCGATTGATACCATGCTTTGGTACTGTCCATAGTCTCATCCTTTGCGTTGTTTTTCAGGCACATGTCAGATCGGGAGGGTGGCCTGCGCCACCACGCCCGAGGGCACCGCGCGGCCGAGCATTCGGACACGCACGGAAATGTGATCCCGCAATGCCGGGAAATCTGTGAGTTCGTCTGCGGCGGGGTAAAACCAGAAGGGTTGCGAAACCTCCGCCATGCGCCGCACGGTCTCGCCGTCCAGCACCTCGATGCGATAAAGCTCGAGGGGCTCGTCCAGCGGAATGTCGCTCGCATCCCAGCCATCGGCCTCCACCCGGCCCCGTCGTTTCCACCTGATGAAAACGCCGTCGCCGCGCCGCTCGGCGGCAAGATGCACCGGCGCGAGCGGTGTCAGCGCCCGCAGGCCGCCCTCGAAGGCAAACGGACCGCTCGGCGCGCCCGCCATTCCGGCCGCTTCCGCGATCCAGTTCAGGCGTCGCCCGCGCTCGCTCGCGGCAAGACCGAGCGGCTGCACCGCCGCATCCAGCACCACCACCGGCGCACCTTTCGGCGCGCCCGCGGCGAGCGCGTCTTCCGTGCCCGCCAGTCCCCGCAGAAGAGCGGAGAGCCGCCAGCGCGAGGGTGCGATTTCCTCGGCTTTTGCGAAGGCGACGATTTCCCACACACCGTTCGCCGCCTTGATGGCGAGACGGTTCTCGCCATTCAGCACCGAAAGCTCCCCGGCCGACGATACCTCGCCGAAGGGCAGATCGATGAGGATTGTGTTTTTCCGGTCGAAGCGGCCGGAAGGACCTGATGTCAGCGGCATTGCCAGCGCGCCGATCATCGCCGACCGGTCCAGCAGCACGCGCTGCCGGTAACCTTCACTGCCCGGCGACGCGGAAATGATGATTGGCCGCCAGGGCTTTGCAAGCGCCGCACTCCGCGCCGAATCCTCCGGCGCGGTGCCGTCATGGTAGGGCAGATCGAGAAACAGCACTTCCGGCGCGAAACCTTCGGCTCCGCTTGCGCCGCTGCTGCGCCGTTCCTCCGCGCCGCCGGCAAAGACCGGAAAGGCAGCGGAAAAGGCCCGCGCCTCCACCTGCCGCACCGCGCCGTCCTCGATCCGGCTGACCAGAAACCGCCCTGCCGGCGCCTGCGGAAAGGTCCCTTCCGGCAGGCGGATACAATCACCCGGTTCAAGCGCGATATCGCAAGGCGGCAGAGCAAAGCGCAGGCTGCGCCGCGCCTGCCGGTTGTCGCGCAACAACGCCTCGACGGCGGCCTCCGCCGTTTCCGCAGGCAGGGCAGCGTTAAGATCGAGCCGCATCACCCGGCTGCCGGCATTGTCGATGCGCCGGGACCGTACACTTGCCTGCTCGTAATCCAGCGTGGGGTTGAAAGAGGTCAGCACGGCTTCAGCCGCGAAATCGCTGTCATGGCCGCGATTTTCCGACCAGAGCGGCTCGTCTTCCAGATCGGCCAGCACGGCAATATCCCGGACCGGCAAGACCGCCGTATTGCGGGAGCGGAAGCGCAGGGTTCCGCCATCTTCCGTCACATCCACCTGAAACGCCGCCATCAGCGGCTCCAAGAGGTTGCGGGCGGAGGTCACGTCTCCCTGCACATAACCTCCCAGATCGCCGCTGACGGCGGAAACATCGAAGTCTGAAAAGCCGTGATCGGTGAGGATGGCGGCGATGGCATCGGCGAGCGTTGCCGTGCCCAGCCTCCCATTCAGCCAGTGGCCGGTGCGCCAGTTCGCCCCATCGCTCCAGGCCGCGCTATTCTGCGGAAAGGCCGGAAAGGGCCGTGCATCCCAGGTCCACAGATAGACCCGGCTTGCATCGACCATCGCCGCATCGCCCTTTCCCCAATGGTCGAGATGCGCCTCCAGAAACCGTCGCTGCTGGCTGTCGGCGCGGTTGCGGCGGGAAAAATAGGGAAAAGCGTTTTCCGCCGATTTCGGATCAGGAAAGACATTGGGCCGCGTCGCGCTCTTGTCCACCGCCGGGCAACCGAGTTCGGTGAACCAGACCGGCTTGGAGCGCGGCGCCCATGCCGTGGGCACGGTTTTCTCCACACCCCGCACCCGGTCGTAGTGGAGGTTTCCCCACCAATTGCGCAAGTCCTTGTAACGGAACACCCACGGCTTGCCCTTCAACCCGTCGGTAATCGGCGTGCGCCGCCGCGCGGCGCGGTCCGCATCGCTAGCATAATACCAGTCGAACCCCTCTCCCGCCGTGATCGCGCGGCGGAAGGCGCTCACATCGTCCGGGCCGGTCATGCCGTCGGGATTGCCGTTTGCGGCATCCCCGTCGCGCCAGTCGGAAAGCGGCATGTAGTTGTCGATGCCGATGGCGTCGATATTCGGGCTCGCCCAGAGCGGATCGAGATGGAAGAACACGTCGCCCAAGCCGTCTGCCGGCTGGTGGCCGAAATATTCGCTCCAGTCCGCCGCATAGGTCAGCTTCACCGCCGGCCCCAATATCGCCCGCACATCGCCAACCAGCCGCACCAGTTCCTCGACAAAGGGAAAGGCATCATTCTCGTCTCTCAGCGCCGTCAGCCCTCGCAGCTCCGAACCGATCAGGAAAGCATCCACCCCGCCAGCCCGGGCCGCCAGCGCCGCATAATGCAGCACCATACGGCGATAGCCTTCATCGCGGTTGCAGAAGGCGGAAACCTGCGCCCTTGCGCCCGCGCTGCGATCCGCAGAACCGGCCCTGCCGGGTGCGGGAAAGCAGGTGATGCGCCCGCGCCAGGCATAGGCGTCCTGTTCGCCTTTGCCATAGGGGTCCGGCAGACCATTGCCGATGGTAACATCCATCATCACGAAGGGGTAAAGGCACACCCGAAGCCCGCGCGCCCTGAGATCGGCTATCGCCTGCAACACGCTTTCATCATTCGGCGTGCCGCCATAGGCCGGGCCGCCGCCATGATGGCTGACAGGATGCGCCTCATCGCGCGAAAGGCCGGCGACGGACCATGGCATGGTTTCCCCATCCCGGCCGGCCACTTCCACGCCCGGCAGAATGCGGCATTCCCCCGCCCGCATATCCGTGCCGAACCAGCTTACCACCAGCGCCACGCTCTCAAGATTGGGACACAGATCCAGCAACTCGTCGATCGCCGCAGCCCAGTCGGTCGAAGCGGTCAGGCCGTTGCGGTTCATGATGCGGCTTTGGCCGATCCCCGTCCTTTCGGAAACCTGCGCAGTGGCGTAACCGTGTTCCGTTGCCCCCGGAATGACGGTGATGGCGCGGATGGATTTTTCCAGCCGGCCGACCGGCCGCACCACTTCGAACTGCATGAGCGGAATGCGGTTGCCGAAGCCGTCGAGCGGCAGGCGTTCGAACACCACATAGGCCAGTCCCCGAAAGGCCGGCGCATTGCCCGCCCCCTGCTTCGCCTCGATCAGCGGGTCGGGCATTTGCGTCTCGCTGCCGGGATAAAAGCGCATCTCCACGGCACTCAGGTCCACCTCCCGCCCATCGGCCCAGACGCGCCGCACCCTTGCCGCCTCGCCTTCGCACAGGCCGATGGCGACGTTGGCGAAATACCGAAAGGTCTCCACTTTCGGACCGCGATTGCCCTTGCCGCCACGCCGCTGCACCTCCACGCTTTCTTCGAAACGCGTCGCCCAGATCAGCGTGCCGCCGATCCGTGCTGCGCCGTAAAGCCGGTTGATCGCCGCTCCCTCATCCGCGCCGGGAATGCGCGCGGTCGAGAGCCGCGCGCCCGTTACCGTCCGCCCGTTCGAAAGCAGCGTGCGGTCGATGGCGTTGCCTGCCAGCGCCCCGGCCGCCCGGCCGATCACCGCGCCCAAAGGACCGAAAATGCCGCCGAGTGCCGCGCCCGCCGCCTGAAAAACGATTGTCGCCATGCTTGCCTCGAAAAATTCAGGGATCGGGAAAACGGAAGACGCCGGCGATGCGCCGCCGCCAGCCGGGCACCAGCGCCGAACGCACCACCGCCGCCTGTTCATAGGCGTGGATGAAATGCTGCGGACCGGCCAGAATGCCGAGATGCTTGGCGGCGGCATCGGCACGCCAGCGGAACAGCAGCAGGTCTCCCGGCCTTGCCTCTTCCAGGCCCGCCACCGCCGGAAAATGGCGTTTTGCCGCCGCCATCAGCCGGTCCTCGCCGCCGCGTTCGGCCCAATCGGGCGCATAGGGCGGCGGCAATTCCGGTTCGTGGCCGTAAAGGTCCCGCCAGATGCCGCGAATGAGGCCGAGGCAATCGCAGCCGACATCCTTCAACGAGGCCTGATGCCGATAGGGCGTGCCGATCCAGCCTTCGGCAAGCGCCAGCACTCTTTCGCCGGGGTCGCTCATGAAAACAGCGCCCCGCCGTCATGGCTCTCGCCGCCCGCCGCGTAGGAATAGGCGAAATCCGCCCCCGGCAGATGCGGAAAGCCCCGAAAATTCAGATGATTGGCGAATTTCGCGCGGCAGGTGGCAAAGCTCTTGTCACAGCCGGCGGTGACGGAAAACCTATCTCCCGGCAAAGGCGGCTGTTCCGGCAGCAGCCAGAAGGACAAAAGCACCCCGCCGTCACGCCGCTCCTGCCCGTCGAGATCGAACCCCTTGCCGGCGAGCGGGCCGGTCAGAAAACGCAGCTTCCCCCGGCTGAAAAAACCGTCGGCAAAGGCATCGAGCCCGGAAACGAGCAGGCCGCCCGAGGCGTCCACCGCCGCCACGCGCCCATGCCCGGTAAAGCGCGCCAGATCGACACTGCAACGCCTGTCGCCAAGGGCGGCGTCGCAGCGCCGCCCATAGACCCTGCCCTGCGGCTGGCCGAGGCGATGGGCAAGACTGCGCAGCTCGGCGCGAAACGCCCCGCCGGCCCGCGTCACCTCGCCAATCTCGCGCCTGTTCAGCAGCACATGCTGGTCAGGCGCCTGCCAGTTGACGAGGAAAAGCTCCACCCTCGCCCCATCGAAACGCCCGGCGGCCAGATCGCCCTCCGCAATCGCCTCGCTCGAAAAACCGCCGGCCACCTCCCCGGCGCCTGCGCCCAGCCCCGTTTCGCCGTCACTATCGCTGGCCGAAAAGCCGCTGGCGGCAAGGTAGGAGGTGCCGGCAAACGATATCGCCTCGTCATGATCGGTAAAACCGATCATCGCACCGTCCTTCAGTGTCACCTTCCAGCAATGGCATGTGGTCGTCGCATCTTGCCCGAGATGCCCGGCAAGGGCGGCGGGAATGGTTTTCATGGCAGGATTTCCATCAGTGGAATGGAGGGAATACGGCCCGCCTCGAAAGCGGTCAGGTTCACGTCGATACGGTCGATCCCGAAACGGACCGGCACGTCGAATTCGAAACCGGCGCGGATCGCGGCGCCGGCGGGCGGCACCCGCCCCGCACGTAACACGATCATGCCGGTTACATGATCGACCGCCACATCAGCCGCTTCGACCTTCACCCCCTCGACCGAAACCATGACCGAGCCTTCGGCCGGTTTCTCGATCCGCCGCACGAAAGAGCCGCCCGCATCGGCATAGGTCTTCAACAACTGAAAACGGGCCGTCATCCCGTCGCCGGTACCGATCCTCTGATCGGTCGCGGCGGGCGTCTCTCCCGGCGGGCAGGATTTGAAATCCACCGGATCGCGAAAGCGAAAGCCGTAAAGCTCGCCGCGCCGCGCCTCGAAAAAGGCGAGCACCTCATAAAGATCGGCGACGGAGCGGATACCGGATCCGGCATCATAGCTACGTCTGGCGTTCCTCCAGCGCTGGTTGCGGCTTTCGCGGCCATTGGACAGGTTGACGATGTCCGTCCGCCGCACCGGCCCGCCGCTCACCCCGAGTGCGAGCCGCAGCGGAAACCGCACTTCATGAAATGCCGCCATGTCGTTGTTCCTGGATTCTTTTCGATGGTCTTGAAGCGTGGGTCACAATCCGCGCTGGCCGCGCCCGACGCTGCGCGCCAGCATGGCCGCGATCTGGCCTTCGCTTTTCCGAAAGCTCGCAGCATCCGTCGCCGTCACGTTAAAAACGATCTGCGCCCCGCCTCCGCCGGACGGCGCGGCAACGCCGAGAGCGCCATCCGAACCACGCTTCAGCGGCAGGATCGCTTCCGCACCCGCCTCGCCCATCAGGCCAAGCCCGCCGCCCATCGGAAAAAAGGCGGGGCTGGAAACGACGCCGCCATCGGCAAAGGGCGTGATGCTGCGTCCCGGCACACCGCCATCGGCAAAAGCGAACAGCGAACCGCCGCCGTTCAACAGCCCGCTGACGGCATTGCCGATCATGCCCTCAAGCGGTTTCAGGCCAGCCGAAAGCGCGATGCCGGACAGCCGCTGCCCCAACCCGCGCAATACATCGTCCAGCCCTTTGCCACCCGCCATCGCCGCCTGCAGGGCCGAGGTCAGGGCCGCCCCGAACCGCTCGGACCGGCGCTCGAGATCGCCCATCACCTCGGACAGCGCCGCCGCCTCTTCCCGGTTCTCCGCCATCGATCCTTCGCCCGCCATCGCGCTTGCCTTTCTGATTCAACTGGGGAATGCATGGTGCTGAAACAGCTCTCAAAAACCGCTGCTTCAACCCACACTCTTTTAAAACCCAACTTCTTGGGTTATGGTTCTCATGGTCACGGTTCTCCGCCAGCATGGCATGCGTTTTGTCATCTACACTGCCGATCACGAGCCGCCGCATGCTCATGTTTATGGAGAGGGTGAAGCCCGTATCGACATCGTCGGCCTCGTCGTTCTCACGCAGGGCGGCATGTCGGACCGGGATGTGCGGCGCGCCGTCGCCGTCATCGAGGAAAACCGGAAGCTGTTTATGGAAACCTGGAGACGATATCATGGTTGAGGTCAGCGATGCCGAACTCGCCGCCGCCAAGGAACGCTGGCAAAAAGAGCGCGCCGAGCGCCCTATTCCGGTTTCCGTGCGTTTCGAAACGGCCTCTGCCCGTGTCATCGTCGATTTCGCCAACGGCGCCTGCTTCATGTTTCCCGCGCGAGCGCTCGAAGGCTTGCAAGACGCGACCGCCGAACAGCTTGCGGATGTCGAACTGCTCGGCGAGACGGGTCTGCATTGGGAAACCCTCGATGTCGACTATACGATCAGCGGCCTGATGAACGGTATTTTCGGCAGCCGCACATTCATGGAAACACAGCGCAAGGGCGGGCAATCCCGCTCTCCGGCCAAGACGGCAGCCAGTCGCGCGAACGGTGCCAAGGGCGGACGTCCACGAAAAATGCCCTGACGCCGTCACCCATCCGGAAACCGCCGCATCATCGCTTCCATCGACTGACGGTCGGGGCCGCGGTGGACGGCGTTGCCGCCCGTCATCGCGAAGAATTCTCGCGGGGTCAGCCGCCAGAAGGTTTCTGAGGAGAGCCGCAGCAGGCAGAAGCCGGCATGGATCGCCGCCTCCCAGGGGAACGGGCGCGGCGTCGCCTCGCCTGCTGCGGCGCTCAAGGGTCCGTTGGCGTCTCGCCTTTCAGGCCGCCGAAGGTGGCGGTCAGAAGATCGGCGACGATGGCGGCATGGCCGGCAATGCCGCCTTCCACCGTGGCGGCGGCTACATCCTCGTCGGAAAAGACATTGCCCGCACCGCGCAGGCCCGCGCCGATCACCCTTATCATGTCGACCGCCTTCATGCGGCCGCTCGCGAAACGTTCGGCGAGCGCGGTGAGGTCGTCGGCTGCAAAGGCGGTTTCGAGTTCGGCCAAGGCCCCGAGCGTCAGGCAGAGAACGCGCCTTTCGCCGTCGATCAGCGCCTCGATCTCGCCGCGATGGCGGTTCGCCCGCCCGTAACGCAAACGCTCAGGCATCACAGCGCTCCAAAATTGAGAAGACCGGCCGATTCCAGCGCGATCTCGAATTGCACCTCGCCATCGTGACGGCCGGAATATTCGAGCGCTACGATCTGGAACGGCCCGGTAACGATGCCGAAACCGGGAATGACGATCTGCCAGCCGGGAATGCTGCCCGCAAAAAATGCGCCGCGCACCAGCGCATCGCTCGCCTGATCCTTGAAGATGCCGGAGGCCGTGAGCGACGCCCGTTGCACGCCGGCGCCGGCAAGAAGCTCCCGCCAGCGCCCCGCGCTTTCGGCATCCGTCACATCGACGGCCTGGGCATTGAAGGCCAGCCGCTTTGTCCTCAGCCCCGCAACGGTTACGTGGGAACCGGCATTGTCGATCTTCAGCAGCAGGTCCTTGCCCTTCTGCGCCACCATGTTGTTTCCTTTCGTCTCGATTGCTGTTGCGGGGTCGCGAAGGGCCTGCTACCAAAAGCGTTCCTGCACCTCGCACCCCGCGATCTCACCATGTCCGACGCTGCCCCCCTGACGTCTCGCGCGCGCCTTATCGGCGTGCTTGCGGTCGGGCAGATCGTGAGCTGGGGTAGCGGTTTCGATATGCTGGCCGTCCTCGGGCCACGGATCGGCCAGGAGCTGGCCATCACCAACGGCGTGGTTTTCGCCGGCCTCACGATCATGATGACCATCAGCGCTCTGTGCGGCCCGCTGCTTGGAAGAATGCTGATGCGCCACGGCGCGGCGCCGGTGCTGGCGGCCGGTTCGGTATTCTTCGCGGCCGGCTTTGCCGTGCTCGCCCTCGCGGGCGGGGCAATGAGCTATCTCTTGGGTTGGGCCGTGATGGGTTTTGCCGCCACCTGCGGCCTGACGACGGCAGCCCATGCGGCCGTGGTGGAACGTGTGGGCGCGGAAAGCGGCCGGCTTTTGACGCTGCTGATGCTGTTCACCGGGCTTTCGGCGGCGGTTTTCCTGCCGGTCACCACCATTGCCGATCAGCATCTCGGCTGGCGCGGGACGCTTGCCGCCTATGCCTGTCTGCAAATCTTCATCCTGCTGCCGCTTTATCTTTTCGTGCTTCCCGGCCGTCCGGCCCGAAAAGAGGCAAAGCCGAAAGAAGAGACGGCGATGTCGCCCTCACCGGTCGATACGCGGCGCGCCTTCGTGCTGCTGGCCGCCATGACGACGATCAGCGCGTTTACGACCTTCGGCCTGTCACCGCTTCTGCCGCTGCTTCTGGTTCAGGCCGGCGCAACGCAATCGCTTGCGGTGCAACTGGCATCGGCACGCAGCGTGCTTGCGATTACGGCGCGCGGGCTGGATTTCCTGCTCGGGAAGCACGGAAATCCCTTCCTCACCGCCATGATCGGTTTCTGTCTGCTGCTCTTTTCCCTGCTGCTGTTGCTCGCCTTTGCTCCGGCCATGCCTGCCTTCATCGGCTTCATCGTTTTCTTCGGCTTTGGCGCCGGCGTGCTCACCGTCAGCCGGGCCGTGTTGCCGCTCGCGGTATTTTCGCCGGAAGAATATGGGCTTCAGGCCGCGCGCATTTCCCTGCCGCAGAACCTCGCCATTGCCGTGGCGCCGGTCGTCTTCACCCTGGCGCTGGATCGCGGCGGCGTATCCGCCATGCTCACCATCGCCTCCGTGCTGATCGGCATTTCGTTTCTACTGCTGATCGTTCTGTGGAAAACCGTGCGCAGGCAGGGTTCCTGAAACGGCGCTACTCCGTCACCGCCCTGAAGCGCATTTCCGCGATGAAATTCCGTGTCTTCGCCTCGCGCCGCGAGCGGCTGGAAAGAAGATGCAGATTGACAAGAGACACACCGGCAATCGGCAGCGCCGCATCGTCGAGCAGGATCTTCACCCGTTCGACGATTTCGCCGGCACCCCTTCGGCCATTGGCATCGCTCCATATCTGCAGCGACAGGAAATGCTCCTCGGCTCTTTCCGTCGCCGTCGAATAGTCCCGGCTTTCGAGATCGTCGATAACGATGCACGGCAGAAGCGCGCGCGGCAGAAGCCGGTCGACGATGCCGCCGGGGATAAGCGCCGTCACCGCGGCATCGCTACCGAGCCTTGCGAAAATCGCCTGAAGAAATGCGTTGGCAGCGCTCATCGGCTTTCCTCCTCGCAGCGGCAGACGATGAAGCGACGCGTCTCATCCGGGTCCATCACCGCCCGGATCGCCAGAATGCGGCGGCCCTTGCGAAAGCGCATGCCGGCGGCGATGTCGCCGCGGTAAGCCAGCCAGACGCGGTGGGTGATCGTCACGCCCTCGGCCGAGGCCCGTTCATGCGATGCCTCCGAAACGGGTTCGATCGCAGCCCAGAGCGACCGCAGGAAATTCCAGCTTTCGGCAGCACCGCCCTGCCCGTCCGGCGTTTCGGTCCGCACGTCCAGTTCCAGCCGCGCCGTCAACTTGCCGGGATCGAGAAAAACAAGGTTCATGTCTCAAAGCCCCAGACGGCAGAAAGGCGCCACCAGCCGCTCGTAACCGGCGGGAATGGCGGCGGGCTGGTTTTCCGGGGCGACCGCGCCGCGAAAGGCGAACATCTGCGCCACATGCATCAGCATGGCGCGTTTCAGCGTGTCGGGCACATCCGTTCCCGCTTCGCCATAGCCGGCAATGAAATCGATCTCGATGCCATTCATCGCCCGTCCGGGGGCCGGCGGATCGCGCAGCCACAGCCTTGCGGGACGCGCCGCGCCATCGAGCAATTTTTCCCCGGCGGTGATGTCTGCCGAGCGACCCTCACCGTCAAAAACCAGTATAGTTTCGATGGCTTTCACCGGTGTCCTGCCAATCGGAATCACGCCGTTCTGCGGCCACCGGTCGAGATAAAGCCGCCAGGTCTGGCGGATGAGGCAAAGTCCGGTCGTACGTTCCAGATGCTCGCGGGCGGTGCGGATGAGCGCGGCAAGAAGCGCATCCTCATCGCCGCTGTCGAGACGCAGATGCGCCTTCACCTCGGCAAGCGTCAACGGCTCCGCCTGCGGCGGATGAATGAGGGCATAGGTCATGGGTTCTCCGGAAGAAAGGTAGTCGCATTAGCGAGCGGGTACCGCTTGTTTCTTCTCCCCGAGGGGGAGAGGTCCGCGACAGCGGGATGAGGGGGCAAGGGTAGATGTGTTCGGAGAGCTTGCCCCCTCATCTGCCCCTTCGGGGCATCTTCTCCCCGGCGGGGAGAAGAAAGGGCGGTCAATTCACCCCGAATTTCACCAGCTTGATCGCCTCGAAATTCTGCACGCCGCCGCCCACGCGTTTGGTAGTGTAGAACAGCACATAGGGTTTGGCCGAATAGGGATCGCGCAGGATGCGCACCCCGGTACGGTCGACGACGAGGTAGCCGGCGCGGAAATCGCCAAAGGCGACGGCGAAGCTGTTGGCCACCACATTCGGCATGTCCTCCGCCTCCGTCACCGGAAAGCCCATCAGCGAGGCCGGCTGGCCGGCAGCGGCGGGCGGATGCCACAGATAGGCGCCGCTGGTATCCTTGAAGCGGCGCAGCGCCCCTTGCGTCTTGCGGTTCATCAGGAAGGTTCCGTTCTGGCGGTGGCCGGCCTTCAGCGCATAAACGGCATCGAGCAGCACATCCATCGGCCCGGCGGAGGCGAATCCGGCCGAAACGCCGGTCGCGACATAACCGATATTGCCCCAGCTCCAGCCATCATTGGCGACGGCCGCATAGGAGAGGAAACCCCTGGGCTTACTCGCGCCATCGCCGGCAATAAAGGCGGCGGCCTCCTGTTCGGCGAAAGCGATATCCACTTCGGAGGCGATCCAGGCTTCGATATCGACTGCCGCATCATCCAGCAGGCCCTGTGTGGCCGCCGGCATGGCGTAAAGCTCCATGGTCGGGAAGGAAAGCTCGGCGAGCTGCGGCGTTGCCGTTTGCGGACGCGCCGCCGTTTCGGAAACCCAGCCGGTCGTCATGCCGCCGGGCGAGAAGGGTTTCTTCAGCACGGCGGCGGAAACCTGCCGGACGGTCGCCAGCGCGCGGATCGGCGAAATCGCCGTCATGCGCCGGCCGATCTCGCCATCGGTCTCGTTCGGCAGCAGAAAACCGCCATCGGCCCCGGTCGAACCGGCAAAGGCCTTGGCCTCCAGATCGCGCAACGCGCCCTCCTCGCCGCGACGGATATAGGCCTCGAAAGCGGCCTTGTGCTCTTCGGCATCGTGGGAAAGCGCATCCTTGCGGCCAAGCGCGGGACGCGCTTTCTTGAGCGCCAGATCGTCCATGATCCGGCGGTTGTCGTCGAGCGCCCTGTCGATGCGGTCGAGCTTGTCGCGGGTCACGACATCCGCGCCCATCTTTCGCTCGATATCCGCAAGCCGCTGGTCGTTGGTCTCGCGAAAGGCCTCGAAGGCCTCCATGAACTCATCGAAGGCCGCCGTCACCGTATCGGGCACGGCCTTCACCTGCGGCGCGACGGTCATCGGGGCCGGTTTCGTCATCTGGTCTGTCATGTCGTTTCCTTGTTGGTGATTGTCCGGAAGTCAGCGTTTGGGTGTCGTGTCTAACAGCGCGCGGGCGGCGCGGCGCATGGTGCGCACCAGCTCGGTCTCGCGGTCGCGGAAGAAGCGGGCATGCTTGACGTCGGAAACGCGCGCCGAGGGCAGCATCGGGAAGGTCACGACCGAGATTTCCCAGAGGTCGGCTTCCAGGATGCGTCGGACGCCGTGGCTCGCCGCCTTGCCGGAACGCACCGTTCGGAATCCGATGGACAGCCCGTCCAGCGCCCCGGTCTTCATCAGCGAATGCACCTCGCGGGAGCGGGCGACGCCGGGGGCGAGAACGCCCTCGACATAAAGGCCGCGCTCGTCCTCGCGGATGGTGCGCCAGGCGCCGATGGGCTCGGCCGGATCGTGCTGGTAGAGCATGCGGATGCCGGCTGCTCCCCGCTCCTCGATGGAGCGGCGGAAAGCGCCGCGCTCGATGACATCCTGACCGAGATCGACCTCGCCGAAAACGCTGGCATAACCGGAAAAGGTGCCGTCGCTGGCAATGCCGCGCAGTTCCAGATTGGCGAATTTGCGCGTGGCGGGACGCGGCCCGCGATAAACGTGCATGGAAAACTCCTGCGATGTGAAGGAAGTGTCAGGCGCGCGGGCGCGCACCGTAACGGTCGGCGATGCGCACCAGCACGCCCAGCCCCCACCACGCGCCCATGCTGGCGGCGGCGGAACCCGCCACCATGATTTCCCGGCCCGAAAGCGCGCCGGCGATATCGAGCTGCTGCACGATCCACAGGCCGATAGGCCCGCCAAAGATCATGCCGCAGGAAACGCCGGTGATGAAACGGCTCGCGGCCTCGCGTCTGCTTTTCGGCAGGAGATAAACGAGCGACACACCCGCGCCCGCCACGGCGCCGGTGATGCGGGCGGCCCAGATGCCGGCCTCATTGGCGAATTCAGACATGGGTAATCATTCCGTTCTAGGATGTGGTTATCGGGCGGACGCGCCGCGTCGCACGCAGGCGCTTTTTGCGCGCCTGCGCCGGTGATTTTGCGAATCTTCGGAATCGCTTGGACGGAAGACCTCACAGGGAGATTCCGCTTCTTCAGAAAATGATTGAACAGGAAACCGTGGTTCCGATCCCGCCGGGGCGGCGATCAATAACCGACGGCTTCGCGCTTTTCCTCGTCGCTCAGGAACGAGGCCGCGCCGATGCGTGCCCAGAGCGCATCCCGCTCGCCGGCAAGCCCGGCAATCCTGTCGAGATCGGGTTCAAGCCTCAGCCCAGAGCCGAAGACCGGAGAAAGCCAGCCGCAGAGCCTTGCCGCCGTGCGATAAACGAGCGGCAGGACGGTCAGGCGATAAAAGGCGCGGTTCGCCTCCTGGTAATTGGCATAGGTATTGTCGCCGGGAATGCCGATCAGCATCGGCGGCACGCCGAGCGAAAGAGCAATATCGCGCGCCGCCCCATTGCGGGCCTCGAGAAAATCCATGTCGCGCGGCGAAAGACCCATGGCCTTCCAGTCGAGCCCGCCTTCCAGAAGCAGCGGCCGGCCGGCATTCATCGCCCCCTGATAGCCTTCCTCCAGCTCACGCTTCAGCCGCTCATATTGCTCGGTGGAGAGATTGCCGCCCTCCTTCGGCTGGTAGACCAGCGCGCCGGATGGCCGGGCGGAATTGTCGAGCAGGCGCTTGTTCCACTGGCTTGCGGCATTGTGCAGATCGAGCGCGGCCCCTGCGGAGGCGAGCGGCGCAAAACCCGCCCGGTCATCCAGCGGATGGAAAAGTTTCAGATGCAGCAGCCCCAGCCCGTCGCGCTCGGCGGCGATGCGCCGGGAGGCGCGGCCCTCGGCTCGGTAATCATAGGCCACCGGCCACCCATCCGGCCCCTCGACGATGCTGACCCGGTCGGGCCGCAGAAGATGCAGCTCGCGCAGCCGCCCGCCCACCATCAGCGGCTCGATATAGGCATTTCCGGCGAGCATGAGGTGACCATAAAGCGCCTCGAAGAAATCCGGCCCGCCCATATGGACGCCCGGTTTTAAAAGCAGCGCCAGGAGCGGATGATCGGCGAGTTCCTCTTCGCCATCATAAAGCAGCCAGCTGACGGAAGCCGAGGTCTCCGCCACCATGCGGGCGGCCCGGTGCGCGACCGGGTTTTTCATGAAACCCTCGCGAGCAAGTGCGGCATAGGACCGGCCCGACCAGAAGGCCTGCCCGCCCTGCACGGCAACCGCCATGAAGCCATCGGCCATTTTCCGGCTTTCAGGCACGGCTCTGCCATCCGCCGGGCGCAGCCACGGCAGGGAAAAGGGAAATCGCATGGAGTTGTCCTTGTTTTGATGGCGCGCGGCGTCGAGTCCTGCGGCGTCGCCCGCGTGGGGCTTTCACCGAAGGGTAGACGCTGAAATTTCTGACGACGTCCTGAAAGCTCTCTTTCGTCATGCTCGGGCCTGTCCCGTCCCGAGCATCTGCAACGTCTCGATTTTATTGGACGTGATCAGATCCTTGGGACAAGCCCAAGGATGACGTCGCGCGTGAGGCACCCTGTCCGCACAGCGGCAATATCTCGCGCCAACTTCGGCGAAACCGGACGTTTACCGGATCGGCGCTTTCACCGCCGTATCGCTGTCGAAATCGGCGGCAACGCGGGTTTCGCGCAGCGGCTTTACCGTGCGGGTCGATAGGTCATAAGCCGGATCGGCCTTATAAGCGGCGAGCGCCGCCTCGTTTTCGAACTCGCCATAGACGATGAAATCGACCGAATTGCCCCATTGGTCCTTCTTCACGTTCTCGCCGATTTCCAGCTTCAGCGAATGCGGTATCGCGGTCAGGCCGGAAAGCCCCCTGCGCACGGCGTCGCGGTTTTCCTCGGGAACGGTGAAAAAGACGATATGGCGGATCACGGTGTCACCTGTCATGCAGAATTCGGAGGCAGCCTTTTCGGCACCGGGTAACGGGTTATCATCTGGCCCGCCCGGGTTCAATCCGCGCCGCGACAAGCGCGTGATGAAATGCGCGCCCGTAACCGCCCACCAGCCGCGCCCGGTCGCTGCCATTGATGATGGCGCGGGCGCCGTCCCAATCTTCGCACCTGTCGCTGAAGAAATCGGAGAGCCTGCGGCCGGTAAAACCGCCGCCCGCCATGCCGTGGATCAGGATCGCGGTGGCCACCTCCGCCTCCATGGCGCGCTCGGGCCGTTCGAGGAGATCGACGCCGGTCAGCGCCGACATGGCCTCGTAATTGCGCCGATGCGTCAGCTGCACGAAGCCGCGCCCCAGCCAGCTCTTACCCTCCGTGTCCGGCCGCCAATAGGGCTTGCGCACCATGGGCAGCCTGCCCGCCGCAAAGGCGCGGTCGAGCCTTGCCATCGCCTCGGCATCGCTCGCCGCCAATGTCTCGCGCACCGGCTGCATGGTCGCCGCCGTCTCGTGAAAGGCCGTCGCCAGCATATAGGCGAGCCAGCGCGGATCGCCGCCCGGCATCGACTTTTCAAATCCTGCCAGCATCGTTTTCGTGCCGGCAAGCTGGGCCGCGCGCAGGCGACCGCCGAAAATGGAAATCCGCGCCGACGCGAAGAATCGCGCCTCGTCATAGGCCATGATGGCTCCTGAAAATGATGGGCAATGCGACGCCCGGTTTTTCCACATGCAGGCCGCCGGAACTAAATCGATTTGAAAAAACCTTAATCGATTTTAATCCGCGCCCCGGGGTTTTGGGGTAAAAAATTCCTTGAATTTCGGAACCTTAGCGCGCTAACTCCATTCACCGCGCAATCCTGCAGCGTTAACCATTCAAGGAGGAATGCCACCATGACAGCGACAATCCCCCAGACCGTTTATGACCGTCTCGAAAACGAGTGGCGCCAGATGCGTGAAACCGGCTCCCAGCCGAAACCGGCGCAATCCCCGAAGAAATAATATCCGTCAGACGCCCGAAATGGGCGTTGACGGCGCCTCACTTTTCTTCTCCCCGGCGGGGAGAAGAAACCGCGGGCATCCGCTCGACGGGTAATTGGCTCTCCTTCGCTGGAGCCAATAATCGGCTACCTCACATCCCCCGCACTTTCGGTTCACTCACCACCATCGTCGTCAGCGCTGTTATCGCCCAGACGAGCGCATCCAGCCTGTCCGGCGAACGCCCGGAGGATAGGCCGTCAGGCCCGAAATCCGTCATCTGGTCCTCCAGCTTTTCAAACCGCGCGGCGTGGCGCACCCTGCCCTGTTCGTAGAGTGCCGCAACCGGCTCAGCGCGGGTGAACTTGCCGCGGCTCGCCCGCACCAGTGTCAGCGGCAGGTTGGCGTCGATGCTCTGCAGCATGGCGCGCACCATCTCGCCGCCCTGATTGACCTCCGCCACCACCCGGTCCGCCTCGTAGCGGCGAAAGGCGGCGACCACGGTGCGGGCCCAGCCGGCCGGCGTTTCGGCCTCCACCGAACAATCCGCCAGCACGTTAAGACGCCCGGACATGCCGAGCCCCGCCACGACTATGCCGCAGCAGGAATGTTCGCCGACGCCGGCGGGCGGGTCTACCGCCACCACGATGCGCGCCAGCGGTTCATGCGCCGCTTCGATAATCGCTTCCAGATCGGCGCGTTTCCACAGCGCGCCCTCCCGCTCGTCGATCAATTCACCGCCGATTTCCTGACGCCCCAGCCGCGTGCCACCGTAACGGTCCTGCATGGCTTTGAGAAAACCGGGCGAGAGATTGCGCGCATTCATGGCCGTCGGCATCCGCGCCACCCGTGTCGCGGGATCGGCGAGAAGCGCCTTCAGCAAAGGAATGGGCCGTGGCGTGGTGGTCACCAGTTGCCGGGGCGTTTCACCCAGACGCAGGCCGAATTGCAGCATGTCCCAGGTTTCCTGCGGATATTTCCATTTGCCCAGCTCATCCGCCCAGGCCATGTGGAATTGCGGGCCACGCAGGCTTTCCGGGTCTTCCGAGGAAAACACCTGCGCCATCGCGCCATTCGGCCAGAGGAGCCGCCGGCGCGATACCTCGAAGGCGGGGCGATGGCGGCGGGCGATGCGGCAGATGCCGGAAATGCCGTCGATCATCACCTCGCGGGCGTCACCCAGCGTTTCGGCCACGAGCGCGATGCGCAAATCCGACTGCTTGCCGGTCGAGGCGACTCGATGCACCCATTCCGCCCCGGCGCGGGTTTTGCCGGAACCGCGCCCGCCGATCAGCAGCCATGTTCGCCAGTCGCCCTCCGGCGGTTGCTGCGGCAGGTTGCCGATGAAACGCCAGTCACGCAGGAGGTTGAAGACCTGCGCCGGCAGATGGGGTCCGGTTGGCATATCCGTCATGTATCGGCTTCTGCGGATGCGCTGCGGGCGGGATCGACCTCCATCTTCGCGCGGCATTTCTGTTCAGCCAGTTCGTCGATGCGGTTGAGGAAATGCGCCACCGCCGTTTCGTAGTCCCCGGCCTCGGTTTCGTCTTCGCTGAAAAGAGCTTCCCTTTCTTCCGCCAGCACCCGTTGCAAAGCGTCGATCCGCTCCAGCGTGCGGACGATCAGCGAGAGCTGGTCCGTCGCAGCCTTCACATCGGCGCGCGCCAGCTTGCCCGAAGCATCCTCCGCCGTCGCCAGAAAGGCGGCTTCGCTCGCCTGGCGGAGATTGCGGTACAGACAGAACTGCTCGCGCATCTCCTCCGTCAACTCGTTCAGCAATTGCCGCAGGCTGCCGTTGCGCGCCGCATCTTCGGCGGCCAGCCTGTCGGCCCGCGATTTCGTCTCCGGCGCGGCTTCAAGCGCGTCCTCAGCCGCATAGGCGGGCGTTTCGGGCCAGACGCCGTAGAGCGCCGGATCGCAATTGTGAGACATTGTCATGGAATTGGCCTGAGATGGGAAATGGGTACGGGATGCACGCGGTTCATTTGCGGGCGGCGCCTCTCCACAACCCTCATTCCTGTGCTTGTCACAGGAATCCAGTCGACGCGCGTCTGCGCGGCGGAAGGAGTCTTTTCAGCCCAAGGACCTGGGCTGGCTGGATTCCTGTGACAAGCACAGGAATGAGGGAAGAGAGCAAAGCCTTGTTATTTGTAAAATCCAGCGCTCTGATATTTTGAATTAACCCAGCCGCAAATCTCCGACCGTAGCCAAACACTATCAAACGACCGTCACGCTGTAAAGGATTATTTTCCTATTTTCATGATTTTTTTCCTGCCAGCAGGATTTGCACCCTCGTCCGTCACATATTACACTCCGCACCACGCGGTGAGTACAAGGGGCGAGTCAAGTTGGTGAAACAATGGGTTGAGCGGTTGTTTGCAGGTCTTTCGGCAACCGGCATCGTCTTCGGCACTATCCTGTTCTGTGCTTCGCTCACGCCCTCGCTCCTGCCGCGCACATGGCTGATGCAGGGGGTGCTGTGCGGCTTTTCCTTCGCCATCGGTTATCTGATCGGTGTCGCGTTGCACGCCATCTGGGCCTATCTGGAGCTGCCTGAACCTTCACGCCATAATGCGCGCGGCATTCGTTTTCTCATCGCGCTTGCCGCCGCCATCACGGCCATCGCGTTTTTATGGCAGGCGAAGGACTGGCAGAATTCCATCCGCGTCTTAATGGAGCTCGATCCGCTGCCGAGCGCCCACCCCACCAAGACCGGCGGCCTTGCGGTGCTGGTCGCCGCCATCCTCATCGGCGCCGGCCGGCTGTTCCAGCTTATCCGCCGGTTCTTTGCTGCGCGCAGCCGCCATTTCCTGCCGCGCCGCCTTGCCAATGTGCTCGGTATCGCGGTGGCGATCATACTCTCCTGGCTGCTGCTCAATGGGCTGATCTTCGATATCGGCCTCAGATTTGCCGATTCCTCGCTGAAACAGGTGGATGCGCTGATCGAACCCGACGTCCCGCGCCCGTCAGATGCGCTCAAGACCGGCAGCAGCGCCTCGCTGATGACATGGGAATCGCTCGGGCGACGCGGGCGTGAATTCGTCGCCGAAGGTCCGGCGGCCACAGAAATATCCGCCTTCACCGATCGCCCGGCAAAGGAGCCGCTCAGGGTCTATGCGGGCCTCAACTCGGCGTCGACGCCGGAAGAAAGAGCGGCCTTGGCGCTGGAGGAGCTGAAACGGGTCGGCGGTTTCGAGCGAAAGGTGCTTCTGGTGGTCATTCCCACCGGCACCGGGTGGATCGACCCGGAAGCGCTCGATACGGTCGAATATCTGCATGACGGCGATATCGCCAGCGTCGCCGTGCAGTATTCCTATCTCTCGAGCTGGATCGCGCTGCTGACGGAGCCGGATTACGGTGTCGAGACGGCGCGCGCGTTGTTCGAGGCCGTCTACGGTTACTGGACCACGCTGCCGAAGGAAACGCGGCCGAAGCTTTACCTGCATGGCCTCAGCCTCGGTTCGCTCAACTCGCAAAAATCCTCGGATCTCTACGATGTGCTCTCCGATCCGTTTCAGGGTGCGCTGTGGAGCGGACCGCCCTTTTCCAGCCCGACATGGCGCATGGCCACCAATGGCCGGGTGAAGGGCACGCCGGAATGGCTGCCGCGTTTCCGTGATTCGTCCGTCATCCGCTTCGCCAACCAATATACGACCGCGCATATGCCCGATGCGAAATGGGGGCCGATGCGGATCGTCTATCTGCAATATGCCAGCGACCCGATCACCTTCTTCGAGGCCGCCTCGCTTTACCGGCGGCCGCAATGGATGGCGCATCACGGGCCTGACGTTTCCACATCCTTCCGCTGGTTCCCGGTCGTCACCCTGCTGCAGCTCGGTCTCGATGTCGCCGCAGCCACCACCGCGCCCATCGGTTATGGCCATGTCTATGCGCCGGAACATTATATCGATGCATGGACGGAAGTAACCGCGCCAAGCGGCTGGAACCCCGAGGAGATCCAGCGGCTGAAGATGTTCTTCAAGGCCCGCCGCGGCTCCACCGATCCAGCGTGAGCGCGGCGGGCTCGCTTTGGGCCTCAGCCCTTCAGCCTGTCCAGATTGTCGGCGATATAGGTCTCGAGTGAGCGCGGTGCATGGCCGGTCAGTGTCTCGACATCGCCGGTCACCACCGCTGTCCAGCCTTCACGCACGGGATAAAAGATCGAAGCGAGGAAGGAGGCGTAGTCCTGCGGCACGCCCGCACCGGTGAGGATGCCGATGAAGACCTCGTCCGAAACGGCAGCGTAGGACACCGGCTTGCCGATCGCCTGCGATATCAGCGCGGCCGCTTCGCCGTAACCAAGGGCCTTCGGACCCGTCAGGTTGAAAGCCTTGCCGTTAAAGGCGTCAGAGGTCAGGGCGGCGGCGGCGCTGTCGGCAATATCGCGGACGTCGATGAAGCTCGACTTGCCCTCGCCGGCCGGCACGGCGATCTGGCCGTGGTCAATGCCGGCCTTCCAGTAGCTGTGGAAATTATCGGCAAACCAGTTGGGGCGCAGGATGACGTAAGGCGTACCCGAAGCGATGATCTTAAGCTCGATCTGGCGATAGGGAATGGAATCGTCGGCATCGACGCCGAGGACGCTCAGGAACACGATCTTCACCTTGCGCCGCGCCGCCTCCTCGACCACAGGCGTCAGCGCGTCGATGGCATCCAGACGCCCGCCCGCAAGGAGAAGGAACAGACGGTCAACACCGTCGAAGGCATCCGCATAAGTCGATGCGTCGGTATAATCGAAACGCACGCCTTCCACGCCGCCCGTGGCCTTGGCGCTACGCGAGGCGGCCTTCACGCTTTCACCCCTGGAAAGCAGCGTTTTCACCAGCGGCGTGCCGATGGTGCCAGTGGAACCGATTACGAGTATCTTGCCTGTCATCTCAAATCTCCTTAGTATCTAATAGAAACCATGTTTCGAAAACACAGGTACTGTGTTTGCGAAATCATGAAAAGAGAGCACTTTTCGGTTATCTGGTTTCCTTTCGGAAACCGGTATGGCCCTGAAACGACGGAACAAACCCATGGAACGCATCTATGACGTCTATGAAGACCGCTGCCCCACCCGCATGGTGCTGGACAGGATTGCCGACAAATGGGCGCTGCTGATCCTCGACCGGCTGCGGGTGGAAGCGGTGCGCTTCAATCTGCTGCGGCGGGAGATCAAGGGCATTTCGCAGAAGGTCCTGTCGCAGACGCTGAAGAAGCTCGAGCGTGACGGGCTGATTTCGAGGCAGGTGTTCCCGACCGTGCCGGTGACGGTCGAATATTCGCTGACGCCGCTGGGACGCACGCTGACGGACACGGTGGCGGCGCTTGCCCATTGGGCGGAGGGAAATATCGACGCGGTGATGGCGGCGCAGAGAGCTTATGATGAGAGGGCGGTGGTTTAGATCGAGGCGCGGCATAGCCATGCGCCCCTCATTCCTGTGCTCGTCACAGGAATCCAGCCAGCCCAAGTTCTTGGGCTGAAAGGACTTTCCTCGCCGCGCAGACGCGCGTCGGCTGGATCCCTGTGGCAAGCACAGGGATGAGGGAGAGAGCGTCCGGAATAACAGTCCGCGCTGCGCATGCTGCGCGCGGCATCCCCTACCGCGAAATCCGCGTCGATAGAATGATCGACGACAGTGTGCGCTCCACGCCGTCAAGCGCGCCGATCCTGTCGATCAACCGGTCGAGATCGAGGATCGAAGGTGCGGCCAGAATGGCGATGAGGTCGAAGGTGCCGCTCACCGAATGCAGCGTCGTCACCTCCTTGATGGCGGCAAGGGCCGCCGTGACACCGGGCAGCGCCTTCGGCCCGATGGTGATCAGCACATGGGCGCGCACCAGCCCGGAAAGATAGCTTTCCGAAAGCCTGAGGCCATAACCCGCGATCACCCCGTCCGCCTCCAGCCGCTCGATGCGGGCCTGCACCGTGGTGCGCGAGAGGCCGAGTTTGCGCGCCAGCTCCGCCACCGGCATGCGGGCATTTTCGGAAAGCAGGGCGAGCAGCGCCCGGTCCTTGTCTGCAATCGTCATAGTGGCCAATCCTGTCGTCTTATTGCCAAATATTAACCCGCTATCCGCACATAGTGAAGCTGCGAATCGTCAATAAAAACTGGCATTCTGTTTTTGAAGCGCATTCGCGCTAACAGATTTGCATTCACTGCGGGGAACAAAACATGAAAAACATTGTCGTCATCGGCGCGGGCAATATCGGTTCGGCCATCACCTGGATGCTGGCGGCCACCGGCGATTATCGCATCACCGTCGCAGACCGTTCGGCCGATCAGCTGGCCAATGTGCCGGCGCATGAACGTGTCGATACCGAAATCGTCGACATCACCGACCGTCCCGCTCTGGAAGCACTGCTGAAAGGCAAATTCGCCGTGCTTTCCGCCGCCCCCTTTCACCTGACGGCAGGCATTGCCGAAGCGGCCGTTGCCGTCGGCACGCATTATCTCGATCTCACCGAAGACGTCGAATCCACCCGCAAGGTCAAGGCCTTGGCAGAAACGGCCGGGACGGCGCTCATTCCGCAATGCGGCCTCGCCCCCGGCTTCATCTCCATCGTCGCTGCCGATCTCGCCGCCAGGTTCGACAAGCTGGACAGCGTGAGGATGCGCGTCGGCGCTCTGCCGCAATATCCGTCCAATGCGCTCAATTACAACCTCACCTGGAGCACGGACGGGCTGATCAACGAATATATCGAGCCCTGCGAAGCGATCGTCGAAGGCCGCCTTACCGCCGTTCCGGCGCTGGAGGAACGTGAGGAATTTTCGCTTGACGGCGTCACCTACGAGGCCTTCAACACCTCGGGCGGGCTTGGCACGCTCTGCGCCACGCTGGAAGGCAAGGTGCGGACGATGAATTACCGCACCATCCGTTATCCCGGCCATGTGGCGATCATGAAGGCGCTCTTGAACGACCTCAACCTGCGCAATCGCCGCGATGTGCTGAAGGACCTGTTCGAAAACGCCCTGCCCGGCACCATGCAGGATGTGGTCATCGTCTTCGTCACCGTCTGCGGCACCCGGAACGGCCGTTTCCTGCAGGAAACCTACGCCAACAAGGTCTATGCCGGCCCGGTTTCCGGCCGGATGATGAGCGCCATCCAGATCACGACCGCCGCCGGCATCTGCACGGTTCTCGATCTGCTCGCCGAAGGCGCCCTGCCGCAGAAGGGCTTCGTGCGACAGGAGGAAGTGGCGCTATCGAAATTCCTCGAAAACCGGTTCGGCCACTATTATGGCGCGCATGAGCCGCTGGCGCGGGTTGGGTGAGAAAGAGAAAACGGTCGAGAGAACATCTCCTCCCATTCCTCCGTCATACCGGCCTCGAGCCGGTATCCAGCCAGCCCAAGTCCTTGGGCTGAAAAGGCTTCTCTCGCCGCGCAGACGCGCGGCGGCTGGATGCCGGATCAAGTCCGGCACGACGGCGAGGATTGACGAACCCGTTACGTCCCGCAAAAGGTCCTGAACACCCGCTCATGGCTCATCGGCGGCTGCATATAGACGAAGTTGTCCGGCCGCTCCTCGAAAGGCGTGGCGATTGCCCTCAGCATGGCGTGGAATGGCTCGAAATCCCCCTCTTCCACCGCTGCCTCTATCAGTTCCTCGATGCGATGGTTGCGCGGGATGATGGCGGGATTGACGGAGAGCATCGCCGCTGATCGTTCGGAATCCAAAATCCCCTCGCGGCCGGCTCTTTCCCGCCAGCGCGCCAGAAATTCGTCCGCCCCGGCAATATCGATGAACATGCCACGAAACGGTTCGGCATCGCCATTGGCCGCATGGGAAAGGCGCCGGAAGGTCAGCGTATAATCCGCCTCCGATGCCTGCATCAGCGCCAGCAGCGCCTGCACCAGATCGATGTCGCCCTCTTCCTCCGTCGTCAGGCCAAGCTTTTCGCGCATGCCGGCAAGCCAGCGTTTCGGAAAGGCGGCGGCGAAATCGGCGAGAACGGCATTGGCGAGTTCGGCGGCTTTTTCCACCTGCGGATCGAGCAGCGGCAACAGGCATTCCGCCAGCCTTGCAATGTTCCATTGCGCGATGCCCGGCTGGTTGTTGAAGGCATAACGGCCCTGCGCATCGATGGAGGAGAAGACCTTGTTGGGGTGATATTCATCAAGGAAGGCGCAGGGGCCGAAATCGATGGTTTCGCCGGAGACCGCCATATTGTCGGTATTCATCACGCCATGGATGAAGCCCACCATCATCCAGCGCGCGATGAGGTCGCATTGCCTCTCCGCGATGCCGCGCAGCAAGGCGAGGTAAGGATTATCAACGCCTTTCGCCTCGGGATAATGACGGTCGATCACATAGTCCGCGAGGTTTTTGATCCCCTCGTCATCCTCGCGCGCCGCGAAGAACTGGAACGTGCCGACACGGATATGGCTTGCCGCAACGCGGGTGAAAACACCGCCCGGCAGGCCGACTTCGCGCTGCACCCTCTCGCCGGAGAGGACAGCCGCCAGCGCCCGCGTGGCGGGAATGCCGAGTGCAAACATCGCCTCCGACACGATATATTCGCGCAGCACCGGGCCAAGAGCCGCGCGCCCGTCGCCCCGGCGCGAAAACGGCGTCGGGCCGGAGCCCTTGAGCTGGATATCGCGGCGCTTGCCGCTCCTGTCGATCACCTCGCCGAGCAGAATGGCGCGGCCATCGCCGAGCTGCGGCACGAAACCGCCGAACTGGTGGCCGGCATAGGCCATGGCCAGCGGCTCGGCCCCCTGCGGCACGACATTGCCGGAAAAGATCGCCGCCAGCCTTTCATCGTCAAGGCCGGCCACATCGAGAAGGAGTTCATCGGCCAGCCCACGATTGAAGGCGATGAGCCGCGGCGCCTTCACCGGCGTCGGCAGCACGGCGGCGCTGAACCGTTCTGGCAGGCGGGCATAGGAATTGTCGAATTTCATCACGGGTAAACTCCCTGCTTTGCCACTATATGGGACCGGAAGGCGACGGATGCGAGCGATAAATGCCCAACCTGCGCGATCGCCTCATTCAATTTTGCGCAATGAACTTTCCCGCGCCATCATCGTTCCTATGCTTGACCCGCAGAATGCCCAAGGAAAGGAAAAGCAATGAGCGTCGTTGAAGCCGTAGCCGAGCCGGAAAGCGCCATCCGCACCATTCACACCGATCTGCCCGTCAACGCCACCTTCCATGTCTGGCTGAAAGCGAAGAAAGATGCCGAGCCGGGTGCAGTCTCCTTTTCCAATCAGAATGGAAAATTTGCTGAGGTTTCAAGCGTCAACACGGAAGAGTTCAGTTTTCGAATCTATCAGGTTTTCGGCGGCGGCCATGTGGAGCTGAGTTACGACACGGTCACGACCGCCGTTTCCGTCATCTACTGGTTCACGGCGTCGGATGTGCTGGAAACCGGCATCACCGTCGTCCATACCAAGCCGGACAATGCCGCACCGGAGCTTCCCGGCAGCTATCACTTCCGCCCGCCTTTCGGCTGGATGAACGACCCGAACGGTTTCGGTCGCTTCGAGGGGCGGCCGCATCTGTTTTATCAGCATTATTCGCACGGGCTGCGCTGGAACACCATGCATTGGGGCCATGCCGTCTCCTCGGATTATCTGCGCTGGCGGCACTTGCCGATCTTCCTTTTCCCTTCCGAGGATCTGACGACACGGCCAGACAAGCGCGGCGGCGCCTATTCCGGCTCCACCATTCCGCTGGTGGAAGGCACGGGCATCCGCGTCTTCTTCACCGAGCAGGTGCAGGATCGCATTCCCGAACAGCAGATACAGCTCACAGCCACCTCCTCCGATCTCATCATGGCCGGGCAGGCCGAAGTCATTCTCGGTACTCGCCCGGACGGACAGGGGCTGACGCCGGATTTCCGTGACCCTTACGTCTTTCGCGGCCCTGATGGTCTTTGGAAAATGGTGCTCGGCAGCCAGAGCGATGGCGGCGGCGTCATCCTGCTTTACGAGACGCTGGACCCCACCGCCGCATCGGGCTGGACCTATGTGGGCAAGCTGTGGGTGGAAACGCGTTATAAAACCACAGCCATCGAATGCCCCTGCCTGCTGCCGCTCGATGGTCCTGCCAATGCCCGTTCCACCCGCTGGGTGCTGATCTATGGGCTGATGCATTCGGAAGACCCGGAAACCGGCCGCAAGAACCTCACCATGGCCGATGTCGGCTGGTTCGACGGCAAGGTCTTCACCAAGGAATCCGGGCAGGAACTGGATTTCGGCACCGACAATTACGCCTTCCAGGCCTTTCTGGATGGCGACAGCATCATCGGCATGGGCTGGCTGGCCAATTGGGCGGATGCCAATCCGGAGATCGATTTTCCCACCTCCATGACGCTGCCGCGCCGGATTCACTATGCAAACGGCGAGCTTCTGACCCCGCCCATCGGTGCGGCGGAAAGCCTTCGCAGCCATATTCTCGACCGCACGCGGCTGGCCGCCGGCGAACGCATTACCTTCATCAACGGGGCGGTGGAAATATTGTTCGAGCTTGCCTCACCCGGCGCGCCCTTCGAACTGGAGCTCGATCATCCGGCGGTGAGGCTGGGCGTCGTTTCCGATGAAACGGGCCTGTGGATCCGCCACGAGGACGGGCGCGACGGCCCCTCGCCGCATTATATCGCCAAAGGAGCGAGGGCATCCCGCATCCGCATCTTTCTCGATTACGGCTCCATCGAAGTCTTCGCCAATCGCGGCCGATATGTGGGCACCAAGCGCCTCGAGGGTTTCGAACCGGTACGCTCGGCGCTGCTGAAGGCTGCCCCCGGTGCGGTGGTGCATGCCACCAGCTGGGCGCTGAAACCGTGAGGAACCTTTTGACGGATTGGGCGGTTGATAGACCGAAACCGCCCATTCCACGGATAAGGAGAAACGGCATGACCAAAATCCGCGACACCAGCGATCCGATCCTGTTTCCGACCGAAGCCAATGAAAACAAGGCCGAGAAAAAACGTGCCGGCAAGGGCATCGTCGTCATCATCGGCGCGATCGCGATCATGGCCTTCGTCGTCTATCTGGCGGCGATCACCATCGCCACCACTCAGTCCTGACGGCGGCGGAGGAGCCGCCGTTCGCCCCGCAACCCGCTGGCGGTCATGATCGCCAGCAGCGATACGACTACACCCAGCCCATAGAGATAAACCATCGGCATCGTCACATCCGCCCGCTCGATCTGCCCCACCAGATCGGTCGCAGCGGCGACGGTGCCGCTGGCGCCCGCACCGGCGGCGGCGCCCAGCGTCGCGACAGTCGGCAGCAGCGCGCCCGTCATCTTGCGTTCCTCTTCCGGCGCGGCCTCCATGGCGGCCTGGCTGATGCCGGCCCACGACATGCCGAAGGCAGAGCCTATCAGAATTTGCCCGACGAGCATTTCTCCCCAGTTGCCGGTCGCGAGCCCGAGCCCCAGCAGCGCGCAGCCCGGCACCATCTGGTAAGGGCCGTAATGCAGGCAAATCTCCCGAAGGCAGGCAGAACGCAGACTGCCGATCAGCATCGCCACGAAGCTCCAGGCAAGCGGCATCGTCACAACGATGAAACCGGCAAAGGTCGGTTCATGCTGCCAGAGATTGATGGCGACATAAGCGAGATAGACGCTGCCCAGCGCATGGGCGTAGGACATCAGGAACAGCACCCAGAAACCGCTGCCGAGCACCGTCTTCAGCCGAAAGGAATCCTTCGGGAAAAGACCGATTGAAGGCCGGATGCCCGCACGCAGCGAGGCCCACAGCAGCGCCGCCCCCACCAGCAGGGAAAGGGCGCGCAGGCTCGCATCCTCGAAGGCGGAAGGCGCGGAAAACGCCAGGGCGCCTACAAGGCACAGAAACAGCGGCACCAGCGGTTTGCGCGTCGCCGCCACCGGCCGCTCGGCGGACACGGCAATGGCGGTATAGGCCAGAAGCAGCAGGATCAGCGGTGCCGACAGCAGGAAAGTGGCGCGCCAGGAGATGTGTTCAGTGGCGAAACCGCCGGTCAGCGGGCCGATGAAGGAGGCGACCGCCCAGATCGCCGCCTCGATGGCGAAGACCTTCGGTAGCAGGCCGGAACGGAAACCGGCGGGAATGAGGCTGTAGCACACGGCGACGATCAGCCCGTCCGCCAGTCCCTGCAGGGCACGTCCGACGACCACCCACAAAAAGTCACCGGCGATTGCCGAGAGGACAGAACCGAAAGAAAAAATCAGGCAGCAGAGAAGCAAAACGACGCGTGCGCCAAAACGCTCGCGAAACAGGACGGCGGTGACGCCGCCCGCGACGGAGCCGACGAAATAGAGACTATAGGCCCAGCTATAAAAGGCAGCGCCGCCGATTTCGTTGACGGCCACGGGCAAGGCCGTCACCACCGCGAACTGATTGAAAGCGTGCAGGCCGATACCGGAGGAAATGACGGTCAGAAGCGAGAGATTCGCCCCGCTCAGCAATTCGCTCCAACCGTTTTTTTCCGTCATTTCCATACTCGACAAAGCCGTATCCTTTCCATTTTTTCGGTACGGCGGGCAAACTAGAACCTCAAGCGCCATTGAGGTCAAGACGGCTTTTTCACGCGATCCGGCCTGACGGAATTCAGTGACGGAATTCAACGGCGGCAGGAACCCTTCGCGCCTCCGGGCCGTTTGTGGAATGAACGGACAGAAAGGATACCGTCATGGACCGCGAGAAAATCCTGCCCCGCAACGAAGACGCCATGAATGAGGACCTGCTCGATCTCGATATCGACGCCCTTCCCGCCAAGGGAGAAATTCCGCAATCCATAGAACAGGAAATCGAGGAAGAAGAAGCAGAGAGCGAGGACGATCCCTATCAGGAAAGCGACGAGGCCCTGCCCGACGATGCCGAGGAACGGGTGATCGACCGCAACCCCTCGCGGGAGGGCGGGGCCTTCGACGAGGTTTAGGGAAGATTCAGGGCGCGACGGGACGAAAGGCGCGTGAGCATATGGCGCAGATGATCCTGGCCGCCGAAAAAAACCGCGAGAATATGCACGGTCTTTTCACCCTCATCGACATCGAAATAAAAGACAGCCTGATTTTTCGTTACCCGGCGAAGGCCGGGCAATATTTCAGGCAATAATGTCCCTTGAAAAGGCGCTTTGTGAAGCGCTTCCATATCCGCTTCAATTGACCCCACGCGTCGCGCAGCGCCCGCAAAAGCCCCCGGCAAGGCGTCGCCAAGGTCGAGATAGGACTGGATGAGATGATCGAGAATGAGGCCGAGGTCCTGATCCGTCTGTGTCGAGCGCAGGACCTTAAAGGCCATAACCGGCCTTCTTGGCTGCGATCATCGCTGCCGTTCTTTGCTTGCCCTCTTCCACGGAGACGAAGTCGCCCTGCCGTCGCTCGACCAGCAAATCACGAAGCGCGGCAAGTTCGGCGTCCTTCAGTTCCGTTTCCTGCCGAAGCAGTTCCAGCCCTCGCTGGACGACGGCACTGAGGCTGGCATAACGCCCTTCCTCCACCAGCCTGCGGGCGAAGCTATCCTGTTGATCGGAGATGGAAACTGACGCCTTGACGGACACTGTGGCACTCCCTCGACAGGAAAGATGATGCTACTCAGTAGCACATGTTTCCTGCTCATTCCAGCAACGAGACGCTTCAGCCCGCCCGTTCCGGCGAATAACCGGCTTCGCGGATCGCCGCTTCCGCGGTTGCGGCATCGCCCATAACCGTCAGTCTGTGGGCATCGAGGTCGATGCTGACGGAGGCGCCGGGAAGCGCTTCCGTGAGAGCGCCGCGCAGCGTCTTTTCGCAATGGCCGCAGGTCATGTCCGGAATGAGGAAAGTGGTTGCACTCATGGTTTTCTCCTTATCGCCGGGCGCGATGTTGTCGCACCGGCCGTCATTAAAGGTCAGTGGGTTCGCGCGTGCCTGGCGTCAGTCTTATCCGCGCCCGCGAGATCGTCGAGAATGGGACAATCGGGCCGGTGGTCGCCGCCACAGCAATGGGCGAGATGGGAAAGCGTCTTCACCATGCTTTTCATCTCGGCGATCTTCTGTTCGAGATCGGCGATATGGACGAGCGCGATTTCCTTGACCGCCGAACTTTCGCGGGTCTTGTCCTGCCAGAGTTTCAGCAGCGTCTCGGTTTCTTCCAGCGAAAAACCGAGCGTGCGCGCCCGCTTGATGAAGCGCAGATTGTGCACGTCCTGCTCGCCATAAACCCGGTAATTATTGCCGGTGCGGGCGGCCGGCGTGATGAGGCCGATCTGCTCGTAATAACGGATCATCTTGGCGGAAACGCCCGATGCTTCCGATGCCTGGCCGATATTCATGACGTCACCTCCCGATGGGCCACCTTCGCCCGTTTCAACCGCAGCGCATTGGCGAGAACGAAGACGCTGGAGAGCGCCATGGCGCCCGCGCCGATCATCGGCGATAGCGTGATGCCGAAGGCCGGATAAAGCACGCCCGCCGCAACCGGTATCAGCGCCACATTATAACCGAAAGCCCAGAACAGGTTTTCCTTGATGTTGCGGATGGTCGCACGGCTCATCTCGATGGCGTTGACTGCGCCGAGAATATCGCCGCCGACCAGCACCACATCGGCGCTTTCAATGGCGACATCCGTGCCGGTGCCGACGGCGATGCCGATATCGGCCTCGGCCAGCGCCGGCGCATCGTTGATGCCGTCACCCACGAAGGCCAGCACCTTGCCGCCTGCGCGCATCTCGTGGATCGCCTTCACCTTGCCCTCGGGCAGCACTTCGGCCACCACGCGGGAAATGCCGACCTGCCGGGCTATTGCATTCGCCGTACGTTCATTGTCGCCCGTCACCATGGCCACTTCGATGCCCATCTCCTGCAACGCCCTGATGGCAGTCACACTCGAGGGTTTCAGCGGATCGGCAACCGCAATCGCGGCGGCCAGCCTGCCGTCGATGGCGGCATAAAGCGGCGTCTTGCCCTCGTCACCCAGCCTTGCGGCGGCCTCAGCGAAGACATCCACGGAATGGCCGAGTTTCGCCATGAACCGATCCGCGCCGACTTCGACCCTGCGGCCATTGACGGTGGCGGCGATGCCATAACCCGTGACGCTTTCGAAGTTTTCGACGGTCATGGGTTCGAGTCCCTCCGGGGTCGCCACATTCTTTTCTTCCGCAGCCCGGACGATGGCTTCGGCAATCGGATGTTCCGAGCGGCCCTCGACGGCGGCGACGAGCGCCAGCACCTCGTCATCGGCAAACCCTTCCGCAACCACCAGATCGGTCAGTTCCGGGCGACCCTTGGTGACAGTGCCGGTCTTGTCGACCACGACGATCTCAGCCGAGCGCAGCTCCTGCAGCGCCTGTCCCTTGCGGAACAGCACACCCAGCTCCGCCGCCCGGCCGGTGCCAACCATGATGGATGTCGGCGTGGCGAGACCCATGGCGCAGGGGCAGGCAATGATGAGCACCGCGACCGCATTGACCAGCGCGGAAGTATAGGCAGGTTCGGGACCGAAGATCGCCCAGACGATGAACGTCAGCACCGCAATCGCAATGACAACGGGCACGAACAGCGCGGTAACGCGGTCGGCCATTAGCTGGATCGGCAGCTTTGACCCTTGCGCCTCCTCCACCATGCGGATGATCTGCGACAGCATGGTATCCGCGCCCACCTTGGTTGCCTTGAACTTGAAGGCGCCGGTCTTGTTGATGGTGCCGCCGACGACCGTTGCGCCGACCGTCTTTTCCACCGGCACCGGTTCGCCGGAGATCATGGATTCATCGACATAGGAGGAGCCTTCGACGACTTCGCCATCCACCGCCAGCCTTTCGCCGGGGCGGATGACGACGATATCGCCGGCCACGAGGTCTTCGGGGGAAATATCGATGGTAGCGCCGTCGCGCTCCACCCGGGCGGTCTTCGCCTGCAGGCTCATCAGCTTGCGGATGGCGTCTCCCGTGCGGCCGCTGGCACGGGCTTCTAGAAGCCGTCCGGTCAGGATCAGCGTGGCGATGACGGTTGCCGCTTCATAATAGACGAACTGCGCCTCTTCCGGCAGCAGGTCGGGCGCGAAGGTGACGACGACCGAATAGAGATAGGCCGCCGTCACACCCAGCGCCACCAGCGAGTTCATTTCCGGCGCGCCGCGCAGCAGAGCCGGGAAACCGGTCTTCAGGAAACGCAGGCCCGGTCCGAAAATCACCGCCGTCGCCAGCGCGAAATAGATGTAATAGAGGTTCTGCGTGTCGATGATGCCCATCAGCCAGTGATGCATCGGCTCATAAAGATGGCCGCCCATTTCCAGCACGAAAAGCGGTGCGGTCAGGATCGCGGCAATCGTCAGGTCGCGTTTCAGCGCGCCCTCTTCGCCGGCATGCTGCATATGGTCGTGGCCGCCGGCCTCGCCCGCCGCCATCTGGCCGTGGCCCTGATGATGTCCGTGGTGCTGGCCGTGACCGTTGTGGGCGGAATGGTCGTGCGGCGCCGGCGTCTTCAGCACGAACCCGGCAAGCTTTGCCGTTTCCACAAGCGCATCCCGTTCACGCCGGCCGCCAATCGTTTCCACGGAGGCCTTGCCGGAGGCCGCATCGACCTTGACGGCGACTGTGGTGGCGACCGCTTCCAGAACGGCCTTCAGCCGCTCGGCCCCAGCCTCGCCCCGCAAGCCTTCCACCGCAAATTCGTGACGTTCCGGCGCGATATCGTAACCGACCTTCTTGATGGCGGCGCCAAGCGTTCTGGCAGAAAAACCTTCGGCCGGCTCGACGGTGAGCTTCTTCGTGGCGAAGTTCACGGAACTCGACATGACACCCGGCACCTTGGCCGCGGCCGTTTCCACCCGGCGCACGCAGGAAGCGCAGGTCATGCCTTCCACGGGAATGGAAACCGGTTCATGTCGATGGGCGTGTTTGACTGTCTCGTTCATGGGAAATCCCCTTTCGAGACCCTATGTAGAGATTCCCATGATGGGAAGGTCAAGGGAAGCGGAAACTTTTTGTTGAACACACAATCGTGAGTGCAGCGGGCTTCTTGTTGCCGCCCGCTGACGGACACCTAATAACCACGCTATCTCGGTCCATAACGTTCACATTTCCATGCGCCAAGATATCACCCTCATTCCTGTGCTTGTCACAGGAATCCAGTCGACGCGCGTCGGCGCGACGGGAAGAGTCCTTTCAGCCCAAGGACTTGGGCTGGCTGGATCCTGTGACAAGCACAGGGATGAGGGAAGGAGCACGTCACAAAAACTATGCTTTTATGAGATGCGTGCAGCTACCGATGCACGGCCAGCCGGGGAATATCGCGCAGGAAGGCATCGCGCACGGCGGGGCCGAGCGGCTCGTCGGACGGTTTGTCGGAAACGCGCAGTCTCGCGAAGACGATGTGCTGGCCTTCGCGCTCTGCCCAGCCGACGAACCAGCCGAAGGGGCGGTTGCGGTCGGGATTGCCCTTTTCGTCGCGCATGTAGCCCGTGCCGGTCTTACCGTGCACCGCCCAACTTTCCGGCGCATCGAAGACCGGCACGATTGCCCTGGTCTTGGCCTGCGCATCGCGCGAGACGGGCAGATTGCCGGCCAGAAGGCGGCGGAGGAAGCCGACCTGTTCCACCGGCGAGACCGTCAGCGACGATCCGAGCCAGGAATGGGTCAGGCCGTTATTCTTGCCCGGCTCGCCGGAAACATCGGCATTGCCGTAACCGAGTCGCTTCACATAAGCGGCGAATTTTTCCGGGCCGAGGCGGCGGGTGATTTCACGCGAATACCACAGCACGGAATCCTGCTCCCATATCGAGGGATCGACCGTCTTGCGGTCGGAGGCGCGCGCCTCCGTGCCGGGTTTCCAGTCCCAGGCGGGCGTCTTTTCATCCTGAAGAATGCCGGCGTCGTAACCGATCAGCGCAAGCGGCACCTTGAAGGTGGAGGCCGGCGCCACGCGCTGATCGCAGGCGCCCTGCTGGTTGATGATGGCGCCGGTCTCGATGGAGGTGACCAGCGTGCATTCGAAGGCCTGGGGCTGTTGCTGGGCGTCAGCGGAAAACGGCAGGAGCCCCGGAAGGGCGAGGCATGAAAGAACGATGGCGGGCAGCCGATAGCGCATGCGTTTTGATGTCCCTCGTCCGCTTTTGCGGATCATTTGCCGGAATGGCCGGAAGCTGTCTTTGATTTCAGACAAGTCGTACCCCGAAACCGCGACACGCTTTCGGGCGACACTGCCTTAAGGGAACGATGGGGCAGGAATAGGACCAAAACGAAAATTGACGTTTTCCGTCACATCCGTTCCTTTTCGCCTGCCCTCTCACCCACTGTCAGGGGCCAGTCGACCACATAATCCTCGAAGTCGTCAACATCCACATCGGCCTCGCTGACGGTGCGGCCGCGGGCGGAAATGCCGGCCTGATGCACCGTTTCCGTATCGCCGGAAACGAGATAGTGCCACCAGTAGAGATCCTTGCCGTCGCGCACCAGCGCATAGGCGCATGTGGGCGGCAGCCAGCCGATCTCATGCACCTTCTTCAGGTCCAGCTGAATACAGTCCGGCACGGTGGCGCGGCGATTTTCGTAATCGGAGCATCGACAGCTCTCGCCGTCGAGCAGCACACAGCGAACCGAGGTGAACACCACTTCGCCGGTGTCCCAGTCCTCCAGCTTGTTCAGACAGCACAGGCCGCAGCCGTCGCACAGGCTTTCCCATTCCTCACCCGTCATCTCCGTGAGTGATTTGGTTTTCCAGAACGGCGCGTCATTCATCGTTAACATTTCCGTTTCATTTTGATCTCTTGGACGGGAGTGTTTAACCGGTCCCTAATCCTTTATATCGTATCGCCAAGGGCTGGTTTGTACGATATTTTAGCATATTGGCAGGCGGCAGAGGGGTCATTGGCCCGCGAAAGGCCGCCGCGTCAAGCACTTCCGACATAACCATGCCACGGTTTTGCGTCGGGAATGGGTTGAAGCGTAGAATATCACGCAGACATATCGATGGCAGCGTTGCGTTGAACAGGAAAACATCGCCAGGTGCAGGAAGAAAAAGACGATAAAAAAGGCCGTAAAAAACGGCACATCCTGCTCCGGATCGATAGCTTCATCGATAGCGGCCTGTGGACGGCTGCCGCAAGGCTGGTGGATTTCTGGGAAGACGTCACCATCGCGTCGCGCAAGCTGCATGTGCGCGGCTGGAAGAAGCTCCTCGTCAACCTCACCTGCGACGCGCTGACCTTCGGAACGGCGGGGTCCGTCGTGCTTCTGGCACTCGCCATGCCCGCCTTCGAGGAAACCAAGAAGGACTGGCGTTATCGCGGCGATTTCGCCGTCACCTTCCTTGATCGCTACGGCAATACCATTGGCCATCGCGGCATCATTCATGAGGATTCCGTTCCGATCGACCAGATGCCGGATCATTTCATCAAGGCGGTGCTGGCGACCGAAGACCGGCGCTTCTTCGATCATTTCGGCATCGATTTCATCGGCCTTGCCCGCGCCATGAGCGAAAACGCCCGCGCCGGCGGCGTGGTGCAGGGCGGCTCGACGCTGACGCAGCAGCTCGCCAAGAACCTGTTCCTTACCAATGAGCGCTCGCTGGAGCGCAAGATCAAGGAAGCCTTCCTCGCGCTGTGGCTCGAGACCAACATGTCGAAGAAGGAAATCCTCAGCCTTTATCTCGACCGCGCCTATATGGGCGGCGGCACCTTCGGGGCGGCGGCGGCGGCGCAATTTTATTTCGGCAAGAACCTGACCGATGTGACATTGGCCGAATCCGCCATTCTGGCCGGCCTGTTCAAGGCGCCGGCCAAATATGCGCCGCATGTCAACCTGCCGGCCGCGCGTGCGCGCGCCAACACCGTGCTTTCCAACCTGGTGCAGAGCGGGTTGATGACCGAGGGTCAGGTCATCGGCGCGCGGCGCAACCCGGCCACCGTCATCGACCGCGCCGATGTGAAGGCGCCGGATTATTTCCTCGACTGGGCTTTCGACGAAGTGCAGCGGCTGGCCGCCGAGGGCAAGTTCAAGGACCACACCGTGGTCGTGCGCACCACCATCGATACCGGCCTGCAGCAGGCGGCCGAACAGGCGATGGAAATGGGCCTGCGCGAATTCGGCGAAGGTTACCGCGTCAAGCAGGGCGCGATGGTGATGATCGAGAACGGCGGCGGCGTGCGCGCCATGGTCGGCGGACGCGACTATGGCGAAAGCCAGTTCAACCGCGCCACGGCGGCGCTGCGCCAGCCGGGCTCCTCCTTCAAGGTCTATACCTACTCGGCCGCCATGGAAAAGGGCATGAAGCCGGAGACGCTGATCTCGGATGCGCCGGTGACCTGGCGCGGCTGGTCGCCGCAGAATTATGGCCGCTCCTATGCCGGCAAGGTGACGCTGCAGATGGCGCTCGCCAAATCCTACAACACCGTGCCCGTGCGTCTTGCCAAGGACGTGCTCGGCACGCAGGTCATCGTCGATACCGCCAAGGCCATGGGTGTCGCCACGCCGCTGCGCAGCGACAAGACCATTCCGCTCGGCACATCGGAAGTGACGGTTCTCGACCAGGCCACCGCCTATGCCGTTTTCCCGGCCGACGGCATGCAGTCGCGCCGCCACGGCATCGAGCAGGTGCTGGATTATGAGGGCAATGTTCTCTACGATTTCAGCCACAACGAAGCGCCCGCCAAACGGGTGCTTTCCGAAGACGCCAATTCGAAGATGAACCAGATGCTGGTGACCATCCCGGTCATGGGCACGGCCCGGCGCGGCGCGCTGGATAACGGCATCGTTTCCGGCGGCAAGACCGGCACCTCGCAGGCCTATCGCGATGCCTGGTATGTGGGTTTCACCGGCAATTACACCACGGCCGTCTGGTTCGGGAACGACGATTTCACGCCCATGAACAACATGACAGGCGGCGCGCTTCCGGCCATGGCCTTCAAGCGGCTGATGGACTACGCCCATCAGGGCATGGAGCTGCGCCCCATTCCCGGCATCCAGAACCCGCTGCCGACAGGCGCACGCCCTCAGCCCTCGGCGGAAGTGGCGGCCGCAGCCACCAGCACCCCCGCCTTGCCGGCGCTCACCCGCCCGCGCTCGCTTTCGGCCGAGGCAACGCGTGTGATCCGCTCCATCGCCAAGAAGATGAAAGACGCTTCGGCATTGAGTGTGACGACGCAGAAGGTGGCGGATGCGTCGTTGCGGGAAGGCGCGGAGGATGCGGCGCGGCGGTGAGGTGTGGCGCATGCCTGAAGATTCTGTCGGAGAGTGTGGCTTACCCCCCTCTGCCCTGCCGGGCATCTCCCCCTCAAGGGGGGAGATCGATCTGCGGCGAAGTTTCGCCCATTTCAAGGTTAGAGAATGAAGTGGCGGTAGGGCCACCAGCCGATCTCCCCCCTTGAGGGGGAGATGCCCGGCAGGGCAGAGGGGGGTAAGCCGCTCACTCCGTCGCCACCGTTTCTCCAAATCCGCAACTTAGCGCAACAACACCCCCCTCGCCGTCTCCACCACATGCGACGTCAACACCCCCAGCCGCTCCGCCGCGAGCCGGTTGACCTGCCAGTAAAGCGGAATATCGAGCGGTGTGCCGGGAACGATCTCCACCAGCCTGCCCGTCTTGAGATGATCCCCCACAAGCTGCACCGGGTTGAGCCCCCAGCCCATGCCAGAAAGGCTCGCCTTCACGAAACCGTCGGTCGAGGGCAGCCAATGGGTGGGATAGGCGATATCCTCGCCCAGCACCTTCCTGACCCAGCTCGCCTGCAGCCTGTCCTTCTGATTGAACGTCAGCCCCGGCGCGCGGGCAAGGGCGGCGGGTGTGACACCCCCGGCGAAATGGCGGGCCATGAAATCCGGGCTGGCGGTCGCATGATAGCGCAGCACGCCGAGGGCCAGGACCCGGCAGCCCTGCACGGGCTTGGCATGGGCGGTGACGGCGGCAAGCACCCTGCCGCCGCGCAGCCATTCCACCGTGTGGTCCTGATCGTCCACCGCAATATTGACGAGATAATCGCTGCCGCCGGTGAATTTCGAAACCGCATCCAGAAACCATGTGCCGAGACTGTCGGCGTTTGTGGCGATGTTGAGCGTCACGCGCTCCTGCGCTGCGCCCGCTTCCGCCAGCGCCGGAAGCTGTCGGAACAATTCGCTTTCCAGCATGCCGACATGATCCATGTGACGGCAGAGCCATTCGCCCTTTTCCGTCGCCACGCAGGGGTTGCCGCGCACGATCAGCACCACGCCCAGCCGCTCCTCCAGTTGCTTGATGCGCTGGGAGACGGCCGACGGCGTGACGCACAGCACCTGCGCGGCCTTTTCGAAACTGCCGGTCTGGGCCACGAGCGCCACGGCCCGCATGGAGGGATAGTCGAGCATTACGGCACCTCATGCAGGGTTTGGAGGTGGCGGGAGGGCCTTGGAAGCCATAGGTGACGGTCTCTCCCTCCCTCATTCCTGTGCTTGTCACAGGAATCCAGTCGACGTACGTCTGTGCGGCGGAAGAGCCTTTTCAGCCCAAGGACTTGGGCTGGCTGGATTCCTGTGACAAGCACAGGAATGAGGGTGGAGAGATGGCAACGTTGTGGAAAACCGAGAGGTTGAAGAGAGAAGTGCGCCATTAGCTCAGCTTATCTGGATTGAGTTTATTTAACTGGATTAAACTATCAGGCGGAAATATCCAAGCACTCGGTCCGGAAGCAACGCCTTCGGCCATTCCACAATGGACAGAGGCAGGGGCCGCAACGCGCATGGACATCCAAATCTTCTTCACCGGCCTGACGATGGGCCTCAGCCTCATCGTCGCCATCGGCGCGCAGAATGCCTTCGTTCTGAAGCAGGGGTTGGCGCGCTCGCATGTGTTTGCCGTCTGCGCCACCTGCGCCATTGCCGATGCGCTGTTGATTACCGTTGGGGTTTTCGGTTTTCAGCGGATCAGCGCCATCATGCCGGCGCTCGATCCCATCATGCGTTATGCGGGGGCCGCCTTCCTCATCTGGTATGGCGCCAAAAGCCTGCATTCGGCGCTGCGCTCCTCCGAGGCGCTTTCGGTGGCGGAGCGGCAGGAGGCGAGCCTGTGGCAGACGCTGGCCATCTGCCTTGCGCTGACCTTTCTCAATCCGCATGTCTATCTGGATACCGTCGTGCTGCTCGGCACCATTTCCACGCAGTTTCCCGGCTTCGAGAAAACCTTCGCGGCGGGCGCGGCCACCGGCTCGCTGGTGTTCTTCTTTTCACTGGGTTACGGCGCGCGCTGGCTGCGGCCGATCTTCGAAAAACCCTCCGCCTGGCGCATCCTCGAAGGCGTCATCGCCGTCACCATGTGGGCCATCGCCTTCAAGCTCGTCATGGGCGCCTAAAGCGGCGGCGTATCCCCCTCTCCGATATCCCAATAGAGCCCGGCCATAAGGGTAAGCGCCTCGCGGACGATCTCCTTCGGCAAATGTTCGTTCGGCGCATGCTGCGAGCAGCCGGGATAGGAATGCGGCACCCAGATGGTGCGCAGCTTGAGGATATCGGCAAAGATATCGTTGGGCAGCGAACCGCCGAGATTGGGCAGAAGCGCCGGTTTTCTGCCCGTTGTGCGCGCAATGGAGCGCAGCGTGAAATTCACCCATGGATCCTGCGGATCGAGCCGGGTGGCGCGGAAAATCTCGTCGCCGGCAGGCGCGATTTCCACCATGGCGAAACCCTGCCGGTCGAGGTGACGCCGCACCGCGGGCAGAACCGCTTCTGGATCGATACCAACGACGAAGCGCAATTGCAGCCGCGCCCATGCCCTTGGCGGAATGGCGTTGACCGGCGCACGCGGATTGCCGGTCTCGAAAGCCAGCACTTCCAGCGCACACCAGCCGAAAACCCGCTCGGCGGTGGAAAGGCCGGGCTCGCCCCAGTCCGGATCGACCTTCGGGCCGTCCGGCCCGCCATCGATTTCACAATCGGCAAGAGCCTCACGCACCGCTTTCGGCAATTCCTCCGGCACCAGTTCCGGCACGCGGATCTGGCCGGTCGGCCCCACGAGACTTGCGACGGCATGGGCCAGCTGCACGCCGGGATTGGAGAGCGCCCCGCCCCAATTGCCGGAATGATGGCCGCCCTCACGCGCCTCGATCACCAGATCGAAGGTGATGCCGCCGCGCGCGCCGAGAAAAACCGTCGGCCGCTCCGCATTCAGGCGCGGGCCGTCGGAAGCGATCAGAAGATCGGCTTTCAGCCGCTTGCCATGGTTCCGGCAAATCTCCCTCAGGCCGGGGGAGCCCCTCTCCTCGCCCATCTCGATCAGATATTTGGCGTTGAAACCAAGCCTGCCGCGTGTCTCGAGCACGGCTTTCAGCGCCGCCATATTGACCGAATGCTGCCCCTTGTTGTCGGCGGTGCCGCGCCCATACCACCTGCCATTGCGTTCAGACATCACAAAGGGCGAAAGGCCCTCGGCCCGGCCCTCGTCCTGCCCGCGCACCACATCCCCGTGGCCGTATCCCAGCACGGTCGGCAGCGTGCCGCCTTCGAAACGCTCGGCGATCAGAAACGGCAAATCCGCCGTCGGGTCACGCAGGATGGTGCAGGAGAAACCCATGGCGGCGAAAGCGGGGAGCATTTCCTGTTCCAGATAAAGCGTCAGCTCCTCGCCCTGCTCCTCATTCTGGCTCTCGGTCCGTCGCAAAACGCGTCGCGACAAATCCCGCTCGAAGCTGCCATCGTCGAAACAGGCGGCGGCACGGTCGATTGCGGATTGTCGCGACATGATGGAATATCCCCGGTTGTGATCATTTTCACGGAGACTAAACAAGCCGCGCCATTTTCCAAACAGGGAATCAGTGATAGTCCTCGACCTGTTCATAAACGGGAAAACAGCGTGTTCCGAGTTCCATTCCTTGTCGGCATCGCCCTTCTGATCGCCTTTGGCGGCGGTATTGCCGCGACGCTGGCAGCCCTTGAGGCGACATCGGGCTTTGGATCGATCCGCATCGGCTCCTGGGATGCCTTTCCCGAAGCGCAGACGATCGAGGCCGATCCTTACGCCAAATCGCATCGCGCCGACGCCGGCAAGCTGCTTTACGGAACCGCGGAAGGGCTGGCTTTTACCGCCTCCGTCGACAGCGATGGGCAACGCCTGAGCGGCGAGTGCCGATACCGGCTGGCGGGCGCCGTGCCGCCTGCACGTTTCTGGACGATCTACACCGCCGACCAGCAGGGCAATGTGCTGGCGGAGGATGCGGGGCGGCCCTTCGCGCTGAATTCCCGCACGCTTTTGCGCAGCGCCGATGGCGGCATCGACATTACCATCGCCGCTGACGCCCAGACCTATAACTGGCTGTCGGTGCCGCAGAGCCAGACTTTCAGGCTGGTCATGACCCTTCTCGACACGCCCGTCGCGGGCAGTTCCGGCCTGATCGACATCTCCATGCCGCAAATCCGCAAGTTGGGGTGTGGCAATGCTTAGGGTCCTGCTCGCCATCCTCACCGGTCTCGTCGGCGCAGCCGTGCTGCACGTCATCATTCTTCTGGCGATACCGCATTTCAGCAATCGCGACGCCTATACGCGCGCGGTGGCGGAAGGAAAGCCGCATCAGTTTCATCTGCTCGAAGAGACGACGGAGAAAAAGACGCTTGGCAGCGGCGATCCCTTCATGCGGGTCGCGGTCTGCACCTTCGATATCGAGGACAAGCCGGTCAGGCTCACCGCCATCGGGGCCGTGCCGTTCTGGTCGGTCGCGGTTTACGACAAGGCCTCGAATGAGGTGTTCAGCATGAATGACCGCACATCCGCCGGCGGGGTGATGGATATTCTGGTGGCGGATGCGGTGCAGATCGCCGCCATCCGCAAGGCGCAGCCACCCGCGCTTTCGCAGGCCATTCTGGCGGAATCGGATCAGACGGAAGGATATGTGGTGTTGCGGACCATGGTGCCGCAGCCGAGTTTCGGCGAAGAGGCGGAACGGTTCCTGAACGAGGCGAAATGCCAGCCGACGGCGTGGAAATAACGTCGGTTATTCTTTGCAGTCAGGATTTGAGGGCGGTTTCCGCTGCGGATTTGCCCTTGCGCGCGACTTTTCCGGTCGGCTCGGTATCGCGTTTTTCATAGCGCACGCCGGTAAACAGCACGACTTTCGCCGGGCCGATCACCGTTGCCACCGCGCCGGCAGGGCGCAGGCTTCGTCGGGCGTCGCCGATTGGAATAATCTCTGCCATGCTCATCTCCTCTTCGGGACATGATTGTCAATGTTGCCCATGGGAACCGCGCAAGCCTCGTCTTGCGTCGGGAATTTCATCACCATCACATTGCGCATAGGCCAGTCCACAGACTGGTTTTCGCACGATCCAAAAATCCAAAGCGATTCTTATAAGGGGATCGTGCGCAGATTCAGGCTTCGCATGCCATTTTTGCATTTATTCCGTCGATAAGAATAACATGGAATCCTAATACTGCCCATGAAATTACAAACAGACAGAGGTTAATGATCCGTTAACCTTAATTGCCGGACCGCAACTTATTCCAGCCGGAGCCGCACCCCTTGAAAACAAAGGCGATGCGATAAAGTTCCACGACATTTCATCCGTCATCAAGGTTTAAAATTTCCTTGTTGATAGAGGCGGATTCTCTCTTGCCACCCCCCATAGTTAACAGGACGTCAACGCATTTGCTCTAATTTGAGCCGATATTGTGTTTGCGTTTGTTGGGTAGTGCGTTGACCGACCGGTTTCGAGAACTTGAGAGGCCAAGAGCCGTGAGGAAGAAAGATGTGGTGCTGATGGCCACCGTGACGAATTTCGAGAATGTCTCCCATCCGTCAAAAACGGACCTTCGGCAGTTCGCCGAACTTTTCATGCCGCTTTTTAACGCCTCCACCGACGAAGCCAAGCGGGAGGCCATCGCCGCGCTCTCCCAGCATCCGAGCGTGCCTTCGGCTGTCGCTTTCTTCATCGCCTGCCAGCCGATTTCGCTTGCAGCGCCCTTCCTCATTTCCTCCAAATGCCTCGATGACGACACGCTCATCACCATTGCCCGTACGCAAGGGGCGGCGCATGCGCGCGCCATCGTGCGCCGCGAGGACCTCTCCCCCACCGTCATCGACGCGCTTGTCGGGCTGCGTCACGCCGAAGATCTGAAGCGGCCGGATGAACAGACGACGACTGCCGAACCGCAGGCGACGGAAAGCCCTGAAGAGCCGAAAGCGGAAGAAAAGACAGACACCATCGCCGCCGCTTCCGCGCTCGAAGAGGAAATGCGCCAGCGGATCAAGCAGATGGCGCATCACCTCAACCGCCCGGAAAGCGACGTGCTCGGCCTTCGCCGCCTGAGCGAGGTGCAGGAAGCGCTGCTGGTGCGTTTCGCCCGCGAGCGCAATGCCCGGCAATTCGCCGTGGCGCTGGCGGATTCTCTCTCCTCCAGCTACTGGCTGTCGGAGCGCATCATGCTCGATATATCAGGCGCACAGCTGGCAACGACGCTGACCGGCCTTGGTATGGAGTTTTCCGAGGCGGCTTTCGTGCTGCAATGTTTCTATCCGCATCTTTCCGCCGCCGAAGGCGATATGAGCCGTGCCGAAGCCCTGCTCGACCGTCTCGACATCGTGGAATGCGAAGAGCGGCTGGAAAGCTGGCGGCGGGCCGACAGCTATACGCATGGCCGCGAACGGCCGGGCCGCATCGCATCGCCTGCACAGAGAACCGGGACGCAAGGGTAAGCGCGGCTGGCCTTGCATCTTCACGGATTGAAGAAGCGGGCCATTGCCGGACAATTCTAGGCCCTGGGCTGATCCACCAGTGTCAGCAGCGTCCCGATCTCATCTGTTTCGATCTCCACCACCCACAGGTCGCTGTCGAAGCGTCGTTCCCTCTCAAGAAGAGCGGCGCTTTCCTCGCCATCCGCACCGGCAAGGCGCGTTTCGAAACGGCGCTCGGCGCGAACTTCCTCGTCATCGGCAAAGCTCTGCGGCGCGGGTCCATAGAGATTTTCGCGGCCATCGCGCAGGCGCTGACGGATGAAAATCGCCCCCGCCTCCTCCGCCCCCTTCTTTTCGACAGCGGCAAATCCGCCGGCGGCGAAAACGCGGCGGATGAGGGCTGAGACGAACATTTCGGACTTGAGGCGCATGGGGGTGCTTTCGAATGGAAACGGTGGGCGTGCTGTTGTTGATTTTGGGCGGGTGAAGGTGCGCGGGGCTTACCCCCCTCTGCCCTGCCGGGCATCTCCCCCTCAAGGGGGGAGATCGGCAGGAAGCGCTATCGCCACTTCATTCGCAAACGCTGCGATGGGCGAGACCCAACCGCGAGTCGATCTCCCCCCTTGAGGGGGAGATGCCCGGCAGGGCAGAGGGGGGTAAAGCCCCACGCACCTCAACCGCTGTCAAAATCTAAAGCGCCCCAATCGACTTCAGCTTCTTCAACACAGCCTCGCTCGGCTCACCGGTTTCCGGCAGGCGATAGTGTTTCTCAAAGGCGCGGATGGCGTTGCGGGTCTGCTGGCCGGCCACGCCGTCCACCTTCACGTCGGCATAGGCGATGTTGATCAGCCCCTGCTGGATCTTGGCGATCAGATCGCGGCTTGCCGGTTTGGCCGCGCTGTTGAGGGAGGCCGGTTCGGCCTTCGGGCGCGGCGCTTCCGCCTTGCGGATGGCGGCAGCCACGGGGTCGATCTCAACGCCGCCGCTGGTATCGGCAGGCCGGTCCCTGGGGATTGCGGCGACCGTCGCACCATCGATCCTGAGCGCCGCCAGCACGCGGGTCGTCGGTTCGCCGGTCTGTTCCATGCCGAGCGTTTCTTCAAAGAACATGATGGCGGCGGCAGTGCGTGGGCCCATGCGGCCATCCGCCTCGCCTTCGTAAAGCCCGCGTTTCTTCAGTTCGGCCTGAATATCGGCAACGATCTGCTGCGGCTTCTGGTTTTCGGCAACGGGCTGCGCCGGCGTTTCGGCCGCCGGCTGCTGCGCATTTTGCGTCTCCGCCGGTCGCTCTATGCGGAAGGTGGTGACATTGCCCTGCGTGCCGAGCGGTTCGGCCGGGCGATAACCGGCAATGCCGTTCGGGTTTTCCGCATCGCGTGTGCGCAGGAAAGGCGACGGGTGCACGCCCGGCTGATACCAGAGCGCATTGGCGGCGACAAAACCGAAAACGACCGCGAAGGCGCCGCAGCTGCCGACCAGTTTCGGATGGCGCAGGATTTCGCGCCCGATGGCCGCAACCACCAAGGAAACAATCCCGGCGCCAATCTGGGCCGTTGTTTTCTTAGGCGATTTTCGCTTTCGCGGGGCCATCGTCACCATCCTTTTTCATCATTGCGGCCATATCGCCGAGCTGCCGGATGCGCGGCGGAAATTCCACCATGCTTTCGGCTTCGGCGCTTTCGCCGCCACCCGCCATGCCCGAACCGTCGGCAGGCAGGGTGATCGTTACGACCGTGCCCTCGCCGGGCTTGCTGGCGATGGCGAAAGTGCCGCCATGCAGTGCCACAAGCCCCTTGACCAGGGACAATCCCAGACCCGTGCCCTCATAGCGACGGGTATATTCATTCTGAACCTGCATGAAAGGCTGGCCCAGAAGCTCGATCTTGTCGGAAGCGATGCCGATGCCGGTATCGCTCACCGTCAGCTTCAGCATCGCACCCTCACGCGCGGCGTCGATCGACACCACACCACCGGCATCGGTGAATTTTATGGCGTTGCCGGCAAGATTGATCAGAACCTGCCGTATGGCGCGCTGATCGGCCGAGATTTCGCCGATACCGCGCTGGATGCGGCTGGTCAAAGTCAGGCCTTTTTCCTTCGCCTGCAGGCCCAGCATGGCCTCGCAGGACGAGATGGTTTCGGCAATCGGGAAGCTTTCCATCAGCAGCTCGTAACGGCCTGCCTCCAGCTTGCTCATATCGAGCATGGTGTTGACGACAGAGAGAAGATGCGCGCCGGACTGGCGGATCAGGCCGACATATTCCCGCTGGCGGTCGTTCTCGAGCCGGCCGAAATATTCGCCCGCCAGAATATCGGAAAAACCCAGGACGGCATTGAGCGGCGTGCGCAATTCGTGGCTGACGGCAGCGAGAAAGCGGGATTTCGCATCATTGGCCGATTCCGCCTCGGCCGCCTTGCGAGCGACGTCGCGGCGCAGAAGCTCCATCTCCGTGACATCGGAAAGCTGGGCGACGATGCGGCGTAGCCGGCCGCTGGCGCAGCGGATTGCTGTCATCTCGATACGCGCATGCATGAACTGCGCCTGACGAGACTTTGCACCGGTCTCGAAGCGGAGTTTGGCGGTTGCCCTGTCCTCGCCCTGCCGCAGCAGGTCGAAGGCCTGCATCAGCTCGATACGGTCCGAGACATAGACATATTCAACGAGGGAATGGTCCTTGCTGGCCTGCAGAGCGGCCGGGAAGGTCGTAAGATCGCGGCCGGAGACGTGTTCGACGAAGCCGGTGTCACCGATCATGAGCACGAGGCCCGGCACCTGCGTAGCGGCGATCAGGTCGTTATCGCCAAACGCGGCGGAAAAGGAGGACGCACCGCGCGCGGGACGCGAAAAGGCAATCAGCAATGCTGCGGCGGCCAGAAACAGCGCCAGCACCAGGGCAGCGCCGATGGGCAGCGCGATGGCGGGGCTGAAAACGAGGCTGAAGAGGGCTGGTACCACCAGAAGTCCGACGGCGCTGAAGGCGATAAGCCGGCGCAGGCGCGCAACGGTCCCGGCGCGCCTTTCGGCGTCCTCTTCCATGCGCGCAAGCCATCTGCCTGCGGCACGGTCGACCCATGCGACCGCTTTTTCTCTCATATTACGCAATACCAACACCGAATCCCTGAGGCGGTTCTAACGGCTCCGACAATAGAAGGCGGCGGCTTAAGGAATGGATAAAAAGAATGGCCTCAAAGGCCCGTCAAATGCCCCGCAGTCCCATTACGGGGCATTTCTTCGAAGCTTTGCCAATCATGGTTAATGACGGGTAAGCGACGGATTTCGCTTCATTTTTGCCATCGCGTTAACTTTTGTGGCAAAGCTTTCCATCGCTTTGCCCCGGAACGCGCGGCCTCTGTCGCAATTATGCTTAACATGGACTGTTAAAATGCGAATGAATTGATGGCAGGCGTCCCGATGCGAGGAGAATAGATACAATTTGAATTAAATTGCGTCGCTTTTTGCAATCGGCTGTTCGCCGGTCGCGTGTAGCTTCTTCACAAGCCCGAAAAACGGGACAAAGGCCGATGACCCGAAACCGGGCGGGGCTTTAGAAAACAAAGATCGTCTGGCAGGGTAGTCTGACAATGTGGTTTCTGATCAAGGGAACATTCTGGTTTTCGCTGGTGCTGGTGGCGCTGTCCTATTTTGGCAGCAGCAACGATCCGGCCAAGGAACCTTCGGCCTTCGATATTCCCAGCGCCGTTTCGGCCGCCGGTGAAGCCTATCGTTACGTCAGCGCCATCTGCATCGAAAAGCCCGATGTCTGCGTCAAGGGCGCCGAAACCTTCCACGCGCTCGGCGAGCGGGCAAAGGAAGGCGCAAAGGTTGCCTATGAGCTGCTGGACAAGCAGCTTGCTTCCGGTGACAAGCCCGCCCCCGCCGCTGAACTCGCGGCCGAGACCGAAAAACTGGCCGAAGCCCCGGTCGTCAGCGTCGAATTTCCGAAGGATGCCGACATGCTGAAGACCGGCACCGTCATTCCCCTGCCGCAGAAGCGCCCTGCTCCCTGATACTGTTGCCCTGATCCATGCCGGCCACCGCGCCGCACTTTTTTGCGAGCGGAGATTTCCGCCCGCCGACTGCCTGCCAAACTTGCCCACGGAAACCTGTTTTCCGTGGGCTTTTTCATGGCCCGTGGTTCAAAACCGGCCGCACTTCGCCTATATCCTAACAAAGACCTGCAATAATGGATGATACGGCGCGCAAATGGCCTCTCTCGAAACGATCCTTGACGACTTTGCCTTCCTCGACGACTGGGAGGATCGTTATCGTTATGTCATCGAACTCGGCAAGGCGCTTCCCGATCTGCCGGAAGACAAGCGCACGGCCGAGAACAAGGTGCATGGCTGCGCAAGCCAGGTCTGGCTCGTCAGCCATAGCGATGGTGCGGAAGACCCTCTCCTGACCTTCGAAGGCGATTCGGATGCGCATATCGTGCGCGGCCTCGTCGCCATCGTGCTCGCCGTTTATTCCGGCAAGAGAGCCTCCGAAATCGCCGGTCTCGACGCCATCGAGGTGTTCGACAGGATCGGGCTGGTGGAGCATCTGTCTTCGCAGCGCGCCAACGGCCTGCGCTCCATGATCAAGCGCATCCGCGAGGAAGCCCGGCTGCTGGCCGCCTGACCTTCACCTCGTCATCGGCGGGCGATAATCTGCATCGCCCCAATGGTGTTCCTTCCTGCCGGCGTGGGCCGCAGGCGGCGCATAATGGCGGGCAAGCGCCAGCAGTGCGGCGCGCAACAGCAGTTTTGCTGACCGCGCCGGCCATTGCCTTTCGCGCTCCACCGTCTCCAGCCCCTTTTCGAAGCAGCAGATATCGATGGCGACGCCCGACAGTTCAGGCCCCATCGCATCGGCCGCGCGGGAAAACCGCGTTCTTGCGGCCATTGCCGCCTCGGTGAGATCGAGCGCGCCTCCCGCCTCCCCTTTTGTCCGGTTCGCTATTCTCGGCTCCCATGTCGCCGTTACCTTCGGGTTGAGATGGCCGCGATGAAAATCGGCGGCGAGGCGCTCGCCCGCCTCCAGAGCATCCGCCGGGAAAAACGCCGCACCGTCCCGTTCCTTCAGCCTTGCAAGGCTGGTCAGGGGAGAGGTGTTGAGATTGCGCCGGGCCTGCTGCTTCGCATCGCCAACATCCACAATAACCGTCTGCATATGCCGGTGCTGTTCCTGAAAGACCTCGTCCCGGTCTTTTGCCATTGCGCGTTTCAGGCAGGAGGCGAGCGGCGGTGCGGCGGAAAGGGTGTTTTCCCGCTGCTCGACCAGCCCGGAGGAAATGGCAAACCGCACCGTCGCGGCCGGAAACCGCAGCGCCGTGTGGCCTGCCCGCGCCCGGCGCAGGACGATATCGCCGCCCTCCTGCGACATCTCCGCCGCGCCCGCGGCGATGCAACGCAGCAGGCGCAGGAGATGAGGGTTAGGGGAGGCAACGGGCGTGCTTTTTTCCTCACTCATCCCGGGCGCCTTTCATCGCGTTAAAGATACTGCCGGTAACCCGCTCCAGCGCGGCGACGAACTCATCGAATGCCGGTTCGTCACGCCGGTCCTCCACCACCTGGCAGGCATGGCCCACCGTCGTCCTGTCCCGGCCGAAACACGGCCCGATATCCGACATGGGAATGCCGAGCTGCACATGGCAAACATACATGGCAATCTGGCGGATGTGGCATTCCGTGCGCCGGCTGTCGCGGCGCACCAGCGTTCGGTCGCCCGTCAATTGCACCATCTCGCCGGTGAGCTGCCGTACCAGACGGCAAAGACGGGAAATCTCATCCCGCCCGGCCGCAGACGGCCAATGACGAAAGGGACGATCACCGACCCGCGCACAAGGCCGCGCGGCGGCAGACAGAAACATTGTATCCGACGGCATATGCAACTCCTCTATGAATAGGAATTAATTCATACACCCGAGAGCAAGCATGGGGAAGCGCAAATTTGGCATCGGCGATTATGCGATTGATAAGGCTTTATTTTTGCAGAGTTGATATGCGCGATAAAGGATTTTTTTCCTCAATCGAAATTTTGAGCGACATAAAAAGTCGGTCGAGAACCGGTTCCCGGGTCTGGTGCGATGCAGTTCTCGATCGCGAAAGACCCCTCTCACGGCGCAGGCGCGCCAAAGCTGGATGCGGGATACGGGGGCGGCAGGACGGAGGTGAGGTCTTCGAACCCCAGAAACGAAATCGGCCGGTCAAAAGACCGGCCGTATTGCTTTGCGACTTCCGGCTATCTGTCAGGACAGCAGCCGGACCGTCTTTAAAATCAACGGCTGGCCTTGCGGCGCTGACCGAGACCCATTTCCTTGGCGAGCCGCGAGCGGGCTTCGGCATAGGCGGGCGCAACCATCGGATAGTCGACCGGCAGGTCCCATTTTTCGCGATATTCTTCCGGCGTCATGCTGTGATGCGTCGTGAGATGCCGCTTGAGCGACTTGAAAGAGCCGCCACATTCCAAACAGACGATGTGGTCATCCTGAACCGACTTGCGGACAGAGACGGCAGGCTTCTGCTTTTCAACGTTGACCGCCACCGATGCCGGTGCCGATGTTCCGCTGAGTGCCGTGTGAACATCCGAAATAAGGCCGGGAAGCTCAGTTACCGGAACGACGTGGTTGCTAACATAGGCAGCCACAATATCCGCAGTCAGTTCGACCAGCAGATCCTGGGCGTTACCGTATGCAGTTTCCGTCATTTAAGTATCTCCTGTTTATTAATCCCCTGACGCGGGCGAACGCCGCATCGAGCGATGTGAAGTTACCCGGTGCCCCACCTTCGCCTTGTTGAAACCAACATGAAACCTACCCCTAGATTTCGAGCGAAAACCGGAAACGAATTGGTCCGAGATTCAACTTATGGCCCGCGACATGGGCAGCAATGGTCCGATGGGCCATAGATTAGACATTAATAAAATGCCTATGCCGACTATGAAGAGGCTAGATGCAAATCGCGATTAGCAACTTTACACTTAATTTGGATAACAGCAAAACAGCAAAAGTCAAATTCCTATTGTGAATTTTTCAGTTCAAAACAGTCTAATCGGAATACAAAAAATTACGGGTAATAAAATACTATGCCAAGTAGCAATTGAAAATGAATACCCCCAATTATTGGGGGGATTTTCAACTTCAAATTTTCTTGATGTCATCAACTACCGATTTAACGGCAAGCGGATAACCTGCCTTGTGAGCGGCCATGGCAAGAAGATGTGCCGAGACCGGCGCGGTAAGGACAAAGAAGAAAAAACCGGCGAGCGCCCGCGCCAGCGTCGATATTTCCATGGAATGAATGCCGACAGCCAGAAGCAGAAGGCCGGACCCAACCGTTCCCGCCTTGGAAGCCGCATGCATGCGGGTATAGACATCCGGCAGCCGATTGAGCCCTATTGCCGCGATCAGCGAGAAGATGGCGCCTGAGACCAACAGCGCCGCAACGAGAATAGCCACGATCCAAGCCATCATCGCCTGCCCTTTCCTTTTCTGTTAGCGACACCTTTTTCCATATTTTTTTCAATGGCTTCAGATGCCCTTTCGCCATCGAGAACCGCCGCTGGCCTGCGCCGGCCGTCCGGGCCGCGCGACAGCACGAAGCGGGCGAAGGCAACCGTTGCCAGAAAACCGACCAGCCCGAGCGCAATCGCAATATCGACGTAAAGATTGAAGCCGGTGCGGATGGCGATAACTGCGATGAAGCCGATGGCAATGCCCACCAGCATGTCGAGCGCAACGATACGGTCCGGCAAGGTGGGGCCGACGACGACGCGATATACTGTCAGCAAAAAGGCGGCCGACAGAACAACCGATGCAAGTATAGTTGCAAATGAAACTATTTGTTCCGGCGTCATATCTGAAACGCCTCCATGATCTTTCTTTCAAAGCCGTTGCGGATGTCGGTTTTCGTGGCTTCGATATCGCTGCAATCGATCGCGTGCACGTAAAGCGTTTTCCTGTCCGCCGAAACATCGACCGACAGCGTGCCCGGCGTGAGCGTGATGAGATTGGCGAGCAGCGTGATCTCGAAATCGGTCGTCACCGTCAGCGGATAGGCAAAAATGCCGGGCTGCACGTCGAGCTTCGGCCGGGTCACCAGCACGGCGACCTTCCATGCCGAGAGCGCCAGCTCCTTGAAGAACAGCAGCACCAGCGAGAGCACGCGGACAAGCCTGAGCCAGTGGTTGCGCCCGCCGGGAAGCTGGTGGCGGATGATGCCGAGCGCCAGCGTCGAAACGACAAGGGCGAAAATGATGTTCGCGAGCGTGACGCTGCCCGTCACGGCGAGCCATACGGCAACGAAAAGCAATTGTACGAGATAGAGGCTCATGGTTTGCCCCCTTCGGTAAAGACCGACTGGATATAGGCCTGCGGATTAGCGAGGCCTGCGGCCGCCTGCTGGCTGAGATTGAGCAGGCTTTCCGGAAACAGGCCGAAAAATACCACCAGCAACGTCAGCCCCACCAGCGGCGCGAAAGACGGCGCTGCCGAGGGCGATGCCTGCGGCACGGAAGGCTGACCGGTGGATGCCGCAACGGGACGCCAGAAACACAAAAGGAACATCCGCCCGAAAGCGATGGTGGCGATGAAGCCGGAGGCGAGAATGGCGCCGGCCAGCCACCAGGCGCCGATATCGATCGCCGACTTGACCAGCACCGCCTTCGGCCAGAAGCCGGAAAAGGGCGGCAGGCCGGAACCGGCGAAAAACAGCGCCAGCGCCAGCGCCGAAAACCACGGAGCCTGCTGGTAAAGGCCTCTAAGCGAGGTGAGGCTGAAACCGCCGCCGAGGCGGGCCGCATGGCCGGCGGCGAGATAAAGCGCCGTCATCAGCACCATCGAATGCAGCGCGTAAAAAATGGCGCCGGTGACACCGGAAGGCGTGCCGATGGCGATGCCGGCCATCATGTAGCCGATACCCGATATGACGATATAGCCGAGCATGCGGCGGATATCGTTCTGGGCGAGCGCGCCCATGGCCCCGAGCACCATGGTCAAGGCCGCCGAGATGGCGATGACGATGCTGAGTTCTTCCCGCTCGACCGGAAACAGCATGACCATGACGCGCAGCAGCGAATAGATGCCGACCTTGGTGAGCAAGCCGCCGAACAGGGCGGAAACGACGATGCGCGGCGTGTGATAGGAAGCGGGCAGCCAGAAATTTACCGGGAAGGCGGCGGCCTTCATGGCGAAGGCGAGCGCGAACAGGCTCGCAAGTGTCATCAGCGGCGCCGAGCCGCGCAGCCCGGTCGCCTTCTGCGCGATATCGGCCATGTTGAGCGTGCCGAAGATGGCGTAGAGATACCCGACCGTTATCAGGAACAGCGTCGTGCCGATGAGGTTCAGAATGGCGTATTTCAGCGCGCCATCGATCTGCTCGCGCGTCGAGCCGAGCACGATCAGGCCGAAGGACGAGATCAGCAGCACCTCGAACCAGACATAGAGGTTGAAGATGTCGCCGGTCAGGAACGCGCCGGTGACACCGGCCATCAAGAGCATCAGGAAGGGATAAAAACCGTAGCGCCTGCCGCTGGCGTCGATATCCGCGCCGGCATGGATGGCGCCCGCCAGTGCGATGATGGCGGCGGCAAGCGACAGCAGCGCGCCCGTCAGATCGGCGGTAAAGGCAATGCCGAAGGGCGGCAGCCAGCGGCCCATGACCATGGTGAAGGGGCCATGAGTTGCGACCTTCCACAAAAGCGCGGCATCGAGCAGCACCAGCAGGAACAGCGCCGCGATGGCGACGGTCGCGTGGTGGCGGATAGCGTGGCGCATCATCATCAGCACCGCGCCTGCGCCAATGCAGAGCGCGATGGGGAGAATGATCAGCCAGTCGGTGAGCGGCACGGGCGTCGTGACGAGCGCTGCGGAAAGATCGGTGACTGCGGATGTGGTGGAGGATGCCATGGTGTCTCAGCCTCGCCGCTCAGTAACCGAGCGGCGGCAAGGGCTCGCCTGCGGGTTCTGCGGTGCGCATTTCGTCCGTGTCGTCAGTCTGCAGTTCCTGAAACGCACGCCAGGTCAGCACCAGAAGGAAACAGAAGAAGGAAAAGGAAATGACGATTGCCGTGAGGATGAGCGCCTGCGGCAGCGGATTGGCCGCACCCGCGGGCAGCGCATCCATACCGGGCGGAATGATCGGCGGCACTTCGCGCGTCAGCCTGCCTGCCGTGAACAGCAGAAGGTTCACCGCATTGCCGAGAATGGCGATGCCGAGCAGCATGCGGATGCTGTGGCGCGACAGCATGAGATAAATCGCCACCGAAAAGAAGATGCCGACGAGAATGGAGAAGACCGCTTCCATCAGTCGCTTTCCCTTTCTTCCAGCGCCAGCGCAATGGAGGTGATGGCGCCGACCACGACGAGATAGACACCGATATCGAAGGACATGACGGTGGAGAGCGGTATTTCGACACCGAACAGGTTCGGATAGACCCACAGCCCGGTCATGAAGGGCACGCCGGCGGCCATGGAAACGAGGCCGGAAAGCATGGACAGCAACAGCCCCGCCCCGGCAATGGCGAGCGGATGAAACATGATGGCGCGCCTGACTGCGGCAACGCCATAAGCGATGCCATAGATCGCCAGCGCAGAGACCGCGATCAGGCCGCCGATGAAACCGCCGCCCGGCTCGTTATGGCCGCGCAGCAGCACGAAGATGGAAAACAGCACCATGAGGCTGGTGACGACAGGGGCGACGGTGCGCAGAATGAGCGTGTTCATGCGCGCGCTCCCTTCTTCTTTGCGGTCTTGGCCGGTCCCTTGACAGCGACTCCCTTAACGGCAGCAGCCGGGCGGATGCGGATCAGCGCGAGAATGGCAAGACCCGTTATCATCACCACCGCGATTTCACCGAGCGTATCCGTGCCACGGAAGTCGACGATGATGACGTTGACCACATTGGCGCCGTGGGCGATGACCTTGGAATAGGTGTTGTAGAAATCCGTCAGGCGGTTGTCGAAGCTCGCCTCGGTCGCGCGCATCAGGAACAGGGCAAAGCCCGTTCCGCAGGCGATGGCGATGGTGCTGTCCAGCAGCTTCTGGCCAAGGCCGCGATGGTCTGACGGCGACAGGCGAAGCCGCGTCATCACCAGCGTCAGAATGACCACCGACAGCGTCTCGACCATGAATTGCGTGAAGGACAGATCGGGCGCGCCGAAGAGCAGGAAGATGACCGCCACCGCAAAGCCCTGAATGCCGAGCGCGATGATGGCGGTGAGCCGGCTCGACGCCGTCAGCACTGCGATGAGCCCCGCCACGGCAATGGCAATGAAGGTCAACTCATGGATCGGCATATCGCGCGGCCATGACGGCGTGGACGGCAATTCGCCATAAAGGAACAGCGGCACCAGCAGCACGGCGGCGATGACGGCGAAGGTGGCGGTGACGTAAAATTCCAGCCTGCCCGGCTGAATGAGCCGGGTGATGTGGAACGAGACTTTCACCAGCATGTCGATGAAGACGTCAAAGCCCCTGTCCGGCCCCGCCCCCAGCGCCTTGAAGGTACGGTCGATCAGTCCACGGACGGCGGAAAGCTGCGTATAAAGGACGATGCCGAGCGCGATGGTGAGCAGCGACAGGCCGAGCGGCACGCCGATATGGGGAATGAGCGAGATTTCCACCGGGCGCGCCTCACCGGCAATGGCGCTCGCCATCGGGGTGGAGATGTAGAAATGCGCGATGCCGGAAAAGAGCGCAATCGTCAGCCCCTTCAGCGCCAGAAGCGCCGGGCCGAGCCAGAGCAGCAGCGGGCCTTCATGCGCGTGTTTCGGGGTCTTCACCGGCTTGCCGAGGAAGGGTTTCAGCGCTACCGCAAAGGCGACGGCGAACATCAGCCCGTTGCCGAGGATGGCGATGCCGGTGAACAGCACGGCGCGCGGATTGCCATGCGCCAGCGCGTAATAAATCTCTTCCTTGGCGAGAAAACCGAAGAAAGGCGGCAGGCCCGCCATGGAAATCGCAGCCGCCAGCGCCGCCGCAAAAGTGATCGGCATGGCTTTTCGCAGGCCGCCGAGCTTCGTCACGTCGCGGGTGCCGGTCTCGTGGTCGATAATGCCGGCGACCATGAAGAGCGCGCCCTTGAACAGCGAATGGGCCACCAGATAAAGCACCGCCGCCTCGATGGCATGGTCGGAGCCGAAACCCGTCAGCATGACCAGCAGGCCGAGCGACGACACCGTCGTATAGGCGAGCATCAGCTTGAGATCGGTCTGGCGCACGGCCAGCAGCACGCCGGTGAGCATGGTCAGCCCGCCGAAGAAGGGCAGCAGGATCTGCCAGGCGGCAGTATCGCCGAGAACCGGGTTGAGGCGCATCAGCAGATAGACGCCGGCCTTCACCATGGTTGCCGAATGCAGATAGGCGGAGACCGGCGTTGGCGCTTCCATGGCGTTGGGCAGCCAGAAATGGAAGGGAAACTGCGCCGACTTGGTGAAGGCGCCGCCGAGAACAAGAAGCAGCGCGGCCAGATAAAACGGGCTGTCGCGCAAGACGTCGCCGCCGCGCACCAGCATCGACAGCTGCGTCAAGCCGCTGATATCCCAGATGAAAATCAGCCCGGCGAGCAGCAGCAGACCGCCGCCGCCCGTCACCACCAGCGCCTGTAGCGCGGCGCGGCGCGAGGCGGCGCGCTCATGGTCGAAGCCGATCAGCAGGAAGGAGGTGATGGATGTGAGTTCCCAGAAGACGAACAGCATCAGCAGGCTGTCGGAAACCACGACGCCCAGCATCGCCCCCATGAAAAGCAGCAGGAAGGACAGGAACCGTCCCTGCTGCGGATGGCCTTTCATATAACCGCCCGCATAAAGCACGATCAGCAGGCCGATGCCGGTGATCAGCAGCGCAAAGGTCAGCGACAGGCCATCGATGAACCAGGAGAAGCTGAGATTGAAGCTCGGCACCCAGGCATAACCGCCGGTCACCACCCCGCCTGCCGCGATTTCGGGCAGCATCAGCGCGAAATGCGCAAAAGCGAGAGCAGGCGCAATCGCCAGGACCCACGCCGCATTGTGACCGAACCTTTTAACCAGGACGGGTGCGGCAAGCGCTGCCAGGAACGGCAGAAACAGCGACAGGAATGTCAACGGCGTGACATCTGATGTCATTCACATCTCCCGGGATGTCCCCCACCCCTGCGCGCCAATGAAGGGCGTTCTTTAAAATCGATTTTTCCAGTTAAGGCATAGACAAAGCCATCTCAACCCAAATCGACACTCCCGGCCCATAACGAACGTGTTATGACGCCCATCCCCTTTCAATCCGCCTGCGCGATGACTATTTGAGGCGGGAACAGAAAGGATCATTCCATGAGCGATCTGACATCCCCCAAAATCCAAAAGAGCGATGCCGAATGGCGTGAGCAGCTGACGCCGGAGCAATATCGCATCCTGCGCGAACACGGCACCGAGCGCGCCTTCACCGGCCCCTATTGGGATACATTCCAGAAAGGCCTCTATCGCTGTGCGGCCTGCGACGAGCCGCTGTTCCTCTCCGATACGAAATTCGATGCCGGCTGCGGATGGCCGAGCTATTTCGAACCGGTAAAGCCGGGCGCCGTGACGGAACATCGCGACGCCAGCTACGGCATGGTGCGCACGGAAATCCGCTGCGCCAATTGCGGCGGCCATCTCGGCCACGTCTTCCCGGACGGCCCGAAGCCCACCGGCCTGCGTTATTGCATCAACGGCCATTCGATGGTGTTCGAGCCGGTTTGATAAAAGATGAGGTGAAAAGCCGGCTGCCCCTGCCGGCCTTCATCGCATAAAGGGCTGTCTCGACAGCCGGACCGGAGAGTGAGATCATCGCCGTCTCACTCCTTCCGGATCATCGCCATGACGCTCGAAACCATCCTCATTTTCATTCCCGCCTGCTTTGCCCTGAACATGGCCTTCGGCCCGAACAATCTTCTGTCGATGACGGTGGGCGCTCGCTACGGCATGGCAACGGCGGTTATGGCGGCAAGCGGCAGGCTGGTCGCTTTCGCGGGTATGATCGCGATTGCAGCCCTCGGGCTCGGCGCACTTTTGATGGCGTCCGAGATGATGTTCTCACTGATCAAATGGATCGGTGTTGTTTATCTGCTGTGGATCGGCTTCAAGCTCATCCGCTCGAAGGCTGAGGTTGCCGCCCCCGATGTATCCTCGGCCAACGGCAATATCCTCAAAACCTATCTGCGGCAGGAGTTTTTCGTCGCCTCCGGCAATCCCAAGGCTATTTTGATCTTCACGGCCTTTTTCCCGCAATTCATCCAGCAGGACGCCTATTGGCAGAGTTTCGCCACGCTCGGCGCGATTTTCCTGCTGCTCGAGGTGGTGGCGATTGCCGTTTATGCCTTTGTCGGTTCACGACTGTCCGGTCTCATGCGCAATGCGCGCGCCTTGAAGCGCGTCAACCGGATCAGCGGCTCGATGATGATGGCCTTCGGCGTCATGCTTGCCTTCGCCCGGCGTCCGGCCTGAAGGAAATCCGGCCAGCCTGCTAGCCTAATTTCAGCTCCATGCACGTCAAATCCAGCCAGCGACCGAACTTGGTGCCGACTTCCGAAAACCGGCCGACGACCCTGAAGCCGAGGCTTTCATGCAGGCGGATGGAGGCGGTGTTTTCCGCTTCGATGGCGGCGATCAACACATGCACGTCGTTGCCGGAGGCATGATCGATCAACGCCTGCATCAGCTTCTTGCCGATGCCGTGGCCGCGCGCATCCTTATGCACATAGACCGAATGTTCGCGGGTGTGGCGATAACCGTCGAAAGCGCGCCAGTCGCCATAGGAAGCGTAGCCTGCGACCTTGCCGTCGAGGGTTGCGACGATGACCGGAAAGCCGCGTGACTTGCGGGCGGCGAACCATTCCTTGCGGTTTTCCAGATCGACCAGCACGTCGTTCCAGATCGCCGTCGTGTTCAGCACGGCATCATTGTAAATCTCCATGATGCCGGAGAGATCGTCCACGGTCGCGTCGCGCAGTTGCACGCTCATTGTCGTTCACCCTTTTTCCCGCTTGCAGCGGCGGTATTTTCGTCCGCCATCTGCACGAGGATTAGGCGATGATGCGAATGGCTGTCCAGTACCCATCCCGCCATCGGGGCGCATTCTTCAGGATGCCAGCGGCACGAGGCTGAAGGAGGTGACCACGGCGAAATAATGAACGGCGGCGGCGGCGACCACGAAAGCGTGCCAGATGGCATTCTGGAAGCGCAGCTTTTCCCAGACATGGAAGATGACGCCGAGCGAATAGATGACGCCGCCGGCGACGATCAGCCAGAGCGTGACGGGTGCCAGATGCGACGACAGCGGCCCGACCACCATGACGCCGCTCCAGCCCATGGCGAGATAAAGGCCGATGGCGACCCGGTCGTAACGGCCGGGAAACAGGCATTTGAGCAGGATGCCGCACAGCGCCGCAAGCCAGATCAGCCCCAGCATGACGGCGATCAGCGGATCGTGGATGCCGCGCATCAGAAAGGGCGTATAGGTGGCGGCGATGAGGATGAAGATCGCCGAATGATCCAGCCGGCGCAGGAACCATTTCACCCTGGAGTGCGGCCAGATATTATAGGTGAAGGATACGGAGAGACAGGCGACGAGGCCGAGACCGTAAATCCATGCGGCGGCGATCGCGCTGAGCGTCCCCCAGGCGGTCGCGTAGAAAATCAGCGCCGTGGCGCCGATAAGCGCAAACACGATGCCGACACCATGGACGATGCCATCGGCGACAATCTCGTGAAAATCATACTGGCGCCCGAACCGCCATAAATCGCTCATAGTCCAATCCCGTCTGCGTGCTTTCCTCAAAGCATGGAGACAATATTAGACAGGAACAAGACAGCGCCCGGTTAACGGCAATCAAATTGCGTTCGAGGCTGTTGCGAAAGGAGAGGTTGGGGGCAGGCGACGTTCCCTGGCGATAAGGATGAGTTTTTCAGGTTGTCGTACCTACACACCGTCATACCGGCCCTGAGCCGGTATCCAGCCAGCCCAAGTCCTTGGGCTGAAAGAACTCTCTCGCCGCGCAGACGCGCGTCGGCTGGATGCCGGATCAGGTCCGGCATGACGGAGGAAAGGTCGTTCACCCCTCACAACGCCGCAGCGCATTCCTGGCAAAACGGCGTATAGGGCACCGCCTTCAGCCGATCCTCCGAAATCCGCTTGCCGCATTTGACACAGGTGCCGAAGGTGCCGCTGGCGATACGGTCGAGGGCTGCGTCGATGGCGCGCAGCTCGTCCTGCCCCACCTGCCCCAGCTCGTCCAGCACCTCGTCATTGCTGCGTTCGGTGGCGCGATCCTCGTCATCGGGATTGCGAGGCTCTTCGAAATCGGCTTCGATTTTGTGCAGGCGGCGATAAAGCTCGCGCTGGCGGTCACGCAGGATTTTCTCGTAACTTTCGACATTCATGTTTTTTCCTCCAGCCAATCTTCTTGTATCGTCGCATTTCCAGACGGAAAACCGGATTCCACTTTTCCTTGGAATGCTTGGGGGCGGAAAACCCGCCCACAACGCTAAAACGTCAGGCTTTTATCGGTCCACCAGCACCGAGCATTTGGCGTGGCGCACCACGCGGTCGGCGGTGGCGCCGATGAAATAATTGCTGAAATCCGGCGTGTGCGACGCGATGATGATGAGGTCGGCCTTGTGCTCCTCGGCGGCGGCGATGATTTCACGCGCGGGCGCGCCGCTTCTGATTTCCTGGCTGCCCTTGAAACCGGCTCTGGTCTTAATGTCCGAAAGCTTGGTCTTGGCGTCCTTGATGGCGTTTTCGATCAGGTCGACAGGCAGGTCGATCGCCATATAGCCCGGCAGTTCCTCGACAACATTGATGAGAACGATCTCGCCGTCCGGGTCCAGAAGCGCCTTGGCCTTTTCGAGAATCTTTTCCCCCTTGTCGGTGGCGCTGAGGTCTACCGGTACGATGATCTTCTTGTACATGGCTGTCTCCTTTGGCTTGATCCGCCGTTTAGCGTGTCGGGCTAGGCTTATATTTCCCCTTCGGCAGGGCCTTCACCTTGATCGAAGTCAAAGCCGGAGCCGGGCCGGAACGGGGCATTGTCAACGAATAGTGGACGGTCAATCGCCAGACGACGATCTTTGCTGAACGACGAAACCAGCCCATATTCGCCTTCGACAAACGCCGCAAAGCGGCGTCGGCCGATGGTTTCGGCGACCGATCCGCCCCAGGGCGCTTCGGATTCAATATGGAGATCATGATGAGTGAAATCAAACAATTCGCCCTGACGCGGCCGGCCTATGTCGGCCAGGCGCATCTCGTCGTTCACGATCTGCCGCGCGTTTCGGATTTCTACCAGAAGATCATCGGCCTTTCCGTTCTTGAAAAGAACCCGAGCGGTGAAGTGCTGGGTGTCGGCGGCCAACCGCTGCTTACGCTTTCAACCTCCAGCACGGCGGAACGCGCGCCGCGCAACGCCGCAGGCCTGTTCCACACCGCCTTCCTGATGCCGAGCCGGAACGATCTGGCCCATTGGCTGGCGCATGCCGCCCATAACAATGTCCAGTTTCAGGGCGCGTCCGACCATCTGGTCAGCGAGGCGATCTATCTTGCCGACCCGGAAGGCAACGGCATCGAGGTCTATCGCGACCGTTCGCCGGATGAATGGACCTACCAGCAGGACGGCACGGTGGAGATGGCCACCCTCGGCCTCAACCTTCAGGCGCTTTACGACGGCGCGCCGAAGACGGCCTTTACCGGGGCGGCGGAAGGAACAGCCATCGGCCATATCCATCTGCAGGTGGGCAATATTCCGCAGGCGGATGAATTTTATCAGGATGTGCTGGGGCTGAAGATCATGGCGCGTTATCCCGGCGCGAGCTTCTTCGGCTCCGGGGCCTATCACCACCATGTGGCCGCCAATATCTGGAACAGCCGTGGAGCCATGGCCCGCAAGGACAACATGACCGGCCTTTCCGGCTATTCGCTGACATTCAACGAGCCGGCCGCGCTTGAGGCGGCGATTGCCGCGCTCGACCGGCTGGAAATCGCCACAGAGCGACACAGTGACGGCATTGCCCTCAAAGATCCGTGGGGCATCGGCCTAAAGCTTTCCGCCTAAACGCAAAAAGGGGCGGCGGAAATTTTTGCCGCCCCGGAACCGCCACATTTTTCGAACGTTTGTCACCTTATTGGGGGACCGTTCGATGAATGAAAATGCCAGGCCGGACAAGACCGGCAGCTTGGTCAACACCGCGGCAACCGCTGCGGCAACAAGAGCGGACCCGCTGGAGGTGCCAGCTTCCGGCTCACGGCGTGACGATGTGCGCAGCCAGCAGCCGCTTGGCCGCGAAGCGCTGGATGTGGTCGTCGCCTGGTCGGTGATCGGCATCTTCCTCATCATGCTGATGGCGGTCATCCACGAATTGTCGCTCATCCTCATTCCGGTGGTGATGGCCATCGTGGTGGGCATGATTCTCGGCATCGCCGCCGAAAAGCTCGGTTCCTACGGCATTCCCGGCTTCGGCGTCGCGCTCATTCTATCGAGCCTCGTGGCGGCGGTGATGTTCTTCGTGGTCAATTCGCTGACCGAGCCGCTCTCGCTTCTCGCTTCGGAAGGGCCGGCGCTGGTGGAGCGCAGCATCGACCGTTTCCTGCCCTATCTGCAAAGCCTCAGATGGCTGAATATTTCGGCGGCGAGCTTCAGTCTGGGCTCGATGTCGATGGAATCTCTGATTTCGCGCAGCGGTGAAATCATCTCGCTGCTCGGCGCCAACATCACGCCCGCCGTCATTCAGGGCCTGATCTTTCTCGCCGCGCTGCTGATGTTCCTCTATAGCCGGCTGCGGCTGCGCAAGGCGATCATCATGGCCTTTCCGGCCCGCCACCAGCGGCTTCGCACCATCCGTATCATCGGTTCGGTGGAAGAGGTGCTCGGCACCTATTTCGCCACGGCGGCGCTGATCTATGCCGGGCTGGGCGTGACGATGGTGGTCATCGCCTATTTCGGCGGACTGGCCATGCCGCTTCTGTGGGGGCTCTTCGCCTTCCTCTCCAGCTTCGTGCCGTTTCTCGGCATCACCGCCATGACGATTTCGCTGACGGTGGCGGGCATCATCACCCATGACAACATCATTCTGGCGCTGCTGCCGGCGGCGATCTTCTTTACCATTCACCTGTTGATGGAAAACCTCGCCTTTCCGGCGGTGGTGGGCCGCAACATGGAGATAAACCCCTTCCTCGTCTTCGTGATGATCATCTTCTGGACGTGGATGTGGGGCGCGGCCGGGGCCATGCTGGCGCTGCCGCTGTCGCTGATCGTCATGACGGTGACGCGGGAACTCTTCCCCTCACGCCGGGTGGTGCCCAAACTGCCGGATTGACCCGCGGTTTTCCGGCGGCCGGCGCGTGGGGTTTACCCCCCTCTGCCCTGCCGGGCATCTCCCCCTCAAGGGGGGAGATCGATCTGCGGCGAGGTTTCGCCCATCTCAACGTTGAGAATGAAATGGCGTTAGCCCCTCCCTGCCGATCTCCCCCCTTGAGGGGGAGATGCCCGGCAGGGCAGAGGGGGGTAAGCCACACGCGCCGGCCGTCAGACCGCTCAGGAAGCGAGCGGCATTCCCTGCGCCTCAACCTGCGCGCTCGCCATGCGGCGCTCATGCTCGAGCAGCCATTTTTTGCGCCACAGACCGCCGCCATAGCCGGTCAGGCTGCCATCCGCGCCCAGTACACGGTGGCACGGAACGACAATCGCAATCTGGTTCGCGCCATTGGCGCGCGCGACCGCGCGCACGGCGGATGACCTGTCCATGGCGGTTGCGAGGGAGGAATAGCTGACGATCTCACCCGCCCGTATTTCCCGCAGGTTGCGCCAGACGTCGCGCTCGAAGGGTGTGCCGTGGCCGGCGAGCCGCGTTTCGAAGGCGGCCGAATGCCCGGCGAAATAGGCCTTGAGTTCCGCTTCGATCTGGCCGGTCACAGCCGTCCGGCCAAGCACCATATCCGCGCCGGTGCGCGTCTTCAGCCGCTTCAGTTCGGCTGGAAGCGCCGGCCGGTCGGCGAATTCGAGGAGATGCAGGGCATGATCGTCGGCGACGGCGAGCATCGGGCCGATCGGCGTATCGATCCAGTCGCCCTTCAAAAACCCCTTGCCTTTCATGGCGGCGGGCGATGAGCCGAAAAACTGGTTGATGGCGGAGCGGAAGCCGCTGCCGGATTCGTAACCGGCATCGATCTGCGCGCCGATCACCGCTTCGCCGGAAGCGATGCTTTCCGCCGCATCGCCTACCCGCCGCAATCTGGCGATTTCCAGAAAGCTCATGCCGAAACGGCGCTTGAAGGTGCGGCGCACGGTGGAAGGATCATGGCCCATCGCCACCACATCCTCCTCGCGCCAGCGCCGCGCCGGTTCGTTTTCCAGCGCCGTCAGCAGCGATGTCACGGTCTCATCGGCGGAGCCATAGGCGAGCATCGGCTTGCAGCGCTTGCAGGGGCGGAAACCGGCTTCCAGACATTCGGCGATGGTCTCGCGGAACCGGCAGTTTTCGATCTTCGGCTTGCGCGCCGTGCAGGTAAAGCGGCAGAAAATCTTCGTCGACGTCACACACACATAGGCCACGCCCTCATAGGCGGGGTCCTTGTTCACAAGGGCGGAATAGAGCGTTTCGGTGTCGGGGCGTTTGAACAGCATCATGGGGAGGATGCTAACGCAAATTTAAGCGGCACGCCGCCGAAAAACGGGCATGGATGTGGCTCCTCCCTCAATCCTGTGCTCGTCAATGAGGGAAGAGCTTCCCTTTCAATTCCCCGGCGGTGCGAAGGACGGATCGTCCAGCCTTGTGAAAATCACGCCGCGCGCCTTCAGCGCCAGAAGGCCTTTCACCACGCCCTCGCCCGCTTCATGGGTGGGCTGGTTGATGTGGGAGATGATGACATCGCCATCCCTGGCGGAAGCGATGTGTTTCGCCGTCATGGCAGCACCCAGCAGCGAGCCGCCATCGCCATTGACGGAATAACCGGCCACCCGCATGCCGAGCCGGTTGATGGTGGCCATGGAGGACCTGGTGTATTTGGCCGTCGCACCCCGGAACCATTGCGGCTGGAGGCCGGTGGCGGCAACGATGGCCTGAAGGCCGCCCTCCACCTCCTGAATGACCGCCGCCTCTGAGCCGGCGGCGGCGATGCCGTAGATGGAAACCGGCTTATCCACTGCCGGCACATGGTTTTCGCCATGGTTTTCGATTTCGAAGAGGTCAGGGTGCGCCATGAGCGTGGCCAGCGCCTCGCTATTATGTTTCAGCCAGCGGGCGGTGACGAAGATCGTCGCCGGAATGCGCTCCTTCACCAGCGTATCGAGAATGCGGTGGTCGGTCTTGCCCATGCAGGCGTCCAGTGTCATCGCCACCCGCACCTTGCCGTCATGCTGCGGCGACATTTTCAGCGTCGGCTCGACAAGGCCGGTCCCCGCAAAGGCGGCGGAAGAGGCGCAGAAAAACAGGGTGACGGTGAAGAGGCGACGCAGCATTTTATGTTCCGGAGTGTGAGAGGTGGCAATCCGCCCGCAAAGCGCCCGAATTAAGGCGCGATTTCCAGTGCCGACAGGGCCTCCAGCGCCTCTTCCACCCGCTGGCGTTCGGCGCTGGTGAGCGGCAGGATCGGCCGGGGCGGTTCGCTCACCGTGAGCGACAGGATGTTGGCGGCGGCATAAACCACGCGGATACTGCCGAATTCCTTAAACAGCGCCCAGAGCGGCTGGAAGGCCGCATCGAGCCTCTTTGCCTCTTCCGCATTGCCGGCCTGAGCCGCCCGCATCAGCTGCAGGGCCGGAACCGGCAGCAGACCGGCGACGATGCTATACCATGTGTCGCCGCCGGCAAGCGTGGCGTCGGCGCAGCCCCAGTCACCGCTATAACCGATGGCGAAATCTTGCCCGAGCTTCGGCCTCAGCCGCGCAAGCTCGCCCGCATAATCGGAATCGGCCGGCAGCGGCATCTTGATGGCGCGGATATTGGGGATATAGGCAAGCCGCACCAGAAGCTCGTCGCTGAAGGAAAACCGCGTCGTCGTCGGGTTGTTGTAGATGGCGAGCGGCAGCGCCGTCGCACCCGCCACGGCGGCGAAATGGTGATAGGCCTCTTCCTGCGTCAGCGGCGTGTAGGATACGGGCGCGAGCAGCAGCGCATCGGCGCCGGCCGCTTCCGCATCCCTGGCCAGCGCCACGGCATCATCGGTGCGTAATGCGCCGACGCCGGCCATGAGTGTGCGCTTGCCCTTGAGGATGGCGGCGGCGGCCTCGATGGCCCGACGCCGCTCCGCCCGCGACAAATACATATAGATGCCGGTGCTGCCGAGAATGCCGATGGAATCCACCTCGGCCGCATCAAGCCGCTCGATGAGGGCGGAAAAGGCCTGCGTGTCGACCTGCCCGGCCTCGTCGGCCGGCGTGATCGGAAAAGCCGAAAGTCCCTTGAATCGTGTCGCCATGCCCATCTCCCTCGCTTTGATCGGCAAGCAGGGTTACAGAGCCGCTGGCGGAGCGGCAACAAAGCGGCGGCTAAACGCCGGTCTGAAATCGAAAAATTCCGTGCTCAGTCATAAAGATACAACTTCTTCCACTGCTCCTCGGGAATTTTATCGCCCACACGGTAATCGAAGGACTGGATGCTGAGACTGTCGCTCTTGAGCTGGCACTTGTATTTGAGCTTGTACCATTCGCCCGCGCTCCTGAAGACTGCGCCCGGCGCCTTGATGGAGTTCTTTCCCACTTCCGGATCGCCGAAAGTATAGGCGATGACCTTGTCCGGCCGCATGCCCTTCTGCTCGGTCGCTATCCTTTCCATCGCCTCGATATCGCAGCGCTGTTCCAGCCGCTCTTCGGGGGCAAGCGCGTTCAACTGCCGCATCACGCTGGCGTCGATCGCGAAGGCGGGGGTGAAGGTCTGCAAGCCAAGGAAAAAGGCAGAAAGGGCAGCGGGAAGAAGCTTTCGCATGGGATCCTGTCAGTTTTTTCGTTTGTTCTTGTGGTGGGCGGCAGGCCGGGCGGCCTGCATCCATCATCGCTGATTTGCCGGATATTGCCAAAATGTGATCGAAAGCTGACGAAATTGTGCCCAAGCCGCATTCCGCCTGTGGAGATTTGAAACTTGATCGGCCGCAAGGCCCGCTCTACATCTTGGTGCCGCCCAAGAATTCTTCATACGAAAGCGAGTTTCCCTTGCCGATTTTCAAGAACCTGCCCGCCGCCCCGACCGCCGAAAAACGGCCCGTTCAGGATACACATCACGGCATCACCCGCACCGATGATTACGCATGGTTCCGGGCCGATAACTGGCAGGCCATGTTCAAGGACCCTACCCTGCTCGACCCGTCGATCCGCGCCCATCTGGAAGCGGAAAACGCCTATATGGAAGCGGCGATGGGTGACACCAAGGCGCTTCAGGAAAAGCTGTTTACGGAAATGAAGGGCCGCATCAAGCAGGATGATTCCTCCGTGCCGGTCAATGACGGGCCTTATGCTTACGGGACATTGTTCGTGACCGGCGGCGAGCAGCCGCATTATTTCCGCACCCCGCGCGGCGGCGGCGAAAAACACGTGCTGCTGAACGGCGACAAGGAGGCCAAGGGCAAGGATTATTTCCGTCTTGCCGGCCTCGACCAGTCCTCCGATCACAGCCACGGCATCTGGGGTTACGACGACAAGGGCTCGGAATATTTCACCCTGCGCATCCGCAACCTCGAAACCGGCGAAGACCTTGCCGATGTCGTGGAAAACACCGGCGGCGGCGGCGCATGGGCGCCCGATGGCAAGAGCTTCTTCTATACGCTGCAGGACGAGAACCACCGTCCCTCCAAGGTCTTCCACCATATCATCGGCGAGCCGCAATCGGCCGACCGGCTGGTCTATGAGGAAAAGGATCCCGGTTTCTTCATGGGCGTCGGCGCGTCGGTTCTCGACGATTTCATCTTCATCGACATTCACGACCATGAGACCAGCGAATATCGCATTCTCTCCACCAAAGACCTGACCGCCGAGCCCGCTATCGTGGCGGAGCGCGAAGAAGGCATCGAATATTCGATGTGCGAAGGCGGCGATGTCTTCTTCATCCTCACCAATGACGGCGACGCCAAGGATTTCCGCATCGTGGAAGCGCCGGTCACCGCACCCGGCAAGGAAAACTGGAAAGAAGTCGTCCCGCATGAGCCGGGCCGCCTCATTCTCTCCGTCGATGCCTATGCCCGCCACCTGATCTGGCTGGAACGCCGCGACGGCCTGCCGCGCATCGTCGTCCGCGACCGCCGCACCGGCGAGGAACATTCCATCGCCTTTGCCGAAGAGGCCTATTCGCTCGGCCTGCATGGCGCGGCGGAATATGACACGGATGTGATCCGCTTCTCCTATTCCTCGATGACGACGCCGAGCCAGCTGTTCGATTACGACATGGTGACGCGCGAGCGCACACTGCTGAAGACGCAGGAAGTACCCTCCGGCCACAATCCGGATGATTACATCACCCGTCGCATCATGGCCCCGGCGCATGATGGCGAGCTGGTGCCGGTCTCCCTGCTCTATCGCAAGGATGTGGCGCTTAACGGTTCCGCCCCTTGCCTGCTTTATGGTTATGGCGCTTACGGCATCACCATTCCCGCCTCCTTCTCCACCACCACACTGTCGCTCGCCGACCGTGGTTTCATCTATGCCATCGCCCATATTCGCGGCGGCAAGGACAAGGGTTTCGAATGGTACGAAACCGGCAAGATGGAAGCCAAGCAGAACACCTTCAAGGATTTCATCGCCGCTGCCGATCATCTGGTTCAGGAAGGCTTCACCTCCTATCAGGGCATCATCGCCGAAGGCGGCTCGGCCGGGGGTATGCTGATGGGAGCCGTTGCCAATATGGCGCCGGAGAAATTCGCCGGCATCATCGCCGCCGTTCCCTTCGTGGATGTGCTCACCACCATGCTGGATGACACTTTGCCGCTCACCCCGCCGGAATGGCCGGAATGGGGCAATCCGCTGGAATCGGCAGAGGAATATGGCTGGATTGCTGCCTACAGCCCCTATGACAATGTGGGTGCGAAGCCTTACCCGCCGATTCTCGCGCTTTCCGGCCTCACCGATCCGCGCGTGACCTATTGGGAGCCGACCAAATGGGTGGCGAAGCTGCGTGAGAAGACGACGGGGGAAGCACCCATCCTGCTGAAAACCAACATGGCGGCCGGCCATGGCGGCAAATCGGGCCGTTTCCAGCGGCTGGAAGAAATCGCCTTCGAATATGCCTTTGCGCTGAAGGTGGCCGGCAAGGACGCGGCGTGACCCGCTGATGGCGGAACGGGCGGCTGAGAGCCGCCGCCCGTTCCGAAAACAGTATAAAAATACCCATCAAAAACCCGTTTTCGAATATTTTTTCCACAAAATCACGCCGTTTTTTTTCTTTAAATACCACGTTACGGCATAACGGATTTTTATTTCAAAATACTGAAATTCAAAATATACCTCAGCAAACTCAGAATATATTTTCAGTATTACGCCAGACGTAAAAATGTTCCGGGAATCGAACGCATGGCTGCGATGCACCATTTTGCGTTGCAATATCACTTTTTGGCCGTATTATGCCGGTCGTTGACATATTCATGCGCCTTTTCGCCGCGTTTCCTGCGGCAATGCCGCAGCGTGTTCTGCGGATATTCTTCTTGCCGTCTTTTTTCGGCTTTTCCATGCGCCATGTCAGTTCGCCCTTGGCAATCCGGGCTTTGCAGTGCTCCCGCTTTGCCAATTGAAAACACTGCATCAGACTTGGGGGTCTTACACATGAAGAAACTCCTGGCCTCGACCATTCTCGTAACGGGCTTTATCATCGCTGCCGGTGCAGCAAATTCCGCCAATGCCGCCGAAGCGTGCGGCAGCATCACCATCGCCGAAATGAACTGGGCATCCGCCGGTGTCGCGGCTTACGTCGACAAGTTCATCATGGAAAACGGCTATGATTGCACGGTCAATGTCGTCAGCGGCGATACTATGCCGACCTTCGCCTCCATGAACGAAAAAGGCCAGCCGGACATGGCGCCCGAATTGTGGGTGAACGCCGTGCGCGAGCCGCTCGACGCCGCCGTCAAGGACGGCCGCATGATCGAGGCATCGAAAATTCTTTCCGAAGGCGGTATCGAAGGCTGGTGGATCCCGAAATTCATCGCCGACGCGCACCCCGACATCAAGACCGTCGAGGATGCGCTGAAACATCCCGAACTTTTCCCCGCGCCGGAGGACGCCAGCAAGGGCGCCGTGCATAATTGCCCCTCCGGCTGGAACTGCCAGGTGACCACCGCCAATCTCTACAAGGCGCGCGAGGGCGACAAGAAGGGCTTCACGCTGGTCGACACCGGCTCTGCCGCCGGCCTCGACGGCTCCATCGCCAATGCCTTTGAAAAGAAGCAGGGCTGGCTCGGCTATTACTGGTCGCCCACCGCCATTCTCGGCAAATATGAAATGGTGAAGCTGGATGACGGCGTCGAGCTCGACCGCGCCCATTTCGACGACTGCACGGCGAAGGTCGATTGCGCAGCGCCGAAGGTCAATGCCTATCCGGTTGCCGATGTCTATACCGTCATCACCAAGGACTTCGAAAGCAAGGCCGGCGTGACGCTGGACTACATCAAGGCCCGCAACTGGGACAACAAGACGGTCGCCGAAATCCTCGCCTGGATGGATGAGAACCAGGGCACCAACGAGGATGGCGCGGAATATTTCCTCGAGAACCACGAGGACATCTGGACGAAGTGGGTTCCGGCCGAGGTGGCGGAGAAGATCAAGGCTTCGATGTGATTGCTGGCGGGGTTGGCGCAAGCCGCTTACCCCCTCTGCCCTGCCGGGCATCTCCCCCTCAAGGGGGGAGATCGGCTGGGCACGCTTTCACAGCTTCATCCTCAACCACCGAGATGGGCGAGACCTTGCCGCAGATCGATCTCCCCCCTTGAGGGGGAGATGTCCGGCAGGACAGAGGGGGGTGCCCGCGCACTCCAACCTCCACCACCCATCCCCCAAAACCCAAAGGGAAAACAACAATAATGGCCCTCTGCACTTACCTGCCGGACATGCTCTGCAAGTTCCCGGCCATCGACAATTCCACGATGCGTGTGGCACGCAAGACCATCGATGATGGTTTTCGCGACATCGTGCGCAACTACGGCGATGCGATTGACGTCGTCGTGCATCCGCTGCAGCTCTTCCTCAATTCCTCGGAGCGGCTGTTCATCCAGACACCGTGGATCATCACGCTCCTCATCATTCTCGCCATCGTGCATCTGGCCGGTCGCAGCTTCAGGATCACCGGCGGCACGGCGCTCGCCCTGCTGATGATCGGCGCCGTCGGCCTCTGGCGAGACGCCATGACGACGCTCTCCATCGTCGCCATCGCCACACTGATCGCCATCGTCATCGGCCTGCCGCTCGGCATCCTGATGGGACGTTCCGAACGCCTGCAACGCCTCATCAATCCCGTGCTCGACGTGATGCAGACCCTGCCGAGCTTCGTTTATCTCATCCCCGTGGTGGTGATTTTCGGCATCGGCAAGGTACCGGGCCTGATCGCAGTGGTGATCTATGCCATTCCGCCCGTCATCCGCCTCACCAGCCTCGGCATTCGTCTGGTGGACCGGGAGGTGCTGGAAGCGGCCGATGCCTTCGGCTCCTCCAACGGCCAGAAGCTGTTCAACGTGCAGCTGCCGCTGGCGCTGCCCACCATCATGACCGGCATCAACCAGACCATCATGATGGCGCTCGCCATGGTCGTCGTCGCCTCCATGGTCGGTGTCGGCGGGCTCGGCAAGAACGTGCTGCAGGCCATCAACAACCAGTTCTTCACGGTGGGCTTCCTGAACGGTTTCGCTCTGGTCGCCATCGCCATCATGTTCGACCGGGCAAGCCAGGCTTTCGGCAAGCGCCTGCAGAAATACCGCGAGGTCTCCCATGGCTAAAAGCATCGAAATCAGGAATCTTTACAAGATCTTCGGCAAGCATCCCGAGAAGTACCTCGAAGCGGTGCGATCAGGCATGGACAAAGCCGAGCTGAACGACAGGCACAACCACGTTCTCGGTCTCAACAACATCAACATCACCATGCCGGGCGGCAAGATCACCGTCGTCATGGGCCTTTCCGGCTCCGGCAAGTCGACGCTCATCCGCCACATCAACCGGCTGATCGACCCGACCGCCGGCGAGGTGCTTTACGATGGCGAGGACATCTGCGGCATGAGCGCCTCGGCGCTCAGGCAATTCCGCCGTCACAAAACAGCGATGGTGTTCCAGAAATTCGGCCTTCTGCCGCATCGCACCGTGCTGGAAAACAGCGTCTACGGTCTCGACATCCAAGGCGTGCCGCGCAGCAAGAGCGAGGAAAAGGGCCGTTACTGGCTGGAGCGCGTCGGCCTTGCCGGTTACGAGGATTATTATCCGAACCAGCTTTCCGGCGGCATGCAGCAGCGTGTCGGCCTTGCCCGGGCGCTGGCCAACGATGCCGATATTCTCCTGATGGACGAAGCCTATTCGGCGCTCGATCCGCTGATCCGCGTCGACATGCAGACCATGCTGCTCGATCTGCAGCAGGAGCTGAAGAAGACCGTGGTGTTCATCACCCACGATCTGGACGAGGCTTTGCGGCTGGGTGACCATATCGCGATCCTGAAAGACGGCGAAGTGGTGCAGCAGGGCGACGGCCAGAGCATCATTCTCTCGCCGGCCGATGGTTACGTCACCGAGTTCGTGCGCGACGTCAATCGCGGCCGCGTGCTGCAGGCGACCACGGTGATGGAGCCGCTGGAAAGCCGCCCCGAGGGCATGCCCGTGCCGGAAAACGCGACGCTGGAAACAATCGCCCGCGACATGTCGGAAGCCAACGAGACCACCGCCCATGTGGTGGACGAGGACGGCAAACCGGTCGGCAGCATCGGCCTCGATACGCTGGTGGCTGCGATGGTGACGCCCGCGCCGCAGGATGTTGAGGCGGAGGCGGAAACGGCGGAGGAGCCGGAGAAGCTCCTGGAAGCGGCTATGCCTGTGGAGAAGGAAACGGCGTAATCCGGCGCCGGACGGATTGGCCGCGTCCGCGAGATTTCCTCTTTCCGTCATACGGGCCTTGAGCCGGTATCCAGCCAGCCCAAGTCCTTGGGCTGAAAGGACTCTCTCGCCGCGCAGACGTGCGGCGGCTGGATGCCAGATCAAGGCGGAATGACGGGAGTGAGGTGTTCACGGCGCCAGAAATTTAACCCGGACTGCAATGCCGCGAGGGATAAAGCTGGCAATCGCATCCTGCCCCGCCCCCTTTATGCAAAAACGAAGCACTACTTCGCCTGCTGTCAACCCTCGGCAGTCGCTGCAGCGCAGCAAGCGCAAGTTTCGGACAAGTCGCCGCCGTTAACCATTCGTTAACTTTTGAACGCGGAATCACCGACATGCAGATCGAAAGCAATATTGGCGGATATAACTATCAGGGTCGCATCCGCGACATCGAAAAAGCTGGCAGCGCTCAAAGCGCGCCGGAGGAGCAGGCGGTAAAACGCGGCCCCGGCAATCCCACCGTTTCCAGCACCATTCTTTCCCAGTCGCTGGCCAATGTTCTGTGGGCCGTCGGCAATGGCAGCGCGCCCGCTTATCAGGATGCAGCTGCGGCTTCCCCCGAGGACAAGGCGGAAGCCGAGGTGGAATGGGTGCGCAGCGCCTATTCGGAATATACCGAATAGGCGATTCCAATCAGGCCCTTGCCGGGCTGACTTCCACCGTCACATGCGAGAGTTCATGTATGGCGGCAAGTTTCTGCTTATAAAAAGCCGGCGCTTTCGGCGCCTGTGAATGGATCGCCACGATGGCGGCGTGATGCCCCGGCCCTACCTGCCAGACATGCAGGTCGGTGATGCGATCCTCTTCCGTCTCCACGCTTTCACGGATTTCCTGCGGCAGATCCTCCGCCGGCGGCAGCGCATCGAGCAGTGTCGTCGCCGTGGAGCGGATCAGTCCCCATGACCAGCGGGCGATGACCAGACCGCCAACGATACCCATCAACGGATCGAGGAACGACCAGCCGTTCCACTTGCCGAGCAGCAGCGCGACGATGGCGAGAACCGACGTCAGCGCATCCGCCAGCACATGCAGATAGGCCGCGCGCAGATTATTGTCCCGGCCGCCCTTTGCGCCGTGGTCCGCATGGTGACCGGCATGGGAGCCGTGATCGTGATGGGCGTGGCTGCCATGGCCATGATGGGCATGCGAGCCGTGACCATGCCCATGTCCATGATCGTGGTGATGGTCATCCTTCAAAAGCACGGCGCTGAGAAGATTGACGGCAAGGCCGATGATGGCGACGAGGATCGCTTGGTTGAAATCGATTTCGACAGGATCGATGAGGCGCATCGCGCTTTCGACGGCAATCAGCAGCGCCACCACGGCCAGTACGATGGCGCTGGCAAAACCCGCCAGATCGCCGAACTTGCCGGTGCCGAAAGTGAAGCGCGGATTGCGCGCCTCGCGGCGGGCATAAAGATAGGCGAGCGCCGAAATCAGCATCGCGCCGGCATGGGTGGACATGTGCCAGCCATCCGCCGTCAGCGCCATGGAGCCATACCAGTGGCCGGCAACGATTTCCGCCACCATCATCGCCGCGGTCAGCGCAATGACCATCCAGACGCGCCTTTCATTGCGCTCATGGTTCTGGCCAAGGAAAACATGGTCGTGACCGGCTGCTGCACGGTGTTCGGATGTCGTCGTCATGTCGCTAATCCTGTTCGCTTTTACCGTATGTAGGTCTTCAGCACCTGGGCCAGCTCTTCCGCCGCCCGCGCCCGCTCGTCTTCGTTTTCGGCATGCACCACATGCTCATGCAGATGCTCCTGCATCACCTCCCCGGTCAGGCCGGAAAGCGCGCCGCGCACCGAAGCGAGCAATTGCAGCACCTCGCCGCAGGGCTTGGCATCATCCAGTGCGCGCTCGACCGCCTCCATCTGCCCTTTCAGCCGGCGGATGCGGGCCAGAAGCTTCTCCTTGTTGCGGATCGTATGGGACATGGGCACCTCATATACTATAGGGGGGTATAGTATATTGCCGCTATTTTTTGCGCAAGGCGTGCATGACGCAATCTTCGGGAATGTTTCGGACCTTAAAAATGCCCCATCAGAACTAGGGGACTCACAGTCATGACGACTATCGCAGCAACCAGCAGCATCAATTTCGCCTCTCCCGTCCGCGGCATCGCGCCTGCGCATAACCGGGAGAGCCAGTCTACCACCGAGGCTTTGCAGGAGCTGACGCGGGCGGCCCATCGCGCCATTTCGGTGGCAGGCAATGTCGCCACCACCGTCGCCCCGCTGGCCGGCGCCTCCGCGAGCCTGGCTGCTGCTCTCTGGAACATGGACAGCGGCGTTTCCGCCTCCACTGGCGCCAATGCTGAGGTGGCCGCTTCCGCCCAGCCAGATATGGCAAGCCTCGAATCGCAGATTCTGAAGGCACTGGCCCAGGCGCTTGGCGTCAACGACGCCGCTTAAGGCCATTGAACCGGGGACGGAAAAGCCATATCTCTAGAGACTGGAGATATGGAGAAAAAGATGCTGTCCATCGGTGAGCTGTCCAAACGCACTGGCGTCAAGGTGCCGACTATTCGTTATTACGAGCAGATGGGCCTCATCCGCGAAGCCGACCGTTCGGACGGCAACCAGCGCCGCTACGAAAAGACCGACCTCGAAAGGCTGGCCTTCATCCGCCATGCGCGCGATCTCGGGCTGAACATCGACGCCATCCGCGAACTGATCGCGCTTAGCCAGCACCGGCAGATGCCCTGCGAGGGCGCGGACCGCATCGCCGCCGAACACCTCGCCCATGTGCGCGAGAAGATCGCCAGCCTGAAGAAGCTGGAGCATGAGCTGGAGCGGATCGTCTCCCATTGCCACGGCCATTCCATAGAGGATTGCTACGTCATCCGCGCGCTTTCCAATCACGGCATGTGCGAGGGCGAGCATTGATCGGAAAACCGGGCTTGACAGATTGCGGATTCGGGCGCATTGCATGTTCCATGATCAACGAACGCGCACCCATCTCCTGCTCGTACTTTTGGGCCTACCTTTAAGGGCGGCTCGACAGATCATATTGTCAACAAGCCGCCGTCAGGCGGCTTTGTTGTTTCTCAAGCGTCCTGACGGCACCGATAAGACCAAAGGACCGAAAAAATGACCGAAGATAGCTCCCTTACACTGGAAAGACCGCCCGTCGTCATCATTCGTGGCGCACGCAAGACGGATTTGCCCGAGCTCAACGAGATGATTACGCTGCTTGCCTCCTACCACGGCGATGCGGCGGCGATCACGCCGGCGAAACTGGAACGCGACCTGTTCGGCCCGCTGCCGTGGGTGCATGGCCTCGTGGCCGAAGCCGATGGCGCGCTGATCGGTTACGCCCTGCTTCTGCCGCTCTACAGGGCGCAGGAAGGCCGGCGCGGGCTTGAGCTGCATCATCTCTTCGTGCGTGACGGGCATCGCGGCCATGGCACCGGCCAGCATCTGGTTTCCCGCGCCCGCGATATCGCCAAGCGTCTCGGTTGCGACTATCTTTCCGTCAGCGCCACGACCGGCAATGTGGCGGCGCATCGCTTCTACGAAAACATGGATTTCGCGCCCCGCCCGGTCACCGGCATGCGCTACATGCAGTCCATCGCCTGATTAAAACCACGGAGACGGCCATGACACGGATCGCCATTGCGCTGGCGCAGGATTTTGCGGACTGGGAACCGGCGCTGCTTGCTGCCGCAGCCCGCAGTTATCTGGGCGTCGAGATCGTCTACGCTACCCCCGATGGCAGGCCGGTGACATCCATGGGCGGGCTGAATGTGACGCCTGACACATCCTATGACGCGCTTGATCCAGCTGGCATCGATGCGCTTGTCATTCCCGGGGGCTTGAGCTGGGAAAAGGGAACGGCTGTCGATCTTGGCGGGCTGGTGCACCGGTTTCGCGACAGGAACCGGCTGGTTGCCGGCATCTGCGCGGCGGCGAGCGCGCTTGGCGGCACGGGCGTCCTGAACGACGTCGCCCATACCGGCAATTCGCTGGCGTCCCACAAGGCCTATGCCGTCTATAGCGGCGAGGCGCTTTATCGCGACCAGCCGAAAGCGGTCAGCGATGGCGGCATCATCACCGCCGCCGGCAGCGCGCCGGTCAGTTTCGCTGTGGAAATCCTGAAACACCTCGGCCTCTTTGGTCCGGAAGCCGAGGCGGAACTTCAGGTTTTTGCGGCGGAGCATCGCTGAGGCATAGCCGCCTCGGTTGTTTGCGCTCCCTCTACTCCCGTCATTCCGGCCTTGAGCCGGAATCCAGCCGACGCGCGTCTGCGCGGCGAAAAAAGTCCTTTCAGCCCAAGGACTTGGGCTGGCTGGATCCCGGCTCCAGGCCGGGATGACGGACGTGAAAACGGCAATGATTATCGCCGATCAAGTACGCGACAAACACGCGCCGCATGATCGCCGTTCTCCCCGGCAATCGCACGGCGAATATCGCGGCTGTTCAGATGCAGGCTGCGGCCGGCGGGTGAATTCGAGCGTTTTATCTTGCTGAGCGCCGCAGCGATAAAAGCGGCCTCGTGCTCATGAAAACAGGCGATAGCCGCCTCGCGATCCGGGGTCGCCCCAAGAACCGCCTTGAAAGCAAGGCGGTGCACGGCGCAGAAAGCGCCGTGACCGGGAACAGCAAAACGCAGCGCTTCGAGTTCCTCACTCCATTCCGCTGCGTCCTGCATGGATTTACGCCTGCTGGAAGCGCTTCAGGAAAAACGCGCTCAATGTTCCAAGCAAAGCCCAGAAAACGAAGCTGGTCACGGAGGCGGCGACGATGAACTGACGCTCCAGCGGCAGCGGCGCCAGCGCATGTTCGCCTTCCGGCGGCAGGGGTGCGCCGACAACATGCGGTGCGACGATCAGCACCAGCGCCAATACGATGGCCCAGGGTTCGCGGCGGAACGCGATCAGCGCAATCCCGCCCGCGGTTGCGGCAACCGTCGCAAGCCACCAGATCTGCCGCGCCTCAAGTGCGGCAGCCGGGCTGCCCGGAAGTTCCGGCGGCAGGCCGATCATCGGCGCCAGCATGACGGCGGCAAAACCGGCAACGCCCCAGAGAAGGCCTTCGCGCCAGCCGCCATTCGTGCCACGCAGCGAAATCAGGCCGGTCAGCACCAGCGCATAACCGATGGCAGTCAGCACATTGGCGGCAACCGTATAGGCGGTGCGCTCGAAGCCATCGGCCGGGGCCCAGGCCTCGTCATTGTGCTCATGGGCGGGAACGACAGCACCGGGCGCCGGCGCATCATGGCTGTGGGGTGCTTCGCCGGCGCTTTCATAGGTTTCCGCCTGAAGGATGAGCGGCGTCGTGCCAAAAGCCTGCATGGCCGAAACGGCGAAACCGCCGAGGATGCCGACGAGAACGGCGGTAAAGACGATATTGCGAAAAGACGACATGCCGTTTCCCCTCAGTGGCAGGGGAAGGCATTGGCATGACGCGTGTCATGCGCGGCATTGTGAACGGCTTCCACATGGGAAAAGCCGACAAAACCGACAACGAACAGGCCAAGCACGATCGCCGTCAGCGATTGCGCGAAGCTGGTTGTTTTTGCGGAAACGGCGGCGTCGGCCGTATTCTGGTTGATGGACATGGTGACCCCTCTCCGGCGCGACCCCGCGCCTTTGGACGCGGCCGGACGGCAAAAGGCCGTCGAGCCGCTACGATACACTTCACCACGGGGATACGAGACTGACACAGGGAGGCGTTAATCCCACCACCCTGAAATTCCGCTCTTCCGAACACCCCGCCGGCATGGATATTTCCGCGATGGCAGGTCTCCTGGCTTACGGGTCAAAACCTGAAACACCTTCCCGGCGTCACCCTCTCTGGAAACCTTCGGTTCCCGGCGAGATGGCCTGCCAGTGGCATTTCGTTTCAGGCTCTCCGCTCACAGTTGCGGGGGCAGCCACGAATGAGGATTTCTCCCTATCGTGTTCCCTTTTCACCTTCCGGAACGCCCGGAAGGAACCATCACAGGATTGTTATCCGATGGGCGGGGTCGGGAGTCAATGGTGGGCCTGATTTCGAACTGCACGCCGTCGCCTCCACCTCCGTCACCCCGGACTAGATCCGGGGTCCAGCGCGATCAAGTCCTTTATCGCAAGAGACTCTTTTCACGGCGCAGACGCGCCGTGGCAGGATGCCGGATCTGATCCGGCATGACGGCTGAGGGTTACCGCGACGGTATGGCCTTCAGATAGGCGGCAATTGCATCGCGGTCTTCAGGCGTCAGATGCGCCATGTTCTGCTGCACTTTGACCATGGAGCCGCCGACGCTGTCGAATTCCGGGGTGAAGCCGTTTTCCAGATAGCTGGCAATATCGGCCTCGGCCCAGCTGCCGATGCTTTGCGAGCCGGGGGTAATGTCGGGAATGCGGCCCTCGCCTTCCGGGTTGGGACCGCCCGCCAGCCACTTGTCTTTCACGAAACCGCCAAGCGCGTTGCGCGGCGTGTGGCATTCGCCGCAATGGCCCGGCCCTTCCACCAGATATTGGCCGCGCAGCAATTCAGCATTGGCATTGGCAAGCTCCACGCGGGGCCGCGCCGAGGGGTCGAAATAAAGGAATTTCCAGCCGCCCAGCGCCATGCGCAGATTGAAGGGGAACGGCAACTCGTGATCCGGCGCATCGTTCTGGCTGGCCGGCAGGGCTTTCAGATAACCGAAGAGATCGTTGATGTCCTTCTGCGTCATGCGGGCATAGGAGGCATAGGGAAAGGACGGGTAGAGATGTTCGCCGTTCCTGCCCACACCGCGCGTCATCGCATCGCCGAATTCCGCCAGCGTCCAGCCGCCGATGCCATGCTGCGGATCGGAGGAAATATTGGGGACGTGGAAGGTGCCGAAGGGGCTTTTCAGCGCCTGCCCGCCCGAAAGCGTCAATAGCGCCTCGCCTTTCGCATCGGGCGCGGCATGGCAGCTTGCGCAGCCGCCCGCCCAGAACAGTGTTTCGCCATTGGCCAGATCCGGTTCGCCCAGGCTGACCCAGTGGCTGGGCGCCTGCCGCTGAGGCGCGGTGACCCAGGCGAATATGCCGTAGCCCGCAATGGCCGCGACGACGGCCCCGCCCACGAGTTTCGTCCAGATGGAGGACATGCCCCTCTCCCCATTCTCACCTGACCCGGTCAGATGTCTTTCGTGCCTGAGAAAACGCCGCCGGTAAGCGGCGTTTCCAAAGTGCTGCGATTATTTCTTCAGACGATAGGTCTGATGGCAGGTGCCGCAATCGGCGCCCAGCGTCTTCATGGCGGTGGCGACGCCCGCCTGATCGGTGGGGAGATTGGCGAGAACCATGTCCGCATCCGTGCCGAGCTTGGCGGCCTTGGCCTTGAAGTCGTCGAAATTTTCCCAGATGGCGGGGGCCGCCGCACTGCCGGTCTCGGTGCCGGGGGGGAACTGGTCCGGGAAAGCCTTGGCGTTGGTGCCGATGGTGGTCACTGCAGTCTTGACGGTATCGGCGTCGAAGGGCTTTTCGCCCTTGGAGATGGCGGCAAGCGAACCCATCGCCCCACCGATCTGCTTCATCATGCTTTCACGTTTTTCGACTTCGCCGGCAGCGTAGACCGCTCCGGCGCAAAGACAGCCGAACAGCATGGCCGCGGTAATGGTTTTCAGTTTCATGCAACTCTCCTTGATTCCGGCCGGGACACCGGGCGCTAGATGGAACGGCGCGAGGATGCCCTTTCCGGATGGCGAAAAGAAGTCACATTGCGGTGAATTCCATCGTGAAAACAGAAGCCTAAGACAGGGCCTCCCACAATGTCAGCAGCGCTGCGGCAATCAGCATGAAACCGGCGGCGCGGCCGATGAAGATCGTGGCGGCGGGCGAAGAAACCAGCCATGCCCGGCTTTTATCCGCCGTCAGCGCCAGCGCGCCGTAAACCGTGAACTGCGTGACCGCCACCATCGCGCCCATCACAAGCCCCTGCATCCAGATCGGGCCATAGGCCGGTTTGAGGAATTGCGGATAGATCGCCATCATGAACAGATAGGCTTTCGGGTTGGAAAGGCAGGTCAGCACCGCCCGCCAGAAGGCTTTTCTGACCGAAGCGCTCGCCTGCGCCTCATCGCCGTTCACGACAATCGCGCTGCGCATCAGGCCGATGCCGATTGAGATCATATAGGCCGCCCCGAAAACCAGAAGCGGCAGGAACAGCGACGGCATCCAGGCGGCCAACATGCCGACGCCCAGGGCGCCGTAAAGCGAATGCACGATGCCGCCGGCGCTCATGCCGCTTGCAGCGGAAAGGCCGGTTCTCTTTCCCCCCGTCAGTGCGCTTGCCAGCACGAACAGCATATCCATGCCCGGCAGGATGATGATGCCGAACAGGACCAGAAAGAAAAGCCAGAGATTTTCTGCGTAACTCATGTCAGTATCTCCCAAAACGGTTCACGACACATTCGGGAAATCCCATGTTTCTCAATGTGTTTCTCTGTTTATAGGAGAAGCCAACTGACAGCGTTGTGTCAGTTGCGTGGGAAAATCCACCGGGAAAACGGCAATGCGCAAGGCGTCGAGACTGTTCGAGATCATCCAGATCCTGCGGGTGGCGCGCAGGCCTGTCACCGCACAGACGATTGCCGAGGCGCTGGAAGTGACGGTGCGCTCGGTTTATCGCGACATCGCAGCGCTTCAGACCATGCGCGTGCCGATCGAAGGGGAACGCGGCGTCGGTTATATCCTGCGTCCCGGCTTCAACCTGCCGCCGCTGATGTTTTCCATCGAAGAGACGGAGGCGATCGTGCTGGCGCTCGCCATGGTGGCCCGCACCGGCGATAGCGAGTTGCGGCAGGCGGCAAGGCAGGTCAGCGACAAGATTGCCGCCTCCCTGCCCGAACCACTGTCGAAAACCCTCTCCGCCAATGCCCTGCATGCCTGGGGCAGCATCGCGCCCTCCCCCGCCGGCGTCGATCTTGCGACGGTCCGGCGGGCGGTGCGCGACGAGGAGAAGCTGGAGATCACCTATCGCGATGAAGCCGGCGCGCAAACGCAGCGGCAGGTTCGGCCGATTGCGGTGATCTATTATTCGGAGACGGTGAATATCGTCGTCTGGTGCGAATTGCGGCAGGCGATTCGCAATTTCCGTTCTGACCGGGTGCTGAGCTGCGAAACGACCGGCAGCTTCTTCAAGCTGGAAGGCGAGAAGCTGCGGCAATTGTGGATGAGCGGCTGGCAGAGCAACCAGTTGGGAAACAGAATTTAGTGCAGTTCGCAGCCCTTGTTATGTGTCGGAGCACTCCTCTCCGCCCTCATTCCTGTGCTTGTCACAGGAATCCAGTCGACGCGCGTCTGCGCGGCGAGAGGACTCTTTTCAGCCCAAGGACTTGGGCTGGCTGGATTCCTGTGACAAGCACAGGAATGAGGGCCTCGAGAGAGGTCCGGCATCGCAGCAAGGCATTATTTCCTACAGGAAATACTCCAGCAGGCGATTCTCCTCGCGCCCGAAACCGCGAATGACGATCCGGTCGGCAAAGACATCGGCAATCGCGAAGGTGTTCTGGTCGGGCGTATCGACCATTCCCTTGAAGTTCACGAAGTGGGTATTGCCCAATAGGCCGTAATTGCCCTCGTGATTATGGCCATTGAACCACGCGACGACCGAGGGGTGGGAGCCGAGAAGCTCAAGGATGCGAGGCGCGTCCCACATATTGTGGGCGTTTTCGGGATAGACAGGATAGTGGCAGAGAACGATCACTTTTTCGCCTGCCGCATCCGCCCTTTGCAGAACGGCCCGCAGCCATTCGAACTGCTCGTCGCTGAGCGAGGCGTTCCAGTCCTGCGCATTGATTGCGCCGGCATCCGCAAGGTGCTTCAACCGATCTGCGGCAAGCGCCCGACGCGGATCGCCGGGCGGCGGCGCGAAAAGGCTGACCTCATTGCCGTCAAGCACGACGAAACGGACGTCGCCGATGGAAAAATCATGCCAGGGGGCGGACATGCCGAGGCGGGCGTGGATAGCCGGCAAATGCTCGGCGGCGACAGCAAAATCGTGATTGCCCGGCAGCAGCACCGAGCGGTGGCGAAGCCCGTCGTAAACGGCAAGGATCGCATCGAAGTTTTCGAAGCCGCGATCGATGATATCGCCGAGCGTCACGACGAAGGCGAGGTCCTCGCGGTTGAAGGCGTCGACCGCGTCTGCGAGCTTTTTCGGGCTCTCGGCGTAATAACGGCCCATTTCCGGACGGGGAGCGGCATCGGCATATTGGGGATCGGCGACAATGCCGAAGGAGAAGAGAGGCGTGGTTTTTTCAGTCATGATGCGCCGCGATAAACCCGGCGGATGACAGGCTTGTGACAATACAATCCGACAGGCCGTATCGCCATATCACAAATGCAAAACACCCGGCTTGAAGCCGGGCGTCTCAAGTGGATATTTCCACTGTCGTCATGCTCGGGCCTGTCCCGAGCATCTGCCACGTCGCGTTTTGAGAGACGGAGCAGATCCTCGGCACAAGGCCGAGGATGACGTCGCGCGGGAGGAGGCTGCTTCGATCAGCAACCACGCATTCCGCAAGCCTTACTTGGCGGCGGCTTCGTAACGCTCCAGGACGTAGTCCCAGTTGATGAGGTTATCGACGAAGGCTTCGAGGTACTTCGGACGCAGGTTGCGGTAGTCGATGTAGTAGGAGTGTTCCCAGACGTCGACACCGAGGATGGGATCGGCACCGTGAACCAGCGGGTTTTCGCCGTTCGGGGTCTTGGAGATTTCAAGCTTGCCGTTCTTGACGGAGAGCCATGCCCAGCCGGAGCCGAACTGCGTGGTGCCGGCAGCGATGAAATCGGCCTTGAACTTGTCGTAACCGCCGAGATCGGAGGCGAATGCCTGCTCGAGCTTGCCCGGCAGCTTATTGCCGCCGCCGCCCTTCTTCATCCACTTCCAGAAATGGACGTGGTTGTAATGCTGGGCCGCATTGTTGAAGAGACCGGCATTGGTGCCAAAGGACTTCTTCACGACTTCTTCGAGCGACAGGTCGGAAAGACCTGCTTCGGCCGCCAGCTTGTTGCCGTTGTCGACATATGCCTTGTGGTGCTTGTCGTGATGGAACTCGAGCGTCTCGCGCGACATGTAGGGTGCAAGCGCGTCGTAGTCGTAGGGGAGTTCGGGAAGTTCGAAGGCCATGGTTTTTACTCCTTTTTGCAGCGGGTTACCGCTCCTAGAAACCGTGTGAGCGGACCATAGGAGCGAACCTCTGTTTGGGCAACCTGCGAAATATCAAAATGTTCCGACAAAAGAGAAAATTCCTCCCCGCGCGGCCGCCACCACATTTGTTTCACAACCCTGGCGTACCGTTTTCCACCCTATCGGTTCGCTTTTGCCGAGATTGCAGGAAGGAAATTCCATGACCCGTCCGATCCCCCGCACCATCCTCCTCCTTGCGGCCTTCTCGTCGCTTACTCTACCCGCCGCCGCATCGTCGGATGACGCCTGGAAGGAGTTCGTGGCGGATGTGCAGACGGCCTGCCTTGCCGGCGCCAAGGACATGATCGAGGACGCGAAGGCCGTGGTCGATCCGGTCGGCAGCGAGAATTACGGCCTCGCAATTCTTACCGGCAAGGCCAAACTCGCCGGGAAGAGTGGGGGCGCGGATGCGACCGTCAGCCATATCTGCGTCTATGACAAGAAGACCAAGGCCGTGGAGCTGGGCAGCGAGCTTTCCGGCGATACGCTGAAGGTGGAAATACCCGGCTCCACCAAGCCCTGACCGTTCAAAAGCGCGGTGTGGTGTCGCCCTCGCCCAGCGCACGCTGCATCAGCACCGTATCCAGCCATTGGCCATGTTTCCAGCCGATGGATTTGAAGGTGCCGACATGTTCGAAACCGGCGGCGCGGTGCACGCCGATCGAGGCGGCATTGGCCGAATCGCCGATGACGGCGATCATCTGCCGGAAGCCGCGTGCCGTCGCCGCCTCGATCAACGCATCGAGCAGCTTGCGGCCGATGCCCATGCCCTTCATACCCGGATCGATATAAACGGAATTCTCCACCGCCGCGCCATAGGCCGGGCGCGGGCGATAGGCGCCGGCATAGGCATATCCGGCTATCTTTCCATCGCATTCGGCGACGAGATAGGGGTAATTGCCCTCCACCAGAAGGCGGCGGCGCTCGAGCATCATCTCCGCGCTCGGCGGATCGATCTCGAAGCTCGCGCGGCCGTGCAGCACGGCGTCCCGGTAGATTTCGGCGATGGCTGGAATATCCGCCTCTTCGCAAGGGCGGATGGTAAGGCTGGAAACGGTGGAAAGGGTCATTCTCTTGTCCTGCGGATCATTCACGCCCTCATTGTGCATTGCGGCGCAGCCAAAATAAAGATTATCTATCTTATACAAACGATAAGGTTTTCTTTGATGATGGACCTCGATCTGCGGCAGCTTCGCAGCTTTATGGATGTGGCCGATTTTGGCAGTTTTTCCGCCGCCGCCGACAAGGCGGGGCTGACGCAGCCGGCCATCAGCCTGCATATAAGGCTGCTTGAAAAACAGCTCGGCGTGCGGCTGATCGAAAGGGTCGGCAGGCGCGCGCAGCCGACGGCGGCGGGGCGCGATTTTCTCATCCATGCAAGGCGGATTGCGGAAGAAGTGGCGCATGCCATCGATACCGTTGCGCCGCATCGCAGCGGGGTAACGGGACGCCTGCGCATCGGCACGGGCGCCACCGCCTGTATCTATCTGCTGCCGCCGGTGCTGGGCAAAATCCGGCAGGCCATGCCCGGCATCGAGATCGTCGTGCAGACCGGCAATACCCACGATATCCTCCGGCTTCTGGAGGCCAATACCATCGATGCGGCGGTGGTGGCCCTGCCCGCCAGCGGCCGCAGCCTCGATATCAGCGATATCCATCTCGACGAGCTGGTCGCGGTTTTCCCGCAAGGCTCCGTTTCTGACACAACGGCGCTCAACGCCGAGACGCTTTCAGCGCGGCCGCTGCTGCTTTACGAGGGCGGCAATACGCGCCGGCTGGTGGATCAATGGTTTTCGGCGAGCGGCCGCACCGTGCAGCCCGCCATGGAACTGGGCAGCGTCGAGGCGATCAAGAAGCTCGCAGGTGCGGGCCTTGGCCTTGCCATCGTGCCGCGCATGGCGATGGAGCATGAAGGTGCCGCATCCGGGCTCGAATGGCGCTCGCTCGAACCGCCGCTTGAACGGCGGATCGCGCTGGCGATGCGACGCGACAAACATATGACCGCGCCGCTGCGGGCGCTTGCCGCTGCGCTGCCGGATGTGCGGAAATGATGAGGCCCGCCCCGGTTGCGAGGGCAGGCCTCGACTTGTTGACGAAAAGGCCCCGTACTCTCTCCTCCGTCATGCCGGACTTGATCCGGCATCCAGCCACGGCGCGTCTGCGCCGTGAAGAGAGTCTTTCGCGATCAAGGACTTGATCGCGCTGGACCCCGGATCAAGTCCGGGGTGACGGAGCGCATAATCAAGCCTCCACCACATACGTTCAGTCCACGAGGTTCGTTCTCAAAACTCCGTCCACTCATCCCCCTTCACGGCCAGCGCCGCATTGCCGCGTGCAGCAACGGGGCGAGCCTTCCGCGCCGGTGCGACCGGTGCGGCGGGCGCGTGGACCGGGCTTGCGGCGCGCTGCATATGCCGTGCCGTCTCCCGCAATGCCGAGCTTTGCTGGCCGAGCTGGAATTGCGCAAGCAGGGCGTGAAGGTTCGTGCATTCCTGTGCAAGACCCGCACCGGCCGCATTCATTTCCTCCACCATGGCGGCATTCTGCTGCGTGGCCTGATCCATGTGGTTGACGGCCGTATTGACCTCGGAAAGGCCTGCCGACTGCTCCTGCGCCGCCGTGGCGATGGCGTCCATATGGGTGTTGACGGAAAGCACCAGCTGCTCGATCTCGGAAAGGCCGACGCCGGTATCGGCCACCAGTTTCACGCCTTCACCCACCGCAACGGCTGACGCGGTGATGAGTTGCTTGATTTCCTTGGCGGCATTGGCGGAGCGCTGCGCCAGTTCGCGCACTTCCTGTGCGACGACGGCGAAGCCCTTGCCCGCATCGCCCGCCCGCGCCGCCTCGACGCCGGCATTCAGCGCCAGAAGGTTGGTCTGGAAGGCGATTTCGTCGATGACGCCGATGATCTGGCCGATCTGGCGCGAGGAATGTTCGATGCGCTCCATGGCGGCGACGGCATCGCGCACCACCTTGCCGGAAAGATCGGCCTTTGTCCTTGCCTCACGCACCGTGTCGCGCGCATCGCTCGCCCGTTTGGAGGTGGCGGAAACATTGGCGGTGATCTCTTCCAGCGCCGCGGCGGTTTCCTCCAGGGAAGCGGCCTGCTGTTCGGTGCGGCGTGAAAGATCGTCGGATGCGGAGGACACCTCGTGGGCGCCGCCGTTCACGGTCTGCACGGACTGGCCAACGCTGGTGAGCGCTTCGCGCAGCTGATGCACGGAGCTGTTGAAATCGTGCCGCAGCGTCTCGAATTGCGGCGCAAACGGCGTGGCGATCTCGCAGACCATATCACCGGAGGCAAGCCGGCGAAGACCGCCAGCCAGCGACCCCGTGGCCTGATTGAGACGCTCTTCGGCCTCGGCCTCGGCGCGCTGTTGCAGCTCGATACGGTCACGCTCGGCCTGCTCGCGGTTACCGATGGCTTCGTCCTCAAGCTGCCGGTTGCGGATGGCCGCTTCGCGGAAGATTTCCACGGCGCGGGCCATCTCGCCGATCTCGTCGCCGCGTTTTGCGCCGGGCACATCGATGGTCAGGTTGCCGGTGGACAATTCCATCATCGCCTTTGTCAGGCGGCTGATGGGACGGGTGACGCGGCCGACGATGACGGCAAGGCAGAGAATGCAGACGCCAAGTGTGAGGATGAACGCAGCGAGATAGATCATCGCGCCGATAAAGGCGTCCTGTCTGGCCTTTTCGGCATTGACGTTGAGAACATCCATCGCTTCGGAGGCGATTTTCGCGACCGTATCGAGGTTCGCGGTGACCGTATTGCGCCATGTATCGATGGTGAAGGCAGGCGTGCGGCCGTTGTTCAGATCGTCGATCAGCTTTGCGCGCTGCGCGACGAAATCACCCTTGAAATAGGTCCTGTCGGCAACCGCATAGATATCTTTCAGCGCCTGCGGCGTCGATTCATGCGCGACGAGGTCGCCGGTGGCTTTCCAGGCAAAGGCCGCGCCGGCATCGAAATTGCCAAGCTGCTGGGTTTCCTGCGGGGTCAGCGGCCGCTGCTGGGCCACGACTGCATTGATGACAACGGTGGCGCTGCCGCCGAGCGCACGCGCCGACCAGCCATAGGACCGCAACTGGATGAGGCCGGTGAGGCTCTGGTCGAGCGAGCGAACCTCACCTTCCACCGCCGTAGAGCCAGCTTCGAGCGCCGTCAGGAAATCCTGACCGAGCGCCAGCACGGTCTTGTCCAGCCCGTTTTCACGGCGGTCGAGCGGCAGGGTGACGTTTGCGTCAACCTTTTTGCGCAGCTCCAGGAATTGCGTGTAGATATCCTTCACGCGGGCAAGCGGGGCCTTGAGGCCAGCCTGATCGAGTGCGGCGGCCTGTTCGAGAAAGGCGCCCATGGCGGCGTCCACCTTCTGGCGCGACGCCTGCACGCTGGCGATGGTATTGGCCGTCTTCGCCGGATCGACCGTCAGCGCCGAGGCGCTGTTGCCGCGTTCACTGCGAAAGTTCAGCAAGGCGTTGAAAAGCAGCCTGTCCAGCGAAACGAGCTGCGCCACCTGCGAAAAGCTGCGGGCATGCTGCACGGACTGCAACATGCCGTTGCCCACGAAGCCCGCCAGCGCGATGCCGATGAGCAGAAAAAATCCCACAAGTATATTGCGTATGCTGAAAGACATTTGGCGGCCCCCACTAGCCCGGATCGATAATGCCGCAAGCTAGCCTGTGGTCCTCTAAAATTGGATTAAATTCCCCCTGAATTTTTATGGGAAATAATGCGGTTCAAAACAAAAGGCCGCGGCAGGGATGAGCCTGCCGCGGCCTCTTGAAACTATGGGTTTTACCCGACCTTAAACGTCCGCGCCGAGACGCGCCCAGTCCATATAGAGATCGAGCGCCTTGCGGGCGACGGGGCCTGCCTGCAATTCACGATCATCGAGCTTCACGACGGGCGAAACCTTGGAATAATTGCCGGAGCAGAAGATTTCATCGGCCTCGCGGAAATCCTCGACCGAAAGCGTCGCTTCCCGCACGTCGAAACCGGCCTGGCGAAGAAGACCGATCACGCGCGAACGGGTGATGCCGGCAAGGAAGGTGCGGTTCGGAACCGGGGTAAGGACGACGCCGTCCTTGACCATGAAGATGTTGGCGGAGGCGGATTCGGCGACATTGCCGTTCATGTCGCGCATCAGGGCATTGTCGAAACCGCGCGAGCGTGCTTCCAGAATGGCGCGGCCGCTATTGGGATAAAGGCTGCCGGCCTTGGCGTCGGTCATGGCGGTTTCCGGCGAAGGGCGGCGCAGCGGCGAAACGGTGAGCGTCAGCGGCTTGCCGGCGTCCATCGGCGCTTCGAAAAGGCAAAGCGCAAACCGGGTGGAACCGGCATCGGGCGCCACGACGCTGCCGGGCATGCCGTGTTCGGCCCAGTACATCGGCTTGATGTAGATCGCCATCTTGCCGTCGAATTTCTTGACGCCTTCGAGCGCCAGGGACTCGATCTCCTCGGCCGTCATGGTCGGCTTCATACCCATATTGACGGCGGAGCGATTGATACGCTGGCAGTGCAGATCGAGATCGGGCGCCACACCATCGAACCAGCGCGCACCGTCGAACACCGTGGAAGCCAGCCACATGGCATGCGAGGTCGGCCCGATGAGCGGCGGATTGCCGGGCAGCCATTGACCGTCAACATAGGTCCAGGTGGTTGATCGGGGGGCGGTATCGACGCTCATGATGGTCTCCTGTCTCGAGCGTTTTCGTTCGGTAAAAACGCTCCGTCTTTTTTGTTCTGATGCATTGCCGGATGAAGAGCGCTGCGCGCTCTCAACGGGGCATGTGCTGGAAATCGGCCGGAGTGAATGCCTCTCCCTGGACGAGGTCAAGTTTTAATTGCAGCGATTTCTGATTTTGATGGAAAATAACAAAGTGATGGCCCGGTGAGCACGTTTTATGAGGCGAAACAAAAGGTTGATGAATAGGTTCATCACAATAATTCATGCATCGGACGATGGCGGCGCGATTTGCCCCATGCGATGCTGGCGATCTGACGGCATTTTGCAGGAGGAAAATCATGGCATGGTCCGCCCAACAATATCTGAAATTCGAAGACGAGCGGACGCGTCCCGCGCGGGATCTTCTGGCGCAGGTACCGCTGGAGCGGGTGCTGAATGGCTATGACCTCGGCTGCGGCCCCGGCAATTCCACCGAACTTCTGACCGACCGTTACGGCGTCAATGTCATTACCGGTATAGACAGCGATGACGACATGCTGGAAAAGGCGGCGGACCGGCTGCCGACCACGCGCTTCGGCAAGGCCGATCTTTCCCAGTGGAAGCCGGCGCAGAAGGCAGACCTGCTTTACGCCAATGCCGTGTTCCAATGGGTGCCGGATCATCTCACCGTTCTTTCGCAACTGATGGACCAGCTGGAAAGCGGCGGCGTTCTGGCCGTGCAGATGCCCGACAATCTGCAGGAGCCGACGCATCGCGCCATGGAGGAGACCGGAGCGAACGGTTCCTGGAAGGATGCGTTCTCAGATGGCAGGCTGCGCCGCAAACCCCTGCCCGCGCCTTCGGACTATTTCGACGCGCTGACGCCAAAATCCGCGCGGGTGGATGTGTGGCACACCATCTATAATCATCCGATGAAGGATGCGGAAAGCATCGTCGAATGGGTCAAGGGCACGGGGCTGCGCCCCTATCTCACCGCCGCCGGCGAGGAAAACCGCGAAGCCTTCCTCACTGACTATACGCGGCGCATCAAGGCAGCCTATCCGCCGATGGCGGACGGCCGCCTGCTTCTGCGCTTTCCCCGCCTTTTTGTGGTGGCGGTGAAGAAGTAACTTCAGCCCGCGAAAGCATAGACCCGGAGACGATGATTGTCGGGGTCGGCGGCGGTAAAGGTGTAGCCGAATTCCATGCCTGCCGGCTGCTGCAGCATGTCGATGCCCTTCGCCTGCCAATCCGCAAAAATTTCGTCCACCCGCGCATCGTTTTCAACGCGGAAGGCAAGCTCGCCGCCGCCGCCCGTAACGGATGCTTTCGGCTCCACGGTGTGCCGCGACCAGAGGCCGAGCTTCATGCCGTTCTGAAGCACGAATAGCGAGAATGTCGGCGAGACTTCGACCGGCTCCGCACCCAGCAGGGCCTTGTAAAATTCGGTGCTGGCCGGCGGGTTGTCGACGTAAAGGATGGTGAAATCGGGGTGGGTCATGGCTGTTCTCCTGTGTTGCGGATGAACGATGTCTAGACCCTGCTGCTGTCAGTTTTTGTCAGCATGATGCCGCCGCTGTTTTTCCCTTTCGCGCCATTCTTTCAGCAGCGCCTGGCGTCGGCGCGGATAACGGCTGTCGAGAGGGCGGAAATCTTCGATGCGGTCGGCCCGGAAACTGCGGTAGTCCTGCCGTGTCTCGCACCAGCCCAGCACCACCCGCACCAGATCGAAAAAGGCGAGTGCGAAGGGCCAGATCACCCGTTCCGTCACCTCGCCCTTTTCATCGCGATAGGTGATGACGACCCTGCTTTCCTTACGGATCGTATCGCGAATGGCGGCCAGATCGACATGGATGGCGGCAAGGCCCTGGCCCGGACCGACCAGCAGGGTGGAATGATCGAGTTCCTCGCGCAGGGTATCGGGAAGCACGGCGCCGATCTTGACGAGGGCGGCGCGGGCGGCCTCCGCCAGCCCGGCATCGGCACGGCCCGCCACCCAGCGCGAGCCGAGTACCAGCGCCTCGATTTCCTGCTGCGAAAACATCAGCGGCGGCAACAGGAAACCGGGGCGCAGCACATAACCTACGCCCGCCTCGCCTTCGATATCCGCGCCCTGCGCCTGAAGCGTCGCTATATCGCGGTAGAGCGTGCGCAGGCTGACGCCGGTTTGCGCGGCAAGGGCCGTGCCGCTGACCGGCATGCGGTGGGAGCGCAGGATCTGCAACAGATCGAGAAGCCGTTGTGAGCGTGACACGCGATATTTCCTTCCATCCGTATATTTAAATCCATACCGCGATATGATCTTCTGCAGCCGACTGTTATCGCCGCGCCTGTCCGCCCGCAATGGCGTGGATGGTGATCGCGTCGAAACTGTTGAAACCGATCGCGCGGACACCAGTTAATGAAAGACGGCTTCCCCGCCCGGAATCCCGCGCCGGCCATGTCTTCAGCAAACAGGAGAGACATCCCATGTATGACGTCAGCGCGAATGGCGCGAATATTCCCGCCCTCGGTTTCGGCACCTTCCGCATTCCGGAAGACGATGTCAGGCGCATTCTGCCGGAAGCACTGAAACTCGGCTTCCGCCATGTCGATACTGCGCAGATTTACAAGAACGAAGGCGCGGTCGGCGAGGTCATCGCGCAATCGGGCATTTCCCGGCATGATATATTTCTCACCACCAAGGTCTGGGTGGATCGCTTCCGCCACGACGATTTTCTCGCTTCCGTCGATGAAAGCCTTACGAAGCTGAAGACCGACTATGTCGATCTGCTGCTGCTGCACTGGCCGAAGAGCGATGTGCCGCTTGCCGAGCGCATGGGCGCGCTGAACGCGGTGCGCAAGGCCGGCAAGGCGCGCAATATCGGCATTTCCAACTTCAACGTGGCGCTGACCGAAGAGGCGGTGAAACTGTCCGACACGCCGCTTGCCACCAACCAGATCGAATATCACCCCTATCTAGACCAGACGAAGGTGATTTCGGCGGCGCGCAAGCACGGAATGTCGGTGACGGCCTATTATCTGATGGCCGATGGCAAGGTGCCGAACGATCCCGTGCTGAAGGATATCGGCGCAAAACACGGCAAGACCGCCGCGCAGGTAACCCTGCGCTGGGCGGTGCAGCAGCCGGATATCGTGGCGCTTTCCAAGACGGCGACGGAAAGCCGCCTCAAGGAGAATTTCGATGTTTTCGATTTTGCGCTGACGGAAGAGGAAATGCAGGCGATCCACGCGCTGGCCAAACCGAATGGCCGCATCGTCAATCCCGGCCACCTCGCGCCCGATTGGGACGACTGAGGCGGCCTTCCCTCCGCTCTGGTCTCATCGCTCGGTCAGGGCCAGCTTCGCACCCAGCGCCACAAAAGCGGTCGCGAAGCTGCGCCTCAGCCAGGCGAGGACCGCCGGGCGCGACACCACCTGCCGCCGGACCGAGGCGGCGAAACAGCCATAAAGCGCAAACACCAGAAACGTCATGGCCATGAAGATCAGCCCGAGATCGATCATGCGCCATGTCGGCAAAGCCTCATCCGCCGCGATGAACTGCGGCAGGAAGGCGAAAAAGAAGATCGACAGTTTCGGGTTCAGCAGATTGATGAGGATCGCCTCGCCGATGATGCGGGCGGCCTTCCGGGGCTCCCTCGTATCGTCGATCTTCAGCGCACCGTCCTCCCGCAGCGTGTTCCACGCCATGTAAAGGAGGTAGGCGACCCCCAGATATTTGACGATGCCGAAGGCGAGCGCGCTGGTGTGCAGGATGGCGGCAAGGCCGGTGATGGCGGCGAGCAGATGCGGCACGATGCCAAGCGTGCAGCCGAAGGCCGCAACGACGCTCGCCCTCGCCCCCTGCGAAAGACCGGCGGCCAGCGTGTAGACCACGCCGGTTCCGGGAGAGGCTGCGACGATGAAGGATGTGATGAGGAATTCGGGTGTCATGGTGCGGGTGTGTCCTGTGGGTGGAGGACAGGAGCATGAGGGTGCGTGAGGTGGGTGTCTTGGATGAAATTGCGCCACATCCGCACACCGTCACCCCGGCCCCCGAGCCGGGGTCCCGCGTGGTCAAGTCCTTGACCACGAAAGACTCCTTTCACGGCGCAGACGCGCCGTGGCTGGATGCCGGATCTAGTCCGGCATGACGGAAGAGGGGGACGATCCGCCACCTGTCGCCGCCCGGTAAACCGCCGGCGTAACCCCGAATTGCCGTACGAAGAACCGGTTCAGATGGCTCTGGTCGGCAAAACCGGCGGCAAAGGCCGCCTCGGCGGGCGGCGTGCCTCTGGCCAGTGCATGGCGTGCCGCATGGACGCGCCGCTGGAGAAGATAGCTGTGCGGCGTAAGCCCGGTCGCCCGGGCGAAAGCGCGCAGGAAGCGAAACTGGCTCATGCCGGCCTCTGCGGCGAGATCGGCAAGGCGGAACGGCCGGGAGGGCTCGTCGTCGATGCGGCTTTTCGCCCGCTTTATATTCTCGGGTGCGGCGATATCGCCCGGCTTCGCCGCCTTCTCCATCGCGCCCGCCAGAAGCGTCAGCAGGGTTTCGTCGCCACGAAGGGTTTCGCCCGGCCGTTCCCTTGCCGTCATGGCTGCAAAGACCGCGTTGAATCGCTTCGCCAGCGGCCTGATATCGACGGGATAAGCGAATTCGAACGCGTGGCGATCATTCTCGCCGATATCGGCAATGGCGTCGCGGACGATATCGATGTCGAGATAGAGCATCCGCCAGGCGCGGCCGCCCTCCCCGAGCGGAATACCGTCATGCACCTCGCCCGGATTGACGGTGATGAGATGGCCGGCGCCGGCTTCCACCATGCCGCGGCCGGAGAGCGATTTCTGTGCCCCGCGTTCGATGAGACCGATGCCGAACTGGTCGTGCATGTGGCGCGGAAAGGAACGGTCGCTATCCGCCGCCACGGCGACGACACCGGGCAGAATGGTTTTCGGCATCAGGAACCGGCCTTGGGCCATGACAGCGCGCGCTCCGCAGATTAGAGCGCGACGCTATCACAGGATGCCCAGTCGAGACAGATGCGGCGTTTACGGATGCATATGATTGATCATGGCGAAGACCTGATCGAAATTGCCGTTCTGCGCGGCGAAACGCAGCGGCTTGCAGCGTTCCACCACCACTTCCTTCTCATCCGGGCGATTTTCAAGAATATCCATCACCTCGGAAATGAAGGCGTCGAGCGGCATGGCCCTTTCGTCGCTCGCCTGCCCCTCGCCCATCAACGTCGTCTGCACATAGGGCGGCACGATTTCGATGACCTCCACCGGCGTTTCCTTCAGCTGCTCGCGCAGCGCGACCGAATAGGCATGGATGGCCGATTTGGTGGCGCTGTAGGTGGGCGTCAGCACCATGGGCACAAAAGCGAGGCCGGAAGAAACCGTCAGAACCGTGGCGGCAGGCTGTTTTAGGAAATGCGGCAAAAGCGCCGCCGTCAGGCGAATGGGTGCTAGAAGATTGGTGGCGATGGTTTCTTCGGCCGTGTCGAGATAATCCGGTGCTGCGGCGATGTCTTCCGGCCGCATGATGCCGGCATTGTTGATGACGGCGTTGAGGGTCGGATGGGCCTTTACCAGAGCTTCGGCAAACGCGCGGATGCCTGCGGCGTCCGTCGCGTCCATCACCATCGAGGCCATGCCGGGGTTGGCGGCCGTCACCTCGTCGAGCACGGCCTTGCGGCGGCCGGAAATGATGACCCGGTTGCCGGCCTTGTGAAACGCCTCCGCCAGCGCCCGGCCGATGCCGGAACCGCCGCCGGTGATGAGAATGGTGTTATCAGCGATTTTCATTGGAACATCCTTTGCTTGTTGGCTGAAAGGAAGTTAGCTATTATACTCTCCAATCGAAAGTAGGCACCCAAAAGATTTATACTTACCAAAAGGAGAGTGTAAGATGAAACGGCACCCCGCCGACCCGGCCATCGAAAGCCGGCGCAAGGTTCCGCCGCCCGCGGATACCGATCCGGCAATAGAGGCGCTGGTTCAGGACATCATTGCCAAGGTGGCCGACAAATGGACGATGCTCATTCTGGAAGTGCTGGAAGAGCATGGCACGCTGCGCTTCACGCAGATCGGCAGGCTGGTCGGCAATATCAGCCAGAAGATGCTGACGAAAACGCTGCGGCAGATGGAAAGCGACGGGCTGGTGCGCCGCACCGTGCATCCCGTCATTCCGCCGCATGTGGATTACGGCCTGACGAACCTCGGCCGTACGCTGGGGAGCGCCTTTTGCGGCGTATGGATATGGGCGGAAACGCACCATGCCGAAATAGAAGAGGCGCGGCGCCTGTTCAACGAACAGCCGCCGCGCCCCGCTATGGAGTAGTTTCGCCTCAGGCGAACTGGCTGAGGCCCGGAACCGAGGCGATCACCTGATCGACAACCTCATCACCCGCATGCTGGCGGGCAACGGAGATGGTTTCCTTGGCGAGCGTGGAAATCTCGCTCATGCCGAGGCCCTGGCTCATCAGCTGCTGGCCCAGCCCCATGATGCCGCCGCCGCCGATCGCGCTCATCAGGCCGCCGAGCAGACCGCCGCCGCCGGCACCTTCGCCATTATACTGCGCCACCAGTTCGCTGGCGCCGGGTATGGCTTCGATCATGCGGGCGATCGGGCCGTCTGCAGCCTCGCGCTGGAGAAAACCGAGAATCATGCCAATGGCCTTTTCGGCCAGTTCGGGGCTTATTCCCGCCTTCTCGGCGATCTGGCTTACGACTTCGTTCATTCTTGCCTCCTGTTGAAAAACGACGCCAACATCGAATAACTGACGTTAACGTCAACGTAAAACAATATCATGCCGCATTCAAGCGGCCAGGGTGAGGTGCGGCAACTTTCATCAAGCGGTTTTTCTTCATCACCATCAAGCAGTTGTTGCGCCTTGAAACTGTCCTTATAAGATCATCACAACCAAGCTATGAAAAGGCCGCTATCGTCAGAAGTGGCCGCAACATGGTAGTGACGCTTTAAATTCGGAGATGACTTTTGCAAAATCCACCGCGATTTTAAGGGTCATGCACCAGCCGCAGGAGAAAATGGTCGATGTTGCAGGACGGACAGCTCTATATCGGGACCAGCCGCAATCCGGACGACAGCCTGAACAAGGGCGAATATCTGGAGCTGAAATTCGGCAACCGCCACGGCCTCATCACCGGCGCGACGGGAACCGGCAAGACCGTGACGTTGCAGGTGCTGGCCGAAGGTTTTTCCAAGGCCGGTGTGCCGGTTTTCTGCGCCGACATCAAGGGCGACCTTTCCGGCATCGCCGCGCAGGGCGAAGCCAAGGACTGGGTGCAGAAACGCGCCGAACAGATTGGCTTCACCGATTTTGCCTATGGCAAATCGCCGGTGATCTTCTGGGATCTCTACGGTGAAAAAGGCCATCGCGTGCGCGCCACTATCGCCGAAATGGGGCCGCTGCTGCTTGCCCGGTTGATGGATGCTTCGGAAGCGCAGGAAGGCGTGCTCAACATCGCCTTCAAGATCGCCGATCAGGGCGGGCTGCCACTGCTCGATCTCAAGGACCTGCAATCGCTCCTGAACTATATGGGCGAAAACGCAACCGAGCTTTCCAACCAGTTCGGCCTGATTTCCAAGGCCTCGGTCGGTTCGCTGCAGCGCGGGCTTCTCGTCCTCGAACAGCAGGGCGCTGCCAATTTCTTCGGCGAGCCGGCGCTGAAGATCGCCGATATCATGCGTGTGGGCGCGGATGGGCGCGGCACGATTTCGGTTCTCGCCGCCGACCGGCTGATGATGAACCCGCGCCTTTACGCCACCTTCCTGCTCTGGATGCTTTCGGAACTGTTTGAAGAGCTGCCGGAAGTGGGCGACCCGGAAAAGCCGCGTCTGGTGTTCTTCTTCGACGAGGCGCATCTGCTCTTCAACGATGCGCCGCGGGTGCTGGTGGAACGTGTGGAACAGGTCGTGCGGCTGATCCGCTCCAAGGGCGTGGGCGTCTATTTCGTGACGCAGAACCCGCTGGACGTGCCGGAAACCGTTCTCGCCCAGCTCGGCAACCGCGTGCAGCACGCGCTTCGCGCCTATACGCCGCGAGAGCAGAAGGCGGTGCGCACCGCGGCCGACACCTTCCGGCAGAACCCGGCCTTCAACACCGCCGACACCATCACCACGCTCGGCACCGGTGAGGCGCTGATTTCCACCCTGCACGACAAGGGCGCTCCCTCCATCGTCGAGCGCACGCTGGTACGTCCGCCATCCGGCCGTGTTGGGCCGCTCACCGATGCGGAGCGCAAGTCCCTGATCGATGTGAGCCCCGTCGCCGGGCAATATGACAAGGATATCGACCGGGAATCGGCCTTCGAAATCCTCGCCGCCCGCGCCCAGAAGGCTGCCGATGCAGAAGCTGCCAGACGTGCGGAGGAAGAAAACGCCGCCAGCCAGTCCGAGAGTGCTTCCGGCCGCTGGCGCCTGCCCGGCTTCGGCGATGAAGAACCCGCACCGGCCTCCACCGGCTCGCGCAATGGCGGCGCACGCAAGACCGGATACCAGCGTGAAACGGTGATCGAGGCGGCGATGAAAAGCGCGGCCCGCTCCGTTGCCACCTCTGTCGGCCGCGCCCTCGTGCGCGGGATTCTCGGTAGTTTGAAGCGATAAAACAGATACGCCGCCCGCCCTCGATGGGGCGGGCGGCGCTTGATTGGCGGGACGTTACTTCTGGCGATAGAAGATCATGCCGCCGTGATAAAGCACATCGTCGACGAATTCGCCGTCGGCGGTGAAGCCGGTATCGTCCCAATAGTCGATATGGTTTCCCTTCACCTCATACCGTCCCTGATAGGCGCTTTTGCGGTTGCCCCGCGCCTCGTCATACCGGCCATTGGGCAGAAGTTCCTGGCGAATGTGGCCATCGCCGGTGACCCACATGCCGACATAGGGGTGGTTCGGGGTTTGAGCCGTTTCGGTCATATTCACGTCCATGGCGTTGCTCGTTTTGCTGGAGCCCGTATCGGTGGAAGCCGTTGCGAGCAGAAGCGCAACAGATGTCGAAACAATGTTCATTGCCAATCCTCCTTAAGCGGCGGTGGGTCGGACGACGATCTCATTGACGTCCACATCGTCGGGTTGCTCGATGGCGTAGCGCACCGCGCGGCCGATGGCGTCGGGCTTCAGGGCGATGGCCCGATAGGTCTGCATCAGTTCCGCAGCGGCGGGATCGGTGATGGTGTGGGCAAGTTCGCTTTCCACCACGCCGGGGTGAATGCAGGTCACCTGCAGGTCACGGTTTTCCTGCCGCAACCCGTCCGAAATCGCCCGCACCGCAAATTTCGTCGCGCAATAAACCGCAGCCGTGGGCGAAACGGCGAGCGCACCGATGGAGGCGATGTTGATGATGTGGCCGGAAGCGCGGGCGGTCATCTCGGGCAGAACGGCGGCGACGCCATAAAGCACGCCCTTGATGTTGACGTCGATCATGCGGTCCCATTCGTCGACCTTGAGGGACGACATCAATGACAGCGGCATGATGCCGGCATTGTTGACGATGACGTCGACCTGCCCGAACGCCTTGCGCCCCGCCTCCGCAAAGGCCTCGACGCTCTGTCTGTCGGTCACGTTCAGCGGCTGGATGACGACCTCGGCGCCCTTGCCGCGCAATTCTTCGGCAAGCGTCTGCAAGCGGTCCATGCGGCGCGCGCCCAGCACTAGCTTCGCCCCGGCCGCGGCCAGTTCCCTTGCGATACCCTCACCGATCCCGCTCGATGCACCTGTGATGAGAACGACTTTATTGAATGTCATGGCTTTCTCCTTGGTGTCATGGCCGGCTTTTTCTGGAAGCGGCCATTGCGGAGAAGATAAAGCTTGTGCATTGTCGTGATAACCGCCTCAATCATAACCTCAATGGGTAGAATTTCTAACCAATGAACATCGATCTCAACGCGCTTTCGACATTCTGCATGGTTGCCGAGGAGCGCAACTTTCGCGCCGTTGCAGACAGGCTCGGCGTAACCCGCTCCGCCGTCAGCCAGACCATCCGCAAGCTTGAAGAAACGATGGGAATAGCGCTGGTGCAGCGCACGACGCGCAGCGTCAGCCTGACGGAAGCGGGACAGCAGCTTTATGCGGATGTCTCGCCATCCATCGGCAATCTCGTTGAGGCTGCCAATGCCGCGTCATCCCTGAGCGGCGCCGTGCGCGGGCAGTTGCGGCTTGCGGTTTCCTCGATAGCCGAGCGCTTTTTATCCGGGCCATTGCTTGCGCGCTTTGCAGAAATACATCCCGAAGTGCAGCTCGATATCGTCGTGACGGACGAGGAATTCGATATCGTCGCCGAGCACTACGATGCCGGCGTGCGTCTTGGCGAACTGATCGCGCAGGACATGATTGCGGTTCCGGTTTCCGCTCCACAGCGGCAGCTCGCCGTCTGCTCGCCGCACTATCGGGACCGCTTCGGCCTGCCGGCGCAGCCCCGCGAATTGATAGGGCACAGGTGTATCGGCTGGCGACCCCGTCCGGGTGTGGCGCCATACAGGTGGGAATTTGCGGAAAACGGCCGCGAATTTGCAGTGGCGGTGGAGCCGGCCTTCACCACCAACGACATGCAGCTGATGATCAAGCTGGCCTGCGCCGGTGCGGGCATCACATTCGGTATGGAAGAGACGTTCCGCCCCTATCTGGAAAGCGGGCAGCTCGTTTCCATGCTGGAAGACCACTCCCCGAGCTTTGCGGGATTTTATCTCTATTATCCCAGCCGCCGCAATCTTGCGCCGAAGCTGCGCGCCTTCATCAATCACGTCCGCCTGTCGAGAGCGCGGTAATCTGCCGGAGCGAGCCCCGGCAGATTGTTAGAAAACAGGGCTATTTTCTCTGCGAAACCAGCGAAAAATAAGCGCCCTGCGGATCGACGCAATTGACGATCCAGCTTTCGCCGGGAACCTCCATCGGGCCGTTGACGACCTGGCCGCCACCGGTGCTGACGCGGGTGATGGCGTCATCGATACCGTCCACATTGAAATAATAACCCCAATGGCAGACGGGGACCTGCGGCATGCGTTTCATCATGCCGCCGACAGCCTTGCCCTTATAAGCGAAGATGCGGTACGGGCCCATGTCGCCCATGTCGAAATCATGGTCCTTGGTCCAGCCGAACACATCGCCGTAAAAGGCCATGGCCTCGTCGACATTATCGGAGAAGAGCTCGTGCCAGCCGACATGGCCCTGCTTTTCCTGCATATCCTCGGGGAAACCGCCGGTTTCCATCGGCAGCGGCGTCATGATGCAGAGCACAGCACCGAAGGGATCCGCGACCACGGCGAAGCGGCCGATTTCGGGAATATCCTGCGGCGGACGTCTGACCGCGCCGCCCTTTTCAGCGAATTGTTTCGCCGTGGCGTCCACATCGTCGACATCGACATAGGCGGTCCAATTCGGGGGAATGCCCTGGCCCTTGTGCTCGTCGGTCAGCTCCATGACGCCGCCCATGCCCTTGCCATCGGCCTCCAGCACCAGATAGGGCATTTCCGGCGAGCCGAAATCCTTGGTCTGCCAGCCGACGACATGACCATAAAAGCGGGCTGCCGCTTCCATGTCGGGCGTCATCAGCTCGACCCAGATGAATTTTCCATGTGTATCGGACATTGTCGTCTCCTATGGAGGGTTTGGCGGGTGTGTTTCGGCAAGCGACCGCCGCAGGATGCGGCGGCGCCGGTGGTTGTCGGATGAATTTTCGCAGGGCCTCAGGCCTTGCGGCGGAATTCCGATGTCATGAAGGTCTTGAATGTGCCGTCCGGCTGCCTGACGCTGCCGGAAAAGCTGCGGTGATTGTCGTCATGCAGCACCAGCACGTCGTGATAGGTATCGGTGCGGCCGGAACCGTCGAAGGCCGGGCCTTCCGCTTCCAGCGTCAGGGTCTTGCCGTCCTCTTCCAGCCAGCCCTTGTAGACCCAGAGATTGGTCATCATCGACCCTACCCAGGTGCCGACGAAATTGCCCTTGGCCGGGTCGAAACCGACCGTGATCACGGCCGTCATATCCGTGCCGTCAGGCATCTTGCCGGTGCCGTTGCCGATGATCCACAAGCCACCGACGGAGCGGACGGTCTCGGTGAATTGCTGCGACGGGTCGTCGGCATCGTAGCCCTCATGGCCGGAACTGGAGGTCATGACCCAGTCTCCGACGATCCTCTTGAGGAACTCATGTTCCTTCTGCGGCTTGGCGATTTCCATTTCCATTGTTGTTTCCTCCTCGTCCGTCCGTTTTTAGTGGCAGCAGGCTGCCGCCTTCGGCGCGTCCTCATACTGGTCGTGGCGGCGCACCCAATCCATTACCTCCTCTTCGTTACGGCCTTTTGGCACCAGATCGAGCAGCATCAGCGTGCCGAGCGTCTGTTCCGCGCCGCGGGCGTAAGTGGAATAGGTGTGGTAGATCTTGCCGTCGTCGCCCTTGGCGAAAACGCTGATACCGTGCAGGTCCTTCAGGTCGCCATAGGGCGCCATGTCACGGTAATTATAGGTGATTTCACCTTTGGCCATGTCGTCGTCGCGGAACGAGGCCTGATAATCGTAGTTGAAATCGCTGCCTTCGGCCGAAACCCAGGGGAATTTCCAGCCCATGCGGTTCCTGTAGCTTTCGATCTTCTCAAGCGGCGCGCGCGAAACCGCAACGAAACCCGCATCGCCATGCTTGAGGTGGATCAGCGCGCCGTCGACATGATCGGCAAAGAAGGAGCAACCGACGCAGCCCTCCTCCCAGTCCGGCGCCAGCATGAAGTGATAGACGATGAGCTGGCTGCAGGTGCCGAACAGTTCCTTCAGCGATTTGGGGCCGGAAGGGGCATCGAAGATATAATCCTTCGTCACCTCTTCCCAGGGCAGCGCACGCCGGGCCTCGTTCAGCCTGTCACGGGCGCGGGTCAGTTCCTTTTCCTTCACCAGCAGATCGCGGCGGGCCGCAAGCCACTCCTCTTTCGAAACGACGGGATGAGACATGATCTTTCCTCCTTGGATCCGTCTTTCACCACGGCACCGCCCCGCTTTGACGGTGGGCGCCGGCTATTTCTGTGCTGAAAGTCAATAAACAGTCTGCGGGGACATCAAGTTCCGCTTGACTAATTAGGTTGATATCAACATATTAATCCCATGTCAAACGCCAGCGTGATTCCTTTTTCGACAACTCTTTTCGTGCGGGATGCCTGTCTGTGCCTGCATGCGCAGCGCGCCGCACGGGCATTGGCGCGGTTGTTCGACAATGCGCTGAAGCCGGTCGGGATCAACAATGGACAATTTTCGCTGCTGATGTCGCTCAACCGGCCGGAGCCGCCGCCGATGGGACCGGTCGCCAATCTTCTGGCCATGGACCGCACGACGCTGACGGCGGCGCTGAAGCCGCTGGAGCGGCGCGGGCTGGTCAGCATCGAGCAGGACCCGAAGGACAAGCGCGGCAAGCGGCTGCGGCTGACGGCGGACGGCATGGCCGTGCTCGCCGCCGCCTTCCCCATCTGGGAACAGACCCATGCCGAAATCGAAGCCCGCATCGGCAGCGGCGACCCCGACCGGCTGCGCCGTGACCTTGTCGACCTCGGCTGACAGGATTGACGGCATGACGCCACTTTTGTCGGCGACAATGTCATCCGGCCGTCGTGCCGGGGAGCGAAACTACGAAGAAAGCGCAATCAAGGAGGAATGATCATGCGTGCAATCGTTTTTGTAAAAGCCACCAAAAGCAGCGAAGACGGCGTCATGCCCACGACCGAGCTGATCGAGGCGATGGGAAAATTCAACGAGGAACTGGTCAATGCCGGCATCATGCAATCCGGCGACGGCCTGCATCCCTCCTCCAAGGGCAAGAGGGTTGTGTTCGACGGCGACAGCCGCACGGTGATCGACGGCCCCTTCCCGCACACCAACGAGCTGGTCGCCGGCTTCTGGATCTGGACTGTGAAGGACATGGACGAGGCCGTGGCCTGGGTGAAACGCTGCCCGAACCCGATGCTGGAGCGCAGCGAAATCGAAATTCGCCCGATGTTCGAAATGGAAGACTTCGGCGACGCCGTAACGCCGGAAATCGCCGCGCATGTGGAAGAACTGCGCGCGCGTGTCGCGAAGCAATAAAGGCCGCTCAGCCGAGCGTCGGATTAAAACGGGAGAGTGCGGGCTTGCCGCATTCTCCCCCACCGCCTGCCATTGCAAAAGCCGTTGCCTCGAACAACCGCCGCTGTTAATGGTGAAGCGGTTCAACCCGTTTCAAGAAAGGAGGCTTCGCATGGATATTTCCTGCTTCTGGCGCAATCGTCAGCTCTGCCACCTTTTTGCCCTGCGGACACGTTTGCAGGGCTGACCGGAACACCAACACTCTGGTTTGCCCAAAAGGCCGCGCAGAATGCAGCTTGTCTGCCGTTGCGCATGTTTTCACGACGGATCACCCCGAACCGAAACCCCGTACTGACTGCGGCAGACCACGGTTCGTCAACGGGTCCGTCTTGCCAGAGACGACTTCATGACCATTATCACGCTTCGAAACCTCGGAATCATTCTGGGCAAGCCGCTTTTTTCCAGTCTCAGCCTCACGGTGAATGCGGGAGACCGCATCGGCATCGTTGCCGCCAATGGCTGCGGCAAATCCACCCTTCTCCATTGCCTTTCCGGTGACATGGAGCCAACCAGCGGCGATATCACCCGGCTGCGCGGACTGACGCAGTCCATCGTCCACCAGCATCTGCCCGCCCCGTTGATGGAACGGACGATGCGGGACGCCGTGCTTTCCGCCCTGCCGGCGGATACGATCGACAGCGAGAGCTGGCGCGCCGACATTATTTTCGACGCCATGCTGGTGCCGGAGCCGTTCCGCGAGCGCCGCCTGAAAGAATTGAGCGGTGGCTGGCAGAGGCTTGCCATGCTGGCGCGGGCATGGATCACCGAGCCGGATGTGCTGCTGCTCGACGAGCCGACCAACCATCTCGACCTCGAAAAGATCAACGTGCTGGAAAACTGGCTCGGTGAATTGCCGCGCGATAGGGCTGTCATCATCGTCAGCCATGACCGCGCCTTTCTCGACAATGTCACCAGGAGCACGCTGTTCCTGCGGCCGGAAAATTCGGCGCTGTTCCGGTTGCCCTATGGCCACGCCCGGGCGGTGCTGGAAGAAGAGGATGCCGCCGATGAACGGCGTTTCCAGCGCGACATGAAAACCGCCCAGCAATTGCGCCGTCAGGCCGCCAAGCTGAACAATATCGGCATCAACTCCGGCAGCGATCTTCTGACCGTCAAGACCAAGCAATTGCGTGAGCGGGCGGAAAAGATCGAGGAAAAGGCGCGGCCCGCCCATATCGAGCGATCCGCCGGCAAGATCCAGCTCGCCAATCGCGGCACCCATGCCAGGGTTCTGGTCACTCTGGAAGATGTGCCGGTCTCGACACCGGACGGAACGGTGCTGTTTCGCACCGGCCGGCAATTTGTCCGTCAGGGGGACCGCATCGTCATTCTCGGCCGCAACGGCGTCGGCAAGACACGGCTGATGTCGCTTCTGCAGGCGGCCGTATCGGGCGCAGGCCAGATAGACGGCATCAAGGCCACGCCCTCGCTGGTGGCCGGATATGTCGACCAGTCGCTCGCCGAGATCGATGACGACAGCACGCCCGTTTCGCTGCTATCCCGCCGCTTCGATATTGGCGACCAGCGCATCCATGGCCTGCTCGCGGGCGCGGGCATCAACATGGAAATGCAGAAACGCCGCATCGCCGCGCTTTCCGGCGGGCAGAAGGCGCGGCTTGCCATGCTGGCGCTGCGGTTGGCGGAGCCGAATTTCTACCTGCTGGACGAGCCCACCAACCATCTGGATATTGAGGGGCAGGAAACGCTGGAGGCGGAAATCATCAGCCGTGAGGCCAGCTGCGTGCTTGTCTCGCACGACAGGAGTTTCGTGCGGACGGTCGGAACCCGCTTCTGGCTGATCGACAAGCGCAAGCTGGTGGAAGTTGACGATCCGGAAGGGTTTTTCGCCTCGGCCTGATGGACTTGAGAAGCAAACGCCCGTCAGCCCAAAAGGCTGGCGAGGCGTGGATCCCCGGCGAAATCCAAAACCGCAAAACCCGTTCTGCGCATCGGAAATTCGCAGAGCGCCTGCACCCCCGTTTTCGACAGGTGGATACGCCAGCTCATCCGTTCCACCGGTGTCTTCGCGGCAAAAGCCTTCGGCGACAGAACCGCGATGTTGAGGCCGCCGGCGGGGTCGCGTACCGAGCGATAGAGAATAGCCTCGATCTTCGCCAGACGCGCCTGATCGGCCAGCGCCTGGCATGGCTCGTAATTCTGCAGATCGGTCCACAGGCGAGCATCCCGGCTCAGTTCCGGTTTCGTCAGGTTGAGCGCCGCATCGGTAGCGATACGGGCGGCGAAGGCGGAATAGTCGGCGGGATTGGCAGGCAGCGGCGTGCCCGGCGATTCGGCATAGAACAGCAGCCGGTAAAAGGCCATTTCGGCGAGCGCCGTCTCCACCTTCTGGGCGGCGTAATAAACGCCTTCGGTATAGCCCGCGCGGCGGAAGCGCGAACCGTGCGGATAGGCGGCTCCATACCGGAAGGGCGTGGCGAGAAGATAATCGAAACCGGCGCATTCCGGCGGAAACGGCCGCTTGCTCGTCTCCAGAATATCTTCCAGCAGCGATTGCTCCTCCACCGTATCCACCAGTTTCATGGTGGAGACCTGATGCTGCGCCTCCACCAGCCGCCAGTATTTTCCCGATACGGCGCGTTTTTCAGACAGGAGCGCGGCGGGCGTCCAGATAGGAGAGGACATCGATCAATCCGGTAATGGTGGTCAGTTTGTCGGCAGGCACGGCGTTCAGCGCAACATTGTGATTGCGCAGCCAGTTTTTCGCCACGGCCTCATCGCCGCCGGCAATCGCATCCAGCGAGCGGAAAACTCGGATCAACAGCACCGCAAGCTCGAAGGATTTGGCGCCCGGCTCCAGCAGGAAATCGAGCCGTTTCATGCGCGACACGGTGGGGGCGGAAACGCCGAGAATATCGGCCGTGCGCGCGGCATTCAGGCCCAACCGCTCGGCGGCGGCGATAACGGCCTTGGTGACGACCCTGCCCTGCGAGGCGGGATCCATGGCGCTCCTGGCGTGAATATTCATGGCGCATATCCTTTCCTTGGAAAGAATATAGCATTTTTCTTTCTGAAAACAAGAAGGCCGGGATGAACCCGGCCCCGTTGTTCAGATAGCTTAGTCACGCAAACTGGATCAGGCCACCGAGACCGGCACTTCCGTAGAGGTGCGCATGGCGTGGCTGTACGGGCAGACGATGTGAGCGGCGGCGACCAGCTTTTCGGCGACTTCGCGCTCGACGCCCGGAATATTGGCCTTCAGCGATACTTCGATGCCGAAACCGCCGCCATCTTCGCGCGGGCCGATCCCGACGGTTGCCGTCACAGTGGTGTCTTCAGGAATCTTTACCTTTTCCTTGCCGGCAACGAATTTCAGCGCGCCCAGGAAGCAGGCGGAATAACCGGCTGCGAAAAGCTGTTCCGGATTGGTGCCACGGGCGCCATCGCCGCCCAGTTCCTTCGGAACGGTCAGCGTCACGTCGAGAACGCCGTCTTCAGACTTGGCGTTGCCAGCGCGGCCACCGGTGGCGGATGCTTTGGTCGTGTAGAGAATGGGCATGGCATTTACTCCTTCGGGTTGGTGTTGAGCTCTTATAGCGAACAATTGAATTGTGCGCAATATAATTTTGCACGTTGAATAAGAAATCGTTTTTTGCGATAATTTTCACGAAATTTCGCCGCGCATCCATGCGGCAGGAACCGAAAGCGGGGGCTGATTGTTCCCTTCCCGGTTGATTTTGGAGCAGGAAAATGGACGCAGAGGGCGACGAGAAGAAGATGGAAAGCCTGTTGAGGCTGGACCAACAAATATGTTTTGCCCTTTATGGCGCGGCACACGCCTTCACGCGCGCCTATAAGCCGCTGCTCGACCCCATTGGGCTCACCTATCCGCAATATCTTGTCATGATGGCGCTATGGGAAAAAGAGACATCCACCGTCAAGGCGCTCGGCGAAATGCTGGGCCTCGATTCGGGCACGCTGTCGCCACTGCTGAAAAGGCTCGAACATGCGGGGCTGATCACCCGCAAGCGCGGCACGGTCGATGAGCGGCAGGTGCTGGTGGCCCTGACGCCGAAGGGCGCGAACCTCAAAAAAGATGGCGTGAAGATCATGGCCGCAATCGGCAGCGCCACCGGCTGCGGGCTGGAAGAGCTGGTGCAGATTCGTGACCGGGTGAATGCGCTGAAGGACAATCTCAGCCGTCAGTGATCTCGAAAAAAACAGGGCGCAACATTTCCACGTCATGCCGGACTGGATCCGGCATCCAGCCACGGCGCGTCTGCGCCATGAAAGAGTCTTTTGCGATCAAGGACTTGATCGCGCTGGACCCCGGATCAGGTCCGGGGTGACGGTGTGCGGATGAGACATTTTCGCCCATCGTTTCGCCACCGGGAGCAATACCAGGCGGCCCCAGAGGCCGCCTTCTTATGCAAGGGAAGTCCGGCTTACTGCCAGACCACCACACGCGCCTTCTGCGGCACGCGGTCGTAAAGATCGATGACGTCCTGGTTCATCAGGCGCACGCAGCCGGAAGAGACGGCCTTGCCGATGGAGTTCCATTCCGGCGAACCGTGCAGGCGGTAGAGCGTGTCCTTGCCGTTCTGGAAGATATAAAGGGCGCGTGCGCCGAGCGGGTTTTTCAGGCCCGGCGGCATGCCGCCGTTCTTGGAGGAATATTTGACCAGTTCCGGCTGGCGGGCGACCATTTCGTCCGGCGGGGTCCATTTCGGCCATTTCTGACGCCACTGGATGACGCCCTCGCCCGACCAGGCGAAACCTTCGCGGCCGATGCCGACGCCATAACGCATGGCGCTGCCGCCCTGCTCCACGACATAAAGGAAGCGCGAGCGCGTATCGACAACCACGGTGCCGGGACGTTCGCCGGTCGGGTCGACAACCCGCTGGCGATAATAACGGCGGTCGATTTTTTGATAGGGGACGGCGGGAATGACGTAACCGCCATCCTCAACCGAGCCGTACATGACGGCCAGTTCCGCATCGCTGACACCCGGCGAGAACATCTGCCGAAAATCGCTGCCGATGGCGCTTGCCTGCTGGCGAATGGCGTCTCCCGTGCCCGACGAGGCGCAGCCTGCGAGAAGCGAGGCGGAGGAGATGCCGAGAAGGGAAAGGAAGGTGCGTCTGGAAAGATCTGTGTCGGTGCTTGTCATAAGGCCGGTTTGTCCCACATTTCGAACGGCTATATCGCCGTTGTACGTCATTTGTTCCGTTTCATGCGTATTGCGAAAATAGTTAACCGACCGCTAAAAGCCAGTCACAAGGCGCTGGCGGAATGGGTCCAATATCTCTTTCTTTTAGAACGTGTTCAGATAACCACAATCTGCGCCCCTTGCGGCACACGCTCGTAGAGATCGATCACATCCTGATTGAGCATGCGCACGCAGCCGGAGGACGTCGCCTTGCCGACGGATTGCCAGTCCGGCGTGCCATGCACGCGGTAAAGCGTGTCCTTGCCATCCTTGAAGATATAAAGCGCACGCGCGCCGAGCGGGTTGTTGAGACCGGGCGTCATGCCGCCATTGGCGGCGGAGATGGAGGCGAGCTCCGGCTGGCGCTTGACCATTTCATCGGGCGGCGTCCAGCGCGGCCATTTCGCCTTCCACTGGATCTTGCCACGGCCCGACCAGGCATAACCGTCGCGCCCCAGCCCAACGCCGTAACGGATCGCCTTGCCGCCGGACTGCACGAGATAGAGAAAATGCTGTCTGGTATCGACGATAATCGTGCCGGGGGCTTCCGCCGTCTGGTAGCTCACTTCCTGCCTCAGATAACGCGGATCGATGCGGCCATAGGGAATGGCCGGCAGCGAGCGGTCCTCATCGCGGATCGGGCCATACATGACCCGGTGCAGCGGATTGGAGACAGGCAGGCCATAGGCCATCGTCTGGCCCTGCGGCTGCTGCGCGTTAGAACCCTGCACCTGCGGGGCTTGCAGCCCCTGCCCGCGCACCGGCGGACCGTATTCCTGATGGAAGCGGGTTCTGAACAGATCCGGCGGGCGCGTCGAAAGCTGGCCCGGCTGCGGCGGCAGTTCCGGCTGGCGATTGGAGCTGACGGAGTTGAAATTGAATACCGGCGCCGTTTCCCTGACGAAAACATCCGGGTCCATCCGGGTCGTATCCGTCACGAAAAGGCAGCCGCTCATGAGAGGCAGCAGGGCAAGCCCCGCCAGAGAGGCCGCCCGGCGACCGTTTTTCAAAAGGAGTGCTATCATCTGAACCGCTTCATGGAATCCAATCTGCCGGCATGATGAACCGTGCGGCTGGCGCGAGGCTGGCGTCGGTTTTTCAAAAAAAATCGAAAAACCGCATTTTTGCTCTTGAAGCTCTAGTTGCTAGAGGTGCCAGATTGGCTGTCGACTGGAATTCAGGAGCGGAAACCATGAATATTTCGACAGGCATAAACATCAAGGGCAAAGACGGCGAGCAACTGACCTTCTCCGTTGGCGGCATGGATTGCGGCAGCTGCGCGGCGAAAATCGAAACCGCGCTTTCCCGCCTGCCGGGCGTTGCCGACGTCAAGGTTTCCGTTGCACGCGAAAGGCTGAACCTTTCGCTGGCCGAAAGCAAAACCTCGGTCGAAAAAATCGAAGACACGCTGCGCAAGCTCGGATTCAAACCCGCTTTGCTGCCACAGGAAAAAGTCTCCCGCGCAAAAGTCGAAGCGGATCATCACGGCCACGGCCATGATGACCACGATCATTCGTCCTGCGGCGGCCACCATGCCGATACCGGAGCGAGCGCCGACAGCAGCAATGCGCTGACCTTTTCGGTCGGCGGCATGGATTGCGGCAGTTGCGCCGCCAAGATCGAGACCGCGCTCTCCCGCCTGCCGGGCGTTGCCGACGTGAAGGTTTCCGTTGCGCGCGAAAGGCTGAACCTTTCGCTTGCCGAGAGCAAAACCCCGGTCGAAAAAATCGAGGACACGCTGCGCAAGCTCGGTTTCAAGCCGGCCCTGCTGCCGCAGGAAAAGACCGCGCGAGAAAAGGCCTCAGATCACAATCACGACCATGATCACGGGTCATGCGGCGGCCATCACCACGACCATGATCACGATCATTCAGATCATGACCAGTCGGGGCATGACCATTCCGCACACGATCACGCCTCCTGCGGCGGGCATGATCATAGTGACCACGACCACGCCAAACATTCGCATGGTTCCGCACCCGTGGCTGCAGCCCAGAGCGCGGAAGTGGGGCACGCCCATGGCGCGGATGAAAAAGGCGCGTGGTGGCGCACCGCAAAGGCGCGCAACACCTTCACCGGCACCGTTCTCGTCGCCATCGCCTATGGAGCGGAACTGAGCTTCCCGGCATGGGGCGGTTACGCCTTCATCATCGCCACGCTGGTCACGCTCTTCCCCATCGCGAAGAACGCCTTCAACGCCGCCCGTTTCGGCGCGGTCTTCACCATCGAAATGCTGATGACGATTGCCGCCATCGGTGCGATCATCATCGGCGAGGCGGAAGAAGCGGCCATTGTCGTGCTGCTCTTCTCCGTCGGCGAATTGCTCGAAGGTTTCGCTGCCGCCCGCGCCCGCTCGGGCATCAAGGCGCTCGGTTCGCTGCTGCCGAAAACGGCGCTTGTGGAAGAAAACGGCGCGCTGCGACAGGTTGCGGCCGATCAGGTGCGCATCGGCCAGGTGGTCGTGGCGCGTCCCGGCGACCGCATCGCCGCCGATGGCGTTGTCATGGAAGGCCAGTCCAGCGTCGACGAATCGCCGATGACCGGCGAGAGCATTCCCGTCGCCAAGGAAAAGGGCGCGCGCGTCTTCGCCGGCTCGATCAACCATGACGGCTCGCTGCGCATCCGCGTCGACCGCGCGCCGGAAGACAACACCATTGCCCGCATCATCACGCTCGTCGAGGAAGCGCAGGATGCGCGTGCGCCGACCGAGCGTTTCATCCAGAGCTTCTCGCGTTATTACATGCCGCTGATCGTGGCGATATCGGTGCTCACCATCATCGTGCCGCCGCTTGTCGGCCTCGGCGACTGGGATACGTGGATTTATCGCGGTCTCGCCCTGCTGCTGATCGGTTGCCCCTGCGCGCTGGTCATTTCGGTTCCCGCGGCCATCGCCTCCAGCCTTTCGGCCGCGGCACGCCACGGCATGCTGGTGAAGGGCGGCGCGGTCATCGAAATGCTGGCGCGCACCGAAACCGTCGCCTTCGACAAGACCGGCACGCTGACGCTCGGCGAACCTGTCGTGACCGACGTGGTGGCGCTTGACGGCAACGACGCAGAGCTGATTGCGCAGGCCGCAACCATCGAGCACGAATCGAGCCATCCGCTCGCCCGCGCCATCGTCAATCATGCCGAAAAGCTGGGCGTGAAGCCCCTGCCCGGCTCCAACATCAAGGCGATTTCCGGTCGCGGCATGCAGGGCAATGTCGGTGGGAAGGAGCTGTTCATCGGCGCACCGCGCTTTGCAACGGAAGTCGGCACCCTCTCGAAGGAACTGGCCGATCGCATTTCCGCACTGGAAAGCGAAGGCAAGACGGTGGCTGTCGTGATAGTAGGCGGGGCGGCAAGCGGCCTCTTCGCCATGCGCGATGAGCCGCGCAAGGATGCGGCGGAAGGCGTGAAAGCGCTGAAGGAGATGGGCATTTCCTCGCTGATGCTGTCGGGTGACAATGCCCGCACGGCGCGTGCCATCGGCAACAAGCTGGGCCTTGAAGCGCGCGGTGAACTCTTGCCGCAGAACAAGGTCGAGGAAATCCGCAAGCTTGCCGAAAAGAAGACCGTGGTGATGGTGGGCGATGGCATCAACGATGCGCCGGCCCTTGCAGCGGCCAGCGTCGGCGTCGCCATCGGTTCCGGAACAGACGTGGCGATGGAAGCGGCGGATGCGGCGCTGATGCGCAACAATGTCGGCGACGCCGCCCGCCTGATCGGCCTGTCGCGCGCCACCATGAGCAATATCCGCCAGAACGTGACCATCGCGCTCGGCCTGAAGGCGGTCTTCCTTGTCACCACCGTCACCGGCGTTTCGGGCCTGTGGCTCGCCGTTTTCGCCGATACCGGCGCGACGGTTCTGGTGACCGCCAATGCCATGCGGCTGCTCGGCTATTTCAACCGCAACAAGGGCTGACATTCCATTCGCATGCAAGACGGCCGGGTCTCGTCAATCGAGGCCCGGCCGTCTCATTTACGGCATATTGACAAACTAATTGCGTCCAATAAATACCGCGTACCGCCGTTTCCACGTGCGTGACAATCGATTCCACGCGCAGGAGCGCTGAACTTGGCAAAGCATGGCTATAACCGCATCGCGTACCGCGCGATCAAGATCGGTGGAAACATCGCCAAGGTCATCTTTTCCATCGATTTGTTCATCCGGCCCGGCAGAAGAAAAACGCTTCCGCAATATCAGCCAGCCAGACGCAGCCCGAAATCGGAAAAGGCCATTCCCCGCATCATCTGGCAGACGAATTACTCCAACCGGGTAACGACGCCGATCTATGCGAATTTCCTGTTCAACCGTTGGCTGACGCCGGAATTCGAATATCGCTACCATGATGACGAGGCGTGCCAGACCTATATCGACCGGCATTTTCCCGGACGTTACGCCGACGCCTTCCGTCGCCTGCAGGTGGGCGCCGCCAAGGCGGATTTCTGGCGTATTCTGGTGCTTCTGCAGGAAGGCGGCATCTATCTCGATATCGATTCCAATTTTGCGGCCCGCCCCGAGGATGTGATCGGCCCGGAGGAAGAGGCCGTTTTCATCGCCATGAAAAGCGGCGAGATCACAAATTACTTCATGGCCTCCAGGCCCGGCCACCCGGCGCTCAGGCTGATGGCCGACCGCATTTCCCAGAATATCGAGGACGGAACGCTCGCCAGCGTCTATGACATGACCGGCCCGACGGTGGTGCATGCCGTCGTCAAGGAACTGGGGCTTCCGGTCCGCAATTACCGCGAGATGTGCACCCAGGGTCAGTTCACCAACAAGCGCGCCCAATATGCCGACAAAAAAGACGGCGCATGGTGGGCGGAGCAGGCCAAGACGTCCATCGTCAAGAACTAGGGCGTCTCCGGTAAACGTGCGAAGCGGTTTTACCGGACGTGCTCCTGAACCTCAGACGTTCCTAGACAGCGGCACAGTTCGCATTTCAGACGAAGGCGTTGAAAAGGCGGATGCTTTCCTCGATCGCATGCGGCACCACGCCGTTATGGGTGCCGGGCAACAGCTTCCTGTCAACCTTGAAGCCGGATGTCAGGGCGCGATCCACGAAAAGCTGGTGATCGGCATCGAAAGGCCGCTCCTCCGTGCCGCGTAGAAGCAGCGCCGGACATTTGAGGCTGGGGCCGAAACAGACGGAGGAGCGCATGATGAATTCGCGCTCGTCGGTCTCGTCGAAACAGATCTCGTCGCTATAGCGGTTGAAATAACGCCAGGAATTGACGCCGGCGGAGATGGGTGCTGCGGCGCGGAACCTGCGGCTCATGGCGGCCAGAAGCGTCAGCGTGCCGCCATTGGAATGGCCGGCGATGAAGAAGCGGTTTCTGTCGATACCGGGAAGGTTTTCCAGATAGGTGGCCGCCGCCAGCGCATCCGCCGTTTCGTCATAGAAACCGGAATAATTGCCGCTCTGGCCGTTTTCACCACGGAAGGACGGCAGAAGCACGACATAGCCCGCTTCCCAATAGGGCTTCATCAGCGCCCAATGGCCGTCTCCGGTGGCGTTGCCGCCATGGAGGAAAAGTACGGCGGGCTTCAGCGTTTTTGACGGCTGGTAGTGGGAGAGCCAGGCGACAAGCTCGATGGAGCCATCCGGCCCGCCGGGATAGGTGACACGTTCCGCCCCGGGCGGCGTGCCGAGCGCAGAGGATTTTTCCGGTGCAGCCATTTTTCGCAAGAGATGGGTGTGGAACCGTTTGCGTGCCTCCGCATAATCCTGCCGCTCCAGCGGCAACACCTCGGGCGCGGCAACGCCCGCTTTCGCACGCAGCGGCAAAAATGCAGCCGCTGACAGCCCCATGGCGCCGGCCAGCAGGCTTCGCCGGGTCAGGCCCGGCAAGATGGCGCCGCTCTCTTCCTGTCCGAAGGCTGAGGAAAGAAAGCGTTTGTCTGCCATATGGTCACCTGAAGGGATGGTTGTAACAGCAGTTCAACACTGCGGCGGGAGGCTGTCCAATCACGGATTCGCGAATGACAACAATGTATTCGCAGCCATCATGGCAATTTCTGGACAGCGTCTTCCCCGTTTCCGCGCCTGTCACGGAGGATAAGGGCGGCCAAGGCACCCTACACTTCCCCGCCATCGATCATCGCCACCAGCGTCGAGAGCCTGTCCGCCTCCGCCGGCAGCTTGTCGGCACGCAGCCGCGCAATGCGCGGGAAGCGCATGGCGACGCCGGATTTGTGGCGGGTGGAACGGTTGATGCCCTCGAAGGCCACCTCCAGCACGAAACCGAAATCCGGTGTGGCGCGCACCGCCCGCACCGGGCCGAAACGCTCGACCGTGTTGTCGCGCACGAACTTGTCCAGCACCTCCAGCTCCGCATCGGTGAAGCCGAAATAGGCCTTTCCGACGGGCACGAGCTGTTCGCCATCCTCGCCTTCCGCCCAGACGCCGAAGGTGAAATCGGAATAATAGCTAGAGCGCTTGCCGTGGCCGCGCTGCGCATACATCATCACGGCGTCGATATTATAGGGATCGCGTTTCCACTTGAACCATGGCCCCTTGGCGCGGCCGGCCTGATAGGCGCTATCGCGGCGCTTGATCATCACACCCTCGATCACCGGATCGGGAGGGGCGGCGCGCAGCGTGTCGAGTTCCTGCCAGCTGGAAAAGCCGATCAGCGGCGAGAGGTCGAAACGATCATGCGGCGCGTGCTCGATAATATCCGACAGGCGGCCGCGGCGCTCCATGTAGCTTTCGGCGCGAATATCGCTCTCTCCATCGAACAGCAGGTCATAGGCGCGGATGAAGGCGGGATAGTCATCCAGCATCTTCGCTGTCACCGACTTGCGGTTCAGCCGCTGCTGCAGGTCGGAAAAGGTGCGGGTGAGATTGTTGGAGCGCGCTGTGCCGCCAATCAGCAACTCACCATCCATTACGCCTTCGAAATCGATTGCCTCCAGAACATCGGGAAAGGCGCCGGAAATATCGTCGCCGGAGCGGGAATAGAGTTTTCGCGTGGCGCCGGAGCGGGACAATTGCACGCGAATGCCGTCCCATTTCCATTCGGCGGCGTAATCGGCCGGGTCCAGCGCATCGAGGTCGCCATCCGCCACCGGCGTCGCCAGCATCACCGAATGGAAGATGGCGGGTGTGGCCAGTACCGGCCGCCCGGACTTCCCCTCAAGCCAGGCGAAAAGCGGCGTATAGGGCGGCGTCAGCCCGTGCCAGAGGGTCTCGATTTCGGTGATGTCTTTCCCGGCGAAATCGGCCAGCGCCTGCCGTGCCAGCCGCGCCGAAACGCCGATGCGCAGGCTGCCGGTGGCGAGTTTGAGGAAAGCGAAACGCGAGGATGTATCGAGCCGGTCGAGAAGATCGCGCACCGCGCCGCGCACCTCCGTGCGGCCGAGTGAATTCATCAGTGTCACGACGTCGCCGAGGCGCGGGTCCTGGGCCTCTGCATCATCCGCGCCGCCGATATTGCCCCAGACCAGCGAAATGGTTTCGGCCAGATCGCCGACATAATCATAGGAATAGCGGAACAGAACCTCATCCATCCGCTCCAAGACCAATTCGCGCAGCAGGGCCGGTTTGACGCTTTTGAGGTCCAGCGTGCCGGCAATCGCCGCCAGCCCGTAGCCTCGGTCTGGATCGGGCGTATCGCGGAAATAATCGGTCAGCAGCTTCAGTTTGCCGTTGCGCGAAGGGGTGAGAACGAGGCGGTCGAGCAGCGTGGCGAAGGCTTTCATCTCAATCCCCCTCATCCTCGTAACCGACAAGATGCAGCGGCTTGGCGGCAATGCCCTGCAACTCGCACCAGCGCACCAACGCCTCCTCACGGCCATGGGTGACCCAGACGGCCTGCGGCGAGATTTCCTTGATCGTCTCCAGCAGTTCCGGCCAGTCGCAATGGTCTGATATGACGAGCGGCAGTTCAACTCCGCCCTGCTTTGCCCTCTGCCGCACCATCATCCAGCCGGACGCGAAGGCAATCAGCGGTTCGTTGAAGCGCCGCGCCCAGCGCTCCTGAAACGCCGAGGGCGGACCGACGACGATCGCGCCCTTGAAGGCAGCGGGGTTGCTTTTCTCCAGCGTCGCGGGCCTGAGCTCCCCGAGGTCAATGCCCTGCGAAACGTAATAGTCGCAAAGCCGGGCCAGCGCGCCGTGGATATAAATCGGGTCGGAATAGCCGTTGTCGCGGAGCAGACGGATGACGCGTTGCGCCTTGCCCAAAGAATAGGCCCCAACGAGATGGGTACGTTCGGGAAACTGTTTGATGGAGGTGAGGAGCTTGGCCGTTTCCACGCGCGGCAACGGATGGTGAAACACCGGCAGGCCGAAGGTGGCCTCGGTGATGAAGACATCGCAGGGAACGATCTCGAAGGGTGCGCAGGTGGGGTCGACGCCGCGCTTGTAATCGCCGGACGCGACGATGCGCAGGCCGTTCATTTCCACCGAGATTTGCGCCGAACCCAGCACATGACCGGCGGGATGGAAACCGGCGGTGACGCCGTTCACCTCCACCGTCTCGCCGAATGCCACCGCCTGCTCGCTGCCGCAGAAATCCTCACCGTAACGGATACGCATGATATCCAGCGTCTGGCGCGTGGCCAGTACCGCGCCATGGCCGGCGCGGGCGTGATCGGAATGGCCATGGGTGATGAGCGCCCGCGCCACCGGGCGCACGGGATCGATATAAAAATCGCCCGCCGGGCAATAAAGGCCCTTGGGCGTGGAATTCAGGAGCTGTTCCGGCTTCATATTCATTGAGATAGGGCCGCCCGCGCGAATGTAAAGTGCTGCGAGCATAACGCGGAACGGGCGTTAAATTTCCAGCGGCGGTGTTTTTGTTTTGTAAGCATCTCCCGTCATTCCGGCCTTGAGCCGGAATCTAGCAGCCGCGCGTCTGCGCGGCGGGAAGAGCTCTCTCAGCCCAAGGACTTGGGCTGACTGGATACCGGCGCAAGGCCGGTATGACGGAGGAGAGGTTTCAGTCAAAACCAGCGTTCACAACTGCTTACCTGCCTACTCCCCCGCCCCTTCGGCCGGCTTTGCCTGCACCGCCGCCGGCAGTCGCACCGGTTTCAGCATCAGCGCCGCCGCAAGGCCGATGGCGGCGGTTGCGGCTGCGGCGAAGAAGAGCGGCGTAAACGCATCCGAATAGAGCGAGGCGACGGCGGCCTGCGAGGCGGCCGGGAGTTGGGAGAGCATTTTCGGCGTCAGTTCCTCGATCTTGCCGACGCCGGGAATATCGACCGCCACACCCTTCAGGCTCGATGACACGATGGCGCCATAAACCGAGATGGCAATGGCAGCGCCACCCATGCGGGTCAGGGTCACCGCGCCGCTCGCCGCACCGATATCCGCCTTGGGCGCGGAATTCTGCACGCCGATGATCGGCGCCTGCTGGCCGAGGCCGACAGCAAAGCCTTGTGCCAACATGAGGACCGCAATCACCCAAAGCGGCGTTCCGGCATGCATCTGCGTGAACAGCAGCATGGCGATGACGTTGATGGAAAGACCCGCCACCGAGAAGGGCTTGTAGACGCCGGTAATCGAAATCAGCCGTCCCGCCGAAAGCGAGCCCATGACGATGCCGCCGGTGACGGCGATGAAGAACAGGCCGGCATGGGAGGGCGAAAGCCCGGTCGTGGTCTGCAGGAACAGGGCATAATAATTGACCATGCCGATACCGATGCCGCCGCTGGTCAGCGACACGATCATCAACAGCGGAAAGGTGCTGTCCTTGAAGAGCCTGAGCGGCACCACGGGTTCCGGCGCGCGGCGTTCCACCTGCACCCAGAGAAAGGCGGCGATGACGGCGAAAGCAATGATGCCGAGGCTGGGGCCTGCAATCAGCGAGCCGAACAATTCGCTGCTGTCCGCCCAGAAGACCACGCTGGCAATGGTGGCCGCCAAGAGCACCGCGCCGAGATAATCGATCTTCGGCTGGCGGGCCGGACGACGGTACGGCAGCATCAGCGCCAGCCCTGCAATCACGATAATACCGAGTGGCAGGTTGATGAGGAAGATCGACCGCCAGCCGAACAGATCACTCATCGTGCCGCCGAGGATCGGGCCGACACTGCCTGACGCCATGATGGTGAGGCTGGAATAGCTCTGGTAGCGGGCGCGTTCGCGCGGTTCGAACAGATCCGCATTGACGGAAAAGATCGAGACCATGATGCCGCCGCCGCCAAGCCCCTGCAACACGCGGGCGGCAATCAGCGAATCCATCGACCATGCCAGACCGCAGGCGAGCGAGCCGAGCGTGAAGATGACGACCGCCGCGATCATCACATATTTGCGGCCGAACAGATCGCCGAGCTTGCCATAAACCGGCATGACCGCGCTGGTCGCCAGAAGATAGGCCGAGCCGATCCAGCCGAAACGCTCCAGCGCACCGAATTCGCCGACGATGGTGGGCAATGCTGTCGATACGATCTGGTTATCGAGGGTCGCCATGAACATGGCCAGCATCAGGAACAGAAAGACGATGAGCCTGCGCCGATGATCCGACACAAGCGGCGCCACGGGGGCGGTGGACATATCCATGAAAAATCTCGTTGGCTTCCGGCGGTTTTGCTGCGACAATTTGTGTGCTATCAGCATATATATGTCAATGGCAAGTTTTTGACATCTGTGCTAATGCCGCTAAATGTGATCGGAAAACAGCATCGAAAGGGACGATGAAGCGTGGCGACTGAGGAAAACTGGAACGAGGATCTGCCCGAGGACATCAAGCGGATCGGCAATACGATGACGCGTATGCGCATCATGATCGGCCGCCGCATCATCGGCCGCATGGCGCTTGCCAAGCTCGCTCCGGGTCTCGAACTTTCCCATATCGACGTTCTCGATATTCTGCGCCGGGCGGAAGGCGATGTGACCGTGGGTGCGATTGCCGAGGGCATGCGCATCGACCCTTCCCGCGGCAGCCGGGTGGTGGCGGATATGGTGGGGCGCGGCCTGCTGAAACGCGGCGTTTCCCAGAAAGACGGCCGCCGCAGCATTGTCGAGATCACGCCGCTCGGCACCAGTCTTTTGCAGGAGATGCGCCGGACCAAGATGAGCGTCATCGAGGACGTGATGGATGGCTGGCCGGCGGAGGATGTGGAGACATTCGCCCGCCTGTTCGAACGCTTTATCGACCGTTTCGAAAATCGTCTGTCGCCGGATACGGACTTCTTCACGGATCAGAAAAAATCATAGCTGCCCCGGCGATCTGCAACTTCACTTTAAAACGACGAAACCGTAACGTGCCGCGCATCGAACTGGTCAAGGGGTAATTTCGATGTTGACGATCTACGGTGTCTACCGTTCCCGTGCCACGCGCACGCTGTGGCTTGCGGGTGAACTGGGCATAGAATTCAAGCATGTGCCCGTGATACAGGCCCGCCGCCTTGCCGATCCGCTGGCTGCGGATGCGCCGCTCAACACGCTGTCTCCCGCATTTCTCGCCGTCAACCCGATGGGCACCATTCCCTGCATCGAGGATGACGGCATGGTGCTTTACGAATCCATGGCCATCAATCTCTACCTTGCCCGCAAATATGGCGGACCGCTCGCCCCCATCGACCTGAAGGAAGATGCGGCGATGCTGCAATGGTCCTTCTTTGCCGCCACCGAAATCGAGACCAATTCGCTGAAGATTTCCTCCGCCATCGCCGAAGGCCTGTCGGAAAGCGATAGCGGCAAGGCCGTGATCGACGTCGCCGCCCGGCTGCTGAAGCGCCCCTTCCGGGTGCTGGAGCAGCATCTTTCCAGCCACGACTATCTGGTGGGCGACCGTTTCACCGTCGCCGATCTCAACGCGGCGGAAATCGTTCGTTACGCCCAGGGCCACAAGCCGCTGTTCGATGCCCATGCGGCGCTGAAAGCCTGGCTGGATCGCTGCCAGGCCCGCACAGCGTTCAAGACCATGTGGGATACGCGTGCGGCCGAGGCGGCCTGAGCGGTTAAGCCGCTTTTCCCTCCGTCATGCCGGACCTGATCCGGCATCCAGCCAGCCCAAGTCCTTGGGCTGAAACGACTCTTCTCGCCGCGCAGACGCGCGTCGGCTGGATTCCGGCTCAGGGCCGGAATGACGGAAATACTGAGCCCCTCAGCCCCTCTCGCCCGCCAGCGCCCGCTGCACCGCAGGGCGGTCGTTCATGCGGCGGAAGTGGTCGTGTACCTTCGGGAAGCGGGCAATATCCACGCCATCGCTTTCCAGCCAGCCAGACATGACGAAAAGATAGGGATCGGCAACAGAATAGGCCGTACCAAGAACCCATGGGCCGTGCAGCATGCCGTGCTCGATCAGTTCGAAGCACTCGCCCATGGTCTGCGGCACTTTCGCCTTCATATCGGCCAGCGAACTATCCTCATTCGCCCAGCGGCTGCCGCGCCGGCCATGCGCATGGGCAACATGCACGGTGGAAGAAATGAAGGCGTTGAAGGACTGCATCAGCGCGAATTCGAACGGATCGTCGAGCGGCGCGAGCTTCTTTTCGGGCGCCATCTGCGCGATGAAGGCGAGGATGGCGGGCGTCTCCGTCAGCACGCCGCTTGCCGTGGCCAGTGCGGGCACGCGGCCCTTCGGATTGATCTTTAAAAATGCCTCGGAGCGTTGCTCGCCCTCCGCGAAATTGACGCGGTGGGCCTTGTAGGGCAGGCCGGATTCCTCAAGCACGATATGGCTGGCGCGGGAGCAGGAACCGGGGGAGAAAAACAGTGTGAACATGGATATGCGACCTCCAAAGCAATTAAGCGCCCGCTTCTTCCTCATGCAGACGCCGCCCCTCGGCGGCCATGGGATGACCGTCACACGCAGGGCACGCCATCATCGTGCCCGCAACCGGCCGCGTCAAAGGTTATTTAAAGCCCGACGACGCGGATATCGCCGACATGGATGCCGTTCCAGTTGCGCATCTGCCGGTTCGCCATGCCGCTCAAAGCCTGTTGCTCGGCGCTGCCTTCATCGAAATAGCGGGCCAGCAGTGCCGAGACCATGGCTTCCGCCGCCCGCGTCGTGCCGTCTTCGCATTTCACCGCCATGGCAATGCCCTTTTCCGGCAGGGCGGCGACAAAAACGCCCTCCGCGCCGGTCTTTGCGAAGATTTTTCCCGGCGCGATCTGCATCAGTTTCGTGCAGGCGCGGCCGGTACCCGCCACGTAAAAGGGCTCCGCCATGCAGGCCTCCACGAGACGGCGCGAGGCTTTCGCACGGCCCGGTTCCAGCCCCCTGCCCGTCGCCATTTTCGCGAAACCATGCGCCAGCCCTTTGAGCGGTACGGCATAGGTGGGGATGGAGCAGCCATCCACGCCGCAATTGTCCTGACCGAGAGCAGCACCCGTCAGGCTTGCCATCGTGGCGCGGATTTCCTGCTGCAGCGGGTGATCGTAACCGACATAGCCCTTGGGGTCAGTGCCGGTGTGGCAGCAGGCGCAGATGAAACCTGAATGTTTGCCAGAGCAATTATTGTGAAGCGCGGTCGGCTTTTCCAGCGTGCGGGCCTGATGGATGATGGTTTTCTGGTCGGAGGACCAGTGCGCGCCGCATTCCAGCGTATCCACATCCCTGCCCGCCTTCGCCAGCATCGAAGCGGCGAGCTCCACATGCGCGTCCTCGCCGGAATGGGAGGAACAGGCAAGCGCCAGTTCGCGGTTGCCGAAGCCGTAGGCATCCGCAGCGCCGCTTTCCAGCAGCGGCAGCGCCTGCATGGCCTTGCAGGCGGAACGCAGAAAGATGCCGCGCTCGATATCGCCCGCCGAAAACAGCACGCCGCCATCGCCATCCACCACCACGGCAAGGCCATGATGGCGGCTTTCCACGAGGTTGCCGCGGGTGACTTCGACGGTAACGGAATTGTTCATTTTCGCAGCCTCAAAAAATTCTGATTTCATGTGGTTGATACCGCAATTGATTTTTCGATGCACGGGGCTGTTCGTGAAATTTGCAAAACGTCTGCTGCTGGCGATTGCCGTTATCTATCTGCTTCCCGCGCTGGCATCGGCCGGGCTGTGGGCCATGAAAGACCATCCGCGCGGCTGGAACGCCGCAAGATGGTCGTCCTCCGGCATGCTGCCGGCGGCGTCCAGCAACGGCGAAGCCGCCGTCTACGTCTTTTCCGCCATGACCGGCGGCTTCAAGGGCTCCGTCGCCAGCCACGCCTGGGTCGTGCTGAAAAAGCCGGGTGCCGCGAGCTATGACCGTTATGACAAGGTGGGCTGGGGCACGCCGATCCGCCACAATGGTTATGCGGCGGATGCCTACTGGTATTCCAACATGCCGCGCCAGGTGGTGGCCATTCACGGTGCAGAGGCGGAAAAGCTGATCCCCAAGATAGAAAAGGCGATTGCCGACTACCCCTATGGCAAGCCGGGCGGCTATCGCATCTATCCCGGCCCCAACTCCAACACGTTCGTCGCGCATGTGCTGCGCAGCGTGCCCGAGCTCGGCGTCGTGCTGCCGCCGAACGCGGTCGGCCGCGACTATCTGCCGGACGGCGCATTCTACCACATCGCCGACGACTGGAAGGATGCGAGCGTTTCGCTCGGCGGCCTGTTCGGCATTTCGGCCGGTGCGCGCAGCGGCTTCGAGATCAATTTCCTCGGTCTTGTCGCGGGTGTCGATTTCGCACGGCCGGGCGTGAAGATACCGGGACTCGGTTATTTCGGGGTGGCGGGCATCAGGGCTTGAGCCATCACGTTTCAGTGGCCTGAGCGGCGCGTCTGGCGCGGATGCTCTGGGCGATGAAGACCCGCGACAGGCCATGATAAAGCGGCTCGCGGGAGAAAAGCCGCGACGTCAGATATCCGAGCATCGATGCGGCCATGATGGGCATGACGCCTTCATGATTGCCGGTCATTTCAAGGATAATGACAAAAGCCGTCATCGGCGCCTGCACCACGCCGGCAAAATAACCCGCCATGCCGACAATGGCGCCAAGGCCGATGCTGGTGCCGAGCAGGGTGGCCATGGTGCTGCCAAAGCCCGCGCCTACTGACAGCGACGGCGCGAAAATGCCGCCCGGAATGCCCGACATCATGGCGAGGAACGTCGCCGCCAGTTTTTCGATGAAGAAGAATGCCGGCGCGGCCTCGCCCTCGATTGCCGCGCGTGCCTGTTCGTAACCGGTGCCGAAGGTCGCGCCGCCAGTCGCGATGCCGAGGACGGCGGAGGCAAGGCCGCAGGCGGCGGCGACCGCCAGCATCCGCTTCAGCGGCATGGTCTGGGCAAAACGGCGGATACGTGCCGAGAGCCTCAGGGCACCGGCGCTGAACAGCGCGCCGAACGCGCCGCCGCCAATGCCGCAGACCAGAACCAGCAGCCAGTCCATGGTCGTTTTCGCCATCACCGAACTGGTGCCGAAATAGGTATAGCTGCCGACCAGCGCCAGCGAAGCGAGGCCCGACAGGATGACGGCAGTGAGAACGAGGCCATTGGCGCGGGATTCATAGGTCTTGCTCATTTCCTCGATAGCGAAGACGATGCCGGCGAGCGGCGTGTTGAAGGCCGCCGCAATGCCCGCCGCCGAGCCAGCGAGAATAAGTCCCTTCGCCTGCGCCATGCCGCCCCAGCGGGCGGCCTGCAGCATGATCGAGGCGCCAACCTGAACGGTCGGGCCCTCACGGCCGATGGAGGCACCGGAGAGCAGGCCAGCAACGGTCAACACCACCTTGCCGAAAGCGAGCTTCAGCGACAGAAGTCGCGAACGGTCCGCATCTTCCCGCAGGTGCCGCGCGGCGATGGCCTGCGGGATGCCGCTGCCGCCGGCATTGGGGAAAACCGTGATCGCGAGCCAGGCGCAGAGCGTGAAGCCGAGCGGCGTGATGATGAGCGGCAGCAGAAACGCCCATTCGCCCGATGAGGTTGCCGCGAAGAAAAGGTGCTGGGCCCGATCCGCCGCCCACGCAAAGCCGACGCTGATAAGGCCGACCGCAATCGCGCCAATCCAGAAAACCGCCCTCGGCCTCCACACCCGCCACGAACCCCAAACGACACGGGAACGGCGGAGCATCTTCAGCTTTTTGTAGTCGACGGGCATGACGGTCCAGATCGGTGATTTTGGTATTGTTTCTCGGGCGGGATGCCCGTTTATCTGCCTCCCTGGGCTCGATTGCAAGGTTTTGCATTTGACAGGTCGCCCCTATCGGCGCATTCTTTGCATCGCAATTGCAACGCACGGAGACGTAGACATGAAAACGGCAACGATCCCTTCGCTGCGGGTGACGGCGGATTTTCGCGAGGCTGCTGAAAGCGTGCTGAAGGAAGGCGAGACGCTTTCTTCCTTCGTTGAAGAGTCCGTGCGCAGGCAGGTGGAAATCCGTAAATCCCAGGCGGAATTCATTGCGCGCGGGCTGGCGTCACTCGAGGAATCCAAACGCACGGGGATTTTTTATTCGGCCGAAGAGGTGCATGCGGAATTGCGGGCGATGCTCGCCGCCAAGAAAGCTGAGCGTGGCGAGTGACCTTCAATCTCCGGTACACGATTGCAGCCCGAGCGGACATAACCCGGCTATATGATTTTTTACTGGAAAAGGATTTTTCGACGGCGGAAAAAGCCGTGGACCGCATCATTTCGACGATTGAGGGACTGAGCGAGTTTCCTTTCGCAACGCGCAAGGCGCCTGGGGACAACGCACTCTTACGAGAACTGATCGTTCCGTTCGGATCTTCCGGTTACATCGTCCTCATTCAAATCGAAGATGCGGAAACCGTGTCCATCCTCGCGATCCGCCACCAGCGCGAGGACGATTACCATTGATCCTTACCGGTCGCTCACGGCCGCGCGCGGGTTTACCCACGGTTCCTGATTGGAGCGCGGCAGCGGGGTCTTGCCGAGAATATGATCCGCCGCCTTTTCGCCGGTCATGATCGACGGGCCGTTGAGGTTGCCATAGGTCACATGCGGGAAGATCGAGCTGTCCGCCACTCTCAAGCCCTCAACGCCAATCACCCGGCATTCGGGATCGACGACGGCCATCGGGTCGTCCCTGTCGCCCATGCGGCAGGTGCCGCAGGGGTGATAGGCGCTTTCCAGATGCTCGCGCAAAAAGGCGTCGATCTCCTCATCCGTCTCCACATTTTCGCCGGGCTGGATTTCCGGTCCGCGAAAATCGTCAAAGGCTTTCTGGCTGAAGATATCGCGCGTCAGGCGCACGCAATGGCGGAATTTTTCCCAGTCTTCCGGGTGGCTCATATAGTTGAAGCGGATGACCGGGTCGTCATGTGGGTCTGCGGAACGCAAGGTAACATTCCCGCGCGATTTCGACAGGTTGTAACCTACATGCACCTGAAAACCATGGCTTTTCGCCGCCGCTTTGCCATCATAGGAAATGGCAACGGGCAGGAAATGATACTGGATGTCAGGCTGCTTCAGACCGGCTGCTGAGCGCAGGAAAGCACAGGCCTCGAACTGGTTGGAAGCGCCAAGCCCGCCTTTCGACAGCAGCCATTGCGCACCCGCCACGCCCTGCCAGAACCATGGCAGCCAGGAATAAAGCGAGACCGGCTTGGTGGAGACCTGCTGGAAATAAAACTCCATATGGTCCTGAAGGTTCTCGCCCACGCCCGGGCGATCCGCCTTCACCTCAATGCCCATGTCTTTCAGGTGCGCGGCGGGGCCGATGCCTGAGAGCATCAGCAGTTTCGGCGAATTGAAGGAGGATGCCGAGACGATGACCTCGCGATTGGCCGGAATGGTTTCCACCACGCCCTTGCGCTCGATCTCGACGCCAACCGCGCGGCCATTCTCGATGACGATCTTGCGGGCGAAGCCGTTGACCAGCGTGACATTGCCGCGCTTCAGCGCCGGTTTCAGATAGGCATTGGCAGCGGACCAGCGGCGGCCATTATGGATGGTCTGCTCCATCAGGCCGAACCCCTCCTGCTTGGAGCCGTTATAGTCGTCGGTCAGCTCGAAACCGGCCTCAGCGCCCGCCTGAATGAAGGCGTGGAACAGCGGATTGTTGACCGGGCCGCGCTGCACATGCAGCGGCCCGTCCGTGCCGCGCCAGCCTTCTTCGCCGCCATGGCTGTGTTCCATGCGCTTGAAGTAAGGCAGCACATCCGCATAGGCCCAGCCATGCGCGCCAAGCTCTTCCCAGCGGTTGAAATCCTCGGCATGGCCGCGCACGTAAACGAGGCCGTTGATGGAGGACGAACCGCCGATAACCTTGCCGCGCGGGGCCGTGATGCGGCGATTGTCGAGGTTCGGCTCGGGCTCGGAGAGATAGCCCCAATTATAGCGCTTCATGCTCATCGGCCATGCGAGTGCGGCCGGCATCTGGATGAAGGGGCCGAAATCCGAACCGCCGGCCTCGATGACGATCACCGAATAGCGGCCGTCTTCCGACAGGCGATAGGCGATGGCGGAGCCTGCGGAACCCGAACCGACGATGACGTAATCTGCTTGCATGATCTGCTCTCTCCGATGAGCGTTGGTTCCGATGACCGTATGCGGCTGGGGTTTCACCCCCCTCTGCCCTGCCGGGCATCTCCCCCTCAAGGGGGGAGATCGGCAAGCGGCGCTACCGCCGCTTCATTCGCTGACGTTGAGATGGGCGCGACCTCGCCGCATATCGATCTCCCCCCTTGAGGGGGAGATGTCCGGCAGGACAGAGGGGGGTTAGCCCCACGCACCGCCCCATCAATAAGGCGCGTCCACCTTCCCAGTGCTCACATAAACCGTCTTCAACTCACTATAATGCTCCAGCGCGGCGGCCGAATTCTCCCGCCCGAAGCCGGATTGCTTGGAACCGCCGAAGGGGATTTCGACCGGGCAGAGATTATAGGTATTGATCCACAGCGTGCCCGCTTCCAGCTGGTCCACCACGCGATGGGCGCGGGCGAGATCGGCGGTGAAGACGCCGCCGGCGAGGCCGAATTCGGTGGCGTTGGCGCGGGTAAGAACCTCGTCTTCATCGTCGAAATCCAGCACGCACATGACGGGCCCGAAGATTTCCTCGCGGGCGATGGTCATGTCGTCGGTCACATCGGCGAAGACGGTCGGCTGCACATAAGCGCCCTCGCCCGAGACGTTGTTGGGAATGCCGCCGCCGGTGATGAGCGTCGCGCCCTCTGCCTTACCCTTTTCGATATAGGAAAGGACCTTCTCCTGCTGGGCCTTGGAGACCAGCGGGCCGAGATGGGTGGCGTAGTCGAGCGGATCGCCGAGGATCATCGCCTCCGTGCGGCGCTTCAGATTGTCGAGGAAACGCTCCTTCGCCTTTTTCTGCACGAAGACGCGGGTGCCGTTGGAGCAGACCTGGCCGGAGGAATAGAAGTTGCCGAGCATGGCCCCGCCGACAGCGCTTTCGATATCGGCGTCGTCGAAGACGATCAGCGGCGATTTGCCGCCGAGTTCCATGGTCACGTGCTTCAGATGCCCGGCAGCGGCGGCGGCTACCTTGCGGCCGGTCGGGACTGAGCCGGTAAGCGAGACCTTGGCCACATCCGGGTGGTTAACCAGCAGCGGGCCGGTATCGCGATCGCCCTGAATGACGTTGAACAGGCCCTTTGGCAGGCCGGCTTCGATGAGGATTTCGGCGATCTTCAAGGCGCCGAGCGGGGTGTTTTCCGAAGGTTTGAAGACCATGGCATTGCCGGCGACCAGCGCGGGAGCGGCCTTCCAGCAGGCGATCTGCTGCGGATAGTTCCACGCTCCGATGCCGACGCAGACGCCGAGCGGCACGCGCTTGGTATAGGCAAAATCGCCGCCGAGGGGGATGTAATCGCCGTTCAGCGCGGAAGGGGCGATGCCGCCGAAAAATTCGAAGGCATCCGCGCCGGAGGTCGGGTCAGCGACGATGGTTTCCTGAATCGGCTTGCCGGTATCCAGCGTCTCCAGCGTGGACAACGCATCGTTGCGCTCGCGCATGATATCGGCGGCGCGTTTGAGGATGCGGCCGCGCGCCATCGGGCTCATCGCCGCCCATTCCTTCTGCGCCCGTTTGGCCGATGCGATGGCGCGCTCGACGATGGCAGGCGTTGCCGCATGCAGCCTTGCAATCACCTCGCCGGTGGCCGGGAAGATGCTCTCGAACGGCGTGCCGGTCGTGTCTTCGACATAGTCCCCGTCGATGAAATGCGAGGCTTTCGGCTGCGCCTTCAGCGGCGTCGCGATAGTCATGTCGAAGTCTCCTTAAAGAACGCGGATGGACGGCTTTGGGCGCTGTCCATCGGGAAAAGATTTGAGCTGCATGTCGAAATAATCCTCGACAAGCGCCGGTGCGGAGGCAAGGCCGAGCGGCGCCGAGCGCAGGCTGTGGCGAATATAAAGCCCGTCGATCAAGGCGGCCGCGCCTTCCGCGATGCGCGCGGCATCGTCTGGCGGGCAAAGCCGGTTGAGGCTCGCCATGAGGTTGGAGCGCAGACGGCGCGAATAGAGCACGAGCAGGCGGCGGGTTTCTTCCGAGCGCTGCGCCTCGACATAAAAGGCAAGCCACGCCGCCACCGTTTCGGGCGTGAACTGGTCGCTCTGGAAGGAGACATGCACGATGGCGCTCAACCTTTCACGCGGGCCGGAAGCGCGGGTCAAAGCCGCCACCGCATCACGCCTGAGATCGCGCAGCAGGCTGCGAATGGTTTCCAGCAGAAGCTGCTGCTTGCTGCCGAAATAATGGTGCGCGAGCGCCGCCGACACGCCCGCTTCCCGGGCGATATCCGACATCGTCACATTCAGCGAACCATGGTGGCCTATGGTGCGAAGCGCCGCATCCACCAGCGCCTTCCGGCGCAGAGGCTCCATTCCGATCTTGGGCATAGGCGTCTCCTTGATGGCGGCAAAATATTCTTGATTGATCGATCAATCAATAAAAAACGCGCCATTTTATGTCGCTGATTTGCGATGGATCATATTTTCCGCCGGCGGACAGTGATAGTTTCGCAGGCATCGGCCAGCGCGGCGAGCCCCATGCTGCCGCCCGGTTCACGGGGGAAAAACTAAACCGTGATATACTGCGAATTGGGAATGGAATGCGTTTCGTGCTAATATCGCTGATGATACAAATTTCGCTGGAAGCGGCGCCAGACGAAAGACGATAAAAACGCCCGCCTAGACCACGACGGCGCCCGATCCGCAAACCGGACATCGAAGGACCGATCGCAGCGTTTAAAGAAGGGAGTGATATCATGCCAATGGTAACAGTATCGATTTCCCCGGAACAGGCAGCAAGGATGCGTGAGGCCGTGAATTGCGGAGCCTATGCTTCCGGCAGTGAGGTCGTTCGTGAGGCCCTGCGCCTGTGGGCGGCCTCCACCGCGCAGGGCACCGGATCGGCTTCAAGACCAGCGGCGGATGCGGACCGGGAGCGGCTCAACGTTGCGGACCTTTACGCCGCACACACCGGACATGCGCGAAGGGCCTGAACCGCCGCGCAACAACCTTTAATATCCAAGGGGTTGTTATAAAAGGTTCACGAAAGCTTCACAGTGGTGAAAGCTTTTGTTGACCTGTGATCTGCAATTGTTTGCCCAAAAATAATGGGCGCCCAAGGATTTAAAACCGGGCGTAAGAACATGAGCGGAGAGACATATGCAGGCCGTCACGCTGGAGAACGATGTCATAAGGCGTTTTGCCTCCGGGCACATGTTTCCCATGGCGAAACTGGTGCTCGAGACGGCGTTTCAGCCGATTGTAGAGGCGACGACAGGCACGATTTTTGGTTATGAATCGCTGATGCGCGGCCATGACCGGCTCGGTTTTTCCAATCCGCTGGCGCTTCTCGACCAGGCTGCCGCCGATGGCGAGCTGAAGGCCTTCGAGCAGATGCTGGCGAGCCGCGCTCTCGCAAAATTCTCCACCCTGCCCGATTTCTCCTCCGCCACCCTGTTCCTCAATCTGGATGTGCGGCTGATCCCGCATGGCGACGCCATTCTCGACAAGCTCGTCGGCCATCTGGCGCGGGCGGGCATTCCCGCATCCTCCATCTGCTTTGAGCTTTCCGAACGTTTCGACAATACCAGCGTGCCGGAATTCACGGCGCTGATTGCCCGCATGCGCAAGGAAGGCTTCAAGCTGGCCATCGACGATTTCGGCGCCGGTCATGGCGAGATGAAGCTGCTGTGTGATTTCCCGCTGGATTACCTGAAGATCGACCGGCATTTCATCACCGGCGTCGACCAATTGCCGCGCAAGCAGCACCTTGTGCGCAACATCGTCAACATCGCCCATGTTCTTGGTGTGCGGGTCATTGCGGAAGGCATCGAAACCGAAGCGGAGTTTCTGACCTGCCGCGAATTCGGCGTCGATCTGGTGCAGGGCTGGCTGATCGCGAGGCCCACGGTCTTCACCAGCGAGCTGCCGGAGAGCTTTCCCCATATCAACCGCATGGGCGTGGCGCGGCGCAGCAGCCAGACGCTGGATGAGATTCTCATTCGCCGCGAAATCGAGCGTCTTCCGACCGTCTTCGAGCATGACAGCGTCGACAGCGTCTTCGAACTGTTCCGCAGAAATCCGCAGCAGGCGTTTTTCCCGGTTCTCAACGCCAATGGCGAACCGCGCGGCGTCATCAACGAATATCACCTCAAGGAATATATCTACCGGCCCTTCGGCCGCGACCTGCTCAAGAACAAGATCTACGAGCGCACCATTTCCCATTTCGTCGATCCCGCGCCGATTGTCGGTCTCGATGCGGATGCCGATCAATTGATGAACATGTTCGCCAGCATGGGCGGCAGCGCCTGCATCATCCTCACCGAAAACATGCGTTACGCCGGCATCGTTTCCGCCGCTTCGCTCATCAAGGTCATCAATGAAAAACAGCTGAAGATGGCGCAGGATCAGAACCCGCTGACGGCGCTGCCCGGCAACCGCGCGATTGGCGGTTTCATTGCCGACCGTTGCAGCGATGGCGACGAGGCGCGCTTCTTTTGTTATTGCGACTTCGATAATTTCAAACCCTTCAACGACAAATACGGCTTCAACGCCGGCGACCACGCCATCACGCTGTTTTCGGCCCTGATGCGCCGTTACTTTTTTGCCGGCGATTGTTTCCTCGGCCATATCGGCGGCGACGATTTTTTCATCGGCGTGCGTGACTGGACGGTGGAGGAGCTGACGGAAATCCTCGAGCGGCTGCTCAGCGATTTTCACGACGACGTCGCCGAACTCTATTCGGACGAGGACCGCGCCGCCGGCTGCATGAAGGGCCAGGACCGCCACGGCAATGAGCGGGACTTCGCGCTGCTGCGCTGCTCTATCGGCGTTCTGACCTTGCCGAAAGGGCTGATCATCGCCAATCCCGAGCGGATCGGCAGCGAGATCGCTGGCGTGAAGGCGGCTGCGAAGGAAAACGAAGGCGGTCTCGTCGTCCGGGTCTTCGGCGAGACAAATTGACACTCGTGACAAACGGCCTCCTTCCCTAAGCGGCGCATCTGACCTACATCTTCAGGCGACGTCGACACGTGAGGAGTTGCCCCTGGCCATGCCCGACACCAAGACCCTGCCCGAAACAATGCGCCTCATCGACCTCCCTTCCCATGGCGGCCCGGAGGTGATGCGGCTTTCGCAAGCGCCTTTGCCGAAGCCCGCAAAAGGCGAGGTTCTGGTAAAGGTCGAGGCGGCGGGCGTCAACCGGCCGGATGTGGCGCAGCGACAGGGGACCTATCCGCCGCCGAAGGATGCAAGCCCGATCCTCGGCCTCGAAATCGCCGGCGAGGTGGTTGCGCTGGGTGAAGAAGTTACCGAATTCAAGCTGGGCGACAAGGTCTGCGCGCTCGCCAATGGCGGCGGTTATGCGCAATATTGCACCGTGCCGGCCGGGCAGGCCCTGCCCTTCCCCAAGGGTTACGACGCCGTCAAAGCCGCGGCTTTGCCGGAAACCTTCTTCACCGTCTGGGCCAACCTCTTCCAGATGGCGGGCCTCACCGAAGGGGAGAGCGTCCTCATCCATGGCGGCACCAGCGGCATCGGCACGACGGCCATCCAGCTTGCCAAAGCCTTTGGCGCGGAGGTCTATGCCACGGCAGGCTCAGCGGAAAAATGCGAAGCCTGCGTGAAGCTCGGCGCCAAACGGGCGATCAACTACCGCGAGGAGGATTTCGCCGAAGTTGTTAAAGCCGAAACCGGCGGCAAGGGCGTCGATGTCGTTCTCGACATGATCGGTGCGGCCTATTTCGAAAAGAATCTTTCGGCACTCGCCAAGGACGGCTGCCTGTCCATCATCGCCTTTCTGGGCGGCGCCGTGGCCGAAAAGGTCAATCTCACCCCCATCATGGTCAAACGCCTCACCGTCACGGGCTCCACCATGCGCCCCCGCACGGCCGACGAAAAACGCGCCATCCGCGACGACCTCGTCGCAGAGGTCTGGCCACTCATTGAAAGCGGTCAGCTGGCACCTGTCATCAACCGGGTCTTCACGCTGGATGAGGTCGTGGAAGCGCACCGGCTGATGGAAAGCAGCAGCCATATCGGCAAGATCTTGATGCGGGTGTCGTGACGTTTTGAGCAAGATCGTTGTTTTCATTGACAACACAGCAATGTGTTGTCAAGAATAACAACATGAAGGCCATTCTGCTCGAAAAGACGCGCAAAGTGATCGACGAGACGGCCTTCTTTGAGGTTGTCCTGTGGCATCTGCCTGAGCCTGTTCCCGGAAGTCTTCACCCGTTCAAATATCGGCTGGCGCTGGTGATCAAAGGGGAATGTGTTCTGCGTTATGACAATGAACGCGGCAAAGGCGATCATCGTCATATGGACGGGCGTGAAGACACCATCGCCTTCACCACGCTCGAAGCCCTGTTCGATGCTTTTCAGGCGGATATGGAAAGGATTTTGTCATGACCGCACTCACCGTCCGTCTCAGCACGATCAAGGATATCAAGAGCCGCTTTGTTGCCGCCGGTAATCTGGCCTTGTCCGGAAAGCCGGTGGAGGCGAAATCATCCGTCGAATTTTCAAGCTATGAGGACCTGCATCGTATTCTCGCGCCGCTTCGCCTTGCCATCGTCAAGGCTTTGGCCGGACATGGGCCGCTTTCTATCCGGGAGGTTGCCCGTCGGGTTGGACGGGACGTACAGGCCGTTCATCGCGACGTGACGTCGCTCCTCCATGCGGGCATTATCGACCGGAACGAGGCTGGCATCGAGTTTCCCTATGACAGCATCCACTTCGAATTCGACGTAAAGGCCGCAGATGCGGCATAGGGGCCGGGCGTCCCCTGGAAGTAATCCCTCTTGCATTACTGACGAATCGTACTACCTTCTAGTTATGTTCAACGTATCGGAAGGAGGTGATCCAATGTCTAGTGAGATTTCGGTCTCTGGTGCAGGCAATGGAAAGGGTGTGTTTTCGACGGGGCAGCCCTCGTTGTAAACCTCTTCTGCCTTCGGAACGTTGAGAAACAGTCCCGGGTCTGTAAACAGGACCAAACTCATGGAAGGGTCGCTTTGGCGGCCCTTTTCCGTTTTTGCTTATTGCTTCGACGATTGGGGAAATCTGCGCCTCGGGTGCCGGTGCGGCAAGCTCGATGCTCGAGGTACTCGTGACACGCCTCTTCCGTCATGCCGGGCTTGACCCGGCATCCAGCCGGCGCGCGTCTGCGCGACGAAAGGACTCCGTTCAGCCCAAAGACTTGGGCTGGCTGGATACCGGCTCAAGGCCGGTATGACGGAGAACTGGGGAGAGCGCCGTATCATCGACCAGCGTTTGCGTTCACGTATTCCTTATTTCTTCCCGAATACCTTCCACCGCGTCGGCCGGAAGCGCAGTTCCGCGCCCACCGCCACGGCGGCGTTGAGCGGCACCTCGATTTCGAGGTGATAGGGTTCATGGCCGTTATTGGCGATGTCGATTTCGGCGATGCGGGTGCCCGCAAGGCGGCGACAGGTGGTGACCTTGCCGTAAAGCGCATCCTTTTCTTGCGTCAGCACCACATCTTCGGGGCGGAAGAAAAGCTCGCCCTCGCCAGAACCGCTTTCATCGATGCCGATGCTTTCGCCCTGGAACAGCACATGGCCATCGCGGCTCGTCACCGGCAGGCTGGAGGATTCGCCGATGAAGGAGAAGACGAAGGGGGAGTTGGGCGTGTCGTAGACGTCATCCGCCGTGCCCACCTGTTCGATCTTGCCCTGGCTCATGACGACGACACGGTCGGCCAGTTCCAGCGCCTCTTCCTGATCGTGGGTGACGAAGACGGTGGTGTGGCCGGTGCGGTCGTGGAATTCGCGCAGCCAGCGGCGCAGTTCCTTGCGCACCTTGGCGTCGAGCGCGCCGAAGGGTTCATCGAGAAGCAGGACCTTTGGCTCGATGGCGACGGCGCGGGCGAGCGCGACGCGCTGGCGCTGGCCACCGGAGAGCTGGGTCGGATAGCGCTTTTCGAGGCCGGAGAGATGCACCATGTCGAGCAGCTCGGACACGCGTTTGCGGATCTCGGCTTTCGGCGGGCGGTTGGCGGAGGGGCGCACCTTGAGGCCGAAAGCGATATTGTCGGCCACCGTCATATGGCGGAACAGGGCGTAATGCTGGAACACGAAACCGACATTGCGCTCCTGCACCGTGCGGTGGGACGCATCCTCGTCGCCGAAGAAGATTTGCCCCTGCGTCGGCTGCTCGAGGCCGGCGATGAGACGCAGCAGCGTCGTCTTGCCGGAGCCGGAAGGACCGAGCAGCGCGATCAGCTCGCCGGAACGAATGTCGAGCGACACGTCGTTCAGCGCCGGAAACCGATCGAACTGCTTGGTGATGCCGGAAACTTTCACTTCCATGAAGATGCCTTTCAGTGCTTGCCGGCTGCGTTGCCCGCGCCAAAGCGTATTTCGAGAATGGTTTTGAGAATGAGCGTCACCAGCGCCAGACCGGCGAGCAGCGTCGCCACCGCAAAGGCCGCGCCCATATTGTACTCATTATAGAGTATCTCGACATGCAGCGGCATGGTGTTGGTCTCACCGCGAATATGGCCCGAGACCACCGAGACGGCGCCGAATTCACCCATGGCGCGGGCGTTGCAGAGCAGCACCCCGTAAAGCAGGCCCCATTTGATATTCGGCAGCGTGACGTACCAGAAGGTCTGCCAGCCGGAAGCACCGAGCGAAATCGCCGCCTCCTCGTCGCCATTGCCCTGATCCTGCATCAGCGGGATCAGTTCGCGCGCGACGAAGGGAAAGGTAACGAAGATCGTGGCGAGCACGATGCCCGGCACGGCGAAGAGTATTTCGATGCCGTAGCTCTTCAGCCATGGCCCCAACACGCTGTGGGATGAGAACAGGATGACATAGACGAGGCCCGATATGACCGGCGAGATCGAGAACGGCAGGTCGATCAGCGTGATCAGAAATGCCTTGCCCTTGAACTCGAACTTCGCAATCGCCCAGGCGGCCATCACCCCGAAGATGAGGTTCAGCGGCACGGAAATGGCGGCGACGAGCAGCGTCAGGCGGATAGCAGAGAGTGCATCCGGCTCGACAATCGCCTCCCAGAAGCTTTCCGTGCCCTTGCGGAAGGCTTCGAAGAAGACCGAGACCAGCGGCAGAACCAGAAAAGCGGCGAGGAAGACGAAGGCGATGGCGATCAACGCCAGCCGGGCGGGAAAGCTCTCGCTGGCGGGGTCGCGGAACGGCCGGGGGGACGTGCGGGAAGCGGTCTCAGACATAACCGTACCTCTTGCGGCTCCAGGCCTGAATGAGATTGATGAGGAACAGCATGGCAAACGAGATGATCAGCATGATGGTGGCGATGCCGGTCGCGGCCGCATAATTGAATTCTTCCAGACGGATGACGATGAGGAGCGGCGCGATTTCCGAGACGTAAGGAATATTGCCGGCGATGAAGATGACCGAACCATATTCCCCGACACCGCGTGCGAAGGCGAGCGCAAAACCGGTGAGGATCGCGGGTGTGAGGCTCGGCAGCAGAACGCGGGTGATGGTCTGGAAACGGTTGGCGCCGAGTGTTGCCGCCACCTCCTCCACCTGCCGGTCGATTTCTTCCATGACCGGCTGCACGGTGCGCACAACAAAGGGCAGGCCGATGAAGATCAGCGCGATGACGATGCCGGTCGGCGTGAAGGCGATCTTGATGCCGAAGGGTTCGAACAGCGAACCGACCCAGCCGCGATTGGCGTAAAGCGTGGTCAGCGCGATACCGGCGACCGCCGTTGGCAGGGCGAAAGGCAGATCGACGATGGCATCGACGAAGCGGCGACCGGGAAAACGGTAACGCGTCAGCACCCAGGCGACGATGACACCGAAGACCGCGTTGACCAGCGCGGCAAGAAATGCCGTTCCGAAACTGACACGCAGCGCATTCAGCGTGCGGCTATCCGTGGCAATCGCAATGAAATCTGAAAAACCCAGTTTTGCCGTGGACCAGACAAGGCCGCCCAGCGGAATAAGAATGATGAGAAACAGATAGGTGACTGTGTAACCAAGCGTCAGGCCGAAGCCCGGTATGACGCTCGACTGCCGCCATTTCCACCTGTTTCCGGATGTATTATTGCTCATCAAGGCTCCGGATAATCTTTAGTTTGGCGCATTTCCGGACAGGAAACCGGGGTCCGCTTTTCCTGGAAATGCTCTCTGGGAGCCGGTGTTCCCCGGCACTTATTATAAAGTATCGACCGGCACTGTGTCCGGTCGATCGGTTTTTCGTTTCGCTTGTCCCAGCGGACGGACGATCGCTTTTCAGCCTATCATCCGCTTACTTTGCGGGCTTGTAAATCTGGTCGAAGATGCCGCCGTCACCAAAATGTTCGGGCTGCGCCTTTGCCCAACCGCCAAACTGCGGGTCGTCGATGGTGACGAGCTTGATGTCGGGCAGCTGCTTGAGCAGATCCTTGGAGACCACGGCAGGGTTGGACGGGCGGTAAAAGTGCTTCGCCGCAATATTCTGGCCCTCGTCGGAATAGAGATATTGCAGATAGGCTTCCGCCGCCTTGCGGGTGCCCTTGGCGTCGACATTGGCGTCAACCACGGCGACCGGCGGTTCGGCAAGGATCGAGATCGGCGGCACGACGATATCGAAGGCGTCAGCGCCGAATTCCTGACCGGCGAGATAGGCCTCGTTTTCCCAGGCGAGCAGCACATCGCCGATCTGGCGCTGGGCGAAGGTTACCGTGGAACCACGGGCGCCGGTGTCGAGAACCGGGGCGCGCTTGTAGAGCTCGCCGACATAGGCCTTGATCTTGTCCTTGTCGCCCTTGAATTCTTCATTGGCCCAGGCCCAGGCCGCCAGATAGTTCCAGCGCGCACCGCCCGACGTCTTGGGGTTCGGCGTCACGATCTGCACGTCGCCCTTCACCAGATCGCCCCAGTTATGGATGCCCTTGGGGTTACCCTTGCGCACCAGGAAAACGATGGTGGAGGTGTAAGGCGAGGAATTATGCGGCAGGCGGGTGCGCCAGTCCTTGTTGATCTTGCCGGAATTCTGGACGATGGCGTCGATATCGCTCTGCAGCGCCAGCGTCACCACGTCCGCCTCCAGACCGTCGATGACCGAACGCGCCTGCTTGCCGGAGCCACCATGCGACTGCTGGATGGTGACGTCCTCGCCGGTATCGGCCTTCCACTTCTTGGCGAAGGCTTCGTTGAAGTCCTTGTAGAGTTCACGGGTCGGATCGTAGGACACGTTGAGCAGCTTGGTCTGCGCGGCGGCCGAGCCAGCTGCGCCAAGTGCCAGTGAGAGGCTAAGCGCAACAACGCTCAAACCGGACAGAAGCTTGGACATCGGTATTCCCTCCTGATTGCGATGGCTTAACTCTACCGGTTGAGTAGAGTTGGTCAATGAGGCCGAATACGATCGAAAAAGTGTTTCCCGAGAGCGTTTTCCCGGGCAACAAATACAGCGCAGCATAAGCGAAAGGCGCAACAAGCGTCGTGTAAAACTTTACTGAATGCAAAACCGTTTCACATTTTTGACGATTTTTTGCGCTGGCGGCGAAAAATATTATGGGGTTTTAGACGATTTTTTCGTCTGAGCGGTCCGAGGGGATGGGGGGATACATCGTCGCCCAAGTCCGTCGGTTCGGCAGGCTCAAGCTCCCGGTTGTCGCGACGTGCGCTCTCCCGCCCTCATTCCTGTGCTTGTCACAGGAATTCAGCCAGCCCAAGTCCTTGGGCTGAGAGGAGTCTTTTCGCCGCGCAGACGCGCGTCGGCTGGATTCCTGTGACAAGCACAGGAATGAGGGTTGGAGGGGCTGTACTGCACACCTATTGCGCCGAGTGGCTAGGCCGTCAAAAGCTCGGGCACTTCGACACCCGCCACGGCATCGGCGATGGTGGTGTTGAAAAGGATGTTGCGGGTGGCATCGGCCACGCGGGCAAAGACGTGGCGGATCTCGCACTGCTTCTCGCCGTCGCAATCCTCGCAGCGGCGATAGGCGGTCTGCGACAGGCAGGGCAAGGGGGCAAGCGGCCCGTCGATGAGGCGCAGCACCTCGCCGAAGGTGATATCCGCGGCCGGGCGCGCCAAGAGATAACCGCCCTGCTTGCCGCGCCGGCTTTCGACAAGGCGTTCCTTCTTCATTTCGAGAAGGATCTGTTCCAGAAACTTTTTCGGAATGGCCTGTTCGCGGGCGATGTCGGAAATCTGCACAGGACAGGCCCCGTCGGCCTTGGCCAGCGAAAGGAGCGCCCTCAGCGCATATTTTGCCTTCTGCGAAATCATCGTAAAACCAGTAGACCACAAGCCCGGAAACCCGGCAATTCCGGCTTAGCGCAGAAGTTGTCACAATTCAAATCCAAGCTGCGAAGAAGGTGAACGGGTATCTTTTGCTCATACCCTGCGCGCGTGAGGCATTTTTGCTCTCAAGTGCAGCGCACAAAGACTGTCATTTCTGTTCCAAAGGCCGGATTTCAACAATAATCGGCCATGGAAATCCCGGACGTGACAATGACGATCAATTCAGCAAATGCCTCTGCCGATGCCGCTTCCCTCGACGCCACGCTTGCCGGGCTCGATCTGGCGGGTCGGCTTTCGTTTATCGCCGGCCTCGGCGGGCGGGCGGTCTTCACCACCAGCCTCGGCATCGAGGATCAGGTCATTACGGCCGCAATCGGTACGCATCGCCTGCCGATCGACGTCGTGACGCTCGAAACCGGCCGGCTGTTCAAGGAAACCGTCGATCTCATCGATGAGACCGAAGAGCGTTTCGGCATCGAAATCCGCCGCTTTCGTCCCGAGCAGGACGATATCGACGCCTATGCCGAAAAATACGGTCTGAACGGTTTTTACGAAAGCGTCGAAGCCCGTCACGCCTGCTGTCATGTCAGAAAGCTGATCCCGCTCGGCAAGGCGCTGGAAGGCGCCGCCTTCTGGATCACCGGCCTCAGACGCGGCCAGTCGGGCAATCGCGCCACGACGCCTTTCGCCGAGTTCGATGCGGAGCGCAATCTCATCAAGATCAATCCCCTGGCTGACTGGGACATCGACCTCATCCGGGCGCATGTCGCCAAGGAGAACATTCCCGTCAATCCGTTGCATCAGCGCGGTTACCCCTCCATTGGCTGCGAGCCGTGTACGCGCGCCATCAAGCCCGGCGAGCCTGAGCGCGCCGGACGATGGTGGTGGGAAAACGACGAGAAGCGCGAATGCGGTCTTCACGTCGCCGGTGCGGAGCAGACATCCGCCGTTTCCGCCATCCCGCAACGATAATCATTCAGTACATTCCCGGAGTTCACAATGTCCAACGCAGTCCACGAGACGGACAGCAAGAATACTGTCGCATCCAAGCCGCCGCTCGATCCCCATCTGAAGGCGCTTGAAAACGAAGCTATTCATATTTTCCGCGAAGTCGCCGCCGAATTCGACAAGCCCGTGATGCTCTATTCCATCGGCAAGGATTCATCCGTGCTGCTGCATCTCGCGCGCAAGGCGTTTTTCCCCGGCCGCATTCCCTTCCCGCTGCTGCACGTCAATACCGGCTGGAAGTTCAAGGAAATGATCGAATTCCGCGACAATATCGTCAAGGAATACGATCTCGACCTGATTTCCTACACCAACCCGCGCGGTGCGAGCGAAAACGTAACGCCCTTCACCCACGGTTCGGCGCTTTACACCGACATCATGAAGACCGAAGCGCTGCGCCAGGCGCTCGATGCCGGCCAGTTCGATGCAGCCTTCGGCGGCGCGCGCCGCGATGAGGAGGCGAGCCGCGCCAAGGAACGCATCTATTCCTTCCGCACGCCCGACCATAAATGGGACCCGCGCAACCAGCGCCCGGAACTGTGGAACATCTACAACGGCATGGTCCGCAAGGGCGAAAGCGTGCGCGCCTTCCCGCTCTCCAACTGGACCGAAGTGGACATCTGGCGTTACATCGAGGCGGAAAACATTCCGCTGGTGCCGCTCTATTACGCCGCCGAGCGCCCCTATGTCGAACGCGACGGTATGATGATCCTTGCCGAAGACGAGCGGCTGGAACTGCTGCCCGGCGAAGAGATCAAGCATGGCTCGATCCGCTTCCGCACGCTCGGCTGCTTCCCGCTGACCGGCGCGATCCGTTCCGAAGCCACAACGCTTCAGGAAGTTATCGCCGAGCTGGAAATCGCCACCGTTTCCGAACGGCAGGGCCGCGCGATTGACCGCGATCAGTCCGGCTCGATGGAGAAGAAGAAGCGCGAGGGGTATTTCTGATGAGCACTGCCGCCGCCAACACCCCCTCCTCCTCCGCAACCATTCTGCCCTTTGCCGAGCATTCAAAGGCAGCGCGCGACACGCGCCCCTTACGTCTCATCACCTGCGGCAGTGTCGATGACGGCAAGTCGACCCTGATCGGCCGTCTTCTCTGGGACACCAAGGCCGTCAAGGAAGACCAGGCCGCGACGCTCCACCGCGACAGCGGCAAGCAGAACGATCTCGGCCTGCCCGATTTCGCGCTGCTGCTCGACGGTCTTCAGGCGGAGCGCGAACAGGGCATCACCATCGATGTCGCCTATCGCTATTTCGCCACCGACCGGCGCGCCTTCATCGTGGCCGACACGCCCGGCCATGAGCAGTATACCCGCAACATGGCGACTGGCGCTTCCACCGCCGATCTCGCCGTGCTGCTCGTCGATGCGCGCACCGGCATTCTGGAACAGACACGCCGTCACGCCACCATTGCGGCGCTGATGGGCATCCGGCAATTCGTGCTGGCCGTCAACAAGATCGACCTGACGCATTACGACAAAGCCGGTTTCGAGCTGATCGCCCATGAATTCCGCGATTTCGCGTCCAATCTCGGCATCAAGCAGATCACCGCCATTCCGATGTCGGCGCTGAAGGGTGAAAACGTCGTTCTCTCCGGCAAGGCCTCCATGCCCTGGTATGAAGGCCCGACGCTGGTGGAGACGCTGGAGCTTGCCACGGTGCGCTCCGCGCAATCCGGCGGCTTCCGCCTGCCCGTACAGCGCGTCTCGCGCCCCGGTGAAAGCTTCCGTGGCTATCAGGGCACGGTTGCCGGCGGTTCGGTAAAGCCGGGTGACAGCGTTGTCGTCCTGCCTTCCGGCATGGTCGCGAACGTCAAGCAGATCGTCACCTTCGATCTGGTGCGCAACGCCGCCGTCGCGGGCGATGCGGTCACGCTCGTCCTCGACCGTCAGGTGGATGTGTCGCGCGGCGACATGATCGTCTCCATCGAGGCGCAGCCGCAGACCGGCCTTGCCTTCGACGCCCAGATCGTGGCCTTGCAGCCCGGCGGCATCGAGGCCGGCAAGCGCTACTGGCTGAAAAGCGGCAGCCGCCGCCAGCGCGTCAGCGTGCAGCCCGTCAGCCAGCTGAACCTGAAGGAGGGCGAATGGCAAGCGCATGAAACCTCCCTGCCGATGAACGCCATCGGCAAGGTGCGGCTTTCCTTCGACGAGACGGCGATCTTCGATCCCTATGAACAGAACCGCTCGACCGGGTCCTTCATTCTGATCGACCCCGACACCAACAACACGGTTGCGGGCGGCATGATCGCCGGTAAGCGCAGCGTCGGTGCGACGGAAGAAAAGGGCGACCGGGTCATTCTCTCGCTGCCCGCCGATCTTGCCGAAAAGCTGCTGGCCAGCGAACTCCTCGCCAAGCACCGCGACGAGATCGACATCCGCCGCACGGACGGCGCAACGGCCGCGCGGCTGATCGGCGATCTGGGCTGACACGCCCCCTCAAACAAACAAAAGGCGACCGTCAAAGCGGTCGCCTTTTTCGTTGCAGGGCCCATTCCGTGTCAGAGACTGCGGATGGCTTAAAACACGAACATATAAAGCAGAATGATCACGAAGATCGGAACGCCCATAGCCCACAATGCGATACCCTTCAGCATGCTATCCTCCATTGTTGTATGGTTAGATAACGGCTGAGGCGGCTTTCCGATCCATGCCGCTCTCCTGATTTTTACGGGTTGTTTCTCGGCGGCATAAAAAGCTGTTTGTTCATTCGACGTTCATGCACGAAAGACGAATTTGCATGCGGTCGCTCCGCCAAGCGGCCCAACAGAGGCTCGTTGTTTGAAAAAGCAGCGGGCCTCTTTTTGATCGCGATAAGTTGATCGCGAGGATGCCCTTGAAATTAAGGGCCCATGACGGTGATGGATAACTTCTTGGATTGTGAAGAAGAATTGAGGCTTCTAAGACGATTCCTGTCGCGCGTCCCCTGAAACAGGCCGCGACATTGAGGCCTGGCGCTTGGCGGAGCGACGGGCCTCTTTTGTTGGGGTGCCGGGTGGCGACAACAAACGCCCGCCGAAGCGATCCATCTGCTGTTTGACGGCGACGATTCGCATCCGTGAGCGGATGCGGAAAGAAACACTCTCTCCCAAAACGCATACCGGTTGAAGAACGGCGATTTGAACGCAGTTATTCGCCCCAGCGCCCTGATTTTCAGACGCGAGCGGCGAATGCAGTCCAGCCGTCACAGGTTTTCACAGGTCCGGTTTCGGTGCGAGATTTCGATCTTGGAATTTTCGGGATGAGTTGCAAGCCGCTGTATCTATTGGGCTTCAAGCTGGTCGGAGTGAGAGGATTCGAACCTCCGACCCCCACGTCCCGAACGTGGTGCGCTACCAGACTGCGCTACACTCCGTGACCAGCGGCGCTTCTATAGACCAGCCTCCGGCATTCGACAAGCGGCTTATTGCATTTTTTGTGACAAGTTTTTCCCATCTGTTGAAACAACCCTGCCAGGGGCCTGTGGCACCGGCTGGACGGCCTCAAAACGTTACAAAAAAGCAATTGTGGCAGGAAATTTTCATCGAGCCGCACACCTCCCCTGCCCGCCGTCTCCAAATCTGCTAGGGGAACGGAATGACCGGCGGGAAGCCGGACACGGCACAAAGGACATTTCACCATGCTATCTCGCAGCGTAACGCTTGCAGCGTTTGCCATTGCGCTCTCGGCCTGCACCACTTCCACGGGCGGCTCCACTCCCTCTTTCACCCAGAAGAGCCCCGTTGAGACCCGCTGGGTCGGCCAGTCCGCAGGCATTTTCTTCGCAAAATTCGGCCCGCCGCTGAGCGATACGGAAACCGGCAGCTCCACCGTCTATAACTGGCGCGGCGGCTACAGGAAGGCCACCATTCCGGCCAGGTTCGAAGAAGGCAAGGATGGCAAGAAGGGTCGCCAGATCTCGCCCGCCCGCACCGCCTCGCTCTCCTGCACGGTGCAGCTCGTCGTTTCCAGCGATTACAAGATTACCGCCGTGCGCACGGTTTCCGACCGCCCCGGCGTCAACGGCCCGAGCTACTGCGCGGAATTCCTCGCCGCAGACTGATCTTCGGCCACAGACCAGACGCAGCAAGGCCCGCCCGAACCGGCGGGCCTTTTCACTTTTTCGGAATTATTGTCATTTTTCTGAAAAAAATTTTGCCTATAGCCGCACCCCGCGACCCGGAACGCGCCGAAAACAGCGTCATATCCGCCTTTGTGCGATATCCCGCTCACAGAACCCTTTCAACCGTTTGAAAGCGTCGGCAAATCTTCGCCGTCATAAAAATGACGATCGACAAAACCGCAAAATTGGCCGTTGCGACCATATGTCCCTGCAAAATCCCTGCAAAACTGCTTGAACTGGAGTGAAAGAGTCCGGGTTGTGCCGGTTTGCGCTTTGCTGTAACGGGGCGAACGGGAGGAATGTTTTTAACACAAAACAAGAATCAGGTATGGCCGTGACTCCCATCGATCAAGACAAATCCCAGCTCACTGATCTTTCCCAGGAAACATCCCTTTCCAACGCATTTCCCATGAACCGCCGACAGGTTCTGGGCGGCGCGCTTGCCGGCATTGCCGCAGCGGCGCTGCCAGTTACACCTCTTCTCGCCAACACGGCTGCCAAGAAGGTCGACGTGCTTTTGATCGGCGGCGGCATCATGAGCGCGACGCTCGGTGTTTGGCTGCGTGAACTCGAGCCCACCTGGTCCATGCAGATGCTGGAGCGGCTGGATGGCGTTGCGCTTGAAAGCTCTAACGGCTGGAACAATGCCGGCACCGGCCATTCGGCGCTTGCCGAACTCAACTACACGCCGGAAGACGACAACGGCAACATCAAGATCACCCAGGCCGTCAACATCAACGAATCCTTCCAGATTTCCCGGCAATTCTGGGCATGGCAGGTGCGCAACGGCGTTTTGAAGAACCCACGTTCCTTCATCAACCACACTCCGCATATGAGCTTCGTCTGGGGTGACGAGAACGTCGCCTATCTGGAAAAGCGCTATCAGGCGCTCAAAGCCAGCCCGCTTTTCGCCGGCATGGAATATTCCACCGATCCCGAGCAGATCAAGAAGTGGGTGCCGCTGATGATGGAAGGCCGCGATCCTTCCCAGAAGATCGGCGCGACGTGGTCGCCGCTCGGCACCGACATGGAATTCGGCGAAATCACCCGCCAGTTCGTATCGCACCTGCAAAGCGACCAGAATTTCGACCTGCAGGTCAATAGCGAGGTTTCCGATATCCAGCGTAATGCCGACGGCAGCTGGCGCGTGACCTATACGAACACCAAGACCGACGCCGAACAGGTGGTGGATGCGAAATTCGTGTTCATCGGTGCTGGCGGCGGCGCGTTGCATCTGTTGCAGATGTCCGGCATTCCGGAAGCGGATGATTATGCCGGTTTCCCTGTCGGCGGCTCGTTCCTCATCAACGAAAACCCCGACGTAACGATGCAGCATCTGGCCAAGGCCTATGGCAAGGCCTCGGTCGGCTCGCCGCCCATGTCGGTGCCGCATCTCGATACCCGCGTGCTGGGCGGCAAGCGTGTCATCCTGTTCGGACCTTTCGCCACCTTCTCCACCAAGTTCCTGAAGGAAGGCTCCTATTTCGATCTCGTCTCCTCCGTCACCACCAGCAATGCCTGGCCGATGGTGCGTGTGGGCATCGATGAATATCCGCTGGTGGAATATCTCGCCGGCCAGCTGATGATGTCGGATGACGACCGTTTTGCCGCGCTGAAGGAATATTTCCCGAATGCCAAGCAGGGCGAATGGCGCCTGTGGCAGGCCGGCCAGCGCGTGCAGATCATCAAGCGCGACGAAGAAAAGGGCGGCGTGCTGCGGCTCGGCACCGAAGTCGTCGCCGCCAGGGACGGCAGCATCGCCGGCCTGCTCGGCGCTTCGCCGGGCGCTTCCACGGCCGCCCCGATCATGCTCAGCGTTCTGGAAAAGGTCTTCAAGGACAAGGTGGCAACACCGGAATGGCAGGCCAAGATCCGCCAGATCGTGCCGAGCTACGGTACGAAGCTCAATGACGACCCGGAAAAGGTGCAGCAGGAATGGGCCTATACCGCCGAGCACCTGCAGCTGCCCACCCCGCCGCAGATCGACCTTGAGGCGCTGAAGGGCGCCGGTGCGGCGCCTGCGGGTGCGCCGGTGAAGAAGGTGCCGGATATCGCGCTTTAAGGCCTGGCTGCGATTTAGGATTGGACGCCGCGTGTCTCTGGATGCGCGGCGTTTTTATGAAATCTATACGCAAAACTCGGTGCTTAGATCACCTAACTTCTTATAAGGCTATTTCCGCTTAATAAACTTGAAATAGACAAAGAGCATCGCAGCAATTCCCCCTCCGATGATACACGCCCATTTCAACTCACCGAGATATGCAATTACAGCAAACACGACGATGGGAAGCACCCAGAAAATCCATTCGAAATCGGGCTTCTTTGGAAGTTCGTTGGGGGATGGTCTGGGTTCTAACGTCTGGGTCACTGCTATACACTCCTAATGTCTGAATTCAGACAATCATAAAAGTGTTGCGGAATCTACAAAGTACAATCTAAAATTGTTACAATTTACATATTCTCGTAAAAAGCGTGAAAACTATATGCGATAAAATAGAATGAGAATTTTGGCTGGGGCGCCAGGATTCGAACCTGGGAATGCCGGTACCAAAAACCGGTGCCTTACCGCTTGGCGACGCCCCAACAGGGCAGCGATGGCGAAACGCCGCTGCCTGAACCGCGCCTGATTAGCAAAGCCTGCCCGGCCCGGCAATGACCCGGCGACTTATTTTTTCACAAAATTAAAGCTTTTTGGATGCCGTGGCGAAGTTCGCATGTTAGGGCTTGGCGATGGCGCGGTTGAGGCTGCGGCTCAAGCTGGCATGGCATTTTTCAGGAGGTCTCGATGGCGGACCCGGCATTCGATCTCGATTTCAAGCCGGCCTATGGCGAGGCGGTTCCTGTCGCCCCGCTGATCCAGCGCATCACCGTCAACAATCCCTCCGCCTTCACCTTCCATGGCACCAACTCCTATATTGTCGGCGACCGTTCCGTCGCCGTCATCGATCCGGGCCCGGAGGATGAGGCGCATTTTCAGGCGCTGATGGCGGCGCTGACGGGCCGCGAGGTCACCCATATATTCGTCAGCCATACCCATCGCGATCACTCGCCGCTTGCCCGCCAGCTGAAGGAGGCGACCGGGGCGATAACGGTGGCCGAAGGTCCACACCGTGCCGCGCGCCCACTGCACGTGGGCGAGACAAACCCCTTTGCCGAAAGTTCCGATACGGCTTTTGTGCCCGATATCGCGCTTGGCGACGGGCAGAGCCTTTCAGGCGACGGCTGGCAGCTTACTGCGCTGCATACGCCGGGACACACCGCCAATCACGCCGCCTTCGCGCTTGATGGCAGCGGTATCGTCTTTTCCGCCGATCATGTGATGGCCTGGGCCACCACCATCGTTGCGCCGCCGGATGGGGCGATGAGCGATTACATGGCCTCGCTGGAACGGCTGCTTACCCGCGACGACCGGCTGTTCCTGCCCGGCCATGGCGGCCCGGTCACCGACCCCGCCGCCTTCATGCGGGGCTTGCGCGCCCACCGCCGCATGCGGGAAAAGGCGGTTCTGAAGCGTATCCGCGAAGGCGACCGGCTGATCGCCGACATGGTGAAGGTGATCTACGCCAGCACCGACAAGCGCCTGCATGGCGCGGCCGCACTTTCCGTGCTGGCGCATATTGAAGACCTGATCGAAAAGGGCGAAGTGCAGACGGATGGTGCGCCTTCGCTGCTGGGTGAGTATTTTCCGGCCTGACAGGTTTTGAGGCGCTAATTATCGAGATGCTTTCGTCGTTCGCCGCCCCGTTGGATGGAGACCGAGCGGATGCCACTTGTTTCTTCTCCCCGAGGGGGAGAAGTCCGCGGCAGCGGGATGAGGGGGCAAGGGTAGATGTGTTCGGAGAGGGCTCCCCCTCCATCCGGCCCTTCGGGCCACCGTCTCCCCCTCGGGGAGAAGAAACAGGCGGCACACTCTCGTTTCTCATCGAAATGAAAGCGTAGCGTCAGCTACACATCAATTGTCGTTCAACCCCTGCATCTCCGCATCCAGCGCATCGAGATAGGCTTCGGCAATCGCAGCGCCCATGCCGAGATCGTGCGGGCCGTAGCGGGAGGCGACGCGGACATCGACGATGGTGGTTTCGGCCTCTTCCTTGAGGCGGATGAGGATATCGAAACGCAGGCCCCAGATGCGCGTGCGGGTTTCGCCCTGCATCAGCACCACGCCGCTACCGTTAAAGAAGGTGGGCAAAGGCGCGTCCGTCGGGCGGGCCATGGGCACCGGCACGATGGAGGGCAGATCCTCGACCGGCCCTTCTTCCGAAGGCTGCGTCCTGTCCTGCTCCGGAACGCCGACGGAGGGCGCATCTTCCGCCCCGATCACGCCCTTCGTGTGGGCGATGCGGATATTCTGGGCGGCGGCCATTTTTTTGGCGGCGGCGTAGATGCGGTCGATTGCGCCTTCATAACGGCGGCCGGCGAGGCTGGCATAGGCTTCGGTTTGCGCGTCGCGGTCTTCCTTGGTGATAGTCGCGGGCCGAACCAGCCATTGCTGGTTGGCGGCGGGCGTCACCAGCCATTCCGGCACGTCGGTGAGATCGGTGGAGATGTCGTAAATCTTCGGCTGCTGCCAATAAAGAAAAGCGCCGTAACCGACCACGCCGAGCGGCAGGGCCGAGAGAAGCAGCGCCGCCAGCGCCGAAAGGCCGCCGCGTGCGCCCTTTGTCCACAGCCGCTCAAGCCCGATCAACGCCAGAAGTACGGCCGCGAGAGCGATGCCAGCGGCGATAATGAGGAGACCGACAAAATCTGGCGTCGTCAGCGGCCCGAAACGATGAATGCCGGCGGCGATGAGAAACAGCACAAGCGCCGCAAGACCCAGATAGCGGGAAAGATAGGCTGCAACCGAAAAAGGCCGGACGAAACGCACAGTCATGAAAGCGGATATCCGTTAGATCGCATTGGCTAAAAAGCGTTGCACCCGAATTCTGGCAGGGAATCACCTGCATATGATGTCATAGACCGGATTTGCGGCGAGGAAAACAAAGGAGGAGGCGATCCCTACGCTAAAGCGCGCGAACTTCTCCGTCATGCCGGTCCCCGGAGCAAGCCCGAGGATGATCCGGCATCCAGCCATGCTGCGCCGTGAGGATGAGTCTTTTGCGATCAAGGACTTGATCGCGCTGGACCCCGGATCAGGTCTGGGGTGACGGAATATCTATAGGTTTTAGGACTCTGACGTCGAAGGCAACAAGAAGCGGGAATATTTTTCCGCATTGTCGCTACTTAAGAGAATTATTCCCCGACAACGCAACAAATACGCACGTTCATCCCTTAATTGCTGAGGAAATCGGCGTATTCTCGGCGACCTCCCTCGAGAATGCGTGTAAAAAGTGCAACATTCTCGTTTTCTTGCACAATAAAGAGACATGTCATGTCACAGGCAACGACGTCCGCCGCCCCCTCCGGGCCTAAACCTTTTTATCGCAATTTCGGCTTTCAGGTTCTGATCGCAATGGTCATCGGCCTGCTGCTCGGCCTCGTTGCGCGCAATATCGGTCCCGACGCCGCCGGCAGCCCCAACTGGCTTTCGGTGACACTGCAAACCATCGGCAGCATTTTCGTGCAGCTTTTGCGCGCGCTGGTTCCGCCGCTGATCTTCACGGCCATCGTCGCCTCCATCGCCAATCTCAAGAACCTCTCCAATGCGGCGAAGCTTGTGTGGCAGACACTCCTCTGGTTCGCCATCACGGCACTGATCGCCGTCGTCATCGGCATCGTGCTCGGCCTTGTCATTCAGCCCGGCGTCAACACGGCGATTGCCAATACGGCAGCGGCGGCCCCCTCTTCCACCGGGTCCTGGCTGGATTTCCTGAAGGGGCTGATCCCGGCCAACGTCTTCGGCCTCGAAGCGTCTACCAAGCTCAATAATGGCGCGGCCAGCACCTCGTTGAACTTCAACGTGCTGCAGCTGCTCGTGGTGTCGATCGCCTTTGGCGTCGCGGCGCTGAAAGCGGGCAAGGCGGCGGAACCGTTCCTCGCCTTCAACCAGTCGCTGCTCGCCATCGTGCGCAAAATCCTGTGGTGGGTCATCCGCCTCACCCCCATCGGCACCATCGGCCTGCTCGGCCGCGCGGTCGATCAATATGGTTGGACGACGCTGTCGCAGCTCGGCTGGTACGCGGCGGCCGTTTATATCGGTCTGGCACTGGTGCTTTTCGTGGTCTATCCGGCGCTGCTGATCGCCCATGGCCTGAAGCCGTCGCGCTTCTTTGCGGGCGCATGGCCGGCCATCCAGCTCGCCTTCGTGTCGCGTTCCTCCATCGGCACGCTTCCGGTCACCGAAACCGTGACGGAAAAGAGCCTCGGCGTGCCGCGCGAATATGCCGCCTTCTCCGTACCGCTCGGCGCCACCACCAAGATGGACGGCTGCGCCGCCATCTATCCGGCGATTTCGGCGATCTTCATCGCGCAGTTCTTCCAGGTGCCGCTTGGCATCCAGGAATATGTGCTGATCGTCTTCGTCTCCGTGCTCGGTTCCGCCGCAACCGCCGGCCTCACGGGCGCGGTGGTGATGCTGACGCTGACGCTCTCCACGCTCGGCCTGCCGCTGGAAGGTGTGGGGCTGCTGCTCGCCATCGACCCGATCCTCGACATGGGCCGCACGGCGGTTAACGTCGCCGGCCAGGCGCTGGTGCCCACCCTCGTCGCCAAGCGCGAGGGCATTCTCAATGAGGCCGTCTATAACAACGCCAAGGATATCGACGCACTCGACGACCGGGAAGCAGCGCCGGCCTGACGGCGACAATCATGGGGCGTTTCCGGAACAGGGAGACGCCCCATGCCGACCACTCTCTTTCTTCCCTGATAGTTTGGGGTTGACGGTGCCAATTTGATCGATAGCGATAACGGCACGGGCAATAGCGCAATTTAGAGCGGAAACTGTGCATGGCGAAACGCAACTGGATCTATGTCGGCTTGCTCGCTTTCATCTCCCTCGGGCTTCTGATCGATGCGGCCGTCTGGCCTGCCGGGCCTCCAGCGTCCTTTACCGCAAACGATCTGGTGCAGATGATCGGCATCATCACGCTATTTGCCTGGTGGCAGATAGAGGATGCCGAAAAGCGGGACATCCGGCGCAGCTCCGCTGCCAAAATCACCACCGTTCTGCTCGCACCCATCGGGCTTGCGATTTACCTTTATCAAACCCGCCGGTGGACCCGAGCCACGCTCGGCCTCTTCGCCTTTATCGGCGGCATCGTCCTCATCGCCATCCTCACGGTTCTGCTCGGCGACTGGCTCATTCAACAGGGTTTGTTCCCGCCGTCTTTCCTGCGTGATTCCTGAGCGGAATCAGGATGTTTGGTTTCGAAACGGACGGAGGCTGCGATATCTGCATCTCCGCTCCGGCGGTTGTGACTTTCCGCGCCGAATGGGGTTCTCCTAGCATCGAAACAGGCTTATCAATCGTGGTCACAACCGTCTCTCATAGTGCCGGTAACGTCTGCTGCATTTAGCTGGAATGGAACGCGCCTTGGTAATGTTTCGAACGTCCGGCAGTCCCGGCAAATACGATCCGGCGCTTACCGTTCGGCGTATCCTCAAGGTCAATCACGCCGGTGAGTTTGGCGCTATTCGTATCTACGGCGCGCAGATATGGATGGCTCGCCGGCTGTTTCCGGACATAGTACCCGCTCTTCAGGAAATGCGTGAAGACGAGATCGATCATTGCCGCCGGTTTCGGGACGCCATGCCATCCAGAAACGCAAGGCCTTGTCGCGTCATGGCGTTTTGGAGCCTTGGAGGTCTCCTGCTCGGTTTTATGACGGCGCTCGGCGGACGCAACATGGTCTGGATTTGCACCGAGGCCGTTGAAAGCACCGTTCACCGCCATCTGGAAGATCAATTGGCCTTCCTGCAAACAAGAGATCCCGAGCTGCATAAGCTTATCGCTTCGATTCAGGAACAGGAATTGGCTCATCTGCACGAGGCAGAGAAAAACCAGACGACGCGCGGTTTGGGCCATATGCTTCTGCTGCCGATTATCGGCTTTCTCACCGATCTGATGATCTGGCTCTCGACATGGGGAGACTCAAGCTGGATGCGCGCTGAAATGGCGCGTTCCAGACAGTCATGATGCCGAGGCTCAGGCAAGTGGATGCCGGTTCAAGGCTCGCATGACGCGAAGAGGTTCGCTTACCAAACGCAACTTTCCGCCCCAACGCGGCTTTTCCCCGTACCAAAACAGGCGTATCAATCGCGGCAATAAAAGTGCCGTACGGCTGTCATGTTAAGGGAGAAACAAAATGCGTGTTTCCATCGTCTTCGGTGCGCTTGCCGCCATGCTGGCGCTCACCGCCTGCCAGACGCTGACGCCGGAAGAGCGTCGGGCGCGGGATGAGGCGACTTGCCGGGGTTATGGTTTCCGCCCCGGCACGGACCCGATGGCCGGTTGCCTTCTCGATCTGGAAATGGACCGCCGCGCCGACAACCGCGCCTGGCAGGCGCAGATGAACCGCGACATGTTCTACCGCCCCGTGGTGGTGGAGCGGCGCATCATCGTCCAACAGAACCCCTGACGGGAATGAAGGCGACATTGCTCGCCACCCTGCCCTCATCCCTCTTTGCCGCCAGCGTTGCCTGCGCGGCGGCAAGCCGGGCGATGGGCACGCGGAAGGGCGAGCAGGACACGTAGTCGAGATCGGCATCCTCACAGAAATGGATCGAGGCCGGGTCGCCGCCATGTTCGCCGCAGATGCCGAGTTTCAGTTCCGGCCGCGTCTGGCGGCCGCGTTCGGCGGCGATGCGGATCAGTTCCCCCACGCCGTCGAAATCGAGCGATATGAACGGGTCGCGCTCGATGATACCCTTGCGCTGATAGGTATTGATGAAACGCGCCGCATCGTCGCGGGAAATGCCGAAGGTGGTCTGCGTCAGGTCGTTGGTGCCGAAGGAGAAAAATTCCGCCGCTTCCGCAATCACATGGGCGCGCAGGGCCGCGCGCGGCAGCTCTATCATGGTGCCGGTGAGATATTCGATCTCCATGCCGGTTTCCTGCGCCACCGCTGCGGCGACGCCATCGATGACCTCGGTAACGTAATCCAGTTCCGAGCGGAGACCAACAAGCGGCACCATGATCTCGGGCACGACCGGCGCGCCGGTGATACGTGCTGCGGCAACCGCCGCTTCGAAAATGGCGCGGGCCTGCATTTCGGCGATTTCCGGATAGGAAATGGCAAGGCGGCAGCCGCGATGGCCGAGCATGGGGTTGAACTCGTGCAGGGCATCCAGCCGCTGGCGGAACACCGTCTGCGGCATGCCCATGGCGGCCGCCACCTCGACGATTTCGCCATCGGTCTTCGGCAGGAATTCGTGCAGTGGCGGGTCGAGCAGGCGGATCGTCACCGGCAGGCCGTGCATGATCTGGAAAAGCTCGGTGAAATCCGAGCGCTGCATCGGCAGAAGCTCATCCAGCGCCGCCCGCCTGCCCTTTTCGCTTTCGGCGAGGATCATCTCACGCATGACGTGGATGCGGTCGCCCTCGAAGAACATATGTTCGGTACGGCAGAGACCGATGCCTTCCGCGCCAAATGTGCGCGCAGCGCGGGCGTCGGCGGGTGTGTCGGCATTGGTGCGCACAGTCATGCGGCGCAGGCTGTCGGCCCACTCCATCAGCTTGCCGAAATCGCCCGAGAGTTCCGGCTGCGTCATCGGCACCTCACCCTTCAGCACCCGGCCGGAAGAACCGTCGATGGTAATGACATCGCCGCGCTTGAGCATACAGCCGACGCCGATCAGCACCTTGTTGCGCATGTCGACGCGCATGGAGCCGGCGCCGGTGACGCAGGGAATGCCCATGCCGCGCGCCACCACGGCGGCGTGGCTGGTCATGCCGCCGCGCGTCGTCAGAATGCCTTCGGCGGCGTGCATGCCATGAATATCTTCCGGGCTGGTTTCGATGCGCACCAGAATAACACGGCGGCCTTCGGCTTCCGCCGCAACCGCCTCTTCCGCAGTGAAGACGATTTCGCCCGTCGCCGCCCCCGGCGAAGCCGGCAGGCCGGAGCCGATGATGGGGCGCGATGTGCCGGGATCGATGGTGGGGTGCAGCAGCTGGTCGAGCGACGAGGGCTCGATGCGGCAGACGGCCTCCTCCTGCGAGATCAGCCCTTCCTCCACCATATCGACGGCGATCTTCATGGCCGCGCGGGTGGTGCGCTTGCCGGAGCGGGTCTGCAGCATCCAGAGCTTGCCGCGCTCGATGGTGAATTCCAGATCCTGCATGTCGCGATAGTGGTTTTCCAGCCGCTTGCAGATCGCCAGAAATTCGCTGAACGCCTCCGGCATCAGCTTTTCCATCGAGGGCTTGTCGGAGCCGGAGGCCAGACGCGCGGCCTCGGTGATGGATTGCGGCGTGCGGATGCCCGCCACCACATCTTCCCCTTGAGCGTTGACGAGGAATTCGCCGTAAAGCTCCGCCTCCCCCGTCGAAGGATTGCGGGTGAAGGCGACGCCGGTTGCCGAGGACGAGCCGAGATTACCGAAGACCATGGCCTGAACGTTGACCGCCGTGCCCCAGTCCCCCGGAATATTGTGCAAATGGCGGTAGGTCACGGCGCGGTGGTTGGTCCAGCTGGCGAAGACGGCGCCGATTGCGCCCCAGAGCTGAACATGACAGTCCTGCGGGAAGGCTTCGTCCAGCTCATCCTCGATCAGCTTTTTATAAAGCGAAACGACATGCTGCCATTCGACCGCCGACATGTCGGTGTCGTATTCGTGGCCGAGGCGGCCTTTCTCGTCCTCGAGAATTTCCTCGAACAATTCGTGGTCGAGGCCCATGACCACATCGGCATACATCTGGATAAAGCGGCGGTAGCTGTCCCAGGCAAAACGGGCGTCGCCCGCATCGTGGCCCAGCGCCTCGACGGTGCGGTCGTTGAGACCCAAGTTCAGCACGGTATCCATCATGCCGGGCATGGAGGCGCGCGCGCCGGAACGGACGGAGATGAGCAGCGGCGAGTGGCTGCCGCCGAAGGTCTTGCCGGTCACGGTTTCCATGCCGTGCAGGCCAGCCATGACCTGCAGCTTCAGCTCTTCGGGAAGATCGCGGCCATTCTTGTGATAAAGCGCGCAGGCATCGGTTATGATGGTGAGGCCGGGGGGAACGGGAAGGCCGAGACTTGCCATTTCAGCAAGGTTCGCGCCCTTGCCGCCCAATATCGCAACGTCGCCTGCCCTGCCTTCGGCAGCACCGTTGCCGAAGGTATAAACCCACTTTTTCATTCCACGCTCTCCACCCAGAAGCGTTGTCATTTTTCTATCATCTACAGCATTGGCGGCACGTTGGAAACGCCGCAACGTGCAGTTTACATCGCAGTGCAGCATAATTGCGGCAAATTGCGCGCAAGAATTGCCGCAAAGGCCGAATAACGGCATGATTGACGCATTCGTGTAATGCGCTGAACTGGAGTGTTGCCTAAGCCATTCAAATCGCCGACAAAGAGATTATTCATGCAATTTACCCGCCGCCATACGCTTAAATTTGCCGGAATTTCCTGTGCCGCCAGTGCGTTTGCCGGGGCGCTCAGAGCCGAGGGCGCAGTGCCCGTCGCAGGCGCCGCCTCCGCCCGTCCCTTCGCGCTGACGACGCCGATGCATATCGGCCAGGCCGCGCTGCGCGTGCGCGATCTCGACCCAATGATCGAGTATTACCGTTCAGTGCTGGGCATGAACGAGGTGGAGCGCACGGCCAGAGGCGTGACGCTTGGCGTCGGCACCGTGCCGCTGCTCGATCTGGTGCACAAGCCGGCCGCGGATTTCGAAAGCCCCACCTCCGCCGGCCTGTTCCACATCGCCTACCTGATGCCCTCCCGCAAGGATCTGGCGCGCTGGCTGGTGCATGCGGCGCTGAAGCAGGTGCCGCTTTCCGGTTTTGCCGACCACAATGTCAGCGAGGCGATTTATCTCAACGATCCCGAAGGCAACGGCATCGAGGTTTACAGCGACCGGCCGAAGGATACATGGGTGTGGAGCGGCCGCGTGGTGAAAATGGGCACCGAACCGCTCGATGTCGACGATCTGGTGAAGCTGACCGATACTAAAAGAAGCGATTACGAGGCTGCCCCGCCGGGAATGCGCATCGGGCATGTTCACCTGCGGGTCGGCGAAATCGCCCGCGCCCGCGCCTTTTATGAAACGGCCATCGGCCTGCAACCGACGCAGGATGCGCGCTCCGATGCCTCGTTTCTCTCTTCCGGCGGATATCATCATCATCTGGCGGTGAATACATGGAACAGCCGTGGCGCGAAGGAACGCAACGCCATGGAAACCGGCCTCGACTGGTTTTCCCTCACCATTCGCAACCCCGCCGATCTGGAGGCGCAGAAAACGCGGCTGCGGGCCGCCGGTTATGTGCTGGTGGAGATGGAGAATAACGTCGTGGAAGCGATAGACCCCTGGGGCACGCGGCTGCGGCTGGTGCCAGGGTGAGTGGTCCATACGCTCGATGCGAAGCGGGCGCCACAAAAAATGCTTACACAACGTCGTCCGAACACGACAGAGCCTCACCGCCCCCTTCCTCATCAAGTCAGTCGTATTCGTCAGCCGGCAAAAAGACCTTGCGAGGCCGTTGCAGCGGCCTCGCAAGGCAGTCCACCCGGTACAGGAAACCGGATGGCGGGGTTGGGAAAGCACACTGAGGCTCGTGGCAAGACATAGCAAAATGCCGCGGGTTTGCGCTCACCCGAATGGGTGAGACGACGAGATAAATTCATGTTGAGCAAAAGTCAGGATCGAAATGCGGCCTGGCAGTTTCAGACGGCTTCGCGCAGCTGTTCGGCGGTCTGCAAATCGACAGACACCAGTTGCGACACGCCCTGTTCGGCCATGGTAACGCCGAAGAGGCGGTTCATGCGCGCCATGGTGATGGGATTGTGGGTGATGATGACGAAGCGGGTTTCGGTGGAGGCCACCATCTCATCCATCAGGTTGCAGTAACGTTCGACATTGTGGTCGTCGAGCGGCGCATCCACTTCGTCCAGCACGCAGATGGGCGCGGGATTGGTGAGGAAGACCGCGAAGATCAGCGCCATGGCCGTCAGCGCCTGTTCGCCGCCGGAAAGCAGCGTCATGGTCTGCGGTTTCTTGCCCGGCGGGCGGGCGAGGATTTCCAGGCCCGCTTCCAGCGGATCGTCGGATTCAATCAGCTGCAATTCCGCCGTGCCGCCCCCAAAGAGATGGGTGAACAGCCGCTGGAACTGCGAATTGACCACATCGAACGCGGCGATCAGCCGTTCGCGGCCTTCGCGGTTGAGGTTCTGGATGCCGGCACGCAGCTTGCGCACGGCATCGATGATGTCGTCGCGCTCCTTGATCAGCGCCTCGAGCTTGGCGGAAAGCTCGGCCTGCTCTTCCTCGGCGCGCAGATTGACCGCGCCCAGCCTTTCGCGTTCGATCTTCAGCCGGTCGAGATCGCGCTCGACATCGCGAATATCGGGCTTCGGCTGGTCGGGACCGAGGCCGGTCAGGCGCAACGCCATATGCGGCTCGGTATTCAGCGTTTCGCGGATGCGGTGTTCGGTTTCCTGCCGCTTTTCGCGGGCGGAGACCAGCCGTTCTTCGGCGCGGCCGCGCTTTTCGCGGGCTTCGGCCAGTTCAGAAAGCGCCGTTGCGGCCAGCCGGTCAGCGGCGCGCTGCAGGTTTTCCGCCTCGGCCAGCCGGTCGGCGGCCTCGCGGCGGGCATCTTCGGTCTTCTGCAACTCATTGAGGAGGTTGCGGCGTTTCTCGTCGAATTCTTCCGGCGCTATGTCCAGCTCGGCGATTTCCTCGCGCGCCTCTTCCTCGCGTTCGCGCAGGGTGGCGATGTGATCGGCCGCACTTGCCGCCCGCGATGCCCAAGTGGAACGCTCCTGCCCGATTGCCTGAATTCTGCGCTGGCGGCTTTCCGCCTCGCGGCTCACGCCTTCATGGCGGGCGCGGGCCTCCGCCAGAAGGCCGCGGTCGGTCGCGACTTCAAGCTGGCTTTCGCGCAGTCGCAGATCCAGCACGGAAAGATCGGGCGCGTCTTCCATTTCAATGCGGGCGTTTTCTTCCTGAACGGCGATCTCATCGATCTGCGCGCCGATCTGGTTCAGTGCTTCGGACACGATATCGCGACGACGCAGCAGATCGCCAGAGGCCCGTTCGGCCGCAGTCAGCGCCTCGCGCGCCTCGGCAAGATGGCGGGTCGCAAGACGGCTTCTGTCGCGCACTTCCGAGAGCCGCAATTCGCTGCTGCGGATATCTTCGGTTTTCGCGGCAAGCTGGTCTTCGGCCTCGTCCAGAATGGAGCGGGCCTCATCCAGTTCTGTCTCGATTTCAGCGAGGCGGTTCTTCTGCGACAGGCGAAGTGCTGCGGCACCCGGCGCATCGGCACTGGCAATGTGACCGTCCCAGCGCAGCAGCGCGCCTTCGCGCGTCACCAGCCGCTGGCCGGCCTTCAAGTGCGGCAGCAGGCGCAGGGCTTCCGCCGTGCTGGCGGCGACGCCGATCTGCGCCAAAGCGCGGCGTAGGGCTTCCGGCGCCTGCACATAATCCAGAAGCGGCTTCGCGCCCTGCGGCAAGGCGGGATCACCCGCGCCATCGCCATTTCCGGCCCAATAGGCGGGTGCGGCGGGATCGAGCGGGCTTTCGAGATCGTCGCCGAGGGCGGCACCCAATGCCGCCTCGAAACCGCGCTCCACCGTCATTTCTTCCGCCACCGGCGTAAAGCTGCCATTGGCGGCGGCACTGGAGGCAAGGATTTTGGTAATGGTGCGCGCTTCCGTGTCCAGCGCGTTCAGCCGGTTCCGCGCCGTTTCCAGCGGCGCGCGCGCCAGCGCTTCGGCGGAACGCGCCTCCGCGACGGCGGCTTCGGCTTCCTCCACCACGATCAGGGCATCCTCGACCGCGATCTCCGCCGCCTCGACCGCTTCTCGCCGTTCGGAAGGATCGGGAAGACCGGAGAGCTTTTCGTCGATGGCATCGATCTCGGCGGATGCCTCCTGCGATTGCCGTTCCAGCCTCAGCTTGCGGTCCGAAAGATCACGGATCGCCCGCTCCAGTTGCTGGCGCGCGGCGGCGGCTTCGGCCCGTTCGGCGGTAATCGCGGTGAAGATGGCTTCGCTTTCCGCCAGTTTGACAGCGGCGGCTTCAAAGGCTTCGCGCATCTCTTCCGCATGGCGGCCGGAATCGGAGAGGATTTCCAGGAGTTCGGCCTCTTCCTCATCGAGCCGCGCGAGTATCTGGGTATTATCGGAGACCAGCCGTTCCTCGCGGATAATATCCTCGCCAAGCTGCGACAGGCGGCGGGCCAACTCATCGCGGCGGCGCAGCAAGCGGTTGGCCTCGTCATCCAGCTGGGTGCGAGCGATCTGCAGGCGTTGCAGGGCGGCGGCGACTTTCGCCTCGTCCTCGCGCAGCTCCGGCAGCTTCAGGCTGGCAATGCCTTGCTGCTTGGCCGCCTCCATCTGCGCCTGCGCTTTTTCGGCGACGATGTTGGTGGCCTGATTGAGCGCGCTTTCCGCCTCGCCTTCGGCTTCCTTCGCCTCGACCCAGCGGATGTGCAAAAGGGTCGCTTCACGGGCGCGGATGTCGGCTGACAGCATCTTGAAACGGTTGGCCTGGCGGGCCTGGCGTTTCAGGCTTTCGATCTGGCTTTCCAGCTGGGCGGTCACATCTTCCAACCGCTCCAGATTGGTTTCGGCGGCGCGCAGGCGAAGCTCGGCTTCGTGGCGGCGGGAATGCAGGCCGGAAATGCCGGCCGCCTCTTCCAGCAGCTGACGGCGGGCCTGCGGCTTGGCGTTGATGAGTTCGCCGATGCGCCCCTGCCCAACCATGGAGGGAGAGCGCGCGCCGGTGGAGGCATCCGCGAACAGAAGCTGCACATCCTTGGCGCGGGCTTCCTTGCCGTTGATGCGGTAGACGGAGCCGTTTTCGCGCTCGATGCGGCGCGTCACCTGAATTTCATCGGCGTCGTTGAAGGCGGCGGGTGCGGTGCGGTCGGAATTGTCGAGATAGAGACCGACTTCGGCGGTATTGCGGGCCGGGCGATTGCCGGAGCCGGAGAAGATGACGTCATCCATGCCGGATGCGCGCATGTTCTTGTAGGAATTCTCGCCCATCACCCAGCGCAGCGCTTCCACCAGATTGGACTTGCCGCAGCCATTCGGCCCGACGACACCGGTCAACCCCGGCTCGATGATGAATTCGGAAGGTTCGACGAAGGATTTGAAACCGACGAGGCGGAGCTTGTTGAACTTCATGCCGTCACGCCCCGGCAAGAAGACGGGCAATAAAAAACGGGCGTGCGGAAATATCCGCCGCCCGTTTCTTTCAGGGTCCGGCGATCAGAGCAGCTTGTCGATGACAGCCGACATGGTTTCAACCGACATGTCTCCTGCGTATTTCTTGCCGTTGATGATGAAAGTCGGCGTGGAGTTGACGCCGAATTCCGTCGCACCGCGTTGCATCGTTGCGTTCACATCATCCAGAAGTTTCTGGTTCGTCAAGCAGGCCTCGAAAGACTCCTGTGAGAAACCGGCCATTTTCGACATTTGCAGCAGGGCGGCGCGCGCATCCTGCGCAACGGCCCAGCTCTGCTGCTGCTTGAACAGCATGGAAACGAAGGGGAAATATTGACCTTCCGGTGCGCAGCGCGCCAGCATGAAAGCGGCAGCGGCGCGCGGATCGAACGGGAATTCGCGCAGCACGAAATAGACCTTGCCGGTATCGATGTATTTCTTCTTGATCTCTTCGAAGGTCTTGTTGTGGAAGTTGGCGCAGTGCGGGCAGGTCATCGACATGTATTCGACGATCTTGACGGGTGCGTTGGCATCGCCGAGCGCGGCTTCCGGCAGCGGGCCGGGCTTCATCACCGCAGCCATATCCACATCGCCGGTGGATTCAGGCAATTCCTGCGCCTCGGCGATACCGGGCGTGAAGGCAAACGGCAGGGCCGTGGCAACGGCGGCAAGAGCAACGCCGCCGAGGAGGCTGCGACGGGAAATGGTCAGTTCGGGAAAATGCATGAAAGCACCTGTTGGTAATAGACTCTATTGTCCGTTGATTCCGATATAGCGACGGCCTGTTCATCACAAGCGGGGTTTTGAACTCTTCTTGTCAAAGAATTGTGACCAGTCAAGGACAGCCCATGCACATCAAATCGTCCTGCCGCGCGGCTTTTTCTGCAATACCGCCGTGCCCAGCCTCTCCACCGCCTTGCGCAGCGCCTCGCTCTCGATGCCGTCCATCATGTCATCGAGACGTTTTGCCGCATCGCCGCGCAGGGGTTGCGGTTTGCGCCGGCGGTTGACGGTTTGGGACACCGGTTTCTGCACGATCCTGATCTGGCGCACCGCCGGAAAGCCGAAAAAGCCGTTGATGCGGGCAATCAGTTCGCCCTGCGCATGGGTGAGAAACAGGGCGCGCGCGCCTTCGCAGGCAATCGTCAGCACGCCCGGCTGATAACCGCCACGATCCGGCCCCTCGTCGCGGCGCGGCCAGGTGATCTTTTCCGGGCGGGTGCAATCGGCGAAGTCATCACCGGCGATCTCATCCCAGGAGCCGAGCAGCGCCGTGTTGATGCCCGCCCGTTTGGACAGCACGGGGTCCATGATGCCATTGGCGACTTCGGCGATCTGCACGACGCCTTTGCGGAATGAATCTGCGGGTTTCTTCATGCTCTCCTCGACAAAGGCCAAGCGGCCTCAAGCGGTCGCGCCATCGTCATCTTCTTCGCCGCGCAACAATGCGCGGAATCGTCGCCAGTCCCGGCAGGCGCCCAAGCGTATCATTCCCACCACCAAACATCCAAAGAGGAAATAGGCCCCAGCCAAAAACTTCAGATGCGATATTCCCGGCTTATCCGACATAACGGCAATCACCAACATGCAGGTGAGCACGATGGAAAGGTATATCCACAGGCCATGGCAGAAAATCGCCCAGAAACCGGATTCGATAATTCGAAAGCGGCGCGAGGGCTTGCCTCTCATCTTCTCCAGTTCACGGACTTCGCCGATCAGGCGGGAGACCACAAAGGCCACACTGTTCTGCCGCCCGAAACACAGACGGCCAATATGGTTCAACAGGCTTCCAATCAGGCACAGGGCCAACAGAACCCCGATAACATAAAGCAGCGGTTGGGGTATATTATCCAGCAGCGCATTCAGCATGGGGCTCTTCCTCCAAAATCGGATCATGGGTTTCGATGTCGGGCATTCGTCACCGGATGCGGTTTTCCACGCCGCCGCCGCAGGCTGCTGTTGCAGATTGCCGTGCCGTGTCTATGTTCAGCGGCGATGAACACACATACGCGGCAACACATATCACATCCGACGGCGGAACAACTTCTCGCATGGTACGACCGGCACCATCGCGAACTGCCATGGCGCACGTCCCCCGCCATGGCGGCACGGGGAAAACGCGCCGATCCCTATCACGTCTGGCTGTCGGAGGTCATGCTGCAGCAGACGACGGTGCAGGCGGTTAAACCCTATTTCCTGAAGTTTCTCGCGGCATGGCCAAGCGTCAGCGATCTGGCCGCGGCGCCGGTCGAGGATGTCATGGCGGCCTGGGCAGGGCTCGGTTATTACGCCCGCGCCCGCAACCTTAAAAAATGCGCCGAAGCCGTGGCGCGCGACCATGACGGCATTTTTCCGGACAGCGAAGAGGGTCTGAAGCAGCTGCCTGGCATCGGCGATTATACCGCCGCCGCCGTGGCGGCCATCGCATTCAACCGGCAGGCGGCAGTGATGGACGGCAATGTGGAGCGCGTCATCTCCCGCGTCTTTTCGATAGACGCTCCCCTGCCCGGCTCAAAGCCCGCCATGAAAGCGAAGGTGGCCGAACTTACCCCTTCCGACCGGCCCGGCGATTTCGCCCAGGCGATGATGGATCTCGGCGCAACGATCTGCACGCCGAAACGGCCGGCCTGCGCGCTCTGTCCGTTCAACGGCCACTGTCTTGCGCTTGCCCATGACGAGCCGGAGCGTTTTCCGGTCAAGGCCGCGAAGAAGGCAAAGCCGGTGCGGCTCGGGGCTGCCTTCGTGGCGGTGAATGCGAGCGGTGAAATCCTGCTCCGTCGGCGCATCGAAAGCGGGCTTCTCGGCGGCATGACCGAGGTGCCGACAACGGCATGGACCGCACGCATGGACGGCGGCACGGAGGCGAGCCATGCGCCCTTTGCCGCCGGCTGGCAGGCGGCGGGCGTCATCGTGCATGTCTTCACCCATTTCGAACTGCGGCTCACCGTCTATCGCGCGCAGGTGTCGGACGGCCTTAAAACCGGCCCGGATGACGGATGGTGGGAGCCGGTTACAAATCTTGACGCGCAGGCGCTGCCAACGGTGATGAAAAAAGTCATCACGCAGGCTATTCCATCCGCATTCGATGAAAGCAGGAAATTTCGATGACCAAGATTGAGCATATCGTATTCGACATCGGCAAGGTGCTGATCCACTACGATCCGCATATTCCCTATAGCCGCCTCATCCCCGATGCCGACGAGCGCAAATGGTTCTTCGAGAATGTCTGCACCCATGACTGGAACCTCGAGCAGGATCGCGGCCGCCGCTGGGAGGATGCCGAAGCGCTGCTGGTGGAGCAGTTCCCGGATCGGGAAGAGCACATCCGCTCCTTCCGCAAGTTCTGGCACGAGATGGTCTCGCATTCCTATGACGACAGCGTCGCGATCATGGTCGCCCTGATCGACAGCGGCTACGACGTGACAATGCTGACCAACTTCGCCTCCGACACCTTCCGCGAGGCGCAGAAAATGTTCCCCTTCCTCACTTTGCCGCGCGGCGTCACCGTTTCCGGCGATGTCAAGCTGTTGAAGCCTGACGTGGCGATCTATGATCTGCACGCGAAGGAATTCGACCTCAATCCAGCCAACAGCCTCTTCATCGACGATACGCTCGCCAATGTGGAAGGCGCGAAAGCGGCGGGCTGGCTGGCGGTGCATTTTACCGGTGCTGAGAAGCTAAAGCAGGATCTGCGGGACTTCGGGGTGGAAGTCCGATAAATTCCCAGATCGGGAAAAGAAATTGGCGCAGGCGGAAATGGCGGTCTCCGGCCTGCGCCAGTCCTGCCGCAAGCGGCATCGGACGCAATGTTTTTGTGATTTTTCCGAACCGGATTTCACAACCATTGCTCTGATTTGAGACAGTATTGCCGATCTCTTGCGCGAAACTTGTCTTGCTAAAATAGTATACTCGAAAACACCAACGCCCGACACCGAAGTGCCGGGCGTTGGTCGTTCTCCATCCGGGACTGAAGGTACTAAACCGGACGGAGACATAGGCTGACAAGGGCGGGCGGTGGATCGTTTCGTCCAAGCCTTTTGGGCTTTGACTATTCGGCCTTTGCCAGTTCACTGCGGATGATCGCTCTCAGATCGTCGATCGGCTTCAGCGTGTCGCCGTCTTCGAAATGCCAGAACGTCCATCCGTTGCATGCGTCGAGACCCTGCACCTTCGCGCCAAGGCGGTGAATGGAGCCGGCGGTCCCGGCGGATGCCAGAGTACCATCGGCACGAATAATGGCGCTATAACGGCGTCGTGCATCCGTCAGCACCTGGCCAGGACGGACGAGGCCGCTTTCCACCAGCGTGTTGAAGGCAACGCGCGGTTCGGCCTTCTTGCCGGTCATCACGGTCAGTTCCGCCTTGCCGAGCGGCTCGACGGCGGCGATGCGGGCCGATGCCGCATCGATGTAATCCTGTTCGCGCTCGATGCCGACGAAGTGGCGGCCGAGACGTTTTGCAACGGCACCCGTGGTGCCGGAGCCGAAGAACGGGTCGAGCACGATATCGCCCGGCTTGGTGGAGGCCATGATGATGCGCGCCAGCAGCGCTTCCGGCTTCTGGGTCGGATGCACCTTCTTGCCGTCGTCACCCTTTAGACGCTCGTTGCCGCTGCAGATCGGGAACAGCCAGTCGGAGCGCATCTGCACATCGTCGTTGGAGGCCTTCAGCGCATCGTAGTTGAAGGTGTAGTTCTTGGCTTTCGGATCGCGGCTCGCCCAGATCATCGTCTCATGGGCGTTCTGAAACCGGCGGCCCTTGAAGTTCGGCATGGGGTTGGTCTTGCGCCAGACGATGTCGTTCAGGATCCAGAAATCGAGGTTCTGGAGCATCGAGCCGACGCGGAAGATATTGTGGTAGGAGCCGATGACCCAGATGGTGCCGTTCGGTTTCAGCACACGGCGGCAGGCGAGCAGCCAGGCGCGGGTGAAGGCGTCATAGGCCTCGAAGGAGGCGAACTGGTCCCACTCGTCATCGACGGCATCGACCAGCGACTGATCGGGACGGTGCAGGGTTCCGCCAAGCTGAAGGTTATAGGGTGGATCGGCGAAAATCGCATCCACCGACTGGCTCGGGAGGGCATCCAAGGCAGCGACACAATCGCCTTTGATGATGCTGTCTTTCCAGGCGTCGCTCTCGCCCGCACGATCAAAACCGGCACGCCGAAAATCGGCCAGCGGAAAAACTGCTGCCATTGGTACTCGCTCCATACGCTTACTCTCTACTGATGCTTATGGTTACCGAAGATGGTTATCAAAGCCTGAACAAGTCACGGAAAATGCGAAATAAATGGCTGCCGCGGCCCGCAGGCGCGATTTGCGGCGGCCGGCGGGGGAACCCGAAGTCGGGCGAAAACGTTGTGCACAACGGGTTCTTCTGTCCCCGCATATCGGCGCGGCAGGAAGAGCCATGATGGCAGGGGGTAATCCGCAATGGGGTCCGTGATGAAAATGGCTTCTTTTTCCATGAATGTCGTCTGCGCCGCACTTTTCGCAACGGCGCTGCCAGCGCTGTCGCAGGCGCAGCAACCGGCCCCGCAATATAACGTCGTCACCGATGCGGTCCTGTTCGATGGCGGCCCTTCGCTCGGCAATAGCGACAGGGTGCGGTGGGATTTCTACAAGGCGGACCGTTCCGGCGGGCGTACGGACGACAATGCCGGCGGCTCCTATGACGCCACCTTCGAGGCGAAACTGCCGGCGGGCAAATATGTCGGGGTGGCGGCGCTGGGCAATGTGACCCGCGAAGTGGCGTTCGAGGTGAAGGACGGAAGCGTCGCGAGGCCGAAGGTGAATTTTGATGCGGCGGAATTGACCGTCGTGCCGAAACGCAGCGCCGGCGGCGATGTGGAAACGCAGGCGAAGACGGAAATCACCAAGGACGATTTCAAGGACAGCGTCTATGGCCAGAATACCGTCTTCGTGCCGGCCGGAGACGTCGTCCTCACCGGCAGCATCGGCCCGGCGCGGGCTGAGGAGACGCTTGCCATCAAGGCGGGCGAGAAGATCAGCCACGAGCTGGTCATTCCAAGCGGCGTGGTGATCGCCAAGGCCGTTTATGCGGAAGGCGGCAGGGCGGTGGAAACGGACGATATCCGCTTCGAAGCGATGTCGGCCAGGGAAACGCTGGACGGCACGCGTGAGACCATCAACGGCATTTACGGCACCGGCAAGATCATGGAAATGCCCGCTGGTGACTTCGTCATGCGCGCGCGTCTGGGCAAGGTGACGGTGGAACAACCATTTACCGTGACTGCCGGAAAACGAACCGAAATCACCCTCGATCTCGATGCGGGCGTTCTCGCCATCAAGGCGCCCGGTGCAGAACGGATCGATATCGTTGAAACCACCAGGGATCTTCAGGGCACGCAGAAGGAGATTTCCGGCCGTTACGGCACGCAGCATCAGGAAACCCTGCATCCCGGCGAATATTCGGTGAAGGTGAGCTACGACAAGAAATCCGGCCTCGAGCCGAAGGAGATCAAGGCGACGGTCAAGGCCGCCGAGAGAACAGAGACGGATGTGCCGGAGTAGGCCTCGGCCGTCGCCCGGCCGGAGGCTCCGGACGTTCTCCGATTTTCACGCCTGCGAAACCTGATGCCGCGATACGGTCGCACAGCCTTATCCACTGACAGCCTCGACAGGCCGGCCTGATCTCGCCTGCGGCGAAAGCCAGACGCATCTTCGCGAGAAAGTCAGGCGCCGCCCGCAGCTTCTTGCCGGCGGTCAGTGTCTCGCCCAAAAGCGCTGACACCGAAAGGCGGGCCGTCTCGTCCCGCTGCACCACGCCTTCGTTGAAACAGTGGGCATGGCTTTCACACAACAGGCCTTCGCAAATATCGTCCGGACCATCCACCAGCTCGATATCCTCCTCGCCGGCATTCAGGCGGGCGGCGACACGGTCGTAATTCTCGACGAAGCCGGACGTATATCCCTTGCCCACATAGGTGAGCATACAGAGAAGATGGTGGGGCCGCAGGCGGACGGTCACGGGCCCGCCCTATCCAACGATGGCGAAGGCGTCGCGCACCGAGCCGGACGAGGTGCGGATCGCCTTGCGGCCAATCCATTGCACATGTCCGTCGAGGATACGCACCGCCTCTTCGGCGCGGCCGCCGCGCAGCGCATCGATGATCGCGCGGTGATCGGTATCGGTGCGGCGCTCCCAGCCGGCGCGCCAGGCGGAAAAGAGGAAGCGGGCGCTCGCCGCATGCAACCCGTCGATCGCCTCCATCAGGCGCGGCATGTTGCAGGGCGCGGTGATGAGACGATGGAAGCGGCGGTTGGCCTCCTCCCAATGCTGCACATCGACGGCGCTGTCGCCCTCGAGCGTTGCCGCCTCCGCCTGGTCGAGAATGGCGGGCGTCATGTTGGGAATGGCGTGGCGCAGCGCCAGAACTTCAAGGGCGGCGCGCATTTCCGCCACCTCGCGCACATCGTCAAGGCCGAAATCCGCCACCCGGACACCCCGGCGCGGAATGCTGGCGGCAAGCCCCTGCGCTTCCAGCCGGCGGAATGCCTCGCGCACCGGCACATGCGACGCGCCGAATTCGGCGGCGATGTGATCCTGCCGCAACCTTTCGCCCGGCGACAGCTCACCGCGAACGATGCGGTCGGCAAGCGTGCGGCTGATGCGCGCGGCAATGGTGTCTTCGGGCGTGTTTTTCACTGTCTTGGGCATAACATCCCATAACGCATATGGCGCGACCGTGTGTAGCGGTTTTTGCGCGAAAGAGGAACGCCAAACCAAATATTCGAGGCGGCACAGTCGCTTACACAGGCCGACCGAGCTATGAGCCTGATGGGACCGACCTTTGCGGGTGAGCCGGTTGAGCTTGGCGCGGACATGGTCTAAAAGCCCGGCATCATTTTCTTCCAGCCAAATCCGATACAGGGAGCGCCCATGAGCGGCTTCGACCTCATTATTTTCGACTGTGACGGCGTTCTGGTCGATTCCGAAATCATCGCGGCGCAGGTGGAATCCCGCCTCTTGACCGAAGCCGGATATCCGATCTCCGTAGAGGAAATGGGCGAGCGTTTCGCCGGCATGACCTGGAAGAACATTCTTCTGCAGGTGGAAAGCGAAGCCAGCATTCCGCTCTCCGCCTCGCTGCTCGACAAATCGGAAAAGCTGCTCGACATGCGGCTGGAACGCGACGTGAAAATCATCGAGGGCGTGAAATTCGCCCTGTCGCGCCTGACCACGCCGCGTTGCATCTGCTCGAACTCATCGAGCCACCGCCTCGACATGATGCTGACGAAGGTGGGCCTGAAGCCCTATTTCGCGCCGCATATCTATTCCGCCAAGGACCTTGGAGCCGACCGCGTGAAGCCGAAGCCCGACATCTTCCTGCATGGCGCGGCGCAATTCGGCGTTTCCCCCGACCGCGTGGTCGTGGTCGAGGATTCCGTGCACGGCATCCATGGCGCAAGAGCCGCCGGCATGCGCGTCATCGGCTTCACCGGCGCATCCCACACCTATCCGAGCCACGCCGACCGGCTGACGGATGCGGGCGCCGAAACGGTGATCTCGCGCATGCAGGACCTGCCGGCCGTGATTGCGGCGATGGCGGAGTGGGAAGGCGCTTTTTGAGGAGGTAGCTGTGGTGGCATCCCAGACGCAAAAGGAATTCGTACCCGGCCAAGGCTATACCGAAGCGGATTGGGATGCTGTCGACTTTCCCGAAATGACAGATGAAGAGCTGGCAAATGCGCGTCCCGCGAGGGCCGTTTTGCCGCCAGCTTTTTTTGAGGCTGTGGAGGAGTATCGAAACTCCCGTAGCCGCCCGTCAGCGGAGAAGGCGACGGCTGTGGGAAAACCCTCCGGTTAAAACGCATGGAAAGTCGTAGACCTCTCCTCCGTCATGCCGGACTTGATCCGGCATCCAGTCACGGCGCGTCTGCGCCGTGAGAAGAGTCTTTTGCGATCAATGACTTGATCGCGCTGGACCCCGGATCAAGTCCGGGGTGACGGAATTCGGACCTTTGCGCGCAATCAGAACCGAAGCCTGCCGAGCAGCCTCCGGTTTTTTTGACATTTCGCCCGTCAAATCACCGGCGCTTGGTCTTGGCCTTTGCGCCCTGCTCCGCGAAGCCGATGAAGACGCTGACCGACTTCGGTGCGCCGCCCGGTCCGTTGGGGATGGCGACGTGGTCGTTGTTGAAGATGAATTGCGTGCCGGCCCCGCCTGCCGGAACATCGACGGCAAAGGCGGTGGTTTCGCCGTAGATCTCGCCGTCGCCGTCCTTCACAGTCACGCGGATCGGCACGGTCACGCGGCCGGGCTTGGCCATCGGGCCGGGAACGAGGCGGCCCTGGGCCAGCACGTTTACGGTGAGCGTCGATTCATTGGCGGTGCACGAACGCGTCGTATCGGACAGCGAGACCTGATAGGCGAGTTTCTGCGGATCGTCCTTGGCGCCACCGGCGTAGACGCGATGAACGGCGTTGGCATCGAGAACCGTCACGGCCGGGCAATTGGCCTGAACCACGGCAGCCGTCGGTGCGGCCTGCGCCGCCGGCGGGTTGACGGCAAGCGAGTCCGACGGGTTGGAGGAATTGCATCCTGCAACAACGACGAGAAGCGACATCGCGGCGGACAAACGCAAGAAATTCCCTGACACTCTTCTAATTCCCTCTCCATTGTCCCGGAACAGAACCGGAGACGCTGTTTATTGACCTTTCACCCAGGTTGGCGATGGTCTATAGCAGCGACGCCGGAAAAAATCGATTGGCATGTTCGGTTTTGCTTGAATTTTCAGAAAAGCCCTTCATTAGCTCGCCAATCGCCTCATTCCGGTGAGACACTGCGGACAAAGACGCCGATCGCATCGGTAACGGATAAGGGACTATCTCGTGGAATATGTATCGACCAGGGGTGCGGCCCCTTCGCTTGGTTTTTGCGACGCGCTTCTGGCGGGCCTTGGCCGTGACGGCGGGCTTTACGTTCCGCGCAAATGGCCTTCCATGTCGAAGAAGGAAATCCGCAACCTGCGCGGCAAGTCCTATCAGGATGTCGCCTTCGAGGTTCTCTACCGTTTCACCGGCGGCGAGATTCCGGCAGATAAGTTCAAGGCGATGATTGACGACGCCTATGCGACCTTCCGCCATCCTGCCGTCGTGCCGCTGACGCAGACCGGCCCGAACACCTTCGTTCTCGAGCTTTTCCACGGCACCACGCTCGCCTTCAAGGATGTGGCGATGCAGCTTCTCGCCCGCTTGATGGACTATACGCTTTCCGAACGCGGCGAACGCGCCACCATTGTCGGCGCCACCTCGGGCGATACCGGCGGCGCGGCCATCGACGCCTTTGCAGGCCGCGAGCGTACCGATATCTTCATCCTTTTCCCGAACGGCAAGGTCTCTCCGGTGCAGCAGCGCCAGATGACGACCTCGACCGCTTCCAACGTGCATGCGCTGGCAATCAACGGCAATTTCGACGATTGCCAGACGCTGGTGAAGGAGATGTTCAACGACGTGAAGTTCCGCGATGGCGTGAAGCTTTCCGGCGTCAACTCCATCAACTGGGCGCGCATCATGGCGCAGGTGGTCTATTATTTCACCGCGTCGCTTTCGCTCGGCGGCCCCGACCGGAAGATTTCCTTCACCGTTCCGACCGGCAATTTCGGCGATATCTTTGCGGGTTACGTCGCCAAGAAGATGGGCCTGCCGATCGACAAGCTCGTCATCGCCACCAATGACAACGACATTCTGGCGCGCACGCTGAAGACCGGCCGTTACGAGATGCGCGGCGTCAAGCCCACCACCTCGCCCTCCATGGACATCCAGATTTCATCCAACTTCGAGCGGCTGCTGTTCGAAGCCTATGGCCGTGATTCCGCTGCGGTAAAGGCATCGATGGACGGCCTCAAGCAATCCGGATCCTTTGAAATTCCGCCGCACGCGCTGAAATTCATCAAACGCGATTTCCGCGCCGGCCGCGCCACCGAAAAGCACGTGGCGGCAACGATCCGCGACACGCTTGAGAAAACCGGCTACCTGATCGACCCGCATACGGCGACCGGCGTTTTCGTGGCGGAAAAGCATGAAAAGGCGTCAAGCCCGATGGTGGTTCTGTCGACCGCTCACCCGGCTAAATTCCCGGCCGCTGTAAAATCCGCTTGCGCAATCGAGCCTGCGCTTCCAGTATGGTTAGCTGACATTATGAACCGGGAGGAGCGTTTCGACATTCTGGATGCGGAGCTCAAAGCCGTGGAAACCTTCATCGGCAAACACGCACGCGCCGGCAAATAGAGACGCGGAAAGACGTTGAGTATGAGAGTAAATGTGACCCGGCTTTCGTCCGGGTTGACCGTTGTGACGGAAAAAATGCCGCATCTCGAAAGCGTCGCTCTTGGGGTGTGGATCAAATCCGGTTCCCGCAACGAGACCACTGCCGAACACGGCATCGCCCATCTTCTCGAACATATGGCTTTCAAGGGCACGGCGCGCCGCACTGCCCGGCAGATCGCCGAAGAAATCGAAAATGTCGGCGGCGAAGTTAACGCCGCGACATCGACGGAAACGACCTCCTACTACGCCCGCGTCCTGAAAGACCACGTTCCCCTCGCCGTCGATATCCTTGCCGACATCCTGACGGAATCGCTGTTCGACGAAGACGAGCTGGAGCGGGAGAAAAACGTCATCCTGCAGGAAATCGGCGCGGCGACCGATACGCCCGACGACGTGATCTTCGACAATTTCTCCGGTGTCGCCTATCGCGACCAGACCATCGGCCGCCCGATCCTCGGCACGCCGGAAACCGTGCAGTCCTTCACGACAGGCCAGATCAGGCATTATCTCGCCCGCAACTACACGACGGACCGCATTTTCGTCGTCGCGGCCGGTGCTGTCGATCACGAAAGCTTCGTGAAGCAGGTGGAAGAGCGTTTCGCCTCGCTGCCGCAGCTGCCCATTGCCACACCGGTTATGGAAAAAGCAATCTATACCGGTGGCGAAATCCGCGAAACCCGCGACCTGATGGATGCGCAGGTGCTCCTCGGCTTCGAGGGCAAGGCCTATCACGCCCGCGATTTCTATTGCTCGCAGATTCTCGCCAATATCCTGGGCGGCGGCATGTCCTCCCGCCTGTTCCAGGAGGTGCGCGAATATCGCGGCCTCTGCTATTCCGTCTATGCATTCCACTGGGGCTTTTCCGACACCGGCATCTTCGGCGTGCATGCGGCCACCGGCGGCAACGACCTGCCGGAACTGGTGCCCGTCATTCTGGAGGAACTTCGCAAGTCCTCGCAGACCATCCATCAGGAAGAAATCGACCGCGCCCGGGCGCAAATCCGCGCGCAGCTGCTGATGGGCCAGGAAAGCCCGGCCGCCCGCGCCGGCCAGATGGCCCGCCAGATGATGCTTTACGGCCGGCCCATCCCCAATGAGGAGATGATGGAGCGGCTTGGCGACATCACCCGCGCGCGCCTGACCGATCTTGCGGGACGGCTGTTTTTCGATACAGTTCCGACATTGTCCGCAATTGGCCCGCTCGAACATCTGCCGCCTCTTTCCGACATCACTGCGGCGCTTTCCGCGCAGCAGCCCGCAAGGATAAAGGCGAACGGATAAACCGATATGAGAGCGGGATTTAAAGGCGAAGACCGCTCATCTTTTTCGCCGTCCCGCTCGCGGATGGCGATGTCTGCCGCACAGGGATCGTGAATGCTGCGTTTTCTTTCCCGACATAGCGACACGCCCGAACTGCGCAGCGCCAATCACCTTCTCAGACTGCCGCGCTACGGCGATTTCAAGCAATGGCATGTGCTGCGCTCCGAAAGCCGGCAGTTTCTCCAGCCCTGGGAGCCGACCTGGCGGCCGGACGAGCTGACGGAAGGCGCCTTCCGCATGCGCGTGGTGCGCAACGGCCAGGAATTTTCCTCCGGCACCGCCGTTTCCTTCCTGCTGTTCGAGAAAGAAACGCTGCTGGTCGGCGGCATCACCATCGGTTACATCCGCCGGGGTGCGGCGCAAAGCTGCATGATCGGATACTGGATCGGCGAGCGGCACGCCGCCCAAGGCCATATGTCTGCCGCATTAAAATTGGTAATACCATACATCTTTAACGGACTTCAGTTGCACCGTATCGAGGCAGCCTGTATTCCGGAAAACTTCAAAAGCATCCGGCTTCTCGAAAATGCCGGGTTCCAGCGGGAAGGCCTCCTGCGGGAATATCTGAAAATCAATGGCCAATGGCGGGATCATATGATGTTTTCCCTTCTTGCCGACAAGCAAAGCTCCGGCGGAACGAAGTACGATACATGACCTACAATCACACTGCGCCTTGCCTTGCGAAACGTCTGACGGCAATCGCGCTGGCTGCGCCGTTTTTCCTGCTTTTCCTGCTTTTCTCTTCCTATTCCTACGCCTTCGAGCCGGTGAAGATTTCCCGTGACGACACGGCGCTCGACCTGACGGCCACCACCGATATCTATGCCAACCAGGGCGAAGCCTTTCAGGTCTCGACCGCGCCCGGCCCCGACGGCATTCGCCGCCGTATCGAGGTGCGCGCCAGTTCCACCGACCATCAGGGCGACTGGGCGGTTTTCGCACTCGCCAACGTCTCCGAAGAGCAGCTGGAGCGCGTCATCGTCGCCCCGCATTTCCGCCTCGTGAATTCCAAGCTGTTCTGGCCCGATCTCGGCTCGCAGCGCATCATGGCGATCACGCCGAGTGAAGGCTTTGCGCTCGATCGGCAGCCGAGCCCGGATGCCGACGTGTTCCGCATCACCCTCAATCCCGGCTCCGTCATCACCTTCGTCGCCGAGCTTTCCACGCCCCAGCTGCCGCAGCTTTATCTGTGGGAGCCGGAGGCCTACAAGGACACGATCAACGCGTTTACGCTCTATCGCGGCATCGTGCTCGGCATTGCCGGCCTGCTCGCCGTGCTTCTGACCATCCTTTTCGTGGTCAAGGGAACCTCCGTTCTGCCGGCCTCGGCCGCGCTCGCATGGGCGGTGCTCGCCTATATCTGCGTCGATTTCGGCTTCCTCGAGAAGCTCATCACCGTCACCTCAAGCGATCAGCGAATATGGAGGGCGGGCGCGGAAGTGGCGCTCGCCTCCAGTTTCGTGGTCTTCCTGTTCACCTATCTCAATCTCAATCGATGGCATGCGCATCTGGGTTATGCGACCTTTGCCTGGGTGGTGGGTCTGGCGCTGCTGTTCGGGGTCGCCATCTACGATCCCTCGGTCGCCTCCGGCATTGCGCGCGTGTCCTTCGCGCTCACCGCAACGGCGGGCATCGCGCTTATCGTCTATCTCGGTTTCAACAAGTATGACCGGGCGATTTTGCTAGTGCCTTCCTGGGCGCTGATTCTCGTCTGGCTGTTCGGCAGCTGGCTGACGGTCACCGGGCAACTGGACAACGACATCGTGCAGCCGGCGCTCGGCGGCGGGCTGGTGCTGATCGTGCTGCTGATCGGCTTTACCGTCATTCAGCACGCCTTTGCCGGCAGCGCCTATCAGCAGGGTCTCTTCTCCGACCTCGAACGCCAGTCGCTGGCCTTGACAGGCAGCGGCGATACGGTGTGGGACTGGGATGTGACGCGCGACCGCATTGTCACCACGCCCGACATTTCCAACCGGCTGGGGCTGGAACCCGGCGCCATGCACGGTGCGGCACGCAACTGGTTGCCGCGCCTGCACCCTGATGACCGCGACCGGTTCAAGGCGACGCTCGACGTGCTGCTCGACCATCGCAAGGGCCGCCTCAACCACGAATTCCGTATTCGCGCCGAAGACGGTCATTTCCACTGGCTGCAAATCCGCGCGCGCCCGGTTCTCGGCTCCAACGGCGAAATCATCCGCTGCGTCGGCACGATCACCGACATCACCGAGCAGAAAAATTCTGTCGAGCGGCTGTTGCAGGATGCGATGAACGACAATCTGACCGGGCTTCCGAACCGGCAGGTTTTCCTCGACCGCCTGCAATCGATCCTCAACCTGTCTTCCGACAGCGACGGCGTGCGCCCGACCGTGATGGCCATCGATATCGACCGCTACAAGCTGGTCAACGATACGCTCGGCATTGCCGCCGGTGACAATATCCTCATTGCGCTGACCCGTCGTCTGCGCCGTCTTTTGAAACCGCAGGATACGCTGGCGCGTCTTGGCGGCGATGAGTTCGGCCTGATCCTGACCTCGGAGCGCGATCCGCAGCGTGTGGCCGATTTCGCCGATGCGGTGAACAAGGCGATCATGGTGCCGATCAATTTCGCCAATCGCGAAATCATCCTCACCGCCTCCATCGGCCTCGTTTCGTGGATCGACCAGCAGGAAAGTGCGGCAGGACTCTTGAGCGATGCGGAACTCGCCATGTATCGCGCCAAGCGCGCTGGCGGAAACCGCGTCGAGCCCTTCCGCCCTGCCTTCCGCACGTCGGGCACAGACCGGCTGCAGATGGAAAGTGACCTTCGCCGCGCCATCGAGCGCAAGGAGCTGTCGCTGGCCTACCAGCCGATCGTCAAGCTCGACGATGGCGAGCTGGCCGGGTTCGAAGCGCTGATGCGGTGGGAGCACCCCAAGCGCGGCAATATTCCGCCGAGCGAGTTCATTCCGATTGCGGAGGCCTCCGGCCTGATCGAGCCGCTTGGCATGTTCGCGCTGGAACGGGCGGCGACCGATCTGATGGACTGGCAGCACGCCATCGAGAAGATGCCGATCTTCATTTCCGTCAATATTTCCAGCGCGCAGCTGCTGAACAACGAATTGTACAATGACGTGCGCGGCATGCTGACCCGCACGCGTTGCAATCCGCAGCAGCTGAAGCTGGAACTGACGGAATCCGTCGTCATGGAGAACCCGGAGCAGGCGCGGCTGGTGCTTTCAAAGCTCAAGGAAACGGGCTTAAGCCTTGCCATGGACGATTTCGGCACCGGCTATTCGTCGCTCGCCTATCTCACCCGCTTCCCCTTCGACACGATCAAGCTCGACAAGGCGCTGGTTGCCAATACCAGCGACAAGCGCAACGTACTCCTGCGCTCCGTCATCGCCATGGCGCGGGCGCTCGACATGCAGGTCGTGGCGGAAGGCATCGAGACGCCCGAGGATGCAGCAGAACTGGCGCGCATGAACTGCCATTTCGGCCAGAGCTTCCTGTTCGGTACTCCGGTTTCGGGCGATGCGGCGCTGAAGTTGCTGAGAGAGCGTTTCCAGCCGACGAAGCGGGCTTCGTAAGCGGAGTATTGGAACGCGAGGTAGGATACCTCCGTCATTCCGGCCTTGAGCCGGAATCCAGCCAACGGGCGTCTGCCCGGCGGAAAGACTCCTTTCAGCCCAAGGACTTGGGCTGGCTGGATACCGGCTCAAGGCCGGTATGACGGGAGAAGAAAACCGCGCTTCTCCTGGTCAGGACACTCCGCCTGCCGCACATTTACTGCACTACCGCATTCTGCACGGCCATCGGCGACTCATCCGCCGCCACCCTCCCATGCAGCAGGTCATGAATGAATTCCATCTTCACCACCACCGGCGGTGTCAGCACGAAGGGATAGAGGTCAGCCTCCCCCATGCTGCGCTGGATGGAATTGATGGCGACACTGAGCGGAATCCACGCCTTGACCAGCTGCGCGGCGCTGCGGGCTTTGTAAGGATCAAACGTCACCTCGGCCGCCATTTCCTCATGCCCATCAGGATCGATTGCGACGCCGAAGGCGCGGGCGGTCTCCAGCGTATCGACGATATGCAGATAATGGGCGAAACACTCGGCGAAATCCTCCCAGGGGTGGACGGACGCATAGGAACTGATGAAGCTTTCCTGCCAGTCGGTACGCGGCCCCTCTTCGTAATTGCGTTGCAGAGCGGCGCCATAATCCTCGCTGTCGTCGCCGAAGACGGCGCGGCAGGCCTGCAGGCGGTTTTCATCCCGCACCAGCTTGTTCCAGATGAAGTGCCCTACCTCATGGCGGAAATGGCCAAGCATGGTGCGGTAGGGCTCGTTCATATTGGCGCGGACCTGCTCGCGGGTGACATCGTCCGCTTCCGCGGCGCGGATGGCGATCAGGCCCTCATCGTGACCGGTCATGGCGGGAATGACGGAACCATCGGGCGCCACCGCATCCACCAGAAAGTCGAAGACGAGGCCACCGGCAGGGTCGGCATCGCGGTTGGGATGCGGCAAGCCAAGCCGCAGGATCGAATAGAACAGATGCCGCTGCGCCTGGCTGATGCGGCGCCATTGTGCGATGCCCTGTTCGGTTGCGATATCCGGCACCAGACGGTTGTGGCTGCAGGCCGGGCAGAAGGCGCTGTCGCTTTGCGCTGGCACTGACCAATTGCAGATATCGTTCACCTCATTAGCACAAAACCGCACCTGTTTTTGCGGGTCCGCGACGATCTGCCAGTTCGGCTCACCCACGGGCGAAAGTGCCTCCATTGAAAGCCGCTCCGGCACGAAGGCCAGACGATGACCGCAGGAAACGCAAAAACGATTGTCGAAATGAACCGGCTGGCCGCAGGATGCGCAGGAAAAAAGCTTCATCGATGAAACCCTTGCGATGGATCGGGTGGGTGGAGGAAACATACGATGCCAACATGCACCGTAGACGACAGCTGAAAATCATTGACGCTCCTGCGCTCCGGGCTTACCCCCTCTGTCCTGCCGGACATCTCCCCCTCAAGGGGGGAGATCGGCAAGACGCTCTTCCACCACTCCATTCTCAAGTATTGAGATGGGCGAGACCTCGCCTCAGGTCGATCTCCCCCCTTGAGGGGGAGATGTCCGGCAGGACAGAGGGGGGTAAGCCCGGAGCGCATATGAAAGGCGTAACAGGCGACCGCCTTCGGAACATCCCAGACGACAAGAGCGCATGTGCGGTCAACACATGCGCTCCGAAGCGCCGCATCGAAAGAGGCGCGAGGCAGTCAGACGGCATTACATGCGGTCGACGGCGCCCTTGACGGCGTCTTTCGCCTTGCCAACGCTGGTCTGTACCTTGCCCTTGGCTTCCTGGGCAGCACCCTTGGCGCGCAATTCATTATTGCCCGTCGCTTCGCCGACGTTCTTCTTCACCTTGCCAGCAACTTCATTGGCTTTACCGGCGATCTTGTCAGATGTGCTACCCATAATACTACTCCCTTGTTGAGCCGTACTTTCTGTCCGGCTTTCCGGGTGAGTAACGTCAAGGGTCGGGATTTGGTTCCAGCCAAAACCGGCGGAACATTCAGGGGCTCAGGCGTGCCCGGCATCCGTGGAAAGCATGCGCGCATCGACGCCCATGAGCGCCAGCGCCCGCTCGTATTTATTGTCCAGCCCACGGTCGAAGATCAGCTCTTCCGCAGCGGGGCAATTCAGCCAGCCATTATTGGCGATCTCGTTTTCCAGCTGGCCCGGACCCCAGCCGGCATAACCGAGCATCATGGTCGCCCTTTGCGGACCGCGGCCGTTGGAAATGGCGCGGACGATATCGAGCGTTGCCGTCAACGAAATATCATCGCTGACCGGAATGCTGGATTCGCTTAAATAATCATCCGAATGCAGCACGAAACCCCGGCCGGATTCCACCGGGCCGCCGCACTGGATCGGAAATTCGCGGGTGCGGTTGGGCAGCATGATGGCGTCGTTGCTGTCCACCAGTTTCAGGTGCAGCAGAATATCGGTAAAGGTGATCTGCTGCGGCCGGTTGATGATGAACCCCATGGCGCCGGCATCCGAATGGGCGCAGATATAGATCACCGAACGGGCAAAATTGCCGTCGTCCAGCCCCGGCATCGCGATGAGGAACTGACCATCGAGAAAGCCACGTTCGCGTTTGTCCATCAGGGTTGAAAAGCTCACCGGCGCCTCCAGCAGACCGCATTCCGTCATTTAACGAAAACGGCGTTCGCACTTCGACAAAGGACAGGATGCGGCATCGCGCCCGATCAATCAACCGAAAATGATGAACCGCACGAATTCGTAACTGGTCCGCCGGGCGATGTTGGGTTAGACGGAAAGCATGAGCGCCAGAATATTCTTTCGATTTTCACATTTTCGTTTTGCAGCGGCATTTGCTGCCCTACTTGGCGGCGCTGAAGCCGCCCAGGCCGAGATTACCGACTGGGCGAGAAGCGAAGGCGGCCAGATGCGCGTGGCGAGCCTTGCCATGGATGCCGACGGCGTGGTGCGCGGCGTGCTGCAGATCGAGCCGAAGGACGGCTGGATCACCTATTGGCGCGAACCGGGCGAAGCGGGCATACCGCCGCAGATCACGCCCGATCCGGCAAGCGGCGTAACGCTCACCACCATGGCCTATCCGGTTCCGAAGCTGATCGAAAACGGCGACATCACCGATATCGGCTACGACCACGCCGTCAGCCTTCCGTTTCAGCTGAAAGCCACGGACCCGGCGGCAGGCGGGAAGATCGATCTCACCGCCTTCATCGGCGTGTGTCAGAATATCTGCATTCCCTTCGAGGCGAAGTTTTCAATCGAGCGCGGCAATGCCGGTGATGACGACCACGAGGAGCGGCGATTGCTGGAGGAGGCGCGCGAAACGCTGCCCGAGGCGGCCTCCGACGATTTCAAGGTGATCGATTTCCACATCACGCCCGACAAGACCATGCTCGGCGTGCAATTGCAGCTTCCGGAAAACGCGCCGAAGGAGACCGAAATCTTCATCGCCGGTCCCTCGGGCTTTGCCTATTACGAGCCGCAGAACCTGGTGCGCGACAAGCGCAAGCTCTCCTTCTACATGAACATCAAGGGCCTGCCGAAAACCTATCAGGTGCAGGGCAATAGCTGGCCTATCCTGGTCAAATCCGGCGATCGGGCCATGGAAACCATGCTGAATTTCCCGAAGCCCTGAGCAGCGTTTCAGCGCTGGAAACCAGCTCGAAAACCACATGGCAGATTTCATTACCGTGCTCAGGATCCTGTCAGCTTCATCCTGAATCTGACGGGATCCGGACGCCTCGTTTTCGCTTGTCTGCCCGGGAAAACCGGGTTCCACTTTTCCCTGCCAAACTCTATAGTCGCGCGAACCGAACGGCTATAGGAGCACGGACATGACCATCAAGATCGGCGAAAAACTGCCTTCCGCAACTTTCAAGGAAAAGACGGCCGACGGCCCGGTGGAAACCACCACGGACGCGCTTTTCGGCGGCAAGAAGGTGGTTCTCTTCGCCGTCCCCGGCGCTTTCACCCCCACCTGCTCACTGAACCATCTGCCGGGTTATCTCGAAAACCGCGACGCCATTCTTTCCAAGGGCGTTGACGATATCGCCGTCGTCGCCGTCAATGACTGGCACGTGATGGGCGCATGGGCGCAATCCTCCGGCGGTCAGGGCAAAATCCGCTTCCTCGCCGACTGGGACGCGGCTTTCACCAAGGCGCTCGGCCTCGATGCCGATCTTTCCGCCGGCGGCCTCGGCGTGCGCTCCAAGCGTTATTCGATGCTGGTGGAAGACGGCGTGGTGAAGTTGCTTAACGTGGAAGAGAACCCCGGCCAGGCGACGGTTTCGGCCGCTGCGGCGATGATCGAGCAGCTTTGAGGGCGAGCCTGGTCCCTCGTTGCATGTAAAGGCTCCTGCTTCCCGTCATGCCGGACTTGATCCGGCATCCAGCCACGGCGCGTCTGCGCCGTAGGAAGAGTCTTTCGCGATCAAAGACTTGATCGCACTGGACCCCGGATCAAGTCCGGGGTGACGGCGCCTTTCGTGATACGATTCTGCTATAGGCATTCACATTGCAGAATAAAGGGCGGCCCCGCCGCCCTCCACTCAAACATTCATATCGAACACCAGAAGCCCGGCGAGACCCCCATCGGTGAGCGACACGAGACGTTCCCCCACTTCCATGTGCTTGGGATGGGCGAGATAGTCGTCGCGGGCCTCGGGGCTCTCCAGCGTCACGATGAAACCGTCGACAAAACCGCCATTCAGCCCCTCGGGTGAGACATTCTGGCCGTATTTCACATCGATGATGCCGGGTATCACATCCTTCAGGGCGGCAATCGCCTCGAATATTGCGTGTTTTTCAGAAGCGGCCGTTGCAGCCTTGAAGCGTAGAAATACACAATGCAGGATCATCCGGATTTCTCTCCTCCGTTGAGCGCTACCGGAGCGCCCCTTGACGACAAGATAGGTCGGGTTTCGGTTTTCACAACCCCCGATAACGGGGTCGCCGGCTCGGATTTGCCCGGCCCGAAATAGAGCAGGCTTCCATTACCGCCGTTTGAAGGGCTCCATGCCCTTTCGCGCCAATTCGTCGGCGCGTTCGTTTTCCGGGTGGCCGGCATGGCCCTTGACCCAGTGCAAGGTAACCTTATGGCGTTGTTGCGCCGCTTCCAGCGCCTGCCATAGTTCAACATTCTTGACCGGCTTGTTATCGGCGGTTTTCCAGCCCTTCTTTTTCCAGCCGAAAATCCACTTGGTGATGCCGTCCTTCACATAGGCGCTGTCGGTATAAAGATCGACCTCGCAGGGGCTTTTCAGCGCATTGAGCGCCGAAATCGCCGCCATCAATTCCATGCGGTTATTGGTGGTCTCGGCCTCGCCGCCCAAGAGTTCCTTCTCCACCTCACCGTAACGCAGCACGGCGCCCCAGCCGCCGGGACCGGGATTGCCGGAGCAGGCGCCATCGGTGAAAATATCTACATGTTTCATTCGCCCGCCAGCCCATATTCGGCGACAGTGGCGATGGAACGGTGGAACCGCAGCTTGCGCAGATATTCCAGCGGGTCCTTCTTGACCACTAGCGCGCCTTCCGGCGTCGTCAGCCAGTCATAAAGGCGGGTGAGGAAGAAACGCAACGCGGAACCGCGCGCCAGAAGCGGCAGCGCCTCCAGCTCCGCTTCGCTCAGCGGGCGCACCGACTGGTAACCCTCCAGTAGCGCCTTGCCCTTGGTGACGTTGTAAGCGCCATCCTTTTCGAAGCACCAGGCATTGAGGCAGATCGACACGTCATAAGCCAGCAGGTCGTTGCAGGCGAAATAAAAATCGATCAGGCCGGACAGTTCATCGCCAAGGAAGAACACATTGTCCTGGAACAGATCCGCATGGATGACGCCGGCCGGCAGATCTTTCGGCCAATGGGCGGCGAGATAATCGATTTCCGGGCGAATCTCGTCTTTCAGGCCCTTCTCCACCTCGTCGGCGCGGTCTTCGGACTTGTCCCAAAGCACCTTCCAGCCTTCGACGGAGAGCGCATTCGGCCGCTTAATTTCGAAGCCTTCACCCGCCAGATGCATGGCGGCCAGCGCCTTGCCGACTTCGCGGCAATGTTTCGCTTCCGGCTTTCTCAGCCACATGCCCTCGAGAAAGGAAATGAGCGCCGCCGGCCGGCCCGATAGCTCTCCCAGCAACTCGCCATCCTTGCGCGGCAGCGGCAGGGGGCAGGACAGGCCCTTGGCGGCCAGATGCTGCATGAGGCCGAGGAAGAAGGGCAGATCGGATTTCTCCACGCGCTTTTCATAAAGCGTGAGAATCAGCGGGTCCTTGGTGGTATGCAGCAGGAAATTGGAGTTTTCGACGCCTTCGGCAATGCCCTTGTAGGAGGTGAGGCTGCCGACGTCATATTGCGTGAGGAAATTCCTCAGATCATCTTCGGTGATGTCCGTATAAACTGCCAATTTCAAATCTCTTGATGAAGGATGGAGTGGAAATCTCGGGTGGAGATGACGCAGGTGGGACGGAAACCGCCCGCATTCAGCGCCATCCCGCTTCAGATGCCGGCGGCGGTTTTCGGCGGCAGCGCATCATTGGCATTGCCGTTCACGAAAGCCATGTCGTCCGTCGTCAGCTCGATGCTGCGTAGCTCGCGATTGACGAGGAAATGTTCCGTTTCCTCGACCGTCACGGCGAGATCGAGCGTCGTATCGAAACGCGCCTTGAAGGCCTCGATGATCTCATCGACGATGACCTCCGGCGCGGATGCGCCGGCCGAAAGGCCGACGGTGCGAATATCGCCGATTTCATTCCAGTCGATTTCCGAGGCCCGCTGCACCAGCACGGAGCGCTGTGCACCGGCCCGCAGCGCCACTTCCACAAGCCGCTTGGAATTGGAGGAATTGGGGGCGCCAACGACGATGAAGAGGTCGCAACCGGGGGCCGCCTGCTTCACCGCATCCTGACGGTTGGTGGTTGCGTAACAGATGCTGTCGGCGGCGGGCGCCTGAATGGCCGGGAAACGTTCCTGCAGCCTGGCGATGACGCCGGCCGTGTCATCGACCGAAAGTGTCGTCTGGGTGACGAAGCCGAGATTTTCGCGGTCCGCCGGTTCGTAACGGCCGGCATCTTCCACCGTCTCGATCAGCGAAACCGTTCCTTCCGGAAGCTGGCCCATGGTGCCGATGACCTCGGGGTGGCCGGCATGGCCAATCAGCACCACATGGCGGCCAAGGCGCTGGTGGCGCATGGCCTGCTTGTGGACCTTGGAGACCAGCGGGCAAGTGGCATCGAGATAAAACAGATTACGCGCCTGCGCATCCTCCGGCACGGATTTCGGCACGCCGTGGGCCGAGAAAACCACCGGCTGCTCGCGGTGCTCGGCCGGAATTTCATGCAGTTCCTCGACGAAAACCGCGCCCTTGGCTTCCAGCCCTTCCACCACATAACGGTTGTGCACGATTTCGTGGCGGACATAGACGGGTGCGCCATAGGCCTTCAGCGCCAGCACGACGATCTGGATCGCCCGGTCCACGCCCGCGCAAAAGCCGCGCGGTCCGCACAGCCTTATCGTCAAAGGGGGTTTGGAAACGGCGATGTTCATTCCAGCTCCTTGGCCTGCTCCTTGGGCCGTGCTTCATGGCCTTGCCCGACAAGCTGCCTTACCGGACGGGCTGCGCTTTATTCACCCTGCGCCTTACCGTTCCGGAAATAGGCAAAACCGGCGACGATGACAAGGGCCGCCGCCAACCCATACCACGTTATCGCATATTGCAGGTGATTGTTGGGCAAATCTATCAGCGTCACGCCACCCTGCGGCCAGCCGCCCGGATTAGGCGCGTTGTCAGCATCCACGAAGAGGTGGACCAGCCGGTCGGGCGGGATATCGGCGCTGGAGGCCATGGCCGCCAGATCCTTCCAGTAGAAGATGTTCTTGGCGATATCGTTATCAGGCAGCAGCGAGGACGGTTTTGCAACCAGCGGCGCGCGCGAAAGCCCGGTGATCGTCACCTCCCCGGCAACCTGCCCGTTAGGCCGTTTGGCCGGTTCCTTCATCTCGAAAGGCACGAAGCCGCGATTGACGAAGAGAATGCGGCCATCGGCGAGTGTCAGCGGCGTATAGATGTAATAGCCCGTTTGCCCCTGATGGGTGGCGAAGAAATGCCGCTCGCGGGCATGATCGAAGGTGCCGGAAAGGCTGACCGTGCGGTATTCGATATCGCCGCCGCTTTTCGCGATCGCCTCTATATCGGAGAGGGGCACCGGGCTCGCGCTCCGCCGCTCCTCGATATCGGCAATCAGCGCTTCTTTCCAGTAGAGACGCTTCACCTGCCAGGTGCCGAGCCCGAGAAGAATGGCAAGCGCCAGCAGCACCAGCGGCGCGGCGAACCAGACCCGCCTTTCCGCCGCCTTCATGTGGGAAACGTCATTCACGATCAAGCCTGCCTTCGCTTGCATTGTTGCGGTATTGCAGCGCAATCATGATCCCTTTCAGCTTGCGCAGCAGCACGAGGGAGACAATCACCGTAAACGGCAACCACAGCATGACATGCACCCAGACCGGCGGCGCAAAACGCTGATCGAACCAGAGCGCCAGCCCGACGACCAGAAAACCGACGATCAGCATGACGAAAACCGCCGGGCCATCGCCCGCATCGGCAAAACCGTAATCCAGTCCGCAGGCGCTGCAGGCGGGTTTTATGGTCAGAAAGCCGTCGAACAGCCGTCCGTTGCCGCAACGCGGGCAGCAGCCTTTCAAGCCCACCTTGATGGGATCGACCGGCGCGAAATTGCCGTTTGATGGTTCAGACATGACGACCTCCCGCGAAGTTGCCCAAAGCCCGAGGACCACAGCGAGCCTGTTGGAAGCGTGCTTCTAAACCAAGGCAGTCATCTGTCGCTCGGCTTTGCTGCTTGTTTCTTCTCCCCGCCGGGGAGAAGGTGGCCCGAAGGGTCGGATGAGGGGCTAGCTCTCCGAATATCTCTACCGTAG
>NZ_LT009745.1:623542-717443 GCF_900013505.1 Agrobacterium deltaense RV3 | reverse complement strand
CACGTGGCACCTGCTCGCTCCACAGGATGCCTTGCTGCGGACCCAGTCCTCTATCCGACGCAATCAGCCGTGCAGCGGCGCGCCCCAGCCACCCCAGATATAGATGGCGAAGAACAGGAACAGCCAGACGACGTCCACGAAGTGCCAGTACCAGGCAGCCGCCTCGAAACCGAAATGCTGCTTGGGCGTGAAACCGCCGCCAACGGCGCGGAACAGGCAGACCAGCAGGAAGACCGTGCCGACGAAGACGTGGAAACCGTGGAAACCGGTGGCCATGAAGAAAGTCGCGCCGTAGATCGAATTCTTGAAGTCGAACGGCGCGTGCATGTATTCGTAAACCTGCACGGTGGAGAACAGGACGCCGAGCGCGACGGTGAGCAACAGACCGGTGATCAGGCCCTTGCGGTCATTGTGCAGCAGGGCATGGTGCGCCCAGGTGACGCAGGTGCCCGACAAAAGCAGGATGACGGTGTTATAGAGCGGCAGGTGCCAGGGATCGATCACCTCGATGCCCTTGGGCGGCCATTGCCCGCCGGTATATTCGAGGCGCGACGCCTGAATTGCCTCGTGCGGGAAGAGGCTGGCATCGAAATAGGCCCAGAACCACGCCACGAAGAACATCACCTCCGAGGCGATGAACATGATCATGCCATAACGCAGGTGAAGCGAGACAACGCGGGTGTGGTTGCCCTCATGGGCTTCCTTGATCGTGTCGGACCACCATGCGTACATGGTGTAAAGCACGATGACGAGGCCGATATAGAACAGCCAGGGATTGGCCAGTTCCGCGCCGAACAGCTTGAAGGAGCCGCCCGACAGGTAACGCATATAACAGACGCCACCGAAGGTCAGGATGAAGGCGCCGATCGAGGCCAGAAGCGGCCAGGGGCTTGGATCGATAATGTGGTAGTCGTGGTTCTTCTGATGCGTATCTGCCATTGCGACAATCCCCGAATGTCTCTTCCCTGATCCGGCCTTCGATAAAAGGCCAGATCTCCTCTCACAATTTGCTTTCGCCAGATGAAGTCTTTACCGGCAAGGACGCAACCGGTTTTTCGGTTTTGGCCGGATAAAACGTATAGGACAGCGTTAAAGTATGAATGCTCTTGGTCTCGCGCGCCGTGGCGATGTCAGGATCGACGAAGAACACCACCGGCATCTCCAGCGTTTCACCCGGCTGCAGCGTCGTTTCGGTAAAGCAGAAGCACTCCACCTTGTTGAAATAGGCGCCGGCTTCCATCGGTGTGACGTTGAAGACCGCCGTACCCGTGGTCGCCACGGGTGAGCGGTTCGTCGCCTTGAACGTCACCTGCACCGTTTCGCCGATCTTCGGCATGACCTTTTTGTCGACCGGCTGGAAATCCCAGTTGAGGCCGTTCGACGTATTGGCGTCGAAGGTGACGTTGATGGTCTTGTCGAGGATGACGTCGGAATATTGCTCGACGCGCTGGGTGGTGCCGTTATAGCCCGTGACACGGCAGAACAGCGTATAAAGCGGTACGGCGGCATAGGCCATGCCGATCATGGCGCAGAAAAACACCAGACAAAGCACGAGGATGGAGCGATTGCTCACCCGCTGCCTGCCGGTCCCTGCCGTCTGCGCTTCCATATTCGCCATCTCCTCCTCCTCTCCCCTCAATCAGCGCGTCAGTGCGAGCCGATCTTGATGATGGTGATGATGTAGAACAGCACCACCAGGCCGGCGAGCAGGACGCCGAGCGCGATGTTGCGCCCACGTCTCGATTTTTTCTGCGCCGCGCTCAGTTCCACCGTTTCCATCACAGGACTCCCGACATGACGGCCTTCAGGGCCGGCGCGAAATGATCGGCCAGAAGGCCGGAGAAAATCGCAAAAAGGTAAAGCACCGAATAGGCGAACATCTTCTTGGCCGGCAGCATCTTCTCGTCGCCCTCAGGCATGCGCCGGACATCGAGCGAACAGTAAACGAAGATCGCGCTCAGCACGGCGGCGAAAATGCCATAACCGGCGCTCGCAAGGCCGGTGAAATAAGGCGCGACGGCCGCGGCCGCCGTCAGCACCGCATAAACGATCATCTGGTTCTTGGTGGAGCGTTCGCCGACCACGTTCGGCATCATGGGAATGCCGACGGCGCCGTAATCGCGCATCTTGAACAGCGCCAGCGCCCAGAAATGCGCCGGTGTCCACAGGAAGATGATGAGGAACAGGATGATGCTGTCCAGCGAAACGCCGCCGGTGACGCAGGCCCAGCCGAGCATGGGCGGGAAAGCGCCGGCCGCGCCGCCGATGACGATGTTCTGCGGTGTCGAGCGTTTCAGCCACATCGTATAGATGACGGCGTAAAAGAAGATGGTGAAGGCGAGCAGGCCGGCGGAGAACCAGTTGACCGCAAGGCCGAGAATGACCACCGAAAAGGCCGACAGCGTCAGCCCGAAGGCCAGCGCCTCGCGCGGCGCGATGCGGCCGGACGGGATCGGCCGCCGGGCGGTGCGGCTCATCACGGCGTCGATATCGGCATCGTACCACATGTTGAGCGCACCGGATGCGCCCGCGCCAACGGCGATGCAGAGAATGGCGATGATGCCGAGCACCGGGTTGATTTCACCCGGCGCCAGCACGAGACCCGCAAAAGCCGTGAAGACGACGAGCGACATGACGCGCGGCTTCAGCAATTCGAAATAATCGCGCGCGCCGGCTTCCGAAAGTTCGGAGCCCTTCACGCCCAGCATGTCGCGATTGTCGATAATGCTCATTTCCTGTCCTGTTTCCTTCGAACGCCGCGTGAAGCGACGTCCCTTGCACCGGCCCGAAAACAAATGTGATTTCCGGCATGCGCGATGCGTCAATTCATGGGTCCCGAACGTCCTGGCATGAGCGGCGCCGGGCAAAACCGATGCCATTTTCCGGCTTTTCGCCGCACCCTGCCGCCATTCGTCTGCGCTTGCATTTCATAAAGGCCAGATTTGGCATTTATCACGTCCGGGGCATGTATCACGTCGGACGGCAGGCATCGCTTGGACAAAATGTCACGCGGCAGGACAAACTGCCCGTTCGGGAAACGGCACGGACCGAACCGCGCCGTCCCTCATTTTCAGCGCCGGGAATTCGCAGGCCCTGCCCGCTCCTTCCGGCCCGCGCATCAGCGAATGCGCGGCAGCTGTTCCCACTGGTGGTAGGGCGGCGGCGAAGACAGCTGCCATTCGAGCGTCGTCGCACCTTCACCCCAGGGGTTGTTGCCGGCGATCCGCTTCTTTGCGAAGGCTTCCCAGACGCAGAAGAGGAAGATCAGCACGCCGACGGCCGAGATGTAGGAACCGTAGGAGGATACCATGTTCCAGCCGGCATAGGCATCGGGATAATCGATGTAGCGGCGTGGCATGCCCGCAAGACCGAGGAAGTGCTGCGGGAAGAACACGAGGTTCACGCCCACGAACATGACCCAGAAATGCAGCTTGCCGAGGAACTCGCTGTACATGTAGCCGGTGATCTTCGGGAACCAGTAATACCAGCCGGCAAAGATCGCGAAGACCGCGCCGAGCGACAGAACGTAGTGGAAGTGCGCCACCACGTAATAGGTATCGTGCAGCGAACGGTCGAGACCGGCATTGGCGAGCTGGACGCCGGTGACGCCGCCGACCGTGAACAGGAAGATGAAGCCGATCGCCCAGACCATCGGGGTCGAGAAGGTCAGCGAACCGCCCCACATGGTCGCGATCCACGAGAAGATCTTGATACCCGTCGGCACCGCTATGACCATGGTGGCGAAGACGAAATAACGCTGCGCTTCGAGCGACAGGCCGACCGTGTACATGTGGTGGGCCCAGACGATGAAGCCGACGGCGCCGATGGCAACCATGGCATAAGCCATGCCGAGGTAACCGAAGACCGGCTTCTTGGAGAAGGTGGAGACGATGTGGCTGATGATGCCGAAGCCCGGCAGGATCAGGATGTAGACTTCCGGATGGCCGAAGAACCAGAACAGGTGCTGGTAAAGGATCGGGTCACCGCCGCCTTCCGGCGAGAAGAATGCCGTGCCGAAGTTGCGGTCGGTCAGAAGCATGGTGATGCCGCCTGCCAGAACCGGCAGCGAAAGCAGCAGCAGGAACGCGGTGACGAGGACCGACCAGGCGAAGAGCGGCATCTTGTGCAGCGTCATGCCCGGGGCGCGCATGTTGAGGATGGTGGTGATGAAGTTGATCGCACCGAGGATCGACGACGCGCCCGAAACGTGCAGCGCGAAGATCGCCAGATCCACCGCCGGTCCCGGCATGCCGCTGGTCGATAGAGGCGGATACATGGTCCAGCCGCCACCGACACCGTAGGCGCCCGCAGGGCCCTCGACGAAGAGCGAGAGAATGAGAAGGATGAAAGCCGGAACGATCAGCCAGAAGGAAATGTTGTTCAGGCGCGGGAAAGCCATGTCCGGAGCGCCGATCATGATCGGGATCATCCAGTTGGCGAAACCGCCGATCAGCGCCGGCATGACCATGAAGAAGATCATGATCAGCGCGTGCGCGGTGGTGAACACGTTGAACATGTGCTTGCCGCCATCGATGGCGGCGTCACCCTCGAAGCCGTAAACCATGGACGCCAGACCGTGGAAAATCTGGATGCCCGGCTCCTGCAGCTCCATGCGCATGACGACGGAAAGCCCGCCGCCGACGATGCCGGCGATGATCGCGAAGATCAGATAGAGAGTGCCGATGTCCTTGTGGTTGGTCGACAGGAACCAGCGGGCGAAGAAGCCCGGCGTATGGGAATGATGCGCATCATGCGAATGATCGTCATGTGCGGAATGACCATGCGAGTGATGATCGTCGTGTGCGGAAGGTCCAGCCATTGTCCTCACTCCAGAGTCAGTTGGTTTCGTTGGCGGCAACGTCGACGGTGCGCGGAGCGCCATCGACAGAGGCCATCAGCGCCCGGTTCGCGCCGCTCAGGTCAGAAGCGGCGGCGGTGAGCCAGGTGTTGTACTGCTGTTCGGAAACCACCCGAATGGCGATTGGCATGAAGGCATGGTCCTTGCCGCAAAGCTCGGAACACTGACCGTAATAAAGGCCCTCTTTTTCCGCCTTGAACCAGGTTTCGTTCAGGCGGCCGGGAACGGCGTCGATCTTGACGCCGAAAGCCGGCATGGCGAAGGAATGGATCACATCCGTCGGCGCGGCGGTGACGAGCAGGCGAACGGTCTTGCCGACCGGAACGACCATTTCATTGTCTACCGCCAGAAGACGCGGATAGCGGGCCCTGTCTTCCTTGCCTGCGGCGGCGCGATCCTGGTCCTTCAGCATGTAGCTGTCGAAGGAAACCGGCTCGGCGCCTTCGGCGGCCGTATATTCATAGCTCCACAGCCATTGCGTGGCGGTCGCCTTCAGCGTCACGTCGGGGTTTTCCGGCTGCGTGAGCTGCGCGTTCAAGAGATTGAACGACGGGAAAGCAAGGAACAGAAGAATGAGAACCGGCGCCAGCGTCCAGACCACCTCGATCGCCGTGTTATGGCTGGTCTTGGAAGCCACCGGATTTTTCGCGGCGCGGAATTTCAGGGCGACGACGATGAGCAGCGCAAGAACGAAAAGCGTAACCGGAACAATGAACCAGAGCGTATATTGTTCAAACCAGCGTATTTCGTGCATGATCGGCGTGGCGGCCTCCTGCATGCCCATTTGCCAATGCACCGGCTGATCGGCGTGGGCGCCGACAGCCGTGAGCAGACAGGTCATCCCCGCCAGTGCTGCGTAAATCCTATTCGTCACGGTACCCTCTCCCTCACGCGTCTGATCTAGATCAATCACAGACGCAGAATCCATGCTTATGGTACTAACTTCAAACCACAGTTTGTCCTCTGCCGCAATATGCGTCGGGACACGGATGCGCCCCAATTTTGCCATTGGTCAATCCACGGCGACTTTCTCTCACCTCATGTCTCGCCGGACCGGCCGAACGCGGTTCCAAACAGCCCAAATGCGACAAAGCCCCTTCTCACAGCCGGTTTTGCCGCCAGTTTCATCGCCGGATAATGAATGTCACGCCGGGCAAATCAGACGCCCATACCGCAAGACAGGTCCTATTTCCGCCCAACTCCGCTGGAATTGAAGGCCTGAGGCTTTTTTTTCCGGATTATGGCGTCAAAATAGCCGCACTGATTCGAATCCCAGAGGTATCCATGCGTCTTTCCCCGCTCGCGCGCACTTTTCTTGCCGCCGCCGGTCTTGCCATCATCGCTCCCGCCGCTGCGGCGCTGGCGCAACAGCAGCCGCCCGGCACGCCGAAGTCGACGCATGGAGCATGGTCTGTCATCTGCGACAAGCCGGCGGGCGCGTCCGAAGAACAATGCGCGCTGATGCAGAACGTGATCGCCGATGACCGCCCGGAAGTTGGGCTTTCGGTGGTGGTGCTGAAGACGGCCGACCGCAAGTCGCGCATCCTGCGCATCCTCGCACCGCTTGGCGTGCTTTTGAAGGATGGCATGGAGCTTTATATCGACAATAATAATATCGGCCGCGCCTATTTCACCCGCTGCTTCTCCGAAGGCTGCTATGTGGAAGTGGATATCGACGACGAGTTGCTGAAGGTTCTGCGCGCTGGCAAGAATGCCGTTTTCGCACTGCGCGAAGCCGTGGATCAGGATCGCGTGGGTATTCCGATCGAGCTTTCCGGCTTTGCCGAGGGATATGACGCGCTTCCTTAAAGCCTGCCATTGCCGGACAGCCTTGCGTCCGTCCGCTCCAGTGCCTAAATCGGTCATTGAACGATAATGACTGGAGCCTCCCATGACCGACGATCTTGTAAAACTCTTCGATTGCGACGAAACGCAATTGCGCAAGCTCGTCGGCGAGGCGCTTGCCGGCGCTGACGATGGCGAGCTTTTCATCGAACATGCCCAGGCCGAATCGCTTACTTTCGATAATGGCCGGCTGAAGGGCGGTTCTTTCAACACCGATCAGGGTTTCGGCCTGCGCGCCGTCGCAGGCGAGACGGTTGGCTATGCCCATGCGGGCGAGCTGTCGCAAAGTGCGCTGAAACGTGCTTCCGATGCAGTGGGCGCGGTGACCAAGGGTTATTCCGGCTCTTATGCCGCCGCACCGCAGCGCACCAACAAGAAGCTTTATGGCGACGAGAACCCCATCGGCAGCCCGAGCTTCGAGGAAAAGGTGAAGCTCCTCACCGATATCGATGCCTATCTGCGTGACAAGGACGACAAGGTCCGGCAGGTGACGGCGACCATTTCGGCAAGCTGGCAGGTGGTGGACATCCTGCGGGCCGACGGCCATCGCGTCAGCGATATCCGGCCGATGACCCGCATCAATGTTTCCGTCGTGGCCGGCGAAGGCGACCGGCAGGAAAGCGGCTCCTACGGCATTGGCGGCCGCGTCGGTTTCAGCGATTTCATCACCACGGAAAACTGGCAGCGCGGTGCGGATGAAGCGCTGCGCCAGGCGCTCGTCAACCTCACCGCCATCGATGCGCCGGCCGGCACCATGGATGTGGTGCTCGGTTCCGGCTGGCCGGGCGTCATGCTGCACGAGGCGGTGGGCCACGGTCTGGAAGGCGATTTCAACCGCAAGAAAACCTCGGCCTTCGCCGGCCTGATGGGCGAAATGGTTGCCGCCCCCGGCGTGACCGTCGTGGATGACGGCACCATCGACAGCCGCCGCGGCTCGCTGACGATCGACGATGAAGGGACGCCTTCCGGCTATAATGTGCTGATCGAGAACGGCAGGCTGGTCGGTTACATGCAGGACCGGCAGAACGCCCGGCTGATGGGCGCCAGGCCCACCGGCAACGGCCGCCGGCAGGGCTACGCCTATGTGCCGATGCCGCGCATGACCAATACCTACATGCTATCAGGCGACAAGACGCCGGAAGAGATCATCGCTTCCGTGAAGAAGGGCATCTATGCCGTTTCCTTCGGCGGCGGCCAGGTGGATATCACCTCCGGCAAATTCGTGTTCGGCTGCACCGAGGCCTACCTCATCGAGAACGGCAGGATCGGCGCGCCGGTAAAGGGCGCGATGCTGATCGGCAACGGGCCGGATGCGATGAAGCGCGTCTCGATGATCGGCAACGATTCCAAGCTCGATACCGGCATCGGCAATTGCGGCAAGGCCGGACAATGGGTGCCGGTCGGCGTCGGCCAGCCGCATCTGCGCATGGACCAGATCACCGTCGGCGGTACGAAGGCTTAGTTCCGCGGCGCATGCGCGGCCGCGGGAAATGTCGAAACTGCCGCGACAGTCCTCACCCGCAGCGTCGCCATCCCGTCAGCCCCTAACCCCACACATGGCTGCCATGATGAGGTTCCCTCTGGCATGCGGCCGGTAAGACGGTAAGATCATCCCTCATGGCAGGCCCCTCCTCCCACCCCGGGCCTGCGCGGCAAAGGAGACCATGACCATCATACGAAATGCCCTCGTTCCTGAACTTGCCGTCAGCGACTGGCAGAAAAGCCGCGCCTTTTATTGCGACCTGATCGGTTTTCATGTGGTCTATGAGCGCCCCGAGGAGGGTTTCACCTATCTGGCGCTGGGGGATGCCCAGCTGATGATCGACCAGATCGGCGCGACCCGGACATTCGTGACGGACAATGCCGCGCTCGAATTTCCGCTCGGCCGCGGCATGAACCTGCAACTTGCCGTCCCTTCCCTGCAACCCATTCTCTCCCGGCTGGAGCGATCCTCCATCGACCTCGTCATGCCGCTGGAGGAAAAATGGTACAGGCGCGGCACGGTCGAAGTGGGCAACCGGCAATTCATCGTCGCCGATCCGGACGGTTATCTGATCCGCCCGTTCGAGAGCCTCGGCGAACGCCCCTTCCGGTTCGGTTAAGCCATGCTGCCTTTTCTTCCGCAGGCCGTGGTTTTCGACATGGACGGATTGCTGATCGAGAGCGAGAGGCTCTATCGCGATTCATTTCTGGCTGCCTCGGATGAAGGCGGCCACGGCATGAAGGTCGAGACCTATCAGAAGGTCTGCGGCAGCCCGTGGGACGTCATCACCGGCACCATCTTTGCCGATTATGGTGCGGATTTTCCCATCGACAGCTTCCGCGACGCCTGGCTCCGGCATCTTGGCATGATGATGGCGGAGGGCGTGGCGCTGAAGCCGGGCGTCATCGACATTCTCGATCTGCTCGACCGGCTCAATATCCGCCGCGCCATCGCCACCTCATCGCGGCACGATTCGGTGACGCGCCATCTCGGGCCTCACGATCTTCTCAAACGTTTCGACACCATCGTCGCACGCGGCGACTATACCGAGCCGAAACCCGCACCCATGCCCTATCTCACCGCAGCCCGACGGCTTTCGCTCGATCCGGGCCGCTGCCTTGCGCTGGAGGATTCGTACTCAGGCGTGCGCTCCGCGACATCGGCGGGCATGATGACGATCATGGTGCCGGACGTGGCGCCGCCGACAGAGGAAATGCGGGAGAAGTGCATTGCCGTTGCAAACGACCTGCATGCGGTGGCGGCCATGTTGGAAAAGCTGGAGCCTTCAGGGTTTTGACGGCGTAAAGCGCCACTTACGCTCGATCGCTCCTTCAATATCGAGACCGTTATAATGGGCCAGCAACAGCACATGGCCGAGCAGATCGGCGGCTTCATCGGCCAGATCCCGCTTCATCTCCTCTTTGCTCCTGCCCTTAATGCGCCCCCGTCCTGTCAGCCGATTCCAGGCCTGTGTGACCTCGCCAACCTCTTCCTGAAGCTTCAGCATGTACCAGTCCGGGTCGCGGAATATTCCGTTTTCAGCGGCATATTTTTGCGAGGCCTCTTCAAACCGAGGCATCATATCAGCAAACATTTGTTCATCCTTTGTTCATGCGCTACAACTCTAATCATGATTCTCTGACGGCGTCGACCCGTCAGGGCGTCACGCCGCCATGAACTGAAATTTCCGCGACATGTACATGCAAGCGGGATAGAGAAAAGCTATTCGAACAATGGTGCCATCGCCCATGTCCAACCTCGATTTTTTCTCGTCCCTCATCACCGCACATAGTCCGACGCTGATCGCCATGTTTGCGGGCGCCGCCTTTCTCGCCGGCCTTGCCCGCGGCTTTTCCGGTTTCGGTGCGGCGCTCATCTTCATCCCGCTCGCAAGCGCCATCGTCGGGCCGCGTGTCGCCTCGGCAGTGCTGCTGGTGGTGGACGCCGTGCTGACGCTCGGCATGATACCGCCCGCATGGCGCATGGCGGACCGGCGCGAAGTCTTCATCATGGCGGCCGGCGCCTTTGTCGGCGTGCCGCTTGGAACCATGCTGCTTTCCAACGGCGATCCGCTGACGCTGCGCTGGATCATCTCCGCCGTCGTCGTGATGCTACTGTTGTTTCTGCTTTCCGGCTGGCGTTACAGCGGCCGGCCGAAGACGCCGCTGACCCTCTTCACCGGGTTTCTGGCCGGGCTGTTTTCGGGTGCTGCGCAACTGGGCGGTCCGCCGGTCGTCGCCTACTGGCTCGGCGGCGCGCTCAAAGGCGCCTTCGTGCGCGCCAATGTCATCTTATATTTCGCGATTTCGACCGTGATCTCCACCGGCAGCTATTTCGTCAGCGGCCTGTTCACCGCCGATGTCTTCGTCTTTTTCCTGCTCGCCCTGCCCTTTTACGGGGCCGGACTTTATGCCGGCGCGCGACTGCACGGGCTTGCCGACGAAGCGGCGTTCCGGCGCATCTGCTATGGGCTGATCGCCATATCCGCCGTCATCGGCCTGCCGCTGTTCGATTCGCTGCTGAAATAGGCAGGCCGTAAATGGCCTGCCCTGACCGCCCTTAGGGATACATGCGGACCTTGGACCATGCACCGTCAGGCGTCTCGCGGCGGAATTCTATGCGATCATGCAGGCGGAACTTGCGGTCGTGCCAGAATTCGATGCTGACGGGGCGGATGCGGAAGCCGGACCAGTAGGACGGACGCGGAATATCGCCGATGGCATATCTGGCGGTATATTCCGCCACGGCCTTTTCCAGCGCGAAACGACCTTCCAGCGGCCGAGACTGCTTGGAAGCCCAGGCGCCGATGCGGCTGCCGCGCGGGCGCGAGGCGTAATAGGCATCCGCCTCCTCGTCGCTCACGATCTCCACCTCACCGCGCAGGCGCACCTGTCGCCGCAGGCTTTTCCAGTGGAAACACATGGCCGCTTTTTTCTGGCCGAGGATCTCCTGGCCCTTCTGGCTTTCGAAATTCGTGTAGAAAACAAAGCCGCGGTCGTCGACGCCTTTCAGCAGCACCATGCGCACATTCGGCAGGCCATTTTCGTCCACGGTGGCAAGGGCTACCGCGTTGGGATCGTTGATTTCGGAAGCCGTCGCATCCTTCAGCCATTCGGCAAAAAGCGTGAACGGTTCATTTTCTTCCGTGAAGTCACTGGATGTTAACCCCGTTTCCGACATATTGACTAAAATGCTCCCGAGCTGATTTGGACCCCAGAGATGATCTCTGGTGAAAGATGGTGACCGTCATAGCAAAGTCGAACAGTCGAACAAAGAGCCTCCTTTCGTCGGTAGCGGAAGTTTCCGCCGTCGTGTCAATGCTTGTGGTGCTGAGCGGCTGCGTCAGCCTCGACCTGTTCGGCGGCGACAAGGTCGACCGCTCGCTTTCCACGGCCTCCATTCCCAACCAGCCGAACAATGCGCCGCAGACGGACGATGCGACGATCCGCAATGCGGTGACGTCGGCCGATCTCGCCAAGCTCGCCGACCAGCCGCTGCCCTGGGCCAATGCCGCCACCGGCAGCGCCGGCGTCGTCACCGCCATTCACGAAGACAAATCCAGCGGCTTCGTCTGCCGCGATTTCAGGACGACGCGACACTCCTTCGAGGGCGTTGCGAGCTATGCGGGACAGGCCTGCCTGTCGGAAACCGGCGAATGGCTGCTGACCCGCTTCGAGCAGAAATAATCTGTTTACCCTTAAATATGGAATAGAGCCGGCCCGGGTGCGGCGCGCTTCCTCCGTAAAGGAGTGATTAGCAACTTATTGCAACAGTCGACGTTGATTAAGCCGAGGGCGTGCAGGCGAATGATCGCGGGCATCCCTTTTCGGAGGGGTTAGTTTCAGGATTGCGCCATGAAGGGCGGCAGCACCTGAGCCAACGTAACTGGTGTTTCGCATGCGCGATCCATATTCTATCCTCGGCGTAAAACGTGACGCCCGCCACGAGGAAATCAAGGCCGCCTGGCGCACGAAGGCGAAAACCGTCCATCCGGACGCCAATCGCGACGATCCCGACGCCTCGGCGCGATTCGCCGAGATCGGGCAGGCCTATGATCTTCTCAAAGACCCGAAAAAGCGCGATCTCTACGATCAGGCCCGCAGGGCAGCCGAAAAGAAGCAGCGCGGCGAAACCATCATGCAGCAGCGGGAAGCCGCGCGCGAGGCTGCCGAGCGCGCCAAGGCCGCCGAAAAGCTGATGGAGGAACTGGCCCGTGCGGACGCCCGCAACCGGGCGCAGACCGGCCAGAAAACCGACGCCAAGGCGGAAACCGCCGAAGATATCGTCGAACGGATTTTTGGCGCGGAAGCACAAAACGATCCCAAGGTGCAGCAGGCGGCGGAAGCGGCAAAGGCTGCTGCAGGCCCCGCAAAAAGCGATATGCCGGGTGCCGGCGAGACCGCGCAGCCCGGCGCCGCCGATGACAGGACAGCGCCCGCATCGCTCGCCGCCAATCTTTTCAGCGCTCTGGTGCGCCGTTTCCGCACGCCGCAGCCGGCTCCTGAAAAAGCGCCGGACATCACCGCGGAGGCCACCGTCACGGTCGCCGATCTGCTGGAACACAAGTGGATTACCGTGTCGCTTGCCGACGAACGCGAGGTTCGTTTCCAGCTCGAAGCCGGCATGAGCGACGGACACGTGGTCCGGCTGAAGGGACAGGGGCTGAAGCTACCCAACATGGCGCGCGGCGATCTTGCCGTGACATTGCTGACCGCCCGTGACGACGCGTTTTCCCTTCGTGGCTTCGATATTCACACGACGGTGCCGATATCGCTCAGCGACGCGGTTCTGGGGTGTGAAACGAAAGTCAGGACTCCGCTCGGTGAGGAAAACATCACCATTCCGGCCTGGTCCGGCTCGGACCGTGTGCTGAGGCTTACCGGCAAGGGGCTCGCCGACGGCAAGGGCGGACAGGGCGATCTCGTCATCGAATTGCGCATCGTTCTCTTGGAAAAGCCGGATGAAAAGGTGACCGACCTGATGCGGCACATGCGCGAAGGCCTTTATTTGTGAAAGTTTTGCGAATAGCCGGGACAACGCACCCTTTGTTACGCTCCCTAACAGTTGATGATCTTTGGCAATCTTGAACAGGATTGCAGCCTATGCCATAGGCAGGACCGATCAAAAGTACTAGGGAGCATAAAATGGCTCAGGCATCCGGCCTCATGGCTGGCAAACGCGGCCTCATCATGGGTGTCGCCAATAATCGTTCCATCGCTTGGGGCATCGCCAAGGCCTGTGCCGACGCGGGCGCGGAAGTTGCGCTGACCTGGCAGGGCGACGCGCTGAAGAAGCGTGTCGAGCCGCTGGCGCAGGAACTGGGCGCCTTCATGGCCGGTCACTGCGATGTGACCGATCTCGAGACGATCGATGCGGTTTTTGCCGGGCTGGAAAAGCACTGGGGCAAGATCGACTTCGTCGTGCACGCCATCGCCTTTTCCGACAAGGATGAGCTGACCGGCCGTTACCTCGATACCAGCCGCGACAATTTCAACCGCACCATGGACATTTCCGTCTTCTCGCTGGCCGCCGTCGCCAAGCGCGCCGAGCCGGTCATGAACGACGGCGGCTCGATCATCACGCTGACCTATTACGGCGCGGAAAAGGTCATGCCGAACTACAACGTCATGGGCGTGGCCAAGGCTGCTCTCGAGGCCAGCGTGCGTTATCTCGCCGTCGACCTCGGCAATCGCGGCATCCGCGTCAACGCCGTTTCCGCCGGGCCGATCAAGACGCTTGCAGCTTCCGGCATCGGCGACTTCCGCTATATTCTGAAGTGGAACGAATATAATGCGCCGCTGAAGCGCACCGTTTCCATCGAGGAAGTCGGCAAGTCGGCGCTTTACCTGCTGTCCGACCTTTCGACCGGCGTGACCGGCGAAATCCACCATGTCGATTCCGGTTACCACACCATCGGCATGAAGGCGGTGGATGCGCCTGACATTTCGGTGGTGAAGGACTAAGCCTGAAAAGTGTGAAGAACGGGGTATCGCCTTGCTCGTCTATGTGATCCGGCACGGACAAACGGACTGGAATGCGATACGCCGGCTTCAGGGCCAGAAAGACATTCCGCTCAACGATTTCGGCCGCCAGCAGGCGGTCGGTAACGGCAAACTGCTTGCGCAGCTGCTGGGAGAACAGGCCACGGATTTCGACTATGTGGCGAGCCCGCTCGGGCGCACGCGCGAGACCATGGAACTGATGCGCGGCGCGATGGGCCTCGATCCCAAGGCCTATCGTACCGACGATCGCCTGATCGAAGTTTCCTTCGGCGACTGGGAAGGGCAAACCCTGCCGGAGCTGAAAAAAGAGTTCCCGGACCGGGTGAAGGCGCGCAAGGCCAACAAATGGGATTTCATTCCCCCCGGCCAGGATGCCGAAAGCTATGAAATCCTCTCCTGGCGCATCGGCGCATGGCTTTCCTCCGTCGAGGTTCCGACGATATGCGTCTGCCATGGCGGCGTCATCCGCTCGATCTTCCGGCTGGTCTCCGGCATGGACAAGGACGAGGCGTCAAGGACGCAAATTCCGCAGGACCGGATTTTGAAGGTCGAGATCGACAGGAATAGTGCGGAGTGGATTTGGTGAGAGATCACGGGGCATAACCCTCTGCATCGTCCTACTCGAGCAGCCCGTATATTTGGCGCAAAGGCCGCCGCGTATTTCTTCTCCCCGTCGGGGAGAAGGTGGCCCGAAGGGTCGGATGAGGGGGCAACTATAGCTATAGACCGCACCCTTGCCCCCTCATCCCGCTGCCGCGGACTTCTCCCCGACGGGGAAGAAACAAGAGGCATCCGCTCGTTTCACAACGGAGGTTTTGGCGTGAGGGGCTGGTGCTTACTGCACGACCTGAAGATCGTCGACCACGCGTTTCCCATCCACTTCCGTGTAGAAAACCACGACCTTCACGCCCGCTTTCAGACCTTCGAAATTGAACTCTTCCGGCACGCGATAGGTCTTGCCGTCGTTGAGCGTAATGCTCAGCCCATTGGCATCGATCTTGCTGATCGTGCCTTCCACGTCGACGCTCTGGGCGTAGCCGTTGATGGGCATCAGGAGGTTGGCGGTGGCCAGAAGGGCGGCAATCATCATACGCATCGATCTAGCTTTCGTGGATTTGCGTGAAAACCTTACATGCATGAAGAATTGCCTTTCGAATGTGGCGGAAATTGCCCGCAACCATGACATTTTCGGCCCAATTGATGAACGGATTTGGGATCGTGTTCAAGCCGTTAGTGATTTTTACACCGCATTTCCCGGCAATATTGGAAAACTCCGGATTAACGTGGAAAACGACGGCGCTTTTACATTTTCGTCATTTCGAAAAACGTCTCCGGCCGGCGCGAATCGCCCCGTTGCCCTCTTCCCCGTGCCACGCCAGAAATGAGGGCGCGGACATGCGGGTCTCCAGTCAGGGCGCCGTGCCCTGCACTTATCCCACGGTAGCGAAAGAAAGGCTTTTGCCTTGCCCGGATTTTCCACTAAGACAAATCCGCTTGTCTTAAACGGCGCTCCCCGCAGGCGCCCTGTTTTCCGGTTTTGAAAATATGTCGCATAACAGTTTCGGTCATCTTTTCCGCGTTACCACCTGGGGAGAAAGCCACGGGCCTGCACTTGGCTGCGTGGTGGATGGCTGCCCGCCCGGCATTCGCTTCACCCTTGCCGAGGTGCAGCACTGGATGGACAAACGCAAACCGGGCCAAAGCCGTTTCGTGACGCAGCGCCGCGAGGATGACATCGTCAAGGTTCTCTCCGGCGTGATGCTGGATGAGGACGGCGAGACGATGATAACCACCGGCACGCCGATTTCGATGCTGATCGAAAATACCGACCAGCGCTCCAAGGATTACGGCGAGATCGCCAAGCGCTTCCGTCCCGGCCATGCGGATTTCACCTATGACCTGAAATACGGCATTCGCGACTATCGCGGCGGCGGACGTTCTTCCGCGCGCGAGACGGCGGCGCGTGTCGCGGCCGGTGCGATTGCCCGCAAGGTGGTGCCGAGCCTCAATGTGCGCGGCGCGCTGGTGCAGATCGGCAAGCACAAAATCAACCGCGACAACTGGGATTGGGCTCAGGTCGACCAGAACCCGTTCTTCTGCCCGGATGCCGCCATGGTGCCAGTGTGGGAAGAGTATCTCGACGGCATCCGCAAGGCCGGCTCCTCCATCGGGGCCGTCGTCGAAGTGGTGGCTGAAGGGGTTCCGGCCGGCATCGGCGCGCCGATCTATGCCAAGCTCGATCAGGATATCGCCTCCAGCCTGATGTCGATCAACGCCGTCAAGGGCGTGGAGATCGGCGAAGGTTTCGCCTCCGCCGAGCTTTCCGGCGAGGAAAATGCCGATGAGATGCGCATGGGCAATGACGGCAAGCCGATCTTCCTCTCCAACCATGCCGGCGGCATTCTGGGCGGCATTGCGACCGGCGAGCCTGTCATCGCCCGCTTCGCCATCAAGCCCACCTCCTCCATTCTGACGGAGCGTCTTTCCATCGATACCGACGGCAACAATGTGGATGTGCGCACCAAGGGCCGCCACGACCCCTGCGTCGGCATCCGCGCCGTGCCTATCGGCGAAGCGATGATCGCCTGCACCGTTGCCGACCATTATCTGAGGGATCGCGGCCAGACCGGCCGTTTGAAGTGAGGGGATATCGCCATGGCCTATGACCAGAAACGCGTCGTGGACGCCATCCGCGCTTTCGAAGCCGGTGAAATCGTTGTCGTGACCGATGATGACGACCGTGAGAACGAAGGCGATCTGATCATTTCGGCGGTTCACTGCACGCCGGAGAAAATGGCGCTGATCGTGCGCCACACGTCCGGTATCGTCTGTGCGCCCATGCCGCGCGAGGAAGCCAAGCGGCTGAACCTCAACGCCATGGTGGCGGAAAATGACAGCGCGCATACCACGGCCTTCACCGTCAGCGTCGATTTCAAGCACGGCACCACGACAGGCATTTCCGCCGATGACCGCACGCTCACGGTGCGCAACCTTGCCAATCCCAATGTTGGTGCCTCCGATTTCACCCGGCCGGGCCACATCTTCCCGCTGATTTCCCGCGAGGGCGGCGTATTGATGCGCTCCGGCCATACCGAAGCGGCGGTCGATCTCTGCCGGCTCGCCGGCCTGCCGCCCATCGGCGTCATCAGCGAGCTGGTGAATGACGACGGCACGGTGATGCGCGGACCGCAGGTGCTGGATTTCGCCGAAAAACACGGCATGAAGCACGTTTCGGTCGCCGATCTCATCGCCTATCGCCAGCGCAAGGAAACGCTGGTGGAGATGGAGTCCTCCTTCACCATCGAGACGCCCTTCGGACCCGCCAAGGCGCAGACCTATTCCCTGCCCTGGGATCCGATGCAGCATATGGCGGTGATTTTCGGCGATATCCGCGACGGCATCGACATTCCCGTGCGCCTGCACCCCGAAAACGTGGCCGACGATGTGTTCGGCGACCGCCAGCCGGTGCGGCATTATATGCAGAAGATCGCCGAAGAAGGCCGCGGCGTCATCGTCTATCTGCGCGAAGGCTCGGTCGGCGTCGGCCAGGTGGCCGGACGTCGCAAGGCCCGTGATCCGGATGAGGCGCATGCGCAGGCCCGTTCGCGCGAAAACGAATGGCTGGAAATCGGCCTCGGCGCGCAAATCCTGAAAGACCTCGGCATCAGCTCCATCAAGCTGATGACCACCCGCGAGCGGCATTACGTCGGTCTCGAGGGGTTCGGCATCAAGATTTCGGCGACTGATATCGGTTGATTTGGGGTCGTCGCGGGAGCGCTTCGGTTTGGTGCGCTCTCCGCCCGCTCTACGTCATCCTCGGCCTTGTGCCGAGGATCTGCGAACGCTTTCAACACGTTGTCCGTTGCAGATGCTCGGGACAGGCCCGAGCATGACGAAAGACCGTGGCCTGGGAAGCAATTATACCTCCCGCCAGCCCTCCAGATAATTCACGCTCTCCACCCCGGTAAACTTCGCCAGCCTCACCAGTTCCGCGTCGAGCTTCTCCAGCCGACCGGCCGAAGCACGCACGCTCGGCTCCAGCCACAGGCGGCGTACATCCAGCGTGCCGCGCTTGCGATCCGCCTTCATGTCGATGCGGCCGATCAGCCTGTCACCCTCCAGAAGCGGGAAGACATAATAGCCATATTGCCGTTTCGGCTCGGGCACGAAGACCTCGATGCGGTAATAGAAGCCGAACAGCCGCTCCGTGCGGTTTCGGTCACGCAGCAGCGGGTCGAAGGGGCTGAGGACACGGACGCGGGCGGAAGGTTGCGGCACGTCTGTCAGGTCGGCGGTGAAATCGGCAAAGGCAAAAGACGGGCGGGCATTGTCCCCGTCGCTGGAAAGAAGCGAGACCTCGCAGAGTTCATCGCGATGGTTCTTGACCCAGTCCCTCGCCTCCTGCGGGGTGACGAGATCGAAAAAGGCGGCGATTTCGCCATGGGTGGCGAAACCCAGCCGCTTCAGCGCCTCACGGCAGGCCCAGTCAACGAATTCGGCGTGTTCTACTTCGGTTTCGTGATGCTCGCCGGGAATGACCCGTTCGGCGAGATCATAGACCTTCTGGAAATTGACGCGGCCGGCAATCGCGAGCTTGCCGGTGTGCCAGAGATATTCAAGTGCGGTTTTGGAGGGATGCCAGTTCCACCAACCGCCGGACTGATGCCCCTCCTCCTTCAGTTCACGCGCCAGAACCGGACCGGTGGCGGCGATGCGCTCCAGCGTTTCCCCGAAAGCCGCATCGAAGCCCTCGCCGTGCCATTTGCGCCAGCGCTCCTGAATGATCGGCTCGCGGCGGCGGAAACGATGTTTCCAATAGGGATAAAATTCCGTCGGCAGGATGGAGGCGTCATGCGTCCAGTGCTCGAAAAGCGCCCGGTCCTTTTCCAAAAGCGTGGTCAGATGGCCGCGCCTGTAGGTCTGGTTGCGGGCGAAAATAATCTGGTGGTGGGCGCGCTCCACCGTGCCGATGCTGTCCACCTGCACAAAACCGATATCGGTGATGAGCTGCAACAGGCCATCCTTGGAAAGCGCCTTGCCGGGCGGAGAGGAAAGCCCCTGCCGCGCCAGAAAAATTCGTCTTGCCGCTTCGTTTGAAACCTTGATCACCATGGAGCAGAAGGTATGACGGCTTTTTCGCGATTGCAATGTTCTTTTTTTGTTCCTTGTTTCACTTCTGCTGATGACGGGGTATAGAACCGGAAAAAGTACGCGAGGATGTAAGCTTGGAAATCCGTTTTACCGCCGCCGGCGTCGCTTTCGAGGGCCGCCAGGCCCTGCAGCCGCTGTCTGTGACATTGACGGAACGGCGCATCGGCGTAATCGGCCTCAATGGTTCCGGCAAGACCACCTTTGCCCGGCTGATCAACGGGCTGAACAAACCGAGCGAGGGCAAGGTTTCGGTGAACGGCCTCGACACCGTGAGCGACGCCAAGGCGGTCTTGCAGACGGTCGGTTTTATCTTCCAGAATCCGCAGAACCAGATCATCCTGCCGATCGTGCGCGACGATGTCGCCTTCGGGCTGAAACGGCTCGGTCTCGGCAAGGCCGAAACCGAAGCCCGGGTGAAAGCCGTTCTCGCCCGGCTCGGCATCCCTCACCTCGAAAAACGGCGCGCGCATGAGCTTTCCGGCGGCGAATTGCAACTGGCGGCGCTGGCGGCGCTTCTGGTCACCGAACCGCAGCTCCTCATTCTCGATGAGCCGACCAATCAGCTCGATCTCAAAAACCGAGCCACCGTGGAAAAGACCATGGCGGCGCTGTCGCAGGCGCTGATCGTCATCACCCACGATCTGCCGCTGGTTGCGGGTTTCGACCGGGTGCTGGTGTTCCATGAAGGCGCGCTGGTCGCCGACGCCGCACCCGAGGAAGCGGTGGCGTGCTATCTGGAGGTGGCATCGCGATGAAATCGCTGCATGTGGAAGGCACTGGCTGGCTCTACCGCGTCTCGCCGCGCCTCAAGCTGCTGACGCTCATGGGTTTCAGCATCGCATTGTTCCTCACCCGCGATCAGCTGGTTCTCGCAGGCGCGACGGTTCTGGCCGCCCTTATTCTGGGCGCTACGCGACTGCCTTTCAAGGATATCGGCCTGCGGCTGCGGCCGGTGATGCTGACAATCTTCCTCGTCGCCGCCTTCAGCTACCTCCTGCTTCCGGCCCATGATGCCAGTGTCAATCTTTTGCGGCTGACGGCGCTGGCGCTGCTTGCCACCGCCGTCACCATCACTGTCAGCATCTCGCAATTCATGGACGAGATCGCGCTTGCCGCCGCCCCGCTGGAAAGGCTGGGGCTGGTGAATGCCGCCGATATCGGGCTTTCGGTCGGGCTCGTCGTGCGGTTCGTGCCTGAAATCGTCAACCGTTACCATGCGGTGCGCGATGCGCATCGGGCGCGCGGCCTGCCTGTGCGGATGGCCACCATCATCGTGCCGCTGGTGATTATGACGTTGAAGGATGCCGATGCCATTGCCGACGCCATTGACGCGCGCGGTTTCAGAGGCCAAAGCTGACGGCCAGATAACCATCCGGAGTTTCCGAGCCATGACGACCCGCGACCTTGTGCTGATTTCGCTGTTTTCCGCCATCATCATCGCACTCGGGCTTCTGCCGCCGATCACGCTCGGTTTCATTCCCGTGCCGATCACCGCGCAGTCGCTCGGCGTCATGCTGGCCGGTGTCGTGCTGGGCGCGAAGCGCGGTACGCTGGCGGTTCTCCTGACGATACTTATTGCCGCCATCGGCCTGCCGGTGCTTTCGGGCGGACGCGGCGGCCTTTCGATCTTCACGACGCCGACCACCGGCTTCCTGATCGGCTGGATCGCAGCTGCCTTCGTCACCGGCACGCTCTCGGAAAAACTCGTCAATCGCGGCCAGTCCGCTCTCACACAGGGCATCGGTTTCTTCGTCGCCAGCCTGATTGGCGGCGTGGTCGTGCTTTATGCTTTCGGCATCACCTATCTGGCACTGGTCGTCGGGCTCGGTTTCGAAAAGGCCTTCATGGGTTCGCTCGCCTTCATTCCGGGCGATGCGCTGAAGGCCGTGCTTGCCGCACTTGCCGGCCGCGCCGTGATGGCCGGTTATCCGCTTCTGCCGCAGCGCGCCTGAACGGACTTTCTTCGGGAGGAAAAGAATGGCGACGCGTTTATACGAACATCCGATCTTCCTGGAGCATATCACGCCATCCGGCCACCCCGAGCGGCCGGACCGCCTGCGGTCGCTGAACATCGCGCTCGAACACCCGAATTTCGAGCGGCTGGAACGCAAAGAAGCGCCGCAGGCGAATGAGGATGCGGTGCTGCTGGCGCATCCGGAGGAGCATCTGCTTGCCGTCATGCGGCAGATCCCCGAAGAGGATGGCGAGATCAACCGCGTCGAGGCCGACACCTACGTCTCGCAAAAAAGCCTGCAGGCGGCACTGACCGGCATCGGTGCCGCCATGGCGGCGGTGGATGACGTGTTTACCGGCGCTGCCGACAATGTCTTCGTCGCCGCCCGCCCGCCCGGCCACCATGCGGAAACCGCAAAGGCCATGGGCTTCTGTCTTTTCAACAATGTGGCGATTGCCGCCCGCCATGCGCAGAATGCGCACGGCGCGGAGCGCGTCGCCGTCATCGACTGGGACGTGCATCACGGCAACGGCACGCAGGATATCTTCTGGAACGACACCTCCGTGCTGTTCTGTTCCACCCACCAGATGCCGCTTTACCCGTGGAGCGGCGACAAAAACGAAACCGGCGTGAAGAACAACATCGTCAACGCGCCGCTTTCGCCCAACACCGGCAGCGAATATTTCCGCGAGGCCTTCAAATCCCGCGTGTTGCCGGCGATTGCCGATTTTTCGCCCGATCTCATCCTCATCTCCGCCGGCTTCGACGCGCATCACCGCGATCCCTTGGCGCAGATCAATCTGGTGGGCGAGGATTTCGACTGGGCAACGGGCCGGCTTCTGGAAATGGCCGATAAATACACGTCGAACCGGGTCGTCAGCCTGCTGGAAGGCGGTTATGATCTGGAAGGGCTGGCGGAATCGGCAGCCATGCATATTTTGAGAATGATGAAGGGTTGAACATGACGGAAAATGCCAACACAGCCGATGTCAGCGGTTATTCCTTTGAAAAAGCCGTCGCCGAGCTGGAAAGCATTGTCGCACGCCTGGAACGCGGAGACGTGGCCTTGGACGAATCCATCGCCATCTATGAGCGCGGCGAAGCCCTGAAGAAGCATTGCGAAACACTGTTGAACGCTGCCGAAAAGCGAATCGAGAAGATTCGCCTCGACCGGGCCGGCAAGCCGCAGGGTGTGGAGCCGCTGGACGGGGAGTGATTGTCCGGCAGGCGGAACGTTTGGTTGATTCGACAAACGACCCCACCCTCCCTCATTCCTGTGCTTGTCACAGGAAGCCAGTCGACGCGCGTCTGCGCGGCGGGAAAAGTCTTTTCAGCCCAAGGACTTGGTCTGGCTGGATTCCTGTGACAAGCACAGGAATGAGGGAGTTTGTAGGTTAAGCAGAGTTAAATTCGCTCCCCCCTCATCCGCTAACGACGCACAAACACAGCGTTCGATATCCCGATGCTCCCCCGCACCATCAGTTGTGATAAACTCCCGTTCGAAGATACGAGGAGCAAAATATGTCCTTCTTTCCCGGCAACGATCCCGTCGCGGGTGACGCCTTTGCCTGCGACGCCATCGAAAACCTCATCATTCCGCGCACCAGCGACATTGGCGGCTTTGCCGTGCGCCGCGCCCTGCCGACCCGGCAGCGGCGTCTCGTCGGCCCCTTCATCTTTTTCGACCGCATGGGCCCGGCGATCCTGAAGGCCGGAGAGGCACTCGACGTCAAACCGCATCCACATATCGGGCTTTCCACCGTCACCTATCTGTTCGACGGCGAAATCAAGCATCGCGACAGTCTCGGCACCGAACTCGTCATCCGCCCCGGCGACATCAACCTGATGACGGCCGGGCGCGGCATCGTTCACTCGGAACGCACGCCCGAAAACCTGCGCGGCCATCCCCTTTCCATGTCCGGCCTGCAGACATGGCTTGCCCTGCCAGACCACATGGAAGAAATCGACCCCGCCTTTGCCCATACGGCCAGGGAAGACATGCCGCTGATCGATATCAAGGGCGCTACCGGCCGGGTGGTGATCGGCGAATTCGAAGGCCTCACCTCCCCGGTTTCGGCCTTTACCGATACCCTTTATGTCGACCTGACGCTGGAGCCGGGTGTGAAATTTCCCTTCTCCGCCGATCACGAGGAGCGGGCGATCTATATTCTGTCCGGTTCGCTGGATGTGGCGGGCGATATCTTCGCCGCCGATCAGCTCCTCGTCTTCCGGCCGGGTGACGACATCACGCTTCAGGCCGGCAGCAATGGCTGTCACATCATGATCTTCGGCGGGGCGGCGCTCAATCAGCGCCGCTACATCTGGTGGAACTTCGTTTCGTCATCAAAAGAACGCATAGAGCAGGCCAAACAGGAGTGGAGAACCGGACGCTTCGATATCGTTCCCGGCGACGAAGAAGAGTTTGTCCCTTTGCCGGAAGGTTGAAATTCTATAGAAGTGTACGACATGCAGGAATGGACCTTCGGCTTTCACCATGAAAGCCGCTCCGGTGCCCCCTGCTGACCACGAGAAAAGGCCGAACGATTGACCGGAATGCCCCAGACCCCACTGCTCGACCGGGTGAATTTCCCCTCCGATCTCAAGGAGATCGACGATCGCGACCTGCCGGAACTGGCACGGGAACTGCGCGACGAGATGATTGACGCGGTGTCGAAGACCGGTGGCCATCTGGGAGCCGGGCTTGGCGTGGTGGAATTGACGATTGCCATCCACAAGGTCTTCAACACGCCCGAAGACCGGCTGATCTTCGATGTCGGCCACCAATGTTATCCGCATAAAATCCTCACCGGCCGTCGCGACCGCATTCGCACGCTGCGGCAGGAAGGCGGGCTTTCCGGCTTCACCCGGCGGGCCGAAAGCGACTATGACGATTTCGGCGCCGGCCATTCCTCCACCTCCATTTCCGCCGGTCTCGGCATGGCGGTGGCGGCGGGTCTGGATCAGAGCGACCGCAAGGTGATCGCCGTCATCGGCGACGGCTCGATGTCGGCGGGCATGGCGTTCGAAGCGCTGAACAATGCCGGTGCGCTCGATGCACGACTGATCGTCATCCTCAATGACAACGACATGTCGATTGCGCCGCCGACGGGCGCGATGAGCGCTTATCTGGCGCGCCTCGCCTCCGGCCGCACCTATATGGGCTTCCGCGATTTCGGCAAGAAACTCACCGCCTATCTCGGCAAGACCATCGACCGCGCCATTACCCGCGCCGTGACCCATGCGCGCGGTTATGTGACCGGCGGCACGCTGTTCGAGGAGCTTGGTTTCTATCACATCGGCCCGATCGACGGTCACTCCTTCGATCATCTGCTGCCGGTGCTGCGCAATGTGCGCGACAATCAGAAAGGCCCTGTTCTCATCCATGTGGTGACGCAGAAGGGCAAGGGTTATGCGCCGGCGGAAGCGGCGGCTGACAAATATCACGGCGTCAACAAGTTCGATGTCATCACCGGCGCGCAGGCGAAAGCCAAGCCGAATGCGCCGAGCTATACCAGCGTCTTTGCCGAAGCGCTGATTCAGGAAGCCACCCTCGACGACAAGATCATCGGTGTGACGGCCGCCATGCCGAACGGCACCGGCCTCGACAAGATGGCCGAGCTTTTCCCGGCCCGCACCTTCGATGTCGGCATTGCCGAACAGCACGCCGTCACCTTTGCGGCGGGGCTTGCGGCGGACGGTTACAAGCCTTTCTGTGCGCTTTATTCCACCTTCCTGCAACGCGGTTACGACCAGCTGGTGCATGATGTGGCCATCCAGAGCCTGCCCGTGCGTTTCCCCATCGACCGCGCCGGTTTTGTCGGTGCTGACGGGCCGACCCATGCCGGTTCGTTCGACACGACTTTCCTCGCCACCCTGCCCGGCATGGTGGTGATGGCGGCGGCCGACGAGGCGGAGCTGAAACATATGGTCCGCACGGCAGCGGCTTACGATGAAGGCCCGATTTCCTTCCGTTACCCGCGCGGTGAAGGCGTGGGCGTCGAGATGCCCGCGCGCGGTGAGATTCTTCAGATCGGCAAGGGCCGTATCATCAAGGAAGGCACGAAGGTCGCGCTGCTCTCCTTCGGCACGCGGCTGGCGGAATGCCTTGCGGCTGCCGAAGATCTCGATGCGGCTGGCCTTTCCACCACGGTTGCCGATGCGCGCTTCGCCAAACCGCTCGATCTCGACCTTATCCGCCAGCTTGTGGCCCATCACGAAGTGCTGGTGACCATCGAGGAAGGCTCCGTCGGCGGTTTCGGCGCGCATGTGCTGCATTTCATGGCGAGCGCCGGCCTGCTAGACCATGGTCCGAAGGTACGGACGCTGACCCTGCCCGACCAGTGGGTGGAGCAGGCAAAGCCGGAGACCATGTATGCCAATGCCGGCCTCGACCGGGCCGGCATCGTTTCCACCGTGTTCAATGCACTTGGCCAGCGTCAGGCCGGCGTGGGATTTGCGGGCTGAAAGATTGCGGGGACAGGAGGCGGGACGATCCCGCCTCTGCCTCAGGATGCAGCGCCATCAAGAAAACCGACAACGTTTTCGATCCGCCCCTCCGCATTCAGGCTGACGACATCGGTTCCACCAGCGACATCATCCCCATCAGGCGAAATGAGCCGCCATGAGAAACGGGTGAAATTGCCGTGGCCATCCGGGGTGCCGGCAAGAACGAAACGATATCCCGGAAATTTCTCCCGCGCCGCTTCGATCATCGCGGCGATCCCCTGCTGTCCCTCGCCCTGCATCAGCGGATCGACATAGCGCGTATTTTCTGCCCATTCCTGACCGACGAGATGCCTGCGGCGTTCATTGTCCTCCTCGTTCCATGCTGCGAGATAGGTTTCGGCGATTGCGAGATGCTGCGTCATGATTGCGCTCCTTCTGGTTGGCGGCCCAAACATGCCGGGGGTCGGGAAGCGGAACAATTACCTCAGAGGTAATCGCATTGCCGCTCTCTTCTGCTAGGCTGCGGGGCATGACACATCATCGAGAACATGTCGGCCAGGTGCTGAAGGAATGGCGTGCGCGCCGCAGGTTGAGCCAGCTCGATCTGGCGATGGAGGCGGATATCTCCGCGCGCCATCTGAGTTTCGTGGAAAGCGGGCGATCATCCCCCAGCCGCGAGATGCTCGTGAAACTGGCGGAGCAGCTTTCCATGCCCGCCCGCGCCGCCAACCGGCTGATGCTGGCGGCGGGTTATGCGCCTGTTCATTCCGAACGGCCGATGGACGCGCCCGACATGGCGGCGGCCCGGCAGGCGGTCGAAACTGTGGTGCACGGGCATATGCCCTTCCCCGCCCTTGCCGTTGACCGGCACTGGAACGTCGTTCTCGCCAATGGCGCGATCACGTCGCGCCTGGCCGGCGTTTCAGAAGAGCTGCTTCTCCCGCCGCTCAACGCCTTGAGGCTGAGCCTGCATCCGCAGGGCCTGAGTTCGCGCATCGTCAACCTCGCCGAATGGCGTCATCACCTGCTGGAACGCCTGCGTCGCCAGGTCGAAGAGACGGGAGACGAGGTGCTTTCCCGGCTGCATGCGGAGCTTGCGGCCTATCCTGCACCAAAGGCCTCGCCCCATGCCGCCGGGGCCGACCCCCTGGCCATACCGCTCCAGCTTCGCGATCCGTCTTCGGGCGGCATATTGAGCTTCATTTCAACCACCACGGTTTTCGGAACGGCCACAGACGTCACGCTGTCCGAACTGGTGCTGGAGTGTTTTTATCCCGCCGACGCGGCAACCCGCGAAGCACTGATGCAAGGCACCAAGGAGTAAGACCCGTGCACACCACCTATCTCATCGGCTTTCAGGTCCGCCCCGGCCAGCGCGAGCGCTTTCTCGAATTGCTGAATGCACTGCTCGACGCCATGCGGCACGAAGAGACCTTCGTGAACGCAACCCTGCACCGGGACGGTGAAAACGAGAACCGCTTCCTGCTGCATGAGACCTGGAGCGACCATCAGGACGTCATCGACGTTCAGATTCACCGCCCCTATCGGCAGGCATGGCACGACGCCCTGCCCGGGCTTCTGGACGCCCCACGCGATATTTCCGTCTGGCACCCCATGCGGGCGGATTACGCCGCATAGCGACGTGAATCGTAAGGAATCTCACGCGTGCATCCTTTTAAAGGCGCTAGGATTTTCGCGACAATATCCGCGGTTCGCCGATTTTGAACCAAGCCTTGGCGATCCTGCCGTTCTCAACTTCATAGATGCCGGCAACGTCGACCTCTCCCTTTCCTTCCGGAAAGTTGCGGGTAACCGTTTCGTGGTCGATGACGACATTGTCAACGACAATGCGCGTCAGCAGTTTCCCATAGAGATCCGGTTCCTTGAAGCGCTCGATGTGACGTTCCCGAATCTCTGCCGCGCTTCCTGCCAGAAGCGTCGCCGGGAAAGCGTAATACTGACAATCATCCGCCCACCAGAGCATGAAGGCATCGATGTCACGGGCATTGTAGGCCTCAAGCTGCTTTTGCACCGGCAGTTCGATTTCACTATTCAAAACGCACCTCTTCAAAAAACATCGTGGCGAAATGGATTCCTAGACGAGGGAATGTCCTGCATTTGCCAGCAGGTCGAGCGCTTTCTCCAGATCGTTCGACTTCACCAGCAGATGGTCGCCATCGAAAGTCGAAACCACGAATATTCCTATTCCATTGGTCGACAACGGCGCGATGACCGACAAAACGATACCGGTCTCATCAAAGGCAAACGGGCCTTGAAACTTGAAACACGACCAACCCGCATCGACCCGCACATCAAGCGGTATGCGCTCTGCCCGGCAGACGATGGAAAGCTCGTCATCGGTCCGGGTGACACTGACAAATCCACCGCCATCGGCCCATGCCGGAATGGCTTCGGACGCATGAAGCCGGGCTATCCCATATGAACCGTCCAGAATGTGTAGCTTAACGCGAGGCGCCATCTGGAAATTACCTTTCTGGAAAACCGCGAAGGGCTCCGGTTAAAGCCTTATGGCCGTTTCCTCTTTCGCCGTCTTGATGACGACCATGGTGACAAAGCGCGCAACATTGTGCTGGTCGCGGAAGAGCCGGTCGCACAGGGCGTCGAATTCTTCCATATCCCGCAAGCGCAGCATCAGCACGACATCGGTTGCGCCGGTCACGGCATAGGCCTGCGACACGGCCTCTTCGGCGCTCACAATATCCAGAAAGCGGCGCATATGCTGCTCGCCGTGCAATTTCAGCTCCACCGTCACCAGAGCCTTGATCACCCGTCCCGCCTTTGCGGGGTTGAGGATCGCCACGATGCGGTCGATCACGCCAGACTTGCGCAGCCGCTGCAGGCGGCGCAGGCAACTGGATGGAGATAGCCCGACTTCATCGGCCATATCCACATTCGTGCGCGACGCATCGTTCTGCAAAAGGTTCAGAAGTTTCCGGTCGATCCGATCCATGCCGGCAGCATATCGCTCGCCACTAGATTTGCAATAAAATTGCATGAAACTGCAATCTTTGACCGCAAATGCGAACGCGCCGGGATTAGTGAATGGGAACAACCTTCAGGGAGCCTCACATGCCACTTTTCCTGCCCGTCTGGCAAAAAACGCGGGAAACGCTTGCAATCTACTGGGTGCTTGTGCGGATCACGGTTCCGATTGCCATTCTGACCGAGCTCTTGTCGAGGATGGGCGCGATCGAGGCGGTGGCGCCTGCCTTTGCGCCGGTCATGAACCTCATCGGGCTGCCGCCGGAGCTTGGTCTTGCCTGGCTGACAGCAATGCTGGTCGGCATATGGGGTGCGGTGCCGCTCATCTTCACGCTTGTGCCCGCATCGTCGCTCACCGTTGCGGATATCACCGTTTTTTCGGCACTGATCCTGTTCGCCCATGGCCTGCCCATCGAACAGAAGATCATTGAAAAGGCGGGACCGGGCATGATCGTCACCACGGCGCTGCGCGTCGGCGGCGGATTGCTCTATGCCTTCATGCTGCATTACGTTCTGGAGGCGATGGGATGGCTGTCAGGCCCGGTAAACCCCACCTGGATTGCGATGAGCGCCACGCCTGAATGGACCGCCTATTTCCTCGGCCTCGGGGAAACCATGGTCTGGATGCTCGTCATCCTGCTTGCACTTTCCCTTTGCCTTGAAATCCTAAGACTAACGGGCGTGCTGGCGCTAATGATGAAAGCGCTCTCGCCCCTGCTGCGTCTTGCGGGCATTCGCGGCGAGGCTGAACATCTTACCGCGATCGGCTTGTTTCTCGGCATTTCCTACGGCGCCGGCTTCCTGATCCGCGAGGCGCAATCGGGGACGATCTCGCCGCGGCAGGTGTTTCTGTCCTGCGTGTTCATGGGTTTTGCCCATAGCGTGATCGAGGACACGCTCGTGGTGATGTCGCTTGGCGCGGATGTTTATGGCGTTCTCGCCGGGCGGCTTGTTTTCGCCATTGCCGCGACCGCCGGTATTGCCGCCCTGCTTCACCGCCTGTCGGACGAGCTGTTCTTTGCGCGGATGTTCCGGCTACAGGGCACATAGAGCATTTCAGGAAAAGTGGACCCCGGCTTTCCGTCCGGAAATGTGCCAAAACAAAGAGTTAGAGTGTTTTCGTGCTTCGAAGAAAAGCGAAAAAACTCCAAGCGGCGTTTCCCGTTTGAAATGACCGATGCAAAAAGGGGGCCTTTCGGCCCCCAATCCATAGGTTCAATCTGAAAGCCCGACTCAGAACTCCGTCCAGTCCTGATCCTTGGCAGCCGGTGCTTCGGCCGCACCGCCGAAGGCGCGGGCGAGGCTCTGGCCAAGCGCACGGGCCGGCGAGGCGACAGGCCTTGCGGTTGCGGAGGCCGATTTTACCGGAGCCTTGCGGGCCGGTGCGGCCGGCGCGGACTGGAAGGCGGGCCTGGCGGAAGACTGGCGCGGCGCGGAATAGCCGCCGGCACTGGCAACGGCAGCGCGTGCGCCATCCATTCTGAACTGGCCGAGCAGGCTGTTCAGCGCTTCCGCTTCGCGGGCCAGCGAATGGCTGGCGGCGGTCTGCTGTTCCACCATGGCGGCATTCTGCTGCGTTCCCTGGTCCATGGTGTTCACGGCCGTATTGATTTCCTGCAGGCCGGTGGCCTGTTCGCGGGCAGCAACGACGATGGCGCTGACATGGGCATTGATCTCCTCGACTTCCGCCACGATGAGTTCCAGAGCCTTGCCGGTCTCGTCGACCAGATTGACGCCGTTTTCCACCTGCTGGCTGGAAGCGCCGATCAGCGTCTTGATTTCCTTGGCGGCATTGGCGGAACGCTGGGCGAGTTCGCGGACTTCCTGCGCAACCACCGCAAAGCCCTTGCCGGCATCACCGGCGCGGGCGGCTTCGACGCCGGCGTTCAGCGCCAGCAGGTTGGTCTGGAAGGCAATATCGTCGATGACACCGATGATGTTGCCGATTTCGCCGGAAGACTTCTCGATTTCACGCATGGCGGCGACCGCCTTGCGGACCACGACGCCGGACTTTTCCGCACCGGCGCGAGCGCGCTGGACCAGATTGCCGGCATCTTCCGCGCCGCGGGCGCTGTCGCGCACCGTGGTGGTGACTTCTTCCAAGGCTGCGGCGGTTTCCTCGATGGAGGCCGCCTGCTGTTCGGTGCGGCGCGACAGGTCGTCGGCGGCGGAGAGCATTTCCGAAGCACCGGCATTGATCGCGGCGGCGTTCTCACCGACGGTGCGCAGCGCTTGCTGGAGTTTTTCGACGGCGCTGTTGAAATTCACGCGAACCGGGTCGATGGCGGGCGCAAAGGGCGTCTCGATGCGATAGGAAAGATCGCCATCCGCGAGAGCGGCAAGGCCCTTGCCAAGCTCGGCGCTGGCAAAAGCGCTGGCGGCTTCGTCCTTTGCCTTTTCTTCCTCGTTGCGGCGGCGTTCAGCCTCCGTCGCGGAGCGCATGCGGTCGGTCTCGCCGGCAAGGCGGGATTTTTCCAGCCCGGCTTCCTTGAAGACCAGAACGGCCTTCGCCATCTTGCCGACTTCGTCGCCACGATCCGTAGCGGGAACTTCCGTCGTCAGATCGCCATCGGCAAGCCTGCTCATTGCCGCCGTCATGCCAACGATGGGCGTGACGATGGAGCGCGACAGCGCCCAGATGAGGGCAACGGCCAGAAGACCGGCAACGGCACCGCCACCCAGAAGCGCATATTTCAGGTTCATTGCGGCGGCCTGCTGTTCTGCCGCGTAAGCGGTGGACAGGCCGTTCAACTGTTCCTTGATCTTGGCGGCGGAGGCGCGGAAGCCATCGAGCTGGCCCTTGGCCTGATTGCGGCCGATTTCGATGATTTCGGAAATCGGCGCTTCGGTCGTCTTGCGTGCGGCGATCTGCGGTTCCGCCAGTTCCTTGAAGAACACGGTGGCGGATTTCTGCATGTCGTCGATGGATGTCAGAATGTCCGGCCGGCCGACGGCCAGCGCGCGGGCCTCATCGAGCTTCTTCAGCATCAGGTCGCGCTGGGCGAATACATCGTTATAGGTGCTGTCGCTGCGAAACAGCAGGAAGCCACGCTGATTGACGGCCTGTTCCAGCATGGCTGCCGTCGCGCCATCCACGGCCTGGATGATATCCTTGGTACGGTTGTTTTCGATCGTGACACGCTCGCTCCCCAGCGTCTGCCAGAATACGACCGCGGAAGCGAGCAGGCACACGCTCATCAAGGCACAGAAGGTGGCTATGAGCTTCAGATTGATGGGGAGGTTTTTAAGCGACATCGCAAACTCTCTCGGCGACCCGATGCCTCGAAGCAAGCGTCTGCGCTGCAACGGCCGCAATTTTGTGGATGGGAGGAGATGCCGTCATGGCAGGTTCCGGTGGCCGCACGGGCCTTGTGCACAAAGTGCAATACAAGCCTTTATATTGGATTAATCGAACATTCTGACTTTGCGGTGCAACATCAATGGGCGACAGCGGGCATCGTCGGTCCCTTTCAGCGATAAATCGCTTGCATCGGCGGGGTTTGGCGGTCATTGACACGGGACCATGTCCAAAACATCTGAAAATGAACGGCTTGACCAGCTTCTCGTGTCGCTCGGCCACTTCGCCAGCCGCTCGCGTGCGCGCGACGCGGTTGCACGCGGCACCGTGAGCGTCAACGGTAAAATCGTCACCAAACCGAGCCAGACCGTCGCCGGCGATGCCGAAATCGCCATCAGCGATCCGGCGCAGGCCTATGTTTCGCGCGCAGCGCTGAAGCTCGTGGCCGCGCTCGATCATTTCCGGCTCGATCCGAAGGGCCATGACTGTCTCGATGTCGGCGCTTCGACCGGCGGTTTCACCGAGGTGTTGCTGGAGCGCGGCGCCAAACACGTCACCGCCATCGATGTCGGCCACGGGCAGATGCATGCCAGAATCGAGAACGATCCGCGGGTGACCAATCTGGAAGGGCTGAATGCGCGCTTCCTGACGGCGGAAGATATCGATGACCGGCCCATCGGCTTCATCGTCTCCGACGTGTCCTTTATTTCGCTGAAGCTTGCGCTTGCGCCGGCACTCGAGCTTGCGGAAACCGGCGCTCTCGCGGTTCTGCTGGTGAAGCCGCAATTCGAGGCGGGGCGTGACGCCATCAGCAAGGCCGGACTGTTGAAAGAACCGGAAACGGCGCCTGCCGTGGCCGCCGAACTGGAACGCTGGCTGACCGAGGACATGGGCTGGAAAAGCCTCGGCCTCATTCCCTCGCCGATTTCCGGCGGCGACGGCAACATCGAATTTCTTCTCGGAGGCGAAAAGCCATGAGCACACAGACCGTCACCATCAAGAGCCTCGGCGCGCAGGGCGACGGCATCGCGCACTGTCCCGACGGCCCGGTCTATGTGCCCTTCGCGCTGCCCGGCGAAACGGTCGCGATTGCGAAGGTGAAAGATCACGGCACCGTCATGTCGATAACGGAGGCCTCGGCGGAGCGCCGTGAACCGGCCTGCCGCCATTTCGGCCCCGATGGCAAGAACGGCACCTGCGGCGGCTGTTCGCTGCAGCATCTTTCCGATCAACCTTACCATGCCTACAAGCGGGAGCTGGTGGTTTCGGCACTGAAATCAAAGGGCCTGACGCCGCCGGTGGACGATCTCGTCATCTGTCGCCCCGGCGAGCGCCGCCGCGCGGTGTTTGCCGCCCGCAAGACGGAAAAGGGTCTGCTGCTCGGTTTCAGCCAGGCGAACAGCCATCACATCGTCGCTATCGAGGAATGTCCCGTCACCTCGCCCGGCATCGTCTCGCGGCTGGATGCCATCCGCGCCATCGGGCTTTCCATGGTGGCGAATGCCGAACCATTCCGCATGACCGTTCTCGAAACGCTCTCGGGTCTCGATATTTCGGTCGAAGGCATCAAGTCGGTCAGCGACAAGCAGCGGCGCACCCTCACGGAAACGGTGCTCGCCATGCGCGGCATTGCCCGTGTTTCGCTCTCAGGTGAAATCCTGATCGAACCGCAAAAGCCGATCATCGAATTCGGCGGCGTTGCGGTTTCACCCCCGGCCGGCAGTTTCACGCAGGCGACGAAGCAGGCGGAAGACGCCATGGCCGAGCTGGTGCTTGCCCATATCGGCAAATCGAAGCGCATTGCCGATCTCTTCTGCGGTTCCGGCACCTTCGCGCTGAGGCTCGCACGCATCGGCAAGGTGCATGCGGTGGAAGCAGAAGACAAGCCGCTGAAGGCGCTGGATTTTGCCGCCCGCAACACGCAGGGCCTCAAACCGGTGAGCGTCGAGAAACGCGATCTCTTCCGCCGACCGCTGATGACAAGCGAACTGAAGAATTACGATGCAGTCGTGTTCGATCCGCCGCGCGCCGGTGCGGAATTCCAGTGCAAGGAACTGGCCCGCAGCACGGTGAAGAAGATCGTTGCGGTAAGCTGCAATCCGCTGACGCTTGCGCGCGATCTCACCATCCTTATGGAAGGCGGCTATCGCATCACCCGCGTCACGCCGGTCGACCAGTTCCTGTGGTCGCCGCATGTGGAAGCGGTGGCGACGCTGGAGAAATAATCACCAGGCCGTATCGACCGTGCCGTTACCGACCACGCCCGAGCAGCGGCAGGCGCCGCCCACGCGGCCCCGCTCGATGGGGCAGACATAGGGCCGGCGGCGATTGGCGCTCTCCGGCGGGGTGATGACGCAGACGAAACGGGCGCGGCGCTGGCGGTCGCGATTGCGGCCGGAATAATAATCCGAGCCATCGTCTTCGGTAATGACGGATTGCGCCAGAATGACATTGCCGGCGGAAGCCGCCGGAGGGCGCGTTATCGCCGCCGCTTCAGTGACAGTGGCGGCGCAGAGGAAGACGGACAGGGCGAAAACGACGTGACGCATGCGGGTGGCTTTCGGGCGATGACGTTGCATTATTTAACCCAACCCATATTGCCCGGTTGCTTAACCGCAAGGAATTCCTGCCGGAACGCTTAACGGCGCATGAATGCCTCGAAGGCGGCGCGCGCTTCGGCGCTTTGCAGCTGCGCAATGAAATGACGGCCTTCCTCTTCGATGCGGGCGAGAAGATCGTCCGGGTTGCCGCGAACCAGATCGCGGGCGATCTTCAGCGCCTGCTGCGGTTTGGCCGCGAGCCGGGTGGCAAGCGCCAGCGTTTCGCTCTCCACATGTTCAGGGGCGACGACTTTCCAGATCATCCCGGCCTGCAACGCCTGTTCAGCAGTAAAACCTTCGCCCATGGCAAGCAGTGCAAAGGCGCGCTGGTGTCCCATGAGTTTCGGCACGAGCAGGCTGGAGGCCGCTTCCGGCACCAGAGCGAGATCCACGAATGGGGTCTTGAACAGGCTGCGGCTGGAAGCGACCGTCAGGTCGCAATGCAGGTTCAGCGTCGTGCCGATGCCGATGGCGAGCCCGTCGACGCCGGATACCATGGGCTTTTCGAAAGCGACGAGCGCTTTCAGAAGCTCGAGCGCGGCGAGCTTGCCCTTTCCGCCCGACATGGCGAAGGCCAGAAAATCGGCCATGTCGTTACCGGCGGAGAAGCAGCCTTCCGTGCCGAGAAAGGCGACGACGCGGATTTCCGGGTCCGCATTGGCAGCGTGGAGGGCGTCTGCCATGCGCAGATACATGGCATCGGTGATGGCGTTTTTCTTGTCCGGCCGGTTGAAGCGGATGGTCAAAACTTCCGGCGCATGGCCGACGCGCTCGACGAGAATGTGTTCGTCCGACATCTGAGCCTCCTCAAGCCAATACGGTGCGGGCGGCGGCAAGGCTTGCCGCGCCGGCGATAACGCGGTCCTTCAGCGCTGCCGTTTCCGCCAGCAGATTTTCCGCCGCGAAACGGCAAAGGGCTGCGCGATGCCCGCTCCTGCCATCATCGACGGCGGCCAAAGCGCCCTTGGCGAGATAGGCGCCGGTGAGCGCCAGGCCGAAAAGGCGCTGATAGGGTGTCGCGCCGGCGAGCGCGGTTTCGGTTTCGCCTGCCTTGATGCGGTCCAGCAGCCAGTCGGTCGCCGTTTCCAGATCGGCAAGGCTTGCTTCGAGATAACGGCCTGTCTCGCCGAGATCGTCGCGGTTCGAAGCGGCTGTGCGGGCGGCGACCTCACGCAATTCGGCGATGAAACCGCGCACCTGCGCGCCTTCGGAGAGCGGCAGCTTGCGCAGCACCAGATCGATGGCCTGAATGCCATTGGTGCCTTCATAAATCGGCGCGATGCGGGCATCGCGCAGATAACGCGCAGCACCGGTCTCCTCGATAAAGCCCATGCCGCCATGCACCTGAATGCCCATGGAGGCGACATCGACGCCGGCATCGGTGGAGAAGGATTTGGCGATGGGTGTCAAAAGGGCAGCGCGCTCCTGCCAGTGAGCGCGCTGCGGGGCGTCTTCGCTCGCATGCGCCATGTCGATGGCGTGCGCGCAGCTGAAGGAAATTGCCCGCGATCCTTGCGTCAGCGCCTTCATCGTCAGAAGCGTTCTGGCGATATCGGGGTGTTCGATGATCGGGCTCATGCCGGAACCCTGCCAGCCGGGCGCCTTGCCCTGCGTGCGCTCCCTGGCGTATTCGATGGCCTTCTGGGTGGCGGCTTCGCAGATCGCCACGCCCTGCATGCCGACGGCAAGGCGGGCGTTGTTCATCATGGTGAACATGCAGGCGAGACCCTTGTTCTCTTCACCGACCAGCCAGCCAAGAGCGCCCTTCTCTTCGCCGAATTTGCCATCGCCGAAGATCATCGTGCAGGTGGGCGAGCCGTGAATGCCGAGCTTGTGTTCGAGCGAATGGCAGAACAGATCGTTACGGCTGCCCGGCGCACCGTTGTCATCGGGCAGGAATTTCGGCACGAGGAAAAGCGAGATGCCGCGCGTGCCGGCCGGCGCATCCGGCAGGCGGGCGAGAACGAGGTGGATGATATTGTCCGCCGCGTCGTGTTCGCCCCAGGTGATGAAAATCTTCTGGCCGAAGATGCGGTAGGTGCCGTCGCCATTGCGCTCCGCCCGGGTCTTCAGGACGCCGAGATCCGAACCCGCATGCGGCTCGGTGAGGTTCATGGTGCCGGTCCATTCGCCGGAGACGAGTTTCGGCAGATAGGTGCGCTTGAGGTCATCGCTGCCGTGGGCGACAAGGGCTTCCACCGCGCCCATGGTCAGCGTCGGGGCCAGCGCAAAGGCCATGGAGCCGGAATTCCACATTTCGAGTGCGGCGACATTCAGCATATGCGGCAGGTTCTGGCCGCCGAATTCTTCCGGCGCCGTCAGGCTGTTCCAGCCCGCTTCCGCCCAGCGGCGGTAAAGATCGGGCCAGCCATCCGGAGTCGTCACCTCGCCGTCGGCAAGCTTTGCGCCCTGGCGGTCGCCGATCTCGGCGAGCGGCGCGACCTCTGCGGTGGCGAAACGGCCGGCTTCGTGCAGAATGGCATCGACCAGATCTTCCCCAAGGTCTCCCAGCGCACCCGCAGACAGCGCGTCTTCAAGACCCGCTACATGTTTGAGTGTAAAGGCGATATCGTCCACCGGCGCGCTATACATGCTGCCTCCTCCCGAAGCTCTGGCATCTTGCTACTGCCTTCGGGCTAAATGATTTTTACGTAAACGTCAATTTGAAAATTCCCGTCATTTCGGCGGGATTGTTATAAAACTGTCATATGAATTTGCTCAGCATGCGCTGAAAGGCGCCTCGCCGCCGCCGCTCCCACACCGGAACGACGGACGCCTCCCTCCTCCCATCCAGCCGGTCAGGACTGCCACGATGGATCTCGTAACGCCCGTTATTCCCGGCCTTGTCTGGGCCTATCAGTTTCATCCCGGCACAGCCCCGTGCCGGCGGCTCGCGCCCGATGCCGGCTTTCACGAAATGGCCGAGTGCGAAGGGTTCTTCTGGCTGCATCTCAACCTCGCCGATCAGCGTGTGGCGGCTTTTCTCGAGACCATCGAAGGTCTCGATCCGGCGGCGCGGGCAAGCCTTACGACCCATGAGACGCATCCGTCCATCGTGGTCGATGAAAAATCGCTTTACGGCACGCTTGTCGATTTCCAGCGGGAATTCGACAAGGAAACGCGCGATTTCGGCTGGCTGCATTTTGCGGTGAGCGACCGTTTCATCATCACCACCCGCCTGCAGCCGCTGCATTCGGTGGACCGGCTGAAAGCGGCGATCGACAAGAATTCCAACCGTTACCTCACGCCATCGCATGTGTTCGAGGGGCTGGTGGCGGAATTCCAGCGCTCGCTCATCAATCTGGTGATGGAGACGACGGAAGAACTGAACGCCATCGAGGATATGGTCTATGACAGCGAGAACCGTGACGAACGGCGGCGTCTTGCCCCGCTGCGCCGCACGGTGGTTCGCCTGCACCGGCATCTGCGCACCGTGCTGACCCTGATGCGGCGGGCTTCGGCCGCCGATGATGACGAGATGCCGAATGGTTTCGAGGATGTCGCCTCACGCCTGATGGGCCGTCTGGAGGCTGTCGACCACGATGTCTACGCCCTGCAGGAGCGGGCAAGGCTGCTGCATGAAGAAATCGATTCCAAACTCTCGTCCGAAACCAACCGGCACCTTTATATCCTGTCGCTGATGACGGCATTCCTGCTGCCGCCCTCGCTGGTCACCGGTTTCTTCGGCATGAATACGGATGAGCTGCCGTTTACCGTCGGCACGGGCGGCACATTGTCGGCCAGCATCTTCATCGCGATTTCGGTTGCTCTCGCCTGGTTCGTGCTGAAACGCGCGCGAATCCTGTAACGCAAAGAGCCGCCCGGCAATGACCGGACGGCTCTTTCAATTTCAGCCTGTATTCTATCAGCTGTAAGGCGAATAGCAGGGCTGGCGCGGACCATGGTAAGGCTGGAACGTGTTGCTATAGGCATCGTAGGAACGATAACGGCCATAGCACCAGTTCACATGCGCCTGGCTCAGCCCGCCGCGGCGGACCGGGCGATATTCGCGATAGACCGGGCGCGGACGATATTCCGGTACCGGGCGGTACACTTCACGCGGCTGCGAGAGTGCGCCGCCGATGATCGCGCCCGTCGCAAAGGCTGCGAGCGGGAACCAGTAACCGTCATGGTGACGATAGCCCGGACGGTAATCGCGATAACCACGGTGGCCGCGATACCAGCCGCGGCGATCGCCCCAGCCATCGCGATCACGCCAGTATTGGACGTTGACGATGTTCTTGCTGGCGTCGTTGCCGGTGGATTCAACGCTCTTCGGCGCGACGGGCACCGGCATGGCGGCTTCGGCCGGAACGATCGCGCCTGCAACCACGATTGCAGAAAGACCGACAGCCAGGATATTCTTCACATAGCTTTTCATCTGACTTCCTCCATTCACGACGGTCGACAGGCCGTATAACGTGAATTTCTGTTGTTCTGATTTCCGCCTTTGTGTGGGCGGTGTCGTATACTTCTACAGCCTAGGGACGTGTGGCTGAACCCACGATTAACGGAGCGATCACGCTTCGTTTATCAAAACCCCGACAATTCCGGGCTCAGACAAAAGCCCGGTAAAGACCGGGCTTTTGCTTTTGCAATTAACGGCTGTATGGCGAGACGCAGATGCGACGCGGGCCGCTGTTGGGCTGATAGGTGTTGTCGTAGGCGCGATACGAACGCCAGCGGTTCTGACACCAGGAGACATGGCTGCCGCCATACGCCGGACGGGGCTGCTGCATTGCGCCGCCGATGATAGCGCCGGTGGCGAAAGCAGCGAGCGGGAACCAGTAACCGTTGTGATAACGGTAGCCCGGACGACGGTCACGGTAGCCGCGGTGACCATTGTAAAACCCGTCGCGATGCGGGGGCGGACGACGCATATGACGACCGTCCCAATGGCGGCGGCGATCCCACTCACGGTACTGTACGGGCACAACGTTTTCGGTGGCTACCGCCGGCTTGGAGATTGGCACCGGCACCTGAAACGCCTGCGATGGCGTGAAGCTGGTGAAGAACACGACAATCGCTGTAGCGACGCTCGTTGTCCGGAAATTCAGCATGATCTTCCTCCATTTGCTTTGACGCCTTTGTCAGCGCCTTTCACCGCCCTCTTGCCGGAGATCAGGGTCAGCCCCTTGCCCGAGAAGAATTCGATGACGTGCAAACGAGTTTCGGAAAATTTGGTTCCAAGACACCCATCCGGTGAAAGACGTATGAAATGAAACGCCTGCTCGTATCAGGCTTCCACCTTTACGTCGGTCAACGGGCGTGAGCAGCAGGCGAGAATATAGCCCTCCTCGATTTCCTCATCGAGAATGCCGCCATTGTGGTTCATCTCTACCTCACCGGAAAGCTTCAGCACCCGGCAGGTGCCGCAAATCCCCGATTCGCAGGCCGCCCCGATACGGACCCCGGCGGCGCGCGCCGTCATCAGAACCGTCTGGCCGGGCTGGCAGGGCATTTCTTTGCCGGAAAGGGTGAAACCAACCATCGACAGCGTTTCGCCATCCACACCGGTGAGAACTGTTTCACCAACGGTGACCGGCGCGGCCGGCGCGAAGCTCTCCTGATGATAGCGGCTCATGTCGAAGCCGGAGGCATCGAGCATCGAGCGGACGGCGGCCATGAACGGCTCCGGCCCGCAGCAGAAGACGGTGCGCTCCATGAAATCATGCGCGAGCAGCGCAATCTTGGCCTTGTCGACCATGCCCTTCAGGCCGGACCACAGATCGGTGCGGCCGCATTTCTCGACAATGAAGCCGAGAGACAGGTTCGGCATGAAGCGGGCGAGATATTCCAGCTCGTGACGGAAGACGATATCGCCGGGTGTGCGCGAACAATTGATGAAGGCAATATCGCTCTGCGGGGCGCGGTCGCTCATATCGCGCACCATCGACATCATCGGCGTAACGCCGGAGCCTGCCGAGATGAACAGATATTTGTCGCCGGGATGTTTGACGTAGGAAAAGTCGCCGAGCGGCCCGAGCGCCCGGATTTTCATGCCGGGCTTCAGATTGTCGAACATCCAGCGCGTGCCGATGCTGTTGGCCTGCGCCTTGACCGTCACCGACAGCGCATAGGGTCGCGACGGGCTGGAGGACAATGTGTAGGTGCGGTAAAGCGGCTCCTTGCCCACCGGCAATTCCAGCGTGACGAACTGCCCCGGCAGATAACGGAACCAGTTCTGATCCTCCGAGCGGAACAGGAAGGTCATCACATCAGGCGTCTCGGGCGTCACCGAGATGCACTCCAGAAGCTGGAGCTTGTCGCTCCATGGCTTCATCTCGTCAACATGCTTATAGGTCACAACCATATTCATCTTCGCATCACGCTACAGCCGAAAGCCGGGCCTTATCGCCGGAGAGCCGGTCGACCATGAAATCGGAGTACCAGTTGACGAACTGCATCACGCCGCCCTCGTCCTCCATGGAATAGGGGCCCGGCTCATAGGCAGGGGAACGAATGCCGAAGGCATTTTCCTCGACGATGCGGCGGTCCTGATCGTTGGTCTCGTTCCAGACATGGGTGAGGTCCTCGAGATCGTAATCCACGCCTTCGACGGCATCCTTGTGCACCAGCCATTTGGTGGTGACCATGGTTTCCGTGGCGCTGAGCGGCAGCACCCGGAAGGAAATGGTGTGGTCGCCGAGGAAGTGGTTCCAGGTCGTCGGATAATGGAACAGGAGCAGCGCGCCGATATGGCTGATGCTGACATCGTCAGACAGCGGCCGGCGCACGGCGCGCTTGCCGGACATGGTGTAGCTTTCCGCCTCGCCGATCAGCGGCATGCGGGCGACGCGGAACTGGCCCTTTGGGTCGATCTTGAAACGGCTCGGCAGGCCGGCGGCCTCGCAGCGCGCCCAGTGGCCGCCGATCTCGGGATCGCTCGCCCCGCCGTCCGTTCCCGTGACGCTCGGGTTTTCGGGATAGGTGCGGCAGAGTTCCGGATGGTTGGCGGCGCAATGGTAGCACTCGCGGTTATTTTCCCAGACGAGCTTCCAGTTACCCTTTTCGATGATCGTGCTCTCATGCGCGACCTTCGCCTCCCAGATGCGGTGCGGCGCCATGTAGCTCTCGACTTCCTTGCGCATGGGCTCGAAATCGGCCGGCTGATCGGCAAGGCAGATGAAGACGTAACCGGCGACGGTTTCGCAGGCGACCGGCTTCAGGCCGAAATCGCCCTTGTCGAACTCTTCGCCCATATGGCGCGCAAACAGCAGCTTGCCGTCAAGATCGTAGGTCCACTGGTGATAGGGACAGACGAGGCGGGCAGACTGGCCCTTCTGCGTGGTGCAGACGCGCGAGCCGCGATGGCGGCAGGAATTGTGGAAGGCGCGGATCTGCCCGTCACGGCCGCGAACGATGACCACCGAATAGGCGCCGACCTGCACGGTGAAATAGCTGCCGGACTTCTGCACTTCGCAATCATGGCCGACAAACAGCCAGTCTCGATACCAGATCGTTTCCATATCCAGCTTGAAATAATCCGGGTCCGTGTAGAAGGGCTGTTCCAGGCTGAAGCCTTCGCGGCGGTTTTTCAGCTGGCGCAATACGGTATCACGCAATTCCATGGCCAAATCCTCGATCAAACCGCCCTGCCCGACACCATTTGCGGGGTTGCGGAAGCATGTGCTCATCTAAACACCGGCGCTCATTTGCGGCAGCACAAACAGCGACATTACCTTCCGCATTGGCGACAAATTGCGACATGCGCAATTCGCCCTCTCAGCCCATTCCGCTGGGAAATCCAACAGCTATTCAATGACGGAAATGACGTCGCAATATGACGCATGATGGCGCGCGTCCTGCTCCCCACCCGTTAGAAAACGGGGGATGCGGCGCAACGGAGTATTAACGCGCCCTAAATTATCTTGCCGGATCGACAGCAACGAGGGTGTTCCCGGTGGAGAAGGCGACACGCATACGCTATTTCGATGCGAGCAGGCATTCGGTCACACCGATACGCTCGAAGACCGCGCATTCCGATTTCCTGCGGACAGGGCGTATCAGCCGTTATGAAGAACGATGGCTGCCGAAAGAACGCGTCTATTACAGCCATGACGAAGTGGCTGCGCTGACCGGGCGAAAGCTGGAAGCTGCCGCCGATGCCACCCATAGCCGTCTGAACGGCTTTCACCAGTCCATCCGTTTTCCCAAGATGGTTTTTCACCATCTGCTCAATGACCGGCCGCATCTCGGCTATTGTCACGTCACGGCGGCGAAAACCAGCTTCGATGCCGAGCGCCATGTGCTCTGGTCCTTCTATTTCGCGAATTTCTTCGCTGAGCTGAGCGGGGCCGAAAACTTCTTCGAAAATATCGATGCGCGCTATTCCCGGATGTATTTCGCCGTCGCCATCAACGCGCTTCCCGATCAGGAACTCGCCGTCGATACCTCCGTGCATCGCGGCGGCCTGCTGTTCCAGACCCACGATCCGCGGGTGGCGCTGAAAAACGTGCTCATGCTCGGCGCGCGGTCCGAGGAGATGCGCAGGATCATCAAGGCGATATAAAACTTTCCATAGGCCTCTGAAATACGCTATTGACCGCCCTGAAAGGCAGCATCATGGCGCGTCATATCGATATAGAGAAAGAGCGGGAAACGGCCCTGCAGGCATCCGTGGCGGAGCTTGCCGCCGGCCAGCCCATCGCCCTGCCGACCGAAACGGTCTACGGCCTTGCCGCCGACGCCACCAATCCGGCGGCGATTACCCGCATTTACGAGACAAAAGGCCGGCCGCAGTTCAACCCCCTGATCTGCCACATGGCCGATATCGCCATGGCCGAACGTTACGCCGTCTTCGACCCCATATCGCTGAAGCTGGCAGAAGCCTTCTGGCCCGGCCCGCTGACGCTGGTGCTGCCGCTGAAACCGGCGAGCGACATTCATTCGCTGGCGACAGCTGGCCTCGATACGGTCGGCATTCGTGTGCCGCAGGGTTTTGCCAGCGATCTGATCCGCCGTTTCGACAGGCCTCTCGCCGCCCCCAGCGCCAATAGTTCCGGCAAGATCAGCCCGACAAGTGCCTCCCATGTGGAGGCGGATCTCGGCCAGAAGATCAATCTCATTCTCGATGGGGGCGCGGCCGCTGTCGGCGTCGAATCCACCATCGTCAAGGTGGAAGAGGATGGCCGGGTGCGGCTGCTTCGTCCCGGCGGCATCGTTACCGCGGACATAGAGCGCATTGCCGGCAAACGGCTTGAACGGCCGAAAAAAGCAGCCGCCGCCATTGAAGCGCCGGGAATGCTGGCCTCGCATTACGCGCCGGGTGCGGCCGTGCGCCTTCACGCCACATCCGTTCTGCCGGGCGAAGCGCTGATCCGCTTCGGCGGCATCACCGTTGCCGGCGAAGAGACGGCGCGCACCGTGCTCGATCTCAGCCCTTCCGGCGATCTTTCCGAGGCCGCCGCCAATCTCTTCGATTATCTGAAAGCCGCCGATGCAAGCGGCGCAGACATGATCGCCATCACCGCCATTCCCACCCATGGTCTTGGAGAGGCGATCAACGACCGCCTTTCCCGCGCCGCCGCGCCGCGAGGCTGACGGCACCCAATCCTTTCGCCCATGTTTCAAAAGACAGCGAGACGCCGCCCATGACGACCACCGCCATCCCCTCCTCCGACATCCTCGACCGCTTCACCGCCATTGTCGGCGAAAAAAACGCGGTCCGCGACCCGGCGGAAATGGCGCCGCGTCTGGTGGAAAATCGCGGGCTTTATCGCGGCGCCTCGCCGCTGCTCATCAAGCCCGGTTCGGTTGAAGAAGTTGCCGCCATCCTGAAGCTCGCCAGCGAGACCGGCACCGCCATCGTGCCGCAGACCGGCAATACCGGCCTCGTGGGCGGCCAGACGCCACGCGCCGAAGGAACGGACATCATCCTGTCGCTGGAGCGCATGAACCGCGTTCGCGATATCGATCCCGTTGCCAACATCATCGTCGCCGATGCCGGCTGCATTCTCGATGACATCCACAAGGCTGCTGATTCCGTGGAGCGGATGTTCCCGCTGTCGCTCGGCTCTCAAGGGTCCTGCCGCATCGGCGGCAATCTCGCCACCAATGCCGGCGGCACGGCGGTGCTCGCCTATGGCAACATGCGCCAGCTTTGCCTCGGGCTGGAAGTGGTGCTGCCGACCGGCGAAATCTGGAACGGGCTGCGCCGGCTGAAAAAGGATAATACGGGTTACGATCTGCGCGATCTCTTCATCGGTTCCGAAGGCACGCTTGGCGTCATCACCGGCGCGGTGCTGAAGCTCTTCCCGAAACCGCTCGGCCATCAGGTGGCCTTTGCCGGTCTTGCCTCCACCGAAGACGCGCTGAAGCTGTTCGAGATGGCCTCCAACCTTTGCGGCACGGCGCTCACCGGTTTCGAACTCATGCCGCGAATCGGCGTCGAATTCACCGCCCGGCATATTCCCGGCGTGCGCGATCCCCTGGAACAGCCGCATGACTGGTACTCGCTCATCGATATTTCCACCTCCGACTCGGCCGAGACGGCGGATAGCATGATGCAATCGCTGCTGGAGCGCGGTTTTGAGGCCGGGCTGGTTCAGGATGCGGTGATCGCCGCGTCCGAAGCGCAGCGGCAGGCGCTCTGGCACATGCGCGAAAGCATGTCGGAGGCGCAGAAACCCGAAGGCGGCTCGATCAAGCACGATGTTTCCGTTCCGGTGTCGAAAATACCGGAATTCATGGCGACGGCGGAAAAGGCGGTTCTTGCCGCCATACCCGGCGCCCGCGTCTGCGCCTTCGGACATCTGGGCGACGGCAATATTCACTACAATATTTCCCAGCCGGTGGGTGCCGACAAGGCCGAATTCATCGGCCGCTGGCGGGACATGAACGAGATCGTGCATGGCATCGTGCTGTCGCTGGGCGGTTCCATTTCGGCCGAACACGGCATCGGGCAATTGAAGCGCGACGAACTGGCCGCCATCCGCCCCGGCATCGAAATGGAACTGATGCGGCGCATCAAGCACGCTTTCGATCCCGCCGGCATCATGAACCCCGGCAAGGTTCTGGCCGGGTAAAGCAGCCCCGAGGTTAGGCCGAGGCCCGCAGCGCCCAGGCGGGCACCATTTCCGCATTCAGCCGGCGCGGTTTCTGCGCGCCAACAAATTGCGTCAGGCTCATGCCCGATTTCGCAATCGACACCGCATGCTTCTTCGGCAGAAGATATCCATGTTCCAATGGCGGAATACGCCGCAGCATACGGCTGAAGACATTGCGCCGGTGATAGCGCGAGGGCGAGAAACGCGCAGGCTGCGCGCAGATCGCCACATATTCGAGAATCTCGTCGATCCAGCCCGCCTGCGGGCGCGCGCCCGGCTCGATCAAAAGCAGCCAGCCGCCGCGTGCGGACTTCACCACGTCTTCGATGTCCCACTGCCCATAAAAACGGCAGCCGGCGGCATCGGCGACGCGCGACGATCCATCGCGCGAGCCGTGATCGAGGATCACAACATCGCTTACAAGCCCTTCCACGGCCCCGGTTACAAGCGCAGACAAGGTGTGCGCCAGTTCCGGCTCGTGATCCCGGCATTCCATTATGACTGTCAACATCTGCATAGCTCTAACGCATCGCACAATAAATTGCCACTATACTCATCGCGGTAAAAGTCCGCGGCTTCCCATGCCCACCGACCGCACGGTCTCCGACGTGGCCCTGCCTGTCGCGGTCACCCATCCATCTCGGGAGAACGGCCAAATTTGCAATTTTGTTCTTGTATTGTTCTCATTCCTGATGTAGGAATTTAATCATTCGGAAGGCGGTTGAAAGCCTGTCCGGACGGAAACGGTTTAGGGCGTTGAGCGTGCCTTGAGAGGCGTGCGGCGTCCTGGGAGCATCCAGATGAGAAACCATACGCTTTCGGGGCAGGCTGCCTTCCAGCCGAGCCATATGCCGGATATTGCCAATGCGCTGGCCGATGCATCCGGCCTGCGCATTGAGATCGACCGCCGTCGCGGTCGTGGCGCCGGGCTGAACCCGGATGGACGCTTCGAGACCCTGCAGCACGAGGTTTTCGACGATGGCTGGCAGACTCTCGAGGACATGCCGGAGTTCCGCACCGAGGTGCAGGTGGAAAAGCCGCGCAGCATCATCACACGCAATGAATCGCCCGACATTCCCTTCGACCGCTCCATCAATCCCTATCGCGGCTGCGAACATGGCTGCATCTATTGCTTTGCGCGCCCAACGCACAGCTATATGGGGCTTTCGGCCGGGCTGGATTTCGAAGCCAAGCTCTTCGCCAAGCCGGATGCGGCGAAGCTGCTGGAACGGGAACTGGCAAAACCGGGCTACAAGCCGCGGGTGATCGCCATCGGCACCAATACCGATCCCTATCAGCCGATCGAGCGCGAATGGCGCATCATGCGGCAGATACTGGAAGTGCTGGCCAAGGCCGATCATCCCGTCGCCATCGTCACCAAATCGGCGTTGATCAAGCGGGATATCGATATTCTGGCGCCCATGGCGAAAAAGGGACTAGCCAAGGTCGGTATTTCCGTCACCACGCTGGACCGGAAGCTCGCGCGCAACATGGAACCGCGCGCCGCCACGCCCGAGAAGCGGCTGGAAGCCGTCAAGGCGCTGACCGATGCCGGCATTCCCGTGGCCGTTATGATGGCGCCTGTCATCCCGGCGCTCAACGATCATGAGATCGAGCGTATCCTCGAGGCCGGCAAGGCCGCCGGCGCAACCGAAGCGTCCTACGTGCTGCTGCGCCTGCCGCTGGAGGTGAGCCCGCTGTTCCGCGACTGGCTGCTGCGCAACTATCCGGACCGCTACCGTCATGTCATGTCGCTGGTGCGCTCCATGCGCGACGGCAAGGATTACGACGCGGAATTCGGAAAACGCATGAAGGGCGCCGGCCCCTATGCCTGGCAGATCGGCAGGCGTTTCGAGATGGCGACAAAAAGGCTCGGCCTCATCCGCCGCGGCATCCATCTGCGCGACGATCTCTTCGTGCCGCCGGGCGGTGCAGGCGTGCAATTGTCGCTGCTTTGAAAGACCGAGGCTGAAAACAACTCCGCCTGATCGAAGCACCATACGGAACGTGCGGCGATATCAGGCAGAACATGACAGGAAGCGGCGGCCTCTTTTTTAGACTGGCCACGCTCCCACGACATGCCCGGCAGGTTTTCCCTGGCCCGCCGGACATCGCTCCCGGAACCGCCGCCTCGCGTGCGATCGTTTTTCCTCCGCCGCCCCGTTGGAGGATCAAAGGTCATGATGACCTTCGGGGCGCGTTGAGCCACGCCCCTTGACCCCGGCTCACCGCACCTGTCATCGCCCGCTTCCGGGGGCTTGCAGGAGATCGGGTGTGTGTGCCAGTTTCGCCGCATGAAACGCACGGCCACACCCGATTCTCCTGCTCTTTTTGATATTGCCGATACCGGTCCGGATTTTTCCTTCGAACTGGAAGCGAAAAAGAAGGGCCTTTGGCCCGTGGCCGGCACGGATGAGGCAGGACGGGGACCTCTGGCCGGACCGGTGGTTGCGGCAGCCGTCATTCTCGATCCGAACAATATTCCTGAGGGGATGGACGATTCCAAGAAGCTGACGAAGCAGAAGCGGGAAAGCCTGTTCGTACAGATCATGGAAACCTCGATCGTATCCGTCGCCTCTTCCGGCCCCGGCCTGATCGACAATATGAATATCCTGCGCGCCAGCCTCGACGCCATGCGCCGCGCCGTGCTCGGTCTCGAAATCTCCCCTGCCCTCGTTTTGGCCGACGGCCGCGACCGCCCGCCCGGCATCGCCTGCGAGGCCAAAGCCGTCATCAAGGGCGATTCCCGCTCCCTCTCCATCGCCGCCGCCTCGATCATCGCCAAGGTGACCCGCGACCGGATGATGGAACGCGCGGGTGTGGTGCACACATCCTACGGCTTTGAAGGCCATGCCGGTTACGGCACGCCAGCCCACCTGCGCGCTATAGAAAGCCACGGGCCCTGCGCGCTGCACCGGATGAGCTTCAGGCCGCTGAAGCGGGATTGATGACAAGTAATGGAGTTCCAACCAGAACCTCCGCTATCGACCCGATCTGGACATCGACGAGCAACTATGCGCACCGTAAATCATGTCCCTGACGCAAGACCTCGAGAAAATTCTGGAAACTGTCCTGCCAACCGATCCCAGCTTTCGGCGGATCGAGCAGGCGACGATAGACAACTGCATTTGTGACACTCGACGATACGCTTTGGAGGGCTCCAAAGAGGCCTTTCTGTTCTCCGCGATGCGCCTGCTCGCACTTCCCGACAACGGACACACACGGCTGATCCCGAACGATTCCATCGCGGTGCTCCCGCTGAGATTTGTGAGCGTCGGGACGGTGGTGCAGTTAACTGACACGGCACTGGAAACGACTGCGCCAAGAGGAGAGCTGATAGCAGTCAACGGCAGACCTTTGGGCCATATTGAAGCCGCCGCAGAGAAATTTCTGGCGGGAACGCGCCAGAGGAAGCGGGTCATCGGACCGATTCTTCTGGCATGGCCGTATGCGTTGGCCCATCTCGGTTTTTCTTCAAAAGAGAATACGACCGAATATCGCGTGAAAGACGAGAATGGGCGAATAACCGATTTGAAAGTGGAGAACGGGCATACGGTTCCTGCATCGATGCTCTACCCGAGAAACGAGCATGGCAAGGCTGATCCGGCCTGGAAGCCCGAGAGATTTGTGGAGATCAAGGACTGGCAGGGGCTTGGGCTTTCAATATCATTGCCAAGTTTCTTCGATCCAGGCGAAACTGCGCTGCCGAAGGCCATCTCTGGTGCAGCGGAGCATGTAAGCACCTGCTCAAACCAAAAACTCTTGATTGACGTTCGCGGAAACACCGGTGGCGACTTCCTTCAAACGATGCCATTGATCGACGCCATCTCTGAAAACGCTAGCAGGCGGGTTGCTGTGCTTGTCGACAAATTCACGTTTTCCGCAGCGATAGTGTTTGTAGCCATCCTCAAACATCGTTTGGGACGTAGGCTCAAACTCATCGGAGAAGAAATGGGCGACGGGTTGAATTTTTTTGCCGAGGGGGGGTTGCTCGATTTGCCGATCAGCGGAGCGGTCGTTCGATACTCATCAGCCTTTCACGACTGGGAGAACGGAACCAGCGATGAAACCACACCGGCTGAAATCGCGCAGCAACTGGTCCCGGCAGGAAAACTGAATTTGGATTGGGAATGGGTCGTAAGGTCCACTGCTGAGAATGCACAAGGCGCGTTCTATCAACAAGTTCTAAAGAGCCTCAACGATTAGGCGAACGGCGGCTCCGCCCACGCTGTTGACGGTCAACCCTCGGAAAATGCTTCGGCAGGAATGGAATGGCCGCCTTCGTTTTCGGCGCCACGGCAATCGGGCGACGCACACTTCATCCATCCGCTTCTGGCGCAAAGCGGAAGCGCAATCCGACATTCAGCATCACAAACAATAAAGCCAATCACCGCCACCTCCGAGGGAGGCCTGCTGGAGCGCATGTCGCATTTTCATAGTACAGGCCGCACCATATCCCGAAACAGCTTTTCCAAAAAAAAACCCCTCACGGCTTGCGCCGGAGGGGTTTTGAACAATACCGAGATAAATCTCAGTTCAGCTTCGACTTCACTTCGCCGATCGTGGCGGTGAAAAGCTTGGCCTTTGCGGCGGCGGTGGTCTTTTCGGCAATGAGCTTCTCGGAAGCGGCAATGGCGATATCCACGGCGGCGGCGCGGACGGCGCCGATGGCGTCGTCTTCGGCCTGCTTGATCTTCTGTTCCGAAAGGGCCGTGCGGCGGGCGACGAATTCTTCCGTCTTCTGCTTGGCTTCTTCCGTCAGGGCTGCGGCCTCGCGCTCGGCGGCGGCAACGATACCTGCGGCTTCGGCTTCTGCTTCCTTACGCTTGCGCTGATATTCGGCCAGCAGGTGCTGGGCCTCTTCGCGCAGGCGCTTGGCTTCGGCCAACTCGTCCTGAATGTTCTGGGCGCGCTCGTCCAGAGACTTGGCGAGCATGCCGGGAACCTTGAGATAGGCGACCAGAACGAAGAAGAGGACGAGACCGACGAGAGCGAAAAATGATGCATCAAATGCCATATCAGGCTCCCTTCACGTTCGAAGCGGCGGCAATCGCTGCCTTCACGTCCGTGTCCTTGACCTTGGCGCCGACCAGCTGGTCGACAATCGCGGTCGCGGTTTCTTCGGCGATTGCGCCGACATCGGCGAATGCCTGTTCCTTGATGCCGGCAATGCGCTTTTCGGCGGCGGTGAGCTTTTCAGCAAGACCGGCTTCGATAGCGGCGCGGTCGGCATCTGCCTTCGCCTTTGCGGCGTCACGGGCCGCAGCGCCGATGGAGCCTGCCTTGGCGCGGGCTGCCGCGAGTTCTTTTTCATAGGTTTCGACGGCAGCGTCGGCTTCGCTTTTCAGCCGTGCCGCTTCATCGAGATCCTGTGCGATACGTCCATGACGGTTTTCGAGAATGCCGCCGACGCGCGGAACGATGACCTTCTGCATGAGCAGGTAGAAAAGGCCGAACGTGATCGCCAGCCAGAGAACCTGCGATGCATAAGTAGACTGGTCGAACGGCGGGAATACGCCGGAAGCGCCGTGTTCGGCGCCGTGCGCCACACCGGTTTCCGTGTGCGTGGCTTCCGGTTGCGGCTGGCCGACAGCCGGAGTTTCCGTATGCGTTTCACCTACGGTCGGTGCTGACTGGGCATAAGCCTCGGTCACGAACATGCTCACCTCCAGGGGTACTGCAAATGCGAAGGATCACGGCACGCCATTTGCGGGCCGTGATCCAGACCTGATGCCGATATTAGACAGCGAACAGGAGAAGGAGAGCAACGAGCAGCGAGAAGATGCCCAGAGCTTCCGTAACGGCGAAGCCGAATACCAGACGGCCGAACTGGCTGTCGGCAGCAGAGGGGTTGCGCAGTGCGCCGGACAGGTAATCACCGAAGATACGGCCGAGTGCGAGGGACGTACCAGCCATGCCGAGGCATGCGAGACCTGCGCCGATGTACTTTGCTGCTTCCGCTTCCATGTGAGACTCCTTGAGATATTGGTTGTTGCGGCTGTTTTTGACGCCCGTTGCCGGGGCCAGCGACTTTACTTCTCAGTGACCACCATGCACGGCGTCGTTCAGGTACATGCAAGTCAGTACCGCGAAGACATAAGCCTGCAGGAAGGCAACGAGAAATTCGAGAGCGGTCATGGCGACCGTCATGATGAGAGGCAGGACTGCACCGCCGACGCCGAGCGCGCCGAGCGCGCTCATGGAGGCGACGAAGCCTGCGAAAACCTTGAGCGTGATGTGGCCGGCCAGCATGTTCGCAAAAAGACGAACCGAAAGGCTGATCGGGCGCGACAGGAACGAGATCATTTCAATCGACGCCACAAGCGGCAAAAGCGCCTTGGGCACGCCCGAGGGGGCGAAGATGCCGAAGAAATGCAGGCCATGCTTCCAGAAACCGTAAACCACGACCGTACCGATGACGAGGCAGGCGAGCGCGAAGGTGACGATAATCTGGCTGGTGACCGTGAAGAAATACGGGAACATGCCGAGAAGGTTGGCCGTCAGCACGAACATGAACAGCGAGAAGACGAAGGGGAAGAACACCATGCCCTTCTTGCCGGCGCCTTCGCGCAGCATGGAGGCGATGAATTCATAGGACATTTCAGCGACGGACTGCATGCGGGTCGGGATCAGACCGCGGTTCGACGTTGCGAAATAAAGGAAACCGGAAGCCGCAGCCACGGTCGCGACCATGAAGAGCGACGCATTGGTGAAGGAAAAATCGACGCCGCCAATTTCGATCGGAATGATCGGCTGCACCAAGAACTGATGGGTCGGATCGTTTGCCACCGGCTGCCCTCTTTACCTGTCGCCGCCTGTCGCGGCATCTCAACTGCAAGAAAAAACAGCTTAAACGCCGCCTTTTCCACCCTCGTCTCGCCTGTCCGCCTTCTCCAGCAGCGGCGGCTTGGCCACCGCGCCCGTCGAGCGCAACACATTCAATACGCCTGCGCAGAAACCGAGAAGAAGAAGAACGATCATCCCCCACGGCGTCGTGCCGGCAAAATAGTCCAGAAGATAACCCAGCATAGCGCCGACCACGATGGCCGAAATGAACTCCGATGAGAGCTTAACCGCCATCGCAAAGCCCTTCCGGCTTTCCGCAGCGTTGGTCTCCGCCCTCACTTCCGCCTCATCCTCCGCCTTCACCTTGGCCAACTCGTCAGCAAGGCGCTTGCGGCGCTCGTCCAGACTATCGTCACGGTTGCCAGTCATCTTAAAATCCCACCCATTTTCTCCGTTCCAGCCATGCCAGAACCCTTTGGAGTTGTAAACGGTGACGGATTAAGCCTGTTCCAGCCCGCTCTGAAGTCGCGCGCAACATAGTTTTAGGGGCTTCTCTAGTCAAGGCACTGGCGACGGTTGTTGCAGCACAAATTAATCACGCAAAAACAACAGCTTGACCTCAAATCGCCGTTTGACCGCGATGTTTCGCAAAGGAATCGGCATTTTTGACACGCAAAATGCGACAAATCGGCGGTGGTATCAGCTCCAGCCGCCACCATAGGTACGGTAAAAGACGTGCAATCCGATTCTGCCGACCTTCTTCATCGTGCGGCCCCAGGCGGGACGCACATAAACGGCGTGATAATGGGTTGCCGAACCCACTTCCTTCATCCAGATTTTGCCGGCGGTGGTGGCCATGGCCACTTCGCGCGCCATTTTCCAGTGGCGTTCGGAATTCACGCGGTCCTTGATATTGTCGCAGGCGAAGGAAAACTGGCAGCGGTTGCGCCAGTCCTTGTTCTGATAGACGACGCCGCAGATGGTTTTCGGATAGGCGGGATTGCGCACGCGGTTAAGAATGACCTGCGCCACCGCCGCCTGTCCCTTCACCGATTCTCCGCGCGCCTCGAAATAGATGCCGGAGGCAAGGCATTGCTGTTCGGCTGCGGAAAACACGGTGGCGGGCAGCGGGGTGGCTGCCCAGGCGTGGTCGTCCTCGGCGATCTGCGGCACGAAACGGCCAGCCTCGGGCTTTTTGAGAATGGCGTCGAAGGGCGACTCGCGGGCGAAATCCGGTTCGGCCGGCGCATAGGCCGTGGCGAGAATATCCGGCGTGCGATTGGTGATGAGCTCCGCCAGCATTGGCGAGACGCTTCTGTCCGCCTTCTTTTCCTCACGGCGGAAATAGAAGGAGGCGAGTTCCACGTCCTTGCCGCGCTTCGGCTTGACGAAAGCGGTGCGGTCCTTGCGCTTCAGCGGCTCGATATCCAGCATGCTGGTGCGCTGCAGGACGGAACCGGCTGTGAAGGCCTTGGGCGGCTGCATGATTTCGGTGGCGACGATGCGGCCCTTCTTGGCGGCGCGGTTGACGCGCTCGCTGTCGGGCGTCGTTGCCTCGCCCTTCTTGTTGGTGACGAAGGCAACCTTGCTGCCATTGGGCAGGGTCATGCCGCCGCCGTGCAGCGCCGCCTCCCCTGCCGCATCGTTAAAGGTGAGCGAGGCATTGTGCACCGAGCCCGCCGGAGAGGCCGTCAGCACCATGCGCCATTGCTCGCCGCCCTTGTCCAGACCAGCCAGAAGCGAGGCCAGATCCGCGCGCGCAGCGAGGGAGGGAAAAACGAGCCAGGCGGCAAGGCCGAAGACGACAGGCGAGGTCCATTTTGACGCCCACCCCTGAAGGGACACGGGGGACCGACGACGCATTACTCTTTTCGAACGCAAAACCAGCACTCCGAACACCGACAACCATATTTGCTACAGGTGTTCGAGAATCTCTTATTAACCTTGATGCTTGGTTAACGCCGCGCGTGGACGCGGCTTCACGTTAATGTGTAATCATCTTCGAATAGTCAGACGACGACGTGCGAGCCCAGTTCTACCACGCGGTTGGCCGGTAGACGGAAATAATCGGACGGATCGGCGGCGGTTTCGGCGAGCGCGATGAACAGGCGGTTCTGCCAGCCCGGCATGCCCGATTTCGGATCCGGCACCAGCTTGCGGCGGCCGAGATAAAACGAGGTGGACATGATGTCGAACTTGTAGCCGGTGCGCCGGAGATACCCCAGCGCCTGGGTGACGTTCTGGGTTTCCATGAAGCCGAAATGCAGTTCGACCACGGCGAAACGGTCGCTCAGTTTCGTCAGCGTATATCGTTCGGCAGGATGGACGCGGGGCTGGTCTTCGGTGCGGATCGTCAGGATGACGTTCTTGTCGTGCAGCACGTGGTTATGCTTGAGATTGTGCAACAGTGCGGCCGGCGCTGTCTCGGGATCGCCGGTGAGGAAGATGGCGGTGCCGGGCACGCGCACCGGCGCATGCGGGCTTTCCTTTTCCACAGAGGCGACGAAGGCCTTCAACGGCACATCGGTGCGGCGGGTCTTGGCGAAGAGGATTCTCGAACCGCGCTGCCAGGTGGTCATGATGACGGTGAAGGCGATTGCCAGCAGCACCGGCACATAACCGCCGTCGTGAATCTTCAAGAGGTTCGCGCCGAGGAAGATCAGCTCCAGCGCCAGAAGCGGAGCCAGCACGGCAATGGCCAGCCAGACCGACCATTGCCAGCGCTTGCGCACGAATTCGAAGAACATCAGGCTGGTGACGACCATCGCGCCGGTGACGGAAATACCATAAGCGGTGGCCAGCGCATCCGAACTCTTGAAGGTGAGCACCAGCGCCACAACGCCGAACAGCAGGATGGTGTTGACGGCCGGCAGGTAAATCTGCCCGGTATTGGTTTCCGAGGTGAAGAGGATTTCCATGCGCGGCAGGTAGCCGAGATGGATCGCCTGACGCACGAGCGAAAACGCACCTGTTATGACTGCCTGGCTGGCGATGATGGTGGCGGCGGTCGCCAGAATGACGGCCGGCAGGATCGCCCATTGCGGGAACATCAGGTAGAAGGGATTGGACATCGCCGCCGGGTCTTTCAGCACCAGCGCGCCCTGCCCGAGATAGTTCAGCGTCAATGCCGGGAAAACCAGACAGAACCACGCCCACTGGATGGGACGGCGGCCGAAATGGCCGAGATCGGCGTAAAGCGCTTCCGCCCCGGTGATCGTCAGGAAAACCGCGCCAAGCACAACGATGCCGTAGAAGCCTTCACTGGCCAGAAACTCCACCGCATGCCACGGGTTGAAGGCGAAGAGGATGCTGAAATCATCGGCAATATGAAGGAGACCGGCCAGACCCATGACGATGAACCAGACGGCAGTGATCGGTCCGAAGAATTTCGCCACCGTGCCCGTGCCGTGGGACTGGATGGCAAAAAGGCCGATGAGAATGCCGACTGAGATCGGGATGATGAAGGCGTCCATTTCCGGCGTGACGAGCTTCAGGCCCTCCACCGCCGAAAGCACCGATAGCGCCGGGGTAATCATGGCGTCGCCCAGAAACAGTGCCGCGCCGATGAGGCCGAGTACAATGAGAACGCCGCGATGGGTGCCCGCCGTTTTCATCAGCAGCGCCAGCAGCGACAGCGTGCCGCCCTCTCCGTCATTGTCGGCGCGCAGCAGCAGGGTAATGTATTTGAAGGTGACGATGATGGTCAAAGACCAGATCATCAGCGATGTGAGGCCGATGACTTCTTCCTGCGTCACGCCGTCATAGGCGATGGGCCGCAGCGCCTCGCGGAAGGCGTAGAGCGGGCTGGTGCCGATATCGCCATAAACGACGCCGATGGAACCAAGGATCGCGGCATAAAGCCCCTTGTTCTTGTGCTCGTCATCCGCATCCGGTTTCTCGGCAACATCCTTGTCAGCGATCTGGGACATGATGATCCTGGCTCCTCAGAGCCAGCCCTTCCAACGAAAAAAGAGAAACGGGATGATGGCGGACATCAGCATGACGATGAGCGCGAGTGGGTAACCGAATGTCCAGTTCAACTCCGGCATGAGCTGAAAGTTCATTCCATAAACAGATGCCACCAGCGTCGGCGGCAGGAACACCACCGAAGCGATGGAGAAAATCTTGATGATGCTGTTCTGCTCGATGTTGATGATACCAAGCGAGGCATCCAGCAGGAAGGTCAGATTGCCGGAAACGAAGGAGGCATGTTCGTTCAGCGACTGAATATCGCGGCCTATCGACTTGCCCTGCTCCCGCGCGCCCTTGTCTTCGCGCACCTGATCGCTGGTGGACAGAAAGGTCTGCAGGCGCGCCAGAGATGCAAGGCTCACGCGGACCTTCGATATCAGACGGTGATAGGCGGCGATGTTGCCGAGGCGGTCTTCGAGATAGCGCGGCGCCTTGCGTTTGGAACGAGCCTGGCTGCCGAGAATGTCGGCAGCGAGATTGTCGATGCCGGCGACAGAGTTTTCGAGAATTTCCGCCGTGCGGTCGACGATCGTTTCGAGCAGCTTCAAAAGCAGCGCCGTGCCGCTGCGCATTTCGTGCGGCGCGCGGGTAATGGCGGCAATGAAAAGGTGGAACGATTTCGGCTCGGCATAACGGATTGTCACCAGACGCTTGCCAACCAGAACGAAGGCGACGTCGGTGAGACGGGGATCATCCGAATCCGCCTTCCATACCAGAGACGCGGTCATGAAGACATTGGCGTCTTCCATATAGAGACGACTGGAAGGCTCGATATCCTTCAGGTCTTCGCGCGTCGGCAGTTCCACGCCCAGCAGCTTTTCCACATGCTGCTCTTCCGCCCTGTCCGGATTGACGAGATCGATCCAGACGATGTCGTCGGGAATCTGTCCGGAGCCGTCGTCTGACGACAGGCTGATCGCCTCGCAATTGGCGCGATAGGCTTTTATCAATCCGTTTCTCCGCTCCACATTGCAGGCTTCAGCCGCAATGCTGCTTAACATATCCTGTTTGCGCTCGGCAAACCCTTGGACGACACTTCAGGGAACGCCGGAACGGGCGGGATTTCTCGCCAGCCCGATGGACCAAGAGCCAAACGGCGCAGGCGTATGCGCCCAAAGCGAGATGCAATCAAGCAATATTTTTTCTCGACAGCATTGCAGGTGAAGCATTTCTGCAGTTCAAATCCGGAAAGCCTGCCCGATACTGGCGATTAATCTTCTGTTTTCAAAGGATTTTTCAAAGCGGCCAGACACCTGCCCGATTTTGCGCCCATGATTGCCGCGCTACTCAAAAACGATCTTCGGCGCCGCTTTTCTCTCGCCCGCACCGATGCGCGCCCAGACTTTTTCGGCAATATCGCGATAGATCGCGGCCTGCGGGCCATCGGGCTCGGCGGCGACGACCGGCGTTCCGGCGTCCGACATTTCGCGGATGGAGATGGTGAGCGGCACTTCGCCGAGGAAGGGCACGCCGATCCTTTCAGCCTCCGCCTTCGCGCCGCCATGGCCGAAAATATCGTAGCGCGCGCCGGTATCGGGCGCGATGAAATAGCTCATATTCTCGATGACGCCGAGGAGCGGAACCTCCACCTTGCGGAACATGGTGATGCCCTTGCGTGCGTCGATCAGCGCCAGATCCTGCGGCGTGGAAACGATGACGGCGCCGGCGAGCGGCACCTGCTGCGCGATGGTCAGCTGCGCATCGCCAGTGCCGGGCGGCATGTCCAGCACCAGCACATCCAGTTCGCCCCAGGCCACTTCGCGCAGCATCTGCATCAGGGCGGACTGCACCATCGGCCCGCGCCAGATCATCGCGGCTTCCTCATCCACCAGAAAGCCCATGGACATGACCTTCAGCCCATAATTTTCCATGGGAAGAATGATGCGGTCTTCCTGCTGCTGCGGGCGGCCGGAAATTTTCAGCAGTCGCGGCAGCGAAGGGCCATAAATATCGGCATCGAGCATACCGACCTTGAGGCCGAGGGCCTGAAGACCGAGCGCCAGATTGACCGCGGTCGTCGACTTGCCCACCCCGCCCTTGCCCGAGGCGACGGCGATGATGGCCCGCACACCCGGAACGCCGACCTTCGAGGAGCCGGGCTGTTGGGCCGGCCGGCCGGTTGCGGCGGCGGGGCGCGCGGGTGCGGGTTGCTGCTGGCCAGGCTTGCGGTCGGCCGTCAGCGCCACGACCGCGCCGACGATACCTTCCACGCTTTTGGCCGCCTGTTCGGCGGCAAGCCGCAGCGGCTCCATCTCCGCAGCCTTGTCGGCCGGGACAGTGATCGAGAAATAGGCCTTCGCATCGGCGATGAAGATTTCCGAGACCATGCCGAGTGCGACGATGCTCTTGCCGCTGCCGGGATAAATTACCGCTTCCAGCGCCTTTTCCACCTGGCTCTTGCTGACCTCTGCCATATTCCTGCTCCGCTTCATCATCCGACCGGTATTGCGTGCCATCCATAGAGAAGCCGGAGCGCTTCGCCAATGCCAAAGCGCGACAGTCCGGCATTCGCGACGATTTAACGCTGCGGTTTCAGATTTCGTCGTCCATCGCCAGCGTTTCCGGATCGAAAACATGGCCGTCGAAAAAACAGTCGGGGCCGAGCACCAGACCCGTTCGCGATGCGCCGACGTGAACAGGCTCGCGCAGCGTGCCCTCGAGCTTCAGATTAGCACCCGGCACCGGCACGAAAAGCGGCTTCATCGCCTTGCGGAAAATATCCGGCCGGTAGGCGTTGCGGGCCGCCTCCACCACGGCGGGATCGAACCGGTAATCGGCGGAAACCTCGCCCCAGCGCAACATCTGGCTGAAGAACCACAGGGCTTGGCTCTGCCATGGAAAATTGGCGGCCTTGGCGCTGGTCACGAAAAACTCCTGAAAACGCTGCATGTCCCGCTGCGAGGTTGAAATATAGCCCGTCAGCGCCGGCAGCAGGAATTCGCCGTTCTCATCCATATATTGAGGGGCGGCGAGGATGCCGGCCAGTTCCTCGATATTGGCGGCATTGGCGCACCATTCGCCGGCACGGTAAAGGGCACGCAGCAGCCCTTCCAGAAGGGCGGGATTGTCCTCCACCCAGCGCTTCTTCGCAGCCAGTATCTTTTCCGGCGCATTATGCCAGATCAACGCGCCGGTGGTGACGATCCGGCCCGCGCCGCCGAGCACCACGGCGCTGCCCGCGGGTTCGGCGGTACAGAGCGCATCGACCTCGCCGCTTTCCAGGAGCGCCGGCATCGCCTTCGGCAGGGCCTCGACGATTTCCATGTCCCGGCCGAGCAGCACGCCGCAGCTTCCGAGCAGGTAACGCAGCGCATAAAACGGCGTGGAGACGATATCCTCGACCGCAAAGACCGGCGGATTTTTCCCCGCCGCCCGGCGCGCGGCGCAGACACGGGCCATGGCGCGTCCAAAAGTCGCCGGGTCCGGCAGCTTCAGCCCTTCGCGGTAGAGCTCGTCATAAAATCCGTGGGAAACGGTCGTTGCGGATCCACCGAGCGAAAGCGTGAAAACGCCGACAATATCGGCCGGCAGGTCATCGAGGCCGACAGCGGAGCCGACGGGAACCGGAGCGGGCAGATGCGCGACGTGAACGCCATCCTCGCCAAGCGCCGCAAGCACGGCGCGGGCGGACTGTTTTCGGAAAAGTTCGAGTTCTATGCCTTCATCGGCAGCAAAGCCTTTTTCGGCAGCGGCTATCAGCACGGCGCAATCGATAGTCGGAGAAAATCCTGCTTTTACCTTATGCCGTTCCGGCAAACGATTTCTCCTTTCCGGTGATTCGAAAAGAGGATCGCCCAGGAAGCGGTTTATCACAATGATAAAATTAAGATTTCGCTATTTTATCAGGCCGACCCGCAGCGCTTTTGCGACGGCTTGGGTGCGGTTGACCGTGTCGAGTTTTTTCGTCGCACGGTTCAGGTAATGATTGATGGTATGTTCCGACAGCATCAAGATTTCAGCGATTTCGGCGCTGGTCTTGCCGGCGGCGGTCCAGTTCAGGCAGTCAATCTCCCGCTCGCTCAAGGTTTCGGGAACCCTGAGATCGAGGCGACGGATTTCAGACAGCCGGGCAAAGACATGGCTGGAAATGTAAAAAAGCTCCGCAAGCCGGCTGGCGGGCACAGCCGTCTTGTTGCCGGAAAAGGATACCGCGCCCCGTCGCATGGTGATGTCGTGAACGGGGAACCAGACCGAATTGATCATTTCGAACCGTTCGAAAAGGTTGATTACGGTTTTCCTGGCGATTTCTCCGTCGCCCCTGACCAGAAAATCCATGGAGACGGAAAAGGGCACGGTCGATTTTTTCAACTGCGCCATCACCCGGCTGGTCTGGAGCATGCCCTCTTCATCGTAACGCTGCAGAAGCTCGGCCGGCCAGCTGGTGATGATCGTATATTGCGACAGTTCGCTCGCCACTTCCGAAGACAGGTCGAGTACCATGAAAGCCTTGAATTCCCAGGCCTCCGTCAGCCGTTTCAAAAACCGGAATATATCGAACTGCGTGTTGAGATCGGCGATCTCGCGAACGCAATCAACACCAATCGACTGAACGGCGGCCGTCTCTGTTTTCTGCATCAAAGCTGTTCTTCGAGAATGAGAAAATGCCGCCGCAAAGGCCCGCCCTTGCCCGGAAATCGTTGCGGATGTTACTCAGCAAAACGATTCATGCAAACAAAAGTTGAAAACTTAATTCATAATAGTCGAAAATAATGTCGAACGCATAAGAATGGGTACATGGCCGGCGGTTCCGGACGGGCAAATCCAGGGACTGCGCGCCCTGTTTTCTTCAACCATCCGCAACCGGGGATAATCTGCAGGCTAGATCGTCGGAAATCCTGTCGGCCGTCTCGCGCACCAGGGGGGCCCATTTGCGAAGCTGTTCCACATCCACGCGATAGGCCGGACCGGTGACGGAAATCGCCGCGCGAAAATTGCGGCCGGGCGCCCGGACGGGTGCTGCGACGCAGTGAATTCCGATCTCGTGCTCCTGAAGGTCGAACCCGTAGCCGTTGTCGCGAATGGTCGCCACCTCCGCCATCAGCGCTTCCGGCGTCGTGAGCGTGCTTTCCGTGAAGCGATGAAAATCCAGCTCCGCGGCCAGCTGCGCCAGATCGTCGGCGGAGAGCAGCGACAGCGCCGCCTTGCCCACCCCGGTGCAATAGGCTGGCGAGGTTTTGCCGACCTGCGAATGCATGCGCAATGTATGCTGCCCCTCCATCTTGTCGAGATAGGTGACCTGCCTGCCGTTCAGCACGGCGAGATGCACTGACTCCTGCGTCACCTCCTGCAAGGCCGCCAGATGGGGGGCCGCGACGCTGCGCAGGTCGTTGCCGCTCCAGGCCTTCGCGGCCAGTTGCAGCAACCTCAGCCCCACGGCATAGGTCTGATCGGCAGCGTGATCGACAAGGCCTTCGGCGACAAGATGGGCGAGCTGGCGATGAACCGTGCCGCGCGGCTGGCCGCAGGCTTCGACCACATCGGTAAAGCGCATCGGTTTTTCAGCAAATGCGATCAACTCCAGCAGCGAGACGGCCTTGCCGAGCGTGCCCGTCTCAACTCCGGTTTTCCGTTGCATCACCGGAACCGCATCAGGCTTTTGCCTATTGGGCTTTTTATCATCGGGCATGGCAACAGCCACCATCATCTGCCTTGACATAAGCGTGACGCCAAGAGAATAATTCCATTTAGTAAAATCTAGTTCCAAATAATGGAACAATCAAGCCTTTCATGGACGAGATGACGCCGATGACGCAAGCCCAATTTCCGGACCTCAAGGATGCGGGCGTGCTCGTCACCGGCGGCGGTTCCGGCATCGGGGCATCGCTGGTGGAAGCCTTTGCGATGCAGGGCGCGAAGGTTTCTTTCATCGATATCGCCGAAGAGCCGAGCCTGGCGCTCGTCAAGCGGCTTGCGACAACGACGCAGCATCCCGTCCACTTCTTCAAAACCGACCTTCGCGATATTGCGGCGATCGGACAGACGGTGGAGGCCGCGGCCTCCGCCACCGGCGGCATCAAGGTGCTTGTCAACAACGCCGCCTGGGACGACCGCCACGACATAGACACGGTGACGGAAGCCTATTGGGACGCCAATCAAGCAGTCAATCTCAAGCAGATGTTCTTCACGGTTCAGGCAGCCGTGCCCTATCTGCGGCAGTCGAAGGACGCCTCCATCGTCAATTTCTCGTCCATCTCGTTTCTGCTCAACATGGGCGAGTTGCCCTCCTATGCGGCGGCCAAGGCCGGCATTATCGGGCTGACGAAAAGCCTCGCCGGCCGGCTGGGCCCGGAAAACATCCGCGTCAACACGCTGCTGCCCGGCATGATCGTGACGGAGCGACAGAAGGAACTATGGCTGACGGATGAGGGCATTGCCGCCACCACCGCGCGGCAATGTCTGAAACGCACGCTCGTCGCCGCCGATCTGGCGGGTCCGTGCCTGTTTCTCGCATCATCGGCATCGAGCGCCATCACGGCACAATCCATAATCGTAGACGGAGGCCTCCTATAATGTCTGAACCCGCTTTCATCGCCGTCGACTGGGGCACGACCAGTTTCCGGCTCTGGCTCATGAGCCGATCGGGCGCGGTGCTGGCGGAGCGCAGAAGCACGGAAGGCATGACCACCGCCATGCGGACCGGTTTTGCCGATGTGCTGCAATCGCATCTCGACGCCATCGGCGCGCCGGAAGGTTTGCCGGTTCTCGTCTGCGGCATGGCAGGCGCGCGGCAGGGCTGGGTCGAGGCGGGTTATATCGATGTGCCGGCATCGCTTTCGGCGGTTCTCGATGGCGCGGTTCGCGTGCCGGGCCAGGCGCGGGATGTGCGCATTCTGCCGGGGCTGGCGCAGCGGGATAAAAACGCGCCCGACGTGATGCGCGGCGAGGAAACGCAATTGCTCGGCGCTCTCGCCTCCTCGGACGCCGGTGAGAAACTTGTCTGCATGCCCGGCACCCATTCCAAATGGGTGACCGTGAAGGATGGCGGCGTGACCGGCTTCGCCACGTTCATGACCGGCGAACTGTTCGAAGTCGTCTCGAAACAGACCATCCTTTCCCATGCGGTGGCCGAGGCCGAAACCTTTACCGGCGAGCATGCGGCTTTCACGGCGGCGGTGCGCGACATCTATGCCAATCCGCAGCTTGCGACCAATCGCTTTTTCACCCTTCGCTCCGGCCAGTTGCTGCACGGCCTCACCGCCACCGACGCCAAGGCCAAGCTTTCCGGCATCATGATCGGGCTGGAAATCGCCGGCGCGCATTCAACCGCCCGGCGCGAGACACCGGTGGTGCTGATCGGTTCCGGTGCGCTCGGCGCGCTTTACGAAGGCGCCTTCACCGCCCTTGATATTCATTATACGGTCATCGATGCAGACGAGGCCGTGCGGCGCGGATTGCTGGCCGCTGCAAATGCCATCTGGCCATAAGAAGAAAGATCGACCATGCGTATTCCCTTCCCTTCCATCAAATATCCGCTGATCGCCATCCTGCGCGGTCTGAAACCCGAGGAAACCGAAGGCGTCGTCGGCGCGCTGATCGAAACCGGCTTCCGCGCCATTGAAATTCCGCTCAATTCGCCCGATCCGTTCCGCTCCATCGAGATCGCCGCGAAGATGGCGCCCGCCGATTGCCTGATCGGCGCTGGCACCGTGCTCAGCGTGGAAGACGTGGCCTCGCTGGATGCGGCCGGCGGCAAGCTGATGGTGAGCCCCAATGCCGACGCAGATGTGATCGTTGCCGCGCGCGTCAAGGGCATGGTGACGATGCCGGGTGTTCTAACCCCCACCGAGGCGCTGGTGGCCGCGAAGGCCGGTGCGACAGGGCTGAAGTTCTTCCCCGCCAGCATCATCGGCCCCGCCGGCATCAATGCGATCCGGACGATCCTGCCGAAGGATCTGGTCATCGCCGCCGTCGGCGGCGTCTCGGACAAGAATTTCGCTGAATATACCTCGGCCGGTATCGTGGCTTTCGGGCTTGGCACCAGCCTTTACAAGCCGGGCATGACGGCGGCGGAGGTGCGCGAACGCGCCACTGTCACACTTTCAGCCTATGATGCAGCCATCGGAGGATAAGAGCTTGGCGACTGTTTTTCCCTTTGCCGGACGTGTTCTGGATGAAACGCCGATGCTGCTCGGCGAAGGCCCGACCTTCGACCCTGCGACCGGCACCGCCTGGTGGTTCAATATTCTCGAGCGGGAACTGCATGAGCTGCACCTCGCCTCCGGCCGCAAGACCGTGCACGCTTTGCCCTTCATGGGCAGTGCGCTCGCCAAGGTCAGCGACAGCAAGCAGCTGATCGCCTCCGATGACGGGCTTTTCCTGCGCGACACGGCTACCGGCGTGCTGACGCTGCATGCGGAGCTGGAAAAGGACCTGCCCGGCAACCGCTCCAATGACGGGCGCATGCACCCCTCCGGCGCGCTATGGATCGGCACCATGGGCCGCAAGGCGGAGACCGGCGCGGGCAGCATCTATCATGTCGCGAAGGGCACCGTGACCAAGCTGTTTGCCGAGATCAGCATTCCGAATTCGATCTGCTTTTCTCCCGATGGCGCGACGGGATATTACGTCGATACCAAGGTGAACAAGCTGATGCGGGTGCCGCTCGATGCCGAGACCGGCCTTCCCGCAGGCAAGGCTGAAGTCTTCATCGATTCCACCGGTATCAAAGGCGGCATCGACGGGTCGGTCTGCGATGCCGAAGGGCATATCTGGAACGCCCGCTGGGGCGTGGGCGCTGTGGATCGTTACGATGCGGACGGCAATCACATTGCCCGATATGAGGTGCCCGGCACACAGACGACCTGCCCGGCCTTCATCGGCCCCGACGCATCGCGCCTTCTCGTCACCTCGGCGCGCGAAAATCTCGATGACGACGCCCTTGCCGCGAACCCGCAGCATGGGTTGACGTTCGAGCTGGGGGTTGAGGTGAAGGGCCGGTTCGAGCCGCTTTACAGGCTCTAAGGCGCGGCGCAGGCCGCACGCAACAAAACGTGGAGAGCCTTCTGGCAAGGGTTGTTCCCGAAACGACCTCCCTCATTCCTGTGCTTGTCACAGGAATCTAGCCAGCCCAAGTCCTTGGGCTGAAAGGAGTCGTTTCGCCGCGCAGACGCGCGTCGGCTGGATTTCTGTGACAAGCACAGGAATGAGGGTTGTGGGGATGCGCCGGCGCACACAAGCTTGGCCGAGATGCAGTTTTCTCCAACAAGCGTCACGGCCAAGCCGTACCGCCTCAGGAAATATCCGACAATATCTCGCGGTAATTCTCGTGCAGATAGCGCTGGGTCGCGGCGGCATCGGCGGGGCGGCCGTAGAAATAGCCCTGGCCCATGGCGCAGCCGAGTGCGCGCAGCTTTTCCTCTTCCGCCCGTTCTTCGATCCCTTCGGCCACGACTTCGAGATCGAGCCCTTCGCACATGGCGACGATGGCCTTGATGATATGTTCGGAAGGGCGGTCGCTGCTGATGCGCGAGACGAAGGCGCGGTCGATCTTCACCTTGTCGAAGGTGAAATCGCGCAAGCGGCCGAGGCTCGACTGGCCGGTGCCGAAATCATCCAGAGAAATGCGAACGCCGGCGCTCTGCAACTCGCTGATGATGCGCTGGGCGGTATCGGCGGAAGTCATCACAGCCGTTTCGGTGATTTCAAGCTCCAGCCGGTGCGGATCTAGGCCGACACGCGAGAGGATGGAGAGAATATTGTCCGCCGTGCTGGGGTCCATCAATTGCGCGGAAGAGAGGTTGAAGGACAGGAAGAGTTCACGCGGCCAGAACAGGGCTGCCTCCGCCGCCTTTCGGAGCAGAGCTTCCGACAGCGCGTCGATGAAGCCGCGCTCTTCGGCAAGCGGCACGAAAACCGCGGGCGATACGAAACCGAGGTCCGGATCGTTCCAGCGGGCCAGCGCCTCGAAACCGATGACCTTCGCCTCTTCCAGCCTGACGATGGGCTGAAAATGCACGTCGATGGCATCGGTGATGATGGCGTTTCTAAGCGCCTGTTCCAGTTGCGTGGCCCGCTTCATTTCCTGCGCGATTTCGCGCGAATAGACCGTGATCTGGCCGCGGCCACGTCTCTTGGAGCGATAGAGCGCCGTCTCGGCGCTTTTCAGCAAATCCTCGAATTCATCGCCGGCGAAGGGATAGATGGCAAAACCGAAGGAGGAGGACAGGCGGACGTTACGGTCGCCGAGATCGTAAGGGGCCGAAAGCACGTCCTTGATCATGTTGCCGATGCGCTCGGCGCCCGTGCGCTCGAACACCAGCGGCAGCACGAAGGCGAATTCGTCGCCGTCATGGCGCGTCACGACCGCGCCATCGGGAATGCAGGCCTTCAGCCGGTGCGCGACCTGGCAGAGGATTTCATCACCCGCCTGCACACCGAACAGATCGTTGATGGGTTTGAAGCCGTCTATATTGGCGATGCCGACCGTGAAGGGCGCGGGATCGCTGGAGCGCTCGCTGGCAAGCATGCGAATCTTGTCCCGCAGACGGTAGCGGTTGCCGAGCCCCGTCAGCGGGTCGCTGTAGGCCATCGCCTGCAGCTCGTTCTGGCTGACCTGCAACGTTTGCGGCTCTGCCCGTTTCATTCCTGCATCTCGTGAATCCTGTGTCGACCGCGCTCACAATGCAGGGCAAGTATTAAAAAAGCCATAGCCTCCTGACAAAGGCTACGTCATGCCTGCAGCCGCAGGACATCCTTGCCGAAAAGCCGCAGGAAAACCGCCTCGACCATATCCGGGCTGACGGGCTTCAGCAGCATGTCGTCCATGCCGGACGCCCGGCATTTATCGAGATCGCCCTCGAAAGCGTGGGTGATGACACCGACGATGGGAATGTGCTTTTCGCCGCAAAGGCTGCGCATGCGGCGCGCGACCTCGAAGCCGTCGATATCGCCCAGCGTCGTGTCGAGCAGGACGGCGGAAGGCGGCTGTTCGGCAAAGAGACGCAGGGCTTCCTCGCCCGAAGTGGCAAGCCGCCAGGAAAGCCCGAGACCCTCGAGTATCTGCGAAAAGACGATCTGGTTGACCCTGTTATCCTCGACGAGAAGTATATCGCAGACGCCGCCGGTCTTGAGGATTTCAGGCAGGTCCTCCGTCATGATCTCCCAGTCCTCGTCGGCGGTTTTTTCCTTCGGGGACGATTGCAGCCCGGCCGCAAGATAATGCAACAGCGAAGCGTCTATTTCCTCTTCCTCGATGGTGACGACGGGCAGATCATGCGCGGCGGCAATATCGAGGCAGGCGACGCTCATCTGGGCGTCGACAACGACCACATCGATGCTCACACCGGCGGAGGCCGCGACGTCGATGAAGGCACGCTGCTCGTCCTCGCTCGTCACCGCCGCATGGTCCATGCCGCCTGCCGTCAGCCGGCGACCGGCGGCTTCCGCAAAGCGTCCGTTTTCAGAGACGATCAGCACCGCCTTGCTCTTTAAAACGCCGCTGCGCTTGTCCGTTTCCTCATCCCTGCCGTAAGTGGAGGCGACGAAAGGGACATGTTCCAGCGAGGGGATGACGGGCATGCCGTTGGCATCGATGGTGGCGAGAGCGGTCACGTCCTCCATCGTCGTCACCAGGAAATATCGGCCGGGCCTGCCCACACGCTGTTTGCGGGTGATGGTCAGCACCTCTTCGCCGTTCAGCCGCCGCACCCTTTCGGGGATGACGCTCGGCGTGCCGCTATCCAGCACCATGCGATCGGCAATATCGATCCGTCCGGCGACCTTGCGCGAATGGAGATCGAAAACGGTGCGGCCGAGAATGCTCTCGGGGCTGGTTTCGACCAAGGCGCAGGCGGATTTGTTGACGGCGGCATAGGCCATGTTCCGGTCCTTGACGAAGACGGGAAACGGCAGATTGTCGAGAATATCCTCGATGAGCTGCACGCGCTCGAGGTCGATGCGCCATTGCTCTTCGCGCTTCTTCTGTTCGGAAATATCCGCCACCACGCTGATGCCGAGGCCCGACGGCAGGCGGTTCATGACGAAGCGCAGGAAGCGTTCTCCCTTCAGCCGCTCGGTTTTTTCCGATCTTTCCTTCCAGTGCAGCGCCAGCCGCTCGCCGATCCATTCCTCCCGGCCGAGCGGGCGAGCATTGGCGGCGAGGCTTTCCGCCTCGAGCAGATAACAATCGTAAAGCGCGCTCAGATAGTCGCGCAGCCGTGCGCCCGGGCCAACGACGGCCTCTTCCAGCGGAAAAAAGCTCAAGAGTTTCCGGCTTGCGAAAATAATGTGATCGTTCCGGTCGTAAACGACGATCGCCGCGCCAAGCGCGTCGCAAAGGGCATCAAGCATCACCGTATGAACGCCCGCGCCAGAGGACGCCAAATCACTCAACTGCAAACTCCCGCCTGTTTTTCAGGGGTCAGGCTTATGTTTCTAGTGGAATCGTCCGGAGCTGATGCCGGGATGAAACGAAAAATTCCGAAAAAGAGACATCAGGGTTTGCAACTTGAAGCAGTCTTGAGGGGAAGATGACGCTCACCCATAGTCGACGTCACACACCGCCCGGCGAAGGCGGCCCCGTTCCTGCGGTCATTTCAAGCCGCCTCACCATAATCAAGGCCGATTAAAGGCGGATTAACGCTTAACGCCAAGTTGACGGAAATGATCGAATGCCGGACAGGCCGCAAAACATGTGCAAATTTCCGCAGTTCGAGTTTTTTGCTTTCGAAGCCACGGCGAATCCGCGAAAATGACGATCATGGCCATCAAGCAGCTTTCAGAAACCCTCATCAACCAGATCGCCGCCGGCGAGGTCATCGAAAGACCTTCCAGCGCCACGAAGGAACTGGTGGAAAACGCCATCGACGCCGGCGCGACCCGGATCGAGATCGCCACGGCGGGCGGCGGCAAGGGGCTGGTGCGGATCACCGACAACGGCTGCGGCATGTCGCCCGCCGATCTGGAGCTTGCGGTCAGGCGTCACTGCACCTCGAAGATTTCCGATACGCTTGATGATATCCGCACGCTCGGGTTTCGCGGCGAGGCGCTGCCCTCCATCGGCTCGGTCGCCAAGCTGACGATTACCAGCCGCCAACAGGGCGCGGAACAGGGTTCGGTGATTTCCGTCACCGGCGGCAAGGTGTCCGATGTGCGGCCCGCCGCCTCGAATGCCGGCACCATCGTCGAGGTGCGCGACCTGTTCTTCGCCACGCCGGCGCGGTTAAAATTCCTGAAAACGGAACGGGCGGAGGCGGCGGCCATCACCGAGGTCGTCAAACGGATGGCAATCGCCTTTCCGCATATCCGTTTCGTGCTCTCCGGCACCGACCGCTCGACGCTCGAAATCCCTTCGACCGGTGACGACCATCTTGCCCGCATGGCGCAAATCCTCGGTGCCGAGTTCAAGGACAACGCCATCGAAATCGATGCCGGGCGCGAGGATGTGACGCTCTCCGGTTTTGCCGGCGTGCCGACCTTCAATCGCGGTAACTCGGCGCATCAATATGTCTTCGTCAATGGCCGCCCGGTGCAGGACAAGCTGCTTTTATCCGCCATTCGCGGCGCCTATGCCGAAACCGTGCCGCATGGGCGATATCCGGTCGCGGTGCTGTCCATCACGCTCGACCCCGCCTTTGTGGACGTGAACGTGCACCCGGCAAAATCCGATGTGCGTTTTCGCGATCCAGGCCTCATTCGCGGGCTTATCGTCGGCGCGATCCGGCAGGCGCTGACCCGCGACGGCGACAGGGCCGCAACGACGGGTGCGAGCCAGATGATGAACGCCTTCCGCCCCGGCTACAGCCCGTCCGGCCTCCGGCCCTCGCCTTCCATGGCGGCCCCCGCGCCATGGTCCGCGGCCACGTCCCCGTCGCGGCCGCTCGCCGTTTCCGGAAACATGCAATTTGCCGAAGCGGTGCAATCGCGCTTTTCCGATATCACCATGCCGACGGCGCGGGCCGAACCGCGCGAGGCTTACGAGGCCTCCCCTGACTCTTCACCAGAGCCGCTGGTGTATCCGCTTGGAGCGGCACGGGCGCAGCTGCACGAGAACTACATCATCGCGCAGACGGAAAACGGCCTCGTCATCGTTGATCAGCATGCCGCGCATGAGCGGCTGGTGTTCGAACAGATGCGCAATGCGCTGCATTCCAGGCGGCCGCCTTCGCAGGTGCTGCTCATCCCCGAGATCATCGACCTGCCGGAAGAGGATTGCGACCGGCTGATGGATCATGCCGCCGGTTTCGATGCGCTGGGGCTTGTCATCGAGCGCTTCGGGCCGGGCGCGGTTGCCGTTCGCGAAACGCCCGCCATGCTGGGCGAGGTCAATGTGCAGGGGCTGGTGCGCCAGCTTGCCGACGAGATCGCCGAATGGGACGCCGCCTCCACGCTTGCCAACAAGCTGGAATATGTCGCAGCCACCATGGCCTGCCATGGCTCGGTGCGGTCCGGCCGGCGCATGCGGCCGGAGGAGATGAATGCGCTTCTGCGGCAGATGGAAAACACGCCGGGTTCCGGCCAGTGCAATCACGGCCGTCCGACCTATATCGAACTGAAACTTTCCGATATAGAACGGCTCTTCGGCCGTAGCTGACGCTTCATACACGCACGAACGGTGGGGCTGGCCTTGCGCCGCGCCGGGCTATATAAATTTGAGAAACTGGAGCACCCAATTGTTCAGGAAAACGCTGCGCCGTTTCGGACTGGGTGCCCTGACGGGACAGAGCAGGAGACGAAAACGGATGAACAGATTTGAAGGAGGCGGCAACCGCCTCGCCGTCATCGAATATCTCGACGGTGACTTCCGCATCGTCCAGACCGGCTCGCACGTCATCTGCTCCGTGACAGGCAAGACAATCCCCGTAGATGAGTTGCGCTACTGGAGCGTGGCGCGGCAGGAAGCCTATGTGGATGCGGCGGCTTCGCTGGAAGCCGAAAAGAAGGCTGGCAATTTGCCGGCGTGAGTTGGGAAGCGGCGCATTGAGTATGGCGCGTGTGCCTCCCCTCATCCCTGTGCTTGTCACAGGGATCCAGCCAGCCCAAGTCCTTGGACTGAAAGAACTCTCCCCGCCGCGCGGACGCGCGTCGACTGGATTCCTGTGACAAGCACAGGAATGAGGGGAAGTGAGTATACGGCGGTTTATCTTCTTCGGTGCTCTAAAGCGACGTCCGCGCATTGTCCCGCAGCAGACGCGCACGGCAGTTCCTCACCGCCGTATCGATGATCGTCGCGGCCGCGTTGGGGTCGTCGAACACCATGTCGATTTCGATCACCAGGCTGTTCCACAGCAATTCTTCCGCCCGGCCGTGGTGCCCGTTAAGCCGTACCGCGTCCTTGGCCGTCGTCACCAGTTGCAGGTTCTCTTTATCGGCGTCCTGCAGAAGATCGGCGATCTCGTCGTCGCTGAAATGGTGATGATCCGGGAAGGAGCGCTGCAGCACGATATCGCCGCCGAGCGCCTCGACCGTTCGATAGAACTTGGCCGGGTCGGCGATGCCCGCATAGGCCAGCACGCGTCTTCCCCTGAAATCCTGCGGCTCCTGCGGCGTGATCGCCGCCACGAAGACGGGTTTGGCGGCCTTTGCCGCCTGCCGGACCAGGGCATCGGCCGCATGGCCATTGCCGACCTTCAGGAGCCCGGTCATGTGCCGCATCTGCTCGGCAAGCGGCGCCCTCACCGGGCCGCCCGGCACGAGATGGCCGTTGCCGATGCCGCGCATCGTATCGATGACGACAAGCGCATAATCCAGCGTCAGGCGTGCGCTCTGGAAACCGTCATCCATGATGATGAGATCGACGCCTTCCTTCACCAACCGGTGTGCGCCTTCCACGCGCTTGCGGGAAATGACCGTGACCGCCTCCCGCGCCAGGAGCAGCGGCTCATCGCCGACATCGGCCGAGCGGTGCTGTCCGGGATCGACAAGGGTGGTGACGTCGAGCGTGCCGCCGTAACCGCGGCTGAGAAATCCGGGTTTCAGGCCCTTTGCAACGGCGGCTCTCGCAATTGCCATCGCCGTCGGCGTCTTGCCGGCGCCGCCCACGGTGAAGTTGCCGATGCAGATGACCGGAACGGCAACGCTTGCCCTCTTCGCCGTTCGCATCCGCCGGCCGGCGATCTTGCCGTAAAGAAGCGAGAAAGGAGACAGGAGCCACGCCTGCCAGCCCGCTTTCTGCCACCAGAACGGCGGCGCTTCAGAAACCATCTATTCCCGCTCCCGGCCGCGTCGCCCACGGCATTCCGTTCGCCCGTCACATGTCAGGAGGTTGTTTGCCAGAAAAAACCGTAAATTGCAAAAATGGAATAAACGGGCTTGATGGAGCCGCACCCGGCCCGGCGGAAATTCCACCGGGCTCAGAGAGCCCGTTCCGGCAAAAGCGCTTCAAGCGCCGTGATGTCATCGAAACAAAAATCGGCATCCGCGCCGAGGCTTTCGCGCGAGCCTGTTCCCGTCAAAACGGCGATACGCAAACCGGCACCGGCATTCTTCGCCATATGCAGATCGTGATTATTGTCGCCGACCACCGCCACACGCTCCGGCGGGAAGCCTATCGCCTCGCAGAAACCAAGAACCATGCCGGGCTGCGGCTTGGTGCCGTAACCGCTGTCATATCCCGCGACAAAATCGACGTCCTTTTCAAAACCGAAGCGGATGGCCGTCTGGCGGATGGAGTTTTCATTGTCGCTGGAGGCGATGCCGAGCTTGTAGCCGCGGGCCTTCAGCCTTGCGAAGAACGCCTTGAGATCGGTCACCGGCACGGATTTATCCGCTGCCTCGGTGAACAAGCGGTCGAGGCGCGCCGTCAGTTCCCCGACATCGCAGGGCGAGCCGGCGGCAACCAGACCGGCGGCGATTTCCGCCGTATTGCCGGCGGCCAGAAGGCTGTCCGGCACCACATGACCGGTAACGGGGTCCATGCCGCAGGCGGAAAGAAGCCGGTCGGCAAGAACGGGATCGCCTTTAGCGGCAATCGCCGCAAGCTCGCGGTTCACCGGACCCCAGCTGGCGTCATAGCCGAGAAGCGTGCCGTCCTTGTCGAAAAGGACTGCGGCGATCGATTGCGCCGCGTTGAGTTCGATATCCGCTACCATGAACCGATGGCGCTCCGCGGTTGCAGCTTGGCGGAAACGGTAAGCGGATTGATATAGGGTTCCAGCGCCTTGACGGTGGAGGACAGCGCACCGCGCATATCCTGAATGACCCGGTTGCCGGCATCGATCATCTTGTAACGCTCATTGTCGTTGACCAGCAGATAATGCACCGCCTTGGCCAGCATCTCCACATCGCGGATGATACGACCGCCGCCGGCGCGGATCAGTTTCTGATAGGCCTCGCGGAAATTCTGCACATGTGCGCCAGACAGAACGGCGCAGCCGAGCATCGCAGGTTCCAGCGGGTTCTGCCCGCCCTCGGCAGTCAAGGAGCGGCCGACGAAGGCAAGCTCGGTCAGCCGCAGGTAAAGCCCCATTTCGCCGATGGAATCGCCGAGGAAAATATCGGTTTCCGGGGTGATCACGTCATTGCGGCTGCGGCGGGCGACCGAAAGATTCATGCCCTTCAGCATCGCCTCGACATCGTCCCCACGCTCGGGATGGCGCGGCACGATGATGGTCAGTTGCCCATTGCGCGACTTGATCGCCGCATGCACGGTGGCGGCAGCCTTCTCCTCGCCGTCGAAAGTGGAGATGGCGGCCCATGTCTTGCGATTGCCGACCTGCTTGCGATAGCTCTCCAGCAGCGCCTCGTCGCATGGCGGCGGGTCGGTGTCGCCCTTCAGGTTGCCTGAAATCACCACCGGCCAGGAGCCGAGATCGCGGAAACGTTCGGCATCGAGATCGGACTGCGCAACCACCAGCGCCAGCTTGGAAAACAGCGATTCAGCAATGTCATGCCGGGCTTTCCAGCGGTCGAAGGAACGGTCGGAGAGGCGCGCATTGACCCGGATCTGCGGAATGTGCCGGCGTTCCAGCTCCATCATCGTCACCGGCCAGATTTCCGATTCCGCAGTGATGGCGGCATCCGGCGCCCAGTAGGTCAGGAAACGGTTGACCGCGATTTTGATATCGAGCGGCACATATTGATGGATCACATCGTCGCCCAGCCGCGTGCGGGTCAGTTCGGCCGATGTGACGGTTCCGGTGGTCAAAAGCACGAAGATATCGCGCTTGCGGATTTCGCGGATCAGCGGAATAAGCGCCAGCGTTTCACCCACGCTTGCGGCATGGAACCAGACCAGCGGCCCGCGCGGGCGCTCGGCGCTGGCATAACCGAAACGCTCAAGCCGACGGCGCTTGTCTTCCTTGCCCTTCGCCGCCCGATAGGAAAGATAGGGCTTCGCGAACGGGTAAGCGGCGATACCGGCAATGCGGTAACCGGAAAGAGCGAAACGTGCGATACGGCTGCTCATGACATTCTGCCCTTGATCATTCCGCGCAATGCCCTTCCCCTGTTTTTGGTTGTTATCGCCGCCTACTTCTTCTCAAATTGCGTCATTTTTTGTCATCGGAAACGAAAGCGCGATCACATTTTCTCGCCGCGGTATTCCCGGCCTGCGCCGCTCGCGCAGGAATCACGGAAAAACTCGCTTTCACCCAATAGTATTACAACGCAAGGGCAAAAGGACTCAAATTTTGTCGTCCGGATTGAGAAGACGGTGCATATGCACGATAAAATAACGCATATGGGCGTTATCGACGGTCATCTGCGCCTTGGACTTCCATGCGGTGAGCGCGGAAGCATAGTCCGGATAGATACCGACGATATCGAGCGCGTTCAAATCCCGGAACTGAACATCCTGAAGGTTTTCCAGTTCGCCGCCGAATACGAGGTGCAGCAGCTGTTTCTGTTTGCCAGATTCCGTCATGTCTTTGTCTCTTTCTTAAACTCTGAGAGAGGCCTTCATCTGCGGGATTTCCCGGCAAACGTCAACTGTCAGACAGATGTGAAAACGCTTTCAAAAGTGCAGGCAGCGCATAATCTGCTGCAGCGCACAATGCGGGGTGGTTCACCTGCCGGCGATTATACATCAGAGGTTTTCCATCCAGCCCGACCAGCCGGCCGCCGGCCTTCTCCAGAATGAGGTCGGCGGCGGCGAGATCCCACTCGTGCGAGTTGGCCTTGACCAGCGTTCCGTCGATGCGGCCATCCGCCACCATGGCCAGCCGGTAGGCGAGCGAGGGTACGTGCGGAATGCGCTTGACGCCACCCCGCACCTCTTCCGGCAGATGCGTGATCACGTCTTCTGGCGCCGCCAGATGGAAGATGCCGGCATTTTCACGCGCGGCAAAAACGGGCGCTCCGTTTTTCAGCGCTTCGCCGCCTTCCAATGCGGTGAACTCCTCGGCAAGCGCCGGGGCTACAAGGGCCGCGACCACCGGCCGGCCCTCATGCACCACCGCGACGCTGACGCACCAGGTATCCCGGCCACCGATGAAGGCGCGGGTGCCATCGATGGGGTCGACAACGAAGACGGTGGAGCGGGAAAGCCTGTCCGTATCGTCATCCGTCTCTTCGGAGAGCCAGCCGTATTCCGGCCGGGCGGAGCGCAGGATGGTTTCGAGAATTTCATTGGCGGCGTAGTCGGCCGCGCTGACCGGCGAAAGCCCGCCATTCTTCCACCAGACCTCGGGATCCTTGCGGAAGAAACCGAGGGCCGTCTCGCCCGCCTTGCGGGCGGCTTCAAGCACCAGCCTCAGATCGGAGGCCCAGCGGGCCTCAGCCATATCGTTCATTTTGCCGTCTTTTCCGCGCGCCTCACACGGCGCGCCCGTTTTTCTTCTCGCACTTGCACACAAAGTGCCGGCGAAAACAACCCGCAGGCCGTCTCACTTGCCCGCGATCGTCATGCCTTCAATGGCGAGCGTCGGGGCCGCGACGCCGTATTTGCGGTCGATATCGTTAGCCGGCGTGACCCGCATGAACATGTCCTTCAGGTTCGAGGCAATGGTGACCTCGGAAACCGCAAAGGTCTTTTCGCCGTTCTCGATCCAGAAACCGCTCGCCCCGCAGCTATATTCACCCGTGATCATATTGGCGCCGTGGCCGATCAACTCGGTGACGTAAAAGCCGGTTCCGACCTGTCGCAGCAGGTCCTCCGGCGAGAGATCGCCTGGCTCCAGCGCCAGATTGGTGGAGGCCGGCGAAACCGCCGTGCCGCCGCGCACGCCGCGACCGTTGGTTTCAAGGCCGAGTTCCCGCGCCGCCGAGGTGGACAGGAACCAGTGCTTGAGAACACCGTCCTCAATCATCGTCATCTTCTCGCCGCGCACGCCCTCGCCATCGAAGGGACGCGAGGACGGGCCGCGCACGATCTGCGGATCGTCGGTGAGATAAAGGCCCTTTTTAAGAACCTGCTGGCCCATTTTATCGCGCAGGAAGCTGGTCTTGCGGGCAACCGAAGCGCCATTGATGGCACCGGCAATCGCACCGACAAAACCGCGGGCGATGCGCGGATCGAAAACCACGGTGATGTTGCTGCCGGTATCGACCTGGCGCGGGCCGACACGGCGCACGACTTTTTCACCGGCTCGACGGCCGATTTCTTCAGCCGCATCGAGATCGGCATAATAAAGGCGGCTGTCGAAATCGTAGTCGCGCTCCATCTTCGTGCCTTCGCCGGCGATGACGCTGACGGAACGACTGAAGCGGCTGCCCATATAGCTGCCGGAAAAACCGTGCGAGGTGGCAAGCACGAGGCCGCCCATGCCGCTCGATGCGCCGGCGCCGGAGGAATTGCTGACGCCCTTGACCGCAAGTGCTGCCTCTTCCGAAGCAAGGGCTGCCTCGCGCAGCTGATCGGCCGACACTTCCGTCGCATCGAAAAGCTGAAGATCGTCATAGGAAGTGGCCAGCCGTTCCTTGTCCGCGAGGCAGGCAAACGGGTCTTCCGGCGAAACCTTCGCCATCGCGACGGCCCGTTCCGCCAAGGTCTTCAGGTCGAAGCCCGGATTGGCCGAAACGCTTGCCACCCGGCGGCCAACGAAGACGCGCAGGGAAAAATCGTCGCTTTCGGAGGATTCGGTGCTTTCCACCTTGCCAAGCCGCACGCCGACCGATTGCGAGCGGGAGCGGACGACAACGGCATCCGCCTCATCCGCACCGGCGGCGCGGGCAAGATCGACAAGCTGGCTGGCGCGATCGAGAAGTTTGGAAGAATCTATTTCTGAGGACATGAGTTGGCCTTTCATTCCTGTTCCATTTATTGTGCCAAGAACCCCGCATCAAGGGCGAAACGCCGCTTTCTCCATTCGGACGGTATTGTCGCCACCCTATTCGAAAGTCCGCCCGCATGACCGAGCACGACGCTCTCTTTTCCGAACCCCTGCTGCTTCTGGCCGGCGCGGTCATCGCGGCCTCGGTTTTCCGCAAGCTCGGGCTCGGCACCGTGCTCGGTTATCTGGTGGCAGGCATCATCATCGGGCCGTTCCTGCATCTGGTCACGGATGCGAAGGACATCTTCAACGTCTCGGAACTTGGCGTCGTTTTCCTGCTCTTCATCATCGGTCTCGAACTGAAGCCGTCGCGCATCTGGCAGATGCGGCGCATATCTTAGGGCTTGGGATGGCGCAGGTGCTGGTGACAGGCAGCGTGCTGGCGGCCATTGCCTGGTGGGCAGGGCTGATCGACTGGCGCGGCAGCCTCGTCGCCGGTTTCGGCCTTGCGCTTTCCTCCACCGCCTTTGCGCTGCAAATCCTTGCCGATGACGGCGACATGAATACGCGGCACGGCAACCGCTCCTTTTCGATCCTGCTGTTTCAGGACCTCGCCATCGTGCCGCTTCTTGCACTCGTCACCATTCTTTCCAACCGGCCGGATGTGCCGACGGATTCGATGGTGTCCGATCTCATCGCCTCCGTCGTTGCCGTGGCCGGCATGGTGCTGGCCGGGCGTTATCTGCTGACGCCGATGTTCCAGATCATCGCCCGCACCGGTGCGAGGGAGGTGATGATCGCCGCCGCCCTCTTCGTCGTCATTGGCGCCGCCGCCATCATGGAGGCGGTGGGTTTGTCGATGGGCATGGGCGCGCTGCTGGCGGGGCTGATGCTGTCTGAATCCTCTTACCGGCACGAGCTGGAGGCCGATATCGAGCCGTTTCGCGGCCTGTTTCTGGCGCTGTTCTTCATGGCGGTCGGCATGTCGCTGCATATCCATATCGTCTATGAGCATATTTTGCTCATCCTGATCGCCGTGCCGGCGATGATGGCGGTGAAGGCGGCGCTGATCTATGGCCTTTGCCGCATCGCCGGCTCGTCGCGTTATGCATCGAGCCGCATCGCCCTGCTTCTGGCGCAGGGCGGCGAATTCGGCTTCGTGCTCTTCACCACGGCTGCCGCCTCCGGGCTGTTTCCGCAGGCGACGGCCTCGATCCTCGTTGCCGTCGTCACGCTTTCCATGGCGCTGACGCCGCTTCTGGCGGTGATTTCACGCCGGCTGACGGCGGAGGATGCGGACGAGGACAAGCTGGAAGAGGATTTCGACGGGGCGGGCGCGGATGTGCTGATGATCGGTTTTTCCCGCTTCGGCCAGATCGCCTCGCAGATCCTGCTCGCCGGCGGGCGCGACGTGACTGTCATCGACAGCTCGGCCGACCGTGTGCGCCAGGCCGCCCGTTTCGGCTTCCGCATCTTTTTCGGCGATGGTACCCGCAAGGACGTGCTGATCGCCGCCGGCATCGAGCGGGCCGATCTCGTTGCGGTCTGCACCCACAAGAAGGAGGTGACCGACCGTATCATCGACATGATCCAGTCGGAATTTCCGAGCGTGCGCATCTATGCCCGCTCCTATGACCGCGTGCATTCCCTCGACCTCAGAAAAAAGGGCGTGGAATATGAAATCCGCGAAACGCTGGAATCGGGTCTGCTGTTCGGCAGGCGCATTCTGGAGGGGCTGGATATGGAGGGCGAAAGGGCGCTGGCGATTGCCGACGACATTCGCGAGCGCGACGAGGAGCGGTTGCAGCTACAGGCCGTGGAAGGCCTCGCCGCCGGCCGGCAGATGCTGCACAACAAGCCGGTGCGCGAGGTGAAGCCCGAACCGCTGATGAAGCCGAAGACCAAGGCGGAAAAGTGGGAAGAAGAAGAGAATGCAGAGGACAGCGAGACGGAAGTTTCGCTGTGAATTGAGTTCAACTTAGTGACTGGGAGCGCAGCGCTTGTTTCTTCTCCCCGCCGGGGAGAAGAAAACTCGCCTCATTCGTCACGCCTCCACACCCTGCCCGCGGTGAAACAGTTCCACCTGCATGTCGATCTGCCGCTTCAGATCGTCCTTGATGCCGGCCGATGCGTTCAGCACCTCTTCGGACTTCAGGAAATCCAGCACACCGAAACGGTGCACGGGCGGGCGCAGGAAAATATGCGGCGGGCGTAGCCTCAGTTTCAGGGCAATCGCCGCCTGCATCATCAGCTGGCTGGCGCCGAACAGGCTGTCCAGCCGGTTCGGCATGGTGGTTCCATCACCTTCCGGGCCACCGACGACATCAACGCCGATGACGATATCGGCGTGATCGAGCAGATGCTCATAGGGCACCGGATTAAAAATGCCGCCGTCGATCATGATGCGGCCATCGATACGCACGGGCATGAACAATGCGGGAATGGCGGCGGATGCGGCCAGCGCCTGGATGATCTCGCCGCGTTCCACCACCACTTCGGACTGGGCGTAATAATCCGTGGTTATCACTTTGAGCGGAATGGCAAGCTCGGAAAAATCCTTCGGCAGAGCCTGCGGCATCAGGGCGTGCAGGATGAGTTCGAGGTTGAACTGCCCGAGGCGAAAACCGTCCACCGCATGGCGCATCGATGCCGGGCCGAGGCTCCAGAGCCGGTTGGCAACCGAGCCTTTTCGTCCCATCAGCTCAAGCGTGTATTCACGGATTTCCCGGCCGGTCATGCCGGCCGCCATGCCAGCGCCGATGATGGAGCCGATGGACGAACCGGAAATCGCCACGGGCCGGATGCCGAGTTCGTCCAGCGCCTCGATGACGTTGATGTGGCAGATGCCGCGTGCGCCGCCGCCGCCGAGCGCCAGTCCGAAAGTCGGCTCTTGGCCACTCGAGCCGTCGCCTTCGAGAACCTCTTCCCCGGCGCGGACAATCGTTATGCTCTCGTTTACACCCTGCTCCATGCGAATACCCAAATTCTTTCCACGGCAAAGACTCTGCCTATTGCGCAAACAAGACAAGACCGTGGCGTGACGGGAAACGCTCCTGTTAGAGCATTTTCGCTTTTCTTAGAATCGCGAAAACACTCTAACTCTTTGTTCTGTCGCATTTCCGGACGGAAAACCGGGCTCCACTTTTGCTGGAAATGCTTTAAGGCTCGTAACGGTAAAAATGCATTTTCGTATCGCCGAAGATGCGGCTTTCGAGCGGCTTGAAAACCGGATCGACCTTGACCGTCACATCGCCGCGCTCTTCGAGAATGGCGAGGGCGCCGGGGTTCAGCCAGCCGCCGCCATGGGCGGCCGCGAAAGCCTTCTCGCCATGGCCATAGCCATAGGGCGGATCGGCGAAGAGAAGATCGAAGGGCTCGATATTGTTGACGCCGCCGAGCTTGGTAGCGTCACGCCGCAAAATGCGGGCGCGGCCATGCAGACCCAGCGCATCGATATTTTCCCAGAGCAGCCCCCTGCCCTCCACGCCGTTTTCGACGAAGAGCGCCACGCGACAGCCGCGCGAAAGCGCCTCCAGACCGACCGCACCGGTTCCGGCAAAAACGTCCAGAACGCGCGTGCCATCCAGACTTTCCGGATAGGCATGGCTTAGAATATTGAAGAGGCTTTCCCGCGTCCTGTCGATGGTCGGACGAATGGAATTCGATTTCGGCGCGGCCAAACTCCGGCCGCGGAACTCACCGCCTACGATCCGCATTACGTGTCATTCCCCTGCCTCCAGAAGGTTTGCCACCCGGGCCTTTGCCGCCCGGCTTGCCGCCGCCGGGACCACCGGGGCCTTTGCTCTTGCCTGAGAAACCCGAACGTTCGCCACGCTCGCCCGACTTTCCGAAAGATGGCTTGCCGAATCCGGATTTACCGGCCGGCTTGCCGCCACGGGGCTTTTCGCCCGCCGGGCGCTCGCCGCGTGGGCGGTCACCGTCTTCACGGGGTCTGTCGCGGAACGGACGGTCACCGAAAGGTTTTTCACCGCGAGCGGTGCGATCACCAAAACTCTTCTCGCCACGTGGGCGGTCGCTGCGCGGGCGGTCACCCTCTTCGCGAGGCTTGTCACGGAACGGCCGGTCGCCGAAAGGTTTGCCGCCGCGTGCCGGGCGGTCACCGAAGCTCTTTTCACCGCGCGGACGGTCGCCATCTTCACGCGGCCTGTCGCGGAATGGCCGGTCGCCGAACGGCTTTCCGCCGCGCCCACCACGATCACCGAAGCTCTTTTCGCCACGCGGACGGTCGCCACGTCCGCGACCACCTTCTTCTTCGCGGGGGGAATCTGAGCGGATCCACTCGCCCTCGGCATCCGCATGCCGCACGACGTTACGTCGCGCTTCATCCTGGGCGGAAGGCTTCTTGAAGAGGTTTTCGGCTTCCGCGCGGGCGGAAGACTTGCGCTCCTTGCCGTCACGGGTGGGCCTTGCACCGGGCGCCATCCAGACATTGGCCGTGCGGCTGGTGCCGGCGGCCTGGCGTGGGCGGCGGTCGTCGCCTTCATCCTCGCTGCGGCCCTTTGCGCCAAATTTCCCGGCGGGCTTGGAGCCGAACTTGCCGGCCGGCTTGTCGCCGCGCTTGGTGTCAAGACGGCCGAGCGCCTTTTCACGACGATCCTCGGACTTGCCGCTCTTTTCGAAGCGCGGCTTGCTTTCCGGCGCATCGCTCTTTGCCCATTCGGATTTCACGGGCCGCTTCGGCGCGTCGTCTTCTTCATCCTCAACGGGCGCATTGTAGATCGGCGCATCGAAATTCGCGCCGGCCTGTTCGATCAGACGCGGGCCGAGCTGGTCGCGCAGCATGCGGCCGCGCACTTCCAGCACCTTGCCTTCAGCGAGATCGCCGAGCTGGAACGGACCATAGGAAACGCGGATCAGGCGGTTGACCTCGAGACCTAGCGCGCCGAGCACGTTCTTGATTTCGCGGTTCTTGCCTTCACGCAGGCCCATGCTGATCCAGACATTGTGGCCCTGGGTGCGGTCGAGCGTGGCGTCGATTGCGCCGTAGAGCACGCCATCGACGGCAATGCCTTCCTTCAGCTTGTCGAGTGCGGCCTGATCGACCTCGCCATGGGCGCGCACGCGGTAGCGGCGCAGCCAGCCGGTGGTCGGCAGTTCCAGCACGCGGGAAAGTCCGCCATCGTTGGTGAGCAGCAGCAGGCCTTCGGTATTGATATCGAGACGGCCGATGGACAGAACGCGCGGCAGTTCACCGGGCAGATTGTCGAAAACGGTCGGGCGGCCTTCCGGGTCGGAATTGGTCGTCACCAGACCGGCGGGCTTGTGGTAAAGCCACAGGCGCGTGCGCTCGGCGCCGCGAATCGGCATGCCGTCGACTTCGATCTTGTCGGACAGCGTGGCGTTCACCACCGGCGTATCCAGCTTGACGCCGTTCAGCGACACGCGGCCTTCCATGATCATGCGCTCGACATCGCGGCGCGAGGCCACACCGGCGCGCGCCATGATCTTGGAAATGCGCTCGGGCTTGGAAGCGCCAACGGTTTCCGGCACCGGGGCGGCCTTTGCCTCGGTCGGTTTCTTTTCGCGCTCTGGGGCGGGCTTGCCGGGGCCTTTCGGCTTCCTGTCGCGGCTAAATGTCTTGCCGCCGTCACGCTTCGGCTTGTCTTTAAAAGTCATTTGCTGTTTGCCTGTTGTTTGGGCTGTCCTATCAGGTCCAAGCACAAGGGTTAAGAGGAAATTGAAACGCAATGGCCGAAAGGACGCATTTCATGGAGCTGGCGCTTTCGGAAGCCCGCGCCGCGGCTAAGCGGCAGGAGGTTCCGATCGGCGCGGTACTGGTTATGGACGGCCGCGTCATCGCCCGTTCCGGCAACCGCACCCGTGAATTGAACGATGTGACGGCTCACGCCGAAATCGCCGTGATCCGCATGGCCTGCGAGGCGCTGGAGCAGGAACGCCTGCCTGGCGCCGATCTCTACGTGACACTGGAGCCCTGCACCATGTGTGCGGCGGCAATTTCATTTGCCCGTATCCGCCGGCTCTATTACGGCGCGCGAGACCCGAAGGGCGGCGCAGTGGAGAGTGGCGTGCGTTTCTTCAGCCAGCCGACATGCCACCATGCGCCGGATGTCTATTCGGGACTGGCGGAAAGCGAAAGTGCGGAAATCCTGCGGCAATTTTTTCGCGAGAAACGCCTCGACGATTGAGCGACCGGCGGGAGACGCAAGCTTTCCCGCAGGCCATCAGCCATTCGTTATTACTGGAAGGGGTTCCACCAGCTCTTGCCGGTATTTGCCACGGCCGCTTCTTTCTTGCGGCGCTTTTCCTTCTTCAGCTCCGGTTCGCCGAGATCGGTCAGCTGATCCTGCGGAACGCTGCGGTATTCAGCCGGCGGATCGGTGAGGAACCTGCGCTGGGCGTTGACGACGGAGCCGCCCTGGGCTTCGGCCTTGGCCTTGCGGAAGGCTTCCCATTTCTGGGTTTCGGTCATCTGGCCGGCGGTGCCGTTGCCTGCGAGCAGCGGCGAGCGATAATGCGGGTTGTTCTTGTTCGCATCGGCCTCTTCGCGCAGGCGTTCGCGGGTTTCTTCCGGCGATTCGACCCATTGCGGATTGTTTTCGCGGCTTGCCATGTTCTGCTGCGGCGTGGCCAACTGTTCGGCACGGGCCTGAGCAGGAACGACGAGGCCCGGGCGGGGGCTGTATTTCAGGTTGCGCTTTTCCTGGTCATTGCCGGTGATCGAGGTCGCGTTGCCAAGATCGTCGACAAGCTGTTCCGCTGCCGTCTTGCCCGTGCCGTAGGTCGGGCTCGTGCACGCGCCAAGCAACACGCCTATCGTCGTGATGCCAATAACCGTGCGAAACATGCCCAAACCCTGCGCATTACCCTGCATCGTCTTCATTGAAACCCTTCCAGCCGTCCGTCCCACTTCGCCAGACATCGTCTTTCGGCAGGCGGCAGCCCGCATTGCCGTGCAAATCCGGCCATTTTCAGGCAGGTGTACCGGATGAAGAGGCAAAGCGCAATTCATCCGGTCATTTTCGTTACGAGAGTGCGGCAAGCTCACGCAGGGCCGCTGCATCGCGGGCAGAAACGTCAGGATAATCCGGATCAGACCCGACATCGGTGGTGATGCGCCACGAACGCGCGCATTTTTCACCTTCCGCGAGCTTCTGCTCGACCACAACCTTCGGCACTTCCGGCAGGCGGAAGCCATCGGCCGGGCCTTCGTCACCCACAACCGTGATCGCTGAGGTGATGCAGATTTCGGCGAAGTCCTGATCCTTCAGCGCGGCCAGCAGATCGGCGTCGGCGATGTGGACGACAGGTGCCGCCTCCAGCGAGGAGCCGATGCGCTTTTCACGGCGCTCGACTTCAAGCGCGCCCGTCACGACGGTACGGACCTTGCGGATTTTCTCCCACTTCGCTTCCAGCGCATCGTTCTTCCAGTTTGCCGGGATTTCCGGGAACTGGGCGAGATGCACCGACTCCGCATCCGGGTAGCGCGACAGCCACGCTTCTTCCGTGGTAAAGGGAAGCATGGGGGCAAGCCACGTCACCAGGCAATCGAACAGCTTGGCGATGACCGACAGGGCGGCGCGGCGCTTCAGCGACGACGGCGCGTCGCAATACAGCGTGTCCTTGCGCACGTCGAAATAGAAGGCGGAAAGTTCGACATTGGCAAAGTCGATCAGCGCGCGGGTGATCTTCTTGAACTCGAAGCCGTCATAACCTTCACGGACAACGCCATCCAGTTCGGACAGGCGGTGCAGCACCAGCTTTTCCAGCTCCGGCAGATCGTCATAGGCGATCTCCTCGCCCTCAAAATGGGCGAGCGTGCCGAGCATCCAGCGGATGGTGTTGCGCAGCTTGCGATAGGCATCGACATTGGTCTGGATGATGGCCTTGCCGAGGCGCTGGTCTTCCCAGTAATCCGTGGTCATCACCCACAGGCGCAGGATGTCGGCACCCGACTGGCTCATGACTTCCTGCGGGGCGACCACGTTGCCGAGCGACTTCGACTGCTTGCGGCCCTGCTCGTCCATGGTGAAACCGTGGGTGACAACGGCATTGTAAGGCGCACGGCCGCGCGTCGCGCAGCTTTCAAGCAGCGACGAATGGAACCAGCCGCGATGCTGGTCGGAGCCTTCGAGATAGACATCCGCCGGCCACTTCAAGTCTGGGCGGTCTTCCAGCGTGAAGGTGTGGGTGCAGCCGCTGTCGAACCAGACGTCGAGGATGTCCATGACCTGCTGCCACTTGGCGTGGTCGTGATCATTGCCGAGGAAGCGTTCCTTGGCGCCTTCGGCGAACCAGGCGTCCGCACCTTCGGCCTCGAAAGCCTCGAGGATGCGGGCATTGACCGCCTCGTCGACCAGAACCTCGCCCTTGTCGTCGGCGAAGACGGCGATCGGCACGCCCCAGCTGCGCTGGCGCGACAAGACCCAGTCCGGGCGGCCTTCGATCATGGCGCGCAGACGGTTCTGGCCGGAGGCCGGAACGAAACGCGTCTGGTCGATGGCGGAAAGCGAACGCGAGCGCAGGGTCGTGCCGTCGCCCAGTTCCTTGTCCATATAGACGAACCATTGCGGCGTGTTGCGGAAGATGACCGGCTTCTTGGAGCGCCAGCTATGCGGGTAGCTGTGCTTCAGGCGGCCGCGGGCAAACAGGTTGTTTTCCGCGATCAGCGCCTTGATGACGCGGTCATTGGCATCGCCCTTCTTGCCGTTATCATCCATGACACGAGCAGCACCGCCTTCGGCCGACGGGCCGAAACCGGGGGCGTCTTCGGTGTAGAAACCGTCATCGCCGACCGTGAAGGGGATCTTGGAGGAGATGCCGCGCGCTTCCAGATCGCGCGCCTGCGCCATCCACGCGTCAAAGTCTTCGCGACCATGGCCTGGAGCAGTATGCACAAAGCCGGTACCGGCATCGTCGGTGACGTGATCGCCATCGAGCACCGGAACAGGGAAGGTGTAACCCAGCGATGCCAGCGGGTGGGCGCAGCTGACAGCCGCGAGCTCTTCCGCCTTCACGTCGCGCAGGCGTGTAAATTCGAGCTTTGCCTTGGCAAAGCATTCCGCTGCCAGCTTGTCTGCGAAGACGAGTTTTTCACCCGGCTGCGGCCCGAAATTATTCGCAGCCGCCGTGACCTCATAAAGGCCATAGGCGATGCGTGACGAAAACGAGACGGCGCGGTTGCCGGGGATCGTCCACGGCGTGGTCGTCCAGATGACGATGGAAGCGCCATTGAGCTCCGCAGAACCTTCAACGACCGGGAACTTCACCCAGATCGTGTCGCTCTCGACGTCATGATATTCGACTTCCGCTTCCGCCAGCGCCGTGCGCTCCACGACCGACCACATGATCGGCTTGGAACCGCGGTAGAGCTGGCCGCTCTTGGCAATCTTCAGCAATTCGCCGGCGATGCGCGCTTCGGCGTGGAAGTTCATCGTCGTATAGGGGTTTTCAAAATCCCCCTCGATGCCGAGGCGTTTGAACTCCTCGGACTGGACCTTGATCCAGCCGGCCGCAAACTCACGGCACTCCTGGCGGAATTCGTTGACCGGAACTTCGTCCTTGTTCTTGCCTTTGGCGCGATAGGCTTCCTCGATCTTCCATTCGATCGGCAGACCGTGGCAATCCCAGCCCGGCACGTAATTGGCGTCGTAACCGCGCATCTGGAACGAGCGGGTGATGACGTCCTTCAGGATTTTATTGAGCGCATGGCCGATGTGGATATTGCCGTTGGCGTAGGGCGGGCCGTCATGCAGCACGAATTTTTCGCGGCCGGCGGCGGAGGCGCGCAGGCGTTTGTAGAGGCCCATTTCCTGCCAGCGTTTCACCGTTTCCGGTTCCTTCTGCGGCAGGCCGGCGCGCATCGGAAAATCCGTCTGCGGCAGATAGAGGGTGGAGGAGTAATCCAGTTTTTCTGCGGTGTCGCTCATAATCGTACCGTTGTTGCGCGCCGTGTCGGTCGCGCCGTCTCAATTTCAAAGAGGGCAAATACGGAAAGCGCCATGACCAAAGTCATGACAAGCGCCAAAATCCCGGACCTTCCGGCTCGTCAGAGCGGGCGGAAGGCCGGGCCAATAATTCGGCCAATCTGAGTTTTGAACATCAACCGGTATTGGGACATGGCCGGTTGTTTATGCGGTTTTCCGGCAAAAAGGAAGAGAAAAGCGACGGCAATATCGGCCGGAACAGAGGCTGACCGGCCTTACCCGGTCAGAACGCGATCCTGGCGTCCAGTTCGCTGAGCGGACGCACGCCCGATAACATCGCCCTCGCCTCTTCTTCATCGCGCCTGATCTGGGCGACGAGCGGATCGAGACCGTCGAATTTCAGCTCGTCGCGCAGGTGCCCGAAGAACGAGACCGAACAGACCTCGCCATAGAGATCGCCGGAAAAATCGAAGACGAATGTTTCAAGCAGCGCCGCGCCGTTTTCAGTGACGGTCGGGCGATAACCGAAGCTCGCCACGCCATCGCGGATCGAACCGTCCGGGCGGCGGAACCGCACGGCATAGATGCCCGCTTTCAGTTCCGTTTCCGGCGCCAGCGCCATATTGGCGGTGGGATAACCCAGCGTGCGGCCGAGCTTCTGGCCGCCGATGACTTCGCTTTCCACCGTGAAGCGATAACCGAGCAGGCCTGCGGCGCCCGCCACATCGCCTTCGCATAGAAGCGAGCGAATCCGGCTGGAAGAGACGACATCCGCACCCTCGTCGCGGAAGGCATCCACCAGCGTCACGTCGAAGCCATGGCGTTTGCCGGCCTCCATCAGAAATGCCGGGCCGCCTTCGCGGCCCTTGCCGAAATGGAAATCGAAGCCGGTGACGACAGCGCTGGCGTGGAGCCAATCGACCAGAATGGACTGGACGAATTCTTCCGCCGAGCGCTGCGAAAATTCCCGGTCGAAGGGATATTCGATGACGGAGCGGAAACCGATGGCCTCAAGGATGCGCGCCTTGAGGGGCGCGGGCGTGAGACGAAAAACCGGCGTATCGGGACGGAAGACGGAACGGGGATGCGGCTCGAAGGTCAGCACCAGCGCGGGAACGCCACGGGCGTCCGCCAGTTCCAGGGCACGATCCAGCACAGCCCGGTGGCCGCGATGCACGCCGTCGAAATTGCCGATGGCGATGACGCCGCCGCGAAGAGCTTCCGGCAGCGGCTCCTTTTTTTCATTGCGGTGAAAGACGGTCATGGCAATCGATCCATTCCTGCGCCAGCTATTCCTTGAGGCGAGATGTCCTCAGGCGAGACGGGGCATCCACCAGCCGGGAGCAGCACCCTGCCCCTTGAGATAGGCGTTGAGAAGCGCCTCGTCCGTCTGGCCGTTCAGCGTATATTCGGCGGCGTGAATGCCGCCGCTGATATAAAGAAGGTTGAGACCGCTCGCAATCGCGCCCTTCACATCCGTTGGCATGCCGTCGCCGATGGCAAGCACGCGATCCTTGGCGAAAGCGCCGCGCACTTCTTTGGCCGCCGCAAGGCAGGCTTCATAGATCGGCGCATGCGGCTTGCCAGCAATGCGGACCTCGCCGCCGAGCTGTTCGTAGTAAGCGGCCATGGCGCCGGCGCAGGGAATGATGCGCTCGCCGCGCTCCACCACCAGATCGGGATTGGCGCAGATCATCGGCACGTTGCGGGCAATGAAGCCCTTGAGCATTTCGGTATAATCCTCGGGCGTTTCCGTCTCGTCATCGAAAAAGCCGGTGCAGACCACGGACTGCGCTTCCGCCTCGCTGACACGCTCGACATCGAGACCGTCCAGCAACGGCAGATCCCGCTCCGGGCCGAGCAGGAATACTTTTTTCGGGCCTTCCGCAATCAGGCCGCGGGTGACGTCACCGGAGGTGATGATGCGGTCATAGGCCTCATCCGGCACGCCGAGAACGCGAAGCTGGGCGATGACGCCGGGAGCGGGGCGCGGCGAATTGGTGATGAGCACCACCGTCTTGCCGGCCTCGCGCGCTTCCCGCAGCGCAACCGCCGCATCCGGAAAAGCGCTGACGCCATTGTGCAGCACGCCCCAGACATCCGAAAGAATAACGTCGAACCCAGCCGTAATTTCGCCGAGAGTGAGAATGCGATGGGCCATGAGATGCTTTCCGGATGCGAGAAGAGGGTGAGCGTGACATCGCAAAGCGGGACGCCGATGGCAAGGAAAAAAGCGCCGCCAGACCGGTCTTTGGCCCGCCTGACGCAGCATGAACACAAATGCCCCTTAGATGCGATGCGGCCGGAACGCACGAAAAGAATGTCGTCGCGGCGCGCATCCGCGTATGGGAAATTTCTGTCATGGAACGCTGATAACCATAAGCCATGAAATTTTTCAGACAGGGCGTCCTTGACTCCGGCAGAAGCCCTCCTTATCTCGGTTCCGCTGGCACTCGATAAAGGAGAGTGCTAACACCCATCAGGCGAGTTCCAAAAGCTCGCGCAGTCATTTGATCGAGGGATTAGACAATGACAAGCACCAATTTCCGCCCGCTTCACGATCGCGTCGTCGTTCGTCGCGTTGAGTCCGAAGAAAAGACCAAGGGCGGCATCATCATTCCCGATACCGCCAAGGAAAAGCCGCAGGAAGGCGAAATCGTCGCCGTCGGTTCCGGCGCACGTGACGAGGCCGGCAAGGTCGTCGCTCTCGACGTCAAGGTTGGCGATCGCGTTCTGTTCGGCAAGTGGTCGGGCACCGAAGTCAAGCTCAACGGCGAAGACCTTCTGATCATGAAGGAAGCCGACATCATGGGCATCATCGGCTGATTTCAGTCGACCCATCGTTTCCTTAAATTTCAAGCCGGACCCGGTCCGGCCATTCGAAACCAGGAGTTTTGAAAATGGCAGCCAAAGAAGTAAAATTCGGCCGCACAGCACGCGAAAAGATGCTCAAGGGCGTCGACGTTCTTGCTGATGCAGTGAAGGTAACCCTCGGCCCGAAGGGTCGTAACGTCGTTATCGACAAGTCCTTCGGCGCTCCGCGCATCACCAAGGACGGCGTTTCCGTCGCCAAGGAAATCGAACTGGAAGACAAGTTCGAGAACATGGGCGCACAGCTCGTTCGCGAAGTTGCCTCCAAGACCAACGACATCGCCGGCGACGGCACCACCACCGCGACCGTTCTGGCCCAGGCCATCGTTCGCGAGGGTTCCAAGGCAGTTGCTGCCGGCATGAACCCGATGGACCTGAAGCGCGGTATCGATCTGGCCGTTGCTGAAGTCGTCAAGGACCTTCAGGCCAAGGCCAAGAAGATCAACACGTCTGAAGAAGTTGCACAGGTCGGCACGATCTCTGCAAACGGCGAGCGTCAGATCGGTCTCGACATTGCTGAAGCAATGCAGAAGGTCGGCAACGAAGGCGTCATCACGGTTGAAGAAGCCAAGACCGCTGAAACCGAACTCGAAGTCGTTGAAGGCATGCAGTTCGACCGCGGCTACCTGTCGCCCTACTTCGTGACCAACCCGGAAAAGATGGTTGCGGACCTCGAAGACGCATACATCCTCCTGCACGAAAAGAAGCTCTCGAACCTCCAGGCCATGCTGCCGGTTCTCGAAGCCGTCGTTCAGACCGGCAAGCCGCTCGTCATCATCGCTGAAGACGTCGAAGGCGAAGCTCTTGCAACGCTCGTCGTCAACAAGCTGCGTGGCGGCCTCAAGATCGCTGCCGTCAAGGCTCCTGGCTTCGGCGACCGCCGCAAGGCCATGCTGGAAGACATCGCCATCCTGACCGGTGGTACCGTCATTTCCGAAGACCTCGGCATCAAGCTCGAAAACGTTACCCTCGACATGCTCGGCAAGTCGAAGAAGGTTTCGATCTCCAAGGAAAACACCACGATCGTTGACGGCGCCGGCCAGAAGTCCGACATCGAAGGCCGTGTTGCCCAGATCAAGGCCCAGATCGAAGAAACCACCTCCGACTACGACCGCGAAAAGCTGCAGGAACGTCTTGCCAAGCTCGCTGGCGGCGTTGCCGTTATCCGCGTTGGCGGTTCGACGGAAGTCGAAGTGAAGGAAAAGAAGGACCGCATCGACGACGCTCTCAACGCGACGCGCGCTGCCGTTCAGGAAGGCATCGTACCGGGCGGCGGCGTTGCCCTGCTGCGTTCGTCCACGAAGATCACCGCAAAGGGTGAAAACGACGACCAGGAAGCCGGTATCAACATCATCCGCCGCGCCCTGCAGGCTCTGGTTCGCCAGATTGCAGACAACGCAGGTGACGAAGCTTCCATCGTTGTCGGCAAGATCCTCGAGAAGAACGAAGACAACTACGGCTACAACGCCCAGACCGGCGAATATGGCGACCTGATCCAGCTCGGCATCGTCGACCCGGTCAAGGTTGTTCGTACGGCTCTGCAGAACGCAGCTTCGGTTGCTTCGCTGCTGATCACCACCGAAGCCATGATCGCCGAGCTTCCGAAGAAGGACGCTCCGATGCCGGCAATGCCGGGCGGCGGCATGGGCGGCATGGACTTCTAATCAGTCCTGTCACCGGATTAAGAAAGGGCGGTCTCCGGATCGCCCTTTTTTCGTTGCCGCCCATGCCCTTTAAGTGGTCCGGCGTCGCAAGCGCGCCCGACGGGCGGCATGGACTTCTAATCAGCCCTGTCACCGGATTAAGAAAGGGCGGTCTCCGGACCGCCCTTTTTCTTTGCCGCCCGTGCCCGTTAAGTGCGTCCGGCGTCGCAAGCGCGCCCGGCGGGCGGCATGGACTTCTAATCGGTCCTGTCACCGGAATTAAGAAAGGGCGGTCTTCGGACCGCCCTTTTTCTTTGCCGCGCCTGTGTGATTGACGGAAGGCGGCACACCTTATCGACGCTCTCGCAAGAGATGCCTCATGAAATCAACAGGTTGCATAATTCTGAAGGCCGAAAGCGGAAGGGTTCGTGTATTGTCCCGTTTTGGAACAGGCCTGATTTTATCCGGCTATTTTTGCAACCCCATGCAATAATGGGGCACATCCAAGAGCGAATCACCGCCCCATACGGGGCCGATTTCCACTCGGATCGGCTTATAAGTGCGCTATTTAGTTGTGCTTTTTCGCATGTCTCGCGATTTTGAAGAAGAAATACATAATATTTTTGATTTTCTCACTGGCTGGTTGTTGTAGGTAGGGGAAAATAAACTATAAGTCACCCCCCGTAAGGGTTCCGCGACGGGGCGGCCAGCATTGAAAGGGGTTTCGATGCCTGGCAAATACGTTCGACTGCGGGTGGCGGTAAAGGTTCAACCTTGCAGTGGCGCTTGAAGAGGCGGCGCTGGCACGTGTTCATGCGGGGGCGCGATTTGTTTGAAATATCAAGACGCAACGATGCTCTGCCTGCGGCGGTAACAGCCACGCCCGATCCCCGGACCCTGTCGCATTTCTTCATGTCGGAGGAGTGGAGCAGCGATCTTTCCAGTGGCGTCATCCGCCTCGGCGAACACGCATCGTTCATGCACGGCCTCCCGCCGGGCGAGTGCGGATTGCTCAGCCTTGTCCGCTGTTACGACCGCGCTGACCACGCCCGCGTTCTGGAACTTTTCGAGCAGGTTTCCACCGCACCTTCACGTTTCTGTTTTTCATCCGGCCTCTCCATCTTGCCGGCGATGCGGCAGCCGGTCATCTGCATGGGCGAATCTTCCGGCTTCGAAGACGGCCAGCAAGGGCGCATATCAGGGCTTTTCCTGTTTCCGCGCTTTGAGGATATTCGCTTCGCCGCCTGAACATGGCGGGACAGACGCCCAGCGCCGTTCACAAAATGAAGACGATTTGTCTTCTATTGTTCATCTTTATGGGCGGATGATTTTCGGTCATTGATATCTCCAGACATTGCAGTTCAACCGGCGACACGCCGATTATTTACCGGAGATATCCATGTCCAGCAGCCAGAACGTTCTCGTTCTCATCGCCCGTATTCTGCTTTCCTTCATCTTCATCACCTCGGGCTTCAGCAAGCTCGTCGATCCGGCCGGTACGGCCGGCATGATCACTGGTGCCGGCCTACCCGCTGCAACCGCGCTTGCCTATATTGCAGGCCTGTTCGAACTCGTTGCCGGTCTTGCCATTCTCGCTGGTTTCCAGACCAAAATCGCTGCCTGGGCGCTTGCCGTCTTCTGCGTCTTCACCGGTCTGGTGTTCCACAGCGGCACCGTTGCCGTACCCGGCTGGCCTGAGCCGGCTCTTGGCTGGATCAACACGCTGAACGGCATCATGATGGTGAAGAACATCACACTTGCCGGCGCTTATATCCTGCTTGCCGCCTTCGGCCCCGGCGCCTACTCCGTCGACGCCAAGCGCGGTGCGGCTGTGGCCCACGCATAAGCCAAATGGATCGACCAATAAAAAAGCCGCCGGATCGCTCCGGCGGCTTTTTTACGTCGTCAGACCGCAGCCCTGATGCGCGAGGCGATCTCCTGAACCGCGGC
>NZ_LT009745.1:0-623522 GCF_900013505.1 Agrobacterium deltaense RV3 | reverse complement strand
GGTCGGCGGTCGTCGGTCGGTACCCGAACCGACTAACGTAAACGAACCGTAACGTACGGTACGTACCGAACAAACGTAAACGCCGCGCTCGCGTGCGGCTTTTTTTACGTCGTCAGACCGCAGCCCTGATGCGCGAGGCGATCTCCTGAACCGCGGCATCGCCGTCATGTTCCGGCTTGCGGGCGCGCACGAAGCAGGCTTCCGAACGGACGATGATGCCGTCGGAGAGAATTTTCAGGTGGTTGGCCTTCAGCGTCGAGCCGGTCGAGGTGATATCGACGATGATATCCGCCTGCCCTGCGGCCGGTGCACCTTCGGTCGCGCCAAGGCTTTCAACGATGCGATAAAGCTGAATGCCGTGCTGGCGCGAAAAGAACTGCTGCGTCAGCCGCCAATATTTGGTGGCGATGGCAAGCCTGCGGCCATGACGGGCGCGGAATTCCGAAGCGACATCGCCGAGATCGGCCATGCTGTCCACATCCAGCCAGATTTCCGGCACGGCGACAACGACATCCGCGTGGCCGAAACCGAGGCGGGCGCAGAATTCCACCTGCGCATCGGCATTGGTCAGCCCCTCGCGTACGAGGTCCTCTCCCGTCACGCCGAAATCCACCGTACCGGCGCCGATTTCGCGGGCGATCTCGGAGGCCGAGAGATAAGCGATCTCGATATCGTCACGTCCTTCGATGCGGCCGCGATAGGAGCGGTCATTGCCGACAGCCGCGACTTTCAGCCCGGCGCGTTCCAGAACGGCGGAGGCGTCTTCCTTCATCCGGCCCTTGGAGGGCAATGCGATGGTGATCATGGCTTGTCGCTCCCGCGCACCGCTTCGATGCGATCCAGCCAGAGCGAGAAGCCCACGGCCGGGATTTTTTCCTGTGCGCCGAGCAGGGTCAGCAGCCGGTCGAAACGGCCGCCGCCGGCCAGAACGCTGTCTCCGCCAGCTTCCACCACCTCGAATACGAGGCCTGTATAATAATCGAGCGGGCGACCGAAGGCCGCGCCATAGGTGACGGTTTCGAGATCGACACCGGCATTGGCAAGCGCTGCGACGCGTTTATCGAAAGCGGACAGCGCGCCATCCAGTTTCAGCTTCGCCTTTGCGGCAAAATCCGCCAGAACCTGCGAGGCCTGCGGCAGAGGCGCTTTCAGGGCCAGGAACTGTTTGAGCAGCGCGAAACTTTCATCCGGCAGGCGCGTGGCGGCAAGCGCCAGTTTTTCCCGCAGGCGGCGGGCGATTTCCTGCGGCGCTCGGCTGGCATTGGTGGAATAGCCGGTTTCCTGCATCACCGTATCGAGATAATCGACCAGCACCGTCTCGTCGCCCGTTGCCAGAAGGCCGGCGACCCGGGCATCGAGGCCGGTCATCGGCTTGGGATGCACAAGGCTTTCCAGCAGCGCTTCCAGCTGCGCCATGTCGCCGAATGCCTGCACCAGCCGCTTCTGCCAGCCGAGCGGCAGGCCAAGGGCGGCAACCACCGCTTCGAACACCTGCTGGTCGCCCAGCGTGACGGCAAGCGCCCGGCCTGGCAGCAGGCGCTGCAGAATGCCGATGGCGTCAATCACAGCGCGGGCATCGGCGGCGGCGATATCGGTATCGCCGAGATCCTCGATGCCCGCCTGATAAAACTCGTTGGCACCTTCCCGGCGCTGGCGGAAGACTTCGCCGAGATAGGAATAACGCTTCGGCGTGCCGGTCGCCGTTTCGATATGGCGCAGGCAGACCGGGATGGTGAATTCCGGGCGCAGGCACAGGCTCTCACCCGTTTCGCTCTCCGTCATGAAGATACGGCGGCGCAAATCCTCGCCGGCCATATCCAGAAACGGTTCGGCGGGCTGGATGACGGGCGTGTTCACACGGCTCGTGCGGCGCGTGGCGAATTCTTCCAGTAGCTCTCCGGAAAATTCCGGCATGTCGATCAGGGGCATGGAACGGTACTTTTCGTCACGGTTCGAGCGGCTGCATCATTTCGATGCGGTTTCCGAAGGGATCATGGACATAAAAGCGGTGATACCCTTCAAGCGGCTCATCCTCAACCACATGGCAGCCTGCTGTTTCAAGTGTTTTTCGCAAGGTTGCCATATCATCGACCAGAAAGGCCGGATGGGCTTTCTTCGCCGGGCGGAAATCCTGCTCGACGCCGAGATGCAGTTTTATCGAACCCCGGCTGAACCAGCATCCGCCGCGTGCGGCCAGATTGGCAGGCTTTGCCTGCTCCGCAAAGCCGAGCAGGCCGCCATAAAAAGCGCGCGCCTCATCCTCACGGCCCGCCGGCATCGCCAGTTGAACATGGTCGAGCGCGAGGATCGCCATGGCCTTAACGCCCTTCGGCAGCGCGGCGAACGTCCTCTGCCTGATGCTCCAGAATCTCGCGGACCTTCGCCACCAGCTCGGCTTCCGGCACGCTGACCTGAGCCACACGCGCCTCGCGCCAGCTGGCATTGTCCTCGATCTCGCCGGACAGGCGCTTGCCTTCGATCAAATCCTTGATCTGCACCACACCTTCGGCGCGCTCGTCACCGCCCTGGATGATGGCGATGGGCGAGCCGAGACGGTCGGCATATTTCAGCTGGTTGCCGAATTTCTTCCAGTTGCCCTGATACATTTCGGCGCGGATGCCCTCGGCGCGCAGCGCCTGCGTGAAGCGTTGATAACGGCCCATGCTTTCCACATCGCCATCCATGACGGTGATGAGAACCGGTGCGAGCGGCTTGACCTGACCAAGCTTGCCGAGGTTCTTCAGCGCCGTCATCAGGCGCGAAACGCCGATGGAGAAACCCGTGGCCGGAACCGGCTGGCCCATGAAGCGCGAAACGAGGCCGTCATAACGGCCGCCGCCGCCGACGGAGCCGAACACGACCTTTTCACCCTTTTCATTGGTGACGTCGAATGTCAGTTCGGCCTCATAGACGGGGCCCGTGTAATATTCGAGGCCGCGAACGACCGAGGGGTCGATCTTGATGCGCGTCGCATCGTAACCGGCACTGGTGACCAGAGCGCCGATGATGTTCAGCTCCTCAACGCCTTCCTCGCCTTTCGAGGTGCCCGCAACCAGTTTGGCCAGATCATCGGCGCTTGCCGCATAATCCTTGATGCCGACGAAAAACAGCACCTTTTCGATCTGTTCCTCGCCAAGACCAGCGCCCTTGGTGAAATCACCAGATTCATCCTTGCGGCCGGGGCCGAGCAGCAGCTTCACGCCTTCAGGACCGAACTTGTCGAGCTTGTCGATGGCGCGCAGCACGTTCAGCCGACGACCGGCATTGTCCTCACCGCCGAGACCGATGGCTTCCATGACGCCGTCCAGCACCTTGCGGTTGTTGACGCGAATGACATAGTCGCCGCGCTGAATTCCGAGCGCTTCCAGCGTATCGGCCATCATCATGCACATTTCGGCATCGGCCTGCACTCCGGCAGCGCCCACCGTATCGGCATCGAACTGCATGAACTGCCGGAAGCGGCCGGGGCCGGGCTTTTCATTGCGGAAGACATAACCGGCGCGATAGGTGCGGTATGGCAGCTGGATTTCGTTGAAATTTTCCGCAACATGACGGGCGAGCGGCGCAGTGAGATCGTAGCGCAGGCTCATCCACTGGTCGTCATCGTCCTGCAGCGAAAACACACCTTCGTTCGGGCGGTCGCTATCGGGCAGGAACTTTCCGAGCGCATCGGTATATTCGAACAGCGGTGTTTCCACCGGATCGAAGCCGTAAAGCTCATAGACCCTGCGGATCTTCTCGATCATCTCATTGGTGGCATGAATATCGGCAACCGAGCGATCCACGAAGCCGCGCGGCAGGCGGGCTTTCAGTTTCTGAGGCTTTTTTGCTTTTTCGCTCATGATGCCGATCCGATATTTTCCTGAAATTATGCCGGTGTATTAGAGGATGAAGCCCGGTGCGGCAAGCCGCAAAGGCTCCGGTTTTACTGGCCGCTGCGGCCAAGCGGTGCTATATGGGATACATGTATCCCAATTCGGATCGGGAAGGACGCGACCCATGAGCAAACAGACGGCCATACGCCTGCCGGACGAGACCTATGAGCGGCTGAAAGCGCTGTCCGAGCGCACCGGCCGCACATCCGCCTATTACATCCGCGAGGCAATCGAGAAACATATCGAAGATATGGAGGATCTCTATCTTGCGGAGGAGGCGACGCAGCGCATTCAGCGTGGAGAATCGAAGGTTGTAAGCGCCGAGGAGTTCTGGCGTGATCTGGACAATTGAATATCACACGCTTGTCCAGAAAGAGATGCGCAAGATAAATCCGGAAATGCGCCAGCGACTCCGGAGTTTTCTGCATGAACGATTGGCGGCACTGGATGATCCACGCCAGACCGGCGCCGCCCTGCAAGGCTCCGAACTCGGAAATTTCTGGCGCTACCGGGTGGGCGATTACCGCATCATCTGCGATATACAGGATCACAAGCTCGTCGTGCTGGTGGTCGAAATCGGCCATCGCCGTGAAATCTACCGTTAGGCATTCATGATCCTCGAAGCCCTGCAATATGCCGCCACGCGCGCGGTCACGCCGAAAGAATTCCGGCCGCATATCCGCTATTCCGTCAACCTCTGGGCGCGCGCCAACCGCTGCGCCAAAGCCTGGGCGGAGCATGAAAACAACAGCCGGCAATTCGTGCTGCAATCGGCCAGAAAGCTGAAGCAGCGGCGAACGGCCGTCGTGCTGGGGTCTGGCCTGTTACGCGATGTGCCCTATGATGCGCTGGTGGCGATGTTCGATACGGTCGTGCTGGTCGATCTGGTGCATCTCGCCAGCGTGCAGGCGAAGCTGCGCCTCAATGCCAAAAAGAATGTCCGCATCGCCAACCGCGATCTTTCCGGCTTTGACGATGTTCTCGCCGGTCGGCCGGCGGAACCGCTCGATTTCCTGCGGCGGGTGCCCTATCTCGATCTCGTGGTATCGGCCAATCTCCTGTCACAGATCGGCACCGGCGCACGCCACCGGCTGGAGCGGGAAAAGATCGCAGATGCCCCGGACGATCTTCTGCCGAAGCTCATTCACACCCATCTAGAAGCGCTGGCTGGCCTGCCCTGCAAGGCCTGCCTGATAACGGACACCTCCTTCGACGTGATCGGCAAAGACGGCAACCTGCACCAGCATGAAGACCTGCTGCATGGCATCGAGCTTCCCGCCCCCGCCGCCGCATGGGAATGGCCGCTTGCCCCGTTTGGCGAGGAAAGCAGGGATTATCGCATCGTGCATCACGTCATCGCGCGTGAACTGACCTGATCGTCATGCTTATTCCATAATTCCAGCAGTAAATTCACGCCATGTCCCAGGTGGTCCGCACATTGATGTTCCTTGCCTTCCTGCTATACGGCGCAATGCCGGCGCAGATGGCGATGAGCATGCCGATGGCCTCGGGCATGGCAGCATCCTCGCAGTCGCCAATGAAACATGACGGTGCCCATTCGCATCGAGCCCCGGATCGGGACCAAGTGTCTCGGGCGCATGCGGAGAATGGGGCTCACGGAGGGGTCACGGGCGGTTGCTGCCCGCATGGTGAAGATGCCGCACATCCCGGTTCCTGCGCCGCCTGCCTGATCGTGGTTCCGCGAACTATCTTCGCCGATAGTGGCCGGGTGACCTTTGACTATCCCAAGCCGCAGCGCGGCATCGTCTTTGACGGCAAGGCTTCCGCGCCGCCGCTACCGCCTCCCCGCGCCTGACCCCAGATTTTTTCAGACCCGTCTTCGAAAAATCCGTCAGACACAGGAAGGATAATCCATGTCTATCAAGACCATTACGCTCGCCGCCGCTTTTGCGGCCTCTCTCGCCATGCCCGTTCTCGCACAGGAAGCGGGCGGACATGCCGGACATGACATGTCAAAAGGCAGTATGAGCGACAGCGCTTCCACCAAGGCCTTCATGGAAGCCAGCAAGAAGATGCATGGCGATATGGCCATCGATTATAGCGGCGATTCCGATGTCGATTTCGTGCGCGGCATGATCCCGCACCATCAGGGCGCAATCGACATGGCCAAGGTCCAGCTCGAATACGGCAAGGACCCGGAAATCCGCAAGCTGGCCGAAGAGGTCATCAAGGCGCAGGAAGGCGAGATCGCCATGATGAAGGCCTGGCTGAAGTCCAAGGGCAAGTGACGACCGCTAGTGTCAAACGGGGAGCGCCGGCTGGCGCTCCCTCCCCCCAAGGTTACAACCCCGCAAGACCGGCCTTGTAGTCCTCCGAGGCCGCACGGCTGAGGCGCTCCAGCTCCATGGCCGCCCGGCTGGTATGGCGTTCCTTGTGGCGCAGCAAAGCAAAGTTGCGGGCAGGCAAATCGATGCCGGCTCGGACCAGCAGCCCCTGCCGCAGAAATAGCGAGGCGACGGAGGCAGAAACTGCCGTGGCCGCGCCGCCGGAGCGTGCCGCCATTACCACCGCCTCATTGGACGGCAGTTCCAGCATGACGGACAGTTCAGCGGGGTCCACCCCCATCTGCCGCACCGCCGCCTCGAAGGCGGAGCGGGTACCGGAGCCCTGCTCGCGCAGAACCCATGAGGTGCCGTAGAGCATATCGAGCGCGGTGAGATAACGGCCATCCGCGAAGGGATGGGCCGAACCGGTGACCACCAGAAGCTTGTCGGAGACCACCGGCTGCACCATCAAAGCCGGCTCATCGATCCTGCCTTCGATGAAACCGACCTCTGCCAGACCGTCCAGCACGGCCTGTGTAACCGTCTTGGTATTGCCGATATCGAGCCGCACGGTCACGCCCGGATAAAGCTTCTTGAACTGCATCAGGATCGGCGGCAGCCAGTAGCTTGCAATGGTCTGGCTGGCGCAGACGGTGATTTCGCCGCGCGTCAGCCCGCCCATTTCGGAGAGAATCAATTCCGCATTGCGCACACGCGCCAGCGTCGCCTTCGCTTCGCCCAGAAACGCCCGGCCGCTTTCGGTCAGTTCGATGTTGCGGCCGACGCGATGGAACAGCTCGACATTATAAAAGGCTTCGAGATTCTTGATGGCGGAGCTGACGGCGGAGGCGGTCAAACCGATGGCTTCGGCGGCCCTTGTAAGGTGCTCGCGTTCGGCAACGGCGATGAAGATGCGGAGTTGTTCGAAGGTCATGGCTTTTCATTCGATTTTATCGAATAATATATGCCATATTATTTGATAGAATAAAACAGGTCGCTACGGCATTGTCTGGCCATGGCACAACATCGCACCCTCGCTCATCCCTTTCAGTTTTCGCTTCGCTGGCTCACCCCGCTTCTGCCGGGCATTCTCATCTGCGCGGCGGTCAGCTGCGCCGCCATTCTGGCGGAGCGCTTTCAGGTGCGGCTTGCAGGCCATGCATGGCTCGGCGATCTGGTGCTCGCCATTCTGATCGGCACGCTGCTGCGTTCGCTGGTGTCTCTGCCCGCGGTTGCCTCGGCCGGCATCAAATTCAGCGCCAAGACGCTGCTTGAAATCGCGGTGGCGCTTCTCGGCGCATCCTTGAGCCTCTCCATCCTCAAAGGTGCCGGCGGTTTGCTGATCGGCGGCATTGCGCTGATCGTGGCGCTGTCGCTGATCGTCAGCTATGCCGCCGGGCGGATGCTCGGTCTGCCGCCCAAGCTTGCGACGCTGATCGCCTGCGGCAACTCCATCTGCGGCAATTCCGCGATTGCCGCCGCCGCACCCGCCATCGGCGCCAAGCCGGAAGATGTCGCCGCCTCGATTGCCTTCACGGCCGTTCTCGGCGTCGCCGCCGTGCTGCTGATGCCGTTCCTGCCGCAGCTTCTGGGTCTCGACGCCACCCAATATGGCATCTTTGCCGGCCTGACGGTCTATGCCGTGCCGCAGGTTCTGGCCGCTACAGCCCCGCTCGGCGCAATCGCCGTGCAGACCGGCACCATCGTCAAGCTCATCCGCGTGCTGATGCTGGGGCCTGTGATCGCCGCCCTCTCCGTCATCCATGGCCAGTCCGGCACGGAACGCCTGAGATTGCAGCAGATGGTTCCGTGGTTCATCATCGCCTTCGTGCTGATGATCATGGCCCGGTCCTTCGGCATCATTCCCGAGGCTCTGATCGGCCCTGTCGCCTCGCTTTCCAACATTCTCACCATCATGTCGATGGCGGCACTGGGCCTTTCGGTCGATATTCGCAGCCTTCGCCATGCAGGCGGCAAGGTTATCATCGCCGCCAGCCTTTCGCTCGTGCTGCTTGGTGTCTTGAGTTTCGGCCTGATCGTGCTGACCCAGGCGGCCTAGGCAAAAGGCGCGCTGTTATTTCCCGGTGCTGACCGTCAGCGTGTAGTGCGCGCCGAGACCGCGGCGTGGCGATCCCAGGATGAGCGTCGGGCGGATCAGCCACTCCGTATCCGCCTTCGGCGTCAGGGTTGCGACCTTGCCTTCGGAATCGCTGAAGAAGATCGCGTCCTCATCCGGCGTCGAAAAATCGAAGACCGCCATCAGCACGAATTCGCTGGAAGCGGCAAGCTCGATCTTCACCGTCTGCCCGGCCTTCACCTTCAGGCGATAGACATCGCCGCGCCCGCGCCGCGTCCAGCCGTCAAGCTTCAGCGGCCCGGCCGGCGGCAGCGCCACCTGCTTCAGCCTTTCGCCGTCATCGAGCCAGATACCGTCGACATTGCGGCCTTCCGCGAAGGAAGCATGCGGCACGGCGGCCACGGCCATGGTGAGAGCCAGAAAAAGGGAGGTTACCTTCATGGACGTACAAACTCCCGCCGCATGGCCTCTATCGGCTGGCGGCAATGACAGCCTTCGATATGGTCGTTGACCATACCCATGGCCTGCATGAATGCATGGACGGTCGTCGGGCCGACGAAACTCCAGCCCCGCTTCTTCAGGTCCTTCGAAAGGCGAATGGAGGCGTCGCTGGTGGGGTTGGCCCTTAACGTCGCATAGTCCAGCCTTTGCGGCCTTTCTGCGGCGGCCGGTTCGAAACCCCAGAAATAACGGGCGAGCGAACCGAATTCATCGCGCAACTCCATGGCGCGGCGGGCATTGTTGATGGTCGACACGATCTTGCCGCGATGGCGGATGATGCCCTTGTCGGCAAGGCATCGCTCGATATCGGCCTCACCGAATTCCGCCACTTTTTCGAATTCGAAGTTGGCGAAGGCGAGACGGAACGCCTCGCGCTTGCGCAGAACCGTCAGCCAGGAAAGGCCGGACTGGAAACCTTCCAGACAGATCTTCTCGAAAAGGCGGCGATCGTCGGTGACGGGATAACCCCATTCCTCGTCGTGATAACGGCTGTAATCCGCAAGCCCCTGCTGCCAGAAACACCGCACAAGGCCATCCGCGCCCGTTTCAAGTCCCGCTTCATTCATTTCGCAACCACCCTTTTCCGCTCCCGCCCGTGACCGGTTCAGACCGCGCACTTACCACTCATTCACCACGTTTCAAAACCGGGTGCTAACCTTAAATCCAGCTTTCCCTAATCAAGCGCTTTTTAATGAACAGCCATTTACGATTCGCTGGCGTCGAGGTGCGAACGTGTCCGGCAAAGCGGGCGAACAGTCCCGCAAATCCATAGTTGCGACATCCCGCAGAGAGAGTCCACCCGATGACGATGAAGTCCGTTTTTCTGGCGCTGAGCCTCGTTTCCACCTTTGCCGCCCCGGCCGCCATGGCCAATGAGCGTTATCGCGAGCGCCCGCCCGTCGTCGTCAGCCCGGATCTTTCGGCCCCCTGGGTCACCCAGCTCGGCGGTCGCGGCAATGTCCGCCCCGTGGTTTATCCGCGCGCGCCTGCCGCACGCCAGCCGTTCTTTCAGCAGCGCCAGGCCGCCATGCCGCAGCGCCCCAGCTCCGGCGTCACATCGCAGCGCCCGGCACGGGTGCAGAATGCCGCCGTCCGCCCCAACGCGCCGGTGCGCACCCAGATCGCGCCGCAATTCCTGCCGCAGATCGTCACCTATCCGACCACTGAAAAACCCGGCACCATCGTCATCGATACGCCGAACCGTTTCCTTTATCTCGTTCTCGTGGACGGCAAGGCCCGGCGGTACGGCGTCGGCGTCGGCAAGCCCGGTTTCGAATGGGCCGGCACCCACAAGGTAACCCGCAAGGCGGAATGGCCGAGCTGGACCCCGCCGAAGGAAATGATCAGCCGCGAGGCGAGGAAGGGACACTATCTGCCGGCCTTCATGGAAGGCGGCCCGGCGAACCCGATGGGCGCGCGCGCGATGTATCTCGGCTCGACGCTTTATCGCATCCACGGCACCAACCAGCCGTGGACGATCGGCAGCAACAATTCCTCCGGCTGCATCCGCATGCGCAACGAGGATGTCACCGATCTTTACGAGCGCGTCAACGTCGGAACCAAGGTCATTGTGATATGACGGCAACGGTTCAGCCTTTCCGGCCGCTTCAGAGCCGGTGTGGCGGCGTATCCGCTTGAATTGCCGCCTTGCGGCGGTACAATCCGGCTCACTTCATTGGAATGAAACTTGGCGGGGGACGCCAGGAGCCGGACCTCTCTCAGGGGATGATGGAACGGCCTTAAAACGGGTGGTCAATCGGCCGCCCGTTTTTCGTTTCTGTCATTCAAATGTTATCAAAAAACGGTTTGGTGAATTACTGATATCAATCTGGATTCACTCCATGCCGCGCCATTGTTTATTTGTTTGCGCCCTGCTGTTCAGCGGCGCTTCCTTCTCTGCCGCAATCGCGGGCGAATTTGAAATTTCCGGTTATGGCGGCTGGCAAAGCGCGCCGCACAGCGATGTGAAGGTCTCCGACGGGCCGGATTTCCGGGCCGGATGGGAAGGCAAGTCGTTTTCCAATCCGCCCTATTGGGGCGTGCGCGGCACCTACTGGTTCGATGAGGGCCAGCTGCGGAATTTCGGCATCTCGCTCGATTTCACCCATGACAAGGTCTATGCCGACGACCAGACGCTTGCCCGTTCCGGCTGGTCGCATTTCGAATTCACCGATGGCCTGAACCTACTGACGCTCAACGCTCTCTACCGCTTTCCGCTGGAATCCCTGCCCATCACCCCTTACGTTGGCGCCGGCGTCGGCATCAACGTACCGCATGTGGAAGTATATCGCCCGTCAGGCAAGACCTTCGAATACCAGTTCGGCGGCGCAACCCTGCAGGCGCAGGCCGGCCTCAGCTACCGCATCACCGACAACTGGTCGACCTTCGTGGAATATAAGGGCACCTATTCCTTCGTCGACGTCGATATCGACAATGGCGGCTCGTTGAAGACCGATATCATCACCAATGCGGTGAATTTCGGCGTGGCGTATAAGTTCTAAAAGATATGGCCGAGAGCGTGCCGCGTGGACGACGCTCTCTTCCTTCGTCATTCCGGCCATGAGCCGGAATCCAGTCAGCCCAAGTCATTGGGCTGGAAAGACTCTTCTCTTCTCGTCGCGCCGACGCGCGCCGGCTGGATGCCGGGTCAAGCCCGGCATGACGGATGCCGAAAGTGCGTGCGCGAAAGCTGCCTCGGGTACTGCGCAGTCGAAAGTACCACGGGACGTTTCTAAACCAAAAGCCTCGCCGGTTTCGGCCCGCCATAGGCCCAGTCCAGCAGCTCCACCGTGTGCAGGATAGGCATATCCGTGCCGGTTCCGATCTGGGTGATGCAGCCGATATTGCCGGTGGCGATGACATCCGCCCGGGTGGCCTCGATATTCTTCACCTTGCGCGCCTTGAGCCTGGCGGAAATCTCCGGCTGCAGGATGTTGTAGGTTCCCGCCGAGCCGCAGCAGAGATGCCCTTCCGCCGGATCGCGCACGGTAAAACCCGCCGCCTTCAGGAGTTGTTTCGGCGCAAGCGTGATCTTCTGGCCATGCTGCATGGAGCAAGCGGAATGATAGGCGACCGTCAGACCCTGGCTTTGCCCTTGCGGCAGATCGAGGGTGGCGAGATACTCGGTGATGTCCTTCGCCAAAGCCGAGACCCGCGCGGCTTTTTCGGCGTAAGCCGGATCGAGCCGCAGCATATGGCCGTAATCCTTGATGGTGGTGCCGCAGCCGGAAGCGGTGATGATGATGGCATCGAGACCGCCACTCTCCATCTCGCGCGTCCAGACATCGACATTGCGCCTTGCCGAGGCGAGCGCCTCTTCCTCGCGCCCCATATGATGCACCAGCGAACCGCAGCAGCCCTCCCCCTTCGGCACCACGACCTCAATGCCGAGCCGCGCCAGCAGGCGCAACGTCGCCTCGTTGATGCCGGGATCGAGCACCGGCTGGGCGCAGCCGGTGAGGATCGCAACGCGTCCACGCTTCTCGCCTTCGGCCGGCCGCTCTCCCGGACGGGTTGACGCGGAGGCCGCAGGCACGGCGGCGGGGGCGAGAGCGAGCATGGATTGCAGCGGCTTCAGCGCCGGAACTTTGGCAAGCAGACCGGAGAAAGGCCGCGCCAGCCGGGCCAGATGCAGGGCCAGCCGGAAACGGGCGGGATGGGGCAGGACGGCAACCAGAAGATTGCGGATCAGCCGATCCATAAAGGGCCGCTTGTATGTCTGTTCGATATGGGCGCGGGCATGATCGACCAGATGCATGTAATCCACGCCGGAAGGACAGGTGGTGGTGCAGGCAAGGCAGGAGAGGCAGCGGTCGATATGGGTGACGACCTCGCGGTCTGCCGGGCGGCTGTTTTCCAGCATGTCCTTGATGAGGTAGATGCGGCCCCGCGGGCTGTCCAGCTCGTTGCCGAGCGTGACATAGGTGGGACAGGTGGCGGTGCAGAAGCCGCAATGCACACATTTGCGCAGGATTTTTTCGGATTCCGCCACATGCGGATCGGCCAGTTGTTCGGGCGTGAAGGATGTTTGCATGGTTCAGACGGCCCTTTCCATCGTTACGGCCATCTTGCCGGGATTGAAGATGCCCGCCGGATCGAGCTTCTCCCTGATACGCGCAGAAAGCAGCGCTTCCGCCGCCGGTCGCGGTTCGAAGGCAGCGACCGTGGCGCGCACCGCATCGCTCGCCCTCACCAACGTCGCGTGGCCGCCGCCGAGCGCCCGGATCGCGCCGCGCAGCAAATCCGCCTCGGGGTCCGCCTCCATCTGCATCCAGACAAGGCCGCCCTGCCAGTCGTAAAAGGCGTCGATGCCCGCTTCCATGCGCAGCGCCGCGACAAGCTGATGACCAACCGAAGGCGCGACCGATACTTTCCACAAGGGCTTTGCCGCCTGTCCGACATAGGGCGCGACATCGCGCACCTGACGCCACAAAAGCCTGCTCTCCTCGCCCTCCAGCAGCGCCCACGGCCCGACCCGGTCCATGACGGAAAGGAGTTTGGCCGTGCGCGCCTCCACCGAGGCGGAGAGCCCTTCCAGCCGCAGGATAGTCGCCGGGCCGTCCGGTAATCCGCCATCGATGAAACGGGAACGAACGCTTTCCGGCAGATGCGCCGCGCCCGAAACCTCGACACTCATCGCCATCGCCGCCGCCATGATGCGCGTCGCCGCTTCATCGTCGAGACCGGAAACGACCACGGTTTTTTCCGCAGGCGGTTTCGGCAGCACGCGGAAGGTGACTTCGGTGAGGAAACCGAGTGTACCGAACGATCCGGCCAGGAACTTCGACAGATCGAGCCCGGTGACATTCTTCATCACCCGGCCCCCGGCCTTGATGACCTCACCGCTGCCGTTGACGAAACGGATGCCGAGCAGGCTGTCGCGGGCCGCACCGGCCACATAACGGCGGGGGCCGGAAACATTGGCGGCGAAGACGCCGCCGATGGTCGGTTCACCTTCGGTGCCCATGATCGGGCGGTGATCCATCGGCTCGAAGGCCATCATCTGGCGGTTTTCTGCAAGGGCGGCTTTGACGGTTGCGAGCGGGGTTCCGGCCTTGACGGTCATGACCATTTCGGCGGGCAGGTAGGAGACGATGCCGTTCATCGCGCGGGAAGAGAGTGCTTCATCTGCTACGACAGCATTGCCGAAACCGGAGCGGGTGTTGCCGCCAAGGATTTTCAGCGCGGCTTTTCGGGTTGCGTGGTCGCGGATGATGTCGGCGACCTGGGTTTCTGCGTAGGGGGTCAGCATGGGGTGGTGGGCTCCGGGCATCGGACAGCGACGTTTGCGCGAGGGACACCCCCCTCTGCCCTGCCGGGCATCTCCCCCTCAAGGGGGGAGATCGACAAGCGGATGGCACCCTGCCAATGAAACGAGCGAGGGCGGCATATCGATCTCCCCCCTTGAGGGGGAGATGCCCGGCAGGGCAGAGGGGGGTAAGCCACACCCACCATCGTCACAAAACTCACACCCATCATCCCCTCCCCTCCAGCGGAAACACCTTGGAAGGGTTCATCAGCCAGTCCTCGTCGAAAGCCGCACGCACCGCCATCTGCTGGGCAAGATCGGCCTCGCCATACTGGTGGCGCATCAGATCGCGTTTTTCGATGCCCACACCATGTTCGCCGGTCAGACAGCCGCCGGCATCGACGCAGAGCTTCAATATTTCATTGCCTGCCTCTTCCGCGCGGGCCGCATCCTCCGGATCGTTGGCGTTGAACAGGATAAGCGGGTGCATGTTGCCATCGCCGGCATGGAAGACATTGGCGACGCGCAGGCCGAGGCGGTCGGTGATTTCGCTGGTCTTTTTCAGCACGTAGGAAAGCTGGGAGAGCGGCACGGTGCCATCCATGCAGATGTAATCCGCGATGCGGCCGGTTGCGCCGAAGGCGGATTTGCGGCCTTTCCAGATCGCCGCCGCCTCCATGGCCGACTGGCATTCCTTCACCGTCTTCACGCCATGTTTTCGGGCAATCGCCACGATGTCGGCCAGCATGGCGTCCATTTCCGCCTCGGAGCCTTCGACCTCGACGATCAGCAGCGCGCCGACATCCAGCGGATAGCCCGCTTTGGCGAAGGCCTCGCAAATTTCGATGGCCGGCTTGTCCATGAATTCGATGGCGACCGGGATGATGCCCGCGCCGATAATATCGGCAACGCAGGAGCCGGCTTCCTCCGACGTCTCGAAGCCGAACAGCACCGGTCGCGCGCCTTCCGGCTTGGCGATCAACCGCACCGTCGCTTCTGTCACGATACCGAGCTGGCCTTCCGAACCGCAGACGAGGGCGAGCAGATCGTAGCCGGCAGCATCGAGGTGCTTACCACCCAGTTCCAGCACCGTTCCATCCGAGAGCACCATTTTCACGCCGAGCAGATTATTGGTGGTGACGCCGTATTTCAGGCAATGCGCGCCGCCGGAATTCATGCCGATATTGCCGCCGATGGTGCAGGCAAGCTGCGAGCTGGGGTCCGGTGCGTAAAAGAAACCTTCCGCGCCGGCCGCATCGGAAATGGAAAGATTGGTGACGCCCGCCTGCACCCGCGCCGTACGGTTATAAAAATCCAGTTCGAGGATCGAGGCCATCTTGGAGAGGCCGATCACCACCGCATCTTCCTGCGGGATCGCGCCGCCGGAGAGCGAGGTGCCGGCCCCACGCGGAACGACCGGAATGCCGTAGCGGTGACAATATTTCATTACCGCCGCCACCTCTTCCGTCGTTTTCGGCAACGCCACGGCCAGCGGCAGGCGGCGATAGGAAACGAAGGCGTCGGTTTCGAAAGGCACGAGTTCGCGCGGTTCGTGCACAATACAGTCCGCCGGCAGAATATCCTTGAGGTCCGCTATGATGCGGTCGCGGCCGGCGACGACTTTCGCGCGCGGCTCCAGAAACTTGATCGGCTGCGTCACCGCGCCTCCTCCCTGCCATTTTCCCAACTGGTATTCTTTCTTTACCACTTTGAAACGGCGCAATCAAATGTTATGGATTTTTTCCATTCTGGAAACAATCGAGGGCAACTATGACGAATCTGGGCGATCTGGAAGTCTTCGCAAGCGTTGCCGCTTCCGGCAGCATGTCGCTGGCCGCAAGGGAGCTTGGTTATTCGCCCGCCGTCATTTCCAAGCGCATCAAGCGGCTGGAAGAAAAGCTCGGCGCGCGACTTTTCCAGCGCACCACACGGCAAATCTCGCTGACCGAAGCGGGACAGGGCTTTTACGAGCGGGTGCTTGCCGTGCTGGAAGGGCTGGAGGAGGCCGAGGATTTCGTCTCCGGCCGCGCCAATACGGTCAACGGCACGCTGAAGGTTTCCGCGCCGACCTCCTTCGGGCGCATGCATATCGCGCCGCATCTGAAGGGTTTCATGGAGCGGCATCCTGATCTTTCGGTCAATCTGGTGCTGAGCGACGAATTCATCGACATCATCGAGGGTGGTTACGATCTGGCCATCCGTATCGCCGATCTGAATTCCTCCAGCCTCGTGGCCCGCAGGCTGGCGCCAGTGCGCCGCGTACTTTGCGCTTCGGCGGAATACGTTGCTGCCCATGGTATGCCGGCGACAATCGAGGATCTGAAAAAGCACCGCTGCCTGCCGGCTCATAATAACGATGTCTGGCGGCTGGAGGGACCGGGCGGCGCGATGAGCATTCGCCCGGAGGGGATGCTCATCACCAATTCCAGCGAGGTGATCCGCGAGGCGGTGATATCAGGGCTCGGCATTGCGCTGCGCTCCACCTGGGATATCGGCCATGAATTGCGCAGCGGCAAGCTGGTGCAGGTTCTGCCGGGTTATGAGGGATCGCGAAACGTCACGCTCTCGGCGGTTTATCCGAGCCGGCAGTTCCTGCCTGCGAAGGTTCGGCTGTTCATCGATTATCTCGCCGGGCTTTATGGGCCTTCACCCTATTGGGAGCAGGGTTGAGGGACATTACCCCTCAGTGCCCGCCCTCGGCATGGGAGCGGCGGATGCGGCGCACCACCCACCAGACGCCGAGAACCGCGAAGGGAACGGAGATGCCGGTGACGACGGCGGGGTCGAGCGGCAGCACATCGTGGCTGATCGCCTTGGTGAGATAACCGATCAGACCGACGACATAATAGGAGATGGCGGCGACCGAGAGGCCTTCGACCGTCTGCTGCAGGCGAAGCTGCATGGCGGCGCGCTTGTTCATGGTGTTGAGCAACACCGTATTCTGCCGCTCCAGTTCCACATCGATCCAGCTTCGGACGAGCGCCGTGGCGCGATAGAGCTTGCGCGACAGGTTGGCCTGCCGCTCCTCCACCGACTGGCAGGTGCGCATGGCGGGCGCCATGCGCCGTTCCAGAAAGCTGCCCATGGTCTCATGGCCCCGCACCGGGGTTTCCGCAAGCGCCCGGATACGTTCGCGCACGATGCCGTCATAGGCGCGGCTGGCGCCGAAACGATAGAGGCTGAGCGCGGCATTGGCTTCCAGTTCGGCCGCAAGCCGGGTCATTTCCGCCAGCAGCGCATCGGCCTCGTCGCGCGCGCCGTTTTTCATGCGCTGGGTGATACCCGTCAGGCCATCTTCGATACGGCGGATTTCCGGCGAGAGCGTCTGCGCCATCGGCAGGCCCAGCATGGCAAGGGTGCGATAGGTCTCGATATCGAGAAGCCGCTGCACCAGCGCGCCGCGGCTGTAATCGCTCAAGCCCCGGTCGATCACCAATATCTGTGTCAGCCCGTCGCGATCCTGCCGGAAATCGGTGAGGATCGCCGCCTGACCGTCGCGCACGTCGCTGTGACAGAGGCTGGTCGGCTCGAAGATCGTCTCCGCCTGAGACGCCACGCCATTTTCCGGGCGGATTTCCAGCCGCACGCCCGAGATCAGCGAGCCGGGCGGCGAAAAGCCGTCGCCGAAGGGATCGCCGGCAATCTCGCCGCCGAATTTTTCCGGCGCGGGGCCATCCCAGAACCAGGTCGAAAATTCGGTATGCCGCTCCCAGCGCAAGGTCCCCTGCCCCCAGGGCATGGCATGGTGGCGGGCATCGCGCTCCGGTGGCGCAACACCGCGGCTGCGCGACATTTCCGCGATGACCGAGTGATGCACGGCCGAACCACCATCCATCATGAAGGCAAGCTGGACGATGATGCGCGAGGGTGCGAGAAGCACCGTCGGTCGCGCATGAACCTCCCCGAGCGCCAGCGATCTTTCCGGCGCGCTTGCGAAAGCAAATCTACCCTTGGCCATTGCGATATCGTCCCCGCCTGTTGCGCCGGTTTTATTAAAACATTGATCGCGATGAAAACATCGCAATCGAAGCCGCTGTCATTGTTTTGATCCACCTGGGGGAAAAATCCGCTATCGTCATCCTTGCCCTGCCGCTGCTTTAACAAAAGCCAATTCGAAAAGGCAGATGCCGTGTTGCCGCAGGCATGGCACGGACGAGGCGTAGAACTGGATAGAATATTTGACCAGTGCGATGCTTCGCTGATAATTTGCCCGCCATCGAAATACGGGGCGGGATTTCGCCGGAGACTTCTGCGATGGACGAAACGCTTTTTGCGCGCATCGAGCACAGCCGCACATCGCAGGAGGTGATCCTACGTTTCGAGGAACTGATCCTCGACGGCATATTGCGCGATGGCGACAGGCTGCCCGGCGAGCGCGAACTGGCGCAACGCCTCGATGTCTCGCGGCCGATCCTGCGGGAAGCGCTGAAGGAGCTTGAGACCCGTGGCCTCCTTACCAGCCGGCATGGCGGCGGCACCTATGTTGCCGATATTGTCGGCCCGGTCTTTTCAGACCCCTTGAGCGCGCTGATTACCCGCCACAGCCGGGCGACGCGCGATTTCCTCGAATATCGCCGCTATATCGAAGGCATGACCGCCGAACTTGCCGCACAGCGCGCGACCGAGCCGGACAGGCGCAACCTCGCCGCCATCGTGGACAGAATGCGGGAAGCGCATGAGGCGGGCCGTTTCGAAGAAGAGCTTGCGGGCGATGTGGAATTTCACAACGCCATCGGCGAGGCGGCGCATAATATCGTGCTGATGCACACGTTGCGCTCCTGCTACCGGCTTCTAAGCGACGACATCTTCTACAATCGCCATCTCATCTTCACTGTCGCGGGCGCCCATGACGAGGTGCTGAGGCAACATATCGCCATCCACGATGCGATTGCCGCCGGCGATGTGGCTGCGGCAAGGGCGGCGGCGGAGGCCCATATCGACTTCATCGTGGAGACGACATCCAAGGCGCATCAGGCGCGGGAATGGGACCGGATTTCGCGCCTGAGGCAGCAGCAGCGAAGCCCCTGAAAACGCCATCCGGCGAAATGCGGCACCCGGTTTTTTCAGATTTTGATGGAACCTTTTGTGCGCTTTGGTCTTTTTATCGGGTTAATTGGAAAAATTTACCAAGATGGGACCCATGACGACCACGAGCGAAACTGAACGCTATCCGCGGATAGCTCTCATATCGACGCATGGCTATGTCGCCGCGCACCCGCCGCTGGGCGCTGCGGACACCGGTGGACAGGTGGTTTATGTGCTTGAGCTTGCACGCAAACTCGGCCAGCTCGGTTATACTGTCGATCTTTACACCCGCCGCTTCGAAGACCAGCCGGAATTCGATGAGGTCGATGAGCGCGTCCGCGTGGTGCGCATTCCCTGCGGCGGGCGCGATTTCATTCCCAAGGAATATCTGCACCGTCACCTGATGGAGTGGTGCGAAAATGCACTGCGCTTCATCAAGAAAAACGACCTGAATTATTCGTTCATCAACAGCCATTATTGGGATGCGGGCGTCGCCGGCCAGCGGCTTTCCGAAGCGCTGAAAATCCCACATTTGCACACGCCGCATTCGCTCGGCATCTGGAAAAAGCGCCAGATGGAAACCGACTATCCGGAAAAGGCCGATACGTTCGAACTGGAATTCAACTTCAGGGAACGTATCCAGCACGAGCTGATCATCTATCGCAGCTGCGATATGGTGATCGCCACGACGCCGGTGCAGCTCGACGTGCTGATCGAGGATTACGGTCTGAAGCGCAAGCACATCCACATGATCCCGCCAGGTTATGACGACAACCGTTTCTTCCCTGTTTCCGATGCGACGCGGCAGATGATCCGGCAGCGTTTCGGTTTCGAGGGCAAGACGGTGCTGGCGCTTGGACGCCTTGCGACCAACAAGGGTTATGACCTGCTGATCGACGGTTTTTCCGTGCTTGCCGAGCGCGAACCGGAAGCCCGGCTGCATCTGGCGGTCGGCGGCGAGAATATGGACGAGCAGGAAACCACGATCCTCAACCAGTTGAAGGAGCGGGTGAAAGCGCTCGGCCTAGAGGATAAGGTGGCTTTTTCCGGTTATGTCGCGGATGAAGACCTGCCGGACATCTATCGCGCGGCCGATCTCTTCGTGCTTTCCAGCCGTTACGAACCTTTCGGCATGACCGCGATCGAAGCGATGGCGAGCGGCACACCAACCGTCGTTACCATTCATGGCGGGTTGTTCCGGGCAGTCAGTTATGGCCGCCATGCGCTGTTTGCCGATCCTTTCGACAAGGAAGACCTCGGCATCACCATGATGAAGCCATTCAAGCATGAGCGGCTTTACGGGCGGCTTTCCCGCATGGGGGCGCACAAGGCGCGCAGCCTGTTCACATGGACCGGCATTGCCCAGCAGCTTCTCGCCCTTGTGGAAGGCAGGACCATGATGCCGGTTCTGGAAGAAGCCGATTGGGCCGAACCATGGAACGACGGCGATTGAAACCGCTTCGCCTTTTTTCCACCGATCTCGACGGAACCGTCGTCGGCGATAACAACGCCACGCGCCGGTTCCGCGATTTCTGGCATTCGTTGCCGGAGGGTCAACGTCCTCTTCTGGTTTTCAACAGCGGCAGACTGATCGACGACCAGATTGCGCTCATCGAAGAGGTGCCGCTGCCGCAGCCCGACTACATCATCGGCGGGGTCGGCACCATGCTGCACGCGAAAGAGCGAGGCGAGTTGGCAAACGCCTATACACAGTCCCTCGGCACCGGTTTCGACCCCCAGAAGATTGCCGAGGTCATGGCCGGAATTCCCGGTGTGACGATGCAGGAAGAGCGTTACCAGCACGGCCTGAAATCGAGCTGGTTCCTGCATGACGCCGATGACGCCGCGCTCGAAGAGATTGAGGCCGCGCTTGTGGCGGCCGATATCGATGCCCGTATCGTCTATTCCAGCGACCGCGACCTCGACGTCTTGCCGAAAGCCGCCGATAAGGGTGCCGCGCTGACATGGCTATGTGGACAACTACAGATCGGCCTCGACGAATCAGTGGTTGCAGGCGATACTGGCAATGATAGGGCGATGTTTGAGCTAAAGAATATTCGCGGCGTGATCGTGGGCAATGCCCTGCCGGAGCTCGTCTCGCTGACATCTCATGATACGCGCTTCTTTCACTCGGCTGCGAAGGAGGCTGACGGTGTGGTCGAAGGCCTCCGGCACTGGGGATTAACCCCGGACTAAAAACAGCCCCGGCTACAATTCATAGCGGCTTTGCAATCCGTATGCTTGAAGGCGGGCGGAGAGGGTATTACCGCATCGGCTGTCCGGCCGGGGAACCACCCGGTCGCAGCTTTGTTCGCATATCTACCATGCCCACCTTTGCCCGCAGGCTTCATCAGCGTGAAGACAGTAGTGGGTTATGGGCGAAAGGGGATTGGCGGAACTTACGGCACATCTATATTAGCAATTACCACTACCCAGCAAAAAAGGATCAATCCGGATTGAAGATTTTGAATCGATTGGCGACAGATGTTGGCTTGATGTTGCGCAGACCGCCGCGACAGCAATATGCAGCGCTGTGCTATCGATTGTCCAAGAAGCATCCGGAGCCGGAAGTGTTGCTGCTGACCAGCCGGGATACGGGGCGCTAGGTCATTCCCAAGGGCTGGCCCATGGCCAACAAGAAGGCCCATGCGGTGGCCGAGCAGGAAGCTTATGAGGAAGCCGGTGTCAAAGGCACGGTGGAAAAGGCGCCCTTCGGTTATTACGAATATGAGAAAAAGCTGAACAGCGGCGTCAACGTACCATGCAGGGTTCAGGTGCATCTGCTCGAAGTTTCGGAGATGCAGGAAAGCTTTCCCGAAAAGCAATCCAGACGTCTGGAATGGGTCAGTCCCCAGGAAGCGGGAAAACGCGTCAACGAGCCGGAATTGAAAGCGCTGATGCTCGCTTTCGACAAGCGGATGACGCATTCGAAATAGCGCGCCCGCCCCGAACGTGGCAATGTGCAGTTTGTTTTTCCAACATGGCTTTTATCGTCTTTCCTTTTGGAAAGATGTGCGAGATGTAACAGTCTTTCTGTAAAATTGCCTTCAACCTGCGACACTGCCGGACGAAAGGGAATGCTGGCAAACGAGGTCTGAATGGCAATCAAGCCGCCATCGAATATGAAACCGACGCTCGACAAGGATCTCGACAAGATTACCCGTGTCGAAGAGGCGACGCTGCATGTCACGCAGCAGCTTGCCGGCCTTGGCGCGGGGTTCATGTTCGTTGTCCTGGCGGCCATCTTCGCCGGCGTCTTCGTCACCGGCACCGCGGGTTCGGTCATCATCATCGCCGCCGTCGCCATCGGCGCCTATATGGCTATCAATATCGGCGCGAATGACGTCACGAACAATGTCGGCCCGGCGGTTGGGGCCAAAGCCATGCCGCTTGCCGCCGCCCTCATCATCGCCGCCATCTGCGAGATTGCCGGCGCGCTGATCACCGGCGGCAATGTGGTCGAGACCATCTCCAGCGGCATCATCAATATCGAGACAATTCCCGACAGGACCGCCTTTTCATGGGCAATGCTGTCGGCGCTTCTCGCCGCCGGCCTTCTCGTCAATATCTCGACATGGACCAAGGCGCCGATTTCCACCACCCATACGGTGGTGGGCGGGGTTGCGGGCGCGGGAATGGCCGCCTATGGGGCGAAGGCGGTCGACTGGATTTCGCTCGGCAGCATTGCCTTCGCATGGGTTCTGGCACCCTTTATCAGCGCCATCATCGCCGTCGCCATCCTTGCTTTCATCAAGGAATTCATCATTTACCGCGAGGACAAGCTCACCTCCGCCCGACTGTGGGTTCCGGTTCTCATCGGTTTGATGGCGGGCGTCTTTATGGCCTATCTCATCTGGGTCGGATTGCGGCAGCTCATGCATGTGTCGCTTGGCCATGCCAGCTTCACAGGGCTGGTGACCGGGTTCGTGGTCTGGCGGCTCTGCGTGCCGATCATCCGCAAACAATCGGAAGGATTGGAAAACCGCAACCAGTCGCTTCGAATCCTGTTCCAGTGGCCGCTGGTTCTCGCCGCCGGCCTTATGTCTTTCGCCCATGGGGCGAACGACGTTTCGAATGCCATCGGGCCCGTTGTTGCCATCGTGCGGGCCCTGCATGACGAGGCGGTGAGCACATCCGCCCGCGCACCGATGTGGGTGATGCTGGTCGGCGCCTTCGGGCTTTCCTGCGGTATTCTTCTTTATGGCCCGCGCCTCATCCGTCTCGTCGGCGAGCAGATCACCAAGCTCAATCCGATGCGCGCCTTCTGCGTTTCCGTGGCCACGGCGCTCACCGTGCTCGTTGCCTCACGCTTCGGCCTGCCGGTCAGCACCACCCACACGGCAATCGGCGCGGTGTTCGGCGTCGGTTTCTTCCGCGAATGGTACACGCAATCGTCGCGGCGGCGGCAGGAGCTTGTTCAGGCTGGTGACGGCAAGCCCCGCCGGTCCGAAAGATATGCCGACAATCCTTCCGAGATACGCCGCCGTTATCTCGTCCGCCGCTCCCACTTCATGACGATCATCGCCGCCTGGCTGGTCACCGTTCCTTCCAGTGCAGCGCTTGCGGCGCTGCTCTACTGGCTCATGTCGTCCCTCTTTCTCTGAACCTGAAACAGAATCCCATGCGCGCCAATTTCCGGATGCAACGCCTGTATATCGAAGCCAGCCTTGCCGAAGGCGTCGCGCAGGAGGCGACGGGCGAACAGTTCAATTATCTCGCCAATGTGCTGCGCATGACCGACGGTGCGGAAGTCCTGCTGTTCAACGGTCGCGATGGCGAATGGAAAGCGAAACTTGCCTTTCCGAGCCGCAAAAAGATCGTGCTCGTCCCAATCGAGCAGACACGGCCCCAGCCGAACGCCCCGGACCTGCATTATCTTTTCGCGCCGCTGAAAGTCGGGCGCATGGATTATCTGGTGCAGAAGGCAGTGGAGATGGGCGCCGGCCTGTTGCAGCCGGTGATGACGCAGCATGTTCAGGGCAAGATCCACAATACCGAAAAACTGCGCGCCAACGCCATCGAAGCCGCCGAGCAGTGCGGCATACTGTCCCTGCCCGAGGTGGCCGAGCCGGTGAAACTGAGGGATATACTCGAGACCTGGCCCCGCGACCGGCGCATCATCTATTGCGACGAAGGCGATGCGGGGCAAAATCCGCTGCCGATCCTGCAAGCCGTCACGGAGCGCAAACTTGCCCTGCTGGTCGGCCCGGAAGGCGGATTTTCCGAGGAAGAAAGGGAGCTTCTGCGCAGCCTTTCCTTTGTTACCCCCATTCCGCTGGGGCCGCGTATCCTGAGGGCCGATACGGCCGCCGTCGCTGCGCTCGCGGTCATTCAGGCGGCGATCGGCGACTGGAATTGAATGGCCCCATTGCGCTTCATGCATCTTTAAAAGAAATTCATTTGCCTCCGGATACGATCCGGCCCTATCTGCCAATCATATGCCTCGCCGCAACAGAGACGTCATAACAAGGTAAGCCATGGCACGCGACACGACCGACCAGACCCCCCTCTCCTCCGTCACGGAGCTTACAGATTATCTGGCGGGCGGTTGCAAAGCTGAAGCCGATTTCCGCATCGGCACCGAACATGAAAAATTCGCGTTTTTCCGCGAGGATAACAGTCCCGTTCCCTATTTCGGCGAAGCCAGCATTTCAGCACTTTTGAAGGGCATGCAGGAAAAGCTTGGCTGGGAGCCGATCATGGACGGCGGAAACATCATCGGCCTTGGCGAGCAGCACGGCATGGGCGCCATTTCCATCGAGCCGGGCGGCCAGTTCGAGCTGTCGGGCGCGCCGCTCGAAAACCTGCACCAGACCTGCAAGGAATCCAACCAGCATCTGGCGACGCTGCGCGAAGTGGCCGAGCCGATGGGCATCCGTTTCCTCGGCATTGGCGGCAGCCCGCTGTGGAGCTATGACGAAACGCCGCGCATGCCGAAATCGCGTTATGCGATCATGACGCGCTATATGCCGAAGGTCGGGACCAAGGGTCTCGACATGATGTACCGCACCTGCACCATTCAGGTTAACCTCGATTTCTCCTCCGAAGCGGACATGCGCCGGAAGATGCGCGTTTCCATGAAGCTGCAATCGCTGGCAACAGCGCTCTTCGCCTCCTCGCCCTTCACCGAAGGCAAGCCGAACGGTCTTCTTTCCTGGCGCGGCGATATCTGGCGCGACACCGACAACCGCCGCTCGGGCGTGCTGCCCTTCACCTTCAGCGATGACTTCGGCTTCAAGGACTATGTGGAATGGGCGCTCGACGTGCCGATGTATTTCATCGTGCGCGACGGCAAATATCATGATTGCACCCATGTCACTTTCCGCCAGTTCATGAACGGTGCGCTGAAGGGTGAAATCGCCGACTGGCAGCCGACTATGGGCGACTGGACGAACCATCTTTCCACCCTGTTCCCGGATGTGCGCCTGAAGCGCTTTCTGGAAATGCGCGGTGCGGATGGCGGCCCGTGGAGACGCATCTGCGCCCTTCCCGCTTTCTGGGTCGGCCTTCTTTACGATGACGAGGCGCTGACAGCTGCCGATGCGCTGACCGCCGGCTGGAGCTTCGACGAGGTCATCGCCCTTCGCGATGCCGTTCCGGCCAAGGGTCTTTCCGCCGAGATCGCCGGCAAGCCGCTTCTCGGTCTCGCCCGCGAGGTGCTGGATATTTCCCGCACCGGCCTTAAAAACCGCAAGCGCCTGAACGGCGAAGGCCAGGACGAAACCGTGTTCCTGTCGTCGCTGGATGAAGTTCTTGCCAAGAAGACCACGCTCGCCGAAGACCTGCTTGCGCTTTACAACGGTCGCTGGGGCGGCTCCGTGCTGCCGGTGTTCGAAGAATATCAGTATTGAGGCAGTGCCGCTAAAATTGCGACGCCATTAAAAAAGCCCGGCGCGGCCGAGGGGCCTGACACCGGGCAAAGGCAGGGCTATTGGCAAATCACCCTGCGGGGAAAACTTTTCCGTTCGAAAGCAATTCCGGCGGCTGGAGGTCTGCCGGAATTGCCCGAACATTCTGGAACGTTTTGGCGCATTTCCGGACGGAAAACCGGGGCCCGCCTTTCCTGGAAATGCTTTAAACGGTCTTGAACCGGGTCACCGCGCGGTTGCGTGCGGCGCGGGTCAGATGGGCGGTCGGATCCTCGAGCAGGCCGGTATTGAGCGCATCCCTCACATCCGAGCGCGCCAGACCGATATCGGCCAGAAGGCGGTCATCGAGTTCCGTGAGACCATTGGCCACGATACGATTGTAGATGCGCTGCAAGAACGTTTTAACGCGGAAAGCAAAGAGGCCGGCGACACGACGAAGCGTATCGTTCTGCCTGGAGGTTGCGAGTTCCAGTTCCATTCTCCGTTCTGCCGTGCGCATGACACTTATCCTTTCGTAACGGCACGATGCGGCACCGCCCCCGGCGCACCACGCGCGAGAAGCTGCCTCGGGTTGGGGGCCTGACGTTTCGCCGGCCCGGGGTTGATATTGATTTGCTGGGTGTCAAAATGTCGCAAGACTATTGATCAGTCCAACGAATGTTTCTAATGTGAGGCATCAATCATTCTGATGGATGACCATCCATGTCCGCACCTCTCGACATAGATCAGCTGCATACCTTCATCGCCATCGTCGATACGGGCAGCTTCACCAAGGCCGCAGACCGCGTTTTCAAGACGCAATCCGCCGTTTCCATGCAGATGCGACGGCTGGAAGAACGGATCGGCAAGCAGCTTTTCGCCAAGGACGGGCGTGGCAACCGCCTGACGGCGGAGGGCGAGAAGCTGATGAATTACGCCCGCCGCATCATCCGCCTCAATAACGAGGCAATCGCCGCCTTCGACGACAACCGGCTGGAAGGCATGCTGCGCATCGGCACGCCCGATGACTATGCCGACCGCTACATGCCGGAGATTATCGGGCGCTTCGCCAAGACCCATCCCAATGTCGAGCTTTATATCGTCTGCGAACCTTCGGTCAGCCTTGCCGAAAAAATGGCGCGCGGCGAGCTGGATATCGCGCTCGTCACCCATAATCCGCGCGCGCGCTCCTCGGATGTGGTGCGCACCGAACCGCTCTGCTGGGTCGCTTCCGCCAACCATCCGCTGAAGGACGATGCACCCGTGCCGCTCGCCGTCGGGCGGCGCGATTGCCACTGGCGCCAGCTTGCCTGTTCGGCACTCGATGCCGATGGGCGGGACTATCAGGTCCTGTTCACGAGCTGGTCTTCCACCGTGGTCGCCGCCGCCGTACTGGCGGGCATGGCCGTCTCGGTGCTGCCGGAATCGGCGCTGCGCACCGGCATGAAGGTTCTGACCGCCGCGGACGGCTTCCCGCCCCTGCCGCCAGTGCAGATCGGCCTGATGAAACGGCCGGGCCTCTCCCCCTCGCTGGTGAACGCCATCACCGACCACATCACCGCCTGCCTCGACAATATTTCGCCGATGAGCGTTGCCGACGAAATGGACAGCGATGTGAAGACCTACCCCAAGATGCCGCGCCTGCGCGCCGGGCACATGCTGCCGGGGTGGTAAGAGGATAGCACAAATCCCGGGGATGACGTCGCGTATGCGGGAGGCTTTGTCATCAGCCGCAAGCCGGCTAAAGCCGATCCTCCCGTCGCTCGCCCGCGCTTTCTCTGTTACCGCGCCCGCAGCGTGGCAACCGCCAGCAGCGTATCGGCGCTGATGCCCACCGAACCGCTGCCGTTGAAGAGCGTCATGATCGGATCGGTGGTGTTCTGCTGATTGTCGTACATGATGGTGAAACGGGCGACCAGCTTCTTGACCTTTTCCGGATCCTGAAAATCCTCGATGTCGAAATATTTCTTCATCATCGTCACCTGCGTATCGACCTCGGCATTGGCGAGTTCGTCCGGAATCCCGAAAGTGGTGTTGATGAAGCTCTGGAGCGCCGTGTCGGCGAGGATCGAGTAATAGGACGTCGTTCCGGCCGCCATGCGCTGGAAATAGAGCGCCAGGCGCACGCCGGCATTTTCTTCGCCCGCCTGCGTTTCCAGCGTCTGGGTGAGATAATTGTCCAGCGTCTCGTAAAGGCCGCGCCGCGTCTGGATCAGGCTGCGATCCTCGTGAAGAAGCGTACCGTCGGTATTGAAGTTGAAGGCGGTGACGAGGCGGCGGAAGACCGGATCCATCTCCTTGTTGACGTAACTGTCCTTGTCATCGAGCTTCGAGGTGAAGGCCTTTTCGAGCTGTTCCTTCGTCACGCTTTCGGGATCGATGCCGAGCGATTCCATCGCGAATTTCGTCAGGCGATCATCGCTCAGGAATTCCTTGAGCGTCTTGATCTTCTGCATCTCGGCCGTGAAATATTCCGATTCCTTCTTCGCCGTTTCCTTGTCCTTTTCCGTGCCGAAAGCCGATTTTTTCTTGATGTAGTCGGCCGACATGGTCTGCATCTCGATTTCCGACTGCGCCAGAACCGGTGTTCCGACGCTGCCATCGGAGGCGAAATTGAACAGCTCCGCCAGCTTGACATAACGCTCGTCTTTCAGCGTGTAGACGAAGCTCTTTTTATCCTGCAGATCGCTGGTGAGCACCTTGCGAATATCGGCAGAATTCACCTTGGCCGGATCGAGGCCGACGGCTTTCAGCGCATAGGTATAGACCGCGCTGCTGTCGATGAAATCCTTGACGGATGTGACGCTGGCTATATCGCTCTTGAACAGCTTCAGCGCCTTCTCGTCGGCGGCATCATCCTTGTCGTTATAATAGGTCATATAACCGCTGGTGGTGGTCGCGGTCTGTGCCGTCGTCTGTGGTGTCGTGCCGGCTGCCAGCGTTCCGTCGGTCTGGAAATTGAAGGCATTTCTCAAGGCAATATAACGCTTGTCATTCTTGCCAACGGTCGCGATGTAGTTGCTCGGATCGCTCAGATCGCTGGTCAGGATATTCTGGATCGTTGCCGTGACGACTGTGAGGTCGTTCAGGTCGAAGGCCGTCCTGATATAGTTGAGAAGCCGGGTATCCGACGTCAGTTCGGTTACCGTCTTGATCGAACCGATCTTCGATTCGAAATAATCGCGGTTCAGCGTGGCGACGGTCGGCGTCACGCGCGGGGCGCTGCCGATATAGGCATCCGTCAGGGCCTTGAGATTATCCGCCGTCTGCGCTTGACCGGCGGTCACCGTGCCGTCGTTCTTGAACTCGAAGGCGGTGGCGAGCTGCGCCATCTTGTTATATTGCGTCACGGTGCTGGTGAGCGTCGTCTGCTCGGCCTTGATGGCGGCGAGCTTCGCTTCCCACTCATCCTGCGGCGGCAACACCGCCTCGAGCTGGGTCAGCTGGTCCTGGCGCGTCACCTTTTCCGCCTCCAGCGCCGTGCGCTCCTCGGCCGTCAAACCGGTGCCGGCGAGTTCGGTGTCGATTGCGGTAATCCGGGCGGTGACCTGCGCGTGCAGTTCGATATTGCCCTTCATCGTCAGTTTTTCGACCGCGTCATTATAGGCCGCGCCGTATTTCTGGTTGATGTAGCTGTCGGGATCGTTGATGTCGCTCGTCATCAATCCCTTGATATGGGCATAGGAATAGGTCTTCTCATCGATGCCGAAGACCTGAAAGATATAGGCGCGGGTGCGGTCGTTGCGCAGCAGCTGGTCGACATTGGTCACCGTGCCGACGATCGCCTTGTAATAACGGGTCTCTTCCGCAAGGCTGTCATCGAGATCGGTTATCGACGTATCGTAAAGCCCGATCATCTTGTCGAGCTGCGCTTCCGTCTGAACGGTCTTCGTCGATGTGGTGAAGTTGAAGGCTGCGGCAAATTCCCGATACCGCTCATCGGTGAGCTTGTTGGCGAAGCTGTTCTGGTCGTTCAGATCGCTTTCCAGCACCTTTTTCATGAAGGCCTTGGCATAGGTCATCTCGCCGAGACCAAAGGCATCCATGGCATAGGAATAGAGCTGGTAATTGTCGAGGAACTCATCGACGCTTTTCACATTGCCGATGTTTTCCTTGTAATATGTCGTCTGCCGCTCGATGAGCCCCTGCTGCGACACGCGCGACAGGCTTGCCTTCATATCGCGGTTGATCAGGTCGTAGCTGAGATAAGTCGATACCATCCGAATGCCCCTTGGAGACCCGCGCGTCGCTTCAGACGCCGAATGCTCCGGTTTTCAATCCACCCATCGCGCCTCCATCGGGACGCACGGCAAGCCTTTGCCTGACTATGCGGGAGACGCCTTGCCCGGAGCTTGAAAGAGCACAATTTCGGCCGGGATAAAAACCGCATTGTCCCGATCTCTTTTACCTAAGCGAAACCATGCCACAGTGTGTTTTGCTAACCATTTGGGAATGCAAAGTTTTCTTAACCGCGATTTTTAAGCAGTCTCGAACAGGCGGCGGATATTCTCCCGACATCAGAGGACGAAAAGTCCCGATGAGAAGACCGGAAACCGGCTCTCAGGTAAAACAAGGGTAGAATAAACATGACCAAGACCGTTCTGAAGCCCGACTGGGCCGTCGCCACTCTCAGACTCGACCCGGCACGTTTTCCGCAACAGGTCACTTATGGAAAAGGCAACGGCGCGAGCGATGTCGCCGTCACCCTCGATGAACGGGGCGCCGTTCTGAGAAAGGTTCTTTCCTCTTCCGGCCTGCCTCTGTCCTTCGCTTTGCCAGCCCGCGCCTTCAAGGGCGTTGCCGCCCGCGCCATCGACCATGGCGACGGACAGGTAACGGTGACGCTGGAGCTGCACCATGACGATCCGGATCTCTGCGTTCCGCTTCTCGTCGCCCACGATCTCTGCGATATCGCCGCCGACTGGCGCAGCTGGTCCGAGGCCTACCGTATTCCCATGCTGATGGTGGAAGCCGATGGCGTCGCCCGTCCGCTGGAAGAACATCTCGGCAAGGTGCGCACCCAGAATACCCGCCCGCGCCGCCGCCATTCCTATTTCGCGGACCGCCGTCCCCGCTTCCTCGTTCGCCGCTCCACCGGTTCGCTGGGCATGAGCATGAAGATCGAGGGCAAGGAAATCATCGCCCGCAGCTGATAATCTTCAGCCAGACAAATCAAAAAGCCCGGCGCGGATGACGCGGCCGGGCTTTTTCATTTCGTGTTTTCACAGGCTTACGCCAGCAGGAGCGGCAGGATGAGGCCTGCGAAAATCAGCACGCCGACGCGGTTGTTGGATTTGAACAGCACGAGGCACTGATCGACGTCGTCGATATTAAGCACCCAGACCTGCCGGAACAGCATGATGGCCGCAGCGGCAAGGCCGCTATAGGCAATGACGTTAACCCCCGCGATCCAGAACGACAGGAACATCATGACAAGGGCTGTGCCATAAAGGAAAACCAGCCAGCGATGTGTATTCTCGCCAAACAGCAGGGCGGTTGAACCGATGCCCACGGCGGTGTCGTCTTCCTTGTCCTGATGGGCGTAGATTGTATCATAACCGATCGTCCAGGCGATGGAGCCGACATAAAGCAGGACAGCCGGCCAGGCGATCGATCCGAACTGTCCCGCCCAGCCCATCGGCGCACCCCAGGAAAAGGCAAGGCCGAGGAAAAATTGCGGCCAGTTGGTGAAGCGCTTGGCGAAGGGATAGATCGCCACGAAGATCAGCGAGAATATGCCGGTGGCGATTGCGAAACTGTTGAACTGCAGGAGCACGACAAGCCCCGCAAGCGCCTGCAGGACGATGAAGAGCTTGGCCTGCGACCGGCTCACGCGGCCGGAAGGCAGCGGCCGCGAACGGGTGCGCGCCACGGCCATGTCGATCTTGTGGTCGGCCAGATCATTATAGGTGCAGCCCGCGCCGCGCATCGCCACCGATCCGATGAAGAACAGCACCAGATGCCAGATCAGCGTCGCCCAGGAAAAGCCGCCGCTCGCCATCGCGACATTTGCCGCAAGGGCTGCGGACCAGAAACATGGCCACATCAGCAATTGCCAGCCGATGGGGCGATCCCACCGGGCCAGTTGCGCATAGGGCCAGAGGGGCCTCGGCAAAATCCGATAGACCCAATTATTGGATGGCGCGTCGGAGACGCGATCTGACAAATCGCTGTGGTGAACCATGGGATGGTTCTACAGCATCGGCAGGAAAATCGGAATGGATTTCAGCACCCGGCCGCACACGCGGAAAAGCCCCGCAGCGGTTTCGCCACGGGGCTTTGCAGGACGATATCTCGGCTATTTATCAGGGCAGCGAGAAATTGAACTTGTAGCTCGCCTGAACGCCGATGATGAACTGGTTCTTCGAGCCGCGCTCGCGCACTAGCGAACTGTCGGCGGCGTCACCGGTCAGGCGGCGATATTCCGCAAACGAGCCGACTTCGGCGTTTTCGGTGACTTTCCAGGTGATGGCAGCGCCGATGCCGGCGGAATGCAGGCCGCCGCCCGGGCTATAGGGCGATGGCGCGCCGGCAGCCGTCTGCGCGGCGCTTACGCCGTAATAACGCTCATTGTATTTGCTGCTCACCCATGTCGCGCGCGGACCGGCAGAAATCTGGATGCCGGGGGCGATATCGGTGAAGGCATCGACGGCAACATCTCCGACCACGCCGCTATGGCTGCGAATGCCCTGACGGACTTCGCCGCGAACGCGCAGCCAGTCGGTCGGATAGGCCTCAGCGAAACCGCCAAGCTCGCCGCCGCGCTTGATGCGGGTCATGCCCTTCAGATCGGACGAGTCGCCCTCGTCACGCGGGGATACCAGCTTTCCGGCAAGACCCATGCTGATCGGGCCATTGTCCAGAAGCGAAATCGAGGCGCTGTCGTTACGCGAGGTGAAACGCGCGCCCTGGCCCTGGCGGCCGAGCGAAATGATGGGCGAAAAGCCGAATTCATTCTTGTTGTCGCCCTGATATTTCGGTGCGGTAAAACCCGCGCCGCCGAGCTTCAGATACCAGTCGCCGGAAAACCAGCCTTCCGCATGGGCATTGCCCACGGCAAAAAGCGACAGGACACAGGCGGCGGCTGCCGCTGATGGCTTGAACATGAAAGAACCCCAGAAACGCAATACAGACAGGTGTCCGTAGAATTAGAGGGATTGTCTTTCCATTCCATTAACCGTCACTGGGCCCTCGTCAGAACGTCACCTTCTCCAGCGGCGTGCGCGTCTTCTCGAATTCCAGCAGCTTCGCTTCGTTCTGCGCAATGTAGTCGCGACTATGCGGCACGGCATCGCGATCCTTGGCGATCTGGATCTGGAAAATGTGGAAGTTTTCGTGGGTAAAGGCCATTTCCGACCCCGCCAGATAAAATTCCCACATGCGGAAGAAGCGTTCGTCATAAAGCGCTACCGCTTCTGCCCTGCGCGCCACGAAACGCTCCCGCCAGTGGCGAAGCGTATGGGCGTAATGCATGGGCAGGATTTCGATATCCTTCACCAGCAGCCGCGATTTTTCGATGGCCGGCAGCACCTCGGCAAGCGAGGGAATATACCCGCCGGGGAAAATATATTTTTCGATGAAGGGGTTGGTCGCCAGCGCCGGATAGGGCTGGCCGATGGAATGCAGCACCATCACGCCCTTATCGTCCAGCACCTCCGCCACCTTGTCGAAATAATCGCGATAATGGGTCGGCCCGACATGTTCGAACATGCCGACGGAGACGATGCGATCGTATTTTTTCGAAGCCGGCAGGTAGCGATAGTCCTGCAATTCGAAACGGACATTTGCCGCAAGGCCCCGTTTGGCGGCGCGGTCGCGGGAAACGCGCAGCTGTTCTTCGCTGAGCGTAATGCCGGTCACATCCGCACCGGCGCTTTCGGCAATATACATCGCCATGCCGCCCCAGCCGGAGCCGATTTCCAACACGCTCTGGCCCGGCTCGGTCATCAGCTTGGCGGCTATGTGCCGTTTTTTCGCGACCTGCGCTTCATAGAGACTGATGCCGGGCGGATTGAAATAGGCGCAGGAATATTGCCAGTCCTCATCGAGGAAGAGATCGAACAGCTTGGCGCTCAGATCGTAATGATGGGCGACGTTGCTCTTGTTGTGGTTGACCGGCAGATGCATCTTGATGCGGGCGGCGATGATGCGCGCCATGCCGCGCCAGATCATGCCGAAGGACAGCGCCTCACTCAGCGTATTGCCCTTCACCAGTGCAAGGAAATCGTAGATGTCGCCTTCCGCGACCTTCGCCCGACCTTCCATGTACATTTCAGCGAGCTTCAGCGCCGGATCGGCGGCGATCTCCTGCATGGCGGCTTCGTCGGTGAAGTTCAGAACCACCTTTTTTCCCGCGCCGTTGCCGAATGTGCGGCTGCCGCCCGGGCTGTTGACGGTGAGATCACCGGTCTTGATTATCTTTTCGAGAAGAACATGTAGAGACGACGCCATGGCACCCCCAATTGCTAAGTCTCACTTATCAATTTCGCTGACCGTATTCCTTTCGGCACAAGTTTCAAGATAGTCTTATTTCAAAAAAATTGAACGATTTCATCAAGCAAAAAGCCCCGCCGGGGTGTGCGGCGAGGCTTTTTGGTAAAAAATCATTTCAACCGCAGGTCAGCGTCGCTTCATGGCTTCAGCCAGGGCGGCGGCAAGCGCACCACCGGTTTGCGACCCCTCGTTGCGCTCTTTCGGCTTGGATGTCGCGTGCCGCATGGCGCTGGCATTGCCCTTCTCGCGCATCGGCTGCGGCGCTGCCTCGCCGCCATCCTTGCGCATGGTGAGACCGATGCGCTTGCGCTTCACATCCACTTCCACGACTCGCACCTTGACCACATCGCCCGCCTTGACGACCTCATGCGGGTCCTTCACGAAACGGTCGGCCAGCTGCGAGACATGTACCAGCCCGTCCTGATGCACGCCGATATCCACGAAAGCGCCGAAGGCGGCGACATTGGTGACGGTGCCTTCCAGAAGCATGCCCGGTTTCAGATCGGTGATCTCGTCCACACCCTCGGCGAAGGTCGCGGTCTTGAAGCTCGGGCGCGGGTCGCGGCCGGGCTTTTCCAGTTCGGCGATGATGTCTTTTACCGTCGGCAGGCCGAATTGCTCGTCGATGAACTTCTTCGGATCGAGCGCCTTCAACGCGGCGCTGTCGCCCATCAGCGAGCGCAGATCGCGGCCGCAGGCGGCGACGATCTTTTTCGCCACGCCATAGGCTTCCGGGTGAACAGAGGAAGCATCCAGCGGCTCCTTGCCGTTCGGGATGCGCAGGAAGCCGGCGCATTGCTCGAAGGTGCGCTGGCCGAGACGCGGCACCTTCAGCAGTTCCTTACGGCTGGCGAAGGGGCCGGTCTGGTCCCGATGGGCGACGATGGCATCGGCAATCGAGCTGCCAAGACCAGACACCCGCGCCAGAAGCGGCGACGAGGCCGTGTTGAGATCAACACCAACGGCATTCACGGCGTCTTCCACGACAGCATCGAGCGAGCGGCTGAGGCGGCCCTGATCGACATCGTGCTGGTACTGGCCGACCCCGATGGATTTCGGCTCGATCTTCACCAGTTCCGCCAGCGGATCCTGAAGTCGGCGGGCGATGGAGACGGCGCCGCGCAGCGAAACATCGAGATTGGGAAATTCGGCCGCCGCCCGTTCCGAAGCGGAATAGACCGAAGCGCCCGCCTCCGAGACGATGACCTTGGTGGGCTTCGCGCCCGAAGCGGGCATCTGCGCCAGAAGATCGGCGACCAGCTTTTCCGTCTCGCGGCTGCCGGTACCATTGCCGATGGCGATCAGTTCGACATTGTGCTTGCGGATGAGGACAGCAAGTTCCGCCTGCGTGCCGCGCACGTCGTTCTTCGGCGGGAAGGGATAAACCGTCGTGGTGTCCAGAAGCTTGCCGGTGCCATCCACCACTGCCACCTTGACGCCGGTGCGGATGCCCGGATCGAGCCCCATGGTGGCGCGGGAGCCGGCGGGGGCTGCCAGCAGCAGATCCTTGAGATTGCGGGCGAAAACATGGATCGCCTCTTCTTCCGCGCGCTCGCGCAATTCGCGCATCAGATCGAGCGAGAGCGACATGGAAAGCTTCACCCGCCAGGTCCAGCCAGCCACTTCCATCAGCCATTGATCGGCGGGGCCGGCATTGCGGATATCGAAGGCGGCGGCGATGGTACGCTGTGCGGGTTTGACCGGTGAGGGATCGTCCGCATCGACATCGATTGTCAGCGTCAGCACTTCCTCGTTCCAGCCGCGCAGCATGGCCAGCGCCCGGTGGCCCGGCACCGTCGCCCAGCGCTCGAAATGATCGAAATAGTCGGAGAATTTCTCACCCGCCGCCTGCTTGCCATCCACGACTTTGGCGCGGAAGGTGGCGTTCTGGCGCATGTAATCGCGCAGGCGGCCGAGCAGATCGGCATTTTCCGTCATGGTTTCCGCCACGATGTCGCGCGCGCCCTCCAGTGCCGCCTTCACATCGGCCACCTCACCCCGAACATATGCTTCCGCCAGTTTCGCCGGATCGGCGGCGCGGTTATCCCAGATGGCTTCTGCGAGCGGGCCAAGACCGCGTTCGCGGGCGATTTCGGCACGGGTGCGGCGCTTCGGCTTATAGGGCAGATAGAGGTCTTCCAGCTCCGCCTTGGTGCCTGCCTGCATGATCTTGACCATCAGTTCATCGGTCATCTTGCCCTGACCGGTGATGGAATCGACGATGGAGGCGCGGCGCGCATTAAGTTCGCGCAGATAGACGAGACGTTCCGAAAGCGTGCGAAGCTGGGTGTCGTCCAGCCCTCCCGTCACTTCCTTGCGGTAACGGGCGATAAAGGGAACGGTCGCACCCTCGTCCAGCAGCGCCACCGCCGCCTTGACCTGATCGGGGCGGGCGTTGATTTCGGTGGCGATGAGCGAGGCGAGGCGGGCATTGTCTGCGGTCATAGGGGACTCTTGGGGGTTCTCTGCTTTCACGTCTGGAGCGGCGAACATAATGTCTGATTGTGGCGTGACAACAAGAGGCGGCAACGATTCCACAGGAAAGGCGGCCTTCAAGGGAAAGACGGGCATTTGCGGCGCTTTCTCCTTGACCTTTCGCCCCCCTGCCCTTAACGCCCCTGACACAAGGTTACTGGCGAATTTGCAGGGATATTGACCATGAAAGTTCTGTTGATCGGTTCCGGCGGACGCGAACATGCGCTGGCGTGGAAAATCGCCCAGTCTCCCCTGCTCGATGAGCTTTATGCCGCTCCCGGCAATCCCGGCATTGCCGACCATGCGACGCTGGTGGCGCTGAACGTGGAAGACCATGCGGCCGTCATCGCCTTTGCCAAGGAAAAGGCAATCGACTTCGTTGTGGTCGGCCCGGAAGCGCCGCTGGTTGCGGGTCTTGCGGATGACCTGCGTGCCGCCGGCATCGCCACCTTCGGCCCCTCGAAAGCCGCCGCCCAGCTTGAGGGCTCCAAGGGTTTCACCAAGGATCTCTGCGCGCGCTACGATATTCCGACCGGCGCCTACCAGCGTTTCAAATCCGCAGAGCCGGCCAAGGATTATGTTCGGGCACAGGGCGCTCCCATCGTCATCAAGGCGGACGGGCTTGCCGCCGGCAAGGGCGTGACCGTGGCCATGACGGAAGCGGAAGCGCTTGCCGCGATTGACGACTGTTTCGACGGCGCTTTCGGCGCGGCCGGCGCCGAAGTGGTGGTGGAGGCCTTTCTCGATGGCGAGGAAGCAAGCTTCTTCTGCCTTTCCGACGGCAAGACCGCGCTGGCGCTCGCCACCGCGCAGGATCACAAGCGCGTCGGCGATGGCGATACCGGCCCGAATACCGGCGGCATGGGTGCCTATTCCCCCGCTCCTGTGATGACACCGGCCATGGTGGAGCGCACCATGAAGGAGATCATCGAGCCGACGATCTCGGGCATGGCCAAGGATGGCAACCCCTTCTCCGGCGTGTTCTTCGCCGGGTTGATGATTACCGCCAAGGGCCCGGAACTTATCGAATACAATGTGCGTTTCGGCGATCCCGAATGCCAGGTGCTGATGATGCGCCTGAAAAGCGATCTGCTGCCGATCCTCTACGCCACCGCCACCGGCACGCTGGACAAGGTTGAGGCGGAATGGCGCGACGATGCGGCGCTGACCGTCGTTCTCGCTTCGAAGGGTTATCCCGGCGCTTACAACAAGAACACGCCGATCGCCCATATTCCCGAGGCCAGCGAAGAGGCGAAGGTGTTCCATGCCGGAACCGCGCTGAAGGACGGCGGGCTGGTGGCGACGGGCGGACGCGTGCTGAACGTTACCGCCCTTGGAAAGACCGTCACGGAAGCGCAGTCCCGCGCCTATGCGCTGGCCGACAAGGTGGAGTGGGAAAACGGCTTCTGCCGCCGCGATATCGGCTGGCAGGCCGTCGCCCGCGAAAAGGCCTGATCCTTAAGGCAACGGGATTGGGCGCGAATATTTCGTTCAATTTTTACCAAGTTTGCTGACCCGATGGAAACGAAACATCGGTAATACTCGCCGGAACATTGAAGGGCGCATTGCGTCTCGATCACGAGGCCGCGCCGTCATTTCGGGGGTTTTTCGATGCGTCGTCTTTTTCTGACAGCGATTGTCGCGCTGACCGGCGGGTCGGCGATGGCGTCTTCCATCGAATATATAAACGGCGTGCATGTGGCCAACGGCAGCTTCATTCGTCGCGATTGCGCGGGCTGCAAGCCCATGAAGGGCAAAGCCGTGGCGCAGGGTTACGCCGTTCCCTCCATTGAGCCGGGCACGCAGCACACGGAAATGCGCGAAGTCGACGGCAAGCGCACCCTGCTGCGCACCGAAGCCTGGCTTGGCGGCGCGCCCGTTACCTTCGTCAGCACCAATCCGGCATGGATGGCGGAAACCCCGAGCACGGCCATCGCGACCTATGACGACGCAGAACCCGTGGCACATCCCGCTGAGACGGTTTCGACATCGGCCGGTATCGACGTGACGACGACCACGGCAGCCGTCAAGGAAATTTCCACCGAAAACGCAGCCGAACCGGCCAGCGCCTCGGTGATCGCCGCCCCCCAGTTCCCGGATTTCCAATTGCGCGGCAATTGACCGGCCGATGACGTCTTTCATGACGAAGGTCAAATAATCGCGTCATCGCTGCATTCCGGAAATGGCGCCGCAACCATGCGGGGAATATTGCTTTTTCTCCCGCTTATTGTGCCTGTCGGGCCTGATAAAGCTTTCGCTAATTAAATATTTATTCAAATTTTTAGCCGCTAAGTGCGTCTATAGTGCGATGCAGCACAGGATGAGGCCGCGGCGCGGACACGCGCTTTTGGGCCCTTTTATCGCGCATCATGCGCCTCTCCCTTCTCCGAAACATCGGTACCGCGCGGCGTTTTCAGGCGCGCGATCCCAAACGCTTGTGAGCGCCCATGAAGAACCTTTCCATTTCCCGTCAGTTGATCGTTCTCGTGGTGGCCCTGATGGCCGCCTTCGCCGTGGCGACGTTTTACCAGCTGAAATCCGCCACCGATGCGATCTATGAGGAACGCTACGGCATGCTGCGGACGCAGGTGCAATCGGCAATCTCTATCCTGCAATCCTTCCACGACAAGGAAAAGGCCGGAACGCTTTCGCGCGACGAGGCCATGAAACAGGCTTACGCCACCGTCAGCGCCATGCGCTTCACGCCGGACGGCTATCTGTTTGGTTACGATTACGACGTGACGATGAAGTTCCATCCCGATGCCAAGCGCGTCGGCGAAAGCTTCAAGGGCAAGCCGGACAGCAAGGGTTTCGCCTATCGTGACGAGCTGGTGCGGCTTGGCCGCAATGGCGGCGGCCAGACGGATTTTTACGGTCCGAAGCCCGGCATGGAAGGCAATGACTACGCCAAGAGCTCCTATGCCCTTGCCTTTGAGCCCTGGCAGGTGGTGGTCGTGACGGGCGTTTACATCGATGATCTGAACGCGCAGGTTCGCGGCGATGTGATGAAGGCGCTGTCGATCGGCGCGCTGATCTTCGTGCTGGCGCTTGCCGCAGCCTTCTACGTCATCCGTGGCATTTCAAAGCCGCTCGGCGACATCCACCGTGCGCTCGGTGAAGTGGCCAATGAAAACGTCTCGCTCGCCATTCCCCATACCGGCCTGACCAACGAGGTGGGCATGATGGCGAAGGCCACCGCCTCGCTTCAGGACAAGGTGCGCGAGCGCCATGCCATGCAGCGCCGTGAGGAAGAACAGCAGCGGCAGCTCAATGCGGAGCGCCAGAACAATCTCGACATGCAGCGTGACGAGGCGGAATTGCAGGCGCGTGTCGTCACCACCATCGGCGAGGCGCTGGAAAAGCTGGCGGGCGGCGATCTGACCGTACGTTGCGGCGATCTCGGCAACCGCTACGCGGCGCTGCGCGACAATTTCAACGAGGCCCTGATCCATCTCGACGCCGCCATGGCCAAGGTGAATTCCAAGAGCATCGACATCGGCGGCTCCAAGGAAGAAATCCGCAAGGCCTCCAATGAGCTTTCGCAGCGCACCGAACGGCAGGCTGCCAATCTGGAAGAGACCTCCGCAGCGCTCGACGAACTGACGGTTGCGGTGCGCCAGACGGCGGAAGGGGCCGCCGACGCCGCCAAGCGCGTCACCACCGTCAGCTCCGAAGCCATGCGCAGCGACCGGGTGGTGGAAGAAGCGATCACCGCGATGAGCGGTATCGAACAGTCTTCCGACCAGATTTCCAACATCATCGGCGTAATCGACGACATCGCCTTCCAGACCAACCTTCTGGCACTGAATGCCGGCGTGGAAGCGGCACGTGCCGGTGAGGCCGGCAAGGGCTTTGCCGTGGTGGCGCAGGAAGTGCGCGAACTGGCGCAGAAATCCGCCGCCGCCGCCAAGGAGATCAAGGACCAGATCGCCCGTTCTTCCGCCCAGGTGGAAAACGGCGTACGCCTTGTCGGTGAGGCCGGCGATGCGCTGAAACGCATCTCGGATCAGATCAAATCCGCAAACGAGATCGTCAGCAAGATCGCCCATTCGGCCGCCGAACAGGATACGACGCTGCGCTCGATCTCCTCGTCGCTCAACCAGCTGGATGTCGCCACCCAGCACAATGCGGCGATGGCGGAAGAAACCACGGCTTCGGCGGAGGCGCTGGCCGTGGACACCGAGGAACTGCTGAACCTCATCCGCGGCTTCCGCGTCTCCTCCGGCCACCAGCTTCATGGCATGGCAGAGCAGATGCGCATGGCAGGGTGATATGCCCCAGGACCATCGATGAACAACGGCGCCGGGGGAAACTCCGGCGTTTTCTTTTCAAGCATTCCAGGAAAAGTTGAACCCGGTTTTGCGTCCGGAAATGCTCCAAAACACTCTAACGGGTCAGCGCATCCAGCCGGTCGATATCGGCAGGTGAAAATACGGCAATACCGGCTTTTTCGAGCAGCGCCGCCGTAACCCCATTGCCCGCATGTTTGACGCCGGAAAACGAACCGTCATAGATTGCTACGGACCCACAGGACGGGCTGCCATCGATCAGAAGCGCATATGTGCAGCCATTGGCCCTGGCGAAGGCCAGCGCCCTTTCAGCACCTGCGATAAATTGCGCCGTGACATCGCCACCGCTGACCTCCAGCACACGGGCGCGGCCCTCCAGCACATCGACACCGGAGGCACCATTTTCGATTTCCGCCGGCGGGCGCGGCACAGGCATGCCGCCCGCCATCTCCGGACAAATCGTGACCAGCCTGCCCTCGCTTCGCCAGCGGTCTATCGCCGGGTGGGCGAAGGGTTTGCCTCTGCCGTCATAGCGGACCGGTTGGCCGAGGAGGCAGGCGCTGATGAGGATTTTGGGGGTGTGGGTCAATGGGGTCATCCTGCAAGGTCGCGGGCGCAGCTTACCCCCCTCTGCCCTGCCGGGCATCTCCCCCTCAAGGGGGGAGATCGGCAAGGGGCATGCTCACCGCTCTTCCCTAGACGTTCAATGTGGCTGAGAGGTTGCCACGGGTCGATCTCCCCCCTTGAGGGGGAGATGTCCGGCAGGACAGAGGGGGGTGAACCGCGCACACTGACATGTACGGCTACCCCAAAACCCCATCACCCCGTTATCTTCGAGAAATCCGCAACCGTTCCGGTCGCTTCGCGAATAGCCTTCAGCAACGCCAGACGGTTGGCACGGATGGCCGCATCCTCGTCATTAACGAGCACATCCTCAAAGAATTTATCGACGGGCGCGCGAAGTGTGGAGAGCGCCTGCATGGCGGAGCGGAAATCCTCGCCCGCAACAGCCTTCGCAGCATCGGCAGAAGCCGTCCTGATCGCCGCATAAAGCGCCTTTTCGGCATCGAGCTTCAGCAACTCTTCCGAAACGCTGTCCGCCACCACGGTGCCCTTCTTCTCCTCGGCGGCCAGAAGCTGGGTGGCGCGCTTGGCGCCTGCCAGAAGGTTGCGGCCATCCTCACCGGTGATGAAGGCGGTGAGCGCCTCGACACGGCAAGCGATCATCAGCAGATCGTCGGATTCCGGCGTCAGGACTGCGTCGATCAGATCGTAACGCGCGCCGAGGTCGCGGAGATAGACTTTCAGGCGGTCGTGGAAGAAGGAAAGGAGATCCGGATCTTTTGCGACGCTCAGCAGCGGCAACCGCACATTCTTCTCGAGCAAAATCCGCACCACGCCCAACGCCGCACGGCGCAGCGCGAAGGGGTCCTTCGAGCCGGTCGGTTTTTCATCGATGGCCCAGAAGCCCACGAGCGTGTCGAGCTTATCGGCCAAAGCAACCGTGATGGCCACCTTGTCGGCAGGCAGGCGATCTGACGGGCCCTGCGGCTTGTAGTGATCTTCGATGGCCGCCGCGACGCTTTCGTTTTCGCCCTGCAGCGCCGCATATTTGCGGCCCATCAGGCCCTGAAGCTCGGGGAATTCGCCGACGGCTTCGGTGCGCAGGTCGGCTTTCGCCAGCACCACGGCGCGGTCCACCAGAGCGGCATCGGCGCCGACGACGGGGGCCAGAGCCTTCGCCAGTTCGCGAATACGGGCCACGCGCTCACCCTGCGTGCCGAGCTTGGCGTGGAAGGTGACATCAAGCGCATCGAGCTTGGCCATGCGCTGGTCGAGCGGCTTCTTGAGATCGAGGCCGAATTTCGCAGCCGAATCGTTCAGCGTTTCCAGATCGGGCAGATCGCCCTGGTCGCGGTTCCAGAAGTGGCGGGCATCCGACAGGCGGGCGCGCACGACCTTGCCGTTGCCATGGATGATTTCCTTGCCGCCATCGCTTGCCTCGATGTTCGAGATCAGGATGAAGCGGTTGGAAAGACCCTCTTCCGCACCCTGATTGCGGGTGACGAAACACTTCTGGTTGGTCTTGATGGTGAGGCGAATGATTTCCGCCGGGATCTGCAGGTAATCTTCCTCGAAGGTGCCCATCAGAACCTGCGGCCATTCGACGAGGCCAGAGACTTCTTCCAGCAGGCCTTCATCTTCCACCAGTTCAAGACCGTTGGCGAAAGCGAGATCCTTGGCGTCGTGCAGGATGATATCCTTGCGGCGTTCGGCATCGAGAACGACCTTCGCCTTTTCGAGGCTCGAGACATAATCCTCGAAACGGCGCACGGTGATCGGGCCGGGTGCATGGAAACGATGGCCATAGGTGACGTTTCCGGCGACGATGCCGTCGATGGCGAAAGGAATGACCTGCGTTTCGTCATGTTCGGGGCCGAACAGGCAGACGATGGATTGCAGCGGGCGCACCCAGCGCAGGCTTTCCGAACCCTTGCCTTCGATACCGGCATAGCTCGAACCCTTCGGCATGGAGGCGGGGCCGGAGCGCATGGATTTCGGCCAGGGGAAGGAGCGGATGATGCCAGGCATCACCTCGGCGATGATCTCTTCCGCCGGGCGGCCGGGCTTGTTGATGATGGCGATGTAGAAATCGCCCTTCTTCGGATCGGAAACGACCTGCGCTTCCGAAATGTCGTTGAGGCCGGCGCCGCGCAGAAAGCCCTCGATGGCCTTTTCATTGGCGTCGGTGCGCGGACCCTTCTTTTCCTCACGCACATCGGCGGAGCGGGCATTAAGGCCGCGAATATCCAGTGTCAGGCGACGCGGCGTCCAATATTCGCGCGCACCTTCATAGGTCAGCCCTCTCTCCACCAAGGCATCGGTGACGAGTTTCTTCAGATCGCCCGCCGCCTTGCGCTGCATGCGGGCAGGGATTTCCTCGGAGCGAAGTTCAAGCAGAAGATCGGGCATGGGATAAGGACTTTAATCTGTTGCAAAAGAGTGTCGCGGACTTAGCAAGACCAGCGGCAAAAGTCACCAGCTATCGGTTAAATTACCGCCGGCGGGCGTTACCAGCCGCCGCCACCACCACCACCGCCGCCGGAGCCGGAAAAACCGCCGCCGCCACCGCCCGAAAAGCTGGAGCCGGACGAGCTGACAGGCTGGGGAATGGTGGAGGCGATGGTATTGGCCATGGAGGTGGAAAAGCCGCCGATCCTGTCGCCAAAGGTTCCGTAATTGCTGCCCGCATACCAGCCGGGCGCATAACTTGCAGCAGCGGCACCGGCAGCGGCCGTTGCAAGCCATGCCTCGAAGGTGCGGCTCCACGGTTTTTCAACGCCGAGCGCCACGGCATAGGGCAGCAACGTCTCGAAATGCTGCGGCGACATGGCGGGCGCGCCGGCCATGTTCATCCGGTCTTTTTCCGCCAGCGTCAGATAGGTTCGGAGGCCCTCAATGCCATCCATCAGCTTGCGGCCGAGCGGCGTCGGCGCGCCCATCAGGAACAGGAACAGCGCGTTGGTGAGCACGATGCCGCCGATGGCGGCCAGTGCCAGCGGCTTGGTGTCATGCGTCACATCCAGCAGGATTTGTGTGGCGATGCCGCCAATGGCGGAAAAGGCCACGAAACCGGCAAAAGCCAGCATGACAATGCCGCCTATCCGCTTGCGTAGCGGTGCGCCGCGCGAAAACTGGCGGCCGATGCCGATCGACAGGATGCTGAAGAAGAAGGCGAAAAAGCCGAAGACCAGCACGGCGGCAATGGCGCTTTCATCCAGATCGCCGAAGATCAACGTCGCAACGATGAGGGCGATGCTGAGGAAGATGCCGAACACGGTGTAACCGGCATTGCTGCGGTAATATTTGCCGCGATGTTCTTTCTCTATCGCCGCGCGGAACTGTTTTCCGACCTTTTCAACTTCCGTCCCATGGGCCTTGTCGATGGTCAAAGTCTCGCCCGGACTGCCGATGGAGGCAAGCAGCGTCTTCTGGCCGGTCGGCAGGTTGTCGGCCGTCGCCTTTTGCGTGCGGCGGATGACGATGGCGTTCTTCAAATCCTCCAGAACGACATAACCCTTCACCGCCAGATCAAGAGCCGAGGCAGAGAGCGCCGTCCAGCCGGCACCTGAAAACCCGCGATTATCGACGTAATTGACCAGAGCCGGCGAAAGCCCCTCCGGCGCATCCCAGCGCGGCACGACCACACCCTTCGCCGGATCGCGGCCGACGGCGAACCAGGCGCGCAGGTAATAAAGCAGCACGGCGAAAAGCCCGCCGCCCGAAAGCAGGATGGCGAGATTATCCCGCAGCCACCAGCCCGCCTCCTGTGAGGTGTCTGGTGCCGCAATCGCGCCCTTGGGGAGCTTGACGGCGACCGTCATGCCCTCGCCAACCGTAAACGGGCGGGTGGAGGCGAAGAATACCTCGTTACCTTCGCTCAAGATGCGCGCATCCTTGCCCTTCGCACCCCGCGGCCCGGTGAAGACGTCGGTATCCGTTGCCTTCACGCCCTCCGGCAGAGTGATGGTCGCGGAAATCTCGCCCATGGGGAATTGCCAGCCATTGCCGGTGACATTCCAGGTCAGCTCGTCATAATCGCTGAAATAACGAATCTGCCGGGCGGTGGTGTAAGTGATCTGGAAGATGTGCTCGCCGGTCGGCAGAAAACGCTCGGCGCTGCCGGTATAGATGCGGATGCCGCCCTCGATATTCTCGGTGCGCCAGTTTTCCGGCGCGCCATCGCGCTCCACCGAAACGACGTTGAAATCCACCTTGGTGCGGCGGTTATTCGCATCCAGCGCATAAAGCGGGAAATCGCGGAAGATGCCGCGTTTGATATTCCGGCCTTCCGCGCGGGCGGTGATGGTTTCCGTCACCGTCAGCTTGCCATCCGCCGCCAGCTCGATGACGGAATGGTAGGAGCGGATGAATTCATCCGCGAAGGCCGGGAAGGCCGCGCCCAGGAAGACGAACAGCGCGAGAAGTCTTGCGGCGATGGTCTTCACGGGCGGTCCCTCCTCAATGGCTCAGTGCTGCGGCTCGGCAGCGCTTTCCTTTTCGGTGTAGTCGACGCCGAGCGAAGCAAGCGCCTTCCAGTAACCGGGATAGGTCTTGCCGACGCAGGCCGGATTCTGGATGGCAATGCCGCCGACTTTCAGCGCCGCCAGCGCAAAGCTCATGGCGATGCGGTGGTCGGCAAAAGTATCGATGGAGGCCTTGACCGTCTGGCCTGCAAGGGCCGGATCGGCATGCACGATCAGGTCGTCGCCCTCTTCATGTGCCAGACCGTTACGTATTTCGTTGAGGCCGAGCGAGACGGCGCGGATACGGTCGCATTCCTTGACGCGCAGATTGGCGATGCCGACGAAACGCACCGGCGTCTCGTTGAAGGCGGCCAGAACCGCGATGGTCGGAATGGCGTCCTGCATCTGCGAGCCGTCGATTTCGGCGGGCAGGTGCGGAAACTTGGCCATGACATCATAGGCCTTGGCGTCCGGCTGGGTGAACTTATCGGCCGGCGTGCCGATATCGATCGCGCCGCCGGTCAGAAGCTCCGCGCCCCAGAGATAGGTGGCGGCGGAGGCATCCGGCTCGATGTGGAAATCGGTCGCCGTGTAACCCGTCGGATGCACGCGCCAGATGGCGTTGCTGACGCGCTCAATCTTCGCACCGAAAGCTTCCATGGCCGAGGTGGTGAGGTCGATATAACCCTTGGCGCCAATTTCCTCGCCCTTGAGGATGATATCGACGGGCTTGTCGCCGCAGGCGGCCGCCATCAGAAGCGCCGACACGTATTGGCTGGAGAGGTTGGCGTCGATGGTGACGCTGCCCTTCGGGAAACCCGTGCCCTTGCCGCAGACGGTGACGGGCGGGCAGCCGGTCGGCGCTTCCGCCTCGACACCGAGGGAGCGCAGGGCCTCCACCAGCGGCATGATCGGGCGTTTGCGCATATGCTCGTCTCCATCGATGATGACGGCGCCATCCACAAGTGCGGCAGCTGCAGTGAGGAACCGTGTCGCGGTGCCGGCATTGCCGAGGAAAAGCGGCTTTTCCGGCTGCTGAAGTACACCCGTGCCTTCCACCACAAAGGTGGTGGCGTCTGGTTCGGTTACCTTGACGCCCATCTCGCGCAGGGCTTCGGCCATATAAAGCGTGTCGTCGCTTTTCAGTGCGCCGGTCAACCGGCTTTTGCCCTTGGCAAGACCAGCCAGGAGAAGCGCACGGTTGGTGATGGACTTGGAGCCGGGCGGCTCGACCTTGCCGGAAAGCGGGTGGTCGGGCGGGGTGATGGTCAGTTCGATCATGATTGTCGTCTTGTCAAAGAATGCAGCGAAGAGCCGGATTATCGGAATTTGAACGGGAGGTCTCAAGCCGCCGAGGGAACAGTGCGCTTAGAATTTCACAGTCGGCACGGCGCGGTCGGCCGGGTTGTCGATCTCGAAATACGGCGCCTTGGCAAAACCGAACTGGCCTGCGACCAGATTGGAGGGGAAGCTCTCCACCTTGACGTTGAGGTCGCGGGCGGCGCCATTGTAATAACGGCGCGACATCTGGATTTCGCTTTCGATGGTTTCCAGCGAACGCTGCAATTCCAGAAAATTCGTATTGGCCTTGAGATCGGGATAGGCTTCGGCAAGCGCAAAGAGCTTGCCGAGCGCCTGCGACAGCAGCCCTTCCGCCTGCGCACGACCCTCGACATCGCCCGCCGGCACGGCCTGCGCCCGGTTGCGCATGGCAATCACCTCCTCGAAGGTGCTCTTTTCATGCGCCGCGTAACCCTTCACTGTCTCGATGAGATTGGGAATAAGATCAGCGCGGCGCTTCAGCTGCACGTCGATGCCCGACCACGCCTCTTCCTTCATCTGCCGCGCCTTGACCAGCCCGTTATAAATGAAGACGACATAAAGCGCGATTGCCGCGATGATTGCCAGCGTGATGAACATTCCCTACCCCTCCTCAAGAGGTGCGGACACCAGAACGGCGTCCGCACGTTAGACTGTTGCCCCGCCTTACATAAACGTTCAGGCGGCCCTGTTCCAGTTCAGCCCGCCCGCATCCGTCAGCAGGAAGGCTTCGCCGCAGGCTTTCGCCAGCGTGCGCACGCGCAGGATATAGCTCTGGCGTTCCGTGACCGAGATTACGCCGCGTGCATCCAGAAGGTTGAAGACGTGGCTGGCCTTGATGCATTGGTCATAGGCCGGGAAAACGCATTTGTGCAGGCGCTGGTTGTCGTTGTCACCGGGCGCGCCAGCGGCGAGAAGCGCCTGGCATTCCTTTTCAGCGTCGATGAAATGACGATGCAGCATGGCTGTATCGGCGAACTCGAAGTTGTGGCGGGAATATTCCTGCTCGGCCTGCAAAAACACGTCACCATAGGAAATCTTCTCTTCGCCCTCGCGGCCGTTGAAGTTCAGGTCATAGACATTGTCAACGCCCTGAACATACATGGCGAGACGCTCCAGACCATAGGTCAACTCGCCAGCGACCGGCGAGCATTCGATGCCGCAGACCTGCTGGAAGTAGGTGAACTGCGAGACTTCCATGCCGTCGCACCAGCATTCCCAGCCAAGGCCCCAGGCGCCGAGCGTCGGGCTTTCCCAGTCGTCTTCGACGAAGCGCACATCGTGCAGCAGAGGGTCGAGGCCGATGGCCTTCAGCGAACCCAGATAGAGTTCCTGCAGGTTCGAGGGGTTTGGTTTCAGGATCACCTGATACTGGTAATAGTGCTGCAGACGATTGGGGTTCTCGCCGTAACGGCCATCGGACGGGCGGCGCGAAGGCTGCACGTAAGCGGCCTTCCACGGCTTCGGTCCAAGCGCACGCAGCGTCGTCGCCGGATGGAACGTACCCGCACCCACTTCCATATCGTAGGGTTGCAGCACCGCGCAGCCCTTGTCGGCCCAGTAATTATGCAGCGTCAGGATCAGCGCCTGAAAGGAACGCTTCGGGTTCATATGGTCGGGAACATCGGTCATTGCAGTCATCGCGGCGTTAGGAGGATAAGTAAGCATTGACTTACTTCGGATGCGGACTGGTGCCACGGCATGGCGTGAGGGTCAAGGTTTTATGCGTGGAGACGCCGCCTTACGCCTCATCCTCGCGCTTCACGCGGTATCCGCCGGTTTCCGGGTCCTTGATCAGCGTGCCGATGGCGCCGGTCTCGCGTTCCTTCTCGCGCTGTTTCGATTTTGCCGAGAGCTTTTCCGCATCGCGGACGAAGCGGCGGTAAAGGATGACGGATCCCACCACCAGAAGAATAATTGTAATGAGCTGCGCCATAAGGCTTTATTCCTGAGACATCATAGACCGAAACGCGACCACAATGCCTTTTCTTCGGCAACCTCCGCAAGCCCTGATACCGCACCGGCGGCCAGCCTTTCGGCATTCACGTCCAGAGCAGCATTGACGCCCGGCACCTTTTTGCCTAACAGAGTGCGACCGCCACTGACGAGCTGCAGCTTGACCTTGGTGCCGTAACGGCGGCGAAGAACCTCACGCATGTCGCCCAGCCCGTCGATCAGGCCGAGGTCGAGGCCGCGCATGCCGGTCCAGAACAGGCCCGAGAAGATCGCCTCGTCGCCCTTCAGTTTCGAGCCGCGACGCATCTTGACCATATCAATGAAAACATTGTGGATTTCGACCTGAAGCGACTTCAGGTAATCGATATCGCCTTCCTTTTCCGGCTGGAAGGGATCGAGGATGACCTTGTTCTCGCCGGCCGTATAGACACGGCGCTCCACGCCGATCTTCTTCAGCATTTCCGGGAAACCGAAACCGCCGGAAACGACGCCGATCGAACCGACGATGGAGGTGGGATCGGCGATGATCTCGTCGCCGGCAAGCGCGATCATGTATCCGCCGGAGGCTGCAACGTCCTCCACGAAGATCAGGACCTTCTTTTCCTTTTCCTCGGCGAGCTGGCGGATGCGGTTATAGATCATCCGCGCCTGCACCGGCGAACCGCCGGGCGAGTTGAGCGAAATGGCGACGGCCGGGGCATCCTTGACGGCGAAGGCCTTTTCCAGAAGCGGCGCATAGGAGGCGAGATTGAGGGCGGGGCGGAACTGGTTGCCGCCGGCCATGATCGCACCGTGCATGCGCACCACCGGGATGACGAGCTCTTTTTTACGAAAGCGTTTCGGCACCAGATACTTCAGAAAACCCACTACTCAATCCTCGCAGCATTTATCCGTTCGTCAGGGATGTATGTATCGCCCCGGAAAACACAATGGTTTGCGGCCGGCGGAACGGCGATATTTATGACGCCGGCCGGATTGCCCTTACATTACGCGAATAGGCGGCGCGGCCATTGTTCAGGTCATCGACGAATGGGGTGAAGGCATGGCTGCCGGTCTCATGCATGATGAGCGGCGCACGGAAGGACAGCCGCGCCCGTGAACCTTTGATGGCGGTGACGAGCATGCGCACCGCATCCTCGCCAGGGCGCGGATGAATGAGGGTGATTTCGAGGCCGCCGAAACGGCTGCCGCAGGCGGCGATGATCTCCGCCACCGATTGCGGCCTTGAAATCAGGGAAAGCTGACCACCCGGCACCATGATCGCGCCTGCGGTCCTGATCCAGTCTTCGAACAGGCCATCGGTCATGGCATGCGCTTCGGCCTTCAGGGCATCCGGCGTGCGGCGGTCGCCCGCATCGTTATAGGGCGGGTTCATGATGACGTGATGGAAATGCTCGTCGGGCAACCCCGCTTCGGCGCGTGCTTTCGCCCGCAGCGTCACATCGGCTTCGCGCACGCTGACGCGCGCAGAAAAGGCAGCATTCTCAGGCAGTTCGAGGCTGCGTCGGGCAAATTGCGCCATTTCCGGCGAGCGTTCGTACAGCGTCACCTCGGCCTTTTCGAGCCGCGTCGCAACCGCCATGCCGGCGGCACCTGCGCCCGCGCCGAGATCGGCTATCCGGCAGGCACGCTCATCCGCCACCAATGACGCCAGAAGCATGGCGTCCATGCCGGCCCGGTGTCCCCTGCCCTTCGGCTGGATGACGTGAAACCGGCCCCGGTGAAAGGCGTCGATCGTTTCGGAAATGCCGTCGCCCACCGCCGTTCAAGCCTCTTCGTTGCGCAACTCGTCGCCGAGCCCGGCATCGATGAGAATGCGGCGGGCCTGATCGGCCCGATCTTCCTCCACCAGAAACCTACGCGGCAAAAGACCGAGCGATCCTTCCAGAATGCTCATCGCCTGATCGGCGATGAGGCAATGGATGCCGGCATCCTTCATCAGGCTTTCGGCGAAGGAGAGCAGCACGGCATCGTTGGTACGGATCAGTTCACGCATGGATAGACCTTAAATTCCCATCTTTTTGAATGGCTAGCGGCAATTCGCCCCTTGCCGCGCAAGGCGTCAGTTTTTATTGTCGAATTCAAGTTCGAACTGGAGTCCTGTCCCTTGGGCGTCGTCATACCGCTTGAAGAAAGCAAAAACAAACTCGCATCCGTCAAGCCGCTTGTCGACCTGACCCGCCCCGATATGGAACGGGTGAACCAGCTTATCCTTTCCAAGGCCGGTTCCGATGTCCAGATGATACCCGAGGTGGCCAACCACCTCATCTCTTCCGGCGGCAAGCGCCTGCGGCCGATGCTGACGCTCGCCTCGGCCTCGATGTTCGGTTACGAGGGCGACAACCACATCAAGCTCGCCACCAGCGTCGAATTCATGCATACGGCGACGCTTCTGCATGACGACGTGGTGGATGAGAGCGATCTGCGCCGCGGCAAATCCACCGCCCGCACCATCTGGGGCAACCAGGCGAGCGTTCTCGTCGGCGACTTCCTGCTCGGCCAGGCGTTCCGCATGATGGTGGATGTCGGCTCGCTCGATGCGCTCGACGTGCTGTCCACCGCCGCCTCAGTGATCGCCGAGGGCGAGGTGCTGCAGCTTTCTGTCGCCAAGAACATGGAAACGACGGAAGACGATTATCTGCAGGTGATTCGCGCCAAGACGGCCGCCCTTTTCGCGGCGGCGGCGGAAGTCGGCCCCATCGTCGCCAAGACCGACAAGGCGACCCGCAGCGCGCTGAAATCCTACGGCATGAATCTCGGCCTCGCCTTCCAGCTCGTTGACGACGTGCTGGACTACGGTGGAAAATCCGCCGATCTCGGCAAGAATACCGGCGACGATTTCCGCGAAGGCAAGATCACCCTGCCGGTCATCCTCTCCTATCGTCGCGGCACGCAGGATGAGCGCGCCTTCTGGCGCAAGGCCATCGAGAAGGGTGAAAGCAGCGACGAGAACCTTGAAAAGGCGCTGGGCCTGATCACCAAATACAACGGTCTTGGCGATACGATCGGCCGCGCCACGCACTACGGCACCATCGCCCGCGATGCGCTCGCACCGCTGCCGCAGAGCCCCTGGAAAGATGCGCTTCTGGAAGTGATCGACTTCTGCATCGAGCGTCTGAACTGACGCTAGAGGCCGGGCGAAAGGCGGATGGAAAAGACCATCCGCCCAATGTTCCGGGCCAGCTTCTCCGCAAGGCGTGATTGTGGCCGGGGCCATAATTTCTTGCGGGGCTGCTTCAAAAAAGCCATTCTATCGTGACCAACAATGGAAACTGATTTTTCCGTGCTTCTGCACAAAGGCAAAGGTTCCCTCATGCGGCGTAAACCAGCACTCCGTCTTCTCTGCAGCGCGGCTCTTGCCGCTGCTCTCGCAATCGGCGCGGGTGCAAGCCCCGGCTTTGCGGAGACGAAGGCGACACCGGAAGACAAGGCCGTCACGTTCGATCCCGGCAAGGTGAACACCTTCTCCGGCGCCTTCCTCGCCGGGCGCAATGCCGATGTCGATCAGGATTATCCCACCGCGATTTCGCTTTACAAAAAGGCGCTGGAATTCGATCCGGCCAATACGGAAATCCGCCAGCGGCTGATGATCGCCGAACTTCTGAGCGGCAATTTCGAGGCCGGCGCCAAGATCGCCGATTCGATGAAGGACGATACCTCGGTGGAGCGCGTGACGACCATCGTGCGCGGTCTCGACGCCATCAAGGATAAAGAATTCGCCAAGGCCGAGAAGATTCTGAAATATACCGGTCCGAACGATCTCGACCGCATGGTCAACACGCTTTTGACCGCGTGGGCGCGTGCCGGTTCCGGCAAGCCGAAAGAAGCGCTGGCGCTGGTCAACAATATGAAGGGCCCGGGCTGGATTTCGATCTTCCAGAAATACAATGCGGCGGCCATCGCCCTTGTTTCCGGCAACAATGAAGCCGCCCGCAAGAGCCTGAACGAAGCGGTGACGGACCGCGAAGGCGGGGCAACCGCCTCCGATACCTATATGCGCGCGGTGATGGCGCTTGCCCGGCTGGAGGCTTCCGCCGGCAACAAGCAGAAGGCGCTGGATGCGATTGCAGTCGGAGACACTTTCGCACCGAATTACGCGCCGCTGAAAGCGCTTCGCCAGTCCATCGAAAATGGTGAAAAGCCGGAACAGCAGATCACCAATGCGGTTGAAGGTGCCGCCAGCGTCATGTTCTCCATCGCCGGCGCGCTAAACCGCGAAGGCGCCGAAGAGATCGTGACGCTTTATCTGCAGACGTCGCGCGCGCTCGATCCGAAGAGCCCGGATACGCTCATTCTTCTCGGCGGCCTTTCCGAAGCGCTGAAACAGCCTGACCGCGCCATTGCCTTCTATCGCGAAGTGCCGAAGGATTCGCCGATGTATCGCATCTCCGAGCTGCAGCTCGGACTGACGCTTGCGCAGACCGGCAAGGTGGATGAGGCGCGCAAGCACCTTAAATCCCTGCTCGAATCCGATCCGAAGGACATTCGTTCCTATCTCGCCTATGGCAGCGTGCTTTCGGACGCCAAGGACTACAAGGCGATGGCCGGGAACTACGACAAGGCCATCGAGGTCATCGGCTCCGTGCCGCAGAAATCCGACTGGTCCGTTTTCTTCCAGCGCGGCATCGCCTATGAGCGGCTGAAGGAATGGGACAAGGCCGAACCGAATTTCAAGCGGGCGCTGGAGCTGAACCCGGAACAGCCGCAGGTTCTGAACTATCTGGGTTATTCCTGGGTGGACAAGGGCATCAATCTCGATGAAGGCATGAAGATGATCAGCCGCGCCGTCGAGCTTCGGCCGAATGACGGCTACATCGTCGATTCGCTCGGCTGGGCGCATTATCGCCTCGGCGCTTTCGATGAAGCCGTGACCGAGCTGGAGCGGGCGATCGAACTGAAAGCCGGCGATCCGACCATCAACGACCATCTGGGCGACGCCTACTGGCGGGTCGGCCGCAAGATCGAGGCGGTCTATCAGTGGAACCGCGCATTGATCGGCGACAGCGACGACGTGGACAAGGCCAAGGTGAAGGAAAAGATCGCCAACGGCCTGCCGCCGGTGGAAAAAGATGCCGAAAATACCGCCAAAAAGGAAGTCGCGCCGGTGCCGCCGGCTCCTCCGGCGCCGGCACCGGCTGCCACTCCGGACAAGAAATCCTGACGCCGCATGCGCGGGCATGACGTATCCGGGGCCACCGAGACCATCGAGGCGGCCCCGGCCAAAATCAATCTGGCGCTGCATGTGACCGGCCAGCGAGCGGATGGGTATCACCTGCTCGAAACGCTGGTGACCTTTACCGAAGCCGGCGACACGATCCGTATTCGCGACGCCGATGCCGACAGTTTCTCCATCTCAGGCCCCTTCGGCGATCTTTTGCGCGCGGGCGATGGCGGCGATAACCTCGTCACCCGCGCCAGGGACCTGTTGCGCGATGCGCTTGCATCGACAGGGCAACCTGCACCCCCGGTCGCCATTCATCTTGAAAAGAACCTGCCGGTGGCTTCCGGTATCGGCGGCGGCTCGGCGGATGCGGCAGCGACACTGCGGGGGCTTTTGCGACACTGGCGTGCCGGGATCGCACCGGATGCGCTTGCATCCATGGCGCTCACGCTCGGGGCGGATGTGCCGATGTGCCTTGAGAGCCGATCCCTGATCGCGCGCGGCATCGGCGAGGACATCGAACCGCTCACCGATCTGCCGGAACTGGTGATGGTTCTCGCCAATCCGCTGAAGGCGGTCTCGACGCCGGAGATTTTCCGGCGATTGCAGACCAAGACCAATGCGCCCCTGCCCGCCTCTGCGACAATCGGCTGGATGGATTTTCTCGCGCAAAGCCGTAACGATCTGCAACCGCCAGCTCAGGCGCTTCTGCCGGAGATCGGGGAAATCATTGGGTTACTGTCGCAGGAAGGTGCTGCGCTTGTGCGCATGTCTGGCTCGGGGGCAACCTGTTTCGGGATTTTTCATTCCCTTGAAGCGGCCAGGAAAGCGGAAACATCGCTTCGGAGGAAACGCCCCGGCTGGTATTTTCAGGCGACGCGGACCATTTGAGGACCGGATATTTCGAGGATAAGGCCATGGCAGGCGATAGACCCTTCATTCCCCTTGGCATTGCGGTTCTGACCGTTTCGGACAGCCGCACGCTGGAGAACGACAAGTCTGGAGACACACTCGTCGCAAGACTGGAGGACGCGGGCCACCGGCTCGCTGCCCGCGCCATCGTCCCGGACGACAAGGCGGCGATCGCAGACACGGTGCGCGAATGGACGCTGTCTGACGGCGTGGATGTGGTCATCACGACAGGCGGCACGGGCTTCACCGGCCGCGATGTGACGCCCGAAGCGCTGGAGCCGCTGTTCGAAAAGCGCATGGATGGGTTTTCCGCCCTCTTCCACCGCATCTCCTATGACAAGATCGGCACCGCCACCATCCAGTCACGCGCGACCGGCGGCGTGGCGAACGCGACCTTCATCTTCGTGCTGCCCGGCTCGCCGGGTGCGTGCAAGGATGCGTGGGACGGCATTCTGAAAGCCCAGCTCGATTATCGCCACCTGCCCTGCAATTTCGTGGAGATTATGCCGAGGCTCGACGAGCATTTGAAGCGTGGGGCTGGGGGCGTTTAGATCAGCGGACCAGAGGTGCGTGGGGCTTACCCCCCTCTGCCCTGCCGGGCATCTCCCCCTCAAGGGGGGAGATCGATCTGCGGCGATGTCTCATCCATCTTGAAGCTTGAAAATGAAGCGACAAGAGGGCCTCTTGCCGATCTCCCCCCTTGAGGGGGAGATGCCCGGCAGGGCAGAGGGGGGTGAAGCTCCACACGCCTTCGGTCCGCTATCAATTGACAATATCCAGAGCTTCTCCACCTTCCCTTGCCAAGGAACAGAACAGACGCCCGCCCAAAACCCCCATCACGCCAGATATTTCTTGAAGAACTCCGTCGTCCGGCCCCAGGCGAGATCGGCAGCCGTCTTATCGTAGCGCGCCGAGGACGTGTCATTGTTGAAGGCGTGGTTGACGCCGTCATAGACGAAGATTTCAAAGGTCTTGTCGTTTTCCTCCAGCGCCTTTTTATAGGCGTCGATGCCGGCATTGATGCGCTCATCGAGACCCGCATAGTGCAAAAGCAGCGGCGCTTTGATGGCCGGTACATCGGCCGCCGGAGCCTGCTGGCCGTAATAGGCGACACCGGCATTCAAAGCTGCCGATTTGGTAGCGAAACGATTGACCAGCCCGCCGCCCCAGCAGAAACCGACCGCGCCCACTTTGCCATTCGCCCCCTGCCGGGCCGCGAGCCATACCCGGCCCGCTTCGGCATTGGCGACGGTCGCGTCCATGTCGAGACCGCTGAACATCTGCCGCGCCTTCTCCTCATCGGCGGGCGTGCCGCCCTGCGGTGAGAGGAAATCGACAGCAAGCGCCCGAAAACCGGCGAGCGCCACCCGCCTTGCCACGTCACGAATATGGTCGTTCAGACCACGGTTCTCGTGGATGACGATGACGGAGCCGATGGGGCCGGAAACGGATTTCGGTGTAACGAGGTAACCCTTCATCTCGCCGCCGGCGGCGGGATAGGTCACCTCCTCGGCGACGATCCTGTCGTCATCGGCCGCGATGACAGCCGCACGGGCGCTGTTGGCCGAAAGAAGCGGGGCGATGGCCGCCGCCGCTGCACCAGACCCGGCCAGTACGGTGAGCTTTTCCATGAATTTGCGGCGATCGAGGCTGAGATGGGTATATTCATCGTAAGCGTCGATCATGGCCTGCGTGATCTTGGGCTTGTCCATCGCTCTATCCTCCTTGAACGCACGGATGCGGGAGGATAGCGCAGATCGCCCCGTGGGGAACGAGGCGGGGGCAAGCGACGCCACACATTTACGTGAGCGCCGCCAGCCAGTTTTCACATCAGGCAGCGAGGTCCACGACGATACGGCCGTCGATCTTGCCCTCTTCCATGCGGTGGAAGATATCGTTGATGTTTTCGAGCTTATCCCAGGAGAAGTGGGCCGCCACCTTGCCTTCGCCGGCAAAGGTCAGCGCTTCCTCCAGATCCTGCCGCGTGCCGACGATGGAGCCGCGCACCGTGATGCGCTTCAGCACCGTGTCGAACACCGGAATGGAGATGAAGCCCGGCGGCAGGCCGACAAGCGCCATGGTGCCCTTGGAGCGCAGGAAGCCGTAAGCCTGCTCCATGGCCTTGGGCGACACCGCCGTCACCAGCGCGCCGTGGACGCCGCCGGTCGCCTTCTGAACCTGCTCCACCGCATCTGGCGCGCGGCCATTGACGGTGACATCGGCTCCGAGTTTTTTCGCAAGCGCCAGCTTGTCGTCGAAAATATCGGCGGCAACGACATGCATGCCCATGGCCTTGGCATATTGCACGGCCATGTGGCCAAGCCCGCCAATGCCTGAAATGACCACCCACTCACCGGGCCTGACCTCGGTTTCCTTCAGCCCCTTATAGACGGTGACGCCGGCGCAGAGCACCGGTGCGGCCGGGCCGAAATCGAGATTATCCGGCAGGCGGCCGACGAATTTCGGATCGGCAAGGCCGTATTCGGCAAAGCTGCCATTGACGGAATAGCCGGAATTCTTCTGGCTCGGGCACAGCGTTTCCCAGCCCGTGCGGCACGGAATGCAGCAGCCGCAGGCGGTGTAGAGCCAGGGCGTGCCGGCGCGGTCGCCTTCCTTGATGCCGGTGACGCCAGCGCCGATCTTGGCGACGTAACCCACACCTTCGTGGCCGGGGATGAAGGGCGGATTGGGCTTGACCGGCCAGTCGCCCGTTGCGGCGTGCAGGTCGGTGTGGCAAATGCCTGTCGCCTTGTAGTTGATGAGAATTTCACCCGGGCCGGGATCCGGTATCGCCACTTCCTCGATGGTCAGCGGTTTTCCAAACGCGCGGACGACGGCTGCCTTCATTGTCTTAGCCATGACATACTCCCTAATCTCTGCTCGCCTGGAATCCTCGACGGCAGGCAGAGATTAACGGGGATGGGGCGTCATGGAATTGACCCATCGCAAATCGGAGCATTTTGCAAGGCGGGATTGTCTCACTTATGAGGCAACCCCACGGTGCTGATTTACTCCAGCGCCAACCATATGGCGAGCCACGCCCACAGGCAGACGACCAGCGCAAAGCCGATGCCGAACAATGCGCCACGCTGACGCAGGCGGTTGCTGGTGACGTGGACATAGGAATGGGCATAACGCGAGAGCACGAACAGCCATGCCAGAACGACGGTGACGATATTGTCCGCATCCGTGATGTAGAGCAGCAGGCAGGCGATGTGGAACAGCACCGGCAGTTCGAACTGATTGGCGATGTTGCGGTTCACCAGATGGCTTTCACGCGCCTCTTCGCCCTGGTCGCGCAGCTTGATCGCCGATTCGCGATCCTTGAAGGTGTATTTGTTACGCCGGATGATCAGGAGCGCATAAAGGCAAAAGACCAGAAAGACATGGGCGATCATCGGCCAGAACATTGCGGTCGTGGGTGACATGCTTTCTTCTCCAATCATGAAAACGCTCCCCGATCCGGCATGAATCGGGGAGCGCCAAATACTCAGTATCCTTTTACGGATTCGCCTCGAAAGATCAAACCGCGCCGGGGTAGTTCGGGCTTTCGCGGGTGATCGTCACGTCATGGGCGTGGCTTTCGCGCAGGCCCGCGCTGGAGATGCGAACGAAGGTGGCGCGCTCCTGGAATTCCTTGATGTTGCTGCCGCCGACATAACCCATGGCGGCTTTCAGGCCACCTGCCAGCTGGTGCAGGACGCCGGAAACCGGGCCCTTATAGGGAACCTGACCTTCGATGCCTTCCGGAACGAGCTTCAGCGTGTCGCGTACTTCCGCCTGGAAATAACGGTCTGCCGAGCCGCGCGCCATGGCGCCTACGGAGCCCATGCCGCGATAGGCCTTGAAGGAACGGCCCTGGTAGAGGAACACTTCGCCCGGGCTTTCATCCGTGCCGGCCAGCAGCGAGCCGATCATGACGGCGGAAGCGCCGGCGGCGATTGCCTTGGCCAGATCGCCCGAGAACTTGATGCCGCCATCGGCGATGACGGGGATATCAGCCGCATTGGCGACTTCAACCGACGACATGATGGCAGCGAGCTGCGGAACGCCGACGCCGGCGACGATGCGGGTGGTGCAGATGGAGCCGGGGCCGATACCGACCTTGACGCCATCGGCGCCGGCATCGATCAACGCCTTGGTGCCGTCAGCGGTGGCGACATTGCCGGCGATGATGCGAACCGAGTTCGACATCTTCTTGACCTGCGAGACGGCATCCAGCACGCGCTGCGAATGGCCATGCGCGGTATCGACGACCAGAAGGTCGACGCCGGCATCGATGAGGCGCTCGGCGCGCTCGATGGCGTCAGCACCGACGCTGATGGCGGCAGCGGCGCGAAGGCGACCCTGCGCATCCTTGGTGGCGTTGGGATTGAGCTGCGACTTCTCGATATCCTTGACGGTGATGAGGCCGACGCAGTTGCCCTTGGCATCCACAACCAGCAGCTTTTCGATGCGGTGCTTGTGCAGCAGGCGGCGGGCTTCCTGTTGATCGACGCTGCTTTCCTTGACCGTGACCAGGTTTTCGCGGGTCATCAGTTCGTAAATCTTCTGCTGCGGATCGGAGGCGAAGCGCACGTCGCGGTTGGTCAGAATGCCGACCAGACGGCCGTTCTTGTGGCCGCCGGAACCGCCGTTTTCAACGACCGGAATGCCGGAAATGCCATGCGCCTTCATCAGCGCCTGTGCTTCAGCAAGCGTCGCATCCGGGCCGATGGTGACCGGGTTGACGACCATGCCGCTTTCGAACTTCTTCACCTGCCGTACTTCTTCGGCCTGTTCGATGGGGGTCAGGTTGCGGTGGATGACACCGATGCCGCCGGCCTGGGCCATGGCGATGGCGAGGCGGCCTTCGGTAACCGTATCCATGGCGGAAGAGAGGATCGGCAGGTTGAGATCGATATCGCGGGCAATGCGCGTGGCGATATTCGTCTGTCCCGGCATGACTTCGGAATGTCCGGGTTGCAGCAACACATCGTCAAATGTGAGAGCGTCCAAACCAGTGGGTGTTTGAATGATGCGTGCCATGACCAAATTCCTTCATACTGAAAATGCGTGGCCGTTCCGGAACGAAAAGTTCACCCCGGCGCCCTGCAAGGATTGCTTGGAAGTTGGCGAGGGCTGGTAACACGTTCATGACAGGAAGGGAATAGAAAAAACCCGGAATTGCCTTCCGGGCTTTCTTTGTTGCTGCATTGCAGCAGACGTTATAACGCGTCGTGTGGGTCCTTGCCCCACATGACGCGCTATAACTGCTTGTTTTTATGCATGTCGTTATCGCAAAACCGCTGAACACTTTTGCGCGAGATGCATTTAGATGTCGAACTGGTAGGATTTCGGCACGAAACGATAGCCGGTATCCAGCTTTTCCGCGTAACCGACCGCCGGGAAAGGCATGTGATACCCAAGGAAAGGCAAACGGTCGGTGGCGATCATGTCATAGACCTTCTTGCGGGTCGCGGCGGCTGCCGCCTTGTCCATGTCGAACTTCACCTCCCAGTCTGGCTTCTGCAGGGAAAGGACGAAATGGTTGGCCGTATCCGCCGTCAGGATGAGTTGTTTGCCTTCCGATTCGACACGGAAGATCATATGGCCCGGCGAATGACCGAAGGCCGCCACACCGGTAATCCCGGATACGACACTGGCGCCGTCGCCAATGAAGGTCGCCTTTTCCGCCAGCGGCTTGACGTTCGTGAGAACGCCCTTGTGACCGCCTTCCGCAGGCGTGCCGACACGTTTCTCATCCGTCCAGAAATCATATTCCGCCTGACCGAACACGTAGCGCGCCTTGGAAAAAGCCGGAGCACCCTTTTCCATCAGCCCACCGATATGATCGCCATGCATGTGGGTCAGCACCACGACGGTCACATCTTCCGGCGTATAACCGGCCGCCGCCATGCCCTCGATCAACCGGCCATTGCCCGCACCGCGCCCGGCTTCACCGAAACCGGTATCGAACAGCACGAGATCCGTGCCGGTATTGACGAGGACCGGCGAGAAGGAATTGACGAATTGCTCCTTCGGCAGAAAATTGTCTTCCAGCAATTTTCCGACCGTCTCCGCCGACTGATCGGTCCCGAAGGTCTCGCCGGGATTGGGAGCCGCGCGTGCGCCATCCTTCACCACCAGCACTTCGAAATTGCCGAGCTTGAAGCGGTTGGTTTCAGGCGGCATCGCGTGTTCTATCTCCATGGAGGTTTGCGGCTGGCTGGTCTGGGCCGTTGCCGTGCGCGCCATCAACAGCGGCGCACCGAGAACGCTTGCGCCCGCCGCGCCGATGAGGCCGCGTCTGCTCATGCTCAAGGATTGGGTCATCATTTTTCTCCCGATATCGCCAACTGGCCGTGATCGCCAACTGAACCATGCCAACGGACAATAGAGCGATAAAGTTGCAAGAAAACCGGCCTCACGCAGGTTTGATCGGAACTTGAGAAATTGATAATTAACGTGTTGGCAAGCCCGCTTATCAGGCGTAGGAGGAACGGCGATATCCTTTGTCGCAGCGGAAAGCCGCAGGCAGCCTCATGAACCGCATCATTCCCCTCATCCTGGCAGTCGCTCTCTTCATGGAGCAGATGGACTCCACCGTCATCGCCACCTCGCTGCCGGCAATTGCCGCCGACCTTCATGTCGGCCCGATCACGCTCAAGCTCGCATTGACGGCCTATATGGTGGCGCTGGCGATCTTCATTCCCATCAGCGGCTGGATGGCCGACAAATACGGCGCGAAGAAAATCTTTCGTTTCGCCATCGGCGTCTTCGTGGTGGGGTCGATCTGCTGCGCGGTGTCGTCCTCGGTGTTCGAATTCGTGCTCTCGCGCTTCTTGCAGGGCATGGGCGGGGCGATGATGACACCCGTTGGCCGCCTCGTGCTTTTGCGCACGACCAAGCGCAGCGAACTCGTCTCCGCCATGGCGCTGCTGACAATTCCGGGGCTGGTGGGACCGCTTACCGGCCCACCCATCGGCGGCTTCATCACCACCTATTTTTCATGGCACTGGATTTTTCTGATCAATGTGCCGATCGGCGTCATCGGCATTTGGCTCTCGACGATCTTCCTGCCGGAAATCGAAACCACCAACCCGCCGCCGATGGATGGCAAAGGCTTCGTGCTGTCAGGCATCGCCGCCTCCGGTGTGGTGTTCGGCCTCTCCGTCGTCAGCCTGCCGGCGCTGCCGCCGGCCATCGGCATCGCCTCGACGATCATCGGTTTCATCTGCGGTTTTCTTTATCTGCGCCACGCCGCGCGCCACCCCGCCCCCATTCTGGATTTCCGCATTTTCCAGAACGCGACCTTCCGGGCGGCGTCCGTCGGCGGCACCGTTTTCCGCATTTCCACGGGCGCCATACCCTTTCTGATGCCGCTGATGCTGCAGATCGGTTTCGGGCTTAATCCGTTCCAGTCGGGCATGATCACCTTTGCCGGCGCAATCGGCGCGATCACCACGAAATTCATGGCCAAGCGGGTGTTTGCGGCAACCGGATTCCGCTCGACACTGATCGGGGCCGGCATCGTCGGCGCCTGCACCACGCTCGCCAACAGCTTCTTCACCCCGGAAACGCCTTATCCGCTGATCATGATCTTCCTTGTGACAGCGGGATTTGCCCGGTCCTTCTTCTTCACCGGATCGAATGCGCTCAGCTATTCCGACATCGAGGACAGTCAGGCCAGCCAGGCGACTTAGATGGCGTCGGTGCTGCAGCAGATCAGCCTGGCGCTGGGTGTGGCTTTCGCCGCCTCCATTCTGGAAGTCAGCAGCATGATGTCCGGCACGCACCTGCAGCTCGCCGATTTCCACATCGCCTTCACCATCGTGGCGCTGGTATCGCTGTTCGCCATCGTGCCGATCATCCGCATGGACGGCAATGCCGGGGCGGCCGTCTCCGGCCACCGGGGCAAGGTCTCACAACCGGCGGAGTGATCAGTCTTCGGAAGCCTCTTCGGCTTCGGATGCGTCGGTCGGCTCGCCCTTGCGGCCCTTGAAGTGCTTGGCAAGCAGGAACATTTCCACAGATTCCGAGCGTGAGGACGCCGGCTTGATGTGCAGAACCTGCTTGAAGTTCTTCTTTAGCATATCCAGCAATGCCTTTTCCGTGCCGCCCTGAAAGGTCTTGGCAAGGAAGTGACCGCCTTCCGCCAGCACCTGAACGGCGAAATCGGCCGCGACTTCGCACAGATGCATGGTGCGGATATGGTCGGTCTTCTGGTGACCGGTGGTGGGCGCGGCCATGTCCGACAGCACCAGATCGGGCGTGCCGCCAACGGCCTCCATCAGCTTTTCCGGCGCGCTCGGATCGAGGAAGTCGAGCTGGAGGATTTTCACACCGGGAATGGGATCGATTTCGAGAAAATCGATGGCCGCGACGCGAATATCGTCCTCGGTGGAATCCGTCACCTTCGAAGCGATCTGCGACCAGCTTCCAGGTGCCGCCCCAAGGTCGATGATGCGGCGCGCGCCTTTGAGGATCTGGTGCTTGTCGTTGATTTCCAGGAGCTTGAAGGCCGCCCGGGCGCGATAGCCTTCGAGCCTGGCGCGCTGCACATAGGGGTCGTTGATATGACGTTCCAGCCAGCGGCGCGACGAGGCCTTGAGCTTGGTCTTCTTGACCTTCTGGCCGATCTTGCGGCCGGTGCGGTTGTTGCTTGTCGGCGCCTTGCTCATGTCAAACCTTCCGTCCTGTCCTGCCGTGTCATCTGCATGCGCCTAATGCGGTTGCGCCGCCATGCGCCGTCATCCGCCATCATATCCGTCAAAAGGCCTTCGCGCAGGCCGCGATCCGCCACGCGCATACGGCGTGCCGGCCAGCGGCGGCGAATGGCCTCGAGAATGGCGCAGCCGGCCAGAACCAGATCGGCCCTGTCAGGCCCGATGCAGGCATTGGCGGCGCGGCCGGCGAAATCCCATGCCAGCAACTTGTCCTGCATCGCCGTAACCTCGGCATCGGAAAGCCAGAGGCCATCCACCTTGCGGCGATCGTATCGTGGCAGATCGAGATGGACGCCGGCAAGCGTCGTGACCGTGCCCGAAGTTCCGATAAGATGAAAATCCTCGTGATGGGTTTGCGGCGCGAGAGGCGGGCAATGGAAGGCATCGAGCAACCCTTCGACTTCCCGCACCATCGCGGCGAAGACGTCCGGCGTCACATCGCGCCCGCCATGGCGTTCCGAGAGCGTGACGACACCGACCGGCAACGAGGTCCAGTGGGTGATGTGATTGGCGAGCCGGTTCGAGCGATTTTCCCCGACCTTGATGACGGCGATTTCCGACGATCCGCCACCGATATCGAACAGCACGACCGAACGCGCCTCGCGCCCAACGAGAGAGGCGCAGCCAGACACCGCAAGGCGGGCTTCCGTCTCGCGGCTGATGATTTCGAGCTTCAGGCCCGTTTCCCGCGTGACACGCGCCAGAAATTCCTCGCCATTCGACGCAGCGCGGCAGGCCTCGGTGGCGATGAGCCGCATGCGCCTGATCGGGCGACCGGAGAGTTTCGCGGAGCAGACTTTCAGAGCCTCGACAGCTCGATCCATGGCGTCGTCGGACAGCCGGCCGCTCGACACCAGCCCCTCGCCCAGCCGGACGATGCGCGAAAAGGCATCGACGACCCGAAACTGACCGGGCCGCGTCGGCTGCGCGATCAGAAGCCGGCAATTATTGGTGCCGAGATCGAGCGCGGCATACATATCCGCCGGCGGCTCCTGGCCATGTTCATGCTGGCGGCCTGCGTGGCGAGCGGATATTTCGGATTGCCGGTGCGGTTCCTGCCCGGCCCCATTGGCGCGACCATTCTGCTTGCCGACGTGTTTCGGCGCATGGGTGGGAACCAGCGGACGGCCCTGTGGATCGCGGCTGCGCGGATCGCGGTGACCACGCTTGCGGTGGCGCGACTTTCGCCCTGCGCCTGGCGGCACGGCGGATGGATTGGCAGCATCTGTTGCGGCTGGAGCCTGCGCCGGCACGGTGGAAGCTGAGGCAGCCTGCTGAGAAGCACCCTTGCCGCGAGAGCGCCTGCGGCGCTTTCTCTTGCGCGGCTCGGCATCCGGCTCAAGAGCCGATGCATAGGAGGAACCGGCCGGAACATCCGCGGCAACATCATGCGACAGCACAGCAGCGTCACGGGGCTGACCGTCACGCTTGTGTTTCTTGCCACGACGGGATCGCTTCGCTTTCCCTTTGTTCGCCACCGACGCCCCTTGTTCCGACGGCTTTGGGCCGTTTCCGGGGTCGATCACTGTCTTGTCCATTTCGCCGCGCACAAGCGTAGACGCTATGCTGCTGGCTTTCATAAGGTTTCGTTGGGCGGACAATACCAGCGCAAGCGATTTTAGCCAAATGGTTTTTGCCGGGCGGCGTGTGGCAAAGGCTCACACGTCACCAAGGTTGCGTGGGAACCACCACGGACATGGCAATAATTTTGCGGATTTTCGGAAATCGGGAGGGACCTGCGCGGATCGGGCTGGTAAAGTATTCCCCTCTCCCGGAAAGTCCTTGTGACGCATAACTTACTGGGAGAGGGGAATGGTACGGTTGAGTGGGGTCGAACCACCGACCTCAGGTGCCACAAACCTGCGCTCTAACCAACTGAGCTACAACCGCACATGAAACGCCGAAGCGGCGTCACGGGGGGTGACATAAAAGGTGTTTTCCCCATTTGCAAGTGCCTCTTCGAATTTTGCGAAAAAAGGCTGAGAAAGGCAAGTGCTTTTCAAGGGGCCGGGCTGACATAAAGAGGCCGCAGCGGCCTGTTGATGTTAACTCTATTTGGCGATTCATCCGGCGGATGGTGGACCAGACCGCGCTGTGAAGTTATTTAAAATTCTGTTAACGTGATGCCTCGGCGGGTTTACGTTTAGAGCTTCATGAGGAAGCCGAAAAGCCCGCAAGGTCCGGTAGTGCCAGAATAGGTTTCGACATGCCCGCCGTCCAGTATCCCTTTATCGATATCGCAGTGCATGAACGGGTGCGTGAAGGTTTCGGGCGTGGCGAGGCCATGGCGTTGTTCTCGCTCGACCTTAAAAACGCCCTTTGGGCCAATGGCCGGGGTGCGGCGCTGTTCGGCACGCCGATGGTTTATGATTTTCTGGAACAGGGCCCGAAACCGCAGGACGTGACCTTCCGGCAACTGGCAGCCACGGCGGCGCGGCTTTCCAAAGCAGGCGACAGCCTGCCGTTTACCATTCGCATTACGTCGGGTTTCCGCAGCCTTGCCGTTACGGCGCGCGCGGAAATCATCGAGGCCGAACCCGGCCAGCCCGCCATCCTGTTTTCCGCCCTCACCGACCAAGTCGCACCCGACACGGCGGAATGCGCCAGACGCATGATCGAAGGTTTCGACGACCCCGATATCCATATGGCGGTTCTGAACGGCGAGAACGAGATTGTCGCCGCCTCGCCCGGCTTTTCGTCGCTGGGCATCACGCCGCACACGGCGCGGACACTGGTGAAAATGGCAGCCGGACAGTCCGGCCATCTCGTCAAGCGGCCGGTGCCGACCGGCAAGGGCTATCTGCCCGCCGCCACCGGCCAGATTGCGGCATCGCCCGAACTGAACCTGATGTTCGTGGTCGAAACCGCGCTGGGCACACTCGATCCCGTCAATGGTTTCGCAGAAGACAGGCCGCAGGAAACGCCAGCCGCCGCCGAGCCCGCCCTGCCGGTTGCGGAGGTCGCGCCTGTTGCCGCTGCAACCTCCTTCGATTCCGTGCTCGATGCCGTCGCTGGCATCGAGGATGTGGAAGAGGTTCAGGAACTGCCGGCCGATCCCGAAGAGGAAGAGGCAGCGCAGCAGGATGAGAACAGCCTTTCGTCATTGCCGGAAAACGGAGCGGTGGCCCCGGCGGCGATTTCCGCGCAGGACGCCGACGCCGCGGCACATGTGGCGATGACCGACGACATCGCCGATCTTTTCGAACTCGATGAGGATGAAGCAGAAGCTCCCTTAACCGAGCGGGCAATCGCCGATGCCCCTGCCGAAGAGACCCGGGTCGAAGAAAACGCAGTCGCGGACGATGAAATCGTCGAAACAGTGCCGTCAGACGCTGCTCCTGCCGCGGATGGGGAGATAACGGCGGAGGCGGAGACCGAGGAGACGGACATCGGCGCTGGTGCAGAAGCACAGCCTTTTGTTTTCAATGCCGGTGCGCGCGCTTCCCGTTTCGTCTGGAAAATCGATGCGGAAGGACGCTTCAGTTCGATCTCGCATGAATTTGCGGAGGCTGTGGGCGCCAAGGCGGCTGCCGTGGAAGGCATGGGCTTTGCCGATGTCGCGGCCCTGTTCAATCTCGATCCCGACGGCAAGATCCGCGAGCTTCTCGGCCGTCGCGACACATGGTCGGGCAAGACGATCTACTGGCCGGTGGAAGGCACATCGCTAATGGTGCCGATCGATCTCGCCGCCCTGCCCACCTATACGCGCTCACGCGAATTCGACGGTTTCCGCGGTTTCGGCATCGTGCGGCTTGCCGATGCCGCCGAAGACCCGCATGCCACCGGCCTCACCTTCCTCAACGGCGAAGAGGCCGATGCGGAAGCACTGCCGCAGCCCGCTATTGAGGATGAAAGCCACGAATTGCTGGCCTTTATCGATGAGGATGACGAGGCAGGTGAAGATTCCGATTCCATCGCTGAGGATGCGATCCGGGTAACCGAGGCCGATGCGGCGGATGCGGCGGATGATGCATCGGACGTGGTTTCGGCCGAAGAACAGCACCATGATTATACCCCGCCGGAATTCGAAGCGCCGCTTGCAGCACCCGCGCTGGAGCCGGACTATTCCGACAAGGTCGTCCATCTGGAGGAGCGCCGCTCGCGCTCCCGCGAGGGGCTGACCGCAGGCGAGCAGGCCGCCTTCCGCGAAATCGGCCGGGCGCTTGCGTCGGCGGATGCTGCTTCCGAAGAAGACCGGGAAACGGATGCGGAAGCCATTTCCGCTGAGCCGACCATGCAGGATATCCAGCGGGATATCGATGCGGATGCTTCGGAAAGCGCGGCCTCCGAAACGGAAAATGACGACAGGGAAACCGAACCGGCGGAAGAAGACGATCTTTTCGCCGATTACGTTCGTGGCGAGCAGCCTGCGGCCATTCGCGCACCGGCGGATGAAAGCGGTTCCGACGAAAAGGAAGAGCCTGCGGCTGACGAGCGGCCGGCTGCCGATATTGCCGCCGCCATGGTCAGCCCGTCCGTTCGCCCCGCAAATGCCTTGACGGCCGAGACGCTGGACCAGATGCCCGTGGCGCTTCTGGTGCATGCCGGCGACAGGCTGATCCACGCCAACCCGGATTTCCTGCGCTTGACGGGCTATGGCTCTCTCGCCGAGCTCGAAGAGGTGGGCGGTCTGGAAGCGCTGCTGCAGCGGCAGGAGCTGGAGGAGATGCCGGACAACGAAGGCGGCATGGTGGTCGTCAGCTCTGACAACGACATCATTCCCGTCAAGGCGCGGTTGCAGTCCATTCGCTGGGAAGAAACCAAGGCGCTGATGCTGTCGCTGGTGCCGCTTGAGGAAAAGCAGGCGCCGGTTGCGGCCGCCAACGAAAATATTGCTGCCGGCGATGCCGAAAATGCGGAAGCAGGCAGCCTCTCCCTGTTGCAGGGCGAAGTGGAGGAACTGCATTCCATTCTGGAAACGGCCACCGACGGCGTGGTGCTTCTGGGAGACGAAGGCGAAATCCGCTCGCTCAACCGTTCCGCCAGCGCACTGTTCAACTATGACAATGGTGAAATCGCCGGCAAACCTTTCGTCACCCTCTTTGCCCATGAGAGCCAGCGCGCCGTGCTGGATTATCTCTCCGGTCTCGCCAATAACGGTGTCGCCAGCGTGCTGAATGACGGCCGCGAAGTGATCGGCCGCGAAGCATCCGGCGGCTTCCTGCCGCTGTTCATGACCATCGGCCGGCTGAAATCTTCGCATGGCTATTGCGCGGTTATCCGCGACATCACCCAGTGGAAGCGCACCGAAGAAGAACTGCGCAACGCCAAGCGGGCGGCGGAAACCGCCAATGCCCACAAGACCGACTTCCTGGCGCGCGTCAGCCATGAAATCCGCACGCCGCTCAATGCCATCATCGGCTTTGCCGACATGATGGCGACCGAACGTTTCGGGCCGATCGGCCATCCGCGTTATGTGGAATATGCCAATGATATCGGCCGTTCCGGCCGGCATGTGCTCGACATCGTCAATGATCTGCTCGATATTTCCAAGATCGAGGCCGGGCAGATGGATGTGGATTTCGTCGCCGTGCCGCTCAACGAAACGGTCGCCGAGGCGGTCTCGCTGGTGCAGCCGCAGGCCAACAACCAGCGCGTCATCATCCGCACCGCACTTGCGCAATCCGTGCCGCAGATCGTCGCGGACCTGCGCTCGATCAAGCAGATCGTGCTGAACATCCTGTCGAACGCGATCCGCTTCACGCCGTCCGGCGGCCAGATCGTGGTATCCACCGCCTATGAGGCCAATGGCAGCGTGTCGCTGCGCATTCGCGACACCGGCATCGGCATGACACGGGCGGAACTGGAACAGGCCATGAAGCCGTTCCGGCAGGTGGCCTCCTCCGGCAAGCGCGTGCGCGGCGACGGCACCGGGCTCGGCCTGCCGCTGACCAAGGCGATGGTAGATGCCAACCGGGCGAATTTCTCCATCACCTCCACGCCGAATGAAGGCACGCTGGTGGAAATCACCTTTCCCTCGCAGCGGGTTCTTGCCAACTGAGGCCATGCGGGCGTAGCAATGCGGAGGCCGCCGGCACGATGGTCGCCGGTTGAGGCCTTTGCACGACAGTAGACTGGCATGTCCATGACGGTTTCCCTTCCGGCAACAAGACGCTTCTCGGTGTTGCCCATCACGGCGGTCATCGTCGCGGCCATTGCCGCCATGCCCATTCTGGCAATTTTCTGGCTGGCGCTGACCGGCAGCACGGAAGGATGGCAGCATCTTCTCGCCAATGTCCTGCCGCGCGCCGGGTTTCGCACCTTCCTGCTCCTGGGGATGACGGCCGCGACGACGGCTTTCTTCGGCATCGTCTGCGCCTGGCTTGTCACCACATTCGAATTTCCGCTGAGGCGGTTATTGTCCGCGACGCTCGTGCTGCCGCTCGCCATCCCCTCCTATCTCGCCGCCTATGCGTTCGGCGAGTTTCTCGACTTTACCGGCCCGGTGCAAAGCGCGTTGCGCGCCGCTTTCGGTTATCACAGCATCCGCGATTACTGGTTTCCAGACATACGCTCGCTCGGCGGTGCGGTGATCGTTCTCAGTTCGGTCCTCTATCCTTACGTTTATCTCTCGGCCCGCGCCGCCTTTTCCATGCAGGGACGGTTTGCGGCCGAAGCGGCCCGCACGCTCGGCGCAAAACCGCTGAACGTGTTTTTCTCCGTGCAATTGCCGATGGCCCGGCCGGCCATCGCCATCGGGCTTTCTCTGGTCCTGATGGAAACGCTGAACGATATCGGCGCGGTTGAATATCTCGGCGTCCAGACGCTGACCTTCACCATCTACGAAACCTGGCTCAATCGCGGCAATCTCGCCAATGCGACGCAGATCGCCGCCGTCATCCTCGTCATCGTCGGTGCGCTGATCGTCATCGAACGCAATGCCCGTGAAAAACAGCGCTTCGGCGCGCCGAAAGCGACAAGCATGGCGCAGCGTCACCGGCTGAAGGCGCTCACCGGCTGGCGGCGGTGGGGTGCAAGCCTTTTCTGTTTCGTTCCCGTGGCGAGCGGCTTTTTCATTCCCGTCATCGTGCTGGGCGGTTACGCCGCGAGGAGGCTCGATGCGCTGTTTGCGCCGAAGCTTCTGAAAGCACTCGGACACAGTCTCGAAGTCTCGCTTTCCGCCGCCTTCGTGACGCTGATTGCCGCTTTCGTGTTTTCCTATGCCATCCGCACCGAGCGCTCGCGCACCTCGAAGGTGGCCGCCCGCTTCGGCTCCATGGGATATGGCGTGCCGGGAACCGTGCTCGCCATCGGGGTGCTCATTCCGCTGGCCAGTCTCGACAATGGCGTCGATGGCTTCATCCGCGCACATTTCGGCTTTTCCACCGGGCTGCTGCTCTCCGGCACCGCCTTCGCCATCATTTACGCCCATGCCGTGCGCTTCATGACCATGGCGGAAGGCACGCTCGATGCTGGTTTCCAGAAGCTTTCGCCGCATATCGACATGGCCTCGCGGACGCTTGGGCGCAACCGGGCGCAGACGCTGTTCAAGGTGCTGTTGCCGAACATGCGGCCCGCGGCGCTGACGGCTTTTCTTCTCGTCCTGATCGAATCCATGAAGGAATTGCCGGCCACCATCCTGCTTCGGCCTTTCGGTTTCAACACGCTGGCCACGCTGGTTTATGAGGATGCATCGCGCTCAAGGGTGCAGGATGCGGCCGTGCCGGCGATCATCATCATCATTGCCGGGCTTATTCCCGTGCTGCTCGTCTCGAAATCGATGGATCATCCAGAAAACCGCTGAGTGGCACGGGCCTTTGCGGCAAAAAGAAAGGCGGCCTTACGGCCGCCTGGATAAGTTGTGCTTTTCAACGAGAGAAAGGGGGACAATCTCGCCAGATGGAAATTATCAGTCCCGGCTATCAAAAATTTGACGGCCCTGCGTTGGGTTTACTTTCCGCCAACTCCTATTAACAAGCGGTTAAAACCAAAATCGATCAATTACCGACGAAAATTCCTATTCTGAGACCGTAAAGCGCCGAAACTAAATTAACAGTTTCTACTTTTCTCGCGATTTCAACAGTAACGCGTAAAAATCAACGCGGGATATTCGATCAGTTCCGTGCCGCCGCATGTTCGTCCCGCATCCGCTGCAATTCGGTGCGTTTGGAAGCGATGGAGGCGACGATCACGCCGATGGTGACAAGCCCGATCAGGATCGTGCAGATGGCGTTGATTTCCGGCGTCACACCAAGGCGAACCTGCGAATAGATCTTGATCGGCAGCGTGGTTGCACCGGGGCCGGTGGCGAAGCTGGCGATCACCAGATCGTCCAGCGAAAGGGTGAAGGCCAGCATCCAGCCGGCAATGACCGCGGGGAAGATGAGCGGCAGGGTGATGCGAAAGAAGGTTTTGACCGGCGGGCAGCCGAGATCGAGCGCGGCTTCCTCGAGACTGCGATCGAAGGTCAGGAGCCGCGACTGCACGACGATCGCCACGTAACACATGGTGAAAGTCGTATGGGCGATGACCACCGTCCAGAAACCGCGATCTACCCCGACGGCCACGAAGAGCAGCAGCAGCGACAGGCCGGTAATCACTTCCGGCATGACGAGCGGCGCATAGATCATGCCGGAAAACAGCACCCGGCCCGGAAACCGCGCGAACCGCGTCAGCGACAGCGCCGCCAGCGTTCCGAGGATGGTGCCGATGGTGGCGCTGAGGATACCGACACGCAACGTTACCCAGGCCGCATCCATCAGCCCTTCGTTCGACCACATGGAGCGGTACCATTGCAGCGAGAAACCGCCCCAGACGGTGACGAGCTTCGAGGCGTTGAAGGAATAAACGATCAGGATGATGATCGGGATATAAAGAAAGGCAAAACCGAGGGTGAGGACGGTGATGTCGAATTTTCCGCGCTTCATCGTCTCACCCCACCTTCTTCTGCTGGTTCTGGAAGATGGCGATGGGTACCACCAGCAACAGCAGCAGCAACACGGCGACGGCGGATGCCAGGGGCCAGTCGCGGTTGCCGAAGAATTCCGTCCACAGCGTCTTGCCGATCATCAGCGTCTGGGCGCCGCCCAAGAGATCGGGGATGACGAATTCCCCTGTTATCGGAATGAAGCAGATCATCGAGCCGGCCACGACGCCCGGCAGCGACAGCGGGAAGGTGATCTTCCAGAAGGCTTTCCATGGCGGGCAACCGAGATCGGCCGCCGCTTCCAGCAGCGTATTGTCGAGCTTTTCCAGCGCCGAATAAAGCGGCAGCACCATGAAGGGCAGATAGGAATAAACGATGCCGATGAAGATTGCCGTCTCGGTGCGGAAGATATTGACCTGCTGGTCCGGCCCGAGCAATCCGAGCCACTGGAACAGCACCGTCAGCAGGCCTTCCGGCTTGAGAATACCGATCCAGGCGTAAACGCGGATCAGGAACGAAGTCCAGAACGGCAGGATCACCAGCATCACCAGTGTCGGGCGAATGGAAGAGGGCGCGCGCGCCATGGCGAGCGCCATGGGATAACCGATCAGCAAAAGCAGAAAGGTGGAGATGAAGGCGATGCGCAGCGATGATAGATAGGCGTCGATGTAAAGCGGGTCTTCCGTCAGGAAGAGGTAGTTTTCAAAATCCAGTTCGGAGAAGAAGGCGCCGAGTTTCGAAAACCCTTCGAAGACCGGCGTATAGGGCGGCATGGAGATCGCCGTATCCGACAGCGAGATTTTGAAGATGATGAAAAACGGTGCTGCGAAGAATAGCAGCAGCCAGAAATAGGGAACCGCGACGACCAGCCAGCGCCAGGGGCTTTGCCGGTTTTCGGGAGTGGTGATCGCCATGAAAGCCTCCCTCAGCGTGTCAGGACAAGACCTGAATCCGGTTTCCAGTTCAGCCACACCATATCGCCGAAGGTGATCGGGCGGTCGACGAGACGCGAGACATTCGCCTGCGCGGCGCGAATGACGCGGCCATCGGCAAGCTTGACGATGAAGACGGAGAAGTCGCCGAGATAGCCGATATCCCAGACCTCGCCATAGGCGGAATTGATGCTGCTATCGGCGGGCTGATCGAGCGAGATGCGGACCTTTTCCGGGCGGATTGCGAAAGCCACCTGGCTGCCGGTTGCAGCGGCGCATTCCTGCTCCACCGCCACCCTTAGCCCTTCGCAATCCAGCGTCACCAGACCCGGTTTGCCGATATCGGAAGCATTGGCGACGACATTGGCGTCGAAAATATTGATATCCCCGATGAAATCCGCCACGTAGCGGCTGTTCGGCGCTTCGTAAATCTCGGCCGGCGTCGCCACCTGCACGACATTGCCCTTGTCCATCACCGCAATCCGGTCCGACACCGTCATCGCCTCTTCCTGATCGTGGGTGACGATGAGGAAGGTGAGACCGAGATTGGTCTGGATGTCCATCAGTTCGAATTGCGTTTCCTCACGCAGCTTCTTGTCGAGCGCGCCGAGCGGCTCATCGAGAAGAAGCACCTTCGGCCGCTTGGCAAGCGACCGGGCGAGCGCCACGCGCTGCCGCTGGCCGCCGGAAAGCTGGCTGGGCTTGCGTTTGGCGAACTCACTGAGTTTGACCAGCCGCAGCATTTCCTCGACGCGCGAGGCGATTTCCGCTTTTGGCAGGCCGTCCTGTTCGAGACCGAAGGCGATGTTCTTTTCCACCGACATATGCGGGAAAAGCGCGTAGGACTGGAACATCATGTTGGTGGGCCGCTTATAGGGCGGCACGCCGGAAATATCCTTGCCCTGCAGCAGGATGCGGCCTTCGGTCGGTTCCTCGAAACCGGCCAGCATGCGCATCAGCGTGGTCTTGCCGCAGCCGGAGGGACCGAGCAGCGAGAAGAATTCGCGTTCATAGATATCGAGCGTCAGATTGTTGACGGCGACGAAATCGCCAAAACGTTTGGTGACGTTTTCAAAGCGGATGAAGGGCACCGCATCGGGATTGTCCCAAGGGCTAAATTTGCGTTTGACCGGCCCCAGAGTTTTCGCCATTCACCCTACCCTCAAATCCCGTTGGTCGTGTAGATTTGAGCATCGGATTTTCCGACTTTCGGTCCGATGCTTTGAGGCGGGCAGCGCCGGCAGGTAACGGAACCTGCCGGCAAAGGATCAGAGAAACAGGCCCGCCGGCCGTTCCTCAACCAGCGGGCGGAAGTGTCAGCTGCCGGTCTTTATCTGCGTCCAGACGCGGTTCAGGACGCGCTGTTCCTTCGGCCCGTAGGGCGAGATGGTGAAGAGCTTCTTCAGCGTCTCGGCATCGGGATAAACCGCCGGGTTCTTGGCGACGGACTCATCCATCAGCGCCTGCGAGGCGAGGTTGCCATTGGCATACTGAACATAGTTGGAGGCCTTGGCGATGACTTCCGGCCGCATCAGATAGTTGATGAAGGCGTGGGCTTCCTCGACATTCTTGGCATCCGCCGGGATGGCAAGGTTGTCGAACCACATATAGGTGCCTTCCTTCGGAATGACGTAGTTCACCTCGACGCCGTTCTTGGCTTCCTCGGCGCGGCTTTTCGCCTGCAGGATATCGCCGGACCAGCCGATGGTGATGCAGCTGTCCCCGTTCGCCAGCTCATCGATGTAGGCGGAGGAGTTGAAGGTCTTCACATAGGGGCGGATCTTCATATAGACGTCGCCGCCCGCCTCGAGGTCGGCGGTTTCCTTGCTATCCGGATTCTTGCCGAGATAGTTCATGGCGATGGCGAAGGTCTCGTCCGACGCATCGAGAATATTGATGCCGCAGGATTTCAGCTTTTCGGCATTTTCCGGCTTGAAGAGAATATCCCAGCTATCGACCGGAACATCGCCAAGCGCCGCCTTCACCTTGGCGACATTATAGCCGATGCCGGTGGTGCCCCACATGTAGTTCACGGCATATTCGTTGCCGGGATCGTATTTGGCCAGACGCTCGGAAACCTCGGGCCACATGTTCTTCAGATTCGGCAACTTGGACTTGTCGAGTTTCTGGAACACGCCGGCATTGATCTGGCGGGCGAGGAAGGGCCCGGTCGGCACCACGACATCATAACCGGAGCTGCCGGCCAGAAGCTTGGTTTCCACAAGCTCGTTGCTGTCGAAAACGTCATAGACGACCTTGATGCCGGTTTCCTTGGTGAAATCGGCAAGGATCGATTCGTCGATATAATCCGACCAGTTATAGACGTGGACGACCTTCTCCTGGGCCATTGCCGAGCCTGCTGCAACGAGCGCGGTGGTGAGAGCCAAGGTCAGGCGGAGAGAACGGTTTTTCATGATGTCTCCTGTTAACGCATCCTCACGATGGGAGCGTGATCCCCTTTTTTGGGAGAGACTAGAAAGGAAAACAAAAGGGAGCAAGCGGGAAATGTGCAGCACAGCATTTTCAACCAAATGTGTTCCGGCCACAAAAAAGCGAATGGAAACACCTACTGGAAGTCGAAAACACTGAGACCGGTAACCATTTCATCGAGCCCGAGCGGCCGCGTCAGCGGCGCTTCCGCCCGCGACAGACAGCCCTGCCTTTCGCATAGCCGGCACGAAGGGCCGACGGCGACGGGCGCAGCACCCGAAGCGGCGGGGCCATAGACGGTCTCTCCGGCCTGGGCGAGATCGCAGCCGAGAAGCACGGCCGTTCGCCGCACCCTTTCGCCGAAACCCGCCTGCGGACCTTCCAGCGTACGCGACACCGTGAGGAACGCGTCGCCATCCGGCATCTCCACCGCCTCCACCAGCACCTGTCCCGGCTGGGCGAAAGCGGCATGGATGTTGAGACGCGGACAGAGGCCGCCAAAACGCGCCCTTGGAAAACCGCCGGCCCCTGCAAGGCGGAAACGGTTGCCGGCATTGTCGATCTCCATCAGGAAAAACGGGATCGCCGCGGCTGACGGCCGTTGCAGGCTGACAAGACGGTTGGCTGCCTGTTCGAAAGAAACGTTGAAGCGCGACCGCAAAACCTCGAGATCGTATTTCGCCCGCTGGGCGGCGCTGAGGAATGCGCCATAGGGCATCATCAACGCATGGGCGGCGTAACGCGCCAGTTCGAAGCGGGCGATGCGCCTTGCCTCCTCCCCTTTCAGGCCGAGCCCATCGAGCTCCACGCCGATTTCTTCGCGAAGCGCCAGAAGACAGGTCTCCATCGCCATTTCCCTCAGCTGGTCCGGTTGCGACAGGCGTTCGGATAAAAACAGCCGCATGGAATGCCGGTCGTAACGCCGCCTGAGGTTCGGCATGGCATGAACCGGCAGGGTGCGGACCACGATGCCGTGGTTTTTCTGAAGCCATGCACGAAGGCCGGAGGCCAGATCGTCGCCCGCCGACAGGTGTTTGTGAAGTTCTTCCGCCGCCACATCGATGGCATGGAAATAGGCCGGCCGGTTTTCAAAGACGTGGCGCACCTCGTCAATCGGCAGACGGGTGGAGGAGAGCGCCGTCTCATGCCCTTCCCGCGCCAGAAGATCGGAGAGGTCGGAAAGGCGCTGCGCCTGCTCCCTATAGGCCCGGTAAAGCTTTAGGACACCGCTTGCCGCATTGGGCGCGGCATCGGCAACCTCGATCAGTTCCTGCGGCGACGGCACTTCACCGGCCAGCAATGGATCGGCGAAGACCTCACGCAGCTGCCCGGCGGAACCGGCGCTTTCACCCTGCAGGTCATCCAGATCGACCTTGTAGACGGAGGCCAGCTTCAAAAGCAGCTGCACCGTCAGCGGCCGCTGGTTGCGCTCGATGAGATTGAGATAGGACGGCGAAATCGCCAGCGCCTCGGCCATGGCCGTCTGCGTCAGCGCCAGACCATTGCGAATGCGACGCACGCGCGGGCCTGCAAAAATCTTGTTTTCCGACACCGCCTCACCTCCCCGTCCCTGCGAACTCATACAAACCTGTTACAAACTCTGCGGGCCAAAGCCTTTTACAAAACTTACAATTTTACAGTCATCGCCTGTCACGCACACTACAGCATAACCTCTTTCAAGTCACTGTTTTTATGTTTGTTCTGGCGCTCAAATCTCGAAAAATGTAAATGTAGTCACATCAAACGGCGCCATATGATGTTGAAGACGGCCCGTTACGGAAACCGCATTTATCATGGGAGAGAGAAGTATGACGGATTTTTACAAGCTTGTTCCGGGCGCACCGCAGGGACGTTTCGACGGCATCGAGCGCACCTACACTGCCGCCGACGTGGAGCGGCTGCGCGGCTCCGTCGACATCCGCCATTCGCTGGCCGAGATGGGCGCGAACCGGCTATGGAAGTTGATCAACGAGGAGAATTTCGTCAATGCGCTTGGCGCGCTTTCCGGCAACCAGGCCATGCAGATGGTTCGCGCCGGGCTGAAGGCGATCTATCTCTCGGGCTGGCAGGTTGCTGCGGATGCCAATACGGCGTCGGCCATGTATCCGGACCAGTCGCTTTACCCTGCCAATGCCGCACCGGAGCTTGCAAAGCGTATCAACCGCACCCTGCAGCGCGCCGACCAGATCGAGACGGCGGAAGGCAAGGGCTTGTCGGTCGACACCTGGTTCGCACCGATCGTTGCCGATGCGGAGGCCGGTTTCGGCGGGCCGCTCAATGCCTTCGAAATCATGAAGGCCTTTATCGAAGCAGGTGCTGCGGGTGTTCACTATGAAGACCAACTGGCATCGGAAAAGAAATGCGGCCATCTCGGCGGCAAGGTTCTGATCCCGACGGCGGCGCATATCCGCAACCTGACGGCGGCGCGGCTTGCGGCCGATGTCATGGGTGTGCCGACTCTGGTTATCGCCCGCACGGATGCGGAGGCCGCCAAGCTCCTGACCTCCGATATCGATGAGCGCGACCGTCCCTTCGTGGATTACGATGCCGGCCGCACCGTCGAGGGCTTCTATCAGGTCAAGAACGGTCTTGAGCCCTGCATTGCCCGCGCCGTTGCCTATGCGCCCTATTGCGACCTGATCTGGTGCGAAACCTCCAAGCCGGATCTAGAACAGGCGCGCAGGTTTGCGGAAGGCGTGCACAAGGTGCATCCGGGCAAGAAGCTCGCCTACAATTGCTCGCCGTCGTTCAACTGGAAAAAGAACCTCGACGACGCGACGATTGCCAAGTTCCAGCGCGAGCTGGGCGCGATGGGCTACAAGTTCCAGTTCATCACGCTTGCCGGTTTCCACCAGCTGAATTTCGGCATGTTCGAACTGGCACGCGGCTACAAGGATCGGCAGATGGCGGCCTATTCCGAGCTTCAGGAAGCGGAATTCGCAGCCGAGGCCAATGGTTACACCGCCACCAAGCACCAGCGCGAAGTCGGCACCGGCTATTTCGACGCCGTGTCTCTGGCGATCTCTGGCGGCACGTCGTCCACGACAGCCATGAAGGAATCCACCGAGCACGACCAGTTCCGCCCGGCGGCCGAATAAAATCGAGAAACTGCCCTTCCCGGTGACGGGAAGGGCTTGCAAACCGGATCAAGAACCCCAACCAATAATGAGAGGAGAAATGCATGAATGCCCATAACCCCATCAAGACCCACGTCAAGGAACGCGCCGAGGAGCAGTCCTCCGCCATGACGCAGGATCAGCAGGCCGCCATCCGCATGCTGGCCAATGATCTGCACCGCCTCAACCAGGCCGTCATGAAAGCCGTCGAGGCCGGCGTTTCCGTCGAGCTGGTCCGCTCGGCCCGCCACCATGGCGGCGGCGGCAACTGGGGCGATCTGCTTATCCCCGTCATCGTCGCACAGGGAAGTGCCGCCGCCTGAAACGGCCTTCTTTCTATGCCGGGCGGCTCTTGCGCCCGGCATAGAGATCGGAATGGCTCTTGATCAGACGGGTCATCCGATCCGCCACCGTCCTGATATCGCGGCGGTGGCGATCGTCATTGTTCATCACGATCCATTGATTGTGGCGAAGGCTCTCCAGCTCTTCGCCTTCCCGAGCGAGCCGCGCATCGGCATCGCCCACGAAACAGGGAAGCACCGCGACCCCCGCCCCGGCCAGCACCAGATCGAGAAGCGCCGTCGGACGGTTCACCGTTACCACGATCCCGTTGTTACGATTTTCATGGGGCCAGCGCAGATAGGTTGAAATGGCGTTTTCCTCCGCCACCGCCAGCCAGCGGTCGGCGACGGAAACGGCTGCGTTGCGCAGCCTGTAGGGCGCATAGGCCACCTCCCCCGTCCGGATGGCGGCAAGGTTCTTTTCCTGCGGTTCGAAAGCGCGAATGCCGATATCGTTTTCGCGATGGGCCAGAGACGCCCTCTGTTCGGCAATGAAAAGGTCGATGCGGAAATCGTCGCGGTCGGTGCAGATGGCGGAAAAATTCCCGGTCAGCAGCCAGGCGTTCCAGGTGCCGACGGCAATGCGCACGACGGACGAGGCCGACGACGCCTTCTGCCATCCCTCGATGTCCCTCGCCGCATTCTCCATCGCCTGAAGCCGGTCGAACAGCGTGCGGCCGTCTGCCGTCAGGGCGTATCCCGTCTGGCTGCGCTGGAACAGCGCCTTGCCGATACGCCCCTCCAGCTCTACCATGCGTCGTCCCACCGTCGCGGGGCTCAAGCCCGTCACCGCCGCAGCACCCGTCAGGCCCCCGCTGCGTGACACATCGAGGAAAAGCTGATAGGAATCCCAGGTGACGTTTTTCATGGGTGAAAAACGTAGCGCATTTTCTTGCGCAGATAAATCAAAAAACGGCGTGCATCATGGCCCTCCGCATTAGAAGGAGAGCGACATGCACGCGATTTTTGCAGCACGGGCCATCATCGAAAACCAGCAGCCGCGCACACGGCGCGAAGCCATTTTGCAGGAAGAGAAATTTTATGCCGATATGGCGCAGGCATCTCGGCCGTGGCGGCTTTTCAGCGCGCTTATAAGCCGGATGAAGGCGAAGAGCCGCGGATCAGTGAAAGAGAGCGACCAGGGCTGCCAGAGCACCGGCGGCGATGAGGCTCAGGCGAAAGGCCAGCTGACGGCTCTCGTTGTCAGTGCGGGCGATGGCAATGGCGCGAGGGCGGCGATGTGCAGATCTGTTCATGCGCGGGTTCCTGACGAAAAACTCAATCGACCCATGCCCTGTTAAGGCCTCCAGCATGACATCATGTGCAGCGGGAGCGCAATGCGATCCGGCTTTGCTGGCATTTGGTCAGGATGACTCCACGCCCATTAACAGGTTGTTAAAAAGGGCGAAGAGGGACAATAAACTCAGCCAGCAAGTTTGGCGAGCAGGCTCATCATACTCCGTCACCCCGGACTAGATCCGGGGTCCAGCCGACGCACGTCTGTGCGGCGAGAGTAGTCTTTTCAGCCCAAAGACTTGGGCTGACTGGATACCGGCTCAAGGCCGGTATGACGGAGGAGAAAGTTGCGAACTTACTCCATGGCCAGAGACAGTCACGCGAATTCGCCTGCCGCCTGCCCAGACGCCCAGGCCCACTGGAAATTATAGCCGCCCAGCCAGCCGGTCACATCCACGCATTCGCCGATGAAATAGAGGTTGGCCAGGGATTTCGCCGCCATGCTGCGAGAATCGAGGCCCGTCGTATCAACACCGCCAAGCGTGACCTCCGCCGTGCGATAGCCTTCGGAGCCGGCGGGCTTGATCTGCCAGTCCTGCACCTCATTCGCTAACGTCGTCAGAGCCTTGTCGGACATATCGGCAAGATTGCCGGTGAGGCCTGATTTTTCGACCACATGTTGGGCCAGCCGTTTCGGCAGGATTTCCGCAAGAGCCGTTTGGGCCGACTGTCGGCCGTTCTTCTGCTTCGCTTCCTTTAGCAAGGCGACTATATCGCGCGCCGGTTCCAGCTTGAGGCAGATCGTATCGCCTTCACGCCAGTAGGAGGAGATTTGCAGGATCGAGGGTCCGCTCAAACCGCGATGGGTGAAGAGCAGCGCTTCCTCAAACGAGGTCTTGCCGTGGAAAACTTCTGCCGGGACCGCGACACCGGCAAGCGGGCTCAGCCTTTCAAGCGCTGCGGGATCGAGCGTCAGCGGCACCAGGCCCGGACGGGTCTCGATGAGCTTGAGGCCGAATTGTTCGGCGATCTGATAGGCAAAACCGGTCGCGCCCATTTTCGGGATCGACTTGCCGCCCGTCGCCACAATGAGGCTTTCCGCTTCGATGACGCCGGCGGATGTCGTGACGCGAAAACGCCCGCCATCATGGGTGACGGCCGAGACGGCAGTTTCGAGCCGCAGCTTTGCATTCACCGCCTGCATTTCGCCGAGCAGCATACGGATAATGTCCTTGGCGCTGTTATCGCAAAAGAGCTGGCCGAGCGTTTTTTCATGCCAGGCGATGCGGTGTTTTTCGACAAGGGCAATGAAATCGCGCGGTGTGTAACGGGCGAGCGCGGATTTGGCGAAATGCGGGTTGGCGGAGAGATAATTCTTCGGCCCGGCATGGATATTGGTGAAGTTGCAGCGGCCGCCGCCAGAGATGCGGATCTTTTCGCCCGGCGCCTTCGCATGGTCGAGAATGACGACGGAGCGGCCGCGCTGGCCGGCGCGGATGGCGCACATCATGCCGGCGGCGCCCGCCCCCAAAATCAGCACGTCACATTTCTCTGTCATCATTCCATCCGATCCGTTTCCTTTCCTCTTTTCGAAGTGCCGCCGCTTGTCAATGGCGCTTTCCCCCTCGCCAATTGCCAAACTACGGTTATGATGGCGCCAGTCGAAACACAGACCCGGTGATACATGCCCGCCAAGAAAACCATGCTCCGCCCGAAGAAACAGGCAACCATGGCAAAGACACCTCCCCTCGACCTTTCCTCCCCCCGTGGCGTTTCCTCCTGGCGCGAAGCCGCACAATGGCTGCGGGCGCGCGGGATCGAAGACATAGAATGCATCACGCCCGACCTTGCCGGCGTTCCGCGCGGCAAGATGATGCCGACGGCGAAATTCACGGGCGATACCTCGCTTGCCCTGCCCTCCGCGCTCTACCGCCATACGATCTCCGGCGAATATCCCGATGAGACCGCGAATTTCCGTTACGAGCCGCGCGACAGCGACCTGAAGCTGGTGCCCGATCTTTCCACCCTTTCCGTCGTGCCGTGGGAAACGGACCCGACCGCGCAGGTGATCTGCGACGTGGTGGATGCCGAGGGCAATTTCGTGCCCTACACGCCGCGCAATGTGCTGAAGAATGTGCTTTCGCTCTATTCCGAAAAGGGCTGGAAGCCGGTCGTGGCGCCGGAGATCGAATTTTACCTCGTCGCCATGAATGACGACCCTGACTATCCGCTGCATCCGCCGAAGGGCCGGTCCGGCCGCTCCATCGTCGGCGGGCAGAGCTATTCCATCGCCGGCATCAACGAATTCGACGAGTTGATCGACGACATCTACCATTTCTCCGAAAAACAGGGCCTCGAGATCGATACGCTGATCCACGAGGAAGGCCCGGCGCAGCTGGAAATCAACCTGCGCCATGGCGACCCGATTGAGCTTGCCGACCAGGTGTTCCTGTTCAAGCGCACCATCCGTGAGGCGGCGCTGAAGCACGGCATCTACGCCACCTTCATGGCCAAGCCCATGCAGGGCCAGCCGGGTTCGGCCATGCATATCCACCAGTCGGTGGTGGAAATCGACAGCGGCCGCAATATCTTCTCCAATGCCGATGGCAGCCCTTCGAAAGAATTCTTCTCCTTCGTGGGCGGCATGCAGCGTTATGTTCCGAACGCTCTCGTCATGCTGGCACCCTATGTGAATTCCTATCGCCGCCTGACGCCCGACATGGCCTGCCCGGTCAACAATGCCTGGGGTTACGACAACCGCACGACCGCCTTCCGCGTGCCGATTTCCGGTCCGCAGGCGCGGCGTGTCGAAAACCGCCTGCCGAGTTCGGACGCCAACCCCTATCTCGCGCTTGCCGCCTCGCTCGGCTGCGGCTGGCTTGGCATCGTCAACAATATCGAGCCGACCGAACCCACCGCCGATACGGCCAATGAAGGCTCCATCGAACTGCCGCGTGGTCTCCTGGAGGCCGTGGCGCTGCTGGAAGGCGAAGAGCAGTTCGACCGGGTATTCGGCCATGAATTCGTGGGCCTTTATGCCGGTTTAAAACGCGGGGAATTCGAGACCTTCATGCAGGTCATCAGCCCCTGGGAGCGGGAATTCCTGCTTCTCAACGTGTGAGGGGTTCTTAAAGCATGACATGGCAGAGCCCGATTGCGCCGGGACTATCCTGGTATCAGGCAACCGTCGGAGAGCGGCCGGACTATCCGGCTCTCGACGGGTCGAAGCAGGTTGATGTCGCGATCATCGGCGGTGGTTATACCGGCCTTCAGGCCGCGTGTAATCTCGCCGAAAATGGCGTCTCGGTCGCCCTCATCGAGGCGCATCGCTTCGGCGATGGCGCTTCCGGCCGCAATGGCGGGCAATTCGGCACCGGCCAGCGTTCCTTCCCCGACGAGATGGAAGGCGAGATCGGCTTCGAGCAATCCAAGCTGCTGTTCGACATCGCCGAGGACGCCAAAAACTACCTGCGCGGCTTCGCCGTCAGCCGCGGCATCGACATGGAATATCTTCCCGGGCAGCTCTATGTGGCGCACAAGGCCGCCTACGAGGACGATTATCGCCGAAGTGTCGATGCGATGAACAACCGTTATGGCTATCCGCATATTTCCTATATGGAACGCGCAGAAGCACGCAAACGCGTCGGCTCCACCCATTATTTCGGCGGCACGCGCGATACCGGCACCGGCCATATCCACCCGTTGAAGCTGCTGGTCGGGCTGGCGAAGGCGGCGAAAGCGGCGGGCGCCGGCATTTATGAAATGACGCCGGCGAAATCCATCCGCCAGGCGGGCGGCAAGACCATCATCGACACGCCTTTCGGTACGATCACCGCGCCGCGGGTGCTGATCGCCACCAATGCCTATATCGGCAATCTGGAACCGGTGACGGCCGCCCATATCATGCCGATCCGCTCCTTCATCGGCGCCACCGTGCCGCTGGATGCGTTTCCCGACATCATTCCCGACCGGGAGGCCGTGGCGGATTCGCGGTTCGTGGTGCGCTATTTCCGCAAGACGGCCGATAATCGGCTGCTGTTCGGCGGGCGGGAAGCCTATACGGCCGATGCGCCGCGCGATATTTCCAGCCACATCCGCCGGCAGATCGCGGAAATCTATCCTGCGCTGAAAGATATAGAGATTACCCATTCCTGGGGCGGCTCCGTCGGCATTACCCTGCCGCGCAAAGTCTTCGTGCGCGACGTCATGCCCGGCGTCACGTCCATCGGCGGTTATTCCGGCCATGGGGTGATGCTGTCGAATTATTGCGGCAAGCTCTATGCCGATCTCGTTCTCGGCAAAAAGGACATGCTGGCACCCTTCGCGCAGCTGAAGGTGCCCTCTTTCCCCGGCGGGGCGTCGCTGCGTGCGCCGCTGCTTTTCCTCGCGCTCTCGTGGTACGCGTTGCGAGACAGGTTTTAGGCCAATGTTTACAGACTGTTGCCGGCGGCGGACGAGTTGGCGGAAGCAAAATTCATAATTTCACATAACTGAGTCTGGCATTTTTAAATCGATTAGATTATTGATGCCCCAACCTTTGAAGATCGAGAGAATCGATATGAGCAGTCAGATCATTCCTGTTGAACCTTTTGATTGTGTCGTTTTCGGCGGCACGGGCGATCTTGCCGAGCGCAAGCTTCTGCCGGCCCTTTATCACCGGCAGGTCGAAGGCCAGTTCACGGAGCCGACCCGCATCATCGGCGCGTCGCGTTCGGTCATGACCCACGAGGAATATCGCAAATTCGCGCAGGACGCGCTGAAGGAGCACCTGAAGGCCGGCGAATATGACGACGCGCAGGTCGCCATCTTCCTGAACAGGCTTTTCTACGTGCCAGTCGATGCCAAGGGAAATAATGGCTGGGACGTGCTGAAGAAGCTGCTGGACGAGGGCAAGGAGCGCGTGCGCGCCTTCTATCTGGCCGTCGCGCCCGGCATTTTCGGCGATATTGCCGACAAGATCCGCGAGCACAAGCTCATCACCCGCTCGACCCGCATCGTCGTTGAAAAGCCTATCGGCCGCGATCTGGCTTCCGCACAGGAACTGAACGACACCATCGGCCACGTCTTCAAGGAAGAGCAGATCTTCCGTATCGACCACTATCTCGGCAAGGAGACGGTGCAGAACCTGATGGCGCTGCGTTTCGCCAATGCGCTTTATGAGCCGCTGTGGAATTCCGCCCATATCGACCATGTGCAGATCACCGTTGCCGAAGCGGTCGGCCTTGAAGGCCGCGCGGGTTATTATGACAAGGCCGGTGCGCTGCGCGACATGGTGCAGAACCATATCCTGCAGCTGCTTTGCCTTGTCGCCATGGAACCGCCGGCATCGATGAATGCCGAAGCCGTGCGTGACGAAAAGCTCAAGGTTCTGCGCTCGCTGAAGCCAATCGACACCAGCAACGTCGAAAAGCAGACGGTTCGCGGCCAGTACCGTGCCGGCGCTTCCGCCGGTGGCCCGGTCAAGGGCTATCTGGAAGAGCTGGAAGGCGGCGTTTCCAACACCGAAACCTTCGTCGCCATCAAGGCTGAAATCGCCAACTGGCGCTGGGCCGGCGTTCCCTTCTACATCCGCACGGGCAAACGCCTTGCGACCCGCGTTTCGGAAATCGTCGTCACCTTCAAGCAGATCCCGCATTCGATCTTCGACGATGCGGCCGGCAAGATCGAGGCCAACAAGCTGGTCATTCGCCTGCAGCCGGACGAAGGCGTCAAGCAGTCTCTGCTCATCAAGGACCCCGGCCCGGGCGGCATGCGCCTGCGTCAGGTCTCGCTGGACATGAGCTTTGCCGAAGCCTTCAACGTGCGCAGCCCCGATGCCTATGAGCGTCTGTTGATGGATACGATCCGCTCCAACCAGACGCTGTTCATGCGCCGCGACGAAGTGGAAGCGGCGTGGGATTGGGTCGATCCCATTCTCAAGAGCTGGGAAGATCTGGGACAGGGCGTGCAGGGTTATACCGCCGGCACCTGGGGGCCGAGCGGTTCCATCGCGCTGATCGAGCGCGACGGCCGCACCTGGCACGATGCCGATTGAGGGCCCGGCGATGAGCGAAACGATACACGTCTTCGACACCGCCGCCGAACTGGCAACCGCTCTTTCGGCAGAGGTTGCCAAACGCCTTGATGCGGCAACGAAGGATCGCGGTGCGGCAAGCATTGCCGTCTCCGGCGGTTCGACGCCCAAGCTGTTCTTTCAGGCGCTTTCCAAACACGATCTCGACTGGCCCAATATCAGCGTGACGCTGGTGGACGAACGTTTCGTGCCGCCGGAAAGCGACCGTTCGAACCACCGCCTCGTTGCCGAGAACCTTTTGCAGGACAAGGCGAAGTCGGCTTATTTCGTGCCGTTGTTCCAGCCGGCGGCCTCGCCGGAGGATGCCGCGACGCTTGCGACCGTCAAGACCGAGGCGATCTGCGACCCGTTCGATGTTGTCATTCTCGGCATGGGAACGGATGGCCATACGGCATCGTTCTTCCCCGGTGGAGACAATCTCTACGAAGCGCTGGACCTCGATGAGCCGCGCGGCGTTCTGACCATGGCAGCGGAAAATGCCGGAGAAGAACGGTTGACCTTCAACTTCTCCAGCCTGCACGATGCCGGGTTTCTGGTGCTGCATATCGAAGGCGCTGCCAAGAAGGCGACGCTGGAGAAGGCACAGTCGGGCGAGGATGAGGATGAAATGCCGATCCGCGCCGTGCTGAACCGGGCAGAAACGCCCGTGGATATATACTGGGCGCCATAAGCCGAACGCCACCGCCGCGATTGCGGCCCGGCGACAAAGCGCCCCGAAGACATGAAGACTGAAACACGACAACCGGCCGTTCACCTCCCGGAACGCCGGTTGCCGACCAACGAACAGGATGAACGCCCATGTCCGCCGATTCCCGCATTCAGGCCATCACCGCCCGCATCATCGAACGTTCCAAGCCCTACCGCGAGACCTATCTCGAGCGGCTGCGGCTGCAGGTCTCGAAGGGCGTTCACCGTTCCGTGCTTTCCTGCGGCAATCTTGCGCATGGATTTGCCGTCTGTTCCCCCGCCGACAAGGACATCCTTGCCGGCGACCGGGTTCCAAACCTCGGCATCATCACCGCCTATAACGACATGCTCTCGGCGCACCAGCCCTATGAGACCTTTCCGGCGATCATCCGCGATGCAGCCAAGGAAGCTGGCGGCATAGCGCAGGTGGCAGGCGCGGTTCCCGCCATGTGCGACGGCGTGACCCAGGGGCAGCCGGGCATGGAGCTTTCGCTGTTTTCCCGCGACGCCATCGCCATGGCGGCCGGCATCGGCCTGTCGCACAACATGTTCGACGCCGCCGTCTATCTCGGCGTCTGCGACAAGATCGTGCCCGGCCTCGTCATCGCAGCCCTCGCCTTCGGCCATCTGCCCGCCGTCTTCGTTCCCGCCGGCCCGATGACATCCGGCCTGCCGAACGACGAGAAGTCGCGCGTGCGCCAGCTTTATGCCGAAGGCAAGGTCGGCCGCGCCGAGCTTCTGGAAGCGGAATCGAAATCCTATCATGGTCCCGGCACCTGCACCTTCTACGGCACCGCCAATTCCAACCAGATGCTGATGGAGATCATGGGTTTCCACATGCCCGGCTCCTCCTTCATCAATCCCGGCACGCCGCTGCGCGATGCGCTGACGCGTGAAGCTGCCAAGCGTGCGCTGGCGATTACCGCGCAGGGCAACGAGTTCACCCCGGCAGGCGAGATGATCGATGAAAGGTCCGTCGTCAACGGCGTCGTCGGCCTGCATGCGACGGGCGGTTCCACCAACCACACCATGCATCTGATCGCCATGGCGCGCGCCGCCGGCATCATCCTCACCTGGCAGGATATTTCCGATCTCTCCGACATCGTGCCGCTGCTCGCCCGCGTTTACCCGAACGGTCTTGCCGATGTGAACCATTTCCACGCCGCCGGCGGCATGGGCTTCCTCATCAAGCAGCTTTTGAAACAGGGCTTCGTGCATGACGATGTGCGCACCGTCTTCGGACAGGGCCTCGAGGCTTATACCGTGGATGCCATGCTTGACGAGAAGGGCGCGGTTGTCCGCCAGCCCTCCCCCGAGCAGAGCCACGACCCGAAGGTGCTTTCCAGCATCGAGACCCCGTTCCAGCCAACCGGCGGCCTGAAGATGCTGACCGGCAATCTCGGCAAATCGGTTATCAAGATTTCCGCCGTCAAGCCGGAACGTCACATCATCGAAGCGCCGGCTATCGTGTTCCACGACCAGCAGGAGCTTCAGGACGCGTTCAAGGACGGCAAGCTCAACCGCGATTTCGTCGCCGTCGTCCGTTTCCAGGGGCCGAAGGCCAATGGCATGCCTGAGCTGCACCGCCTGACACCACCGCTCGGTGTGCTGCAGGATCGCGGCTTCAAGGTGGCGCTGGTGACCGACGGGCGCATGTCCGGCGCTTCCGGCAAGGTGCCGGCCGCCATTCATGTCACGCCGGAAGCCTCCGATTGCGGCCCGATCTCGCTTATCCGCGATGGCGACATCATCCGTCTCGACGCCATTTCGGGAACGCTGGAAGTGCTCGTTTCCGCCGCCGAACTGGCGAAACGCGAACCCGCGCGGGCCGATCTTTCCGGCAATGATTGGGGCATGGGCCGCGAGTTGTTCGCCCCCTTTCGCCGCAATGCCGGTCCGGCCGATCAGGGCGCCAGCGTTCTGTTCCATTGATTTTTGATGGGCGAAGGCCGGTGCGGCTTTCGCCTTTCAATCTCACTTTGCGGTATCGCCTGAATGCACCTCTCATCACCGAGAGCTGGCGCAGAAACCGCTTTATTTCCCCTGTCTTAAACGTCAGACTTGTCATGCGGCTGTGATGATCGCCCTTTAGGGCCTTCTTAACCGGCCGCGGGACGGCGGTGCAGTTTCGGATGATGGGGCCTGACATGACGATTTTCTCGAGCAAACGCCGCGATGTGCTGAAGCTTATGGCGGGCACCGCCCTGTTGCCGCTGATGGCGGCGGCAAAGCCAGCGCTAGCGCAGGACGTGGCGCTGCGTGCAATCGTCATCTCCGACCTGCATTCGGCCTATGAGCGTATCGGCCAGCTTCTCGCAGCCATCGAAACGCGCATCGCCGCCGACAAGGCGCCCCATATCGTCTTGCTGAACGGCGACCTTTTCGAAATCGGCAATGCGGTGGCCACACGGTCTGCCGGGGAAATCGAATGGACGTTCCTGGCGGCGCTCGCAAAGCTCGCCCCCACCGTCGTCAATATCGGCAATCATGAGCCCGATATCGACAACGATCTCGCCAATTTCGTAAGCCGCGCCCAGGCGCTCGGCATCACCGTGCTGTCCAACATCGTCGACAAGCGCAACAGCAAACCCTATGCGGCGGCCAGCGCCGAAGTAAGCGTCGGCGGGCGGAAGGTCGTTGTGGCGGGTCTCGCCACCAATGCGATCAACACCTATCCGAAGGCCACACGCGAGATGCTGGACATTCCGCAGCCGGTCGAATGGGCGAAGGCCAATCTGCCTGGGATCGTCAAACCGGATACTATCAACATCGTTCTCAGCCATGCCGGTGTCGTTGCCGACCGCGATATCCTGCCCCTGCTGCCGGACGGCACGTTGATGATCGGCGGCCATGACCACCTGAACTTCGTGCATGAACAGGGCGCGACCCGATATATTCACACCGGCTCCTGGTGCACCTCCATGACGATTGCGACCATTGCGACACCCGGCAAGGCGGCTGCCATGGAAACGGTCGCGATCGACCTCAATGCGCCTGCCTCCCCGGCTCTCAAAACGCTGATCGAGCAGACGCTCGAAAAGCACCTGACGGCGGAAGAGCGGGCCATCGTCGGTAAAAGCGCGAAGGCGATGAACGTCGATGAGGCGGGCCGCCATGTGGCGCAGCTCATCGCCGCAAAAACCGGCGCGGATGTCGGCTTCATTGCCCATACCTCGCTGGGCGCGGGCCTGCCTGATGGCGATATTCGCCGCTATGATTTTAATGCCTCGGTGCGTTTCGACGGCACGCTGATGGTGACGGAAGTGGATGGCGCGGCGCTTGCCCAAATCCTCAAGCGCTGCAACCAGCACGGCGACATTCCGCTCGCCGCGCGCACCGGCGATTATCTTTACGCCATGCCGGAAAAGCCCGAAACGAAACAGCGCTACAAACTCGTCTGCAACGACTGGTCCGCCATCAATCAGCAAAAATATTTCGGCCGCAGCGATCTTGCCTTCACGGAAGTGCCAGAGTTGAAGTTGAAGCAGACGGTTCTGGGTGGGCTCTCTTAAGCCCACTTCATCACATTGCCTTCAGAACGACCGGATATCGAGCTTCCGGTCTCTATGCGCCGGATGCGTGCTGAACACGAAAATGCGGTCCAGTTCCTTCTGCGTCAGCATGCGCAGGAAGCGGACGTGGATGGTGTTGTTGGCGTTGACGCGCAACATCACGCAGCCGATCTTGGTGATGCGGGCGTCGGGAATATCGAGATAGAACTGGTTCGGCAGGTTATATTTCGTCAGCAGCGCCAGCACCGCTTCGGTCTGGGAGATGCGGATGACATCGCAGCGGCGCGCCGCCATGTGCATCACGGCCTTTTCGGTATATTCGATGCGTGCGGCGTTCATGGTATCTTCCATGCGAAACCGGCTTTCGCGGTCATACATGAAGGATTCTTCCTTGCTCAGGTAATGGTTCCTGATGACACCCGTACCGCTCTGCACGCCCAGACTCCCATGCTCGATCAATGGATTGAGACTAGGTCATAGTCTTTAACAATTCATATCAGCGCAGGCTTAAACAGACCGGAAGCGGGACATTTCCGACATTTTTCCACAGCGGCAAAAAGGTCAGGAAAAACCCCGGAACGAGGAGGTTCCGGGGCACGGTTTCGGTATCGACGGCAATTAGCTGCGATAGGTCTTGCCCTCGGCGTCGAAGAGATGCAGCTTGTCCTGCGGTGCGGCAAAACGCAGGGTTTCGCCCTTGCCGACGGAAACGATGCCCGGCACCTTGACGATGATCGGTTCCTGCCCCTTGGGCGCTTCGAGATAAAGCAGCGTCACTTCACCGAGCGCTTCGACGATCGCGACTTTTCCCTCGAAAAGATAATCGTCCCCGGTGACGATGCTCAGATCTTCCGGCCGCACACCGAAGCTTGCCGCCTTGCCCTTTTCGGTTGCGGGCGTCGGAACATAAACGGCGAGCGTCTTGCCGCCGGCAAGTTCGATGGAGGTCCTCTCACCGGTTTCGGTGATCTTTGCAGCGATGATGTTCATGGCGGGCGAGCCGATGAAACGCGCCACGAAAAGATTGGCCGGTCTCTCGTAAAGTTCGAGCGGCGCACCCACCTGTTCCACACGACCGGCATTCAAAACGACGATACGGTCCGCCAGCGTCATCGCCTCCACCTGGTCGTGGGTGACGTAGATCATCGTCGTATCGGCCATCTGCTCGTTGAGCTTGGCGATCTCGATGCGGGTGGCGACACGCAGCGCCGCATCGAGGTTCGAAAGCGGCTCATCGAACAGGAAGACCTTGGGATTGCGGCAGATGGCGCGGCCAATCGCAACACGCTGTCGCTGGCCGCCTGACAGAGCCTTGGGCAAACGTTCCAGATATTGCGTCAGTTGCAGGATTTCGGCGGCGGCACGGACGCGGCGGTCGATTTCCTGCTTGTTCTCTTTCGCGATCTTCATGCCGAAGGCCATGTTGTCATAGACGGTCATATGCGGATAAAGCGCATAGGACTGGAACACCATGGCAATACCCCGCCGCGAGGGCGGGATTTCATTGACGAGCTGGCCGTCAATATACATCTCGCCGCCGGTGATTTCCTCCAGACCGGCGATCATGCGCAGCAGCGTCGATTTTCCGCAGCCCGAGGGACCGACGAAAACGATGAATTCGCCCTGTTCGATCTGAAGATCGATGCCGTGCAGGACCTTCACCTGCCCGTATGATTTGCGGATATCCTTGAGAACGAGACTTGTCATGGGTGTTCCTCCCTCATCTGTCAGGCGTAACGGGCGAAGAATGCGCCCCATGCCGGAAGTTCTACGCTTCTGCCTTCAAGACCGCCTGCAAAGCCGTGGCCTTCGAGAACCTCCCAGTTCCCTTCCGGCAGCGTCGCCTTTGCCGGCGTTGCGGACAGATTGAAGAGGCAAAGCACGGTTTCATTGCCGAGTGTGCGGGTGTAGCTTAGCACTTCGCCCTCAACCGGCTGGAATTCGATGCCGCCCTTGGCAAAAGCGGGATGCTTTTTGCGGAAGCTCAGGAAGCGGCGATAATGTTCCAGCACCGAGGCCTCGTTGCCCTGCTGGGCGCTGACGGCGCGCTGCTTGTGCTCGGCCGGAATGGGCAGCCACGTCTTTTCCGACGTCGAGAAGCCCGCCTGGGCATGACCGGCATCCCACACCATCGGCGTGCGGCAACCGTCGCGGCCCTTGAATTCCGGCCAGAACTGGATGCCGTAGGGATCCTGCAAATCTTCAAAAGCGATGTCCGCTTCGGTGAGGCCGAGCTCCTCGCCCTCATAGATGCAGACGGAACCGCGCTGCGTCATCAAGAGTGCCGAAAGCACCTTGGCGAAGGCATCCTTGTCCTCGACATGCTCGCCCCAGCGGCTGACATGGCGCACGACATCGTGGTTGGAGAAAGCCCAGCAGGCCCAGCCTTCCGGTGCGGCTTTCGCAAAATCCGCCTGCACATCGGCGACGCGCTGCGGAGTGAGCGCATCGGGGGCGAGGAATTCGAAGGCGTAGCACATCTGCATCTTGTCATCGCCGGATGTATATTCGCCGACGATTTCGAGGCCGCGCTGGCTGTCACCGACTTCGCCGACGGCGGCGATGTCAGGGAACTCGTCCAGCACCGCGCGGAAGCGCTTCAGGAAGGCGATGTTTTCCGGGCGGTTCTTGTCGTAGAGATGCTCCTGGAAGTTATAGGGATTGACCGCCGGAGCCGTGGAGGCGTTGCGGCGCTCCGGCGCGAGCGCCGGGTTGTCGCGCAGCTCGAGGTCGTGGAAATAGAAATTGATGGTGTCGAGGCGGAAACCGTCGACGCCGCGCTTCAGCCAGAAACGGGTGATGTTCAGCAGCTCTTCCTGCACTTCCGGATTATGCAGGTTGAGGTCAGGCTGCGAGGTCAGGAAGTTGTGCATGTAATATTGCATGCGGGTCGGATCCCACTGCCAGGCGGAACCGCCAAAGATCGACAGCCAGTTATTGGGCGGCGTGCCGTCCGGCTTGCTGTCCGACCAGACATACCAGTTCGATTTCGGATTGCTGCGGCTGGCGCGGCTTTCCACGAACCACGGGTGCTGGTCCGAGGTATGCGACATGACGAGGTCGATCATGACGCGGATACCGAGGCGATGGGCCTCGGCGATCAGCCCGTCGAAATCGGCAAGCGTGCCGAACATCGGATCGACATCGACATAATTCGAGACGTCGTAACCGAAATCCTTCATCGGCGAGGTGAAGAAGGGCGAAATCCAGATCGCGTCGGCACCCAGATTGGCGATATGCGCCAGACGGTCGGTGATGCCCTTGAGGTCGCCGATGCCGTCGCCATTGGAGTCCTGATAGGAGCGCGGGTAGATCTGATAGATAACAGCGCCGCGCCACCAGTCCTTGTTGGGCGTCAAAGCGGAAGTCACCGAAGCGGTCATGGAAGTGTCCTGTCTGGTATGGGCGTTCATGGAATAATCAGCCTCCCTTGACGGAGCCTGCGAGCAGGCCACGCACGAGATAACGTTGAAGGGCGAAGAAAACGCAGAGCGGCACAACGATGGTGACGAAGGCCGAGGCGGTGAGGATTTCCCAGTTGCCGCCGCGCGAGCCGAGCAGCGCATTGAGCGCGCCGGTCAGCACCAGCTCGTCCTTCTGCGTGCCGAGGAAGACCATGGCCACGAGCAGGTCGTTCCAGGTCCACAGGAACTGGAAGATGGCGAAGGAGGCGAGCGCCGGAAAGGAGAGCGGCAGGATGATCTTGACGAATATTTCAAAATCGCTCGCGCCATCGACACGGGCGCTTTCGATGATCTCTTTCGGCAGGCCGGAAATATAGTTGCGCAGCAGATAGATGGCGAGCGGCAGGCCGAAGGCGGTATGCGCCAGCCAGATGCCGGCATAGGTCTTGGACGGCACGCCGAAGATGGTGCCGATTTCATTATAGAGTCTGAGAAGCGGGATCAGCGACATCTGCAGCGGCACGACGATCAGGCCCACTACCATGGCAATCAGCAGATTGCGGCCGGAAAAGCTCATCCATGACAGCGCATAGGCGGCGAAGGCGGCAATCAGGATCGGGATGACGGTTGCCGGCACGGCGACAGTCAGCGAGTTGACGAAGGACTGGCCGATGCCTTCCGAGGTCAGGACCGTGCGATAGTTGTCGAGCGTGAAGACGGGCGGCGTCGCGACGGAAATATAGACGCGCTTGCCGCGAGAGCCTTCGAAGCTCGCGGCCTTGCTGTATTCGTAGCTACCGTCCGTATTAACGAGTAATGTTTCGCCGTCACCGATATCGGCCGCCTCGCCGGCTTTGAACGCCGTGGGTTCCTGTACGCGAACGCCGAAGGCCGCAACCTTGCCGCCCTGTCCGTTTTCGAAAACATTGCCTGATATGACATAGCGGCTGCCGTCCTGCTTCTGCACGGAAGCATCGGCGAGGCGCACTGCCGAGGTCTGTTCGGAACTGGAGAAGGCCGTCCACCAGCCCGACACGGTGATCTGGTCCTTGTCGCGCAGCGAGCTGACGAGAATGCCGAGCGTTGGCAGCAGCCAGAGCAGCACGACGACGAGAACACTGGCATGGACGATGAGGCGCGGCAGGCCGACGCGGCGAAGGCGTTTGAAAATATTCATCTCAGCGGCCCTCCATCTCGCGGTTTGCCTGGCGGATATTCCAGACCATGATCGGGGTGACGGCCGCCATGATGATGAGCGCGATGACCGCACTTCGGCCGCTGTCGCCACCGCCGCGGAACATCCAGTCGAACATGAGATTGGCGAGAACCATGGTGTTCCATTGCCCGTTGGTCATGGTCAGTACGATATCGAAGACCTTGAGCACGAGAATGGTGATCGTCGTCCAGACGACGGCGATGGTGCCCCAGATTTGCGGCACCATGATCTTCCAGAAGATCTGCCAGCCATTGGCCCCGTCGATGACGGCCGCCTCGACGGTTTCTTCCGGAATACCGCGCAGCGCCGCCGACAGGATGACCATGGCAAAACCGGTCTGAATCCAGATGAGGATGATCATCAGGAAGAAATTGTTCCAGAAGGGCATGGAAATCCAGACCTGCGGATTACCGCCGAAAAACTCGACGACGGCGTTCAAGAGGCCGATCTGTACCTGACCTTCGGCGCGATACTCATAGATGAACTTCCAGATGACCGATGCGCCAACGAAGGAAATCGCCATCGGCATGAAGACGATGGATTTGGCGATATTGCCCCACCAGATGCGGTCGGTCATGACCGCGATAACGAGGCCGAAGAAGGTGCAGGCGGCCGGCACGACGGCGAGCCAAAGGATATTGTTGAAGATCGACTGGCGGAAACCGGCATCGAAAAACGCCCAGCGATAATTGGCAAGACCGACGAATTCGCTGCCGGTCCGGTCATAAAAGGACAGGATCAGCGTGGCGATGACGGGGTAGACCAGATAGACCAGCAGGAGGATCAAAGCCGGACCGATGAACAGCCAGGGCCGGACCGCCGCGCGGCGATTGAGGTTGCGGGATGCCTGCAGCACGTCTCCCGCGCGGACCGGAAAGATCGCCTGAAGCACCTTATCGGATAGCCAGTAATAGGCAGCGCAGGCAAAGACCCCCGCCACCATCACGCCGATGGCCGAAACGAGTTGTTGAGCCATGTTCCCTCCCTTGATCCTCTCCGCGCCGCGCTGATTTATGCGGTCGTCGGGGCAGCGCTGTTGGTAAGGGCCCGGCAGTAAACCGCCGGGCCCGATCCGATATCTTTACTTCAGGCCGTCCCAGGCCTTCTGGATATCGCTCGCGACCTGATCCGCGGACTTGCCGCCGACGAAATCGATCATGCCGGTCCAGAATGCGCCGGCACCGATCTTGCCGGGCATGAGGTCGGAACCGTCGAAGCCGAAGCTTGTCGCGGTCGTCAGGATTTCACCCTGTCGCTTCATCTGCTCATTGGCATAGGCATCGACATTCACACCCTTATAGGGCGTGAGGAAGCTGGACTGCGCCATCCAGACCTCATGGGCGATCGGGGTCTGCAGGAATTCGACGAAAGCCTTCGCGGCAGGCGCTTCCTTGGTGATGGTGACCAGCGTGCCAGCGCCGAGAACCGGCTTGCCGAGGTCAGGCTTTGACGCGTAAGTCGGCATGTAGAAGAAATCCGCATCCGTCCCCACTTTGGTGCCTTCCGGGAAGAAGGACGGAATGAACGACGCCTGATGGTGCAGGTAGCACTTCGGCGGAATGTCGAAGAGGCCCTTGGGGCTGTCGCGGAAATCGGTGGAGGCCACGGCCGCGACGCCGCCGCTGACATATTTTTCGTTCTTGGCGAATTTGCCGAATTCGTTGATCGCTTCGACCACGGCCGGATCGGTGAACTTGACCTCGTTGGTCGTCCATTTCTGATAGACGTCGAGCGGCTGGGTGCGCAGCATCAGGTCTTCCACCCAGTCCGTTGCCGGCCAGCCGGTTGCCCCGCCGGAACCGAGACCGATGCACCAGGGCGTGCCGCCATCGGCAACGATCTGGTCCGTCAGCTTGAACAGGTCTTCCATGCTCTCGGGCACCTTATAGCCCGCTTCCTCGAAGTTCTCAGGCACGTACCAGACGAGCGACTTCACGTCCGCCTTGAAGGGAAAGGCGAAATAGGCCTTATTGCCGTCCTTGCCCTTGTAGCTGCCGAGATCGACCCAGGACTGGCCCGCGCCGTAATTTTCCTTGACCCAGTCGGCGGTCTTGTCGCCGAGCGGCACGAGGAAGCCCTTGGCGGCAAGATCGGCCAGAAGGCCGGGCTGCGGCAGGATGGCGATATTGGGCGGCGAGCCCGCCTGCGTATCGATGACGATCTGCTGCTCGTAATTTTCCGACGAGGAATAACGGACGTTCACGCCGGTCGCATCAGCGAAATAGGCAAGCACCGACTGGAACAGGGCCTCGTCTTCACCGCGCCACGGGCCGAAAATCGTCAGCGTCTGGCCTTTCAGGTCGGCATGGGCCGCCTTGAAGTCCTCGTAGCTTTTCCAGTTGAACTTGGCGTCGCCGCCGGGTGCAAACTTCAGGTCGGCGGCAAAGGCCGCACCGGACAGCAAAGCCATGACGGCGGCCGTCGCCAAAAGAGTCTTCTGCATGTGATTTACCTCCCATCACATAAAAGGCTCAAAGCGTCCTCTCCAATCAAAGCGCTTTGGCTGCCTATTCATCTCATTGTCATTAAGACGGAGTCAAGAGGCTCTTTCTGCGGAAACGTTGCAACGCCCTATGAATAGTCATATTTAATTCGGAAGGCGGCTATCCTTTTCGATTGAGAAATGCGGTGGAGACTGGTAAAAATCTAAAGCGCTTTGGGAATTGAGGAGAGGCTTTGCCGTATTCCCGGGGCGCGCGCATGGAGGAATGACAGACATGAACCTGAAACAGCTGTCGCAACTGCTGGGCATTTCGCAGACGACCATCAGCAGGGCGCTCAACGGCTATCCCGAGGTCAGCGCCGAGACGCGCCGCCGCGTCATGGAGGCTGCCGAAAAGACAGGCTATCGCCCGAATGCGGCCGCGCAACGGCTGGCGACAGGTAAGGTCGGCTCCATCGGGCTTGTCATGCCGATTGGCGAGCATCACCGTTCCGACGTGCATTTCGGCGAATTCCTGAGCGGTCTCGGTGAGGAGGCATCACGCAGCGGCTTTCATCTCGTGATCATGCCGACCGAGCCGGAAAAAGAGCGCGAAGCCCTGCGGGGGCTCGCCGCAAGCGGCAGCGTCGATGGCATCTATCTCGCCTATATGAAGAAGAACGACCCGCGCATCGCCATGATGCAATCGCTCTCCCTGCCCTTCCTCGTGCATGGCCGCTCCGTTGGCGTGGAGGAGGATTATCCCTATCTCGACGTGGACAATGAGGGTGCCTTCCGCGATGCGACCCAGCTTCTCCTCCAGCTTGGCCATACGCGGATCGGGCTTCTGAACGGCCCGGAGGGTTATGATTTCACCTACCGGCGCTGTCTCGGGGTGGAAAAGGCGCTTTCGGCAAATGGCCTGACATTGCATGCGAACAACAAGAGACACAGCAGCATGACCGACGAGGAAGGTTATCTCGGCATGGAGGCCTTACTGTCACGCCCGGAAAAACCGACCGCTATTCTGTGCGCCAGTACCGCGCTTGCGCTCGGCGCGATCCGTTCGCTCAACCAGCGGGGCTTGAAACCCGGCAAGGATATTTCGCTGATCGCCCATGACGACGTGCTGCCACTTTTGAAGCCGGATAATTTCTCCGTGCCGCTGACCACCACCCGCTCATCACTCCGGGCGGCGGGGGTACGCGTGGGCCAGCGCCTGATCAACCGGATCAAGCTCAACCAGACAGAACCGCATCAGGAACTCTGGAAGGCGGAACTTGTGGTGCGCGCCTCGACGGGGCCGGCTCCGAAAGCGTAGCCGGCCGTTTCCAGCCGCTTAGAACTTCGGTGCGGTCAGACCCAGCGCGCGATGGGCGGCGATGACGGTGTTGGCCATCAGCATGGCGATCGTCATCGGGCCGACGCCGCCCGGAACGGGCGTGATGGCGGCGGCAACGGCGCTCGCCTCGTCAAAGGCGACATCGCCCACCAGCTTCGACTTGTCTTCGCCTTTTTCCGGCGCCGGAATGCGGTTGATGCCGACATCGATGACCGTCGCGCCGGGTTTCACCCAATCGCCCTTCACCATCGCCGCGCGGCCGACCGCCGCGACCAGAATATCCGCCGTCTTGCAAATGCCGGCCAGATCCTTGGTGCGTGAATGCGCCATGGTCACCGTGGCATTGGCATTCAGCAGAAGTTGGCCCATCGGCTTGCCGAACAGGTTGGAGCGGCCGATGACCACGGCGTTGAGGCCGGAAAGGTCTTCGCCGTGAATGCCGCGTACCAGAAGCATGGCGCCGGCGGGCGTGCAGGAAATGAGACCGGTGGCGAGATCGCCGGTCGCGAGCTTGCCGGCATTCAGCACGCTCAAGCCATCCACATCCTTTTCGGGCAGGATCGACTGGATGATCTCATCGGAATTGAAGTGCTTCGGCAGCGGCAGCTGCACGAGAATGCCGTGAATGGAAGCGTCGGCGTTCAGTTCGCCGACCAGCTTGAGGAGTGCGGCCTGCGTGGTTTCCTCCGGCAGCGTGTGCTGGATGGAGTTGAAACCGCATTGCTTGGCCATCTTGCTCTTGGAGTTCACGTAAGCATGGCTGGCCGGATCGTTTCCGACGATGACAACCGCGAGACCGGGCTTTACGCCCTTTTCCGCCTCAAGCGCTTCTGCCGATTTGCGGACCGCCTCCGTTACCGAAGCCGCCTTCGCCTTCCCGTCAATCACAACTGCCATGCGTCCTGCTCCTGCTGGGTTACGTAGGCTCCGTATGGTGCCCCCTTCGCAGGAATGCAAGCGAAAATGCGGCGTTTTCAGGCTGTTTTGCGGTAGTCTTCGCGGCGATCGGCGTAATCGGCAAGACGCTCTCTCAGGAACGCCAGTTCGCGTCGCAATTCCATCAGTTCCTCGGCTTGGGCCTGGGCATGGTCGAAGTCTCCGACAAGGGCTTCGGCCAGAAGCGGTGGAAGGCCGGAAGAGGCCGGATCAGCACTCCTGACCGTGCGGTTGCCCATCAGGACCTGCCGCACGCGCTCGTCCAGCGGCATGTCGTCGTCGTCATTGACGGCCTCGCCGTAATAATCGGCAAAGCCGTCTTCTTCCGGCTCGATATTGTCCTCTGCGGCAAGATCCTGCAAATCGTCGAACACAGCCGGCTCGATCGGTTCGAATTCGGAAATCTGCAGAGACTCGAACGACGGCTCGACGGAGGATGGAAGTTGCGCGCCCTCTTCGATGAGCAATGCACCCTCCTCTTCCTCGTCATGGCGACGGTAGCTCAGGAGATAAAGACTGCCCATCAGGCCGATCAATGCACCGCCGCCCGCCAGCATGGCAGCTTGCGTCAGATCGCGGGTCAACTCGCCGGGGGCGGCCTTTTTCACCAAACGGGTCTCGACCGCGGGCGTGGCGGAGGCGGAGAGGTCGCGGCGTTCGCTTGCCTCGAGATAGACATTTCGCGCCGTTTCCAGTTCGCCCTGCAATCTGGAGAACTCGCCGGGGGCGACACCGAGTTCGTTCAGGCGGTCGAGGTATTTCTTTTGCTCGCCATTGGCGGTCGCGATCTCCTGAGAGATGCGCTTTTCATCCGCCCGCAGGCCTTCCAGCAATTGCCGCAATGCGGGGGCGGCAAGCGCCTGTGCGGCATCCACCGCATTCTGGGCGGCGATGCGGCGGGGGTGTTTCGGGCCGTAATCGACCGAAACCGCAGCAAGCGCCATGCTGGCGGTCGAGTGTTTCTGCCTGATATCCTCAAGCGCTGAAAAACCCACGCCGGCCGGCAGAGGCTTCGCAAAGACATCATTCGGCTTCAGCGCCGAAGCCGCCGTCAGATCGGCCTGAATGGCCAATTGCTGCCGGGTGGTTCGCGCCAGACTGTCGTTTACGTCGCGCAGCTGCTGTTCGAGTTGCTGCGCCTCGGCCATCACGGCGTCACCGTGGCGCATCTGGAAACCGTTTAGCGCCGCTTCCGCCTCATCGAGCCTTGTCCGCGCCCTCTCCGTCTCGCGCATGGCGGGCGTCATGGTGCCGGCCTTGCCATCGGCGATCACACGCATCGAGAGGTAATCGGTCAGCCGCATGGCGGTTTCCGGCGTTGCGGCCTTGCCGGTCACGATGAGCGTATTTTCATCCGGAGTGAGTTCCAGCCGGATCGCTTCGCCCACCGCACCGTTCACCGCCTCACGCTCGGATAGCGGACGCGCATCCGCGCCGGTCAGAAGGTCGAAAAGCAGGCCAAGCTCGCCCTGATTGCGAACGCCGACCATATCGGCGGACTTCAGCTTGAGATCGGCGGTTATACGGTCGAGCCCGGAGGGTGAAAGCAGGGTACGACGCGCCATCGCCAGAAAGCGGGCAGCATCGGGGGCATCGTAAGCGGTCTGTGAGACCTCGATCCGGGCCTGCGAAACATAACCGCGAAAGCCCGAATCGACCAGCAGAAGCGGAAGGGCAGCCCCGGCAACGGTGGCAGCGGCGATGCAGCCGGACGTCAGGAGCCGCCGACAATGTCTGCGCCATTGCGATACGGGCACAGCGACATCATTCTCGTCAGGGCGGATCGCCATCATGTCCGGATTGTCATCAACCATCTGAAGCCGTCTGCCGCCCTCGGTGCCGCCCGTAACGGGCGACTGTCAAAACCTTACGAGAGGTTAAAGGATCGTGGCAAACAAATGGTTAACGCAACGCCTGCGAGAACGGCATCAGCTCTTGCCGAGCGCGATGTGCCAGGGTTCGGCGCAGAGGCTGTAGAGCCAGCTCATGTGAAGCTTGCGGAAAATTTCCGGCATGCCGGCCACTTCCGAAGACAGGACCTTGAACAGCGGGCCAACCGCGATGGTGACCCGTGCATTCTCACGGCTGACGGTGCGGTGCAGCCATGTCTCCTGGTTTTCCTTCGACATTCCCGCCAGCAGAACATCCACCTTAACGCCCGATGCATCGCGGTTCAGCATGACGAAATCGTGCCAGGGCGCGTGCGCCCGCAACCTGGCGAGAACTTCGCCGATCTGCGCCGCATCATCTCCCGCCACACCGATACGCTTCGGCACGGCCATATAGGTCAGAAGCGCCATCACAAAGGCGACGCCGTCGATGGGCGCAGGCAAAGGCTCACCATTCTCGTTGCGCGCGGCGACCCTCATTGCCTTGCCCTGCGGCAGAAGCAGGCAGCTTTCCAGAATCTGCCGGTAGGCGTTGTCCCTGAGCGAAAGCTTCGCCTTTTCGATGGTGAGAAAGGACAGCATCGTGTGTCCTTCACAGGCAGACGCCCTGCCGCTGACCAATTCCAGCGCCCCATTCCAGTCGAGATCACAGACGCGCAGTCCGTGGATATTCCGTTGCGATTCCGGCCGCGCGAAACCTGACGCAAAACTCATTGCCAACCCCCAAATGCCAAACCCATCGCCACCGATCCAATGCATGGTCTGCGGGATGGTGGTTCATGGGTTCGTTATACAGGTGCAGGTTGAATTTAGCTTGAAAGCAATCTCTAGAATGCCTGGGGATGCGGCAAGAGACAATTAACCAGAAGGATGCTCCGCATCCCTTATCCGGCCGACGCCCCTCGCCTGCCGGTCGTCAGTGGCTTGGCGCCGCTTCTTTGCCGGCTTCGGCCTTCTCGCCCTCGACGAGCTTGACCGAACGGGGCGTGCCATTGCCGTTCTGCTCGCGGATGTCGGCTTTCGACAGATAATCGAGCTGTTCAATCAGCACGTCCTCGACCACCTCGTCATCGAGCCTTTTGTTCAGCCCCTCGCGGATGCGCTGCTTGAAGGCTTCTGGATCGAAGGTGGAAATATTGGCGATATTGACCATGGAAGAACCCGCAAGCAGCGTGAACAGTTCATCGGTCATCAACTGCGTTGCCGGCAGCTCGATCTTCGCCATCTTGGTCTTGTCGACGCGCAGCGAAATACGGCTGAGGAAATAGCCGTTTACCCCGCCATCATTGATGACGGGGATCGTGATGCTTTCGCCCTTGACCAGTTGCAGATTGGCCTTTTTCGCCCCCGCCTCATCCGGCGCGGGCGCCGTCGCCAACTGGACGGAGAAATACACCGCGCCGAGCGTGACGGCGCAAACCCAGACGCCAGTGAGAAGAAGCTTCAACATCAGGAGGCTGCGCCGTACATGAACTGTTCCTGCGAATAGGTGCCGTCCGTATCGGCTTCCTGAATGGCGTTCTTCAAGAGGTCCGCAACCGCGCGAACCGCATTCAGATGCGCCTCGACGCGGCTGGCATTGGTGGCGAGCTTGGACTTGATGCCCTTGACCTGCTCCATGTAACCGGCGGCGATTTCCTCGCGCGGGGTATCACGGAACAGCATCGTCAGCTCATAGAGGCAACGGCTCTTGTGGGCGTTGGAGACCTTGAAATCGAACTGGGGGTCCTTACCGATATTGTCGTTCTCGTTGTCGATGATCATCTCAAGGCGGCCGAGAACGGATTGGATACGGTGGTCGTTCGACATAAGGTCCATGCTTGTCTCCTCGTTAAGGTTTTTCATTCTCAAGCCTCGTCCGTTTTCTCATTGGAAACGCCGAGGACCTGCCGCTCGAACTCCGCCACCATCCGAATTGCAGCATTATTGTCTTTTTCATTCATCGATACGTCGGTAATGCCTTTGCTTTCAGCCTTCCGAAGCGCATCCTTGTAAGCCTGTTCCGCGATGCCGACGCCGCCATTTCTGGAAATCGTGTCGGCAAACTGTTCGGCCATCATGCTCTTCCAGATCTCGCCGGCATTGCCCTTGCCGTAAACTTCCTCGCTGTCTTTCGGCAGCATGTTGGCCACGAAGGTCTGGAGCACCGAGGCTTCATATTTACGGTATGTTTCCGGGATTTCGGTGCGGGCCGCGCGAATATTGGTGTCGCCGAGACCGGCCTTCGAGGAGGCGCCATCCAGCATGTCGACCGCAGCGCCAAAACCCTTGCCAGCATCGGCAAGGCTGGTTGCGGCAAAAGCCGCCTTGTTCGCCTTGAGTTTTTCCTGGGCGACCTGAACTTCCTGGGGGTCCGCAGCGCGAACCACATCCATCACCAGATCACTTATCACCGATATCGCCACGTCCAGATCTCCCGAGCTGACGAATGGGCGGCACAGAAAGCCGGCGCATCCGCTCAATCAAGAAACATCGCCGGAGACGTCGTCAAAAACGCCCGCGATGCAACAATGGGACAGACTATGGATCGCCAACCTTGCTGGAGGCTGGTGTGTGGGAAACATTCGTAATTTCTAACAAATCATAGATTGCATTATCGTCGGCCTCGCGGTCCTCAAGATCGCGCGCAAGGTGCATCCTGTCCTCGAGCCGGTCAGCCTTGGTCTTTTCCTTCAGGACCTTGTTTTCCTGAAATTGCTGAACGCCTTCAAGCTGGCGGTCCTGGACGACGAGACGGCCGTACCGGTCCGAATAGTGCCGGGAAAATGTCTGATGCACCGGTTCCATGGAACTCATGGCCTCCAGCACGTTCTCCATGGATTGCGCAACTTCCGCCCGTGTGCGGGTGGTATCGGCCAGTTCCACCTCGGCCATTTTTTCCATGTGCCGCTGGACAGTTACCAGACGCTTGAGTTTGGCCGAGCGCTTGTCCGAAGCCATCGTATTTCTCCCGATCAAAAACCGATGAAGACCGGGCCGAAACCATCCACGAATTGGCGGATGAGGGCCGCAATCGACAAATAGAGCATGAAAAGACCACCCGCGAGAACGAAGGGCGTCGAGATAAAGAAGACCGGAATCTGCGGCGCGAGCTTGTTGATGAGGCCGACCGCGACGTTGAACATCAAGCCATAAATCACGAAGGGGCTGGCAAGCCGAAGCATGATCGAAAAAGACGCCCTGAGCGTGTCGGTCAGCGTAATCAGCATCTTCTGGCCGCTGATCAGTGCGCCGACCGGCGTGGCGGTGTAGGAATCCACCAGCGCTTTGAGGACGATGTGGTGGAAATCGAATATGAACAGCACCAGCAGGCCGCCGAAGGTGATGAAGTTGGATATCTGGTTTTCCTGCACGTCTTCGATCACATCGGCCCCGCCCGGCGCACTGAGACCGATGGAAGCGCCGATGAGCGCACCGGTGAACTGGAAACCGAGGGTGTAGAACCGCGCGATCAGGCCATACATCGAACCGATGACGACCTCTGTGAAGATGAGGCCGACGACCGTGCCCTGGCTTGCGCCGGAAACTTTCGGATAGATCGTGTCCCACAGCACGGGCAGAAGCGCCATGGACACCGCGACGCACAGAAGCATGCGAATCTGCGGCGAAATGCGCGAGCTTGAAAAGCCCGGCATGGTCATGAAGCATGCGCCGATACGGCAGATGGCAAGGAACAATGCAATGATTGTCCCCTGCGGGTCGGTTATCATGAAATGGCGCCCAGAATCTTGATCTCGAGACCCTTGGCCAGTTCCACATGCGAAAGAACCGGCAGGGTCGCAAAGAGTCGCTCGATAATCATGCGCACATAGGACCGCGTTTCCGGCGAGGTTACAAGGACAAAGGGCAGGCCGCGATCCATGAATTCACGGATAACTTTGGATGCCTGCTCGGAAAACTCCTCAAGATGGCGGGGATCGATGTCGAATTCGACGATTTCGCCCTTCTGGTCGCGCTTCAGCGCCTGATGGAAGACCATGTCCCATTTGTTGCCGAGGCGCAGGACGCGCAACACGCCATTGTCGGCAAGATCGCCGCAGAGCTGCTGCGACATGCGCACCCGCACATGTTCGACGATCTGTTCCGTCTTGCGCACATGCGGCGCAAGTTCGGCGACCGCTTCGAGAATGAGATGCAGGTTGCGGATTGAGACGCGCTCGGCGAGCAGCAGTTTCAGCACCGCCTGCAGGCCGGAATAGGACATGTGCGACGAGCAAATCTCGTCGGCCAGCTTCTTGTATTCCGGATCGAGCCTATCGATGAGGATTTTGACATCCTTGTAGGACAGGAGCTGCGGCAGGTTGTTTCGGATGACTTCGCTGAGATGCGTCAGCACCACGGAGACGTTGTCGATCGGATGGAAGCCTTCGCGTTTCAGATCCTCGGTGAAGGTTTCGAGAATCGAGACGGCGGGCATGCCGAAAGCCGGTTCGCGGATTTCGTCACCGGGAATGCTCGGCTTGCGCCCTGCCCCGGTCACGACAAGAACGTCGCCGACGCGCAGGTTGCTGGACGCGATGGTCGTGCCGTGAACGCGGATCTGATAGGCCTTTTCCGGGATCATGATGTCGTCGGAAACCTTGATCTCCGGCACGACGAAACCGTATTGGGTCGCGAATTTCTTGCGCATCTTGCCGACACGGAAGGCCAGTTCCTGATGCGCCCCGAGAAGGCGGGTGGAAACCTGCTTGCCGAGCGCCAGTTCGATCTCGGCCGTCTTCAGCACCTGCTTTACCGAATCCTTTTCCGCCTCGGTGGTCTGGAGAACCTTGTTCTCCTCTTCCTGACGCCGCAGCGCGCTTTCGGCCTCCGCCTGGCGCGGAATATACCAGCTGCCGAAGGCCATGATGCCGCCGAGGAAGATGAAGGGCAGGAAGGGAAGGCCCGGAATGATGGCGAGCAGTCCCATCAGCATGGCCGAGACCATCAGCGCGCGCGGATAACCGCTCAGCTGGTTGACGACCGCCTGGTCCGTCGAGCCGGCGGTGCCGCCGCGCGAGACCAGAAGGCCGGCTGCCAGCGATACGATCAGGGCCGGGATCTGCGAGACGATACCGTCACCGACCGAAAGCTTGACGAAAACGTCGGCCGCTTCGCCAATGGGCATGCCGTGGCGGAAATAACCGATGATGATGCCGCCGAAAATATTGATCGCGGTGATGATGAGGCCGGCAATGGCGTCGCCACGCACGAATTTCGAGGCGCCGTCCATCGAACCGAAGAAGGAGCTTTCCTCTTCCAGCTCGCGGCGGCGGCGCTGCGCTTCCTTTTCATCGATGATGCCGGCGGACAAATCCGCATCGATCGACATCTGCTTGCCGGGAATGGCGTCCAGGGTGAAACGTGCGCCGACTTCGGCGATACGCGTCGCACCCTTGGTGATGACGATGAAGTTGACGGTGATCAGGATCAGGAAGACGATCAGACCGATCACGAAATCGCCGGACATGACGAGGCTGGAGAAGCCCGCAATCACGCCGCCCGCCGCCGTCGGCCCTTCATTGCCGTGGGAGAGGATAACGCGCGTCGTCGCGATGTTCAGCGACAGGCGGATCATCGTCGCGATCAGCAGCACGGTCGGGAAGGACGAGAAATCCAGCGGCCGCTGAATCCAGAGCGCCACCATGAGGATGAGGACCGAAAGCGCAATCGAAAAGGCCAGACCGATATCCACCAGCATGACCGGAATGGGCAGGAAGAGAACGCAGAGGATCGCCACGATGCCCAGTGCGAAACCGATGTCACGCGTGCTCGGACTGACCTTGGGCAGGGAGATGACTGGTGGTTGCGCCATAAATTCGTCCTGTCTCTTCATGAGAAGGGCGACGGAAAAGCCGCCGCACGGTTCCACGGCACCGGTTTTCGAAAAGCGCACGCAATTCGGCCCGATGCTTTGCGCCTATCACTAGCGGCTGAAGCTTGCGCGAAGGTGGCATCCGCAGCGGACGGCGTCAGAAGCCGGACTGGATGCGGGAAAAGACGAGATTGGAAAAGAGCGATATCTGCGCGCCCACGAAGGGGGCGGCGACGCCGAGGACGAGCATGATCGTGACGATCTTGGGAACGAAGGTCAGCGTCATTTCCTGAACCTGGGTCAGGGCCTGAATGAAGGCGATGACGACACCGACGATCATGGCGGCTAGAACCGCGGGACCGGCCGCAACGAGAACCGTCCAGACAGCCGCCTGCATGATGTCAAGCGCATCGGCCTCGTTCATCGTCGCATCCTTAATCCGGAAAGGCGGCGTCATGCCGCCTCTTCAATGTCAGGAACCGGTCGCGCTATCCGAATCGGTTCCGCTATCAGATGTACTCGTAATCGGGCCGTTGGAGAAGGTCACGCCGGCCTGCAGCAGCACCTTGTCACCAGCTTCGGTGATGGCGACAACGCCGTCCGAATAGACCTCGACTTCCTTCACCACGCCGGTGACGGTGTCGTCGGCGCTCTTGACCGTCTTGCCGACCAGATCGGAGGCGCGCGTCAGGGCTTCCGCCTGCAGCATGCTTTTGAGATGGGTGTTGGTCTTGATGGTCTGCTCGACCTGCGAGAAGCTTGCGAGCTGCGACATCTGCTCGCCCGCATCCATCGGGCTGGTCGGATCCTGGTTCTTCATCTGGGCGATGAGGAGCTTCAGGAAGCTGTCGTAGTTCAGCGACGCCGCGCTGCCGTCGGAGCTGCTCGCCCCGGCATTGGCCCAGGGATTTGACGCTGCCGAAGTGACTGCATCTACCGCCATGGTGCTATCTCCTTGCGAATCTGCTCGATCGTTGCGGGGGTCATTTCCTGATTGTTGAGGATTTTTTCCTCGATCGGGTAGAGACCGCGAATGGCCTTCAGCGCTTCGAAAGCCTTGCCCGAGGCAACCAGTCCGTCGATCCGCTTGAGTTCCGCCAGAACCTCGTCATGCTGGAAGCAGTTCAACAGCATGCTGACCGACTTGCGGAACATGTTGGTGGACTGGTCGCGCCCTTCCGGGTTGATGAGGATCATCTGCGCGATGAAATAAAGCTGCCTCAGCGGCGTCGTCGCCTGATCGGGCTGCAGGACGTGGTTTTCAAGCAGAAACGTGACATCGTTCAGGAATTCGAGCGCCACCTTGCGATCCACACGCAGAACCGCGCCGTTGATAAAAATCTTTTCGCCCGATTTCAGCGAAATCCGAAGTGTACTTTTCATTTAAGTCCATCCCTGATGATGGTTGTCACGTCAATTATGCCCTGGAAATTCGTCGACTGACGTTTCCGGATCAGTTCGCACTCTTTCAATATCCAGATCGCGATGGAAATCAGATTGGCCCTGAGCTCCATGGCAAGCTGGTTGTCGGGTTGCTTGAGATCCTCAATGAAGCGGATCCAGACCCGTCGAGTGTAAAAAAGCGCTTCGATCGTGTGGCGCTGCGAAGAGGAATCCCTTGCCTCCACCAGAAGGTCGATCGATTTTGTCAACGCCTGCCGCTCGCGATCCTTCGCGTTGGCGACACCATCCTCCATGATTTCGGCGTAGGAAAACTGGTACATTCATGTATCCTTTATCTGCCGCCACCCCTGTTCATCAGAGGTAGTTCACCAGACTCATTTTTTGCAGACGCGACGTGAGGCTGTATGCGATTTCAATCTGCTGCTGCAGCAGATCGAGGCGGGTCTTCGCCTCGTAGGTATCGATCCCCTCAATATCCAGCAGATGCGTTTCGATGATCTTCTTCTGGGCTGCCAGCGAATCATTGGCCTTCGAAACGCGGCTTTCGGAAAGGCCGAGCTGGCTTTGCTGCTGGTTCAGGCCACTGATGGCGGTGCCGATATTGGTCACCGACTTGGTCGCCACCATTTCGCGAACGCCGCTATCCACCTTTTCGTCGAGGAAGGTCATCGCCGTCATCGCCGTCAGTGCAAAATAACGCATGCCCTGCGAATTGCTGTTGCTGGAGGTTTCCACGACCTCGTTCTGGCTGATGCGGCTCGTCATGTTGGTGTCGCTCGCCTTGGAGCCGAAGGTCGTCCAGAAATCGTAGTTCTGGCCGGCCGTCAGGCTGCTATGGGGCGGGTTCGTTACCGTCGTGGTGCCGTTGAACACACCTTCGATATGGGTCATGAAGGCTTCGGCCTGGGTCTTGGAGAGGCCGGTGATGTCGCCAACCGCCGGCGTCTGCGCCGCCATGAATGCGTTCAGCTCGGTCTCATAGGCTTCCTTCAGGGTAGACCCTTCAGCGAAATAGTCATCGACGGGCTTCACATCCGTATTGATGCCGGAGAACAGAAACTCGCCATTGACCGCCGTATTGGCGAAGCTGGTGAAATTGTTGAAGGCATTCGAGATGGTTTTGGCAACCGTCGTCAGCGTCGGCGCTTCGCTGCTGGTGTTGGGGACGAGAACCTTCTGAATTTCCTGTGCGGCCTGCGCCATGCCGTCCAGCGCCGTCTGCGAGGATTTGAGGCGTTGCGTTGCAATCGAATTGACGCTCACCAGCGAAGAGATGCGGTCGATATCGCGATTGAGATCGAGGCTGCGGGCGGTGTTGGCGCCCAGCGTCACGCCGAGATCGGCATGCTTGCCCGTCGTCAGCTCGGTATTGAGATTGGTCATCTCGAGCTGAGCCTTGAGGATGGTGCTGCGCATGCTGTTCTGCATCGCCAGCGATGAAATGAATGACGTTTTCATCGTTTACCTCACCATGTCCATCAGGGACTTGAGCATTTCGTCAACGGTCGTCACCAGTTTGGTCGCGGCCTTGTAGGATTGCTCGATATCCATGAGCAGCGACAGTTCCTCGTCCAGACTGACCGCCGTATTGTTCGAATAGGACGTGGCGGAGCGCTCATAAAGCGCGCTTTTCGCTTCGTTCGCAGAAGTCGCGCCGGAACGTTCCTGTTCGAGCCACCCCATCGAGTTGGTGCCGTATTTCAGGATGCTGGTATTCGTATCGATACGTGTCGACGCGGCAAAATTCATGGGCGCGTCGAAAGCAGTAACATAGCTGCGGATCAGCTCGGAGAAACCGGTTCCCCCCGACGCTGCGGTATTGATCACGTAATCGGTACCGTTGATACCGCCATCGCGCAACAATTCCGGATTGCCACCTTTGGAAATAATTAACGCCGGGTTGACGGTAATGCTGGCTGCGAGCCCGGGAGAGACAATCCCGTCGGCCGGAATGGTCGTCGCCGCCGGCGAGCCGTAGGTGAAGAGACCCGGCATATCCGGCAGGCCGCTGGTCGCGTCGGCCGGCTTTTCCGCAAACATGGTGATGAGGCCGCGGGCGATTTCGTCGAGCTGGCTCTGCATCGTCGGCGCCAGGTCGTCACGAACCTGCATCAGGCCCTGAAGCGAGCCCTCAGACGTCGTGTTACTGCCGCTTCCTGCCTTCAGCGCTACGCCATCGACATAGATTGCGTTGCCCGTGGTCGTCGCATCATAGCCCGGCTGCGTCTTGAAGGTGACGCTGCGCGGCACGATTTCGAACAGCGTCGCGCCATCCGTCGTATAAAGCGCCACATCGTTGTTGGGACGATTGACGACATTGATGCCGATGATGGAGGAAATATCCTTCAGAAGCGTCTCGCGCTGATCGAGAGCGTCGCTTGGATCGCCGCCTATCGCCGTCTGCGCCTTGACCTCGTTATTGGCTTCCTCGAACTTCGCAAGCAGCCCGTTCAGCTTGTCGACCTGAAGGGCGATTTCCTTGTCGGCGCGCAGACGCATCGCCTGCAATTCGTTCGAGGCCTTGTTCAGGGAACTGGCAACATCGGTGGCCGAGGTGACGGCCGTTGCGGCCAGAGCGGCATCGCTCGGCTTGGCGGCGTAAGCGTCCAGGCTCTTCAGCAGTTCCTTCATATAGGTGGCCGGCGAACTCTCATAATCGTTGCCGCCGAAAATGCTCTTCATTTCCTCAAGGCCGGTCAGAACCGTGCTCTGGCCGGAAGCGAGAGAAGAGCTGGAAATCGTCTGCCTGAGAAGACTTTCATTCTGGGCACGGCCGTTGGAGACGATACTCGCTCCAGCCATGGTCGTGCCGAGAATGGCGGTTCGCTTGACGTAGTTAGCATTGCCGACATTGGCAATGTTCTTGGAGGTAACGTCCGTCTGCTTACCTGTATTATTGAAAATCGACTGCGCAGTATTCATTGCTGACGTGAGCGACATTCATCTGTCCTCGTGAGAAGTATTATCTCTTCAGATTGATCAGGACGTCCATCAAATCCGATCCAGTCTGGAAGACTTTCGAATTCGCTGTGTAGATACGCTGGGATTCAATCATGTCGGTGAGTTCGCTGGCGATATCGACGTTCGAGCCTTCCAGCGCGCCCTTCTGGATGTAACCGAAGCTGCCGGTCTGCGCGAAGCCGATGGTGACGACACCCGACTCGTTGCTAGGCAGATAGACGTTACCGTTCTGCGGGCTGAGATTGTCGACGCTCGGCACCGTGGCTAGCGCCAGCTGGTAGATATTGCGGCGACCACCATCCTGATAGACCGCCGTCACCAGGCCATCCTTGCCGATTTCGACGTCCTTGATCTGGCTCGGGCCGTTACCGTTCAGAACAGCGGTGCCAGGCGTGAACTTCGAGGAGAACTGCGTCATCTGCGACAGGTCGATCTCGATCGCCTGCGCCACGCCGCTGTTGTTGTCATTAATCGTGATCGAGCTATCCGATCCGGTGGTGAGCTTGTTGGTGGCGGGATCGAAGGTCAGGGTGACCGTTTCCTTGACGAGCGTAGCCGGGGCGGTTGCCGTATAGGGGAAGCCGCCATCCGTCGACTGATCCTGACGATAAACGGACACTTCCCACTGCGGATTGCCGGACGCGTCGTTGTCAATGCGCGTGTAATAGAAGTCGTAAAGAACCTTGGCTCCGCCGCTGTCGAACGCCGTGAGCGACGTCTTGCTGCCAACCGTCGACGTTGCGACGTTGGCACTTGGGCGCGATCCCGCAGCAACGATTGCCTCATCACGATTAAGGTTGGCCGGGAAGCTGCCCTGTGTGGAGGGAGACGCCGTCAGACCGAAGTCATTGATATTGATGGCCTCAAGGCCGGTGAAGCCGTTGACGACCGCAGCCGGCGGGTTGGCGCCGTAAGGGTAACCCATCAGCATGAAGCCTGCCGCATTCTCCAGATAGCCTTCCGAATTCTTCTGGAAGGACCCCGCCCGTGTGAGGTAAGGCGTGCCTGCACCATCCTGAACCACGAAGAAACCGTTGCCCTGAACGGCAAGGTCGGTGCTGGAGGTGGTGTAGGAGAGGTTGCCCTGCTCCGAAATGCTGTAGCGAACGTTGGACTGCACGCCGCCGGACGCATAGCTGCCCGACGAGGAGGGCAGAACGAGCGAGGAGAACGACGTCGATGCGCGCTTGTAGCCGGTGGTGCTTGCATTGGCGATGTTGTCGCCCACGGTCCCCAGCTTGTTCGCCTGCGCATTCATGCCGGACACACCGGTTCGCATAGTGCCGAAAATACTCATTCAAAAACCCTCGTGGTCATCTTTCAGGGAGAAGGTAAAGCGTTTGGCTTGCGTGAAGCTGTCGGAAATACCGCGTTTGAAAAAGACCACGCGGGTCAATGAAAATCATTGCCAATCAATGCTGTAGCCGAGGAAACGTTTGGAATCGACCGGATCGTAGCCAAGCTTCTTGCGCAACTTCTTGCGCAGCTTGCTGATGTGGCTTTCGACGACGTTTTCTTCGACGTCGTCATCAAAGATGCCGTAGATGGCATTGAAAATCTGCGCCTTGGAAACGCGGCGTCCGCGATTGGCGATCAAATATTCGAGGATGCGGCGCTCACGGCGCGGCAAGGGGAACACTTCACCACCCACTTCCGGGTCACGGCCGTCGGAGAAAACCCGGATCGGACCAGCATCGGTGAAGTTCGAGATAACCTGCAATCGGCGACGGATCGCCGCCGCACGTGCAAGGATTTCACGGGGGTGTACCGGCTTGCGCACGACGTCGTCGACGCCGCTGTCGAAAAGCGCCAGCGTCGATTCCAGCGAGGGCTGGTCGCTGACCGCGATCACCGGGGCCGTCGTGCGATCCCTGATCGCCTTCGGCAAAGAAAAGCTCCGGTCGCCCTGGCCGATCAGGAAGGCTTCCACAGCCGCAAGATCGCTTTCCGCCGCCGTCGAGACCCACTCCCCGAATTCGACCGGATCGAACCCGGTCGAGGGAATGCCCTCACGCCCAAATAGAGATGTATAGCCGTCTTTAACGAGCTCGCGCTCATCAACCACTACGATCATTCGTCCGCCTCCGAATCAGTGTGGTGTTTTCCAATGAGGCATTGGTACGAATCGGACGATTCAGGGACAACTGTAGGAAATCATCGATAGATATTAATAATTGATTAACCATTTTGTGCCGATTTGATCTATATATAGTGGGTATTAACCATATATGGCACAAAATTTTTGTGTAGAAATTTCAAAATTCCGAAAAAACCGCTTGAAATGCCTTTTTTCGATCAATCTATCGCCACATTTCAAAATACGAGTCCTGCGGCGCCTGAAAGCAATTTCAGGTTGTTAACCGTCGCAGAAATTTTTCGCGTTGGCGGTCCATTTTCCGTAGCCCGTCGCCACCAGATTGGCGATGACACGGCAGACATATTTCTTCTGCGCCGGGTCATTGTTGGGGCCGGCATGATAACGGGCGACCGCCATGGTCCAGGTTTCATGCCTGTTGTGGAGGTTGCGCAGAAACATGGCGGCATATTCCACATTGCGGCGAGGATCGAACATTTCCCGTGCGGATGCGAAGTTTTCGCCATGGAAATAATGATTTATCTGCATGCATCCGAGGTCGATCAGCTTGGCGCCGTTGCGCTTCGCCGCTTCAAAAGTGGTCAAAGCCTCCTCGGTGGAGGAGGCAAATACCGGTTTTCCCTCGATATTCATGGCGTTGGGGTCGAGACGCCCCTTGCGGCCCGTTTCGGTCAGCCCCACCGAATAGAGAATTCCCTCCGGCACGCCATATTTGCGTGCCGCCGACTGGATCTCTCTTTCACAGACACCTGACGTTGCCGAAGCGGACGCGTTCTCAGAGGTAGACGCCATTGTCAGCAGAAGAGCGGGCAGAGCCAGAAACGCCATCCATGCCTTCATTATGCACCCCCAAATTATCGCCATTGCCTTGCCGCTCGCCCCGTGCTCCGGACTCGTCACGGTTGCGCCCGGCGGCGGCCTGCTGACCCTGCTGCTGCGCCTGCTGATTTTGCTGATTGTTGCCTTGTGTGCCCGTTTGGTCACTCTTGTCGGAAGAAGCGATGCTGATGGTGATGTTATCGACCGTCAGACCCTGCGCCTTGAGACCATCGAGGATGCTCTTGCTGTCTTCCTGGAGCTTTTTATAGGCCGCAACACTCTCCACCGTCATGTGAACGGCAAGCTCGTCACCGGCAAGCCGCAGCGACATTGTCACCGATCCAAGCTCGATCGGCGTCATGTGCAGCTTCAGCGTATGGACGACCTTGCCGGTGCTGCTCTGAGCCGCCGCATTGGACAGCGACGAACCGGGCTGCATGGCGCTCACCCATTCCGGATCGTTGACGATCAGGCCGGTCAGGGCCGACGCGTTGGTCGAGGGCGCCAGGCCGATGAACCGCCGCGAATCAAGAACCGTTATGGTGTCGGCCGCCTTGCCGGTGCTTTCGCGTGCATCGAACTCGACACGGCCTTCACGCTGAACGGTGCTCATATCCAGAGCCCGCGCCGCGCCTGATCGCGGAGACGAAAAACGGAATGCCGAGGCATCCCCCTCGTTTTCCGAAGCAGAACCCGCCTCATTACCGGCTGGTGCGATCCCTGTCGGCATGTCCTTGACCGAATGCTCGACCTTGCCCCGGACAGGTTCAGCGCGGTCTGATTTCACCGCGTCGGCCTTGCCGGCAATCGCCTGTGCAATTTCCTCAAGCGGTGTCTTGGCCGTCGCCATATCGGCGGCATTGGCGCTCACCAGCTGCAGTTCCGCCAGCTTCGGATCGATCGTATCGTCCGTCACCTCGGCGTCCTTGTCGGCGTCGTCCTTGAGCTTCTTGCCGGTCTTGCCGTTTTCCGGCGTCGTGCGGGCCGTTTTCACGGCGTTTTGAAACTCGGCCACAGTCTCCTGGGCACGGCCTTCGCCGGCATGCTCGTTAACGATCACATTGAGAAATGTTGCGGGCCGCTTGACCGGGACATCCATCTTTTCCGCCTCGCCATCGGGCCGCGCCTGCTGCTCTTCAGCCGGGTTCTCGTCCTGCTGATGCCGCGAATGCAGCGCCTGCGGCGGGCGCTCGTCCCGAACCGTGGAAAGGGCATCGCCGAAACTGCCGCCCTTGGCGTCGTCCCGGACGCTGGCGCTGCCGGCGCGCGGATCGGATGGCGGCGCATTCATTATCGCATTGATGGCTGCGTCGATCATGGTGCCCCCTCGCCTTTCTTCAACAGGCTGTCGATTTCATCGAGCTTGCTGCGACCGCTCGTCACGAGTTGCCGCACGTTGTCGCCCTCATCGTCAGCCTTCTGGGTTTCGACCCGCCATATGCTTCTTGCATCGGCAGCGTTCGCTTCGTTTTCGGGCGCATTCCGCCCGGTGTCCTTCGTGGCCGCAGTGTCGGCCTCGACGCCGGACTGCGGAGAAGGAGGACGAACCACCTGCTCGGCAATCGCTCTTGCCGCCTCCCGCAAGGCCCTGTCCCGATCCGAAAGCTGCGCTTCGGGAATCTGCCCTATTGTCTCGATTGCGCTCACCACATCGGGCGTGCCGATGTTGGAAAGGCTTTCATAGAGATTTGCCTGTACTTCCGGCTCACCCGGCAGCGCAGGAGACAGCGCCTTTGCCTTCAAAGCCGCCATGCGCGCCAGCGAATCCTTGCCGCTGATCGCCGCGAGGCGGGAAAGCCGTAGATAGGCTTCCTTCTGCCTCTCTGTATCCATCATGGCGAAGGTTTCCTGTATCGCCTCCTTCCCGATGGAATCGGCGCGCTTGACCACCAGCGAGACCAGAAGGTCCGCAAACTGGCTGGCATAGGGCGAATGCAGGAACCGCCGCGCATAACGCTGCGCATATTCGACGCCGCGTGCCGCATCGCCGTCCTCGACCGCGATGGCGAGCGAACGGCGCAATGCCGCCTCCTCGACGATGGTGCCCGGCGCTTCGAGCCGGGCGATATCGTAAAAACCAAGCGCTGCCAGCGGATCGCGCGGGATCGTCACATTGCCGCCGATCAGCGCAAGGTAGGCGCCAATCCGCTTGCCGCGATATTCCGGCACCATGGCCGCAATGCTCTGCGCGACGAGCGTTCCCTTGCCGGAGAGGTATTTGCGCAGGATATCGGCAACGCGGCTGTCGAAATTGCCATCCACATCGCGCGCGACCAGCAATTCCAGCGTGGCCGGATTGCCGCCGCTCATCGCATAGATAAGCGCCGCATCGACATTGCGCGGATCCTTGAAGATCGCCGAAGGCGCGCTCTTCAGCCGCTCGTCGATGGTCTGGAGCAGAAATCGCTGCATTTCCGAAGCGGAATGATCGCCCATGGCGACGGAATCCTGCACGAATTGCAGGGAGCGCAGCATTGCATAGGGCATGAGATTGTCTTGCGACTGCGAAAACGCCCTGCCCGGCTCGGAGCCGAGACCGCAAAGCGTCGCCGCAAGAAGAAGCCAGCGTTTCGAGGTTTTCGTCACACTCACCCCCGATCAGCCTCAAGCAGAATTTCGATGCGGCGGTTGGCGTCCGCCAGAGGGTCCGCCGGCACCTGCAATCTGCGATCCGCAAAACCCGAGACCTGCTTTACCCGCTCTTCCGACAGGCCGCCGCGCACCAGCATGTAATAGGCGCTGTGAGCGCGATCCATGGAAAGCCGCCAGTTGTCATTGGCCTCGCCCTTGAACTGCCGTCCGTCGGTATGGCCGCGTATCACCACGCTGCCACCGCGCTCCTGAAGCAGTTTGCCGATTTTTTCCATGGCCAGAACCATTTCACGTCTGGGAACGGCCGATCCGATATTGAACATCGGCGTTTCCGTCTGGTCGGAAATGGTGAGCAGCAATCCGCCTTCGGCCGGCGTCACCACCAGACCTTCGGAAAGCTTGCCGGTAATGCCCGATATCTGCTTCTCGATCTCTTCGCGCAGCGTGTCGGCCTTTTCCCAGTCGGCGTCGCTGGCCTTTTGCTCTGCATCGCTCGCCTGGCGCGGCTCGTCCGGCTTTGGCTGCGCGAGCGCTGCCTGCTCGGCGGCATCCGGGCGCTGCTGCGGCACAACGGCGGCGACTTCCATCGGTTTGCCGTCTTCCGCCTTGTCGGCCGGTGTCCCGGACGCCTTGAGCGCGACCGCCTGAGCGTTTTCGGCCGCATCCTCCTGCTTGTTCTCGGCGGCTTGCTGCTGTTCAACCGGTTTCTGCGGCTGATCGGCGCGGGTGATTTTCACCTGCTGGGTCCAGAAATCGGGATCGAAGGGATCGCGATAGGCTTCACCGCCGCTTGCGCCGGTCGCCGGGCCGGAATCGGCGGCGCCGCCCTCGCCCTTGGCGCTGACATTGGCCTGCTGGCCCACCTGCTGGGCGATTTCCGCCAGCACGGAATAGGGATTTTCGAAAAAGTCGGCTTCGGAGAAGTTCGACTGCTCACCGGTTTGCGAGGTCAGGTCTTCGCCCGTCGCCGCGGCCGAGCCTTTGGTGACCTTTTCCGCCTGGATGTTGGACTGGTCCTTCTTCTGGACGCCCTCTTCCTTGTCCACCGGCTTTTCCAGCCCCTTGGACGAGGGTTTCTCATCGGACAGCTTGATCGGGTTGAAGTAGCTGGCGACCGAGGCCTTGGTTTCCTCATTGGCGGCATTGACCAGCCACATGACGAGGAAGAACGCCATCATCGCCGTCATGAAGTCGGCATAGGCGATTTTCCACGCACCGCCATGGGCGCCGTCATGACCGCCCTTGTGGCGCTTGACGATGATGATCTCGTTTTTACCGTGGTGGTGATTTTCGCCTTCACTCATTTCATCACCTTGCGAAGACTGGACGCCCAAGCGGACATGCGCGTCACGAACACGCTTTCACCCAACTCGACGGAAAGATCGATATCGGTGGTCTCGGTAAATTTCATCGTTTCTTCTTCAAAGCCCGGCTGCGTCTTCAGCCGCTCGAACAAATCTTTCGGGCCTTTCACGACAAGCGTGACCCCTTCGCCATCCGGCATGGCGCTACGCACCACATCCGCCAGTGCCGAGACCGCCTTGAGCGACAGCTTTTCCGTCAGGACCGGAGCAAGGATATTGGCGGTCTGTTCGCTGAGATTGGCCGCAATCGCGTCGATACCCTCGCGCAGACCACGCGACAGGGATGACGCGATTTCTTCGAGGTGCCCAGAACGCAGGGCCTCCAGCTCGGCCGCATGGGCAGCGATCAGCTCTTCCCGCTCCGCCTGCATCTTCTCGGTGATCTCGCGGGTAGCATCTTCGCGGCCGCGGTCATAGGCCGCCTGTTTCTCGCTCTCCACATCGACGGGAGCAAATTCGTCGAAACCTGAAGCGCCATCGGCAAAACCGGACAGGAAATCCGTATCGGCCAACGGGTCGACGAAGGCCTGCGCCGCCGGTTGCGGTTGCGCTTCACCGAAGTCCTTAAGAAACCGTGCGATGGACGCGCTCATGCCTGCCCCCGGCAAGACAGGAGAAAGGGGCCAGACATGTTTCGTTGCCCGCGCGAATCGCAAAAGCCTCGCCGCATTTCCGGACGGAAAACCGGGGTCCACTTTTCCTGGAAATGCTCTAAGCCGTTTGGCGGCACCACCGTCATCCTTGCTACCCTGCCCGTCTCTTCCATGTTTCCCGGCCGGATCACGCCATGCGATCCGCCCCATATTGACCCGACGTTAGGTGTTCAAACTTGTGCGAGGATGAAGGCGGGCTCGATCAGGAACCCTGCGCCAATTCATCCCCGCGCGCCCACGCCGGCCAGAGCCGTTACTTGAAGAGCTGGAGGATATTTTCCGCATTGGCGTTGGCGATGGAGAGCGCCTGGATGCCGAGCTGCTGCTGCGTCTGCAGCGCCTTCAGCCTGGTCGATTCCTCGTTCATGTCGGCATCGACGAGACGGCCGATGCCCTTGTCGATCACATCCATCAGGCTGGAAACGAAGTTGTCCTGCATGCTGATGCGGCTCTGCAGCGAACCCAGGCTGGAAGCCGTGCTGGTCATCGCCTCAAGCTGCCCGTCGACGAAGGACATCATCATGTCGATGGCGTCTGCGTCGGTATAGGTCGTGCCGCCGCCGGCAAAACCGCCCATGGCCGCGGCAACGATATCGAGATTGCCGAGATCGAGGGTGGAAACGGAAAAGCCGAGGGAACGAGCGGCCGAAGCTGCTCCGCTGCTGGTATCGTAAAACCAGTCGTTGCTGCTGGTGTCGCGATAGGCAGGAGAAACGGTGGTGCCGCCGCTCGACGGATCCGTCCCCGTCACCTTGACCCATACATTTTCGGCAAGGCGGAGATAATTGGCGGTGCCGTCGCTATAAACATTCGGATCCGTATTCGTATCCGTCGTTGCGGCATTCAGCGCGCCGATTTCTGCGTCGGTGAGCTTCGGTACGACAAAACCCGCCTGCGTCGCCGTGCCGGCGGTCGTCGAGGTCTGGGTGACTTCATATTCCGTCTTGCTGACGAAAACGGCGTTTTTGTCGAGAATACCGAGCTTTCCGCCACTGAGGTCGAAAAGTACGGTGCTGCTGTCGAGCGTGTAGTCAACGGTGGTGACCCCGACATTGCCCGAGCCAGTGCGGGTGAAGGATGCAACGACCTTTTTGGTGATCGATTCTTCAACCGGAGGCGTGCCACCGTTGCTGATACTGGCCTGCAGCCAGTTTTCACCCGAGAAGGAGGCCGATTCGGAGATGCTCTTCAGCTGTTCCTGAAGCTGCTTGATTTCATCCTGAATCTTGCTGCGGTCGGCACCCACGCCATAGGCGGCGACGAGCTTGGCCTTGATCTGCTTGACGACCTCGATCGTGCTTTCAAGCGCGTCATAGGCGGTATCGACCTTGGCGGCGCCCAGACCCAAAGCATCCTGCACGGCCGAAAGCGCATTATTGTCGGAGCGCATTGTCGTTGCAATGGACCAGTAGGCCGCGTTGTCCGCCGCAGTCTCGACACGATAGCCGGAGGACACGCGCGCCTGCGTCGTTTCCAGATTCTTGTCGATCATCCGCAGGGTTTGCAGCGCGGCCATTGCCGCCGCATTGGTCAAAATGCTGGTCATGGGGTCCACCCAACTCAAAATTTAAGAAAAAATCCGGCGCTGTGCCGACAACGAGCAGGGGCATCATGCGCATCGGCAATGGTCTAAACCGACCACCGCGACCTGCCGTTCGTTAACAAATCGTTAATACGATAGGTAACAAACAACGAGACTGATTTGCAAGGCGTTCCTCGCTTTCGCAGCCGGGTTTCGCATAAACCGGCAGGCTTCAGGCAAGCTCGGATTAAAACGCACCGGAACGGGGCTGTTGCGCCCGCGATTTCGGCGCGCGCAACGGAGATGACGGAAATAGGGAGCGGGTGAGCCGGTTAAGCCGCTTCGCCCTGACGGGTGGGCACGAATCGGGCAGCCGTCAGGCTTTGACGAAGAAACTCGGTGTTCTCGTCCGGATTTTCGGAAGGATTCTGAAACGAGACGTGATTGATCTCAATCGCCGCATGTTCATTGGCGAGCGTCAATCGCGCATAGACCGTGGCGCCCTTCGGCTTCAGTTCGAGATCGAGGACGATCTCCGGCGCGCCTTCCCATTCGAGCTTATATTCGCCGCCGGCGCCGAAATTGATCGTACCGGGATGATAATAAAGCTCCGCAGCCGATGAAACGAGGTCGGCGATACTGCCGTAGCACTCGAATCGAAGCAGCGAAATCAGGTCGGCCGGGTCTAACAATCGAAGTTCGGTGGCAATCGGGTTGATCGCCTCTGCGACGATCATTTCCCGCTGTTCGGAATAGGCGGATTTTTTCATTGGTTTTATTGAACCCGTATTTTCGATGACTTCATGGCGTAAACCCGGTGAACGAGCTCAGCCACAGCCTTGTAAAAGACTGGTGGAATCACACTATCTACCGAGACTTGCGCAAACATGGAGCGTGCAAGCGGCGGGTCTTCAAAAACGGGGATATTGTTTTCTTCCGCAATCTCGCGGATTTTCAATGCGATAAGGTCCTGACCCTTGGCGACGACGACAGGTGCATCGCCTTCTTCGCGAACATAACGCAGCGCCACCGCAAAGTGTGTCGGGTTGGCGATGACGAGTGTGGCGCGCGGCACATTGTTGATCATGCGGCGGCGGGCACGGTCGCGGGCGATGGAGCGCTGGCGGGATTTGACCACGGGGTCGCCCTGCGACTGCTTGTATTCTTCCTTCACCTCATGCTTCGTCATCTTCAGCTGGCTGAACCAGTGGTGGCGCGTCCACAAAACGTCGACGGCGGCAAGCAGCGCGGTCGAAAGCAGAATAACGACCATCATCTTTTTGACGATCTCGACGACGCGGACGAAAATCACCTGCGGATCGGAGAACATCAGATCGATGAGGCTGTAAAAATCGCCACGCAGGGCAAGGAACATGATGACCGAGACGATCATGATCTTGAATACGGATTTGCCGAATTCAACGAAGCCCTGCTTACTATAGATGCGCGTGAAGCCCTTCGCCGGCGAGACGCGCGACCATTGCGGACGCACCCGCTCAAGCACCGGCGACGGCAGGTTCTGGAAAAATGACGAGGCAAGCCCGAAGACGATGAACATAATCATCGCCGGCATGAGCAGATAGGCCATCGAGGTGCCGAGAAAATATAATAGCGACAGGGCATCCGGCCGGGTGCTGAGGTCCCACTGTTCGGGCTGGCCGAACAGGTCCTTCAATGTGACGCCAAGACGACCGGCGCCATCGGGCAGGAAGAAGACCAGGTAACAATAAAAGGCAAGCGACGAGGCAAAGATCGGCACTTCGCGGGAAAAGGGAAGATTGCCCTTTTCCGCCGCATCGCGGAGTTTTTTCTCCGTCGGGGCTTCTGTTTTACTGTCCTTGTCCTGATCGTCTGCCAAGGCACGTCCCCGGGATCAAAAAAAGGCCCGCCGATCCCGGCAGGCCGTCATTCCCGAAACTAGCGCCCGTGACCGGCCATCGCAATGGCCGCTTCCGCCGTAAGGGCGGGTTATCAACCGGCTTCCGCTCAAGCGGCGGCCGGTTGTTCCTCCGCGGAAGCTTCCTTCAGCTGGATCTGGCCGGAATTGGCCAGCCGGATCGCTTCCTGCGCGACGGCGCGGCGTGCGATTGCCACTTCGCGGGTGTTGATCGAGGCCTGCGGCACCGCAAGGTCCGATTCGATCATGCGGCGCTGGCGCGGGCTGATGCTGGAGAGCACGCATTCCTTGATTTCCATCGTGGCGCCGCGCAGCGCCATCGTCAGAACATCGGCCGAGACATCGTTGAGCAGCAGGACACGGCTGCGCTGCGGCATGAACATGAGGTCGTCGAAGAGGAAGATCTTTGGCTTGACCTTGTTTGCGGCTTCCTTGCTGAGCGTCTCGAGCGAGCTGAGCAAGGTATCGACCTGCGGCTTGTCCAGTTCGTTCATCAGATCGGCAACCTTCGTGGAACCGCCGGCATTACGCTCGGCCTCGATTTCGTTGATGAGGTTGACCACACGCTTCTCGATGATCTGGGCAGCCGTCGGGCTGACTTCCTTCATATTGACGGTACGGTTCATGATATCGGCGCGCTGCTCTTCCGGAATGGTCAGGAGAACCTTAGCGCCGAAGGAAGAAGGCAGCATGGAGAGGATATAGGCGATGGTTTGCGGATGTTCGCGCAGCAGGAACTTGCCGACGAATTCCGGCTCGGCTTCCTGCAGGCGGTCCCAGATCGACGCTTCATAGGCCTGGAAGGCCGCGCGACGGCCAAGAAGGCTGTCCACCTCTTCAGGGGTGAGGCCTTCTTCGAGAATGCTTTCGATTGCCTTGGCATTGTCCATCAGACCCGTTCCTTCGGTGAACAGGTCCTCGAACTCGGCGACTATCTGGGCAAGTTCATCGGGAGGAATGACGCGCAGGGTCTGGGCCGAGGAAATGATCATCTGCAATTCGTGCTGCGTGAAAAATTTCAGCAGCTTGCCGGCGACGCCCTTGCCCATGGCAAGAAGCACCGCGGCCGCCTTGTCGGCCTGAGACAACGGTTTCCCTGCCAGGGGGTTACCGAAATCCTCGAAGTCCATCATGGTCTTTCCTCTCCGTCCCCACAGGGATCAGGCTTTCTTCGTACTCAGTACTTCAATCAATTTTACGCCGAAGCGCGTATCGTCGTCTTCCAGAACCGTTATTTCACCGCGCGCAATACGGCGGCCATTCACCATGATCTCGACCGGCTCGCCGATCTTGCGATCAAGCGCGATCGTTGCGCCCTCTTCAAGGCTCATCAGCCCCGAAACGAGCATTCTGCTGGTGCCAAGCACGATCTGGACATCGATCGGGATGTCCATGATCATTTCCATGTTTTCGGACAATCCGCTGCCAAGCGGGGCCTTAACGCCCGCAACCTGCGGGGCGGCGGCAAAATCATCCATCCCAAAATCGGCCGTTCCGCCACCGAAAGCGGAAAGGTCGGTATCCGTCGAGACCTCGTCCGTGCTGCCGAAATCGCCGAAGTCGCCGAAATCGGAGAGCGAACCTTCCGCATCCGTCTTGAGGACGCCACGCAGATCGCCGATAGCCTGGTCGAGGTCGCCGCCGTCTTCAAACGACGGCAACGCCGCATCATCGGTCACAGGTGTTTTCTTCGTAGCCATGCGCTGATTATTCCCTTTGAAACTTGCGTCAGCCTGCCCAGAACCCGAAAAGGCCAGGCAGGATTTAACCCATCAAATGTCGTAAGATCTCGTCGTCCGTGCTGACATTGTTCTTCACCCGAACCATGTAGCGGTCGCCGGACTTGCCGAATTCGCAATTGTAGAGCTTGGAACCGTTGGCGCTGACCTCGACGCCGATATCGTCCTGCTTCAGAGCCTGGAACGGGATGACATCACCGGCCACCAGCTTGGAAATCGTCCTGAGCGTCAGTGTTTCAAGCTTGATGCGCGCCTCGAGCGTGACCTGCGACCGCTTCACCTGCTCCGAGATCATCTCCATCCACTCTTCCTGCTTCTTCAGCGCCTGGGCTGAAGCCTTGGGGGCGACGATTGAGGTCTTGAGCAGCGGCCGCTGCGGCACGATGAGAGAAAACTCCGAGGATACCTTGCCGATAACGATCTTCATGCGGATGGTCACGCCGTAAAGGCCGGCGATCATCTCGTCGAAGGCGCTCTTTCCGTTGGAATTGAAGGGCGGCTCAATGGTCGCTTCAAAACCGCCCGGCGCGTTGACGCCGGAGCGCAGGACGCCTGCGATGCGGCCAAGAACCATGGCCGCGAGGTCGAGCTCGATATGGGACAGGCTGCGCTCGTCCGGTTCGCCGATCATGTCCGGCGACGCGCCCAGCATGCGCTCCATGAGCGCGATGACGAAGCCGTTGCCGACCGTCATCATGAAATTGGGGCACCAGTTGCGCAGGGAACAGTCGGCAACCGCGACGTTGCGCCCGACATTGGCGATCAGGTCGGTCATCAGTCCCGATTCGGAGCCGACATATTCGACGTCGATGGCGATGCCGGTCTCGCTGTGGAAGATATCAGGCAGGAATTCGCTGTAGAGATGGCCGATATCGGAGCCGATCTTGGCAATCGTCTTGCGGTCCGACAACCCACCCGTCAATTTTGCGAGAAGGGCGGTGTCGATGGCGGGTGCTTGTTGCGCTGCAGCTTTTGCCATCGTCATGCCGCCTTGTTTTCGCCGCCGGGGTTCATCATCTCCTGTTCGACGGCGTCAATCGACGGCCGCTCGTAGTTGGAGATGGTCTTGCGGCCGTATTCGAGCGCGACCTGCGGCACCGAGCCGTTCATGTAGGCGATCAGCGTCTGCTTGACGATGATATAGAGGCGGTGCTGCTTGGTGCGGACGATCTTGACCTGGGACGCCAGCGGGTTGCAGATCGAATAGGACAGGATGATGCCGAGCATGGTGCCGACGAGTGCGGCGCCGATCAGGCCGCCGAGCACTTCCGGCGATTCGTTGATCTTGCCCATGGCCTTGATGACGCCGAGAACCGCCGCGACGATACCGATGGCGGGGAAAGAATCGCCCATGGTGGTGATCGCGTGATAGGGTTTCAGCTTGTCGTTCAGGATGGTCTCGATTTCCTCATCCATCAGCGCCTCGATTTCGTGGCTGCGGGCGTTGCCGATGATGATGAGGCGGACATAGTCACAGATGAACGAGGTCAGTTCCTTGTTTTTCAGAACCGAGGGCGCGCTCTGGAAGATCGAGGATTCTTCCGGATTGTCGATATGGGCCTCGATCTCGTTGCGCGATTTCGTGCGCAGATCGCGCATCAGCGAATAAAGCACGCCGAGCACGTCGAGATAGTTTCGCTCCTTCGGGACCGAATGCTTGAAGGCCTCGCCGAGCGCCTTGCCCGAGTCCTTCACGACCTTCATGGGGTTCGCCATAATGAAGCCGCCGAGACCGGCGCCGCCAATGATCATCAATTCGAACGGCTGAACAAGCACGTCCAGATGACCGCCCATCGCCATATAGCCGCCGATGATGCAGCCGAAGGTGATTATAAGTCCAATTACAATATTCATTGATCGACCACGCCCGAACAGTGTTCCATGCCCCCATGTCTAAAAAATGTGGCTTGCGTGAACCTGTCCGCAAAGCCTCTCCCGCGCTGCCGCCTCCAGCCAGTTTCGCACAAGCAAGCCACGGCACTATGCCGGCAAAGGCGGACGTGCGCCTTGAGATCGGGATCAAACGAGAGCGGCGGTTCAGTGACTTCCACCTACACCAGCTACAGACTGATCAGTCAGGATATCGGCAAATCGCTTGAGCGGGTGTCGGCGCAGCCCGACGTGGCGCGCGAGACCGAATATTACCGCGCGAAGATCGGCGATGTGAAATCCATCGACGACTTCATGGCCGATACGCGCCTTTACAATTACGCGCTGAAGGCCCACGGGCTTGAGGATATGGCCTATGCGAAGGCCTTCATCCGCAAGGTGCTGACGGAAGGCACCTCGGACAAGGACGCCTTCGCCAACAAGCTCTCCGACAGCCGTTATGCGGATTTTGCGAAGTCGCTGGATTTTGCCGGCCTGGGGGCTGCGGCGACCTCCACCGAGGCCGCCAAATCGGGCGTCATCGGCAAATACACCCGCCAGACGCTGGAACAGGAAGCGGGCGACGACAATAACGGCGTCCGGCTTGCTCTTTATTTCGAACGCAAGGCGTCAACCATCACATCCGGCCTCGACTTTCTGGCGGACGATGCGCTCGCCCAGGTGTTTCGCACGGCCTACAACCTTCCCGACGAGTTTGCCGCCGCCGATGTCGACAAACAGGCGGCGCTCATCGAAAAAACCATCGATATCAAGGATCTGCAGGATCCCGAAAAGGTCGGCAAGCTGCTCGAGCGTTTCACCATCATGTGGGAAATGCAAAACCCCTCGACGACCTATGATCCTCTTGCCGTTTTCGGCTCCTCCAGCGGCTACGGCATTTCCCCGGACCTGCTGATCTCCATCAACTCCCTGAAACTCGGAGGCAAATGATATGCAATCCGGACTATACGTCGCCCTGTCCTCGCAGATCGCGCTTGAGCGCCGTCTCACCACCATTTCCGACAATATGGCGAATGTGAACACGGTCGGCTTCCGCGGCTCCGAAGTGAAATTCGACGAAATGGTCGCCAAGAACCACAATGACATGAATGCCAGGGTGGCTTTCGTTTCGCAGGGCAACGACTATCTCTCCACCCGCCAGGGTGCTTTCGAACAGACCGGCAACTCCTTCGATTTCGCCATCAAGGGCGACGCCTGGTTTTCGCTGGATACGCCCGATGGCCAGATTCTGACCCGCGACGGCCGCTTCACCATGCGTCCGGACGGCGCGCTCATCTCCTCGAACGGTTATCCCGTTCTCGATGCCGGCGGCGGTCCGATACAGCTCAATCCGAATGGCGGCCCGATCACCGTCGGTCTCGATGGCGCCATCCGGCAGAACGAAAACATCGTCGCCACCCTCGGCATCTTCCAGGCGGATTTCTCGCAAGGGTTCCTGCGTCATCCCAATAGTGGCGTGAAGCCGGTGGCCCAGCCGGTTCCGGTGGTCAACAATCATGAAGTCGGCGTCGTTCAGGGTTATCTCGAACAGTCGAACGTCAACGGCATTTCCCAGATGACCCAGCTCATTCAGGTCAACCGCGCCTTTGAAAGCATCTCCTCGCTGATGCGCGATACCGAATCGACCTTCGGCGAAGGCATCAAGACGCTTGGCGGCGCGCGTTGAGGAACTGAGTAATGACAATGCCGGAATCCATGCTCTCGGCTGACGCCATTTCACCGAAGCTTGCACAGCTCGCCAGCTTGGCCGGGCATTATGCCGATCCGGAGTTCTCGGTGGCGCATGGCGGGCATGTCCGCACCATCGCCGCCGGGCACTATACGGTTTCCGGCCTGTCACGGCATGTGCGGCTCGGAGAATTCGTCGCCCATCGCAGCGCGACCGGCATTCATCTCGGCGAAGTGGTGCGCGTGGAACCGGACATCTGCTATGTCTGCCCCATCGAGCCCGGCGAGCCGATCGGCATTCACGACACCGTCATCCGCAAGGGCGCCTTCCGCGTCTCGCCCGATGATAGCTGGTGCGGACGCACCATCAATGCGCTCGGCGAACCCATCGACGGCCAGGGGCCGCTGGCCTCCGGCATCGAGCGCCGTTCGATTTCCAACAATGCGCCGCCCTCGATGACGCGCAAAAGGGTGGAAACGCCTTTCAAGACCGGTGTGCGGGCAATCGATATCTTCTCGCCGCTTTGCCTCGGCCAGCGCCTCGGCATTTTCGCCGGTTCGGGTGTGGGCAAATCCACGCTGCTGTCGATGCTCGCCAAGGCAGACGCCTTCGACAAGGTGGTGATTGCTCTTGTCGGCGAACGCGGCCGTGAAGTGCGCGAATTTATCGAAGACACGATGGGCGAAAATATGAGCAAGTCCATCGCCGTCGTTGCGACAAGCGATGAAAGCCCGATGCTGCGCAAGATGGCGCCGCTTTCCGCCGTCACCATCGCCGAACATTTTCGCGATCAGGGCGACAATGTTCTTCTCATCATCGACAGCGTGACGCGCTTTGCCCATGCCATCCGCGAAGTGGCGGTCGCTTCGGGCGAGCCGCCGGTGGCGCGCGGCTATCCGGCCTCGGTCTTCACCGAATTGCCGCGCCTTCTGGAGCGGGCAGGACCGGGCGCGGAAGGCACCGGCACCATCACCGCCATCGTCTCCATTCTGGTGGATGGCGACAATCACAACGACCCGATTGCCGATTCGACGCGCGGTATTCTCGATGGCCATATCGTGCTTGACCGCAGCCTTGCAGAAGAAGGCCGTTACCCGCCAATCAATCCGCTCGCCTCTATCTCGCGTCTTGCCAAGAAGGCCTGGACACCGGATCAGGAGAAGCTGGTATCGCGCCTCAAGGCGCTGGTGCATCGCTTCGAGGAAACGCGCGATCTTCGCCTCATCGGCGGTTATCGGCCCGGCACCGATCCTGATCTCGACATGGCGGTGAAGCAGGTTCCGATCATCTACGAAACGTTGAAGCAGCTGCCGAACGAACCGGCGGCGCAGGATGCCTATGCTGATCTGGCGACCGCCTTGCGAAGCGGCGCGCAGAACGGTCAGCCGCAGGTAACTCCCAGAGCGAGAGGCTGACCCGTGAAGAAAAAACGGACCAACGATAGCCATGATGAAGACGTGCTGCCCAAGCCCGCTTTCTTCACGCCCGACCGTATTCTCGCATGGACAGGCATTACGCTTGCTGCCGCCGCAGCCTTCTTTCCCTGGTACGTTTTCTTCAACGAAGAAAAGTTCGGCATGAAAGTGGCGGGCGGCGACCGCACCCGCGATCTGCCCCATACCGGCCCGCGGGAAGTCTTCAGCGTTTCGCCGATGGCCATGACCAATCGCAACAAGGAAGACACCCCGCCGCCGGCGGAGTTGCCCGACATGCTGACGACGGCGACCGTGAACGCAGGCGGCAAGGAAAAGCAGAACAATCTGGCAGCCGGAATCGAGGACCAACCGTTCCCCGGCCAGACCTCCTTCCGTCTGCTGCATGTTTCCAACGGGCGCGCCCTGATCGAGGACGGTTCGGGCATGTATATGGTGAGGGTCGGTTCGACCCTGCCGGACAATGCGTTGCTGACGAAGATCGAACAGCGCAACGGCGAATGGCTGATAGAGACGTCTTCCGGCAAGACCTATCGTCCTGAAAAATAAAAGATTTTTCTCTGGTTCAAAAGGCGCGCCGCATCTGCCGGCGCGCCTTTTTTGTTTTTGGCAGGCCGCATCCATATCGGCGTCTTGCGCCGTTCCACGCCTTCTCCCCTCTCCGCAAGTCTGACGCAAGATTAGCCCCGTAGGTTCGGGCCATACGAGATGGAGAAGTCTATGCAACCGATTCAACTGTTCGATCTGGCATCCCGCCAAGCGGAATGGCTGAGCGTGCGGCAGGAAGTCGTGGCGACCAACATCGCCAACGCCAACACACCCAAGTTCCGCGCCAAGGATGTCAGCCCTTTCGAAGCGGTCATGCAGGCCACCAGCCAGCAGGTCGGCATGGCGAGGACCAACCCTGCCCACTTCGGCGAGAGCACACTCAGCGACAATATCGCGGTGCGCGACAACCCGGTCAATAACGAGATCGGCATGCAGGAATCGGGCAATTCGGTCGCGCTTGCGGAAGAAATGACCAAGACCGGCGAGATCAAGCGGCAGTACGAGCTGAACGCCAATCTCGTCAAATCCTTCCATCGCATGATGCTGATGACGGTTAAGAGGTAAGCCATGGATCCCTTGAGTGCGGCGAGCAAGATTGCCGGCAGCGGCCTGGAAGTGCAGTCCACACGACTGCGCATCGTCTCCGAAAACATCGCCAACGCCCGATCGACCGGCGACACCCCCGGCGCCGACCCCTATCGCCGCAAGACCATCACTTTCGGTTCAGAGCTGGACCGCGTCAGCGGCGTGGAACGCGTGACGGTGAAAAAGCTCGGCGTCGACCGTGGCGATTTCGTCAACGAGTACGATCCCGGCAACCCGGCCGCCGACAGCAACGGCATGGTGAAGATGCCGAACGTCAACATCCTGATCGAAATGGCGGACATGCGCGAAGCAAACCGCAGCTACGACGCCAATCTTCAGGTCATCCGCCAGACACGCGACCTCGTCGCCTCCACAATCGACCTTCTGAAGGCATCGCAATGATCGACGGTATCAAACAAGTCAGTTCCCTTTCGCTCACCCGCGGCGCAAGCGGCATTTCCTCGCTGACGGAAAGCGTTTTCGGCAGCGAGCAGACGACGCCCGCCCAGCAGACGGGCGCAAGCTTCGCCAGCGTTCTCGGCAATATCTCGGTGGATGCGATGAACAATCTGAAGAAGGCGGAAGTCGCTTCCTTCGAAGGCATTCAGGGCAAGGCGAATACGCGTGAAGTGGTCGATGCCATGCTTTCGGCCGAACAGTCGCTGCAAACCGCCATCGCGCTCCGAGACAAGATCGTGTCGGCCTATCTCGACATTACCAAGATGCAGATCTAGCCCAGCAGGAATATTGACATGAGAGCTCTTGCCATCGCTGCCACCGGTATGGACGCCCAGCAGACCAATCTGGAAGTCATCGCCAACAACATCGCCAATATCAACACCACCGGTTACAAGCGCGCGCGGGCGGAGTTCACCGACCTTCTTTACCAGACCGAGCGCATGCAGGGCGTGCCGAACCGGGCCAACCAGGCGATCGTGCCGGAAGGCGCCAATATCGGCCTCGGCGTGCAGACCTCCGCCGTGCGCAACATCCACACCCAAGGCAACCTGATCGAGACCGGCAACAAGCTGGACGTGGCGATCATCGGCCAGGGCTGGTTCCAGATCGAGGCGGCTGACGGTTCGACGCTCTACAGCCGCGCCGGCGCCTTCAACAAGAATGCCGACGGCAATCTCGTGACGATCGATGGCTATAACGTCATTCCGAACATCAATATCCCGACCGATGCGCAGGACATCACCGTTACCCGCACGGGCCAGGTGACCGCCCGTATCGGCAATGCCACGGAATTCACCGAACTCGGCCAGCTCACCATCGCCAACTTTGCCAACGAAGCCGGCCTGAAGCCGCTCGGCGACAACCTCTTCGCCCAGACGCCGGCCTCCGGCGACGCGGTGATCGGCGTGCCTGACGATCCGAGCTACGGCTACATCAAGCAGTCCTATCTCGAAGGCTCGAACGTCGACGCCGTCAAGGAAATCACCGACCTCATCACGGCGCAGCGCGCCTACGAGATGAATTCCAAGGTCATCACCACCGCTGACGAAATGGCTTCGATTGTCAGCAAGAACCTGAAGTAAGAACGGAAAGGCAGGCGAACATGAGGTTTGGCCGGAAACATAGCAGCAGCAGAACGGCGCTCGTCCGTATATGCCTTGCGTCTGCCTTTTCACTGGGCGCCCTGACGCCCGCTCTTGCCCAGGCGCCGATGGCGCTGGTTCCCACCCGCACGATCTATCCGGGCGAGACGATCACGCCCGAACAGGTAAAGCCGGTGGAAGTGACCAATCCCAATATTTCCTCGGGTTATGCGAGCGATATCAGCGAAGTGGAAGGCATGATCTCCAAGCAGACCCTGCTTCCCGGACGCACGATCCCCGTTGCCGCCCTGCGCGAACCCTCGCTGGTGGTGCGCGGCACCAGCGTCAAACTCGTCTTCACCATCGGCAATATGACGCTGATGGCTTCGGGAACGCCGATGACCGACGGCTCGCTCGGCGAAATCGTGCGGGTGCGCAACATCGATTCCGGCGTCATCGTAAACGGCACGGTCATGAAGGACGGAACCATTCAGGTGATGGCGAAATGAGAGTGCTTCGTATTCTGGCCGCGGCCATTCTGTTTTCGGCCCAGCCCTTCCTTTCCGTTCCGGCAGCCCACGCGGATACATCCCGCATCAAGGATATCGCATCGCTGCAGGCGGGGCGTGACAACCAGCTGATCGGTTACGGTCTCGTGGTCGGCCTGCAGGGCACGGGCGACAGCCTGCGCTCCTCGCCGTTTACCGAGCAATCCATGCGCGCGATGCTGCAGAATCTCGGCATCACCACGCAGGGCGGCCAGTCGAACGCCAAGAACATCGCCGCCGTGATGGTGACGACCAATCTGCCACCCTTCGCCAGCCCCGGCAGCCGTGTCGACGTGACGGTCAGCTCGCTGGGCGACGCCTCGTCGCTGCGCGGCGGCACGCTCATCATGACCTCCCTTTCCGGCGCGGACGGCCAGATTTACGCGGTCGCCCAGGGTGCGCTGATCGTCAACGGCTTTTCGGCACAGGGGGATGCCGCGACGCTGACGCAGGGCGTCACCACCTCCGCCCGCGTGCCAAACGGCGCGATCATCGAGCGGGAACTGCCGTCCAAATTCAAGGATTCGGTCAATCTGGTCCTTCAATTGCGCAATCCCGATTTTTCGACAGCGGTGCGCGTCGCGGATGTCGTCAACGCGTTTGCGCGCGCCCGTTATGGCGATCCCATCGCCGAGCCGCGCGATTCGCAGGAAATCGCGGTGCAGAAGCCCCGTGTCGCGGATCTGACCCGGCTGATGGCGGAAATCGAAAACCTGACCGTAGAAACGGATACGCCGGCCAAGGTCGTCATCAACGAGCGCACCGGCACGATCGTCATCGGCGCGGATGTGCGCATCTCCCGCGTCGCCGTCAGCTACGGAACGCTGACCGTGCAGGTAGCGGAAACGCCGCAGGTCATCCAGCCGGCGCCCTTCTCACGCGGCCAGACGGCCGTTCAGCCGCAGACGGATATCATGGCATTGCAGGAAGGCAGCAAGGTTGCCATCGTCGAAGGGCCTGACCTTCGCACGCTGGTTGCCGGTCTCAACAGCATCGGGCTCAAGGCGGACGGTATCATCGCCATTCTGCAAGGCATCAAATCCGCCGGCGCCCTTCAGGCGGAGCTTGTGCTGCAATGATGGAAACTCGGAAGAACAACTCTTTCCCGAATGGCCTTGTCCGCTTCGCGGCCGTCGCCTCGCTGCTTTTCCTGCTTCCCGCTGCTGGCGCGGAAAGCCAGCAGAACGTGGTTTCGGAACTCAGCACGCAGGATGAAATCCAGAAATTCTGCACCAACATCGCCGATGCGGCCCGCGACCAGCGCTATCTGCTGCAAAAGCAGGAGTTGGAAAAGCTGCAGTCCGACGTCAATGAGCGCATTGCCGTGCTGGAAGACCGCAAGGCGGAATATGAGGACTGGCTGGCCCGCCGCGAACATTTCCTCAATCAGGCGAAAAGCAATCTCGTCGATATCTACAAGACGATGAAGGCCGATGCCGCCGCGCCGCAGCTCGAAAAGATGCATGTGGAAATAGCGGCCGCCATCATCATGCAGCTGCCCCCGCGCCAGTCGGGCCTCATCCTCAGCGAGATGGATGCGCAGAAGGCCGCCGTCGTCGCCGGCATCATGTCGCAGGCAACCGATAAAAACACTTCGAAGGATCCTTCATGAGCACGCGTCGTCTTCCGGCCCTCCTCCTGCCGCTCGCCTTGCTTGCCGGCTGCCAGAACAACCAGACCCTGAAGGAAATCGGCAACGCACCCGCGATGAGCCCGATCGGCAGCGGCCTGCAATTCAGCCAGACGCCGCAAATGGGCATGTATCCAAAGCAGCCGAAGCACATGGCGAGCGGCTATTCGCTGTGGAGCGACAGCCAGGGCGCCCTGTTCAAGGATCTGCGCGCGCTCAACATCGGCGACATCCTGACCGTCAACATCCAGATCAACGACAAGGCCGACTTCGACAACGAGACCGAGCGCAACCGCACCAATTCCAGTGGGCTGAACTGGAAGGCCAAAGCTCAGATTCTGGGATGGACGCCGGATGCGGATTCCAGCATCAATTACGGTTCCGACACCGACACCCAGGCAAAGGGCAAGACCAAGCGTTCTGAAAAGCTGACGCTGCTGGTGGCCGCCGTGGTGACCGGCATTCTGGAAAACGGCAACCTCATCATCAGCGGTTCGCAGGAAGTGCGCGTGAACCACGAAATCCGCATCCTCAATGTCGGCGGTATCGTCAGGCCGCAGGATGTGGATGCGCAGAACATGATCTCCTACGAGCGCATCGCCGAAGCGCGCATCTCCTATGGCGGTCGCGGACGTCTGACGGAAGTGCAGCAGCCCCCGGTCGGGCAACAGGTCGTCGACCTGTTCTCGCCGCTCTGACCTCGGCACACGGGAACGGGACTGACCCATGGAAAACGAACAGGCTGAGGGCAAGAAAAAATCCTCCCCTCTGGTCATGACCATCGCAGGCGTTGCGATCCTCACCCTGCTCGGCGCGGGCGGCGGCTGGCTGGTGGGCGGCATAATCGCGCCGAAGATCGCCGGCGCGGAGGCGCATGCCCCGGCTGCCGCCGGCGGACACGGCGAGAAAAAGGAAGAGGGCATCGAGAAAATCTCGGCCGAGGCCAACGGCATCGTCCAGCTCGATCCCATTACCACCAACCTCGCCTATCCCTCGACGAACTGGGTGCGGCTGGAAGTGGCGCTGATGTTCAAGGGGCCGGTCGAGGTGGGTCTCGCGGAAGAAATACACCAGGACATCATGGCCTATGTCCGTACCGTTTCCCTTCAGCAGCTGGAAGGGCCGCGCGGCTTTCAATATCTTAAGGATGACATTCAGGAACGAGTTGACCTGCGCTCTCAAGGGCGCGTATCCAAGGTCATGTTCCGGACCTTTGTCATCGAATGATTCGATTTCTTGTAACCATCGCCGTCCTCCTTGCCTTGCCGGGTCTTGCCAGTGCCCAGCAATTTCCGTCCGATCTGTTTAACACGCAGATAGACGGCTCCGTTGCGGCATGGATCATCCGCACCTTCGGCCTGCTGACGGTTCTCTCGGTCGCGCCGGGCATCCTGATCATGGTCACGAGCTTTCCGCGCTTCGTGATCGCCTTTTCGATCCTCAGATCCGGCATGGGACTGGCTTCGACCCCGTCCAACATGATCCTGCTGTCGATGGCGATGTTCATGACCTTCTACGTCATGTCGCCCACCTTCGACAAAGCCTGGACCGACGGCGTGCAGCCGCTTCTGCAGAACCAGATCAACGAACAGCAAGCCGTGCAGCGCATCGCCGAGCCCTTCCGCACCTTCATGAACGCCAATACGCGTGACAAGGATCTGAAGCTTTTCGTCGACATCGCCCGCGAGCGCGGCCAGGAAGTGATGACCGACAATGTCGTCGATTACCGTGTGCTGGTTCCCGCCTTCATGCTGTCGGAAATCCGGCGCGGTTTCGAGATCGGTTTTCTCATCATCCTGCCGTTTCTGGTCATCGATCTGATCGTCGCAACCATCACCATGGCGATGGGCATGATGATGCTACCGCCGACCTCGATTTCGCTGCCGTTCAAGATCCTGTTCTTCGTGCTGATCGACGGCTGGAACCTGCTGGTCGGCAGTCTCGTCAGATCGTTCAACTGACGGCCTCTGTGCCTGATTGACACCCGTTAACCCTGTTTTTTAACCCCGCGTGCCCAGCTACGCGGGTTTTGCGCGTTTTTACGTTTTGGTTACCAGTTTTTATGGCGACTTGGTAACTATATTTTTCAATAAAAAAATTACCATTTAACTAAATCAAAAAGTAACTATAAGTATTTTCCAATATTTCTTGGCGCTCAAATTAATAATTGGGCAATTTTTCGCTGCGAGTTTCTTTCTACACGCAGCAGGTTTGGTTTCTGAAACTAAGCATTTCCGAACCGAGTGGCATGAAGCCGAAACGTTGCGACCGGTAATACCAAACCCGGTATGTCCCCACTCCAGTATCTCGTAAAAACAAGGGACACATTTATTATGGCAAGCATTCTCACCAACACCAACGCAATGGCCGCTCTCTCGACCCTGCGTTCCATTGCTTCCGACCTGTCGACCACGCAGGACCGCATTTCTTCCGGCCTGAAGGTTGGTTCGGCTTCGGACAACGCTGCTTACTGGTCGATCGCGACCACCATGCGCTCCGACAACAAGGCTCTCGGTGCAGTATCTGACGCACTGGGCATGGGCGCTGCCAAGGTTGACACCGCATCTGCCGGTATGGACGCCGCCATCAAGGTTGTCACCGACATCAAGGCAAAGGTCGTTGCCGCCAAGGAACAGGGCGTTGACAAGGCCAAGGTTCAGGAAGAAGTCACGCAGCTGCTCGACCAGCTGAAGTCGATCGGCACGAGCGCGTCTTTCAACGGTGAAAACTGGCTCGTTTCCAGCGCCAACGCCACCAAGACGGTTGTTTCCGGCTTCGTTCGTGACGCCAGCGGCAACGTCAGTGTCAAGACGACGGACTACGCTCTCGACGCCAACTCCATGCTTTACACGGAAGCTACGCCCGGCACGATCGACGCCAACTCCGGCATCCTGAACGCCACCGGTGCGACGACGACTGTCGGCGCCAAGACCTACACCCAGATCTCCGTTCTCGACATGAACGTCACCACCGACGATCTCGACAACGCCCTCTACTCCGTTGAAACCGCTCTGACGAAGATGACCAGCGCCGGCGCCAAGCTCGGTTCGCTGTCTGCACGTATCGACCTGCAGACCGACTTCGCCGACAAGCTGTCCGACACCATCGAAAAGGGTGTTGGCCGCCTCGTCGACGCCGACATGAACGAAGAGTCCACCAAGCTGAAGGCTCTGCAGACGCAGCAGCAGCTGGCAATTCAGGCTCTGTCGATCGCCAACAGCGACTCGCAGAACATCCTGTCGCTCTTCCGCTAAGAGCTGAGCTTCTCATAGCCCTTCGGGGCTGGGGGACCCATTTTCTTCCCACATGCATTCGGGGGCTGACCAAATGCATATCCGGGCAGAAAGCATAAAGGTTCGATAGGCTGAATCGAACCGAATGCACCAGACAGGCCGCATCCCGAATAAGGATGCGGCCTTATCTTTTTTTTAAATATTTCGGGATACGCGCGCGCACGCGCGAGAGTTGTAATTTTGAATTTTCATAATGCTGATTTTCTTTTCCCGCTTATCAATTCATTAACCAAACTGGCGTTACCTAAGCTCATCGAAACGGCGAGCTAACGTTAAAAATCAGCCAGTTAGCAGGCATGATGCTGTGCGCCGTTCCCGGTGAAACCGGAATGTCCCTTCTTTAATCAGCCATTCAAGGGGCACACTACTATGACGAGCATTATTACCAATGTCGCAGCAATGTCTGCGCTCCAGACTCTGCGCACCATCGGCCAGAACATGGAATCCACCCAGGCACGCGTTTCCTCCGGCCTCCGCGTTGGCGAAGCTGCTGACAATGCTGCCTACTGGTCGATCGCGACCACCATGCGCTCCGACAACATGGCGCTTTCCTCGGTTTCCGACGCTCTCGGCCTCGGCGCTGCCAAGGTAGACACCGCTTCTGCCGGCATGGAATCGGCAATCGAAGTCGTTAAGGAAATCAAGGCAAAGCTGGTCACGGCAACTGAAGAAGGCGTCGACCGCACCAAGGTTCAGGAAGAAATCGATCAGCTGCAGAACCAGCTCGTATCGATCGCACAGGGCGCATCCTTCTACGGCGAAAACTGGCTCGTAGGCGCGTCGACCCTCGGCGCTACCACGCCCGGCACGGACCCGGACAAGTCGGTCGTTGCTGGCTTCGTTCGCTCCACCGGCGGTGCCGTTAACGTCACGACCACGAAATACGCCCTCGACAGCACCGCTACCGGCAACACTCTTTTCGGTTCGGTTGACTCCGCAGGCGTTCCCGATACGACCGGCATTCTCGGCACGACCGGAACGTTCACGACCGTCGCCGCCCAGTCCGTCTACACGCTGGACATCACCCAGTATGCAGCCGCAGACCGCGCCACCAACATGGCCGAAGCACTGACGCTGGTTGAAAACTCCCTGAAGGCAATGACGAGCGCCGCAGCCAAGCTCGGCTCGCTCTCCATGCGTATCGGCCTGCAGGAAGACTTCGCTTCCAAGCTGTCCGACTCCATCGACAAGGGCATCGGCCGCCTCGTGGACGCTGACATGAACGAAGAGTCCACCCGCCTCAAGGCCCTGCAGACCCAGCAGCAGCTCGGCGTTCAGGCTCTCTCGATCGCCAACAGCAACTCCGAAAGCATCCTGTCGCTCTTCCGTTAATCGAAGACCGAAAGCGAAAAAATCAACCGCGCCGAAAGGCGCGGTTTTTGTTTGTGCAATTGACTGCAAAATTTAGAAATTTCTTGATTAAGACTTCATTAACCAAATCACCGCTAAATCAGGCCATCGAAACGACTCGTTAACCAAGACGAAAAAGAGGTTAACAGGCATCACGCCGCGTTGTCGTTTCCGGCGATCCCGGAATGTCCCTTCCCATTTAGCCAGCTCAGAGGGGCAATTATGACAAGTATTCTGACAAACACCGCCGCCATGTCGGCGCTTCAGACACTGCGTGCGATCAGCGGCCAGCTCGAAGAGACACAATCCAGAGTTTCTTCCGGGCTGCGCGTTAAAACGGCTTCCGACAACGCCGCTTACTGGTCGATCGCGACCACCATGCGTTCGGACAACATGGCCCTTTCCGCGGTTCAGGATGCACTGGGACTGGGTGCTGCGAAGATCGATGTCGCTTATTCCGCAATGGAAAGCGCCGTCGAAGTCGTGAAAGAAATCAAATCGAAAATCGTCGCGGCAACTGAAGAGGGCGTCGACAAGACGAAGATCCAGGAAGAAATCGACCAGCTGAAAAAGCAGCTGGAATCGATTGCGCAGGGCGCATCTTTCAGCGGCGAAAACTGGTTGCTGGGCACCGGCGCAAAGACCGTCGTTTCCGGCTTTGTCCGTGACGGCAGCGGTTCCGTCAACGTTACGAAAACCGATTATACCCTTGTTGACACGACGACCGCGACGGAAACACCCAATGTGATTTTTGGCCTGACCGGCACGCCCGCAACGCTCGATACCACAAAAGGCATCATCGGAGAGGCCGGCGTAGCCTCGGGCATTTCCGTATGGGACATCGATCTCAAGCTTTTCGATAGCGCAACGCCGCCGACCTACACCATCGGCAATCTTCTCACCGATGTCGAAACCGCGTTTCAGTCGCTCAGCAGCGCATCTTCCGCCCTCGGCTCCATCAAGATGCGCATCGGGCTGCAGGAAGATTTCATTTCCAAGCTTACCGACTCCATCGACAGCGGCATCGGCCGCCTGGTGGATGCGGACATGAACGAAGAATCAACCCGCCTCAAGGCATTGCAGACACAGCAGCAGCTGGGCATCCAGTCGCTTTCCATCGCCAATACCAGTTCCGAAAATATCCTGTCGCTATTCCGTCAGTAAGCGGCGCCCGATGGCTACGGGCGGTTTCGTCCCGCTCTGGCAGCAACAGAATATTCGGATATGGAAACCGCGCTTCGCAAGGGGCGCGGTTTTCCATTTGCCGCGAAATGCGTGGCGCGCGCATGCATCAACCGCTGCAGGCGACCGGTTGAACAACCGCGTAAACATTTGAAACTTTGGAGAGAAATGGTGCTGCTAGAGAGATTTGAACTCTCGGCCTCTCCCTTACCAAGGGAGTGCTCTACCCCTGAGCTATAGCAGCATCCGGTGCCGAAGCGTTTGCTTCAGCATCAAGCGTGGCGGCCTATTGCCATAGGTTTTTGACGAGCGCAAGTCGCAAAACGATATTCTTCATCAAGCGGGGCAAAAAAGCGTGCCCCCTGTTGAAAAATACATTTTTCAGATATTGCTGAATCTATGAACAAACATCATGACAAACAGGCAAAGGCAGCGGTTTCCGCCGGCTCTTCCGCGCAAGCATCCGCCCCGGTGGCCGATGGCAAGCCGCAGGCGGGGCCTGGCGAAAAGGCGCGACAGCGCGAGGCGGAACGCAAGGCGCGGGCGGCCAAGAAGCTTCGTGAAAATCTTTTGAAGCGCAAACAGCAGGTTCGCGCGCGCCGTGCTGGCGAAGAGGACGAGACGATTGGCCTGCCTGCCGCAAAAACGGACGAATCATCCTCATAGAGAATTCACCAAGCATAAATTGAAACGCCGCGGAAATTCGTCTAAGGACGCGCCTTTCCGCAAGGCACGATAAAGAAAGGCGGGCACAGGCCCGTAGGGACGCATGGATCGCATCAGAATTACGGGTGGCAACAAGCTAAACGGCGTCATTCCCATCTCCGGCGCCAAAAACGCCGCCTTGCCGTTGATGATCGCATCGCTTCTGACCAGCGACACGCTGACGCTCGAAAACGTGCCGCATCTGGCGGACGTGGAGCAGCTCATCCGCATTCTCGGCAATCACGGCGTCGATATTTCCGTCAATGGCCGCCGCGAAAGCCAGGGCGAGGCCTATTCCCGCACCGTGCACTTCACCTGCCGCACCATTGTCGATACCACCGCACCTTACGAGCTGGTGTCCAAGATGCGCGCGAGCTTCTGGGTCATCGGCCCGCTTCTGGCGCGTGAGGGCCGCGCCCGCGTTTCCCTGCCCGGCGGCTGCGCCATCGGCACGCGCCCGGTCGATCTGTTCATCGAGGGCCTCGAAGCGCTCGGCGCAACGATGGAGATCGATGGCGGCTACATCAACGCCACGGCGCCCAAGGGCGGCCTGATCGGTGCGGTTTACACCTTCCCGAAGGTTTCCGTCGGCGCGACACATGTGATGCTGATGGCCGCAAGCCTTGCCCGTGGCACCACCGTCATCCACAACGCAGCCCGCGAGCCGGAAGTGGTCGATCTGGCGCAATGCCTGATCGCCATGGGCGCGAAGATCGAAGGCGCCGGCACCTCCACCATCACCATCGAAGGCGTGACCTCTCTCTCCGGCGCGCGCCACCGCGTTCTGCCGGATCGTATCGAGACCGGCACCTATGCCATGGCAGTGGCAATGACCGGCGGTGATGTGGTGCTGGAAGGCACGCGCGCAGCGCTGCTCGACAACGCGCTCGACACGCTCAGGCTCGCAGGCGCCACGATCAGCGAGACGGAGACAGGCCTTCGCGTCGTGCGCAACGGCAACGGCATCCAGCCGGTCGATATCGTCACCGAGCCCTTCCCCGGCTTCCCCACCGATCTGCAGGCACAGTTCATGGCGCTGATGACCCGTTCGCAGGGTGTTTCGCATATCACCGAAACCATCTTTGAAAACCGCTTCATGCATGTGCAGGAACTCGCCCGTCTCGGTGCGAAGATTTCGCTTTCCGGCCAGATGGCCCGCATCGAGGGTGTCTCCCGCCTGAAGGGCGCGCCTGTCATGGCGACCGATCTGCGCGCTTCCGTATCGCTGGTCATTGCCGGCCTCGTGGCGGAAGGCGAAACCATGGTTTCGCGCGTCTACCACCTCGATCGCGGCTTCGAACGCCTTGAGGAAAAGCTCACCCGCTGCGGTGCGCTGGTCGAACGCGTCAGCGATTGATCCTGTCTTCGCCGCTCATCCGTTTTCTACCCGTTGCAGAGTGGGCCCGGACTGCCTATTTCCAATGTAAGTCATGGAAATAGCGGTCCGCACCGCAAAAGAAGGAAGAAAAAGATGAGCGGCCTGAAATTGCTCGCGCTGGATACTGAAGATCTCTCCGTCATCTCGACGCATATGCAGGACAGTGTCTTCAAGCTGAAGGATGTTGCCTTCGAGCCGAAGCACGGCCAGTTCACGCTTTCCGCCAACCGTTTCGTCTGGGAAAGCACTGACAAAAAGAACCTGCCGCCGGAACGCTGCCGCAGCGTCGTTTTCCTGAAACGTGTCTCCGCCGTCCGCTCGCACGGCATCAACCGCGCCGACAGGGAACAGGTGCTGTCGCTTCTTGCCATCCGCTTCGTGCAGAACGGCGAAGGACCTGATGGAGCCGTGGAATTGACGCTTTCGGGCGGCGGCGCCATCGCGCTCGATGTCGAATGCATCGAGGCGCAATTGACCGATGTGAGCGGCGCCTGGGAAACGGCTGCCAAACCGCATCATCCAGACAGCGAATAAGCACACCGCACCATTGCAACGGTTGCCTTTCGTCACCGTTTCGATTTATGCCACATACCAGAGCCGCAATTTTTCTGCGGTAAGTTCGTGCACCTCGCGGGATCGCCCGCGGGGACAATGAAAGGGTAATGGCGTGGCAATCTGGCTGGAGCAGGCGTCGGCGGATTTCGAACAGAAATTCGCGGCCTTCCTGACAACCAAGAGAGAAGTTTCCGAAGACGTCAACGCAACCGTTCGCGACATCATCAACGATGTCCGCCATCGCGGCGATGCGGCCCTTGCCCATTATTCCCAGAAATTCGACGGCATCGATTTCACCAAGGTCTCGATGCGTGTCACGGCGGACGAGATCGATGCGGCCTTCGCCGCCGTCGACAAGAGCGTCATCGAGTCGCTTGAACTCGCCGCCCGGCGTATCGAAAAACACCATGCACGGCAGATGCCGAAGGATGATATTTACGAGGACGATATCGGCGTGGGTCTCGGCTCGCGCTGGACCGCCATCGAAGCCGTGGGCCTTTATGTGCCCGGCGGCACGGCCAGCTATCCAAGCTCGGTGCTGATGAACGCCGTGCCCGCCAGAGTTGCCGGTGTGGAGCGCATCGTCATGGTCGTGCCGGCCAATGGCGGCGCGGTCAATCCGGCGGTGCTGGCTGCGGCGCGTATTGCGGGTGTCGAGGAAATCTATCGCATCGGCGGCGCGCAGGCCGTCGCAGCCCTTGCCTATGGCACGGAAACCATCGCGCCGGTCGCCAAGATCGTCGGCCCCGGCAATGCCTATGTCGCGGCCGCAAAACGCCAGGTCTTCGGTACCGTCGGCATCGACATGATCGCCGGTCCCTCCGAAGTGCTGGTTATTGCCGACAGGGACAATGATCCCGACTGGCTTGCCGCCGATCTTCTGGCGCAGGCGGAGCATGATCGCGGCGCGCAATCCATCCTCATCACCGACAATGCCGAACTCGGCAAGGCTGTTGAAGCCGCTGTCGAGCGGCAGCTGAAGCGCCTGTCGCGCTCCGAGACGGCGGCGGCAAGCTGGGCCGATTTCGGCGCGGTCATTCTGGTCGAAAAGCTCACCGACGCCATTCCGCTCGCCAACCGCATCGCTGCCGAGCATCTGGAACTCGCCGTCGATGACCCGGATGCCCTGATGGCGCATATCCGCAATGCGGGCGCGATCTTCGTCGGACGCCATACGCCGGAAGTGATCGGCGATTATGTCGGCGGCTCCAACCACGTGCTTCCGACGGCGCGGTCGGCGCGCTTCTCCTCCGGGCTTTCGGTGCTGGATTTCGTCAAGCGCACCTCGATCCTGCGGCTTGGACCGGAGCAGCTGCGACAGCTCGCGCCCGCGGCCATCACCCTTGCCCGGTCCGAGGGACTGGACGCGCATGCGCGTTCCGTCTCCATTCGCCTCAATCCGGAAAGTTAAGCGATGGCTTCAGGCGATTTCCGGCTTTGCGACGTGGTACTGGACGACAGCATCGGCCGGTCCACGCCCGACGTGGAGCATGAACGCGCCGTCGCCATTTTCGACCTGATCGAAGAAAACAGCTTCGAACCCTTCGGCCATGATGGCGGCCCCTATCGGCTGCATATATCGCTGGTCGACGCCAAGCTGGTTTTTTCAATCCGCACCGAAGACGAGAAGGATGTCGCGACCCACATTCTGTCGCTGACGCCGTTCCGCCGCATCATCAAGGATTATTTCCTGATCTGCGAAAGCTATTACGAAGCGATCCGCTCCTCTACGCCGAGCCAGATCGAGGCGATCGACATGGGCCGGCGCGGCATTCACAATGATGGCTCGCAGACGCTGATGGACCGGCTTTCGGGCAAGATCAGGATCGATTTCGACACGGCGCGCCGCCTCTTCACCCTTGTCTGCGTGCTTTATTGGCGGGGTTAGAGATGATCGATCCTGCCGCAGCGCCAAACGAGGGACGAGCGCCCAAATCGGTCCTCTTCATGTGCGGCATGAACTCCATCCGTTCTCCCATGGCGGAGGTCATCGCCAAACGGCTGGTGGCGCCCGGCATCTACATCCAGTCCGCCGGGGTGCGGGCCGGCGAGCGCGATCCATTCGTGGATGCGGTGCTGGAAGAACAGGGTTTTTCGCTGGGCAAACACAAACCGCGCACTCTGGACGAGATCGAGGATGATTTTTTCGATCTGATCATTACATTGACGCCAGAAGCCCATCACGCCGCACTGGAACTGACGCGCTCGAATTCGCTGGACGTGGTCTATTGGCCGACCATGGACCCAACGGTGATCACAGGCACGCGCGAGCAGATTCTCGACGCCTATCGCGAGGTGCGGGACCATCTGGCAAAGCTGATCTCGGAACGACTGCCGAGGCGGCAGCAGCCGGTGGCGGATACGCTTTCAAAAGACTGAAAACTGCCTCGGCCTGTTAAAATCAATCGCGATTTTCAAGCCGATGCTTTAGAGGTTCACAAATGTGCCGGGATTGTGTAGTTTCCGCGCAATTTTCCCGGACTCGATATGTCCGGCACTATCAACAGGAAGAAAACCCTTACATGACAAAAGAAGAAGTCCTTGAATTCCCGGGCATCGTAACCGAATTGCTGCCGAACGCAACATTCCGCGTGAAGCTTGAGAACGACCACGAAATCATCGCCCACACGGCGGGCCGCATGCGCAAGAACCGTATCCGCGTTCTGGCAGGCGACAAGGTGCTGGTCGAAATGACGCCTTACGACCTCACCAAGGGCCGCATCACCTATCGCTTCAAGTAATCCACGTTCCGCATCGGACGCCCGGGCAGCGCAATGACCAATTCAAAACAAAAGCTCGTTCTGGCATCCGGCTCGCCGCGGCGTCTGGAGCTGCTGCATCAGATCGGTATCGAACCGGCACGTCTGATGCCGATGGATATCGACGAGACGCCGGCCAAGCTCGAGCATCCGCGCACGCTCTGCCGCCGTCTGTCATTACAGAAGGCGGAAGCCGCGCAGGCCGCGCTGAAGAACGAACAGGCGTGGAAAGACGCCTATGTTCTGGGATCCGATACGGTGGTCGCCGTTGGTCGCCGCATCGTCGGCAAGGCCGAATATACGGAAGAGGCCTCGGCGGCGCTGCATCTTCTTTCGGGACGCAGCCATTGGGTCTATACCGGCATCTGCCTTGTGACCCCCGGCGGCAAGATCCGGCAGAAGGTGGCGGAGACCAAGGTGCGCTTCAAGCGCCTCTCCACGCGGGAGATCGAGGCTTACATCGCGTCGGGCCAGTGGCGCGGCAAAGCGGGAGCCTATGGCATCCAGGGCATTGCCGGCGCCTTCGTGCAGAAACTGACCGGCTCCTATACCAATGTCGTCGGCCTGCCGCTTTATGAAACCATGTCGCTTCTTTCCGGAGAAGGATTTGAGGTGACTTCGGGCTGGCTCGAAGGATAGGCCATGGCAAAGTCCCCCACCGAAGGCGCTGGAAACGTCACCCCGCTTCGCAAATCCCAGCCATGCCCTGAATGCGGGCGGCCCTCGACGCGCGAAGACTATCCTTTCTGCTCGGATCGCTGCCGCTCGCTCGATCTCGCCCGCTGGCTGAACGGCTCCTACGCCATTCCGGTTGCGGACGATGAAAGCAGCGCCGGCGGACAGGACGGCGGCAAGAATAACGCCGAATGAGAACCTGCACCGCCGAAAACTTCGGCGGTGAATTGCATAAGATTTTCAGAGCCACCGCTCGCACCACATATTCACCGGGTTGCAGACAGCCCGAAAAACCATATCAGAACCGGCTGGCGCCTTTTTCCGCCAGCCCCTTAAGGTCTTGCGATGGACGCAGGCTTGCAGAAGAGAGTGAGCCATGGCGCGCTGCTGTTTGCGGTGCTGGCCGTTTGCCTTGCCATAGGCGCGACGGTGCTGCTGGCCAATGACAAGAAGCACCTCAAAAGCCTGCTGGCCTATCTCAATCTGGCGCCGGCCATACAGTCCGCCACGCCACCGAAGATGAAGCCCGTCAAACGGCAGAAACTCGCCACCCAAAAAGTCTCTTTGCCGCCACATCTGCTGAAGTTCGAGCAAGTGGGCGACAGAGCATCTTTCGCCCGCGATTTCGTTGTTTCCGGCAAGGAGCTTTGCGACCGCTTTACCGCCTCTGGCTTCTCCAACCCGCGTGGCTGGCACGCGAGCCCGGTCAACATCCGCAGTTTCGAATGCATGGCCGATTTTGCGGCAGGAAACGCATCGGACCCGGCCGAGCGGGCATCGCTCTTTCTTGAAATCAGGGGGGAAGCCTCGGGAGAAATTCGCTCCATCCGGATAAAGGCCGTTGCGCCCAAGACACCGGACGGGGCGGCCGTTCTGACGAAGCTCGATGATACGCTCGCCATGATTATCGGACAGACACGCTGGGCCGATCTGGCGGACATGCTTGAGCCTGCACGCCGGATGCAGCCCTATCAGGCACAACATTTCGGTATTTCGGTTTCCATGAAACCGGAACCGACGGCGCCGCATCGCCTGAACGTGATTTTGCTCGCAAGCGAACAATCGCCGGGATTGAAGCTGACACGCAGCTTCTTCGACAGGGATCGCTGGCTTAGCCCAGCCGCTCCACAGGATCGGCCGGCGCTCTATCCCTCCGTCAAAAAAGACCGTGTCCGGTGAGGCGAAGGCCGCTCAGCCTATTGCAGCCAGCTTGCGCCGCACCGGCGGAATCCTGTCGCTTTGCTGGGCCTGACGTTTGGCCTCCCACTGAAGTGCTGTGCGAACAATTGTCGCCAGATCGTTGAAGCGGGGACGCCAGCCCAGTTCCGACTGGATACGCGACGAATCCGCCACCATGGTCGCAATATCGCCCGGGCGACGCGGACAATGGATGATCGGAAAATCGCGTTCCGATTCCCGCTGCACCGCCTGCAGGACATCCAGAACCGAATAACCGACGCCATAACCGCAATTAAGCGTGCGGGTGCCGCCACCGGCGCGCAGATGCGCCATGGCCAGCATATGGGCGTCGATCAGGTCGCTGACGTGAATATAGTCGCGGACACCGGTGCCATCGGCGGTCGGGTAATCCGTTCCGTAAACTTCCACCCGGTCGCGGCGACCGGTTGCGGCTTCACAGGCGACTTTGATGAGGTTGGCCACGCCCGTGGGCGAAGGCCCGGCGCGGCCCTGCGGGTCGGCTCCGGCGACGTTGAAATAACGCAGCGCCACATAGTTGAAGTCATGCGCCTGCACGACATCGCGCAGCATGATTTCAGAGGCGAGTTTCGACAGGCCGTAGGGGTTTTCCGGGCTGAGGATCGCGGTTTCAGGAACCGGGCCATCAAAGGGCTGGTTTCCATAGACGGCGGCTGTCGAGGAGAAGATGAAATTGCGGATGCCATGGGCGACCGCCGCAGCGACGAGGGCGCGGGTCGTGCCCGTATTGTTTTCGTAATATTCGAGCGGCTGGCTGATCGATTCAGGAACGCTGACAGAGCCTGCGAAGTGGAAAATGGTCTCGATCTGGTTTTCTTCGAAAATCTGGTCGAGCAGGGCGCGGTCCGCCGCATCGCCCAGATAAAAACGCGCCGCCGGCGCAACAGCCCAACGCGACCCCGTCGAAAGCCGGTCGACAACAACGACCTCTTCCCCGGCATCGAGCAAAGCCCACACCATGTGGCTTCCTATATAACCGGCCCCACCCGTGACCAGAACAGCCATGACACTACTTCCCTGTTTGCTTTTCTCGAGCTCATCAAAGCCAATAATTCTTCATCATTGATTACTTGCACAGCGAATACGCGACCAATCCCCCGCCCCATTTAAAAGGTGGCTTACGATTGGTTAGCGCAATGAAGTGCTTTTTATCGATTAGTGAAAATGTTCTCATAAATGGAACAAGGAGCGCATATCACAGAAAATCCCCCACGTCGATGGTTGCGCCGTGGGGTTGCAGTTTTAGGTCTTCGCTGTGATTTTGTTGTCGATTTCCCTACCGCAGCGCGATCCCGGCGCGGCAGGAGAAACCATTGCATGGAAAGCCGACGCTTACCTGCCGAGGATATAGGATGCCAGCCGGCCAGCCGCGTCTTCTATCTGCCTGGGGTTGCGCAGGAAGCAGGCCCGGAGAAACAGTTCCCCTCCCGGACCGAAGGCCGTGCCGGGCGCAAGACCAACCCCGGTCTTGTCGACGATATCGAGCGCCGTCGCCCGGCTGTCGGTTACGCCGTCAATCTTGAGAAAGGCGTAAAGGGCGCCGTCCGGCTTCAGGGTTTCCACACGGTTCGTCGCGATGAGCGCATCGCAGAGAATGTCGCGGGATGTCAGAGCGCGTTCGTAATTCTCACGGACAAAACCATCGCCGTGATCGAGGGCGGCGACCGCGCCGCGCTGCATGAATTGCGCCACGCCTGAGGTGGAATATTGAATGAGATTCTCGATGACCTGACCGATGGCAGGCGGGGCGACAAGCCACCCGACGCGCCAGCCGGTCATGGACCAGTTCTTCGAGAAGGAATTGGCGAAGACGATCTTGTCGTCCGGCTCCATGACGTCGAGGAAGGACGGCGCACGGCTGCCGGAATAATGATAGAGCGCATAAATCTCGTCGGCGACGATCCACAGATCGTGTTTGCGGGCGAGAGCCAGAACGTCGCGGAGATTGTCGAGCGTCGCTGTCCAGCCGGTCGGGTTGGAGGGCGTATTGATGAAAAGTGCCTTCGTCTTATCCGTGATCGCGCTTTCCAGCCTGTTGATATCGAGATCCCAGCGGCCGTCGCGGAAATCGATACCGACCGGAACCGCCTTCGCACCCGCCACGCCGATGGCAGCCACGATATTCGGCCATGTCGGAGACAGATAGACCATTTCGTCGCCCGGCGAGGTCAACGCCTGCACGGCAAGCACGATGGCCTGCATGCCGGAACCGGTCGCGTAAAAATGTTCCGGCGGCAGCGATGCTGCGAAATGACGTTGATAATAACGGCTCAGCGCCTGGCGCAATTCTGGAATGCCGCGCTGCCAGGTATAGAAGGTTTCGCCGTTGTTCAGCCCGTCGATGGCAGCCTGATTGATGAAGTCCGGGCTCGGCAGATCGCCTTCGCCGACCCACAGCGGCAGGAGATTGTCCCGCCCCCGGGCATAATTCACGACTTCAACAATGCCGCTCTCGGGAGCCGCCAGAGAGCGCGCACTCAGACTGTTCAAAATGGACATTAAAGACACTCCGTTTGGTGCCTTCTTATCGCATCGAACCAGCCATGTGCATGATATTCCGTGAGGCGATCATGGATTTTCTTTATGGGTCATCCCCGGCAGGAGATCGCCGGCCGCATGGGCCGACACATCAGGCCGGGGACGATGGCGACAATCAACGCGTCTTCAGCAGATCGCGGATTTCGGTGAGGAGCTTGACGTCTTCCGGCGGCGGTGCTGCTTCCGGCTTTTCCTCGACCTTCTTGCGCTCAACGGACTCACGAAGCTTGTTGACGCCCTTGACCATCAGGAAAATGATCCAGGCCAGGATAAGGAAGTTGATGAGAACCGTCAGAAAGTTGCCGTAGGCGAAGACGGCGCCCTGATCGCGGGCGGCGGCAAGCGACGTGGCGTTGACGCTGGAGCTCAGCGGCAGGAAGTAGTTCGAAAAATCGAACCCGCCGAAGATCGCGCCGACAATCGGCATGATGAGATCGTTGACGACGGAGTCGACGATCTTGCTGAAAGCCGCACCGATAATAACACCCACGGCCAGATCCATGACATTGCCGCGGGCAATGAAGGTTTTAAATTCGTTAAGCATTCAGATTGTCCCTCTCTCCTGCTTCGCGAGCTGAAGCTATGTGACTGTCCCTACGGGTCAAACCATATAGGGTACGGGCTTCATTTGGAATCCGCGGGATTGCATTTATTAGCTTTTTTGCACGCTCACCTTGAACTTTATGCTCAGACCGCGCTCATTCTCAACGGCGCGGAATTCGCCTATGCTTGATATCAGGGAATTCTTGCATGGGGAGGATGCGTGCTTCCTGGGTGGATCATATTCGGTTCGGCCTTCGCTTATGTCCTGCTGCTGTTTGCGGTTGCAAGCTATGGGGACAGGAAGAGCCGCAAAAGAAACGCTCCGAACAAGGGGCGTCCGTTCGTCTATGCGCTCAGCCTGGCGATTTATTGCACCTCCTGGACCTATTTCGGCGGTGTGGGGCTTGCGGCAGACAGGGGGCTGGAATTTCTCGGCATCTATACCGGCCCGATCCTTGCCTTCACCATCGGCATGCCGATCATCCGCCGCATCGTCGAACTGGCGAAAACGGAAAAGCTGACATCCGTTGCGGATTTCATCGCCGCCCGTTACGGCAAGAACTCCACAGTGGCGATGATCGTCGCCATCATCGCTCTCGTCGGCGCCATTCCCTATATCGCGCTGCAACTGAAAGCCGTTTCCAGCTCGGTGGCGACGATGGTCGATCCCGGCGATTACGGCATTGGCAGCGGCAATCTTTATTTCCTCGATCTGCCGCTGGTCGTCACCATCGTCATGGCGGGGTTTGCCGTCATGTTCGGCACCCGCCACACCGATGCCACCGAACATCAGGACGGGCTCATTCTGGCGATCTCGATGGAATCGCTGGTCAAGCTCGTCGCCATGTGCACCGTCGGCTTTTATGTGCTCTTCGTGCTCTTCGACGGTCCCGTGCATCTGTGGCAGCTCGCCTCCGATAACGAACAGGCCATGCGGGCCATATCCTATCACACGCCCGTCAGCCGCTGGATCGTTATGACCCTGCTTTCCGGCTTCGCCATCATCCTGCTGCCGCGCCAGTTCCACGTTACCGTGGTTGAAAACCGCACGCCGCAGGAGCTGCGCATGGCTGGGTTCCTGCTGCCGCTTTATCTCATCGCGATCAACATCTTCGTGCTGCCGATAGCGCTGGCCGGCATTCTGACGCTCGGCGCCAATGGCGATGCCGATCTCTACGTGCTGCAATTGCCGCTCAATCACCAAATGCCGGTCGTGTCGCTGATCACCTTCATCGGTGGATTTTCGGCGGCGACCGCGATGGTGATCGTCGCTTCGGTGGCGCTATCGATCATGATTTCCAATGATATCGTCATGCCGATCTTCCTGCGGCAGAAGCTGCTGAACCGTTCTCCGCACCGGGACGACTTCGCCAAGACGCTGCTCAACATCCGCAGGACGGCAATCTTTGCGGTGCTGCTTCTGGGCTATGGCTATTATCGCGCCGCCGACAGCGCCACGGGCCTCGCCTCCATCGGCCTTCTCGCATTCGCCGCCATTGCGCAGATGGCCCCTGCCTTGTTCGGCGGGCTGTTCTGGCGGCGCGCCAATGCGCGCGGCGCAATCGCCGGCTTAAGTTCCGGCTTTTTCGTCTGGGCCTATCTGCTGTTCCTGCCAAGCTTCGGCGGGCCGGATAATTCCGAGGTCGCGGCGAATATTCTCGGCTTCCTGTTTTCCGGCAGCACGGTGTTCAATGGGCCTGAAGCCGACCCGTTCGTGAATGCGGTCATTCTCAGCCTGCTCGTCAACAGCCTTGCCTTCGTGCTCGGCTCGCTTTCGCGCAATCCGAGGCCGGTGGAGCGCATCCAGTCCGGCATCTTCGTCAAGCGCCACTCGAAATCGCAATTTGCGACACGCGGCTGGAAAACCCGTGTCAGCGTCGGCGACCTCAAAAGCGCGGTGGCGCGCTATCTTGGCGAAGAGCGCATGCTGCGGTCACTCGCGACCTATGAAAAGACGGCGGGCAGGAAGCTCAATGACGATCAGCCGGCGGACATGGCGCTGATCCATTTCTCCGAACAGTTGCTGGGCAGCGCCATCGGCTCCTCCTCAGCCCGCCTGGTCCTTTCGATCATTCTTCAGAAGGCGGAAGATACCAGTGCGGACACGGCATGGCTGCTCGATCAGGCAAGCGAGGCCCTGCAATATAATCAGGACATGCTGCAAACGGCGCTCGCCCAGATGGATCAGGGCATTGCGGTTTTCGACAGTTCGCAGCAGCTGACCATCTGGAACCGGCGCTTCCGCACGCTGCTGGATTTGCCCGAGCAATTCGGGCAGGTCGGCGTACCGCTGACGGATATCGTTTCGATGCTGCAGGAACGGGGCGATATGCCTGATGGCGACACGAATGAGCTGATTACCAGCTTCCTGACCATGGACCTGCCCTTCCCGCTGGTGCTGGCGGGCGGCGAGCGCATCATCGAAGTGCGCTCCAACACCATGCCGGACAAGGGCATCGTCGCCACCTTCACCGATATCACCCAGCGTGTGGCGAGCGATCAGGCGCTGAAACAGGCAAACGAGACGCTGGAGCAGCGCGTGGCGGAGCGAACCGTGGAGCTTACCCGCGTCAACCGGGAACTGGCAGAAGCGCGAGCATCCGCCGACGAGGCTAATATCGGCAAGACACGGTTTTTCGCCGCCGCCGGCCACGATATTCTCCAGCCGCTGAATGCCGCCCGCCTCTATTCCTCCTCGCTGGTCGAACGGCTTGGCGCATCGGGAGAAAGCGATCTCGTCCACAATATCGATTCGGCGCTGGAATCGGTCGAAACCATTCTCGGCGCGGTTCTCGATATTTCCCGTCTCGACACCGGCTCGATGAAGGCGCGCATGACATCCGTGCCGCTGAATGAGCTGCTGAAACGCATCGAAACCGATTTCGCGCCGATGGCGCAGGAAAAGAACCTCGACCTTGTGGTCATGCCAACCTCGCTCACGGTCCGCTCCGACCCCAATCTCCTGCGGCGTCTGATACAGAATCTCGTTTCCAACGCCATCAAATACACGTTGAAGGGCAAGGTGGTCGTCGGTGCGCGCCGCCGGGGCGGCGAAGTGGTCATTCAGGTGACGGATTCCGGTATCGGCATTCCCTCTTCCAAGTTTCGCACTGTCTTCAAGGAATTCGCCCGATTGGACGAGGGCGCAAGAACAGCATCCGGCCTCGGGCTCGGTCTTTCCATCGTCGACCGGCTGTCGCGCATGCTGCACCATCCGGTACAGCTGATTTCCACCCCGGGAAAAGGCACGACCTTCCGCATCCACCTGCCGCGCGAGGCGGATCGCCTCGTACCGGCTAAAGCCGATAGTGGGTTAACCAGTCCGGCAGCCAGCGACCGCCTTCAGGGCGTCCGGGTGCTCTGCATCGACAACGAGCCGAAAATCCTCGAGGGTATGACGCTGCTCTTGACGGGATGGGGTTGTGAGGTTTTACCCGCAGGTTCCGTGGCGACGCTGGAGGAGCCCTTCCTCACTTTGGCCGCAGCCCCCGACGTCATCGTCGCCGATTACCATCTGGACGATGGCGACGGCATCAGCGCCATCCGCCTCATCAGGACATTTTACGGCAAGACGATCCCGGCCCTGCTGGTGACGGCGGATCGCAGCCCGGAAGTGCGCAGCGATGCCGAAAAATACGGGATTTCGGTTCAGCACAAACCGGTCAAACCGGCAGCGCTGCGGGCCTATATCAACCAGATATCCAGTACGGTGCGGGCAGCGGCCGAATAAAAACTCCCGGACCTTGCGATCCGGGAGCGGTTTTGACCTTCAAAAAACAGACGTATCAGGCCGCCTGATTGTAGCGATCCCTGCCGGTCGCCGAACCCTGTTCCATCTGGAACCGCTGCACCAGATCGAGCAGTGCTTCCACCTCTCCTGACAATACCCGGCTGGCCGCGCTCGATTGTTCGGCAAGCGCCGCATTCTGCTGCGTCATCTGGTCCATCTGGTTGACGGAGCTGTTGACGTTATGAAGCGCGGAGGACTGGTCCTGCGTTGCCGTCGCGATGGTTTCGACATGCTGGCTGACGGTAACGATCTGCTGGCTGATGGCGGAAAGAACCGTGCCCGCCTCCTGTACCAGCTTCGAGCCGGAGCTGACCTCATGCGTCGACTGGTTGATGAGCTGCTTGATCTCGCGGGCCGCGTCGGCGGAGCGCTGGGCGAGCTCGCGCACTTCCTGCGCCACCACGGCAAAACCCTTACCCGCCTCGCCTGCACGCGCCGCCTCGATGCCGGCATTGAGCGCAAGAAGGTTGGTCTGGAAGGCAATATCGTCGATGACCTCGATGATCTGCTCGATCTTGCGCGAGGCGTCTTCGATGCGTCCCATGGCGTCGACGGCGTTGCTGACGACCGAACCGGAACTGTCGGCGCTCTGTTTGGTGATGCGCACGGCCTCATTGGCCTCCCGCGCCCGCTCGGCCGACGATCTGACTGTAACCGTGATTTCGTCCACGGCGGCGGCGGTTTCTTCCAGCGAGGCCGCCTGATTTTCTGTGCGCTTCGACAGATCGACCGACGACTGCTCGATTTCAAAACCACTATGCTGGATGATGAGCGTGCGCTCGCGGATCTGCCCCAGCGCATCGCGCAGGTTGAGAAGAGATTCGTTGAAATCCGTGCGCAGACGATCAAGACGACCAGCGAAAGGCGTCTCGATCGTGCGGCTCAGATCGCCACGCGAGAGCCTGCCGAGACCTGAAGCAATCTCACTGACCGCAAACTCGATCTGCCCGTCGAGTTCCTGTTTCTCGGCGTCGTTGCGGTGACGTTCGGACTCGGCTGCGAAGCGTTCCTCGGCGCTTTTGCCTTCAATCGCCAGTTTCTCGATCGCATTCTCGCGGAAAATCACCAGCGCACGGGCGATGTTGCCGAATTCATTGGTGTTGGTGGCATAGGGGATCGGCGTGTCGAGATTGCCGTCCGAAAGGGACTTCACCGCATCGGTCAGCTTGCCAAGCGGCTGAAGCGTGCGCTTGATGACGAAATAGGCGAGCAATCCGACGCCGAGCATGGCGAGCGCGCCGCAGATCAGCATCATGTCGCGCAGGCTATATATCTGCGCATCGTAGACATCCATGGGAACGCCCACGAACAGGATGCCGACGGTTGCGCCGGTCTTGTTCGTAACCGGCATATATCCGGTCATGTAGCTGGTGCCGAACAGCGTGGCGGTGCCAAAATAGGCCTCTCCCTTGGAAACTTTCGGGAAAGCGGGATGATCGGTAGCAAGCTTGGTGCCTGCTGCTCTCTCACCCTTTTCGTTCTTCAGATTGGTGGTCAGACGAATGAACTCGCCGGCCTTGGCTTCAAAAACAGTAGAGATACCGCCGTTGCCGGCTGCCGTGCGATCGACGAGATCATTGTCACGCATCGTTCCGATGCTGGCGCGACCGACGCTCTTCAACTCGCCATCCACCATTTCGAGGGCAACGCCGCCGACCTTCATCTCATAGAGGATGGCCATGCCGCGCATTGCGCTGTGCGTATCACGCAGCGCGGTGGTGATGATGTTGTCCTTCAAGCGAATGTAGGTCGAAAAACCAACTGCCGCCACGCTGAGCGTGATCAGGCCGATCGTCAATGCGACGACCTTGCCGGCAACGGACTTAAAGAGCCGGTTGTGCATGAAACAGTTCCCCAAAGCCAAACTTATAAAAGTTCTAGTAGGCAACTGTTAAAAAAACGCGAAGTGTCGATAGCGCCTTTTAGGGGGGCACAAGCCGGGCCGGCGCCTGCCGGCTTGTGAGGGACGGGAAAACCCGTCCGCCATCAGTGGATATAACCGAGCCGGATGGCCTTGGCGATCGCCTGGATACGGTTGACGGAATCGAGCTTGATCGTCGCCGAACCGAGATAGGCGTTGACGGTGTGCACGGAAAGCCCGAGCTTGACCGCGATTTCTTCGCTGATACGGCCGTCCCCCGCCAGTTGCAGGCAGGCGATTTCCCTCTCGCTCAGCGCCTCGGAAGGCGCCGCCTTGCGCTCGTCCAGCGCCAGCATGTCCACCATGATCTCGCAGCATTTGATGTGCTGTTCGATCACGACCTCATTGTCGAGAACGAGGTTGGTGCCGCAGAAGACGATGTAACCATTGCCGATGGTGCCGAGCCGCACCGGGAGCGCCAGCCCCGCATAGGGCAATGTGTCATTTTCGATGCGGCGCAGAAGTGCGGGCACATCGGGAAGATCGGCAAAGCCGCCGGCATTCTTGTTGCGCCAGATGACCGGCAGGAGCGATGTCTCGATATGATCGAGAAGAATGTCGCCCACGGCGCGGATGAACTGCGCGCTCTGCTCTGCGGCATTCATGCCCCAGTTTTCCAGCTCGCAGGTCAGCTTCTTCTTGTTCGGGAAACCGGAAGCCGCAGCCTTCGTCACCACGAAATTGCGCGCGCCGACCAGCTTCTGCATGGCGACGAGCTTCGGAAAAAGATCCGACCGGCTCGTCACGACAGGGCTGCGGTAAAACATGCCCGTCTGACCTGAACCCTCATTGTCTTTCGTCTGTACCATCCGTCCGACCATTATACGAGGTTGTTGCGCACGGCGTAGGCAATTGCCTCCGAGCGGGTTTTCGTCGCGGTTTTACGCATCACGCTTGTAATGTAATTATTGATCGTATTGCGCGAAATGCCAAGGATCATCGCAATTTCATCGCTCGTCTTGCCTTCCGCGATCCAGAACAGGCATTCGAGCTCGCGCTCCGTGAGATCGATATCGCGCACGGTTTTTGCTTCGCTGGCAATGCCGAAGCTGACGCAATAGCCCGTCAGCAGGGCGATTTCGCGCAGCCTTTCCGGCGAAGGCACCGCTTCTTCGGGAAACAGCAGCAGCAGCGAAAGCCGGATGCGCCCCACGCAGAAAGACAGCGCCGAATATTGCCGGTCTATGCCGTAGGGAACCGAAACATCGTCGGGAAGGAAGAGCAGCCGCGGCTGCAGAAGCGAAAGGCATTTCTCCATTTCGCTCGATCTGTTCTGGCTGTTGGCCAGTTCGACACCAAGCCTGCGGACCAGATCAAAAGGCCAGTCGGAGGTGACGATGAATTTCAGTCCGGTTTCTTCGAGAAGATCATCCCGCGCCAGCAGATAATGCGAGGCGCCAGCGTAGGTTACGAGCAGATCCAGTGCGCCTGCAACGTTACCGGCAGCAGCCGTGGCTGCGACGTTTTTAGCAAGCTGATCGCGCGGCAAGGGTTTACCCATGCCCTCCATAGGCTTGGCAGATAGCCTGCGGATATCAACATCGACTTTCAATCGCCTACGCCCTCTTGCTCCCAGTGGGAGATTATACCTCGGGATGGAATCATTCCATTCGAGAAGCTTACCAAAATGGGACGGCAAGCCCCCGGAGACCGAATCACTTCATTTTATGGAACGGACTGGGATTTGCCATTACCTGACACCAGCCTTTCCACGTATTTCCCTGCTCGTCTATTACTAAAAAAACATACTGAAAAGCTGTTCAATCCATAAACGGCATTCTCAGCCAATTCCCAGCAAACTGTATCGTTGCTGAATTTTTTGTAAACACTGTCCTGAAACGAGATTGCCACGGCTCGCCCGCCAAGCATAGTGAAAAGCCCAAAAACGGAAAAAAGGCCGGGTAAAACCGGCCTTTTCGATATTATGCTGCTTTTTCCACCGCCCATTTGCGCAGGATCTTGGCGGCCCTTTCCTCGCTGATTTCCACCATGCGGGAGAGCCTGCGTTCCGGTCCTTCGCGAACCCGGCGGTTGAATGTGCCCTCGCCATCGCCGCCCGCCAGAAGGTCGTCGGTGCTGTCGAAGCCGAAATCCGCCCCGAAACCTTCCATGAGACCGCCTGCGCCCGCATCCATGCCGGGAGAGAAATCCGGCAGTTCGAGACCGGCGGCCTCCTGGCTGAGCTGACCTGCGGCGGCACCGTTACCGCTCACCGTGCGGACCAGAGGGCGTACGCCGAGCCAGACGACAAGGAAGGCAACCGCGACAAAGGCGAGCGAGTTGATGATGCCGGCGGAATTGCGGCTCAGCACTTCCATGATGCCCGGGCCGGTTGCGGCCTCATCCAGCAATTGCGTTTCGAGGAAGTCCATCGCCGTCAGGGAGACGATGTCGCCACGGTCGGAGGAAATGCCTGCCGCCGAAGTGACGATCTTCTGCATTTCGGCAAGATAGGCGTCGATCTTCGCCTGATCGGCGGGCTCGCCGACCATCTTGGCGATCCGGCCCTTGTTGACGACGACCGCGACCGAAATCTTCTCGACCGTGTAGCCGTTCTTGACCGTGGCTACCGTCTTGGAATTGATCTCGTAATTGGTCTGCTCTTCCTTCTTGGCCGACTGGTCGGAGGACTGCGGACCGCCGCCGCCGCCCTGGGGTGCTGCCTGCGGTACGTTCTGTTCCACGGTCGCGGCCGTATCCGGCTGCGTTTCCTGGGACTTCTGGTCTTCCTTTACCGTGCGCACAGAGCGCTCGACGCGCGATTCCGGATCGTAGACGGTTTCCTGAATCTGACGGCTGTCGGTATTCAGCTGCGCCGTGACGCTGGAGCGGAAATTGTCCATGCCGAGGAAAGGCGCCAGCGCCTTGTCGATATTGGTTTCGATTTCCTGCTGCACATTCTGCGCCAGCGTCAGCGAGCGGTTCATGGCGGCATTGGTGACATCGTCGCCGGAAGCGAGAAGCTGGCCGGTCGAATCAAGCAGGGTCACATCGTCGACTTCAAGGCCGGGAACGGCCGAGGCGACGAGGTGACGGATGGAGGCGGACGCCTTGCGGCCGGCCGAAGCACTGGCGCGAATCATGACCGATGCGGTGGGCTTCTGTTCGCCACGGCGGAAATTGCCGACGTCAGGCATGACGATATGGACGCGTGCGGCCGCAATGCCGTCGATCTGCTGGATGGAGCGGCCGATCTCGCCCTCAAGGGCGCGAACGCGCGTCACTTCCTGCATGAAGGAGGTCAGGCCGAGAGAGCCGACATTGTCGAAAAGCTCATAACCGGCATTGGCGCTGTCGGGCAGGCCGCGCTCAGCCAGAAGCAATCTTGCCTTGCTAGTGAGGCCGACGGGAACCTGAAGGCTGGAACCATCGGTCCCCACCTGAAAGTCCAGACCCGATTCGGCAAGCGCAATGCTGATCTTGTTAAGGTCGCTTTTTTCAAGCCCCACATAGAGGGTCTCGTAAGCGGGACGGTTCACGTAAAGAGCTGCGGCAAGGATGATGGCCATGGACACAACGCCCACGCCGCCCAGCATCAGCAGCCGTGTCTGCCCCAGCGCCGCGACATTCTTTAAGACCTGAGGGATTTGATTTAACAGATTCATTCTGTTCCGCACCGTCATTCATAGAGTCCGAGACCTTTTGGCCCCGTCGTGACAATAGGGTGCGAAGCTTGCGCGAGCGTTGCCTTTCTCCGCATTCCGCGAAGGACGGCAACGCTGGCCGAAATAGTTCTAGAAGAGGTCGAAGTCGCCCGATGCCTTGTCGAGCGGCTGGGAATGGCCATGGCGGAAGGCCGCGCCGAGCGCCTTCTGCATTTCGGCCAGCTTGACGAGGCTTAGGGCGGTGGAAACATCCACGATCCAGTCTCCGGGGATGGAACCGGTGATGGTATCGATGAATTCCGCAAGGCCGCGGGTTTTCTGGACGGCAAGGTCGATGCCCTGCAGCAGCTTGACGCCTTCACTGGACAATTGACCGCTGGTCACTTCAAGCAATTGCGGCTCGATGCGCTCGATGAGATAGGCGACGTCGTGCAGTTCCGATACCACGCGCATCAGAACGTCCGGCAGGGCTTCTTCGAACGGAGTGGCGGCGGTGTGCTCTGCAAGCTGCATTGGAAACTCCGTGACTAGAAAAATTCGATGTCGTTGGCGACTGGCTTGGGGGCCGGCACCGGACGCGTTTCCATGGCAACCGTCTTTTGGGTTTCCGCGCCGCTGAGCGGATGCTGACGCGCGCGCCCGGAGACCGGCCAGAATTCGATCTTTCGTCCGTGGTCCCCGCCCGTGGAGGAGCTCAAGACCGGAATACCTTCATCCTTCAGAAACTGCATGGCGAAGATGGCATTCTGCTCACCGACATTGGAGAAGCTGGCAATCGTCTTCGCGCCGCCGAAAACCTTGGCTTCCAGCCGGTCGCGCCGTGCCCCCTGCTTCAGGAGGCCGTTGATCAGGAGCTCCATGAGATGCACGCCGTAACGCGTCGCATCTCCGCCGGTCACATTTCCCGTTCCCGGCAGCAGGAAGTGGTTCATGCCTCCCAGGCCGGCAACGGGATCTCTCAGACAGGCGGCCACGCACGAACCGAGTATCGTCGTCAGCACCACATCGGGATCGCTGACGACCTTATACTCGCCCTGAATGATATGTACGCGCTTGGCCGCAGCTTCAATCATTTCAGCGATCCGAAAACCGCCTCGATGGCAGCGCGCATTTTGTCGATCGTGAAGGGCTTGGCCAGCACGTTGTTGGCGCCGAGCTGGGCTGCCTTCTGCACCAGCGCGCGGTCGCCCTGCGCGGTGAGGATGATGAAGGCGGCCTTCTTGGTCGTCGGGTTGGCCCTGACGGCGTGCAGGAAACCGAGACCGTCCATCTTCGGCATGTTGAAATCGGAAATGACGAGATGATGGGGCTGCTGCTCCATGATCTTCATTCCCTGCTCGCCGTCACCGGCGGCGGTGATCTGCTTGAAGCCGAGCTGTGTCAGCGCATCGCTGAGGAGCAGCCGGCTGGTCACCTGATCGTCGACGATCAGAACTTTGATCTTTTCTGCGAGAGACATTAGTCAGCACCTTCTTTACGGGCAGTGGTTAGTTTCAGGATTTCTTCGCCGATGGAGGCCAGCGGGAGTTGCTGTTCCACGGCGCCAAGTTCATAGGCCACGCGGGGCATGCCGTAGACGACACATGTTTTTTCGTTCTGGCCGACGGTGCGCGCGCCGGCATGACGCATCTTCAACAGCCCGGCTGCGCCATCGCGGCCCATGCCGGTCAAAATGACGCCGACGGCGTTACGGCCGGCAAGCTCGGCCACCGAATCGAACAGCACATCGACGGAGGGGCGATGGCCGTTGACGGGATCACGCTCGACAAGCCGGCAGCAGGGTGCGGACCGGTTGGCGATCTGCAAATGGCGCTCGCCGCCCGGCGCAAGATAGATCTTGCCGGTTTGCAGACGTGCACCGTCTGTCGCCTCTTCCACCACGGGGGCGCAGATGCGGTTCAGCCGTTCGGCAAAACTCTTGGTGAAGGTCGGCGGCATGTGCTGGGTGATGACGGTCGGCGGGCAGTTGGCCGGGAATTTTTGCAGCACGGCGATCAGCGCTTCGACACCGCCGGTGGAGGAACCGATGGCGACGACCTTGCGGCCGGCCCGATATTCGCTGACTGGGGTCGGCTGCGGCGCGGCGGCAGCTTCCGGGCGCGCCGCGCGGTAAGCGGCATGCTGCGAGCGGGCGGCGGCCTTCACCTTGTCGGCAAGATCGCCGAAGGGGCGCGCATCACCCGGCGCCGGTTTGCCGACACAGTCGAAAGCGCCGATTTCAAGCGCGGCGAGCGAGGCATCCGCACCGCGATGGGTGAGCGATGAGACCATGATGACCGGCATCGGCCGCAGGCGCATGATCTTTTCGAGAAATTCGAGGCCGTTCATCTCCGGCATCTCGATGTCGAGCGTCACGACATCGGGGTTGAGCTGCTTGATGGCGGCACGCGCTTCCATGGCGTTGCCGGCCTGCCCGACCACCTCGACCTCCGGATCGGCCTTGAGGACGGCCGAAATCAGGCCGCGCATGGTGGGGCTATCATCGACGACGAGTACCCGTGCGAGTGCGCTCATGCCTTCCTCCCGGATGCGTGACCGATGAAGCGGTAAGTGGTGATGCCGGTATTGTCGAACTGGTTCTTGGCGTCGCCGGACACTCTTTCGGAATGGCCGATATAAAGGTGGCCGCCTTCCGGCAGCAACCCTGCGAAACGCGACCAGATGCGCATCTGCGTCGGCTCGTCGAAATAGATGACGACGTTGCGGCAGAAGATGATGTCGAAATTGCCCTTGAAGGGCCATTGCGTCATCAGGTTCAGCTCGTTGAAGGTGATGAGGCGCTTGACCTTGTCATCGATGCGGAACTTGCGGCGACCGCCGGCATCGACTTCCGTGAACCATTGCTTGCGCATGGCGGGAGACACGGTTTCGAGCGCATTGTCATCATAGACCCCTGCCCGGGCCTGCGCCAAAATCTTGGGGTCGATATCCGTCGCCAGGATTTTGAAATCGTAATCCGCCGCATTCGGGAACATGGCAAGCACGGTAAGCGCGATGGAATAGGGCTCCTGCCCGTCCGAGCAGGCGGCCGACCAGATGCGGACACGCCCGCCGCTCTTCGCCCGGGCGATGAGGCCCGGCAGGACCTCGTCACGCAGATGTTCGAAATGGTGGTTCTCGCGGAAGAAGCGGGTGAAATTCGTCGTCAGGTGCGACAGCATTTCGCGCCGCGCCTGCGCGCCATCCGGCGAGGACACCAATGCGCAATATTCGCGAAAACCCGACAGGCCGAGATTGCGGATATGCTTGGACAGGCGGGAATAGACCAGCGACGCCTTGGTGTCGTTGAGATAGATGCCCGCATCGGCATAGATCATCGCCGCGATTTCCGACAGGTCGCGTCTCGTCAGCGGGTATTCGCCGCTGGCAAGAACCTCGTCGGGAGACTGGCGCTGATCGCTGAAATTAAGTGCTGCCATGGATGATCCGCTTTCAACCCGTCGCCGCAAGCGACATTTCCTGCTTCAGGGGCTGTCCGCGCGAGGCGCTGACGATGGCATCGACATCCAGGATGAGCGCAACGCGGCCGTCACCGAGGATGGTGGCGGCGGCAATGCCCGGAACATGGGTATAGTTGGCTTCCAACGACTTGATGACAACCTGGCGCTGGCCCTGGATCGCGTCGACCATCAGGGCGCGCTGGCCGCCGCCTTCCGATTCCACCAGAAGGGCGACACCTTCGACCGGATCGGCCTGGGTCGGGCGGAAGTTCAGCACGCGGCCGACGTCGACCAGCGGGCAGAAGGAGTTGCGGATGGAGATCAGCCGCTGGTTCGCGCCGAAGGAATGAATGTTCTTCGCTTCCGGCTGCAGGGTTTCGACGATTGCCGTCAGCGGCACCACCAGCGTCTGGCCGGCAACGGTCACCACCATGCCGTCAAGAACGGCGAGCGTCAGTGGCAGGCTCATGGTGAAGGTCGAGCCATGGCCGGGGCGCGAGGAGATGCTGATACGGCCGCCAAGCGCCTGAATGGAGCGTTTGACCACATCCATGCCAACGCCGCGGCCGGAAATGTCGGAAATCTTGTCGGCGGTGGAGAAGCCCGGCGCGAAGATCAGATTGTCGATCTCTTCATCCGTCAGGTTCGCATCAGCGGCGATGAGGTCGTTGTCGATTGCCTTCTGGCGAACGCGCTCGCGGTTGATGCCCGCGCCATCGTCCTGAAGCTCGATCAGGATACGGCCCGAACGGTGCTTGGCCGAAAGCTTGATGGTGCCTTCCGGGTTCTTGCCCGCCGATTCGCGTTTTTCCGGCGTTTCGATGCCGTGGTCGACGGCGTTGCGGATCATATGCGTCAGGGGTTCGGCCAGCTTGTCGATGACCGTCTTGTCGACTTCCGTGTTCTCACCTTCGGTGACGAGGCGGATTTGCTTGCCGATCATGTCGGCGACTTCGCGGACGATACGGGACATGCGCTGGAACACCGGCTTCACCGGCTGCGCGCGGATGGCCATGACGCTATCCTGGATTTCGCGCGTCAGCTGCTGCAGCTCGTCGAGGCCCATATTGACGGCGGAGGTGCCGCTCGCATCGTTTTCGATGACGCTCTGCGAGAGCATCGCCTGATTGATGACGAGTTCGCCGACGAGGTTGATCAGGCGGTCGACACGGTCGAGGTCGACGCGGATGGTCTGGCCGGCGCTGGCATTGGCGGCAGCGTTGGCGTTCGCCTGGGCTGCGGCAGGCGCTGCCGCAGCTTCACGCTTTTCGATTGCCGCATTGACGCTCTGGGCGATCTGCGTCGTCGCAACTGCCGTTTCGACGGCTGCGGCAACGTAGGACGCTTCAGCCGTGGCGGTTTCAACAGCGGGCTGCTCTTCCGGTCCGCTATCGAGGGCCGAAAGATCGAACGGCACCGGGATCATCGGAAGCTCTTCCGCGTCGTCTGCGGCATCCGAAACAACCGGCACGATTTCCAGATCGCAATCCCATTCGGCGAATTCGAAGACACTGCGGATGCCCTCTTCGCCCTTGTCGGTCGCAATCGAAACCGTCCAGGAGAGATAGGATGCTTCAGGATCGAGCTTGTCGAGCGAAGGCAGCTCCGACATGTCGCAATTGATGCTCATTTCGCCGATGCGCGAAAGATCGCGCAGGAGAAGTGCCGCCTCGTTGCCCTTCGAATAAAGCGACGCATGCGGCTTGAAGGTGATCTGGAAGGACGGCGCTTCCATCAGCGGCGTGGTTTCGTCGGCAAAGTCCGTGAAGGAGAACGGGATCGGCTCGAAGCCGCTCTCATCCGTCGGCTTGGGTGCGACGGGTTGCGGCGCCTTGACTGCGGCCGGCGCTGCCACAGGCGCGGAGACCTGCACGGTTTCGCCGTTTGCCAGCGCTTCCAGTTCCTTGACGAGGCCGCGGGTGCGGCTTTCATCGACGCTGCCGCCGTCTCTTGCCGCATTGGTCAGGTCCGCCAGCACGTCGGCGGAGCGCAGCATGACTTTCAGAACATCCTGTGTCGGCTCCAGCTTGTTGGAGCGGACGCAGTCGAGGGTCGTTTCAAAAACGTGGGCGAAGGCCACGAGATCATCGAGACCGAAGGCACCCGCCCCGCCCTTGATGGAATGAACGGCACGGAAAACGGCGTTGACGGTTTCCGGATCGCGGTCGCCGTCATTCAATTTAAGAAGCCCCGATTCCAGTTCCGCGAGCTGCTCTTCGCACTCCTGGAAAAAGATTTCCTTGATTTCGTTCATATCCATCGTGAAATGTCCCGTATCAGGCGGTTACGCGTTCAATGGCATCGATGAGTTTCGCAGGGTCGAACGGTTTGACGATCCAGCCCGTCGCACCGGCCTGACGGGCGCGGTTCTTCTTCTCTGCGTCGCTTTCGGTCGTCAGGACGAGGATCGGGATCGCACGATACTTTTCGTTGCGCCGTACACCCTCGATGAAGCCGAAACCATCGAGACGGGGCATGTTGATGTCCGTCACGATGACATCCGGGTTGCTCTGCTCGAGCACTTCGAGGCCCTCGATGCCGTCTTCAGCCTGAATGGTTTCGAAACCGGCATTGTTGAGCGTGACCAGGAGCATGTTCCTGATCGTCCGGGAATCATCCACGGTAAGAACTTTTTTCTTCACTTTTGCATCTCCTTGGGGAGCAAATGGTCAATATCGACGCCTATCAGTTTCATCGTCTTGTCGAATGCATCGGACACCCTGGCAAAACCGAAGGGCTTGCCATCCTCTTCCCAGGATTTCGCGCCGGCCATAAGGACCTGGGCGCAAAGCGCACCGATACGCTCCACCTCGGACGCATCTACCGACAAAGGTGCTCCCCTCAACGTCATCAGCTTGCCGTGCAGGGCCGATGCTTCGTTGAGATCCAGCACCGGTGACAGTTTCAGCGTCGCCTCAGCTGCTTTTCTGGCTGCCATTACATGACTCCCTGACGTCTGAATTGTTGGTAATCCTGGCCGTAATCCGTGCGATTATCCCCACGGGCCATAAATGAAGTGTCCTGCCGGTCCGCACCGGAGGCCGCTCTCGCCTGCCCCTGACGGGCAATGCGGAATTCGCGGATGGTGCGGCCGAGTTCGAGGATGACGGTTTGAAGCGCGTCCGCCTCGGAGGCGCTCGCGCTGATATCGACGGTGTTCCGGTCGGCCTGCCTTTGCTGCTCACCCATATCGGCGGCAACCGATTGCAGTTCGCCGGCCTGCTCGGCCGTATGCCGGGAGACTTCCGCGATCATGTCGTTGATGCCAGAGACCTGCCGGACGACACCGCCGATTGCATCCTGCGTGCGGTTGACCATACGCACGCCGCCCTCGACCTGCGTCTTGGTGGTGCCGACAAGGCTCTTGATTTCCCTTGCAGCATCGGCGGAACGCTGGGCGAGCGCCCGCACTTCCTGCGCGACGACAGCGAAACCACGTCCGCTTTCACCCGCGCGCGCCGCCTCGATGCCGGCATTGAGAGCGAGAAGGTTGGTCTGAAAAGCGATCTCGTCAATCGTGCCGATGATCCTGCCGATCTGTTCGGCGGATTGTTCGATATCCGACATGGCGTCAATCGCCTCGCCGATAGCCTTGCCGCTTTCGACCGCCGCCTCGCGGGCGCGGGAAACAGCCGTTTCCGTAGCCGATATGCGCGCGCCGTTTTCAGCAACGTTCCCGATCATCGTCTGGATGGCGCGTGAGGTTTCGGCAAGGGCTTCGGCCTGCTGGCGGGAGCGCTCGGCCATGGAGCGGCCCATATCGGCAAAGCGCGCGCCGAGCGCCTCGGCCTCGCCGATGCTGTTTTGCGCCGCGATCAGCGATGCGCCAATCGTTTCCAGGGCCGTATTGAAGGACGCTGCAACATCGCGATAGGCTTCCGGCACTTCGCCGCCGATGCGGGCCTGCAAATCGCCTGCGGCAAAGGCCGTCAGCGCTGTGCCCAGCAACTTCGCCGCTTCCGAGCGGTCATTGTCGCGCTGTTCCGCCAGTTCGCGGCCATGGCGCACGCGCAATTCGTTGAAGCGCAACGAGACAGCGATTTCGGTATCGACCATCACCAGACGGACGACATTCTTGACGGCTTCCGCCAGTTCACGGGTTTTCTTGCGGTTGCCGGGCAGGATGGAGCGCGGCGCGTGTTCGGCCACCAGCCCGCCGACGAGATGTTCCAGAACCACCGCGTGGCTGGCGATCTGCCAGCGCGGATCGAGCCCCATGCGGCTGGCATTGTCGGAAAGAACCTTCACCCGCTCGGCATAGAGCGCGTCGAAACGCGCATCGGTCAGAACGCTCCAATGCGAGGATTGCAGATCGTGCAGCCGGTCGAGCTGGTTTTCGCTTTCGAAAGACGGAGAACAGTCCGGCATAGACTGGAAACGGGTCATCACGTCCCGCAGGCCGGCCTTGACGTAAGGCTCCAGCATGCTGCGATAGCTGCGCAGGAAATCGGATTGCGTTTCGTCGAGGCCGGCAAAACGCAACCGTCCCGCCAGGCTTCCGCCTGCCGATCTGCGCGCTTGATCTGATGGCAAATCCTGCCCCAACCGACGTCCCCAACAACATGACGGCCGGTAAAACCCGGCCAAATTGGCCAAGGTTCAGAACGCCAGCACCCTAAGGGGATTTTTGAACGAACATACCCATCGCGGACGATGCGGCATCGACGCTTGCCAGACCTTCTTGAACCAAGAAACGAAAATACCGGATCGGCACCGGTACGGCAGTGCGGCGTCATGCCTGGAAGGGGAGAGAACCCCATTCCGCCGTGGAAATACCATCAATCTTTATGGTTAATTCCTTGCTTGAAAGTTAAGAAACACAGGCGTCGGCGTCAAACGGTAAAATTTGTAAAAGCTTTTAGCCAATGCCGCCCTCACTTTGCCGCAAACGGGCAAAAACGAAAAGGAATCGGACGGTGCGGGCGGTTTTTCCCGCATGCGCGCTGGACAAGCATGTCCGGCTTCCCCTAAAACAAATCAACAGGATATTCGCTCAACGGTGATGCTTTAAAGAGACCTTTACGATCAAGGAGATGCCAACTTGCCATGGATGGAGAAAAGCCGCAGTTCAAGGCGCCATCCGCAAGTGTTGATCGGTCTCGTGGTCGCGAGCCTGCTGGTCATGATCGGCTTTCAGGCGCCGGCCGGCGTCAAGCCCCTTTCCAAAACCAGCCGTCTCGAACGATTGCAGAGCGTCGATCCGGGCCGTTCCCTTTCTCTTCGCCAAAAGGATTGCGATAGCGGCAATGATTTCGGCTGCAGGACCGGCGATGCCGGTTCAGGCCTTCGCCTGGACGCGTTTGCCTCACCCACGCCAAGCCTCAGGGATAATGCCGACGTCTCGCTCGTTGCTGTTGCCATCGTGCCACAAGCTTTCCGAGACTTTGCCAGCGTGGTTCCACGCGCGCCTCCGCATATTATGTATTAGTCATTCCGGCGGTCCTCATCATTCGGTTCATTGCGAACCTTGAGGGATCGGAGTCGTCGGAAACCCGCCGTAGGCTCCCATTCCAGAGAGAAAACCGCCGCCGCATATGACACTTGCAACCATTCTTCCATTCATTGTCGCATTGCCCTTCGTTGGCGCGCTTCTGACGGCCTTCATGCCGCGCGAGGGTGCGGCCGCCGGTCCCGCCTCCGTTGCGGGCGCAGTCGCCCTTTTCGGCCTTGTCAGCAGCATTTTTCTTTATACGAGCGTCAGCGGCGGCGCGGTTCTCAAGTATGATGTGGAATGGCTGCCCCAGCTCGGCCTGAACTTTACCCTGCGGCTGGACGGATTTGCGTGGATTTTCACGATGCTCATTACCGGCATCGGCCTGCTGGTGGTGCTCTACGCGCGTTATTATATGTCGGCCGAAGACCCGATTCCCCGTTTCTTCGCCTTCCTTCTCGCCTTCATGGGCTCGATGCTTGGCGTGGTGCTCTCCGGCAACGTCATCCTGCTGTCGATCTTCTGGGAAATGACCAGCATCTTTTCGTTCCTGCTGATCGGCTACTGGCATCAGAACGCCGGTGCGCGCGACGGCGCACGCATGGCGCTGACCGTGACCGGCATCGGCGGCTTCAGCCTGCTGGCGGGCCTGCTGATCCTCGGCCATATGGCGGGAAGCTATGATCTCGACAAGATCATCGAGGCGGGTGCGGCTATCCGCGCCCATTCCCTCTACGTGCCCGCGCTCATCCTCATCCTCGGCGGCGCGCTGACCAAGAGCGCGCAGTTTCCGTTCCATTTCTGGCTGCCCAACGCCATGGCGGCGCCTACACCCGTTTCCGCCTATCTGCATTCAGCCACGATGGTGAAGGCCGGGGTTTTCCTGCTGGCGCGGTTCTGGCCCGTGCTGGCGGGCACGCCGGAATGGTTTTGGCTCGTGGGCGCGGCCGGCATCATAACCCTGCTGCTCGGCGCCTATTTCGCCATGTTCCAGCAGGACCTCAAGGGTCTGCTCGCCTATTCCACCATCAGCCATCTCGGCCTCATCACCACGCTTCTCAGCCTCGGCAGCCCGCTTGCGGCGGTGGCGGCCATCTTCCACATGGTCAACCACGCCACCTTCAAGGCCTCGCTCTTCATGGCGGCCGGCATCATCGACCATGAGACGGGCACGCGCGACATGCGGCGCTTAAGCGGGCTTTATACCTATATGCCCGCAACCGCGACGCTCGCCATGGCGGCAAGTGCGGCCATGGCCGGCGTGCCGTTGTTCAACGGCTTCCTTTCCAAGGAAATGTTCTTTGCCGAGGCCGTTGAAACCCATGCCGACTCGCTGCTGGACCGGGCCCTGCCCTATGTCGCGACGCTGTCGGGCGCATTTGCCGTCGCCTATTCGCTGCGCTTCATCCATACGGTCTTCTTCGGCCCCAAGCCCGTCGATCTGCCGAACCCGCATCCGCACGAGCCACCGCGCTGGATGCGTTTCCCCATCGAATTCCTCGTCTTCGCCTGCCTGATCGTCGGTATCGTTCCGAGCCTCTCCATCGGCCCGTTCCTGCACTCGGCCGTGCTTTCAGTGCTTGGTGCGCAAACGCCGGTCTACAGCCTGTCGATCTGGCACGGTTTCAACCTGCCGCTGATCATGAGTATCGCGGCGCTGATCGGCGGGGTTACGATCTATGCCCTGCTCGGCGGTTATTTCTCGCGCTGCGACGACGGCCCGCCGGTCTTCCGGCATTTGCGTGGACAGCGCATCTTCGAGCGCATTCTCGTCACCGTGTCCTGGAAATGGGCGCGGTGGCTGGAAAGCACGCTCGGCACGCGGCGTCTGCAGCCGCAGCTGAGGCTTCTTATCCTTGTGGCGCTTCTTGCCGGTTTCTCGCCTCTCTTCCTTTCGGACTTTTCCCTGTCGCTGCCGCGCGTCACGACCTTCGATCCGATCTTCGCCATTCTCTGGCTGATCGGCATGATCGCGGCCATGGGTGCGGCCTGGCAGGCGAAATATCATCGCCTCGCCGCGCTCGTCATGCTCGGCGTCTCGGGCCTCGTCACCTGCCTCACCTTCGTCTGGCTTTCCGCGCCGGATCTGGCCATCACCCAGCTTCTGGTGGAAATCGTCACCACGGTTCTCATCCTGCTCGGCCTCAGATGGCTGCCGAAACGCGTCGAGAAGGTCGACAGCAGCGATGAGCTGCCGGCGCAGCTGCGGCGCGCCCGCGACTTCCTGCTCGCCGCAGGCAGCGGTATCGGCATGTCCGTCATCGCCTATGCCGTGATGACGCTGCCTGTGCCGAACGCGATTGCGACCTATTTCCTCGAACGCGCCTATACCGAAGGCGGCGGCACCAATGTCGTCAACGTCATCCTCGTCGACTTCCGTGGCTTCGACACCTTCGGCGAAATCGCGGTGCTGGCCATCGTGGCGCTCACGGTCTTTGCGCTGCTTCGCCGTTTCCGCCCCGCCCATGAAAGCATCGGGGTGCCAGAGCAGCAGCAGATGCAGAACGCCTTCGATGCCGAACGGCCGGACCGCAGCAATGGCGATACGGTTCGCGACTATCTCTATGTGCCGTCCATCGTGATGCAGTGGATGTTCCCGGTCATCATCACCTTCTCGATCTTCCTGTTCATGCGCGGGCACGACCTGCCGGGCGGCGGCTTTGCGGCCGGCATCACCATGGCCATAGGCTTCCTGCTGCAATATCTTGCCGGCGGGGCACGCTGGGCGGAGGACCGCATCCGCATCCTGCCGCTGCGCTGGATGGGTTTCGGCCTTTTGATGGCGGCGGCGACGGGTATCGGCTCCTGGTATTTCGGCTACCCGTTCCTGACCTCCTATTTCCAGTATACGGAGATACCCTATATCGGCAAAATGCCGACGGCATCCGCCCTGCTGTTCGACCTCGGCGTCTTCTCGCTGGTCGTCGGCTCCGTTGTTCTTATCCTGATCGCACTGGCACACCAATCGTTGCGTAACTACCGCGTTCGCACGCCTGAAGCCGCAAAAGCGGAGGACGTGTAATGGAACTCATTCTCGCCATCGGCATCGGCATCATGACCGGCTCCGGCGTCTGGCTGGTGCTGCGCCCGCGCACCTATCAGGTCATCGTCGGACTTTCGCTGCTGTCTTACGCCGTCAACCTCTTCATCTTCGGCGTCGGCGGCATCAAGACCAATGCGCCGCCGGTGCTGGTCAACGGCGTCGACAGCTCCACGCTTGCCGACCCCGTGCCGCAGGCGCTGGTGCTGACGGCCATCGTCATCGGCTTTGCCACCACCGCATTGTTCCTTGTCGTGCTGCTTGCCGCCCGCGGCCTCACCGGCACCGACCATGTGGATGGGAGGGAGACGAAATGATGTCGTTCCCCTTCCACATCGTCATCGCGCCTATCCTGCTGCCGCTGATTACCGCGGCCTTTCTGCTGTTCTTCGACGAGCGCCAGCGCGTGGCGAAAGCCGCCATCAGCCTCACCTCGACCGTGCTGTTGCTGGTGGTCGCCATATTGCTGTTCCGCGAGGTCAACTCGACGGTCAATACCGAGATCGCCGCCGTGGTTTCGAGCGGCGTCTATCTGCTCGGCAACTGGCCGGCGCCCTTCGGCATCGTGCTCGTCGCCGACCGTCTTTCGGGCCTCATGGTGCTGCTGACGGCGCTGCTTGCCATCCCGTCCTTGATCTATTCGATGGCGAAGTGGCACAGGTCGGGCGCGCATTTCCATTCGCTGTTCCAGATGATGCTGATGGGCGTCAACGGCGCGTTCCTGACCGGGGACCTCTTCAACCTCTTTGTTTTCTTCGAAGTGATGCTGGCCGCGTCCTATGGTCTGTTGCTGCACGGCTCCGGCCAGCAGCGCGTCAAGGCCGGGCTGCATTATATCGCCATCAACCTCGTCGCCGCCCTGTTCTTCCTGATCGGCGTCAGCCTCATCTATGGCGTTACCGGCACGCTGAACATGGGCGATCTCGCCCATCGCATCGAGGGCCTCAACCCCGATCAGCGCATGCTCTTGGAAACCGGCTCGGCCATCCTCGGCATCGCCTTTCTGGTCAAGGCCGGCATGTGGCCGCTGAATTTCTGGCTGCCCTCCGCCTATGGCGCGGCATCGGCCCCGGTGGGCGGGCTCTTCGCCATCATGAGCAAGGTCGGGATTTATGTCATCGCCCGCCTGTCCTTCCTGCTTTTCGGACAGACGGCCGGGGAATCGGCCGGTTTCGGCCATGATGCCCTGCTGGTCGGCGGCATCGCCACCATCATCTTCGGGGCCATCGGCGTTCTGGCGTCGCAGGCGCTGGGGCGGCTGGCCGGCTTTTCGGTTCTCGTCTCGTCGGGAACGCTGCTCGCCGCCATGGGCACCGGCAATCCCACGGTTGCGGCCGGCGCGCTTTATTACATGGTCAGCTCCACCCTCACCATCAGCGCCTTCTTCATGCTGATCGAACTGGTGGAACGCGGACAGGATGCCGGCGCAAACGTTCTGGCCGTGACCATGGAGGCCTATGGCGAAGGTGAGGAGGAAGAAGAGGAAGAAGAGGTCGGCGTGACCATGCCTGCCACCATGGCGGTGCTCGGCGCCTGTTTTGCCGCCTGTGGCATTCTTCTGGCCGGCCTGCCGCCGCTTTCGGGCTTCATCGCCAAATTCTCGATGCTGACCGCCATTCTCAACCCTTCGGGCCTTGGCGCCAATGACAGCGTCTCGACGCTTTCCTGGTGGCTGGTCTTCCTGATCGTCTTTGCCGGTTTCGCCTCGCTGATCTCGATGACGCGCGCCGGCATCCGCACCTTCTGGGCCTCCATCGAAGGCACCGTGCCGCGCGTGCTCGTCATCGAAATCGCCCCCGTGATGCTGCTGCTCGGACTGACCCTTGCCATGACCGTGCAGGCAGGACCGGTGATGCGATACATGCAGGAAACGGCACGTATTCTCGATCTGCCGGCGAGCTATATTCAGGGCGTCATTTCCGCACCCCGAGCGGGCAGCAACCCGGAGGCAGAGCCATGATAAGCCGTGTCCTGCCCTACCCGCTGCTGACGGTCTCGCTGATCTTCTTCTGGATGACGATCAACAGCTTTTCGCCGGGGCATCTGCTGCTCGGCACCGGGGTTGCGCTTGTCGCCTCCTGGGCGATGGCGTCGCTCCGGCCCGCCAAGCCGCGCATCCGCAACTGGCACAGGCTGGTGCAACTGATCCTGATCGTGCTTTACGATATTGTCAGATCCAATCTCTCGGTCGTGAAGATCATCCTGTTCAAACGCGAGAGGGACCGCAAATCCGGCTTCCTGGCCGTGCCGCTCGATATTCGCGACCCGATGGCGCTTGCGGTGCTGGCGACGATCCTGACCTCGACGCCGGGAAGCGCATGGCTCGAATATAATTCCAGCCAGGGCACGCTGCTGCTTCACGTTCTCGACGATGTGGATGAGGCAGCCTGGATAAGCCTCATCAAGAACCGTTATGAAAAACTGCTGATGGAGATATTCGAATGAGTTCGATTATCCTTTTCTGGTCCTTTTCGCTGGCGCAGTTCATGCTCGCCATCGCCATGGCGATCTCGGTCTATCGCATCGCCATTGGCCCGCGCGCGCAGGACCGCGTGCTGGGCATGGATACGCTCTATGTCAACGCCATGCTGCTTCTTTTGACCTTCGGCCTGCGCACCGGCAATGACATCTATTTCGAGGCATCGCTGCTGATCGCCATCCTCGGCTTCGTCTCCACCGTCGCCCTTTCCAAATTCCTGATGCGCGGGGAGGTGATCGAATGAGCGAGGCGCACGAATTTCCCCTCTGGGCCGCCATTGCCGTGGCCTTCTTCGTCCTGCTCGGCGCCTCGCTGACACTGATCGGCACCATCGGCTTTGCCAGGCTCAACAGCTTCTATGAGCGCCTGCATGCGCCCACACTGGGCACCAGCTGGGGCACCGGCGGCATCGTCATGGCCTCGATCATCTATTTTTCCGTCTCCGGCGACCGTTTCGCCTTCCACGAAATCTTCATCGGCATTTTCATGACGGTGACGACGCCGGTTTCCCTGATGCTGCTGGGGCGCGCTGCGCTTTATCGGGACCGGGCGGAGCAGAATACGGATAATCGGGAGCATCTTTAATTAAGGTGCTTTCCGCCGCCTAAGCTCTTGGCGTACCCGCCGCCATTTGCCCTGCTCGAAGTTCTGCGAACATCGCCAAGCGCGATCTTCCTCCATGCAGGCTATTTCTGCGGCGCGTTCTTCATGTTGCTGGACCAGTTCGTCGACTATTCGTTTTATTTCCACACGGGGAATGAACATCGGCCGGATAAAGCTTTCCCACTTCACCCACAGGAAGACTATCAGCACGAACGCGCCGAACGCGAGGGGCGGGAAATGGTCCGCGTGGATAGAGGACATCTGCAATCTCACGACAGAAACTTCATATACTGCACCATTATTGCATATTTCTGATTTTCAGCAATAGCAATGCCTTAAGTCGCGAAGTCGCAAAGACGACTGTCCCTTCAGTTCGGAGGGAAACGATTGGAACTTAGAAAGATTTTCGGCAGCAATATTCGCCATCACCGAAAAGCGATGGGCCTGACGCAAGAAGCCCTTGCCGAAAAGGCCGACCTTTCGATTGAGATGATGGGGCGTCTGGAACGGGGCGACGCCTCGCCTTCGTTTGAAACCATCGAGAGTATCGCAAAAGCCCTCGGCCTTCCCGCCATCGCGTTCTTTGGCACCGGTACTGTTATCGCGCCGGAAGGCGAACGCGGTCATCTGCTTCATCGTGTGAATGCGGCACTTGCGAATATGAATGAGGACGACCTTGTGCGAGTCACCCGCATGCTTGAGGCGTTCACCGGCAAGTAATCCGGGACTTCCCTATATTATAGAGAGGTCAGAATAGAAAAGAAGGTTGATCGGGATCGGGGCGATCTTCGGGCCGGTCCTTGGGAGAAGAAGATGTCTTACCGGCCAACTCGTCCACAGCCCTAAAATACCCTTCTGCAAAGATGTCCAACATTTCGGCTTTTCTTGCCTCGCTCAGCCTCGGCACATCCTGCGCGTCAATGACTTGTAATTCACGAGGAGACTTGCTGTCAGGGGCACTGAAATCCAATATTTCAAACTTGGCTGCTTCTAGGTCCGGGTCTTGCAGCAAAACCTCTTCAACTAGGGTGACAAACAATGACAGTCTTTCATCGGCTAGCGGATTTGAACGCCAAAAGCTGAACCACGGAAAATAGAGCTGTCCCCCGATACCGTAGATCATCGGAGGCTCAAAGGGCACCATAAGACCACGTCCCACCGGATAATAACGTCGCCCCACGACCTGAAAGAAGTCCGGTTGAATGTCAGAAAAGTGGTCACGAACTAACGGGAGAATGCTTAACAGATTGTTGCGAACTTTTTCGCGCGGAATTTTACGGATACCTGCTTCAACCTGTTCATAAGGCACGCGAAGGATCAGAAGATCGCGAACGGCACCATAGAGAGGATTATAATTAAAACGAGGTGGATCCTCCGCCAACCTAACAAGAGCTTTGGTAATCAATTGGGAGTTCAGGCGCCAATTTCGGGCCAAGTGCTGAAGCGTCGGGACTCTTATCTCTGCCATAATCACTTTCCGCTATTGAACCGAAAACGGGCACAAAACTCTCGAATAGAACTCGGCAATATCTTCATCATTTAATTTCATGCCGGGATTCGAGTTACCACAATGATACCACACCTTATACCAAGGTCCTCCCTCCACATGGCTTAGTTCCACAAGATTTCCAGTCCGTATGCGACTGTAAAAATCCACGACCTCACTAAGAAGAGCCTCCGTCGTATCATTAAAACTATACGCGACCACCTTCTTTACACCTGTCAATGGATCAATTTCGCGGGCACGAGTAGTAATCGGTGCGCGTTCGAAGCTTTTAAACTCTCTATAGAGATATGGAAGTACAGGGCCATACTCCCAAGCTTCAAATTTGTGCCTTATCAACGGCATTTCCAAGCGAATTAAAGACCATACGTGACAGAAGTATATGATCTTTTGCAAATCTAAATGCGTAACATTCCGGCCTCGGCTATTGCAAAAGTCAAGAATAAAGTTTGCTACCGCTCGTCCATCATAGCCAGTCGCCATAACCCCGCCCGTTCCTGATACGTTCTAAACGATTCTGAAGCACAAAGCAAATTGCGCCGTTTAAGTCCAATATGCGGAACAAACTTCGCCTGAAGCTTATCATGGCCCATTGACTCAAAACCGTGCGCAACGCCCTACACAGGCAACACTCATTTCACTGAATAATAAATGGTGCCCGGAGGCGGATTTGAACCACCGACACGCGGATTTTCAATCCGCTGCTCTACCAACTGAGCTATCCGGGCACTTCAGGTCCTTGAAGAACCTCCGCTTTTGGCGGGCGGGGCTGTTTGGTGCCCCGAAAGTGAGCGGGGTTATAACATCTTGTTCGGACATGGCAAGCGCCATCGCGAAGTTTTTTGACAGTTTTTTCACGGCGCCTGTGGATGGTTGAAATCTATGCCCGGCGAAGGCCGGATTGCGGCGGGAAACCCGCTCCTGGGCATCCGCCGGGCCAGCGGGCGGCGACGCGGCAGGTGGCGGCTTACGCCCCCTCATTGCGCCGTGCGGCAAGGCCAAGCGCAATTGGCACCACGGCCACCAGCGCCGCCATGACGGGCGAGGAGGCGAAGATGCGGCTTGCCAGCGAGGTGACGGCAACCGAGCGCACCACCGTCATCAGGCGCGAATTCTCGCGGTCGCGCTCGTGCCGGGCATCGGCGGATTTATGATGCGGCGTGTTGGAGGCGGCTTCCAGCCGTTTGACGTCGCGGCGAATTTTTTCGAGCTGTTTGCGAAGGTCTTCCAACTCCGCCCGCAAGGATGATTCCGCCGGGGCGGCGGCACGCGCCCTTCGGGCAGCAGCGGGTTTTGCAGCCTCCTTCTCCGCGGCCTCTTCGTCCAGTTCGGCCAGATGGTCGTCAAGGTCCGAGGGCTTGTCGAAACCGTGGGATCGCAGTGGTGCTTTCATCGCTGTCTCCTGGGGCGTGCTGAATTGCGGCGGCGGGCGCTTTTGCCCGGTCAGCCTTTTCAACGCCTCAGTCGGGCAAAGGATGCACGAAAAGCGGGGAGACCGGCATAATAAAACAGGCCCCGAAGGGCCTGTTCAATGTCTCGCGGAGCCTCAGGCCGCCTTGGCGGCGCTGGCATAGGGATCGAAGCGGCCGTAGAAGGTCTCGCCCTTGGCGGCCATGTCCTTTAGCAGCGGTGTCGGCTTGAAGCGTGGGCCGTAGGTCTCGCTGAGCTTCTCGGCGAGTGCCACGAAGTTCTTCACGCCCATGCCGTCGATGTAGGACAGCGCGCCGCCGGTATAGGGCGCAAAGCCGAAACCGAGGATGGAGCCGACATCCGCCTCACGCGGGTCGGTGACGATGCCTTCTTCCACCGTGCGGGCGGCTTCCAGAGCGACTGTGACGAGGAAGCGCTGTTTCAGCACCTCCATATCCACCGCTTCAGGCTTCTGCTGCGGATAAAGGTCCTTCAGGCCGGGCCAGAGGGATTTTTTGGCAGGCTTTGGCGGATAGTCGTAAAAACCTTTGGCGTTCTTGCGGCCGAAACGGCCCTCGCCTTCCACCAGCGTCTTCACCAGCTCCATATGGCGCGGATCGACGGCCTTTTCGCCGAGATCGGCGACGGTGGCTTTCAGGATCTTGTAGGAAAGATCGATGGCCACCTCATCGTTCAGCGCCAGCGGGCCGACCGGCATGCCGGCGAATTTCGCGGCATTTTCGATCATGGCGGCGGGTACGCCTTCGATCAGCATATCGTAGCTTTCCGCCATGTAGCGCAGCACGCAGCGATTGACGAAGAAGCCGCGCGTATCGTTGACCACAATCGGGGTTTTCTTGATCTTGGCCACATAGTCCAGCGCGACGGCGAGCGCCTTGTCGCCGGTTTCCTTGCCGAGGATCACTTCCGTCAGCATCATCTTCTCGACCGGCGAGAAGAAGTGGATGCCGATGAAATCCGCCGGGCGCTTCGAGTTCTTCGCAAGGCCGGTGATCGGCAAAGTGGAGGTGTTGGAAGCGAAGATAGCGCCCTGCGGCAGCACGGCTTCCACGGCTTCGATGACGGCCTTCTTCACGTCGCGGTCTTCAAAGACGGCCTCGATGACGAGATCGGCATCGGAGAGCGCCTTGTAATCCGCCGTCGGGGTGACGAGGTCGAGCAGAGCCTTGCCCTCCTCCTGCGTCAGCCTGCCCTTGCCGATGGCCGCCTTGACGCTTTCTTCGCAATGACCCTTGCCCTTGTCGGCGGCTTCCTGATCGCGATCCACCAGCGTGACGGGGATGCCGGCGGCAGCCGTGACATAAGCGACGGCAGCGCCCATGAAGCCCGCACCAACGACGCCAACCTTCTTGAACTCGGTCTTCGGCTGGCCGGCCGGGCGGCGCGCGCCCTTGCCCAGTTCCTGCATGGAAATGAACAGCGAGCGGATCATGCCAAAGGCTTCCTTCGAGCGAAGGATTTCGGTGAAATAACGCTGCTCCACCTTCAGCGCCGTATCGAAGGGCAATTGCAGGCCTTCATAAACGCATTTGAGGATGGCGAGGGCGGCCGGATAGTTGCCGGCGCTTTCACGGCGCAGAATGGCCGGTGCTGCGGGCCAGAGCTGGGCAGCGGCCGGCGTCCAGATGCCGCCGCCGGGGGCCTTGAAGCCCTTTTCATCCCAGGGCGCGACTGGTTTCAGGCCGTCCTTGATCATCTGCTTAGCAGTGGAGACCAGCTGATCCGGCTCCACCACCTGATGCACCAGACCCATAGCCTTGGCGCGCGCGCCGGTCAGCGACTGGCCGGTCGTCATCATCTGCAATGCCGATTGCGCATCCGTCAGACGCGGCACACGCTGGGTGCCGCCGGCGCCGGGGAAGATGCCGACCTTGACTTCCGGCAGGGCGATCTTGAGGTTCTTGGCGCTGGAGGCCACGCGGCCGTGGCAGGCGAGCGACAGCTCAAACGCGCCGCCCATGCAGGTGCCGTTGATGGCGGAAACCCAGGGCTTGCCGTTGGTCTCGATCTTGCGGAACAGGCCCGTCATGCGGCCAACCAGTTCGAACAGCCTTGCCGCCGCCTGATCGGGGTTCTTCGTCTTCTCATCATTATAGAAGGAGAACATCGACTTGATCATCGAAAGATCGGCGCCGCCGGAAAAGGTGCTTTTGCCTGACGTGAAGACAACGCCCTTGACGGCGCTGTCGGCGACGGTGGCATCAACAATCGCTTTCAGCTCGTCCATCACTTCTGACGTGAAGACGTTCATGGATTTTTCCGGCATGTCCCAGGTCACGAGGGCAATACCGTCTGCGTCCGTCTCGATGGTGAAATTGGTATAAGTGCTCATTTGGGATTCCTCTTCCCTCAAATTTCCCTGCGGTCACGACAGTCCGAGTGCGAGGCCGACACAACCGACCACAAGAACGAGAAACACGATCAAACCCCAACGCTCTGCCCGGAGCCGCCGGATCTGGACAGGGGAAACAGGGCGGATGGACGCCCTATGATCCTGTGCCATGTCCTTTTCCAGATTGTGCCGAGCCAGCTGCTGTTCAACCTCATTCTTGGGCCGCTCGTAAACCTCGCGCCTCATGACCAGCCTCAAACCCGCTCGATAACCGTCGCCGTGCCCATGCCGGCGCCGATGCAGAGCGTGACGAGCGCGGTGTTCAGATCGCGCCGTTCCAGCTCGTCCAGCACCGTGCCGAGGATCATCGCGCCGGTTGCACCGAGCGGATGGCCCATGGCGATGGCGCCGCCATTGACGTTCATCCGGTCGTGATCGATGTCGAAGGCCTGCATGTAACGCAGGACCACGGCGGCGAAGGCTTCGTTGAGTTCGAAAAGATCAATGTCGGCAAGCGACATTCCGGTCTTTTTCAGGAGCTTTTCGGTCACATCCACCGGGCCGGTGAGCATCAGCGCCGGATCGGAGCCGATATTGGCGAATGCCTTGATGCGGGCACGCGGTTTCACGCCCATTGCCTCGCCGCCCGCCTTCGAACCGACCAGCACGGCGGCAGCGCCATCGACGATACCGGATGAATTGCCGGCATGGTGGACGTAGTTGATGCGCTCCACTTCCGGATGCGCCATGATGCCAACGGCTTCGAAGCCGCCCATTTCACCCGGCATCTGGAAGGATGGGTTGAGGGAGGCCAGCGCCTGCATGTCCGTGCCGGGGCGCATATGCTCGTCACGGTCGAGGATCGTCAGGCCGTTCTGGTCCTTCACCGGAATGACCGACTTGTTGAAATAGCCTTTTTCCCAGGCGTGCGCCGCACGCTTCTGGCTTTCGACGGCGTAGGCGTCGACATCGTCACGGGAGAAACCATACTTCGTGGCGATGAGATCGGCAGATACGCCCTGCGGCATGAAGAAGGCCGGGAAGTTGACCGAAGGGTCCATGTACCAGGCACCGCCCGACATGCCCATACCAACGCGCGACATGCTTTCGACACCGCCGGCGATGACGATATCGTCCGACCCCGCCTTGACCTTGCCGGCGGCGAAGTTGATGGCATCGAGACCAGAGGCGCAGAAGCGCGAGATCTGCATGCCCGGGGCCTTGTTGGAGTAACCCGCCTCGAAGGCGGCGGCTTTCGGGATCACCGCGCCGGCATCCATAACGGGATCGACGCATCCCATGATGATGTCGTCTACCGTGGATGTATCAAGTCCGTTGCGGTCGCGGAGGGCTTCCAGTGTCTTGGCGGCAAGGCGAACGGAAGGCACCTCATGCAGGCTGCCATCCTTCTTGCCGCGTCCGCGCGGGGTGCGGACATGGTCGTAGATAAATACGTCGGTCATAACTCTCTCCCTGTGGCGTTATGAACGCCAGATTTCTCAGAATGCTTCCGCAGCCAGTTCCATCATGGTGTCCGCGCCGGTTTCGATGCGGGCCTTGCGCAGCGCCGTTTCCGGCATGATGCGCTCCATATAAAACTTCGCCGTGACAAGCTTGGTCTTGAGGTAATCCTCGTCCGAAGCGCTGCCGGCTGCAAGCGCTTCGCTGGCGGCTTTCGCCATGCGCGCCTGCATGTAGCCCAGCACCACGATACCGAAGAGACGCATATAGTCTGTCGAGCCGGCACCGGCATTGTCGGGTTTCGCCATGGCGTTCTGCATGAACCACATGGTTGCGGCCTGCAGGTCGTTCAAGCCCTTCTTCAGGCCCTTGGTGTAGAGGGTCAGCTTTTCATCGGCGCGGTTTTCCTCGCAGAAATCGCCGATTTCCTTGAACAGCGCCATGACGGCGCGGCCGCCATTCATGCCGAGCTTGCGGCCGACCAGATCGAGCGCTTGAATGCCGTTCGCGCCCTCATAGATCATGGTGATGCGCGCATCGCGGACATATTGGCTCATGCCATGTTCCTCGATGTAGCCATGGCCGCCGAAGACCTGCTGCGCCATCACGGCGTGTTCGAAGCCCTTGTCGGTCAGGACACCTTTCAGGATCGGGGTGACGAGGCCGAGCAGGTCGTCCGCCGCCTGCCGCTGCTTTTCGTCAGTGGCGCGGTGGGCGATGTCGGATTGCAGCGCGGTCCACAGAAGGAAGGCGCGGCCGGCCTCATTATAGGCCTTGATGGTCATCAGCGTGCGGCGGATATCGGGATGCACGATGATCGGGTCGGCCTTCCTGTCGGGGAATTTCGCTCCGGAGAGCGAGCGGCCCTGAATGCGCTCACGGGCATATTCGACCGCGTTCTGGTAGGCGATCTCGCCAACGGAAAGACCCTGAAGGCCGACGCCGAGGCGGGCTTCGTTCATCATCACGAACATGGCCGAAAGGCCCTTGTTCTCAGCGCCGAGCAGATAACCGGTCGCGTCATCGTAGTTCATGACGCAGGTGGCGTTACCGTGAATGCCCATCTTGTGTTCGATGGCACCGCAGGTGACGCCGTTGCGCTCGCCCGGCGTGCCGTCTTCCTTCACCAGGAACTTCGGTACGATGAAGAGCGAAATGCCCTTGGTGCCCTCAGGCGCGCCTTCGATGCGGGCGATTACCAGATGAACGATATTGTTCGTCATGGAATGTTCGCCGGCGGAGATGAATATCTTCTGGCCGGAAATTTTGTAGCTGCCGTCAGCCTGCGGCACAGCCTTGGTGCGCAGCATGCCGAGATCGGTGCCGCAATGGGGTTCGGTCAGGTTCATGGTGCCGGACCATGTGCCTTCCACCATCTTCGGCAGGTAGGTGTCCTTCTGCTCCTGCGTGCCATGCACCAGAATGGCGGCAATCGCACCCTGCGTCAGACCGGGATACATCATCAGCGACAGGTTGGCCGACGACATATATTCGCCAATGGCGGCGTGCAGCGTATAAGGCAGGCCCTGACCGCCGAATTCCGGCGGAACGGCAAGGCCGATCCAGCCGCCTTCGCAATAGGCGTCATAGGCCTCCTTGAAACCATCCGGCACGGAAACCGAACCGTCATCGGCGCGCTTGCAACCCTGTTGGTCGCCGGAAAGGTTGAGCGGGAAAAGCCGCTCTTCGGCAAGCTTTGCGGCTTCGCCGGTAATGGCCTCGATCATGTCGGGGGTTGCATCCTCGAAGCCGGGCAGGTTGTTATACCGCTCTAGGCCGAGAACGTCGTTCAGGATAAAAAGCGTGTCTTTAACTGGGGCCTTGTAAACAGGCATTACCGATGTTCCTCCGCATCGTGGGCGCCGGCAATAATCCGGCCGATATGGGATGACAATATTTGACGTGCGCGTAAACGTCAAATAAATTTCAGCGGAATATCCTTCTCCTTTTTCGCGGAATGGACCTCCGACCCGGCGCAGGGCTGTCGCCTGCCGTAAAAGTTAAAAAATTCCGACCATAGTTAACCACTTCTTTACCACGTTTCGTGAATTCTCCCGACAGAGGTAACTGCTTCGTACTCCGGCGCATTTTCCTCAACGGGGGCGAATACCGGCTCTAGGATTGCTGCGTGTTGCGGCGACGGCGTGTCCAGGCAGGCAACGTCGCGACAGATAACCGGGCACGGCGGGCGGAAGCGAAGCGAGCGAAAAGATGAACGGATTGCGATCGAAAACCCAACAGCCAAGCGACAGATCGTCTCTTGATGCGCTCAATCGCACCATTGAAGGCCTCGAAGCCCGTATCGAAGGGCTGATGAGCCAGAAGTTCCCGCGCGACCCCCGGGCCGCGAGCGCGCAAGCCGAGCCCAAAAACGAGGCTTACGCCGCGTCGCGCGAACCGCGCGCCAGTGTTACTCCGCCGCAGCTCGATCCCGTCAACGAAATCCGCCAGCGCCAGCGTCTCCTCGAAGCGAGCTTCCAGCGCCCGCAGGAACCCGCCGCCCGCCCGGAACGGACGATTACCAGACCGCTTGCACCGGAATACCGGCCGAGGGACGCCCAGCAGGCGGCCGCTTCCGCACCGCGGGCCCGCGCCATTCCGCCCCATCAGGAACAACAACGCAATGACGCAGCCCTGCAGGAAATCGCCCAGGCGCTCGTCAATCTGCGGCATGAGCTGAAGCACGACATTGCCGAAGGCGTCGCCCGCGAAGCACAGGGACTGCGCGCCGAAATCCGCAATATTCGCGCGGTGGCGGAAGACCAGCAGTTCATCGGCGATCTGCGCGACGATATCGCACGGCTGGCCGGCAGCATCGACCAGCTCGGCAATCTGGCGTCTCCGGATGCCTACGGGCTGCGCAACGAATTCGAGGACCTGCGCCTGACGATCGACCAGCTTGCGCGCGAGGACAGCGTGCACCGGATCGAAAGCCGCTGGAACAATGTGGAAGACACGCTGCGCGGTTTCGACGCCGGCGCGTTGCAGGATGAGATCGTTTCGCTCGCCTATCGTCTCGATGACATCAAGACTCAGCTCGGCGGCATGAGCAACAATCCGGCCGTGCGCGTGCTCGAAGACAAGCTGATCGCCATTGCCAGCGCCGTGGAGCAACTCGGCAAGCATATGCAGCCGAACGAAGCGGCCTTTACCGAACAATTTTCCGGCCTCGACCAGCGGCTGGACGAAATCAGCCGCGCCATTGCCGCAACCGGCACGCGCGCCAATGCGCAGGCAACGGACAATGCGCTGGCGCAGCGTCTGGAAAACCGGCTGAACGGCCTTGCCGAACAGCTCGGCGACATCAACCGCCTTGCCGCCGCAAAACCTGAACCGGCGCTGGACCTGACCGCCCGTCTTGAAGCGCTGGCCGGCAAGATCGACGAACTCAGCACCGCCCGCGACGCCGCCCAGTTGCATGAGCGGCTGGACCAGCTTTCCCTGCTTCTGGAGCGTTCGCAGCGCCCCTCGCAACAGGCGGAGCTGACGTCTTTCCTCAGCGACATTTCCCGCAAAATCGATGCGCTGGATCACGGCGCCGTCAATGACGGTCTGGCAGAGCGGCTCGACCTGCTCTCGCGCCGGATCGAGGACCTCGATTATCGCTACAGCCAGCCGCAGCCGGCATCGGGCCTCAGCGAAAGCGCCTTCTCGCGTCTGGAAGAGCGGCTCGGCAATATTGCCGCCCGTCTCGACGAGACCGCCCATGCCGCGCCCGCCGACAGCCACGCGCTGGCAAGCCTCGAAAACCAGATCGCCCATCTCTCGACGCTGATCAGCCAGCCGGTGCAGATGCAGGCCGCAGGCATGCCGCCTGAACTCGATGTCCGCATGGCGGCCATCGAAGACTACATGGCGTCCAACGACGAATATATCATCGAAGCAGCCCGGCAGGCGGCCGAGGCTGTTCTCGACGCCTATACCCGTAACAATCTCTCGGCCGGCGCAAACCTTGCCGACATGACCATGCTGACCGATCTTGCGACCGATCTGCGCAATCTCGAAGCCTTGAGCCGCAACACCGAGGAACGCACGCACCGCACATTCGAAGCGCTGCACGAGACGCTGGTGCAGATCGCCGGCCGGCTGGATAACCTCGACAATGCCCCCGTCTACCGCGAAGAGGCCGCGCCCCGCAACGTCGCGAAGCCTGTGTCGGCCCCCGCGCACGAAGATGTATCCATGCCGGCCGCCATCTTCCCGGAAGAGGGTTATATCGCCGAAGAACAGGCCATTCTCGACGCCGACGGGAAAGATGGGGATGCCATCGTGCCTCCCGCTGCGGCAAAGCCCGCGAAGGCGGAAAAAAAGAGCCTGCTTGCCGGCCTGACGAAGCGTTTCAAGACGGGTACGGCAAAGACCGTCAAAGCCGCGGAAGAACCCGTATCGGCCTCCTCCTCCGCCCGCACGCAGGTCGAGTCCGCCCCGTCGCTCGATCCGATCGACGTTCTGCCGGCGGGTCAGGAGAACGAACTTCTGGAGCCGGGTTCGGGTGCGCCCGATATCAAGAAAATCCTCGAGCGCGTGCGCGCCAGCCAGGTGGCCGCCAGCGGCAAGGCCGCAGACGCCGAAGGACGGACGGATTTCATTGCCGCCGCCCGTCGTGCGGCGCAGGCCGCCGCCATGGAAACATCGCCGGAGAAGCTTGATACCGGCAAGAAGGGCCGCAAGGCCGAGGCATCGGGGCTCTCGCGCTATCGCCGCCCGCTGCTGCTCGGCATCGGCGCCATTCTTCTGGCGATGATGGCCATGCCGCTCGTCAAGACGCTGATCGGCGGCGCGGAAGCTCCGGCTCCGGTCATCGAGCAGAAGCAGGACAATAGCCCGGTCTCCGCGCTTCCTGAAGCGGGCGACAAGGCCGTGACCATTCCGTCCGATCTCGCCATCGATCCGGAACAGGCAGCATCCGCCGACAGCATCGAAAACACCGCACCGGCGGAAAACGCCATCGATCCCCGCACCGTCGGCGGCGCACCGCTGCCTGACGAGCCGCCGGTTGCCGACGTTCCTGCCGTGGATGCGGCAAATTCCGGCACCCTCGCGCAGAACGAACCTTCGGCTCCGGCACAGGCCGCCGCCACGGCTGCTCCCGCCCAGGACGCCATCACCGTTCCCGCCGGCATCGAGCCGGCATCTCTTGCCGAAGCGGCCGCCAAGGGCGACACGCAGGCGCTGTTCGAGATCGCAGCCCGCTACACCGATGGCCGCGGCGTTGCCGCCGACCGCACCGAGGCGGCAAAGTGGTACAAGCTCGCCGCTGATCGCGGCCTTGCACCCGCGCAATATCGTCTCGCCAATCTCTACGAGAAGGCGAACGGCGTCGAACGCAACCTTCCCGAAGCCAAGCGCTATTACACGCTGGCCGCGGAACAGGGCAATGCGGGCGCCATGCACAATCTTGCCGTGCTGCTTGCTTCCGATGCGGCCGGTCAGCCGGATTTCGCCGCCGCCGCGCAATGGTTCATCAAGGCTTCCGACCTCGGCGTTCGTGACAGCCAGTTCAACCTCGCCATTCTCTATGCGCGCGGCAGCGGCGTGAAGCAGGACATCGAGGAATCCTACAAGTGGTTCGCCATCGCAGCTAAGGATGGCGACGCCGACGCCGCCCAGAAGCGCGACGAAGTGGCAGGGGCCCTGAACCCGCAGCAGCTTCAGAGCGCCAAGGCCAAGGTGGACGCCTGGAAGGTCAAGCCGCTTTCGGAAGATGCCAACAGCGTCAACCCGCCCGAGGAATGGGCCGGCAAGGAAGGCGTGAAAACTGCCTCCGTGGACATGGAAAAGGCGATCCGCAACATTCAGGCGATCCTGAACAAGAACGGTTTCGATGCCGGCCAGCCTGACGGCAAGCTCGGCAAGAACACGGTGACGGCCATCAAGGACTTCCAGAAGTCCGTGGGCCAGACGCCGGACGGCCGCATTACCAACGAGCTGGTAACCGCGCTCCTCGCCCGCAACAAATAAACATTCGAGAACCGGCGAAGCGGCCCCCGGGCCGCTTTCGATCAGCCCGGCGCAGGAATGTGGCCGGCTGCCGACACACGGCCGCTATCTTTCCAAATTATCAACGTATTTACCGTTGAATGTTGACAGGTCAGGCCCTCGCGGGCATGACGGATGAAGGCCGGGCATGCCCGGTCTTTTCAGACAGAAAGTGTAAATCGCGGCGCGGCCCCCTCACCCGGACAAGCCCTGCCGCCCGGAACCATTTGCCCGAGGTCCGAGCCGTGACTGTCTATCTGCCGATCGCAGAACTGTCGGTGAATATTTTCATCATTCTCGGCATGGGCGCGGCCGTCGGTTTTCTTTCCGGCATGTTCGGCGTAGGCGGCGGCTTTCTGATTACCCCGCTTCTGATCTTCTACAATATTCCGCCTGTGGTGGCCGTGGCGACAGGGGCAAACCAGGTGGTCGCCTCCTCCGTGTCAGGCTCGATCACGCATTTCCGGCGCGGCACGCTCGACGTCAAGCTCGGCAGCATGCTGCTTGTGGGCGGTCTCGTGGGGGCGACGGTCGGCGTGTGGATATTCTCCTTCCTGCGCAGCATCGGCCAGCTCGATCTCATCGTCTCGCTGCTTTATGTCATCCTGCTCGGCACCGTCGGCGGGCTGATGCTGAAGGAAAGCATTTCGGCGCTTCGCCGCGCCGCCCGCAACGAAACCGTGACGCTGCGCCGGCCGGGCCATCACAACTGGGTGCACCGCCTGCCGCTGAAAATGCGGTTCAAGAAATCGAAGATCTATCTCAGCATCATTCCCATCGTCACGCTGGGTTTCGGCATCGGCATCCTCACCTCGATCATGGGTGTGGGCGGCGGCTTCATCATGGTGCCGGCAATGATCTATCTCTTACGCATCCCCACCAGCGTGGTTGTCGGCACCTCGCTGTTCCAGATCATTTTCGTAACCGCCTATACGACCGTGGTTCAGGCGGCGACCAACTATTCCGTCGATGTGGTGCTGGCCTTCATCCTGATGGTGGCGGGTGTCATCGGCGCGCAATATGGCGTGCGCGTCGGCCAGAAACTGCGCGGCGAACAGCTGCGCGCCCTGCTGGCGCTTCTCGTTCTCGCTGTTGCGCTTCGCCTTGCCGTATCGCTGGTGGTGCGGCCCGAAGACCTGTTTTCGGTTGCCGTCGGGGGGTTAGGTTATTGACCCGCCATTTGCTGCTTGCCGCCCTTGCGCTGGCCTCATGTCTCACTTTCGGGCAGACCGCTTGGGCCCAGACGCCGCCGCTTGCCCTGCCGCCGGGCCCGCAGCAGCGATCCCTGCTGGAAAATATCGAAATCGGCGCATCGACGACCGAAATTCCAATTGCTTCCGATTTTCGCGGCGCGGATTTCACGCTTTTCGGCGCGCTGAACAATACCGACCAGTTGCTGCTCGCCATCGGGCAATACGATATCGTCGTGACGCTCGAGGGTCCGAGCGACTATATGACGGTGCGCAAAAAGGAACGCGTTGCAGGCATCTGGATCAATACCAGCGCCATCACCTTCACACCGCTGCCGGAATCCTATTCCATGGCCAGCACGCGCAATATAAGCGATGTCGCCTCGCCCGGAACGCTGCGCGCCATGGGGCTTGGCGTCGATCATCTGTCACTGAAAAGCGCGGTCTTTTCCGGCGTGCCCGACAATGTCTTCGATTTTCAGGAAGCCTATCGGCGTCTGAAGCTTTCCAGCGGCATCTATCGCAACGATACGACCGGGGTGCGGCTGGAACGCACCGGCCTGTTCTGGGCGACTTTGCGCCTGCCGGCCAACGTGCCGAACGGTGTGCACACCGCACGCGCCTATCTCTTCAAGAGCGGCAAATTCATCGCCCAACGCGAACTGAAACTGCGCGTCGTCAAGACCGGCATGGAACAGGCGATCACCGACGCCGCGCATCAGACGCCGCTTGCCTATGGCGCGCTCTGCGTTCTGCTTGCCGTCGTGACCGGCTGGGGCGCCAGCATCATCTTCCGCAAGGACTGATCGGTTTTCATCCCGCAAAAGAGAGCGTCTGCCGCCCCTGTCGGCAAAGATAGCATTCGCTTCCGCCGTCGGTTTGCAGTAAAATTCAAGGCGTTACAATCATACGTGCAGCTCCAGGCGAGCATGTGTGGTTGTGACCGGGATGAAAAGGAGAAATGTCATGTTCAAGCACATTCTCATTCCCACCGATGGCTCGCCGCTGGCGCAGATCGCAATCGACCAAGGGTTCGCTCTCGCCAAGGAGGCAGGCGCAAAGGTGACCGTCGTGACGGTATCGGAACCCTTTCACGTGATTGCCAGCGATGTCGAGGACATTGCCGCCATTGCCGAAGAAGAATTCCACCGCTGCGAGGAAGCGGAACATCTGCTGAGGGATACGCAGGCGCAGGCCACTTCCATGGGGCTGGATTGCGAAGCGCTGCTGGCGCGTGCGGGAAGGCCCGACGAGGCGATCATCGAAGCCGCCAACAGGAGCGGCTGCGATCTCATCGCCATGGCCTCGCACCGGCGCAGGAGCTTCGTGGAGATGCTGCTCGGCAGTGTCACGGCCAAGGTGCTGAAGAATTCGAAGATACCGGTGCTGGTCTACCGGCAATAGAGCATTTCCAGTAAAGCTGCGTTGCGGTTTTACGTCCGGAAGAGACGCTCAGCCGAGAAGATTTGAAAACCGCACCGAATAGATGCGGTCCCTCCCCATCAGATGCGCGACGAGAGCGGCATGATCGAACAGGCCGCGCATGGCTTTGTGCCGCAAATCCAGCCCGCCGCTCATCACCCCGAAAGCCGGCATCAACAGACGCGAACCGTCGGTGGCGAAACAGGGCCGCCGCACCGTCTTTTCACGGCGGCGGACCGTGGCAGAGGGATGCAGGTGCCCGGCGATCTCGCCGGCGGCATCGTCCGGTTTCGGCTCGTGGCGAAAGACGAGAGTGCCGTAAAACATTTCGTCCACCGAAGAGCCCGGCAGATCGACCGTGCCGTCGGGATCGTGATTGCCGTTGATCCATATCCATTCGCGACCACGGGCCATGTCGCGAATGAGTTCGCGCAGCGGCAGCGGCAGGTGCTCGGAACCGACCCGGTCGTGGAAATTATCGCCGAGGCTGACCACGATCTTCGGATCGTAACGGCTGACAAGGGAGGAGAGGATTTTAAGCGTGGCGATAGTGTCGTAAGGCGGCAGCATGCGTCCGCGCCTTGCAAAGGCCGCGCCCTTTTCCAGATGCAGGTCGGAAACGACGAGCAGCGACAGGTCCGGCAGGTAAAGTCCGCCCAAAGGATCGCACCAGGCGGCGACGCCATTGATGGCAGTTTCGCTGCCGAGGCATTCGAAGCCATTGGAAAACCTGTCGCTCAATGTCAGCCGACTCAGCACTTTTGCCTTTGTTCCTTCATTCCGCCCATATGTTTCAGGACATGGCCTCGGCGATCAGCTCGTCTGCAGCCTCGGCCAGCACATCGTCCATCGCCTCACCCGCCACCGTCTCGCGACCGATTTCCAGCATGACCGGAACGGCAAGCGGCGAGACATGTTCCAGCGCGCGATGGGTGGTGTGGCCCTTGATTCGCTTCAGCATATCGCCAAGACGGCCAATGTCCAAAAGTCCCGCTGCGGCATCGCGCCGCGTCGCTTCCAGCAGGATATGATCCGGCTCATGGCTGCGAAGTACGTCATAAATAAGATCGGCGGAGACCGTCACCTGCCGGCCCGTCTTTTCCTTGCCGGGATGGCGGCGTTCGATCAGACCGGAAATGACGGCGCAGTTGCGGAAGGTCCGCTTCAGCATGAAGGATTCGTCGAGCCACGCTTCCAGATCGTCGCCCAGCATGTCCTCATCGAGAAGGTCGGCCAGCGACAGGCGGCGGGATTTCAGCCGCATGCCGATATCCTCCATGGCCCAGATGGCGAGTGAATAATCGGTGGCGACGAAACCCATGGGTTTTGCGCCCGCCCGTTCCAGCCGCCGCGTCAGCAGCATGCCGAGCGTCTGGTGCGCCAAGCGTCCCTCGAAGGGATACATGACCATGAAGAAGCGCTTGCGGAAGGGAAAGGTCTCCACCAGCAACTCGTCGCGCTTGGGAATGATCGACTTTTCCTTCTGGATCGCCAGCCAGTCGCGCACCTGATCCGGCAGCGCATGCCAGCGCGTCGGGTCCGAGAGCATGGAGCGCACCTGATCCGCGAGATAGGTGGAGAGCGGAAACTTGCCGCCGGCATAGGAGGGAATTTTCGGGTCCATCGAGAAGGCCTGGGAGACCAGGCATTCATTCTCCCTGATACCCTCGAAGCGCAACACCTTGCCGGCGAAGAGGAACGTATCGCCCTGCACCAGTTGCTCAAGGAAATACTCCTCGACCTTGCCGAGAGACATGCCGCCGCGCCCGACCGTGCCCTTGGCATTGCGCTTGACCATGCGGACATTGAGTTCCGCCGCCTCGACGATGGTGCCGAGGTTCAGGCGATATTGCTGTGCGACCGCCGGATTGGAGACGCGCCAGCGACCGTCCTTCATCTGGCGGATGCGGGCGTAACGCTCATAGGTGCGCAGCGCATAACCACCGGTGGCGGTGAAATCCACCACCCGGTCGAAGGTGGCGCGCGGCAGGTCGGCATAGGGCGAAGCGCTGGTTACTTCACGATAGAGATCGTCCGCATCGAAAGGCTCGGCGCAGGCCATGCCGAGCACATGCTGGGCGAGAACATCGAGCGCGCCCTCGGCAATCGGCGGCGTATCCTGCGCGCCGATATAGTTCGCATCAAGCGCTGCCCGGCACTCCATCACCTCGAAACGGTTGGCGGGAACGAGGATGGCCTTTGACGGCTCGTCCATGCGGTGATTGGCGCGGCCTATGCGCTGGGCAAGGCGGCTTGCCCCCTTTGGCGCGCCGACATGCACGACGAGATCGACATCGCCCCAGTCTATGCCGAGATCGAGCGTGGAGGTGGCGACGACGGCGCGCAATTTGTTTTCCGCCATGGCCGCTTCCACCCTGCGGCGCTGGCCGGCATCCAGCGAACCGTGATGCAGTGCAATCGGCAGATTGTCGTCATTGATGGTCCAGAGCTCCTGGAAGATCAGCTCCGCCTGCGAGCGGGTGTTGACGAAGATCAGCGTCGTCTGATGGTCCTTCAGCGCGGCATACAAATCCTTCATGGCGTAACGGGCCGAGTGGCCGGACCATGGGATGCGCTCTTCCGTGCTCAGGATGGAGATATCCGGCTTTGCCCCGCCTTCGACGGTGATGAGGCCGGCGGGCGGCTCATCCTGCCCCTGCGGCGCGAGATAACGGCGCAAATCCATCGGCTCCGCCACCGTGGCCGAAAGGCCGATGAAGCGCACATCGGGTGCGTGCCGGCGCACACGGGCGAGCGCCAGCGCCAGCAAATGGCCGCGTTTGGAGGTGACGAGCGAATGCAACTCGTCGAGCACCACATATTTCAGATCGCGGAAAAAGCGCTCGGCCTCCTTGTTGGCGAGCAGCAGCGAGACCTGTTCCGGTGTCGTCAGCAGAATATCCGGCGGCTTTACCTTCTGGCGCTGGCGTTTGCCCTGCGGCGTATCGCCGGTGCGGGTCTCGATGGAAATCGGCAGGCCCATTTCGGAGACGGGTCTGGTGAGGTTGCGTTCGATATCCACCGCCAGCGCCTTGAGCGGCGAGATATAGAGCGTGTGCACGCCGACGAAGCCGGAGCCCGGCGGCACCTTGCCGCGTTCTGCCAGATCGGTGAGAGAAGCCATGAAGCCGCCCAGCGTCTTGCCGGCGCCCGTGGGCGCGATCAGCAGCATGTTCTCGCCGCCGCGTGCGCGCGCCATCAGCTCCAATTGATGCGCGCGCGGAGACCACCCCTTTTCGGCAAACCATTTCTGGAATGGAAGGGGTAAAGCGCCGACATGGGTGCCGGAAATGGGAGACTCGGTGTGTTTCACATCTTCAAGGTAGTGAAAAACCTGCAAAAAAGAAGGGCGGAACGGGGCCGCTTGACAGAAAGCATAATCGCGGATAAATTTTATCCATGATATTGAAACGAACCGCACAGGGACAAGTCGGATGAAACTCGGCGACGGCGTGGAACAGGCCATTCACAGCGTAGGCATGCTGGCGGGACTTTCCGAAGGCGGCGTGCTGTCGGCAGCGGCGCTGGCGGAATTTCACGGCGTTTCCACGAGCTATCTGCTGAAGCATCTCCAGTCGCTGTCAAATGCCGGGATTGTCGCCACCGTGCCGGGGCCGAAGGGCGGTTACCGTCTTGCTAGGGCGATCGACAGGATCACCCTGCTCGATATCGTGCTGGCCGTCGAAGGGCCGCAGCCTGCCTTCCGCTGCGCGGAAATCCGCCAGCGTGGGCCGAACCCCTTGCCGGGGCGTTATTTCACCAAGCCCTGCGGCATCAATGCCGCGATGCTGAAAGCGGAAAAGGCCTATCGAGCCGAACTCGCCAAGACCACCATCGCCGACATTCTGGGCGATCTCGCCGCCAATGACGATGGCGGGATCGCCGCGCGCGGCTGCGCCTTTCTGGAGCTGAACGAGCGCAAAACAGCGACGCGCTGAGACCCGAAAAGACAGGATTACCGAAAAACCGGAAGCCTCACAGCTTTCCGGACCGATGACGCATGACTTCAAACAGACCCAACCAATGGAGAGACCCATGAAAACCCGTATCAACTATGCCAAAGCATCCCCCGAAGCCTTCAAGGCCGTCATGGCTCTGGAGAATTACGTTCAGGGCAGCGGACTGGAGCGCCGCTTCGTTCACCTCATCAAGCTGCGTGCCTCGATCATCAACGGCTGCGCTTTCTGTGTGGACATGCATGTGAAGGAGAGCCGCCATGACGGGCTTTCCGAACAATGGATCAACCTGATGAGCGTGTGGCGGGAATCCCCCGTTTATACCCAGCAGGAACGGGCGCTGCTCGGCTGGGTGGACGCGGTGACGAAGATTGCCGAAACCGGCGCCCCGGATGACGCCTTCGAGACGCTGAAGGCGCATTTTTCCGATGAGGATATCGTGAAGATCACCGTCGCCATCGGCGCGATCAACACCTGGAACCGCATCGCCGTCGGTTTCCGCTCGCAGCATCCGGTGGATGCGGCTGCGAAGGCAGCGTGACCCCTTAAACCCGAAACGGGCGGCCGCTACATGGCAATGTAGCGGTCGTTTCTGTGATTGATGGCGAGCGTGAGGTTCATGACCAGCGCGCCGAGGACGGAGCAGATGATGACGAAAGGTGTGGCCACGAAAAAAGAGCAGGCCAGCACCATGCCATCAAAGGCGAGCTGCACGAGGCCTGCACGCCAGCCGAAACGATCCTGCAGATAAAGCGCCAATATGCCGAAACCGCCAAGGCTGGTGCGGTGGCGAAACAGCGCCAGCATGCCGGCTGCGACCGTCAGCCCACCGAAAAGTGCCGCAGCAACCGGATTGATGCTCTGAAAGGCGAAAAAGCCGGGCATATATTCCGACAGCAGCGCCGTCATGGCGATGGCGCAGAAGGTCTTGACCGTGAAGGCAAGCCCGAGACGACGGAAGGCGAGATAATAAAACGGCAGATTGACGAGGAAGAACACCGCGCCGAAGCTTAGATCGGTGCCGTAATGCACGAGAAATGCCAGCCCGACCGTGCCGCCCGTCAAAAGGCCGGCAGCGGAAAACAACGTGACGCCCAGTGAAACCAGCATGCTGCCCGCGAGAACGCCCTGCGCGTCTTCCAGCAAGGAATGACGATCCGGCGCGGAGGCCCAAAGGTTCAGACGCCTGCGCGCAGTCGTATCATCCATGCCCATTCCCCTGTCTTTCGGCCCCTGCCGAGCTATTGCGCCGAAGCGCGACGGATTTCAACCGCTGTCGCTCAGCGCACGACGATATATCTGTCCGAGCGGTGATTGATGGCCAGAAACATGTTGAGCACGAAAGCGCCGACAATCGAATAAACGACGGTGGCCGGATCGATGACGAGGAAGGCGCAGAGCATCACGAAGGCGTCGAAGGCGAGCTGGATGAGACCGGCGCGGATGCCGAAGCGATCCTGAATATAGATGGCGAGAATGCCGATGCCGCCGAGGCTGGCGCGGTGACGATAAAGCGCCAGCAAGCCGTAACCCAGCAGCAGGCCGCCGAGCAGCGCCGCCCAGAGCGGGTTGATGCTGTCGATCACCATCCAGCGCGCTTCGACTTCCGTCAGCACCGAAACAAGGCCGATGGCGATGAAGGTCTTGAAGGAAAAGGCAAGACCGAGGCGGCGGAAGGACAGGTAATAGAAGGGCAGATTGACGAGGAAGAACAGGAGGCCGAAGCTGATGCCGAAAGCATAATGAAGCAGGAAGGCGACGCCGGCGGTGCCGCCGGTCAGAAGGCCGACCTTGTTCAGAAGATAAAAGCCGAGCGCCGAGACGATGGCACCGGTAACGATGCCCTGCACATCTTCCACCGGCGCATGTTTGGCCGGATCGGAACTCCACATGCCGTAAACACTTCTCGTTCTGCTCACGCTTTTTTCCTCAGCTTCAGGCATATTTTGCACTGCAAAAAACATCTGAGCAAGATGGATACGTAAGGAAGCCTGACCTATCGCGAAAATGGCAAGAAACGGAATGTTCAGCCTTTGGCTTGGGCAAGAAAAAGAATGCCGGAAAGGGGTTTTCCAGCATCCTTGCGAATGGTGGTTTTGCGGATTTCGATGAGGGAAAAGCCCGTCCGCTCAAGAAGCTCGCTTACATAGCTCTTCGAGTGGGCGTAACGAAGGGATTCCCGAAGCACGAAACCGTCTTCCTCCCCCGCATCCTCCACCGAAAAGGCAAAGAAACCGGGGGGTGCAAGCAGGGCGGAAACGAGCGGCATGACGGTTTCGAGACTGCCGAGATACATCATCACATCGGCGGCGGCCACAAGGCCGGCGCGGTGCTGGGCAAGCGTGGGGGTAAAGAGCCCCGAGGCCTCCGGCTCCAGCGAAAGATCGGCCTGGTCGAGATGATCGTAAAGCCCCTTTTCCTCCGCCTTGGCCAGCATATTCTGGGAAAGATCGAAACCTTCCAGCCGGTTCGCGAAAGCGCGGATTTCAACGCCAAGGAGACCGGTGCCGCAGCCAATATCGACAATGGTGTCGAAGACGCCGCCTTCCGCTGCCTTGCCGATCAGTTCCGCCAGCTTTTGCGGCACACTGTAATCCAGCTTTTCCACAAGCGAGGTTTCGAAACGGTCGGCATAATCGTCGAAGAGCCCTTCCACATAGCGGCTTGGCGGTTGCTCGGGCGTTTCGGCGGCGCCGAGAACCGCGAGTTTCAGCTCGGCTGCAAAAAGTCCTTCGGTGTCCAGTTGGGCGACTTTCCCGTAAGCCGCGACGGCTTTTTCCGTTTCACCCGCTTTTTCGTGATATTCCCCGAAGCGAAACCAGCCCGCCGTCCACCGCGGCGCAAGCTCCAGCGCCTGTTCCATGAGTTCGGCGGCGGCGGGAAAGTCACCGCTCTCCGCCAGCATGCGGGCATAGTCCGCCCGGCGGTCGGCAATGACGTCACCGGAAGAAAACTGGTTTGGGGCCATTCAAGATTCCTGAGAAGATGTCGGCTGTCATTTATCAAGCCATAAAAAAACTCAAGTCCTATTTCATGGCGGCCTCGTGGAATTGGCGAATTTGACGCGATATAGTGCGCCGAAACTTGCATCGAAGCGTCGTGCTTCATATGTCAGGACAAAACAGGAGACGTGCTGATGGCCGGTGAGGTCAACAAAATGCTGGGTGACACGGTGGCCCGTACCGTGGTGAAGCTGCTGGTGGTTTCATTGCTCGTCGGCTTTCTGATGGCGATCTTCGGATTGACGCCATGGAACATCATCTACGGCGCGCGCGATTTCGTGGTCGACCTGTGGCGCAGCGGTTTCCATGCGCTGGGCGCAATCGGCGACTATCTGATCCTCGGGGCAACGATCGTCATTCCGGTTTTCATCATCCTGCGCCTGCTGAGCTACCGCCGCTGACATGACACACTCCCCGTTTCAAACGCTTTCACGGCGCGGCTTCGTGCTGATGTCCGCTGGCTCCGTTCTTTCCGCCTGCGTCTCCATGCCCACCAACAAGGGCATGCCCTCCGGCACCCGCGACGAGACGGCGGCGGCGCTTCCCATGGTCAACGATCTGCGCCGCTCCAAGGGGCTTTCGCCGCTTGCCGTCAATGGCGCGGCAAGCGGTGCTGCCGCCTATCAGGCCGGCCGCATGGTCAAGGCGCAGAAGATGGCGCATCTGATCGGCCTGACCGACAGTTTCCTGATCCGCATGAAAGACGGCAATGTGCCGCTTCCGGCAGCGGAAAACGTGGCCGCCGGGCAGGACAGCGTCGAGCGGGTGGTGAAGGCCTGGATCGGCTCACAACATCACCTCGAAAACATGCTAGGGCCTTATAACGGCCTCGGCGTCGCGGTCGCTTATGACGCGGCCAGCCGCAACCGGCCCTATTGGGCGATGGTGCTCTGCGCCTGAGGTAAAGCGACGGGAACCACCCTCTTCCCTCATTCCTTTGCCTGTCACAGGAATACAGCCGACGCGCGTCTGCGCGACGGAAAGACTCCTTTTAGCCCAAGGACTTGGGCTGGCTGGATCCCTGTGACAAGCACAGGGATGAGGAAGGAGAGCTCCTGAGGAAGCGCTGCCGGCCGTCCAGGGTCCGCTGTCAGCTAAGCTTGCGATCCGCCCAGCGGTCCACCGCGCTGTCGCGCAGGTCACGAATGGACTGTACGCCCTCGCGGGCGACCAGCTTCGACAGGCCCTTGACGATGGCCGAGGGCAGGCCGGGGCCTTCATAGACCATGCAGGAATAGAGCTGCACGAGATCGGCCCCTGCCCTCACCTTTTCCAAAGCGGTTTCTGCGGATGACACACCGCCGACGCCGATGATCGGCAGGTTGCCGCCGACGCGGCGGCGCATCTTGGCGAGAACCGTGGTGGAAAGCTCGAAGAGCGGCCTGCCAGAGAGACCGCCTGCCTCGCCCTTGTGCGGGCCGGGCCTCAGGCCTTCGCGGGAAAGCGTGGTGTTCGAGACGATCAGGCCATCGAGATCATGGGCGAGCGCCTCTTCGGCAACGTCGTCCAACCCCTCTTCGGTCAGATCGGGGGCGATCTTGAGGAAAACCGGGATGCGTTTGCCGAAACGGTCGGCTTCCACTTTCCGGCGTTCCAGCACGGCGGCGAGAAGCGCGGCAAGGCTTTCGCGCGCCTGAAGATCGCGCAGGCCGGGCGTGTTGGGCGAGGAAATATTGACGGTGAAATAGGATGCAACCGAATAAAACGCCTCGATGCCCTGCACATAATCGGCAATGCGGTCTTCGCTATCCTTGTTGGCGCCGATATTGACACCGACGATGCCACGCAGCTTTGCCTGCTTCAGGCGCTCCAGCGCGGCCGCATGGCCTTCATTGTTGAAGCCGAGGCGATTGATGACACCTTCGTCTTCGACCAGACGGAAGATACGCGGCCTGGGATTGCCGGATTGCGCCTTTGGCGTGACGGTGCCGATTTCGGTAAAGCCGAAACCGAGCCTCAGAAGCGGCCCCGGCACTTCCGCATTCTTGTCGTAACCCGCCGCCATGCCAAGCGGATTGGGGAAGACGAGGCCAGCCACGGTCTGCTGCAGACGGGGATCGTGCGGCACCATGCAGGTGGGCAGGAAGCCGCTTTTCAGCGCCGCAATGGACAGGCCATGCGCCTTTTCCGGATCGACCAGAAACAGGCCCTTGCGGCCGATAGAGGAAAATAATCCGCTCATCACAAAATCTCCGGAAACTGGTGCTGGCCGTCGTGACCGAGCGAAAGCGGCGTTTCCCAAAGCACGGCGGTCAGGGGAAGAGGCGCATAAAGATGCGGGAAAAGATCGCCGCCTCTGGAGGGTTCATAAACCAGCCTGTCGCCGAGGGCCGCGCCGTCGACCGCGATCAGAAGCAGATCGACCTGGCCGGAAAAATGCCGCGCGGCGGTCTCTGCCGCCTGTTTTGCCGTTGAAAAATGAATGAAGCCGTCGGTCAGGTCGATGGCCGCACCTTCGAAGACGCCCTTCGCCTTTGCCGCGCTCCATAACGTCTCCGGCACGATTTTATAGATGATCGCGGGCGTTTCCTGCATAGGGCTCTCCAAGGCTTTCCACTCAGCGGGATTTGCCGCAAAGCTCGAAGATTGTCCACAGTTTCCACGGCATTTTTATTGCGGAGAGCCTGAAAGACCGCCTGTCCACAAGCTTTTCCTTGTAATGCGGAACCGATTGGCGCAACCTTTCGCGGAGGAGCCGGACGTGTTTTCGACCGCCGGCAAATGGGAGTGAGCCAGTATCAGAAAAAGAACCGCATAACGCCCTTGGGAGGGGGCCAGAATGTCGGAACTTGTCATTATCATCGCAGATGACCACCCGCTTTTTCGCGGCGCCCTGAAACAGGCCGTATCCGGCCTCGACGGGCAACAGAGCATTATTGAAGCCGGGGATTTCGAGGCCGCCCGCAGTGCAGCCGCAGCGCGCAACGACGCCGATCTCATGCTTCTCGACCTCGCAATGCCGGGGGTCAGCGGATTTTCAGGCCTGATGGCGCTCCGGGCGGAATTCTCCAGCCTGCCGATCGTCATCGTTTCGGCAACGGACGATGCGACCACCGTGCGCCGCTCCATCGAACTCGGTGCTTCCGGTTTCATTTCCAAATCCTCGGGTATCGACGATATCAGGGACGGCATCCGCGCGGTTCTGGAGGGCGATGTCTGGATACCGGCGGGTCATCAGGGCGATAAGGAACAGGATCCTGACGTGGCCGATCTCATCGGCCGGCTCAGAACACTGACGCCGCAGCAAAGCCGGGTTCTGGGCATGCTGGCCGAAGGGTTGCTGAACAAGCAGATCGCCTATGAGCTCAATGTTTCCGAAGCCACCATCAAGGCGCATGTCTCCGCAATCCTGCTGAAGCTCAAGGTCGACAGCCGCACCCAGGCGGTGATCCAGCTCGCCAAGATAAATACATCGGCCATGGTGGCGTAGAAAAGGATTTTATTCCTTTCCTTGCTTTACTCCTGACCGGATATGGTCTAGATTCCGGTCAGTAAACGACAGGAGCTTTTCCGCTATCGGCTCCACTTGCGGGCTTTCTATCATGCTGTCACACGAGACGATCTGGAGCGCCATCGATACGCTTGCCGAACGCCACCAGCTAACGCCTTCGGCATTGGCGAAGCGCGCCGGCCTCGATCCCACCTCGTTCAATAAATCGAAACGTTTCGGGCCGGATGGCCGCAAACGCTGGCCTTCGACTGAATCCGTCTCCAAGGTGCTGGAGGCGACGGGGGCAAGCGTCGACCAGTTTTTCGGTTATGCTTTCGGCAGGGCGCAGACCATGCAGCCTTCCGGCGCCGACAACGCCATTCCCCTGCTCGGTTTCGCCCAGGCGGGCTCCGGCGGCTTTTTCGACGATGGCGGTTTTCCGGCGGGTCAGGGCTGGGATGTGGTGGAATTCCCCTCCTCTCCAGAGCGCAGGCAGGGCGTCTATGCACTGGAAGTGCAGGGCGAGAGCATGATGCCGCTCTACCGCGACGGAGATATCCTCATCGTGGAGCCCGGCGCGCAGGTGCGGCGCGGCGACCGCGTGGTGCTGAAAAGCCGCGACGGCGAAGTGATGGCCAAGGTGCTGGCGCGGCAAAGCCCCAAAAACATCGAGCTTCTTTCGCTCAACCCGGAACATCCGAACCGCAGCTTCGACATGGCCGATGTGGAATGGATCGCCCGCATCATCTGGGCCAGCCAATAACCCGCAACTGCGTTTTCCGCGGTATCGACCGGGCACGCGCGCTGAGAATATTCCTCTAAAGACCGAGTGTCCTTGCGGCGGCATCGACCGTCATGATCTTCGCGCCACCCGACACCGCCCTGCGGACGAGGCCCTGAAATCTGCCTTCCGGGCAACCGTAAAAGCTCGGCGTCTGCGAAACATCATGGGTGAAGATGATGAGCCAGCCGCCTTTTTGCAGAACATCCTCCAGCCAGCCATCGGCGGCGTCGAGATAGTTTTGATCCGAACGCAACTCGACTGCGGCAAGATTATGCGGGTCGACACTGCCCCGGTTGATCCCTGGCATGATGCCGCGCGCCGTCCTGAACCGGCGTCGCAGCAGCGGCTGCATGACCGGTGAAGCCATGCCGAAGGGAACGGAAAAATTGCGCCCGTGGCGGCTTGTATCGAATGAGCCGAGCACGCGGTCATTGCGATCGAGATCCTCCTCAAGCCCCCGTCGGGAAAAGCTCGAGAGTTTGCGATGGGAAAAGGTGTGGCAGGCAAGCTCATGGCCGGCTGCCGCCAGTTCCGAGCAGCCTTTCGCGGAAATCATCTGCTGCTGTTCATCGTATTGGTCGATAAACACGCCGGCGATATAAAACGTGCCGCAAACGCCCTCGTTTTCCAGAATGCGCGCACCCGCCGTCCAGGCGCTTGCCGGCACATCGTCGAATGTGAAGGACACGATCGGTTCGGACGTTTCGATCCGCACCGCCGGTCCCGGGAAATAGCGCACCAGCCGGTTATTGATCCGGTCGGTAAAAGTCCCGATTTTTTGCGTCATACAAAGCCCCCCGGCCTGTCTGCAAATTACTGTCCCTCTTCGAGTATGTCGTAAGCCTGATGCCTCAAACAATAGATGGCGATTAGAAGAGAAGACCAGATAGGCCCGGTTCCGGTAAAGAAATTGCTCTCTAAACACGAAGAAAGTAACGCATACACCCAAATTCTGGCAAAAAGTCGGGTAAGTGCCGGGTCCGTGCCCTTGTCCACCGCAGTGCGGAAATCGTTCGCGGGTATGATGACCAGCCAGATGACGGTGAGAATGAAGGCCGGCAGGCCGCCATTCAGCAGGCTTTCAATATAGCCATTATGGGCATGGAAGGCCGTTACCGCCCAGGTGCCGGCAATATCGGCCTGCGACAGGAGCCTGTCGCTCGTCCAGAATGCCTGGAACCCCTGCCCGAAGATCGGCGATTGCGCGAAAGTGTCGAAGGATAGCCGCCATATGTCCGTCCGCCCGGTGAAGGTGGAATCGATGCCCAGGCCTTCGACGAAATTCTGTATACTCGGAAAATAGGTGGAGCCGACCGCGGATATGTTGATGAAGGCCAGAAGACCGCCGATCATCAACAAAGTACGGTTGGCATGCCTTTCCATGATCCAGATCAGCGCCACGGTGACGGGCAGCAGCATGGCCGCGGTTTTTCCGTTGGTCTTCCAAAGGAAAAACCCCGCCAGCAGCGTGATGGCGAGGCCGCCCAGCGTCGACCAGGCATTGCGCAGGTAAAGCCCGATCATGAAGAGAATGATCATCGCCGGCGCGGCGGCATTCTTGTGATTGAAGATACCGCGCCAATCACCCGCCAGCGCTTTTTCATCGAGATCATAGGGCTGATGGATCGAGCGCGAGCTAAGGAAGATCACCCCCAGATAGCACAGCGCCAAGAGAATGATCGCGAAGATGGCCATCATCCGGTCGAACTGCCGCCGGTCGCGCGGCATGACGACAAGGACGCTGGTTATGAAGCACAGGAGCGCCGTGAAGATTAGACGTTGCAGCGACGTGCCGGGCTGGGTTCCGACCACCGAGCATATCGCCAGCCAGAAAAACAGCAGCAGAATGGGCAGCCGCGGCCGCAGCAGAAGCCCCGTCAGCCGGTGGCGCAGCGCAAAAACGCCGAGGATCAATGCGATCACGAGGCCGGTCAGCTGGTTTGCGGCAGCGTGCGGCACCGGCGGTGCTGCGAGATTTTCGAAAGGCGCGACGGAAATCCAGATATAGAGCATGGTGGCGACGAAGAAAAACGCGTCGCGCCGGCCGCCGGCAAGGGAAATGGCGCTGCCTTGCGCAGAGACGGGCTGCGTATCAGCCAAACGCGGCATGGTCGCCTGCATCGAAAATGGATAGTCGGATCATTGGCCTGCCTTGTGACGAACAACGAAACCCTTCTGAAACAGGGCCATGTCCAAATAACCATAAACAGTCATTATCATCATTATTATGCAATTGCTTTAACCCTCTCTTACCTCAAGAGGGATAAGACAGGATAAACTGCCATTCATTCGGGTCGCGGACTTTCGCTTTATTGGCCGGTTGCGGCTTTTTCAGTTCGCCAGATTTTAAAAAGCAGCGCAGTCATTTTTGAATTCGCCCGGCAATGCCGGAAAACATGGAGAATGAGGTGTCGTTCAATACGCCGCGGCTCGGCCATCTAGTCAGATTGGGATTGACCTACATGGCATCCGGCGGAGCGCTCCTCATGTCCAGCGCCGCCCAGCTTCTGACCTTTGCGCTGCTTGCCCGCCATCTCGGTGTCGAACAATTCGCGCTTTACGCCTCCATCACGGCCGTCACCAATCTCGGCGTCCAGATCTGCGGTATCGGCTCGCAGGAATCGCTGATCCGCCGTGTCGCACAGGATCGCAGCATGTTTCCCGTCATGCTCGGCCACAGCTATCTTTTGAGCGCCGCGACAGGCGTGGTGCTGACCATCATCGGCATGGTGACGATCCCGGTATTTTTCCCGACCTCGGAAACATTGCTGCACACGCTGATCACCACCTTCCTGATCCTGTTCACGAACCTCGTCCTCCTGAAAGTCATCTCGCTTTCCACGCAGAGCTTCATCGCCCATTCCGACTTCGCCTCCGCCAACAAGCTGGAAGTGATGTTTGCCGTCGCCCGCACCATTGCCGCGGTGGTCGCCTGCCTCATCTTCAAGGTGGAAACAGTGGAGGCCTGGGCGCTATGGAACCTTGCCGCCCACACCATTGCAGCCATGATCTCGGTCAAGGCGATAGCGAGACTCGGCCGCCCGGTGTTCCGCATCGTGCGTGAGGAAATCCGCATCGGCGTCCTGTTTTCCACCCAGTTCCTGTTCAAGGCCGTGCGCGGCAATGCCGATATTCTCGTTCTCGGCGCCATTGCCAGCGCCGAGGTGCTGGGCAGCTATTCCATCGCCCGGCGCATTCTCGACAGTTCCTATCTCTCCGTCGAGGCCCTCAACCGGCTGATCTATCCGGGTTCGGCTTCCGCCGCCCTGCAAGGTATCAGCAAAACCATAGAACGCGCCTATAACGTGCTGAAGGCCGCACTTTTCATCGCGACCGGCAGTGCGCTCGTCATTTTCATCATCGCGCCCTTCCTGCCACTTTTGTTCGGCGATGAATATGTTTCGCTGCCCATCATCACCCGCGTGCTTTGCTGGGCGGTTCTGCCCATGGCCGTTGCCGCCACCGCGCTCGAGGCGCTCGGCGCATCCGGGCGGCAGGATATTCGCGCGAAGATCTGGAACAGCGGCAACCTCATCGGCTCCGTCATCGTCGCTTTCTTCACCTGGTCCTTCAGCATTTCAGGAACGATCGGCAGCTATTTCATGGTGGAAACCGCCATCGCCGCCGCCGTATGGATCGCGCTGCTACGACTGCGCCGCAATGAAGAAGTTTTCGCGCCAGCCAAATAGGAGCGGCACAGGAACCGATCCGGTGGCCTGCTCTCCCTAATAGAGCCCATAAGGGAAATAACGCCGGTAGATTTCTTCCAGCCGGCCGTTGCGGGAAAGGGCCGCCAGCGCCTGATCGAAAGCCGGAACGAGCACGTTATCGGGATCGACAGTCATGATGGACAGGCCTTCACCGAGAAACCTGTCGGACATATAGGGACCGCCGAAGAGTGCGCAACAGCCTTCGGAAGCGCTTCCTGAAACCCAGAAAGGCAGGCGCAGGCCGTCGGCGAAGATGGCGTCCACCTTGCCTTTCTTCAGCGCGTCATACATCGGCTCGTAACCATCGAAGCCCTCAGCCGCGGCCTTTGGAAAGAATGCCTTCAGCATCTGTTCGTGCCGCGAGCCGGCAACCACACCCACCTTCTTTCCCGAAAGCGCATCGGCACCCGCGCCGGTGAATTTGGCCGCCTTGTTCACCGCAAGACGGGCGGGCATCAGGAGATAGGGCCGCGAGAAGGTAAAACTCTTGCGCAGGTCGGCGGTGGTGGCGAGGCCGGAAATCACCGCTTCGCCCTCGCCCATTTCCAAAGCCGCCTCCAGCTCATCAAACGGCAGCGCCTGCACCTGGCATTTGCTTTCGACCTTCAGTTGCGCGCAGATTTCACGCACCAGATCGACATGGAAACCCGCAAGCCGGCCTTCCTGATCGGTAAAATTGAAGGGCGGGAAATCGACCGACATCAGAAATCTGATGCGGGGAACGGAAGAAAGATCGCCGCCCGGAAACCGCTCCTGCGCATCGAAAAGCACCGGCATCCGGTTCCCGTCCGACAGGCCCTCCGCGCGTACATCGCTAAAAAAACCAGTAAATTGTAAAGCGAAAGCTAAAGTAAATCCGAGACCTATATTCCGCGTTACATTCGTCATTCTCATCTATACTATCCGTGACAGGAAGTGGGGCGTTACCATGACGGCGGCGGCGATGCATGGATTATTTTAGGCAATATACACGAGATTCGTTTCGCACGACGCCGGCGACACGAAAAATTACATTTTCCCACGCCAGTGAAAATCCGCTTTCAACCGCTCCCGAACAGGACCAGGCCGGACAGGCCCGCTTTCTCTCTTCGCTGGGATTTGGCAGGCCCTACATCGAGGCATTCGAACAACGGGCTCTGGAAAATGGCTCGACTTTGGAGGACGAATTGCTGGCAAGCGGTCTCGTCACGACGGATGCCTATTTCGGCGCTTTCGCCCGCTTCCTGCGATTGCCGTTTCTCCCCGAAATCGGCCCGGACCGTGTGACGGATTTGAATAAGCTGGACACTCAGCTCTCCGAACCGAGGTTTCTGCGGCTGACACCGCTGAACGGCACGCCAACGCTGCTGATCGTACCGGAACTGGCGCGAATGGCGTCGCTGAAAAACATGCTGGATCAACGTCCGCGTCTTCTCGACGAATTTGCCGTGACAACCCCGCAGGCCATGCGCAGCGCAATCTGGAAAGCGGGCGAGGCCCGCCGCTCGGCGGAAACCCAGCAGCGGCTTTTCAACACGGCGCCGCACCATTCCGCCAGGATCACGCTACAGGGCCAGCAGGGTTTTTACAGCGGCGTCCTCCTTACCCTGCTCATTCTGTCGCTGCTATTTTACACGGAAGCGGCATTTGCTTATCTGCACGTCACCCTGACGATGCTTTACCTTTTTACCCTGCTTTTCAGGCTGTTCGCACTCGTCCATGCGCCCCGGGGAAACGACGCGAAGAACGTCTTGCCTCTTCGGCAGGAAAACGAATTGCCTGTCTATACCGTTCTGGTGGCGCTTTACCGGGAAGAGGCTATCGTCGGGCAGCTCATCGTCGCATTGGAACGTCTGGACTGGCCCAAATCCCGGCTGGACATCAAGCTTGTCTGCGAAGCAGACGACGCCGCGACGATCGAGGCGATCCAGCGGATAAATCCCGGCCCGCACATAGAGGTCGTCAGGGTGCCGCCCTCCCTGCCGCGCACCAAACCAAAGGCCCTCACTTACGCGCTTTCCGGCGCGCGTGGCGCATTCGTTGCGGTCTATGATGCCGAGGATCGGCCCCATCCGCAGCAATTGCGTGAAGCCTATGCCACCTTCCGCAACGAGCCGGACGAGGTGGCCTGCCTGCAGGCGCCGCTCATCGTCAGCAATGCCTCTTCCTCCTGGCTCAGCGCCTGTTTCGCACTGGAATATTCCGGTCTCTTCCGCTGCATGTTGCCTGCCCTTGCCGCACACGGCTTGCCGCTGCCGCTTGGCGGCACCTCCAATCATTTCCGGACCGCCGTGCTGCGGAAGGCCGGCGCCTGGGACCCCTATAATGTAACTGAGGATGCCGATATCGGCCTCCGGCTGCATCGGCTGGGTTATCGCTGCGGCGTCATCCGGCGACAGACGCTGGAGGATGCGCCGACCTCGCTACCCGTGTGGCTGAACCAGCGAACACGCTGGTACAAGGGCTGGCTGCAAAGCTGGCTGGTGATGACCCGTGCGCCCTTTGCGACCGCGCGCGACATGGGATGGTTTGCCTATGTGGTCTTTCAACTGCTGATCGGCGGCATGCTTCTGTCGTCGCTGGCGCACCCCCTGCTCTTCGTTTCGCTCGCATTCATGACCATCGCCCTCCGGGAAAATGGCGCTGACCTGCTGCTCACCTGGCAGGGTCTTCTGTTTTTTATCGATGTGCTGAATATCGTCGGAAGCTACACGATCTTCGTGCTGATGGGCCGCGGCAGAATGATTGCCTATGAAAGAAGGCATGTCGGAAGGCGGTGGCTGGCAATACCCGCATATTGGCTGATGCTGTCCATCGCGGCCTGGCGGGCCGTGGTGGAACTCAACACCAAACCCTTCGCATGGAACAAGACGCCACACGCGCCTGTCGCCAAAAATACTCATGATCCGGCATCTTCGGCAGAGCCGAAACATTCCTGATACTTTTTCCGATCAGCCGCGACAGCCGCTCACGGCTTCAATCACATTGCTGCTCCGGCAAAGCCGCTTCAGGCCTTACGTTACTGCAGACATCGATAACGGCAGCCAGTGCCTTGCCGAACGAAGCTCCTCCCTCGGCAAGGACCGTCATTTCATCCTGAAGACGGCCGAACCGCTCTACTTGGTAACGAGCTTGTTCTTGATCAGGCCGACGATGATCTGCACGATCAGACCGCCGACACCGCCGCCAACGAGCTGGCCGGCGAGAGCGCCGATATCCACGCCTCCGGCTGCCGCATCGCCCGCCGCGCCGAGCAGCGAACCGAGCACGGTTCCGCCGCCGAGGCCGCCGATGGCGCCGGCAATCAGATTGCCGAGCGAACCAAGATCGGAGTCCTTCACTATCTTTCCGCCTGCCGTGCCGCCTACCGCACCGCCGACGATCTGGGCCAATATCGAAGCAAGATCCATGTCATCCTCCTCAGTCGTTTCCCCGACTATTCGAGGAAACAAAGCCTCTTATTCAAGTCTGCGCAGGTTGAACCGAACCGGCATGGCCGGCCTTCTCTTCCTCGCCGAAGATTTTCCAGATCACGGCCCCGATGGCGCCGCCGAGGATCGGAGCGAGCCAGAACAGCCAGAGCTGCTGCAGCGCCCATCCGCCAACGAACAATGCCTGTCCCGTGGAGCGGGCCGGATTGACGGATGTGTTGGTGACCGGAATGGAAATCAGATGAATAAGGGTAAGGGCAAGACCGATGGCGATCGGCGCGAAGCCGGCAGGGACCCTGCCATGCGTAGCGCCCAGAATGACGATCAGGAAAAACGCCGTCAGGATGACTTCGATCAACAGCGCCGATACGAGAGAATATCCGCCCGGCGAATGTTCACCATAACCATTGGCGGCAAAACCGCCGATTTCAGCCCCCGCTTTGCCGGTGAGGATGACATAAAGCGCCGCAGCCGCGACGATCGCCCCCAGAACTTGCGCCACTATGTAAGGCACGAGGTTCGCCGCCGGGAACTTACCGGCAACAGTGAGGCCGACTGAAACGGCCGGATTGAAATGACCGCCCGAAATACCGCCAACCGCATAGGCCATGGTCAAAACCGTCAGACCAAAAGCGAAAGCGACACCAAGGAAGCCAATGCCGAGCTCAGGAAAGCCGGCGGCAAAAACCGCACTGCCGCATCCTCCGAACACGAGCCAAAAGGTTCCCAGAAATTCTGAAAGAAGTTTGCGACTCATAACACTTCCCCCATGTTACGACCGCATCAACTATTACGTGCAATTTAATCGTAGTCAAGCTAAATTGCATATTCGCGTGGCTACCGACACAATGGCGGCTAAACGCAGCACAGGAAGAGTGTCAGATGGAAAATGGAGCGGGTGAAGGGAACCAAAACGATAATGTAAGCAACTGAAAAATTGCGTATAATTTCTCTATATAAGTCATTCTACCGTGCAATATACCGTAAATTTGTTGGATGTTGCTGGACGAACCGGAGCTCGTTCGATCTTAGCTTCAACCCTTAAAGCTGTTTCAAAAAGCAGGACACCGCACCCGTACTGCATAAAACTCCATGAATCAGATACGCTTTCCTCGTTCACCAAGATAGGCGGGATAGCATGATCGATATCAACGAAGTGATTGAATCAAAGGAGATGCGAGATGTAATCACGGCTCTTGATGCGCTGAAACGGCGATGGGCTCCCCAGCACCAAGCTATCGATCACGTCCGCCCAACCGTCCTCGCCCTTGTCGGCAAATACAAAGCCAAAGAGATCTTGCAGGTGCTGCTCAACAACCGTGAGTATTACCGTGGCTACAAGGAGGTTTTGGCCGCAAGTTTCGGGGGGTGGCTCATTATGCCTCGAGAGCGTCGGGTGCGAGAAGTTCTCATGATGCATGCAGCTCTTGATCACATGCATGAAGCCGAGTTGAATTTAGGCGAAGGCGAGTTGAATTTGGAGCGGGATATAACAGCCCGTTATCTCCTCACAAGCATGGACTTTTTGGTCGAAATCTATGACTGCTTGGGCGGCTATCAAGCTTTCGCCGAGAATCCGTCCTTTGAGGCGCTTTGGATAACGTTCGAGCGGGACGAAAAAGTTATAAACACCGCTATCCTCGCCTTGCGCTTTCTTCATCATGCCGTTGACCGGTTCAGCGCTCGTGGTCGGCCCTTCGTTCCAAGCCTCAACAAAGCGGTGCTTGCGTTGGACGAGTTAAAGGCGACGAAGCCACCATTCCCGTACAAAGAGAAATACGTGTCAAGGTCCTTGCTTCATCAACGGTGGAGCCAAAACAAGCAAACATTGGCCCTGCTTTATGCGGCATCAACAATCCGCATCAACCGGAAAACGTTGCTGCAACTCATTCTCGGTGGCTTCTTCTCTTACCATGACCACCAGCCCTACCTCGACGTTTGGGTGCGCCGGACTCGCTATATTGCCGCCCACATCTTTGCACGGATGGGAGACCCTGACCTCGAGCGGAAGACCATAGGCCTCGTAGGAGAAGGGCCAGCGAGCATATTTTCGCCTCCAAAGCTCAACGGTGTCGAGACTGCAGCTTTTGATAAGGCTTTTCGCGATATTATCCAAAGTTAACGGTATCCCACTTGTCCGTTCTCGACACCCTGTCCATGGACACACCTTGCTGTTGACGTCCGCTGATACCGAACGGCGCCCAGTCAATAGGTCAACGGAGCTGAGGCACTGGAGTTAGTGTTCCTGGAAGGGTGCTCACTTGCCCCGGAGGAGGCAAAGGCAGTGAATCGTCGTTGAATACGCCGATTTGTCTACCGATTTGATCCGCTCAATATCCAAGAGCAGGCGCAGGAAGCGACCAACCCGCGCAGACGGCTCCGCACCGGAGCTCACTCCAGATGCCCAGCATCTCGCTGGACACGTTACCTCGACAGTTGGGTGTGCCGCGCTCGCTATATTGCCGCTTGCGCGGATCTCAAACGGAAGTCTATGCGCCTCGTTACGACGGGCCACCCACCGCGTTCGCACCTGCTAAGCTTAATGATATAGAGACTGAATCTTTCAATAAAATTTTTCAAAAGATAATCAAAGGCTAAACACAAAAAGATTGTCCATTTTTGGATACCATGTCCATGGATGCGTACAGAATTTTAAATCGATAACTTTCGGGCCAATCTTCCTCCGTGATCAATTAGCTCACAGGAGAAGAGATGAAACACCTACGTTTTCAAGAACAATCACATGGAGTGAATAGCCCCGCGATTTGTAGACACCTTCTTTCCTAATTTTGAGGCAAGAAGAGCATCATGGGCAAATCGAATTTCAGCGAAGAGTTTAAGCGTGACGCGGTGCGGCAGATCACGGAGCGTGGCTATCCGGTGGCTGAGGTGTCGCAGCGTCTCGGCGTCAGCCAGCATTCGCTGTATGAATGGAAGAAGAAGTTTGCTGGGTCGGACTCCAAGGGCAACGACGAGGCCGAGGAGATCAGGCGGCTGAAGAAGGAACTGGCTCGCGTCACTGAGGAACGCGATATCCTAAAAAAAGCGGCCGCGTATTTCGCCAGGGATGCAAAGTGAAGTACGCGTTCATTGCTTTGCATCGCTTGCAGTTTTCGGTGCGGACGATGTGCCGCCTTCTGCGGGTTCACCCGAGTGGATTTTACACCTGGCTGAAGAACCCGCTGAGCAGGCGAGCCAATGAGGACAAGCGACAGACCGATCTCCTCCTGAAGGCATGGGGAGAGCGGCAAGGTCTACGGTTATCGCAAGCTGCACGACGACCTTCTCGATCAGGGAGAGATGTGCTGCCCGAACCGGGTCGCGCGCCTGACGCGTCTCGCCGGGATAAAGGCGCAGATCGGCTACAAACGCCGTCCCGGCATCTATGGCGGCAGACCGTCTGTCGTCGTCGATAATAAGCTCGACCGGCAATTCGACGTAGCAGCTCCGGACAAGGCCTGGGTCACGGACATCACTTACATTCGAACCTGCGAAGGTTTCGCTTACCTTGCGGTTGTCATCGACCTCTATTCTCGCCGGGTCATCGGCTGGGCGATGCAGAGCCGACAGACCACGGACGTCGTATTGCAGGCTCTGCTCATGGCGGTGTGGCGACGCAAACCGAAAGACAAGGTGCTGATCCACTCGGATCAGGGCTCGCAGTTTACCAGCATGGACTGGGCCTCGTTCCTCAGGCACCACAATCTGGTTCACTCGATGAGCCGACGCGGCAACTGCCATGACAATGCGGTGGCCGAGAGCTTCTTCAATCTTCTGAAGCGAGAGCGGATACGGCGCAAAGTCTACCGTTCACGCGATGAAGCACGCCAGGACGTGTTCGACTACATCGAAATGTTCTACAACCCGAAACGCAAACACGTCAGGAACGGGATGCTGTCGCCCGTCGAGTTCGAGAAGCAGCAGAAAATCTAACCCGAGGGTGTCTACGAAACTCGGGGCTATTCAGAGGGTATGTAAAGCCATCCCTCCCGCAGACAGGCTTTGTTCGCCTGAGCCAAATTGTTGGTCCTGATGGCCCTCTGCCAATTAGCAAGTCAGGCTTCTGGGCCGGTGTCAAAAGCGGAAAGTTCCCACAGCCCCGTAAAATATCACCGCGCGTCACGGTGTGGCGCGTCGAAGACATCAACGCGCTTATTGAAAAGATCGAAGAAGGTAAAATCTAAAATGGCCAAGAAAGAAAAGTCGAAAAAACAGAAACTGAAATCTGCGAGCAGTGCAGCTGAGCTTAGCGACAACCAAGTTCCCAATGCGGCGGACGATCTTTTTCGCTCCGTTAAAGAGGTCGGCGTGGTTAAGGCACTGAAAAATGCAAAGGACGGCATCGCTGACCTCCTCAATAATACAGACCTGAAGCTCGCGACCACGCTGGCAACTGTATATGCAGCGGCAATCATCGTTCAGGAGGACGATGACGAATGGAGTGCACTTTGCGAAGCAAAAGAATGGATCGATCACCCTAAGGCTAAACCGAAGAGAGATGATCCTTTGAGAGCTGCGGTACGATTGGCGGTCGGTTTCGACGGTCCGAAGTCCAACAGCACTGTCAACCGCTACATCACAGCGCTCCAGCCTTTGTTTGAGCAAGACGTCCCAGCAGCAGAAATTCCTGATCGAATTCGCGAAGCAGGTGGAATTGAAAAATTGAGGCAGGCGTCAAAACCTGCACCAAAACCAGAGATCCGTTTCAACATGGCGCCTATCTCGAAAAGGAAGATTTTTAACGTGGCAGAAGAAACGGAATTCAAAGCTCGCATCAGGATCAAGCCTATTACTGAGGGAATAAGCTGGGCATATGTTAGCAGATTGGTGCCCCGTAAACCCAAGCAAAAATAGCCTTGTAGTACAGTTTTACGCCCACCGAAAATAAATACACCCACACCTTCAACATAACCAAACGACAGGCAAGGCCCCCGGCTTTGTAGGCATCGCTTTGCCTGTCGTTAGAGGTGAAGCATGAGCACCCTAGAGATAACCAACAGTGATTTTGTGAAGACTCATCGAGACTTGAATGACAAACTGCATAAGTTCAGCTTGACGAAAAAGGGTCGTGAGACCTTTACCCTTGCAATGCGAGACCACCTTTCTCAGTCGTCAGCAATGTCGCTTAAAGCGATAAATTTCTACGCGAGAATAGCTTTTTCAGAGGCTTTTACAGCAGGTTTTGAGGACCACTGTGCCACCAATGATGTCAAGGAGGTGTTCTTCGTGACAGTCGTGCAGCAAGAACAGGCCTTTCCTTTGGGAAAAGCCGCAGCGTTCGATATCACCGGCTGCAAGACCTCTATGGCATACCTTTTGAACGACCTAGATTTCATCGGCGTTGTGGAAGGCGCCTATTATTATACAGCCCCATTTGCGCAGCGGAAAGAACCACAAGTTTCCTGGCATTCGCATGCCCTCGTGTGGGGCGTCTCACGACGGGAAATTGCGGAGCGGGTACGCGCTGCCAACGAACGGATGATTGCTTTTGTGCCCGGGTACAAAGCTGCTCACGTTCGTCGTATTTCCCCTACTGTAGCGCTTTCCTATTGCCGCTACATGACAAAGAATATCGTGAAGGAATACACAGCGTACCCGAAGAAGCGGGAGACAATCGACGGGGCAACAGGTGAGATCATCGCCCAGCCGTCAGGCAAATGGAGGAATCGGAAAAGAGAGATTAGACATTCCGGCTTTCTCCGTGCCTTCCCAGTGTTTGAGAACAAAACTCTGAAGCAGGTAACTTTCGCAGGTGGGAAGGGAAAACCGCTACGAAAACAGATATTCAAACAAACCGTCGCGTTACTTCGTGCCGAGGCTGCAGCAAAGGACGATCGCATTAGACGCCGGCTGTTGGGCTCATCAACACCGCCCTGAAAGCACGTCGGCACGCAGCACTAGATGGGGTCGGGCGATTGGCGTGGGCGGCGGGTCCTAGATGGTTGGGCTCGCTTTTCACCCGGTGCGCCAGAAGCCTTAATCCGTGCTTTCCCATCACACACTTTGTATCTAACGCACCTGAGAAATTTTCCATACTTGCCGCTCCGCTCAACCATCCATCCGCTTTGGCATTCATTGCATGCGGGGTAGACTTGGCCACAACGGCAACGCGCTTCAGCTGAGCCATTGCTTCTCTCGGGTATCGCGCTGCCGCAAGCGGAGCAGGCAGGAAGCCAGTTTTTACAGTGACTTGTATGCTCACAGCTATGGAAGCTGCGGCCAGCCTGACTCTGCGACGATAATAAACGGCCCCCACACTCTCTGCAGCCATACACAACCGCTTCTTCGCCTGAAACGACCTTAGAGGCATATGCTGGCTCCTGCATCAGTTCCATGACGAATGAGGATGGTTTTGCCTCAGATGCAAGGATCGTCAACGTGTGGCGGGCACGCGTCATTGCGACGTACATCACCCGTCGCTCCTCCGCATATTCGAATGGTTCCTGCTCGGGGGAGACCAAGCTGAGCAGAGGATCATCGACCATTTCCGATGGGAAACCCATTCGACCACTATCTGCTTTCAACAGAATTACATGGTCAGCCTCAAGACCTTTCGACGCGTGTATCGTTTTAAAACTAATGCGCAGCTTCGGAAACTGAGGTTGCAGCGTGGCGATATCTGGCTTGATCGAACGATATCGACCCAGCAGCAAAACACTGGTTTGAGCTTCACGTGAAGCCTTTCCAGATATGTCGGAAAGCAAGTCGCGAAGCGCTTTGTCCTCCCGGTTCTTCTGCGTCATCACGATATTAATGGCGGGTTCGGTTGCCTTACCCGCCGGTATGATGTTTTTTGATATCTGCGCAGGATTCTTCAATACAAACGTTTTTGCCGCCAACGCGATCTGGTCAACAGAGCGGAAGGTGCGACCGAGATCAACTGTTCTATGCACGCCAGTTTCACCATTGAATGTTCCGCCGAACTCATCGCCGAAATACCGCATGAGATGAATATCAGAGCCTGCAAAGCGGAAGATCGATTGCCAGTCGTCACCAACCGCGAAAATACGCGCATCCCGATGCTGAGCCTTCAGAGCCTTCACCAATTTCGCGCGACCTTGTGAAATATCCTGGAATTCATCAACAAGGATATGGCGAAAAGGACTGACATATCGGCCTGTCTCAACATAACGTGCCGCTCTCAGAACCATGTCCTCAAAGTCGATACGCCCATCAAGCCGCCTCTGATATTCCTGATAAACCGGTTCAAAGACCGCAAGAAACGCCTTGGCGCGAGGGGCAAACTTCATCCGAACGGACTTGGCTTCGCAATCCGCTAGACTATATCCGCCGCCTTTGAATTTTCGAAGGAAAGCCGTGAGGAGATGGGAAAAGCTATCAACCTGTCTCAACTGCACGACGCGATCAAAAATCGTTTCAAGGGGTCGGGGTTGCAGGGCAACGTGCGGTGACAGCTTTTTCGCAAGCCCGGATAGTAGAGTACCCTCCTGCCGTTCGTAGCTGTAGGTTTCGATGAGGGTCGTTTGGTTTTCAGCATGGACCTGTCGTTTCCACGTCATACCCCGGAGATATTCGTCGCAATCTATAAAGGGAGCGGTGAAAAGCCGGTCATTGCCATCAGGCATTCTCTGTCGTCTAACACCGAAATGCTCGATGTAAACGCCGCTTTCCGTCAATCGAAAATCCGGACAATAATCTCGGCGACCTCCAGTGGGAACCTTGTGCTCGTAATTGGGCTCATATTCGTACTCTACCCCATTTTCGTAGAGCCAATTGGCGATCTGCAATTCCTCATAACTTTTGACAGTTTCGCCTTGGAGTGTTCGAAGGTCCTGCTGCTCGATGTGCTTGTAGAAGTCATGCTTCGTCTTGAAATCCCATTCCGTCTTGGGCTCGACCAAGAAATGGGAGAACCATTGAATGACGGCCTTTGCGACCTCTGTCAGCTTGAAAAACAGTTCCATGAGGATCTGCTTGATGACATTGACGAAAAGTAAATCGTCGCTGGCTTGAGGGGCTAGGGCGGGTTTTGAGCCCTCCACCTTGCCGATTATTCCATACGCAAGTGCGTGAAACGTCTGTGCCTTGATCGGCACGCCGGACCTCTCGCTTACGCGTTTCGACATTTCCGCCGCCGCATCCTTGGCAAATGCCAGGAGCAGGATTTCGTCCGGCCGTCGTATACCTGCTTTCACGAGATATGCCGCCTTGGCGGTGATGACACTGGTTTTGCCAGAGCCAGCCCCCGCAAGAACCAATGTCGCATCTTCATCAACGACCACAGACAGGCGCTGCTCAGGCGTCAACGGTTTGCTCTCAATGGTATCGAAAAATTCTTTCCAGCGCTCAAGACTGGACGCGACAAAAGTTTCGGCCGCGGTCTTCCTCAATGCTCCAGGGTGCGCGGCGAACTGTCTAACAAGATCGACCCGTGCAGTCGCGTCAGGGCCTATTGCCTTAGGCTGAAGCTTCGACAAAATCTTCGCATCAAGGGCCGTTGCTTCATTCAATAATGGAGAAAGAATGCATGCAGCGGGGTAATGAGTTGGTTGGGACAAGCCGACAATGGCGTCATGAATTCGAGATATGCGTGCTTCTTCCGTCTTGAACAGGTCAAGATTGACCGCAACCCAAGCCTTTTTCACCTCTTCTGCAAAGGCCAGAGCTTCGGAATGCCTAGTCCCCTTGAGAACAGCATCCTCCGATCCCGATAGCGAAATGCTTAAACTGGCTCCGAGCCAGTTCTTGTAGACGACTGGTGGCGATGTGATTGTTTGCAGGGACACTGACGACATTTGATCGCGCCTCAAAAGCGATAGATCCTGCTTATTCAGCTCCAAGCCCCCGATGTTCTTGCCAAGGGGATTTATGAGGATTCCAAGTAAGGGACGTTGCTGCAATCGGGCCAATGGTGGAGCCTTATTTTTTCGCTCTGACGACGCCATCATTTGAAAATGAACGCCACTGAAAGGACTCGTATATCAGCTGTTGTAAATTTTAGGTTGTCACTCTCAAAAAGCGCATCGGTCGACAAATTTGACAATCCTAAGTTGTTATGATATACTATTACGCAGCCGATGCTACTGTCGGTGTGAGGGGCCGTTTGGCCCCTCTTCTTGTTTTGGAGAGCTGCAACCATGAACGTTTCAACCCCTACACCCACGACCACCGCCTTACTCGCCACCCCTGCCGTCACCCTGCCCTGCCCTGTCATCATCCTAGGCCGTGACGACAACGGCAGGCCCCACGCCTCATTCTTTCCCGCCACCGACACCCGCGCCGCAGAGAAAGCCGCCGAACTGATGGGCATGGTGGCGCTCAAGGTGGAAGGCGACGAACTCAGGGCGTTTCTTGGCCGGTTGCCGCAGGGCAAGCTGTTCGATAGCGGCAAGGCCTTCGTGCCGTTTGTGAAGCAAGACCTCTATCAGGCCATCGCCGCCCACCTGTCCGATGAGGAGCGCGAACGGCTGGAGCAGCCGCGTGTGGTACCGGACAACCCCGCGCCCGAAACGGGCTACCCTGTTCCGCCCAAAAATATGCCCGAAAGCTGGGACCAGTTGACGGTGGGCAGCCTCGTGCTGGCGACTGAAGGCCCTTTGGAGGGGTGGTATGAAGCCACCGTCATCAAGATCGAGGGCGACACAGGGCTTCGCCTCAAGTGGCGCGATTATCTCGACATGCTGCCTTTCACCCGCCGCGTCGATCAGGTGGCCCTCATTCACCCTGCCTATGTCGAGAAGTGATCGTCATGGGCTGCGCTTTGAAACAGAACCACAGCGAGGATGCGGCCAATCGGGCCGCAGCCATCCGCGATAAAAACGACGCCTTTCGAAAAAGCTTCTCCGGCGGACGAGTGCTGCTGACGCCGGGAGTCACAAACCTCAGCGACGAACAACGGCGAGCGGTCATAGTGGCGGTGCAGACGTTCGATGATTTCTCGCCAGACAACGACCCTTACGGCGAGCACGATTTTGGTGCGGTCACGCTTGAAGACGCCGTGTTCTTTTGGAAGATCTACTATTACGACTCTGACCTGCAATTCGGATCATCCGATCCAGCAGATGACGATGTAACCTGCCGGGTGCTCACCGTCATGCGGGCAGATGAGTATTGAGCCGTGGCGGCTGTATCCGTGGGTGCTACCCAGCCTTCGGCTTTCGCCCTGCTCTCAATGGCTTGGGCGAAGCCAACTTGTCGTCAACGGCCGCAAAGAGCTCCGATACGTGGACATCAAGGGTGAGCGATATCGCTTCAAGCGTGGAAACAGTCACGTTTTCCATACCGCGTTCGACTCGCCCAACATACGACCTGTCAATACCAGCCTCTAAAGCCAGCCGTTCTTGCGAGAGGCCTTTGTCGACGCGCAGGCGTCGTAAGTTCCAACCGATTGTTTTGCGAACATCCATGAGCGCAGAAGGCCATATTCACGGCTTGACAATCGACGGACCAACAGTCCCATATTAAATCTTAAACGAGCATTGACTCGATCACTTCACTTAAGGGGGTATTCATGAAAATCGCAGTTGGAATTATCGGGCTCTTCCTCGGCTTGTTGGTGCTGCTGCAATCATGCGCAGTCACGGCGGGAAGCGGGCTGCTGAACGATCAAGCCACAGGCAGCGCCGGCGCGGTCGGCATGCTCACCGGCGTACTGTTGGTGATCGGTGGCGCGTTCTCCTTCGGCCTGCCGCTAGTGGGTGCCATCATCTTCCTCGTATCGGCGCTGATGGCCTTTATCGCGTCGTCGCAAGGCACCTTCGGGGATATGTCGGTTTGGGGCGTCATCGCCCTCCTGCTCACCGTCATGGGCTTCTTCACGTGGCGCTCGACCAAGCGGAAGAAAAACCAGCCCGTGGTGTGAAGACGCTAAGCGCACTCGGACAACAATCAGGGATACACGGGGATATTCATGAGCGCCTACCTTGACGCCCTGCGTCGCTACGCCACCTTTTCGGGCCGATCCACACGAAAGGAATTTTGGTACCACCACCTCGTGTTGCTGGGCTTAGCCATCGGCGGACTGATGATCGACGTGGCCATTGCCGGGCCACGCGAGCCGCAGCCTCTCGTTTCCGCATTGATCGTCATGGGCCACTATGTTCCATCGCTCGCCGTTATCGTCAGGCGTCTGCATGACCTTGAGAAAAGCGGCTGGCTTGTGCTGACCTGCCTAATACCGCTCGTTGGGATCGTTGCATTCATCGTGATCGGGAGCACCCCGTCGGCGCATGCCGCAACTGACTCTATCGGGACCCGCGATCAGCGCCCTGCCCCGCCTTGGGCCTCCTCTGACTCGGATCAACAGATTGATCGCATCGAAAAACTCGCGGCACTGCGCTCTTCAGGTGCGATCACCGACGAGGAATTTGAAACGATGAAGGCAGGCATCATCGGCAGCGACCAGTTTTCTGGAGAGCGCCGAACCGCCGCCAACCCCATGGAAAAACCATCATGACCAAGAATGCTGGACTACTTCTTACCGTACTTAGCCTGAGCGCTGCTGTCGCAGGTTCAATCTCTACGCCTGCCGTGGCCGGAGAACACTCCTACCACAAGGGTAATAGCTGGCAGGTCATACTGAAGACGCCAGACCCTTTTGGCGATGAAGCATTTTGCGGTTTTCGCAGTACGGCGTGGTCAGGGAAGTCGGTCGCGCTCGAATACACGCTGATCGGCATCGACAAAATCGTCCCTCGGCTGCGCGTCACCAAGCAAAACTGGAACCTGCCCGCTGGCCAGACAACCCATGTCAGCATTGGCACCGAATGGGCGGGTAACATTCAGTTCGTCTCAAAAGTGGTCAATGGCGATGAGCTTTACGGCGAAATCCCCGAGACCGTTGCGGAAGACGGGGGTGGCTTCAAGATCACCACCATTCTGGGCACAGCCATCTCGACAAACAAGCCGGTGCCATTGGCAATCACCTTCCAAGGAAATGAGCCGCCGTGGCTTGTGCCGGTGATGAGCTATAAAGAGGCAATAGCGCTAGGGACTGGCTTCGATACCTGCATATCCACCTTAACCGAGCTTGCCCCATCAGTGTTTAAGGCCCCCGGGGCCTCGTCCACGTCGCCATTTGCCCAACCGTCAGGCGAAGGTGCCGGAACAGCCGCGCAAGCGCCTGCAAACCGCAGCGTCATGCTTCAAAACCCGCCGCCGAAGTCAGCCGCAGCCACCGCCGCCTCAACATCATCGTGGACGTTCGAACAACGCGAGGAGGATTGGGGCGATACTTGTTTTGTGGAAGCCAAGCAGGACGACGTAACGGTTGGCTTTATGGGTGCACCGGGCAAGGATTTCGTTGCGTTCGTGGAGAATGGAAATTTTGACGGCATTGTTCGCGCGTCTTGGCAGGTCGATGACAAGGCGGCGCAAATGTCCAACGGCCATCCAGAAGACTATTTCGGCTGGCACGGCTTCTACGAACTCTCACCGCAAATCCTTGATGAAGGCAAGAAAGGCAAAAAACTGGAAATCGCTGACCTTGATGGCAAGACGATAACCATAAGCCTCGCCAATGCCACCGCCCCTTTCGCTCAGTTTCAAATGTGCTTCAACAAAGCTGCTCCAACGGCCGAAAAGGCGAGCAATTATCCCTCTGCGAAGCAAACACCTCCAAATCGGAAGGGCTGCGTTCTGGAAGTCGACGGAAGAAAAGCGATAGATGGTGCATGCTATTGGGGGCCTTACGGGAGTATGGACGGCAGCTTCGTGATGGAGGCAAATGGGTTCTTTGCACTCATCGGCATTGACACAACTGGCGCGAACGGCGCGTGGAACAAGACGCCGGGCAGTACCCATGCGCATTCCGATCTTGGAGAAATGAAGCGTGATGGCAAATGCTGGAAGAATAGAAGTGTGCGGGTTTGTGCTGGCAATGAATGAGTTAACGTCGGTATTTAGGCGAAAAATGTAAACGGCATGGCGCGGAAGCAGATTGGTGATTTGGTATCAATAAAGATTTGGTGGATTTGATAGACCTACCGCTGGTGAAAAAAATTTAGTGATTTGTTTTAACTGACCAACTTGGAGATGCAGTCCACAAATTTGAAATGTCGGGCTGCGCAACTGAGAATATATATTTGGCATCGAGCTTATGCCGCAATGACGAGCTCGCTACCCCGCAGGTCGTCGGGTGCATATTCTTTACCCGAGCCGAAGGAATAGATCCGACTTACGTGCCTGCCATCCCATACGAACTTGAAGTGGTTGCCCTGAACAGCTCGATCCAGAACCTCACCTCGAAGCACGCAGACGCAAAAACCAGTGGCTCGCTCTGGCGGCCGATAGAGCAGCCCGTCGAAACCTGCGGCCATAATCTCCTGACCACACCTGAACCTCGTCTCTATATCAAGGCCCGGATCCCAATCTCGACCGTCAACGAACCGACCTTTCACGGCGCGCGACAATTCTCGCATCTCAAGCCCAATCGGTGCCTCGGCGGTGCGAGACAGGAATGTTTCCCGTTTCCGTATAGAAACAGAAAGGGCTGTTTGAATGTCGTTAGATAATTCTAGCACCGGATGTTCGGGGCCGAAAAACCGCGAGCCCTCAGGGTTATGATATGTGAACGGGGCATGATTCCAGTTCTGAAGGAGTGGGGCGCTATCGTCGACAATCGCAGCGCCGCCCCTGAGAATGCGCTCACGCTCTTTCAGGCGCGGATTGGTCAGGGACTCAATCTCAGCCAACTCCTTGCTACGATCGCTCGCTACTCGCGCGAAAACGTCAATCGTCGGAAACCGCGAGGGAATGAGAGTAAAGAACGTTTGCTTGACATCGATCACAATAAAAGAGTTAGCCGCCACGCTGTGCGTCCACATACTGTCTGACACGGAATATATCCATCACCTGGCCGCCGCGCATCACATCGAGAGCGCTTTGCCCGCGGAAAAAATGGTTTGGTCTTCGGATCCAAGTGTCAGCAGCTCTGTGATCGGGAAGTAGAATCTCGAGGGCTTTATGGATCGCGAGCAGGTGAGAGACTCGCTCGACGGTGTCTCGTGGCATGGAGCCTCCTTCTTTTTTCCATTTAAAGAAGGTAGATCGACCGGGCGATCCGAGTAGAAGAAGTTGGTCTTCGGTTGAAAGGCCCCACAACTCCGCAAGTCCTTGAAATGCCTCCATGACTGCGGGAATCGATGATCGCCCTTCGGCCGCTACGGCGACGGGTTCGACATTAGCCACGCGCAATTCTCCCCAAAAGTCCCGATTTGGACTTGATCTACGAATTAGTCCTGATATAGATTAGTCCACATCGGGACCTGAATCGCAGTGTAGTCCAACAGCGAATCACGATCAAGAGTCGCCGGAGAACGGAGCGCAGTTATGGTAAAAGATCACAAGAAATATGAATTCACCGTCGACGGCGCGCTTTACAGCACCGGCGATAAAGTCATGGACGGAAGTCAGATTCGCGAGACTGCGGGCAAAGTGCCCGCTAGTGAGTTTGTGCTGATACAGATCGTGGATAAATCCGGGCGCTCGATTGGCCTGGAGGATGACGTGAAGTTTGTCCACGGTGAGGCAGCGGTATTCCTGTCTTTCCAGAGCGATCGAGTCTTCAACTTCACTGTTGATGAGCGTGGTTGGGAATGGGGCGCGGCAGCAATCGCTGCCGCCGATATCTATCTTCACGCGGAGATCGATGAGGACCGTGAACTGGTTCTCGATAGCGATGGTGATTCGATCATCCCGGTCGATGGCAAACTCGATTTGAGCAGCAAGGGCGTAGAGCGCGTCCGGAGCCGCGAACCCAAAACCGTGACAATCAAAGTCAACGGGCGACCGCGAACCGTTGAGAAGCGTCGCCATAGCTATCGCGAAATCGCAGCGATTGCTTATCCGAATCCCGACTTCGAAAACTTCAACTACACCACGACATATCTCCATGGGGTCGGAGGTGCAGAGGGCGATCTCGTTGAGGGTGAATCTATCATGGTCAAGAATGGGATGGTGTTCAATGTCCGCCGATCTGATAAGTCGTGACCCGTTTCTGAAACAGCTCGAAGACGAAGGCTTCGAGCTTGAGGTGAGCAATGGTCATTTGATTGTCCGTAGCATCCCTTATGTGACAGTCGATGGCTCGCTGGCCCGCGGCGTCCTCACCTGCGCCCTCTCGCTTGAAGCGTCCTCAGGACTGACATCGACCCCGCAGGGTGATCACACAATGTATTTCGCAGGTGGGATGCCATGTCATCGCGATGGGAAGCCGATGAATAATATCGTCCACAGCGCCGCCCAGCAGCGCTTCGGTGACATCGATGTTAACTATTACTTATCGTCGAAGCCAGAGATCACTCATCGCTACGAGAATATCTATGACAAGGTATCGGCCTACGAGGGATTGATCGGTGGTGCAGCGAGATCATTGGACCGAACGGCCAACGCCAGAACGCATGCCTGCGGGCTGATATCGAATGACAACAGCCCATTTGCAATCCCTGACTCTGCCTCGGCCCGATACCGTATCGGCGCAGTAAACCGAAAGCTTATGGGGCGGGTCGCCATCATCGGCCTTGGCGGCACCGGCTCCTACCTGCTCGACCTTCTTGCCAAGACATGGGTCACTGAGATCCACTTGTATGACGGAGATCAGCTTCTTAATCACAATCTGTTCCGGTCGCCTGGCTCACCTGAAATGGAGCTACTCAAGGAATTCCCTTTCAAGGTGAACTACTACGCGCAGGTTTACGCGCGTATTCACAAGGGCATCGCTCCCCACCCGGTCCGCATAACATGCGGCAATGTTGACGAACTCTCGGGCTTCGACTTCGTCTTTGTCTGCATCGATAAAGGTTCGTCTCGTCGCGAGATTGCTGCGGGGCTGGTGCGGTTGTCGATTCCATTTGTTGACACCGGGATCGGCGTTGGCCTGGAGGAAGGAAGGCTTGACGGATGCGCCAGAGCGTCATTTATTCCTCCAGGCACCGACTGGCGCGAGGTCGAGAGGCTGCTTCCCTTTGGCGATGATGTAGAAGATGACGATGTCTATCGGACGGATATCCAGATCGCGGCCGTCAACTCACTAAACGCAGTCATGGCGATCATGCGATGGCAGCGGTGGGCAGACTATTTTCGTGATGAGCGTAATGAGATGAATTCGGTTTACATGATCGAGGGAAACAATATCTCAAACAGAGCTGCGATATGATGCGAGTCGACAGGCTGAGGACTGTCTTCACGGCGGAGATCCCTGAAACTCTCGACGACGGGGTTTTGTATGTTTCGCGGGAGTGCCGCGTCGCGCTCCACAATTGCGCGTGCGGGTGCGGTGAGGAAGTATCGACGCCTCTTGTTGCAACCGAATACAGGTTAACTATGCACGGCGACGATGCATCGCTCTGGCCATCGATCGGCAATCACGACTTTGCCTGCGCTTCGCACTACGTTATCCATAGAGGGATGATAGTTTGGGCGAACAAGATGTCACGGGCTGCAATCGAGGCTGGTCGGGAGAAGGATCGACTTCTTAAGCGACCGCCCGCGGCTCAGCATTTCCCCGTTGGAGAAACGGGGGGGCCGAAAACCAGAGATCTATACGGCTGGCTCAAGTTCATTTTCCGAAAGTTCTTCAACTGACAGGCCGCTGACGCAAGTTAGCAACGACCTGCATCGTTCTAACGTGCAGTGCATTGCGGTTAACCGCCGAGAGAATTCGATGGATGGCAGCATCGTACTCAAAGACGGCCTTCTGCTGTGATAGGCAGTACTGAGCAACCTGGCCAATTCTGGCCAAAGCCGACATTCGTTACACCCGTTTTTGCTTCACCGCAGCTTCTTGGGAGTCGTCGTTCAGAGCTCACCGATCACAGTCTTTCGAACCAGTTGCGTTGAACCGCTGATATGCGGCAACCTGGCCCCGGTCGATAAACGCAAGAACAATCCGTTTTGGTACCGCAGTCGATCACATAGCGCCTGCAACTTCGCGTGATCATGTTCGTCACCGGCGGGGTTGGTGGATTTCTTCACTTCAACGGCCAGTAGATTGCGAAGATTGTGCCCAGGTTCATGCACAATGATATCCGGAAAAACTCGATTAGTCGTCAAGTCACCGTTCTCATCCGGCATCTTAATGTCTTTCGGTTCAAGTCCGGGTCCCTTCCGATTGTACTCAATGTCCACATTGTACTCCGGAAATCTAGGCCCATCAACATAGCCAATCGCCCGGATGGTGCCCGCTCACCAACGTCTTGAGCTAATTTTTGGGCACCCTGATCGTAGAGTTCTTGTAGACATTTGCTGATTATTTCATCTAGTTGATTGCGATCCAAATCTGTCTCTCCAAAAACTCGGCGGCACGAGATTGGCCTGATCAGCGTTTCGTGACTTTCATCACAATTTGTCTGAATTGCCTCTCATCTACTTGGTGAAAAATGGCGTGGGGTTGGGCCCGGACAGCATAACGAACTGCATTATGAGGATGCCCATAGTTGTTCGGTCCGGCCGCGGCAAAGCCCACGCGCAGTTTCGGCATGGCATTCAAGAGCTCGTTGCTATGGTTGTGGATCGATCCGTGATGCGGAAGCATCAATACGTTAGTCAGTCCTAAGAATCGTTGATAGAACTTTAGAAAACGTTGTCGTCGGCGCAGACCATCGAAATGCGCGTCCCCAGTGAGCATCCACCCACCACCGGCGAACCAAGCGTGAGTACCGTCCCAATAGGAATGTTGTTTGAAAGTACAAATTTCTATGTTCATTTTTTCAGGTTTTATTGGACCGCAATACAGCGTCATGGAGATTAGGTTGTGATTGGCCCATAGCTCATCATAACAATTGCGCAACCTCGCTCTTATCGCCGGGTCCTTCGCCATTTGAGCTATAGTCTTCTTGTCCATGCTCTTACCGAATTCGGCATCCAGGGCGTCATTGAACGCTTTCATTAGAGTAGCCGAAGGTTTGTGGGCATATGGGACTAGCACCCAGTTGAGCAGTCCGCCCCATGTCGTAAAAACGAGAGCCGCTCCTGGAGAAACTCTCTGCAGTTGCGCGGTACCTTCGCCGGTTTGAGCGGTGGTGCCAGAGGCCAGGATAGGTTCCTTGCCGCCCGTCCATTTCAAGGTAATGTCGCCCTCGTCGCCTCCATCCGGCGCGCCAGGCACGTCTGGGCCTTCGACACCGTCATCGTCACTGTATTCGATGAAAGTGACGGTCTCAACGCCACGGCTTCCAAACCAACGCGGCAGATCGCTTGCGGCCTCAACAAATACTCCAGTTAACGAGCCACGGGCAGCATCACGCGCGATGATCGCGACTACAGCTTCCTCATCTAGATAGGGCAATACCACCTGTCTTACTTTTACCTGAGACAGTAAAAGATCGACACCGTTAACGTGGTCACTGTCAAAGTGTGAGAGAAAAAGCAGGTCGATATCGCCGCCACTGGCGACTGAGCCAACCTCTCGTATCAATGCATCGACCTGATTCGACCCGCAATCATAGACCCAGCGAAGCTGGTTTTTGTCCAAGCGTCAACTCCCCGCAATGCAAGCCACCCTGACCAACCGCATGTTGCACCATCTTTACAAGCATCTATCATCTCTTTTTCAAATTTCGGCCTCTGTCCTGTCACAATATTCGGCCGCGCCTAGTTCGTAATCGCCAAAACGCTTAACACCGGAAAAAATAGTCAAGTGTATCCTTAGCTTTATCCTTCCGCTCAAAGAATGATATTATTTCGCTGCGGGCCAAGCGCAACAAAATCTTACTTGCTAATACGAACTAGGGTGGAAGCTTCCGCACCCATCTTCCAATCTGGTCAGCCCTTTCTGGACATTCGTCACAACCGCCATCTCTAGTGCACCGTTCCGCACGGCTTAAAGATGACGGCGCAAGACGGCGTTCGCCTGCATGTCTGCTTTTGCTTCGAGAGTGATCATGTAAAGGCGGTTCTGCGCGCCATATCAGTCACGAGCAGCTCACCGGCGTCGGACAGGATGAAGCCAGAAATTTTATCAGCTAGCAAGGCAGCAATTACGAGGAAAATCGAAGGCTAAACTCACGCATCTGCTTGTGCGGATTTTGGTCCGGCCTTAGGTTTTCTTAGCATATCGGGATAAGGGAATCATATGTCCGCGCAAGGCAGAAACGAAAAGTGCGATTGTGGCAGCGGGAAAAAGTACAAGAATTGTTGCTTGCGGCGCGATACGACGACAACAGACACGGGGATAAGTTCACTTATCCTTGAGGCCGGTCGGAGAGGACTTGAGGCCCAACGAAGCGAGCGTGATCGCGCCGAACAGACACTCAGGCAATTACTTCAAGATCAGCGCGCTACCAAGGACGATCGCCTCAATGCCTCTCTGTCCTTGGTCGGGGTTGTTCAACGGCGTGGCGATCATAATGAGGCGCTTGAACTCTTGAAGGCGATCAAACTAAGCTCGGGTTCGGAAGCTGTAGTCCAGGTTATGTCTCTAACGGCAGTATCTCTTACCCAGCTCGGCAAATATGACGATGCAGCAGCCCTCTTCGATCAAGTTTTCGCGCATCCCGCTTCCGCTAACCCTTTAGCTTCAGGTTGGTGGGAACTAGAGGCTGGTCGGACGTATTACCTTGCCGGGCGAATTAAGGATGCAATCCGGGTTACAAACAGCGCTGCTGCGTCCTTCGAGACGAAAGGCGAGCTTGAGCATCTGATCAGGGCTAAGTCCAATCTAGCAAGCTTTATGCTGAAATCCGAGAAAGAGGATGAGGTCGAACTCGGAGAAAGGCTTCTTGAGGAAGCCTGTGACTTAAAAATATCCATTGGCGACGCAGAAGGAGCGTCTACGAATTTCTGTCAGCTCAGCCTACACCACTTTTCGCGCGGCCGTTTTGAGAAGGCGATCGCGTATGGACGAAAAGACCTTAAATTGTCGCGTTTCGTCGGTGACGAAAGACTAATCGCAAGCACCCTTGGCAATATGGCGAGCATTTATCTACAAGCGCTACAACTTACGGAGGCAAGACGATACAACAATGAGGCTAAGGCAATTGGCGAGCGATTACAGAATCCCGATATTCTAGATAAATGCAGTGCTATTTCAGAGCAAATTGAGGAAGTAGGGCGGTTCGCCGGTGCGAATAAAATTGGCATCGGAAAGTTGGCAGATTGTGCGTGCAATTCCGGCAAAAATTACATTGATTGCTGCGGGCGAGCAGATCATGAGCCGATTGCATTGAGAATGCCAATCGGCGGCGTATCCGAAGATGTCGATGAAATTAAAGAGGCTTTGGAAGATGCTGGGCTGACACCAATCCAGCTCGATTTTGCAATGAGAAATACTTCTGAATCCCGGAGAAGGATCGCCTGGTCGGAGATGCGAGGCCATGATGGCTGGTTTGAGATGTTCGAACTTCCGGATATGGCGAACATGCATCTAAATGCGGCGGAGTCGCTTGCCGCCCAAGCAGCTGAGCAGGAAGACGCCGTTAATGAGCCAATTGCTTGCGCGATGCTGGCCGTTAGTGCGTTGGAAGCATTCATCAACACCACGATCTATTTCGCGAAAGAAGCCGCACCTGAGCGTGCCATGACGTTACCACAAGCCCTTCTAGACGGAGCATACGATTTTCAGCGCTTTACCGAACTGACTCAAAAATGGGATCTACTTGGTGCGGCCCTATGTAAACAATGGCCACCTCCCGCGCCGCTCTGGAGCAATTTTGTGCGGTTGGTTCAGCTAAGAAACGAGTTAGTTCATTACAAAGCCGAGGGGTTTGCACGAGTTGCTCCTGCCGAGAAGCATTTGCCAGAGCATCTACGTAACTTACCACCGGAAATCACATTGCGTGACGTGCACCGTAGTTGGCCTATTCGACTGTTGACTCCATCTTTCGCAACATGGGCTGTCGCAGTCGCTAACGATTTGATTCATTACTTTCGGTCATCCTACCGGTTTGCTCTCGTTGATGCGAAGGAGTCCACGACAGGCCCGCAGCAATGAACGTGCCGGCGCGAAGTGGACGCGTATGGTCTGAATGCGCGCCCGCCGGCCATGCACTCAAACGGCGGGCGGCAGGCCGGTCACGGGCCCCATAAAGAACCCGGAGACACGCAACTTGTGTCCGCTCTGGCAGATATTGTCGAAAAACATCATTAGACGCCCTGTCGCGCTTGCCTAATTATCCCTGGCTAAAAAGGGATTTCATCGGTGCAGAATTGTGGAAACTTAACTCCTGAACTTTCGCGGTGCCCGCGCAATCGCGGTCGAGCCGCAGCTTATTGCAATTGACGGGTACGCGTCTTTCAAGTAAGCCCACGGTGAAGGCCGTCTTGCGATGACGGCCTTCTGACTGCCAGTCCTAGTGGTAACACTAGGAGTAGTCATATGACGAAGCATGCAATTGAGGTGATCACCTCCGTAGAGCGCCGTCGGCGCTGGTCACGCGAAGATAAAGAGCGGCTCGTCGCTGCGTGCTTTGAGCCAGACGCGGTCATCTCGGAGATTGCCCGCGCGGCCGGGATCCATGTCAGCCAGTTGTTCCGTTGGCGCAAAGAGCTTTGTCGGATCGAGGAGCCAAGATCTGACACTGCGGCTTTGGTGCCGGTGATCGTGTCCGAGGCCGCTTCGACAGTCTCCCCCGCTCAGCCGGAACCACCCACCAAATTCCATCCTCGTCGGAAGCGCAGCGATGTAACAATCGAACTAGGTCGGGGCCGACGCGTCCGCGTGGAAAGCGACATCGACACGGACGCGCTTGGCCGGATTCTCGATTGCGTATTGGGTCTGCGATGATCCCGGTTCCGAGTGGTGTGAAGGTCTGGCTGGCCACGGGCTATACGGACATGCGCAAGGGCTTCCCCGGTCTGTCGTTGATGGTGCAGGAGGCGCTGAAGCGTGACCCGATGTGTGGGCACTTGTTCGTATTCCGCGGCCGCGGCGGTGGCCTGATCAAGGTGATCTGGCATGACGGCCAGGGAGCTTGCCTGTTCACGAAGAAGCTTGAGCGAGGACGCTTCATCTGGCCGTCAGCGGCCGATGGCACGGTGGTGATCACGCCTGCGCAGCTCGGTTATCTGCTGGAGGGCATCGACTGGCGTATGCCGCAAAAGACCTGGCGGCCGACGTCGGTCGGATGAGCAAAAACACTGGAATGATGGGGTCAAATATGATTCCATCCTGTCATGAGCGACGCGACCGAAGAGCTTCCGGACGACCTTGCCAGTGCCCTCGCATTGCTGGCCCAGGAACGCGCTCGACGTGTTGCAGCCGAAGCAGAAGCGGCAACCGCCAAGGCAGAAGCCGCCAGTGCAAAGGCACTCGTATCGCATTCCGAGGCGCTGATCGCACGGCTGAAGCTGGAGATCGACAAGGTTCGCCGTGAACTCTACGGCAGCCGGTCCGAGCGCAAGGCGCGGCTCCTGGAGCAGTTGGAACTGCAGCTCGAGGAGTTGGAAACGGACGCCGGTGAAGATGAACTGGTGGCGGAGATCGCAGCCAAAGCTTCAACCGTCAAAGCCTTCGAGCGCAGGCGTCCGTCACGCAAGCCCTTTCCCGAACATCTGCCACGCGAGCGCATCGTCATCGCCGCTCCCGCCAATTGCGCCTGCTGCGGATCGGCCAAATTGTCGAAGCTTGGCGAGGACATCACCGAGACACTGGAGGTCATCCCGCGCCAGTGGAAGGTCATCCAGACGGTGCGGGAGAAGTTTACCTGTCGCGAGTGCGAGAAGATCACGCAGCCACCAGCACCCTTCCATGTAACGCCACGCGGCTTTGCCGGGCCAAACCTGCTGGCGATGATCCTGTTCGAGAAGTTTGCCCAGCACCAGCCGCTCAATCGTCAAAGCGAACGCTATGCTCGCGAGGGCGTCGACCTTAGTTTATCGACGCTTGCAGATCAGGTCGGAGCTTGCGCCGCGGCGTTGAAGCCACTTCATTCTCTGATCGAAGCGCATGTCCTTGCCGCCGAACGTCTGCACGGCGACGACACGACCGTGCCAATCCTGGCCAAGGGAAAGACAGATACGGGCCGCATTTGGACCTATGTCCGGGATGATCGGCCGTTCGGAGGCCTCTCACCGCCGGCAGCCCTTTACTATGCCTCGCGCGATCGACGGCAGGAGCATCCGGAACGCCACCTGAAGACCTTCACCGGTATTCTGCAGGCGGACGCCTATGGCGGCTACAATCCGCTGTTCAAGGGTGATCGCGATCCAAATCCGCTAAGACAGGCGTTTTGTTGGGCACACGCGCGTCGCAAGTTCTTCGTGCTCGCAGACATTAATGCGAACGCCAAGCGTGGAAAGAACGCCGCGCCGATCTCGCCTATGGCGCTCGAAGCCGTCAAACGGATCGACGGCCTGTTCGATATCGAGCGGGAGATCAACGGGCTTACGGCCGATCAACGCCTGGAACGTCGCCGCAAGGAAAGCCTGCCGCTCGTCGACAATCTGCAGGCCTGGCTTCAAACCGAGCGTGCAAAACTGTCGCGCAGTTCTCCGGTCGCCGAGGCGATCGATTACATGCTCAAGCGTTGGGATGGCTTCACGTCATTCCTGGAGGATGGCCGGATTTGCCTCACGAACAACGCCGCGGAGCGAGCCCTGCGAGGCTTCGCACTCGGTAGGAAGTCCTGGCTCTTCGCCGGATCAGACCGCGGCGCGGATCGTGCAGCCTTCATGGCCACGTTGATCATGACGGCAAAGCTCAACGACATCGATCCGCAGGCGTGGCTGGCCGACGTTCTTGCCCGCATCGCCGACACGCCGATTACCAGGCTGGAGCAGTTGCTTCCGTGGAATTGGACGCCGCCGACCGTCAACGCTCAAGCTGCCTGACCTGTGGCCTTCACCGGAGGCTTACTCTTTCAACAGTATCGGCGCAAAGCTGTCGTAAGACAGGCGACCATGGATAACGCCAACCTGTTGCACTGGGGTATACCCCCAAGTGACGCATCGCTCGCGTCGTCAACGATGTAACTTCCGGGTTGACGGCACCTATTTGTGACGAGGTAGCCTAGGGCCTAAAGCTTGAGGTTACATGTATGGCTCGAATTGGTTACGCGCGCGTCAGCACCACCGACCAGGATTTGAAGGTTCAGCTCGATCGACTGCGGTCAGAAGGTTGCGAGATTGTCCGATCAGAAAAGGTTTCGGGTGGCAGCCGCGAAGGTCGTACCGAACTTGCTACAGTGATCGAATTCCTGCGCGAAGGAGATGAGCTGGTCGTCACCCGGCTTGACCGCCTGGGCCGAGATACGCGCGACGTGCTCAATATTGCCCACGAGTGCCAGCAGCGAGGCGCGTTTCTAACCGTTCTGGACCCGCACGTTTCGACGCGTGGCGAGATGGGACACATTATCCTTACGGTTCTCGGCATGGTAGCTCAGATGGAGAGGCGCTTTATCAAAGAACGACAACGAGAAGGCATCGAGCGAGCTAAAGCCTGCCAGGCTTACAAAGGCGGTAAGATTCGCTTGGATCACGGGCTTATCAAACAGCTTGATGCTGGAGGAATGGGTGCCTCGGCAATATCCAAGGCAGTTGGGTGCTCTCGCATGCAAGTCTATCGTGTGCTTGCCGCGTCGAGATCTTGACGATTTCGCCGGTGCAGTCATCTGTTGGCAGCATTAGACAGAAGGCTCATCCTTCGCAGCTTATTACCGCGGCATATCGAACTTTATATCTGTCGTTAAAATGCCGGTAAATCTACAATAGACTTACATCTCCTTGATAAGGTCGCTTCCATCAGGTTCGCAAAACCGAGAAAAATCCGTTTCAAGTCTAGGTGCATTAGACTTGAGAACTCGCCGTATAGAGTCAGCGACGCGTTCGCGGGAAGTTTCCCGAATAACTTTTTTGATTGCTGGTTCAAGCCCGAAATGGAAGATCCATGCGACTACATCGTCTTTGCCAAATGACGTGTACACGAGCTCATCCATTCTTCTTGCGAGATTGATGGTCATCGCGATTAGGCACGATACATCCTTCAGAGTGGGCCGGCCTACCCGAGCATGGTCCAAAAGCATTGCAATGTCCAAGTTTCGGTATGCGTCGTGGATTTTCTGAGCATCAAGGGTGAGAGTTGCGGTATGCTTCGGTTGAAGCGAGAAGCTTCCATTATGGACGATGCGGTTGCGCCAGTGCACGAGAACGACGGCGCCGGCGACGAGATAGTTTTTGCCGCCAAGCAATGCAGATGCAATATCATCTACCTTTTCCGCCAGGCCGGTGTCTTTAGTCCACTTACCAGTTATGGGGGCAAACCGAGGCAACGCAGAATACGCTTTAATGAAGGCTGAGAGTGCCTCCGACGCGCGAACCATAAACGCTTCGACAGCAAAATGTCTGGCCATGCGCGCAGCGGATATAGGATCGGTGGGCTCCCACTTTATATCCAGAGCCTCAGGTTTCTCATGGCCGCGCTCTACCGCATCAAGGCCGACCACTATAGTGTTGAGGTAAAAGGATGCTTTTCCGATATCGTCGAGCAAATGAGTAAGAGCGGCTGACACCGGTAGTTTGGCGGCGCCGCCGCCTGGATTCGAACCTGTACTTCCCGCTTTCAACTTGGAAAACCCCATTCTAGACGGGTGTGCTACCATTACACCACGGCGGCAATCTTAGTTACCATCCGTGCATGCTCCTTGCAAGACATGTAACTTTCTTCTCCCACAGCCAATCAAGCTCAGATCTTGCGTTGCGACAGCGCCCATAATTTAAGCGCTCAAATCACTTATCGGCTAGGGGTAAAAGGGGCAGCCCAAGTTCCTGTAGAAACGCGTTGTGCTTCAGTGTTGCCGCACGGACCTGCTTCTCAATCTCGACCAACTCCCTCTGTGTGGCCGCCAATTCAATCTCTTCCTCGCCGATAGTGGAGCTGATGTAGCGCGAGATGTTGAGATTGTAGCCTTCCTCAGCAATGCGTTCCATGCTGACTCGCTTGGAATAGCGGTCCTCTTCCTTTCGGAACTGGTAGGTAGAGACAATTTTGCCGATGTGATCCGGCGTCCCATTCTTGCCATCTCCCAATTGATTCTGACGCTTGCCCTTCGAAAAATGTTCCGCCGCGTTGATGAAGAGCACGTCATCCGGCTTCTTGCACTTCTTCAGCACAAGGATGCAGACCGGGATGCCCGTCGAGTAGAACAGGTTCGCAGGCAGGCCGATCACCGTGTCGATGTGACCATCCTTCAAAAGTTTGGTACGGATGCGCTCTTCCGCTCCTCCTCGGAACAGCACTCCGTGAGGGAGGATGATGGCCATCACGCCCTCATCCTTCAGGTAGTGGAAACCGTGCAGCAGGAAGGCGAAGTCGGCGGCAGACTTGGGCGCCAGCCCGTAGTTCTTAAACCGCACATCGTCGCCCATCGCCTCAGTCGGCTCCCAGCGGAGACTGAAGGGTGGGTTGGCCACGATCGCATCGAAGGAGGGCTTCTTGGCGGGATTCAACTCGCGCAGGATATCCCAGTCATTGGCCAGCGTGTCGCCGTGGTAGATTTCGAATTCCGTGTCTTTAACGCCGTGCAGCAGCATGTTCATGCGGGCGAGGTTGTAAGTGGTGATGTTCTTTTCCTGCCCGTAAATCTTGCCAATGCCATGCGGCCCCATGCGCTTGCGCACGTTAAGCAATAGCGAGCCGGAGCCGCAAGCAAAGTCCAGAACGCTGGTCAGCCGATCCTTCTTGCCGGTGGCCGGTTCCTGGCTGTCGAGCGTTACGATCCCGGAGAGAATGCCAGACACCTGCTGCGGCGTATAAAATTCGCCCGCTTTCTTGCCGGACCCGGCTGCGAATTGGCCGATCAGATATTCATAGGCGTCGCCCAGCGCATCGACATCGGAGGAGAAGTCCGCGAGCCCTTTGGCGATCTCCGCGATGATGGCACACAGCTTGGCATTGCGGTCCGCATAGGTCCGTCCGAGCTTATCCGAGCCGAGATTGATCTCGGAGAAAAGACCATTGAAGGTGCTCTGGAAGGACTCGTTCTCGATATATTTGAAGCCCGCCTGCAGCGTATTCAGCAGGTCGTCGTTCTGGGTGCGCGCCATATAGGCGATGCTGATCCAGAGATGTTCCGGCTTGATGACGTAATGCGCCTTGAGGCGCATCTGCTTTTCAAAAGCCTCAACATCATCGGGGTTCTGCGCGTACCAAACAGATAGGGGCGAGCGCCCGCCATTGCCGATCGCTTTGGGATCTGGGTAGTCGCGCCCAAGCTCCTTCCTGGCGGCCATCTCGTAATTGTCCGAGAGGTAGCGCAAGAACAGGAAAGACAGCATGTAATCGCGGAAGTCGTCCGCGTTCATCGCCCCGCGAAGCGTATCGGCGATGTTCCAGAGCGTCTTGCCCAGTTGCTTTTGAGTTTGCTCGTTCATTGTGCAGGTACTTCCTCGGGGGCGGGCGCAGGCGCCGGTGCTGTGGCCTGGACCGGAACCATTCCTGGTAAAGCGAATTCAAACCGCGTGATGAATTCGCGCAGGATGCGGCGGAAAAGTTCTTTATTGTCCTCGCCCATCTCCGTGGGCTCGTGGATGGCATAGGCGCCGTGGCTCAAAAGGTTCAGGGCGCGATTGAACAGCGCTCTATCATCGTCGTTGTCCAGCGCCTTCAGGCAGAAGATTATGCTCGGGTGTCCGAAGAAAGATGCCGTCTTCTCCATGACACTGCGCAGCGCGTTGAAGTGGAAGGTATAGAGCCTCCCCTTCTTTGGATCAGCGGCACGCTGCAATTCGGCGAGCGTCGCCACATGGTGAAAGAAGGGCGTATCCTCGGTCGCTTGCAGCGTGTAGGCACCATCGCCATTTGGGCGGTGAAGGAAATAGCGCCGATGGTCGACAGAAGGCGCGTCATCAATCTTTCTGCCGACTTCGTTGCACATGACGTTGAAGAACAACGCATGGTGGGAAGAGAAGATCACCTTGATCGGGGCGGACGCACCGGTGGCATTCTTACGCGTGGCGGCCCGGCGGAGGAGTTTGGCCAGGTCGCAGGCCACCGAAATCGCGTTGTTGTCATCCAGTGATGAGATCGGGTCGTCGATATAAAGGTACTTCTTCCCCTGATAGGATTCATGCCCATCCAGCATCCGTTCGCAGATGGCCATGAAGATGCACCAGATGAAGATGTTCTGTTCGCCCCGTGACACCTTGATGTTGGTCTGATCGCCCTTTCGAAAGCTAACGAAATCGGGCTTGGAGACTGTATCCTTGCCCTGCTGAACTTCCTTGTAGGTGAAGTCGAATTCGAAATCGGCGTAGCGGGAGAGATAGCGGGCAATCGTCTCGTCCAGCGCGAGTTCCGTCATCGCATTGAAGAAGGACGACTTCTCGTTCAATTGAAGGCGGCGCACGCTGTCGCCTTCAAGGTCATTTTCCCAGACAAACAGATCCTCGGTGAAGGCGTTGAAATAAAGCGTGTCGGGCGTTCCGGTCGGGTTCCTCTTGTTCTTGCGTTTCCCCGCGTCCTTGAACTCCATCGACAAGCGGGTTTTACCGGTGCGGTTGTAAGCGTAGATCAATAGCAGAGAGGCTGGTCCTGTGGGATTATTCAGATCGTCACGAAGCCGGGCTACCAGGCTTTTCAGATTCTTGTAGGTGCTCATGCGTCAGCCTCCCCGAGCTGAGGGAAAAGCTGTTGCATCAGTCCCTTCTTGTGGGTCATGAGCCTGTCGAGCTTTTGGATCTCAGCGGCGATGAGGTCGTCGAGTGAGGAGAGGCTGTCGGCGATGCGTTGCTGTTCAGGACGAGTCGGCAAGAGAAAGTCGAATGGAATAATGTGCTTATTATTGATCTGCGGAATGGTCGAAGTGTCGGCAATGTGAGAAAGTCCGACATTGGCAATGCTATAATATAGAAACTCTGTTGCAAGCCCATTCTTTGGAGTTAGCGCCATTAAATTAGTGTCAATCAGAATCTCTGCTGCAGTGATTCTGATTTTGTTGAGTTCAATAGCGGCTCCGCGCTTAGGAAAGACGATTGAATTCGTCGGAATTGTGCCAGCTGAATCGTTGCAGAACTCCCTTCCTGTGATCTGATACTTGGTGCAGTTGTTTAGGTCCTCCACTTTCACAAAGGCGTATTTGCCTGCGGATGAAAGCGTGAAATTCGATGGACTGCCTCCACTCCCGATTGCTACGTGGTTGCCAAGCTTGGCTTTCACCCAATCCCCCGCATCCCGAAACTCGGGGAAGCGGAGGCGGGGTTGGGATTCGCCTTCCTGGGGGAAAAGCTGCTGCATCAGGCCCTTCTTGTGGGCCCTCAGCGCCTCCACCTTCCGCCCCTGCGCAGCAATCAACGCGTCCACCGAGTCCAGACAGTCGGCGATCTTTCGCTGTTCAGGTAGGCTCGGTGCTGGAATTTCGACGTTGAAGAACGTCTCTTTGCTGATGTTCAGCAAGCCGTTGCTGCGCGCACCGCTGGTGATGTGCTTCTTGAGCTGCTTTCCGTGCTGGTTCTGCTCAAAGCAGTTCCGAAAGAAACCGTTCAAATAGCCGTCCTTGAGACGGAAGGCGATGAATACGTTAGGCGCAGCCACTTGACCCCAGCCTTGCAAAAGATAGATGCACCCTTGAGGAAACTTCAGCGAATTGCCTTTGTTGAAGACAAAGTCGCCATCTCGAACCAGCGTGTAAAGCTGATACTGGTTTCCCGAGATATCGCGCCCGAACTTCTCGGCCTGGGGCACAAATCCAATACCAGCCGAAATACTGACTGGGGTAAGCTTCCTTTCGCCGACGCGTTCAGCAACCGGAACCGACGCTCTTCGCAGGCTCACCGGCTCCCATGCCGGAGAACCCTGAAACTCCGGAAAGCGCAGCGTCGGCACCAAAGCGGAAACACCGCCCGTCGCGGCAGACGATTTCACCTTACTGCTCATAAGCGCTCAGCCCCGAGATTTCGCGCCCACCGGCGCGCCGCAGCAGCAGCGGTATCAGGTCGGCCATCAGGTCCAACTCCTTCACCCGTCGCGCCTTCCAGTTCAGGCCAAGGGGTTCCATCAGGTCGGTCAGCGCCTCGCCGTCAAAGATCATGCGTTGCAGAATGGTGTCGACAAAGCCTTCCAGCGCCTCGGTGGCCAGCCCATGTTTGCCCGCGATGCCTGCAAGTTCCGCCGCGTTCTTCTCCGCCTTAAAGCGGCTGTAGCCATCGCGGATGGCCTTTTCGCTTAAGCCCTCTCCCGCCTTGAGCGTGGCGATATAGGCAGCGATATCCTCACGCTCGTCCATGAACTTGGCGTCGGACTGGATCAGGCCGATCAGCTCCTCGCGGCTCATCTTCTGCTTGCCGGGTGTCGCCTCGGAATAGCGGGCGATCAGGCCCATGATGTAGTCATAATCGATGACGGCCGAGGCGAATAGGACGAACTCGAAATCCAGCTGGTCGGCCTCGGGCGTCGGCTTGTCCGCCCCCTTGGCCTGCTGGGCCCGAAGCCGCTGCGCGGTTTCCAGATAGGCGCCGCGAAAGCCCAGAAGGTTGTCGCGCGGCAGGACCTGTTCGATGGTACTGCGGTTTTCGTCGGTCAGGTCGGTGTACTGGTCAAGCTGGGTCTTGAGGCGCTGGACCTCCTTGAAATGCTCGATGAAGGCTGCGCGGGCCGCGTCGCCCTTCAGGTTTGGCACAGCTTCGGGCGCGCAAGCGAGACCCTGCGACTTCATGAAGGTATCGAGCTTCTGGACCGCGGTTTCCAGTTTCTGGATGACCACGGGGGCCTTGTCCACCAGCCAAATCTCGCGGGCCTTTTCGGCAGCGGCTTCGCCCGAAAACAGGGCGATGGCGGCATCGACCGCGCCCTGCTGCTGGCGGAAGTCGAGGATATTGCCATAGGGCTTGGTGGCGTTCAGCACGCGGTTGGTGCGCGAGAAGGCCTGGATCAGGCCGTGGTGCTTCAGATTTTTATCGACGTAGAGGGTGTTAAGGAACTTGGAGTCAAAGCCCGTGAGCAGCATGTCGACAACAATGGTGATGTCGATCTTGTGATGCGGCACATTCGGATACGCTTTCCGCAGATCGGCTTCGGGCCACTGTTGGTCTTTTATGCGCTTCTGCAGGTCCTGATAATAGAGGTCGAACTCGCCGATCTTATGGTTGGTGCCATAGTGAGCGTTGTAGTCCGCAAGGATAGCTTTCAGGGCCTCCTTCTTTTTCTCCGGCTCCACCGCGTTGTCTTCCTTTTCCTGCGGCAGGTCTTCCTGAATCTGCCTTACATCAGGATCGCCTTCGGCAGGCGGGGAGAAAACGCAGGCGATGTTCAACGGCTGGAAGCTGGGATCGGCGACCAGCTTCTCGGCCTGCATCGTCTTGAAGAGGGTGTGATACTCAATGGCGTCATTTATCGACGATGTGGCGAGCAGGGCGTTGAACCGGCGCTGACCCGTGGCCGCGTCGTGTTTCGCAAAGATCGCCTCGATGACCGCCCGCTTGGCCAGCGGTTCCCCCGGCTTCGGCAGGGTCTTGCCCTGCGGCTTGAAGTAATCGACGTGGAACCGAAGGACGTTGCCGTCCTCGATGGCGTGGGTGATCGTGTAGGTGTGAAGACGCTGCTGGAAGAGGTCTTCCGTCGTCCTCATGCTCGCTTGGGTGTCTTCGATCTTCTGCTGAGCGGCGTTCCGATCGAAGATGGGCGTCCCGGTGAAGCCGAAGAGCTGGGCGCGCGGGAAGAAATCCTTGATGGCCTTGTGGTTCTCGCCGAACTGCGACCGGTGGCATTCGTCGAAGATAAAGGCGATGCGCTTGTCGCGCAGGGGTTCCAGCTGTTCCTTGAAGCTCTTCTTGCCGTCTTTCTTCTGCTGTTTGTTGCGCTTGCTGTTTTCATCAAGTGCCAGTCCGAGCTTCTGGATGGTGCAGACGATCACCTTGTCGGCATAGTCGTCCGAGAGCAGGCGGCGGACAAGGGATGCGGTGTTAGTGTTTTCCTCTACACAGCCTTCCTGAAACTTGTTGAACTCTTCGCGTGTCTGCCGATCCAGGTCTTTTCGGTCTACAACAAAGAGGCACTTGTCGATGTCCGGACTGTCCTTCAAGAGCGTTGACGCCTTGAAGGAAGTCAGCGTCTTGCCGCTGCCGGTGGTGTGCCAGACATAGCCATTGCCGCAATCTTGTGCGATGGAGTCGACAATCGCCTTTACGGCGTAGACTTGGTAAGGCCGCATCATCAGGAGCTTCTGCTCACTTGCCACCAGAACCATATAGCGGCTTATGGTCTGGCCGAGCGTACATTTGACAAGGAAGGTCTCGGCGAAGCTATCGAGATGGACGATCTTTTTGTTGTCGACATCGGCGAATTCGTAAACAGGGAGAAACCGCTCCTCGGCGTTGAACGCGAAATGTCGTGCGTTGTTGTTAGCGAAATAGAATGTCCGATCGCGGTTGCTGACAATGAAGAGCTGCAGAAAACACAGGATTGTCTTGGTATAGCCGTTCCCGGGGTCGTTTTTGTAGTCGACGATCTGCTCCATAGCGCGACGTGGGCTTATGCCGAGAGTCTTCAGTTCGATCTGAACGACTGGCACCCCGTTGATCAGGAGAATGACATCGTACCGATGATGGCTGTTGTCCGTGTTGATGCGTAGCTGGTTGACCACTTCAAAGGAATTCTTGCACCAGTCCTTGATGTTGACGAGCGTGTAATTGAGCGGCGTGCCGTCATCACGGATAAAGCTGTTTCGTTCCCGAAGTGTGCGGGCCGCAGTGAAGACGTCCGGCGTGACAATCTCATCCATGAGGCGCGAGAATTCCGCATCGGTCAGGCGGACTCGATTGAGCGACTCGAACTTCTCACGAAAGTTCCGTTCCAACGTCACGCGGTCCCGGATGTCCGGACGATGTTCGTATTTGAGGTCTCGGAGTTTGGTGAGAAGTGACGCTTCTAACTCATTCTCGAGTCTATTCATAATGCATGTCACTCCGCAACGGCCTAAGCATGTGTGCATCTACCAAGATTCGATACCTATAGCGGTTGATTACAAAAAATGGGAGCCTCGCGTTGGCGTGTCAGGACATTGATTGTGCATGAAAGCCAAAGCACACAAAAGTGTTTCCCATAAAGAAATCTCGGGTCACGCGAGACAAATGCCGTTACGTAACCTTGAGCGTTGAATTTGATGGGCCTAATGGGCCGATTAGGCAAGCACGCCATTCATCCAGCAAGTCGGCCCACCACTGCATCATCCTTACTCGCTCGTCCCAGTAGGTTGCACGGTTATAGATGCGCCGAACTGCCCGCGTGTCGAGATGCGCAAGTTGAGCCTCAATCGCATCGATGTTGAATTGTCCCGACTCGTTCAAAATGCTGCTTGCAGATGAACGAAACCCATGGGCCGTATGCTGGGCATGGGTTACGCCCATACGTCTCAAAGCGGAGTTCATGGAGTTTTCCGATAGAGTTTTCTTACCAGACATCATTGAGGGGAAGACATATGATTTATCGCCAAAAACTGCCTTCATCTCCCTCAGGACTTCAAGCGCCTGCTTGGAAAGCGGCACATGGTGCTCCCGGCGCATCTTGGTTTTCTCTGCAGGTATGGTCCATACAGAGTTGTCAAAATCGAGTTCTGTCCACTCCATCGAACGCGTTTCACCGGGACGGGCAAAACACAAGGCCTGGATTTTCAAGGCAGCAACCAACGACGGCCAGCCCTCGTAGCCGTAAATAGCTCGCATCAAGCCGCCCATCTCTGCTTTCGTCGTTAATGCAGCATGGTTGACCGGCACATGGCGTTGGAGAGCCCCACGTAGTGCCGACGTCGGATCGTTCTCGGCCCTTGCCGTTGCGATGGCATATCGAAACACACGACCAATGGCAGCACGCGTGGCCAGCGCACTTTCCACGCGGCCGCTCTTTTCGATGGCAGTCAACACCGCAAGGACATCACGCGCGGTAATCTGGGTGACCGGGTAAGGCCCCAGCTTTTCGGCGAGATCCTTTAACATCCATTTATTCTTCGTGATGGTCGGCTCTGCACGCTTGTCGCGTTTCAGCTTCTCAATGAATTCATCCGCAATGACACCGAAGGTATTCCCGGCAGCGGCTTTGGCGGCAAACTGATCGCGTTTTTTGGCCAGCGACGGGTCCAAACCTTCGGCCAGCTTCTTCTTGGCCTCGTCGCGCAATCGACGGGCATCCGCCAGCCCAACCGTTGGGTACGCCCCGATTGTGAGAGTTTTTCGCTTTCCGAAAAAATCATAGTCGAACCGCCAGGACTTGCCCCCGGCAACCGAGATGTAGAGGTAAAGCCCCTTCTCATCAGACAGCTTGCGCGGTTTGCTGTCTGCTTTGGCGTTCTTAACCTGAATGTCTGTCAGTGCCATTTTACGGTATCGGCTTTCCACCACGATGACGAATACCGTAATTTTTACCGACAAAATTGCTGGATGTCACTGCATACCGTTGCACGACCTTACGCGCGCGCGAGGCACAAACGCTGTAAAATCAGGGCTTGTTGGACGTCGTTGATCTTGTTGGAAAGGTCGCTGGAGCGGGTGAAGGGAATCGAACCCTCGTATTCAGCTTGGGAAGCTGCTGCTCTACCATTGAGCTACACCCGCACCGCGCATAAGACATCGGATAGTTCGCAGCGGGTGTCAAGCACCCGCCGGGGTCGTTATTCGGCTCGAAAATGCTTGGAGAGCTTCAGCCCCTGCGCCTGATAATTGGAGCCGAGGCCGGAGCCATAGAGGCCTTCCGGTTTCTGCAGCATGTGCTCGTAAACCAGCCGGCCGACGATCTGGCCATGTTCGAGGATGAAGGGAACCTCGTGGCTGCGCACTTCCAGCACGGCGCGGCTGCCGGTGCCGCCGGCCTGCGCATGGCCGAAGCCGGGATCGAAGAAGCCGGCGTAGTGCACGCGGAATTCGCCCACCAATGGATCGAAGGGTGTCATTTCGGCCGCATAGAGCGGTGGAACGTGCACGGCTTCGCGCGAGACGAGAATATAGAATTCATCCGGGTCGAGGATCAGTTCGGCGCGGCCACGGGCGTAGAGCGGCTCCCAGAAATCGAGAACGTCGTGCTGGGCCTTCTTGTCGACATCCACCACGGCTGTGTGATGTTTGCCGCGATAACCGATCAACCCGTTTTCGCCGAAACCCTTGAGGTCGATCGAGAGCGCAATGCCGCCGCCGGTCACGTTGGGCGTGTCGCTGGCAACCAGCGTTTCCGTCTCATGCAGCTTCAGCAGTTCACTTTCGTTGAGCAGCGAATGGCCGATGCGGAAGCGGATCTGCGACAGGCGCGAGCCGCGTCGCACCACGATCGGGAAGGTGCGCGGGCTGATTTCCAGATAGAGCGGGCCGGCATAACCGGCCGGTATCTTGTCGAATTCCTGCGCACTGTCAGTCATGACGCGGGTGAAGATATCGAGACGGCCGGTCGAGCTTTTCGGATTGGCCGAGGCCGACATGTCCGCGGGCAGCGCAAGGCTTTCCATCAAGGGAACGATATAGACACAACCGGTTTCCAGCACCGCGCCCTGGGTAAGGTCGATCTCGTGCAGGCTGAGACGATTGAGCTTGTCGATGACGCGGTTTCCGGGGCCGGGCATGAAGCTGGCGCGCACGCGATAGGCCTTCGAGCCGAGCCTGAGATCGAGGCTGGCGGGCTGCACCTGATCAGCATCGAGATCGGCCTCGCTCTTCAGCTTGCCGCCCGCAAACAGCGCCTTGATTGCGCCATCCGCCAAAATGCCCGTGGTTCTGGTCATGGTCATCATTCCTTTTTACGGCGACAAAACCAAAAGGAAAGCATTGACGCAAGCCGGTAACGGCAGTATGGCAAGCTTATCCCGTGGTGATTTGGCCGGTCGGCTTGCAGCCACGTTAAACAAGTGGCTAAAAAGACCGGGTGCTAGGAACCGGTCTGCTTTTGCGGCCGGTTTTTTTGTTTTGAAGGTGATCACATGAGCAATAAATGGCGCCCGGCAACCCAGCTCGTTCACGGCGGTACGCTACGCTCCCCTTATGGTGAAACGTCGGAAGCGATCTATCTGACCCAGGGTTTCGTCTATGAAAACTCCGAAGCCGCCGAAGCGCGCTTCAAGGGTGAAACGGATGGGTTCATCTACGCCCGCTATGCGAGCCCGACCAACGACATGTTCGAAAAGCGCATGTGCCTGCTGGAAGGCGCTGAAGACGCTCGCGCACTTGCCTCTGGCATGGCCGCCGTCACCGCCGCCATCATGTGCCAGCTGCGCGCCGGCGACCATATCGTTGCAGCCCGCGCCCTCTTCGGCTCCTGCCGCTGGGTGGTCGAAACGCTTGCGCCGAAATATGGCATCGAATGCACGCTGATCGACGGTCGCGATCTCGGCAACTGGGAAAAGGCGATCCAGCCGAACACCAAGCTGTTCTTCCTCGAAAGCCCGACCAATCCGACGCTTGAAGTGGTGGATATTGCCGGCGTGGCAAAGCTCGCCAACCAGATCGGCGCCAAGGTGGTGGTCGACAACGTCTTCGCCACACCGCTTTTCCAGAAGCCGCTCGAACTTGGCGCCCATATCGTGGTTTATTCGGCCACCAAACATATTGATGGCCAGGGCCGCTGCCTTGGCGGCGTGATCCTTTCCGACAAGAAGTGGATCGAAGAAGAGCTGCAGGATTATTTCCGCCATACCGGCCCGGCCATGTCGCCTTTCAATGCCTGGACGCTTCTGAAAGGCATCGAGACCCTGCCGCTGCGCGTCAAACAGCAGACGGCCAATGCCGGCAAAATCGCCGATTTTCTCGCCGACAGCGTCAAGGTCGCCAAGGTCATCTATCCCGGCCGCGCCGATCACCCGCAGGCCGATATCATCGCGCGGCAGATGTCCGGCGGCTCGACGCTGGTGGCTTTCGAGCTGAAGGGTGGCAAGGAAGCAGCCTTCAAGCTGCAGAACGCGCTTGAGATCGTGAAGATTTCCAACAATCTCGGCGACGCCAAGAGCCTCATCACCCATCCCGGCACGACGACGCACAAGAACCTCACCGACGAGGCGCGTGCCGAACTCGGCATTTCCGGCGGCACCCTGCGCCTTTCCTGCGGCATCGAGGATACCGACGATCTGCTGGAGGATCTGGCGAAGGGTCTGGCGGCCGTTTCGGCCTGAAAATTCAATCCGCAAGGCACCATGGCCTGACCGCGTGTCGGGCCATGGTTCGCCTGTCCGGTGCGAAAAGACCGCTTCAGGCAACCAATATTTACCTTTACCGTTATCCCTAACGGTGGAAAACAGCGCAACAGGAGACGCCTCCTGCCAGTCAAGTCATTCATTTTCTTGACGATAGCCAGAGCCTATAGTGTAGGATGCGGCGGCAGGCATAATATCGAGGTGTGGCGCGTATGTATCGTGCTCTGACAAGGGATATCGAGGTAACGGTCGATCCGTATTATCTCGAGGAACAATCCGACCCGGATGACGATCGTTACGTCTGGGGCTACAAAGTCGTGATCGCGAACAATTCCGATATTCCGGTTACCCTCGTCAATCGCTATTGGCACATCACCGATCAGAACGGACAGGTGGATGAGGTCTATGGGCCGGGCGTTGTGGGTGAGAAGCCGCATCTGAAACCGGGCGACAGCTACGAATATTCTTCCGGCTGCCCGCTGGACACACCTTCCGGCCTGATGTTCGGCCATTATGAAATGGAAACGGAAAATGGCGAGGTGTTCAACGTCACCATACCCGCCTTTTCGCTGGATTCACCCGGCCTGATGCGGGTCCTGAACTGACATTCACCCGGCAACGAAAAAGCCGCGCCCTTCAGGACGCGGCTTTCATTCAGGCATTCTCAAATTCGCTGACATCGTAGCGATAGGTGGTGGAGCAGAACTCGCAGGTCACGGCAATGGCGCCGTCTTCTTCGCTTGCCTCGATCTCCTCAGCAGTGAAACCGGACAGGACGCCCTTAATCTTGTCCCGCGAGCAACTGCAACGGTCGAAAACCGCCTGCGGATCGTAGATGCGCACACCGCTCTCGTGGAAAAGCCGGAAGAGAAGACGTTCCACCGGGACCTGCGGATCGGTCAGCTCGTCGGTATCCACCGTGTTCAGCAGCGTTACCGCCTCCGTCCAGGCATCGTCTTCCTGCACCTCGTGACCGCCTTCATCGCCATCGCCGCCATGCAGGTCGCGCATGCGCAGCCGCTCAGGCGCCTGCGGCAGGAACTGCGCGATAACGCCGCCCGCACGCCAACCATGTCGCGGCTTGCCTTCGCCATCACGGTCGAAGAATTCGGCAACGCCCAGCCGCACGCGGGTGGGAAGCTGTTCCGACTGACGGAAATAAACCCCGGCAATATCTTCCAGCGAGGAGCCATCGAGCGGCACGATACCCTGATAAGGCTGCATGCCCGCACCCTGATCGATCGTGAAGGCCAGAATGCCGTTGCCGAGCAATTGCTCGGGCGACGTCGCCCCGGCCGCAATCGCCTCCGCCAGCCGCTCCTCATCGAAACGGGCATAAGCGCGCATGCTTTCCGGTGCGGTGAAATCCGCAACCAGCAGGTCGACCGGGCCGTCACCCTTGGTCTGGACGGTCAGCTTGCCGGAAAACTTGAGCGACGTGCCGATCAGCGCCGTCAGAACGGTCGCTTCCGCCAGCAGACGTGCGACCGCCGGGGGATAGTCATGCCGTTCGAGGATGGCATTCAGCAGCGGACCCACCTGTACGGCGCGGCCGCGCACATCCAGACCTTCGACCTGAAAGGGCACAACCTTGTCGTCGCCAGCAAAATCGAGATCGTCCAGTTCAACCGTTACATCTGCCATGTCATACTCCCTGGCGCAGCCGTGGCGCCGCTACCGTCCAAAAGTCCGGCTTTTAAAATGTGCTTTTTTCGCTTGTCGCACAGAGACCCGGGAAGAGAAACCGCTTCCGGGGAAAAACGTGCAAATCGTGAATGTGGCCCGCCAGCAAAACCGACGAGCCTCTTCGAAGTCCCACAGATGGTAATCTATGCGGTCAAGTTCAAGCACCCGGCGTGACGCGTGTCAGGCCGGGCGATTGCTCATCAAATGACGCCCATGCACCATGCAATGATGGACTTCTGCGCGTGGAGGCGGTTTTCCGCCTCGTCGAAGACGACGGATTGCGGACCGTCGATCACGGCATCCGTCACTTCCTCACCGCGATGGGCCGGCAGGCAATGCATGAACAGCGCGTCTTTTTCCGCCTTGGCCATCAGGGCTTCATTGACCTGATAGGGCTGGAAGATGTTGTGGCCGCGCGCCTTGTGTTCCTGGTTCATGGACACCCAGGTATCGGTGACGACGCAGTCCGCACCCGCAACGGCCTTGTCGGCATCATGGCACAGCATGATCTCGCCGCCATTGTTGCGCGCCCAGTTCAGGAACTTGTCATGCGGTTCGGAGCCCATCGGCACGGCCATCGTCATGCGGTAACCGAAACGGGCCGAGCCCTCCACGAAGGAATGCAGGACGTTATTGCCGTCACCCGTCCAGGCAATGGTCTTTCCTTTGACCGGGCCGCGATGTTCCTCGAAGGTCATGATATCCGCCATGATCTGGCAGGGATGCGTGTCGTCCGTCAGGGCGTTGATGACTGGCACCGTCGCGTGTTCGGCAAGCTCCAGCAGGCGCGAATGATCCGTCGTGCGGATCATGATGGCGTCGACGTAACGCGACAGCACCTTGGCCGTATCGCCGATCGTTTCGGCGCGACCGAGCTGCATTTCCGTACCGGAGAGGAAAAGCGTCTCGCCCCCGAGCTGGCGCATGCCGACATCGAAGGAGACGCGGGTGCGGGTGGAAGGCTTTTCGAAGATCATAGCCAGCATCTTGCCGGCAAGCGGCTTTTCCGCCGTTCCGGCCTTGGTGGCCGCCTTGCGTGCGCGGGCATCGTCGAGAATTGCCCGCAGGTCCTGCGAGCTGACGGCCGACAGGTCAAGAAAATGTTTAGGTGAAGCCATTTCAAACTGTCCCATGCTCGCGAGCCTCGGGGAAGAAGCCCGCCCTTTATTGTTTCCTCAGGCGATTTTTGCCTGTTTCGCTGTCAGGGAAGCGGCAGCCGCTTCCACGCGTGACAGACCCTCGCGGGCCTCTTCCGCCGTGGTGACGAGCGGCGGCAGAAGACGGATGACGTTGTCGCCCGCCGGCACACCCAGCAGATGCTCGGCGCGCATGGCCTGCAACAGCTCGCCCGATGGAACCTTGGCCTTGATGCCGAGAAGCAGGCCTTCGCCACGGATTTCCTCGATAACGTCAGGATAACGATCCTTCAGCGAAGCAAGGCCCTGGCGGAAGACCAGCGCGACATCACGAACCTTTTCCAGAAAGCCCTCGGAGAGGACGACATCGAGCACGGCGTTGCCGACAGCCATGGCCAGCGGGTTGCCGCCATAGGTGGTGCCATGCACGCCCGCCGTCATGCCGGAAGCGGCATCCGCCGTCGCAAGGCAGGCGCCGAGCGGGAAACCGCCGCCGATACCCTTGGCAACCGCCATGATATCCGGTGCAACGCCCGTCTGCTCATAGGCAAAGAGTTTGCCCGTACGGCCAACGCCGGTCTGGACCTCGTCGAAAATCAGCAACATGCCATGCTCGTCGCAGAGCGACCGCAGCAGCTGCAGGAATTCCTTGGCTGGTGCGCGAATGCCGCCCTCACCCTGAATGGGCTCGATCAGAAGCGCGGCCGTCTCGGCCGTGATGGCGGCTTTCAGCGCATCGACGTCACCGAAGGGCACCTGGTCGAAACCTTCGACCTTGGGGCCGAAACCTTCGAGATATTTCTGCTGGCCGCCGGCGGCAATCGTCGCCAGCGTGCGGCCATGGAAAGCGCCTTCGAAAGTGACAATCCGGAATTTTTCCGGATGCCCCTTGGAATAATGATAACGGCGCGCGGTCTTGATCGCGCATTCAAGCGCTTCCGCGCCGGAATTGGTGAAGAAGACCTTGTCTGCGAATGTCGCTTCCGTCAGGCGCTTTGCAAGCTTTTCCTGGCCCGGCACTTCATAAAGGTTCGAGACGTGCCAGACCTTCTCGGCCTGGGTCTTGATCGCTTCCACGAGGTGCGGATGGGCATGGCCCAGCGAGTTGACCGCGACGCCGGCCGCAAAATCCAGATATCGTTCGCCGCTTTCCGTGAACAGCCAGACGCCTTCGCCTCGCTCGAAGCGCAGGGGGGCTCTTGCAAACGTATCGAACAATGGCGCGGCGGCTTCGGCCATGGCTGTATCACTCCTTGCGCGGATGCGCTGTCAGACGGTTGTCAATAGGCATTCGGGGTTATCCCTTGCCTGAAAATCAAAAATGCCGCCTCGCGGCGGCAGGGGCACTATTGTCACTTCGCCTGCCGATGTCAACAAAAGTCCGCGTTTCCCGGGCTTCTCAAGCCCTAGTAGGTAGCGACGGACGAGGCCCAAGGTGTTGCCTTTCAGACTCAACTCGCCAGCAAGTTGGGGAAAACCGGAAAATCGATTCGAGATGATTCCCGCGACTCTTGCCACGGAGTCTGCGTGGCACTAGGTTAATCGCTAATTACTAGACTGCATTGCGGCGGAACTAGTCACCAAAAATCAGGCAGAGACCACGCTCGCGGCACGCCCGCGAGGCGGAGAGGGATTCTGCCGACATTATACGCGACGAGCGGAGAAGCGGCATGAACTGGACAGACGAACGGGTCGAAAAACTCAAGAAATTGTGGTCCGAGGGGCTTAGCGCCAGCCAGATAGCAGCACAGCTGGGCGGCGTGAGCCGCAATGCCGTCATCGGCAAGGTCCATCGCCTCAACCTGCCGGGACGCGTGAAGGCCGGCGGCCCGGTTACCTCGGCGCGTTCCGCGCCCAAGCGCACCGCTGCCCCTGCCCCGCGCGCGACGAATTTCGCAACCCGCGTCAGCGCAGCACCTGCACGCGCCCTGAACCGCTCGAGCGCGGTAACGGCACTGCACGAGGAGATCGATATCGAGACCGCCGAAGTTCTCGATTACGTTCCCTCCAAAAATGTCGTTACGCCGATCTCCCGCCGCCTGACGCTGACGGAACTGACGGAGCGCACCTGCAAGTGGCCGGTCGGCGATCCGCTGAAGGATGATTTCCATTTCTGCGGTTGTGAAGCACTGGAATCTTCGCCCTATTGCAAGTTCCATGCAAAGCTTGCCTACCAGCCGGTAAGCGAGCGTCGCAAGGCTTGAGTGTTGCGGCACGCATTCGACACTCAAAAACTACGGGCCTTCGGGCCCGTTTTTTTACGGTAAAATCCAAGGTGGTTCTGGAACAGAGCGCACGCTGTCTAAGAGGCGCTCCCCATCCCTGTTCTTGCGCATTCTCCGGATGTAAAACCGCGATGGGCCCCTTGCGGCAAATGCTCAGAATTTATCGGCGACGTGCCGCGCCCTTCCTCCCGACAGGTTTCACCGCGCAATCCGGCTTTCAGCAGACCTTCTATCGCTCAAAAGAACAAGGATACGCATGTGCGGAAGGTTCAAAATCGAAAGGCCCGACACCGTTCCGGTCTCGGGCCTTCTGATTTTTAGGGAATTTATCCCGAGTGAAACCATCGGTTTCGGTTTTTCAGGCTTCCATTGAATATCCGGCGCCGCGCACGGTGCGGATGACATCCTGCATATGCGAAAAATTGAGCGCCTTGCGCAGACGTCCGACATGCACGTCGACGGTACGTTCATCCACATAGATATCGTGACCCCAGACGCCATCCAGCAATTGCGAGCGGGAAAACACCCGGCCGGGAGAGGTCATCAGGAATTCCAGCAGGCGGAATTCCGTCGGGCCGAGGCGCACTTCGCGGCTCTTGCGGTGAACGCGATGGGTCTCGCGATCCAGTTCGATATCGCCGCATTTCAGCACCGAAGACAGAACCTCCGGGCGGGCGCGGCGCAGCATCGCCTTGACGCGGGCCATGAGTTCCGGTGTCGAGAACGGCTTGACGACATAATCGTCGGCGCCGGTGGCGAGGCCGCGAACCCTTTCGCTTTCCTCGCCGCGCGCCGTCAGCATGATGATGGGCAGGCGCTCGGTTTCCGGCCGCATCCTGAGCCGACGGCACAGTTCGATACCGGAAACGCCGGGAAGCATCCAATCCAGGATAAGGAGGTCCGGAATACGTTCCTGCAGCCTGATTTCTGCCTCGTCTCCACGGGGTATCGTGTCGACGTCATACCCCTCAGCCTCGAGATTGTAACGAAGCAGGACGCTCAGCGCTTCCTCATCTTCCACAACTGCAATCTTGGGCACCATATACTAACTCCGCAAGCCGCTGCCTGTCTGTTACTCGGTCACCGAACCGAGCGTGTTGGAACTGTCGTCCTTCGGACGCTCGCCTTCCGGCTGGCTGCCGGTGGTCATGTAATAGATCGTCTCGGCGATATTGGTGGCGTGGTCGCCGATACGCTCGATGTTCTTGGCGCAGAACAGAAGATGCGTGCAGGTGGTGATGTTGCGCGGATCTTCCATCATGTAGGTCAGAAGCTCACGGAAGAGCGACGTGTACATGGCGTCGATTTCTTCGTCGCGCTCGCGAATGGCATTGGCCTTCTCGGCGGAACGCGTGGAATAGACGTCCAGCACTTCCTTGAGCTGCACCAGCGCCAGTTCCGACAGGTGTTCGATGCCACGGGCGAGCTTGCGCGGCACGCCGGTGCCGGCAACCGCGATGACGCGCTTGGCTGTGTTTTTGCCAAGGTCGCCGACGCGTTCAAGGTCAGCTGCAATACGCAGGGTGCCGATGATCTCGCGAAGGTCTGCCGCCATCGGCTGGCGTTTGGCGATGGTGACGATGGCCTTGTCGCCGATCTCGCGCTCGGCGTGGTCGAGGATCGCATCGTCGGAAATGACCTTCTGGGCGAGCGCGGCATCGGAATTGACGAGCGCGCGCACGGCGTCGGCGCACATCTGCTCCGCAAGACCGCCCATTTCGGCGATACGACGCGTAAGGAATTTCAGTTCGTCGTCATAGGCCGACAGAATATGCGAATGGGTCGTTGTCTGTGTCATGGTCTAGTCCTCCGGCTTGGCCTGCATGCGCGTACCCGGAAGCGGGCACGGCAGAAGCACCAGTCTTGTTCGGTTTCGATAAAGCGCCGACCGGGATCAGCCGAAGCGGCCCATGATGTAATCCTGCGTGCGCTGGTCGTCCGGATTGGTGAACATCTTGTCGGTTTCGTTTTCCTCGACAAGATGACCAAGATGGAACATGGCCGTGCGCTGGGAAACACGCGCCGCCTGCTGCATGGAGTGCGTGACGATGACGATGGTGTAATTGGTGCGCAGCTCGTGGATCAATTCTTCGACCTTTGCGGTCGCGATCGGGTCGAGAGCCGAGCAGGGCTCGTCCATCAGGATCACTTCCGGGCTGACGGCAACTGCGCGTGCGATGCACAGACGCTGCTGCTGACCGCCGGAGAGACCGGTGCCGGATTCGTGCAGACGATCCTTAACCTCGTTCCAGAGACCCGCCTTCTGCAGGCTCTGCTCGACGATCTGGTCCATATCCGCCTTATTGCGGGCGAGACCATGGATGCGCGGACCGTAGGAAATGTTTTCGTAGATCGACTTCGGGAAGGGGTTCGGCTTCTGGAACACCATGCCGACGCGGGCGCGCAATTCCACGACGTCAATCGCCTGATCGTAGATATCGTCGGTGTCGAGCGTGATCTTGCCGGTGACCCGGCAACCGTCGATCGTGTCGTTCATACGGTTCAGGGTACGCAGGAAGGTGGATTTGCCGCAGCCGGACGGGCCGATAAGCGCGGTCACCGTATTTTCCCGAACGTTGAGGTTCACGTCGTAAAGCGCGCGCTTTTCGCCGTAATAAACCGAAACGTCCTTGCCGATCATCTTGTATGAGACTTCATTCATTTTTTTGTCCAGCGCCTTTTCAACTGCTGCTTCCGACAACATGTTCATTGCTCAAGCTCCCTCTACCAGCGCCGTTCGAAGCGGCGACGCAACAGGATTGCGCCAACATTCATGACGATGAGGAACAGAAGCAGGATGATGATAGCGCCGGATGTCCTTTCGACAAAGGCGCGCTCGGCTTCGTTCGCCCACATGTAAATCTGCACCGGCAGGGCCGTGGACGGATCCATCGGCGTTGTCGGGTAATTCGCAACGAATGCCACCATGCCGATCAGGAGCAGCGGCGCCGTTTCGCCCAGCGCGTGGGCGAGACCGATGATGGTGCCGGTCAGAATGCCGGGCATGGCGAGCGGCAGCACATGGTGGAAGATCGTCTGCATCTTGGAAGCGCCGAGGCCGAGGGCTGCGGCGCGGATAGACGGCGGCACGGCTTTCAGGGCAGCGCGCGTCGCGATGATGATCGTCGGCAGGGTCATCAGCGTCAGGACGAGGCCGCCGACCAGCGAGGCCGAGCGCGGAAAGCCCATGAAGTTGATGAAGACCGAGAGGCCGAGCAGACCATAAACAATCGAAGGAACGGCCGCGAGATTGTTGATATTCACCTCGATAAGATCCGTCAGACGGTTCTTCGGGGCGAATTCCTCGAGATAGATGGAGGCCGCAACGCCAATCGGCAATGACAGCACCAGCACGATCAGCATCATGTAGAAGGAGCCGATCAGCGCCACACCGACACCCGCCGCTTCCGGACGGCTCGACGCGCCGTTGACGAAGATGCCGGTGTTGAAATGTTTGCCGAGCTGGCCGCTTTCGGCGAGCTGGTTCATCCAGCCGAGCTGCTGGTTCGAGATACGGCGATTGGCTTCATCCGCCGTCAGGTCGACCTGGCCCTTGAAGGCGCTGTCGACGTCGCCCGACGCCAGCAGCGTGACGGTGCGCGTGGTGCCGATGACGGCGGGATCGGCGACGACGATATCGCGAAGCTGCGTGCGCACGCTGTCGGAGATCAAGAGGTTGACGGCGCGAAGACCGGCGCGGTCCGTCGGCGCAACGCCAAGGACCTTGGCGACAGCATCGCGGGCGATGACGGGATAATTGGCCGTCATCAGCTTTGTGGGATTGGTGGCCCGCTCATTTTTCGGATCGATGATCTGTTCGGAAAACTCGACCGGAACGGTGATCATCGTCTGCTGGAAAGCGGTGTAACCCTTGGAAACCACCGAGAAAAGCAGCAGGAAGAGAAAGATGAGGCCGAAGGAAATCGCTGCCATGCCGTAGGCACGGAAGCGGCGTTCGGCGGCATAACGGCGCTTGATGCCGATATCACGGCGCGTGGCCTTGTTGACGGCGCTCGCGCCGGCTGCGGGAGAGACGATGTCGGTCATTCATATTGCTCCCGGTATTTGCGCACGATGTAAAGCGCGTAGATATTCAGGCAAAGCGTGATGGCGAAAAGCGTGATGCCGAGCGCAAAGGCAACCAGCGTCTGCGGCGAGGTAAATTCAAGGTCGCCGGTAAGCTGGCTGACGATCTTGACCGTCACCGTGGTCATGGGCTCGAAGGGATTGAGCTGCAGGCGGGCAGCAACACCGGCCGCAAGAACCACGATCATGGTTTCGCCGATGGCGCGCGAAGCCGTCATCAGCACGGCGCCGACGATGCCGGGAAGAGCGGCCGGAATAATGACCCTCTTGATCGTCTCGGAACGCGTGGCGCCAAGACCGAGCGAACCGTCACGCAGCGAGCGCGGCACGGCGGTGATGATATCGTCCGACAGCGACGACACATAGGGGATCAGCATGATGCCCATGACGAAGCCGGCGGTGATGACGCTCTGCGCCTGGATGAAGTTGGCGTAGTTGCCCGTCGCCAGACCGTTGATCTGCGTGGAAATGTCTCTGAGGAAAGGACCGACCGTCGTGAGCGCGAAGAAGCCGTAGACGATGGTGGGAATGCCGGCGAGCACTTCAAGCAGCGGCTTTGCCATGGAGCGGAAGCGCGGCGAGGCATATTCCGCCATGTAGATCGCCGAGAAGAGACCGACCGGAACCGCAACCAGCATGGCGACGAAGCCGATATAAAGCGTGCCGGCGAGCAGCGGGATCAGGCCGAACTGGCCGGAGGAATCGGTGGCGCCTGCCGCCGCAAAACGCGGATCCCAGACCGTTCCGAAGAAGAACTGGTGCGCAGGGACCATGGTGAAGAACTGGATCGCCTCCGTCAGCATCGAAAGGACGATGCCGATGGTCGTGAGGATGGCGATGGACGAGGCGACCAGCAGGGCCGCGAGAATGACTTTCTCGACCTGGTTGCGCGCCCGGAAACGCGGCGCGATTGCACGCAGCGCATAGGCGCCGCCGCCGAGCGCGGCCAGTAGCACAACGGCGATCATCGCGATACGGCTGGTGGAGGTCATGCTGTTGAGCGTGTGGGCGGCATCGACCATGAAGCGTTCGGGATCGCCGGCGATTGCAACACCCTTCGACGCCAGAAGCGGCCGGACCGCAGCCGTATCGGCCTCGACCTGCGCGGTTTCCTCCGGCGTCAGCCGCTGCAGGCCACGGGCGATGGAGGTCACCATACCGTAGGTCAGGCTCTGCTGCGCTTCGGATTGCGCCCGGACATCCTCGGGGAAACTACCGCGCACCGCCGAGGTGACGAGCAATGGGCTGACAATGAGCCAGGCACAGAGAATGAACGCCGCGGGCAGCACCGCCCAGACGACCGCGTAGGAACCGTGATAACCGGCACGGGAATGCATGCTGGAGGGGCGACCACCAGACAGGGCAACGGCACGGCGGCTGCCGAGCAGATAGCTGCCGATGCCGATGAGCGCCAGTACCAGCAAAAGGATCGATGTGTTCATTAGAGTTCCCTCGGCGTGCCTCAAGAGCACGGTGCGATATCGGGCAAATCAAAAAGTCATCAAAACGAGACCGCTGGACCATCCCATGATGCCTGCCGCCTGACTGTATCATAGTCTGGCAAGCGTCAAGGTTGATACATCCTATCCATCTGTAATCCATCGACAATCATGTGGATGGCGATGAGTAGGAACTGTCAACCGCGGACGACGGCCCAAGCGAAGCCGAATGAGGGGCACGGCAAAGCCGCACCCCTCTTTCTTCATTACATCGTGGAGCCGGCCGAGAACTTCGAGCGGATTTCTTCGCGCTCTGCGTCCGGAGCAGCAACCAGGCCGTAGTTGGCGAGCGGGGAATCCGGGCCGATCATTTCGTCGGAAACGAAGAACTCGACATATTCCTTAAGGCCCGGGATAACGCCCAGGTGAGCCTTCTTCACGTAGAAGAACAGCGGGCGGGAAACCGGGTACTTGCCGCTGGCGACGGTTTCGGTGGACGGAACGACGCCCGAAACGGTCGCGACCTTCAGACGGTCAGCGTTGTTTTCATAGAAAGCGAGGCCGAAAACGCCGAGGCCGGTCTTGTTGGCATCGATGCGAGCAAGCGTTTCGGTGTAGTCGCCGTCGATGTCGACTGCCGCGCCGTCCTTACGGACTGCAACGCACTTGGCAGCAGCCTGCTTGGCGTCGGTGATGAGCGTCTTGATGACGTCGGTCGCCTTGGCTTCCTTGCAGCCGTCAGCCATGATCTTCTCTTCGAAGACTTCGCGCGTGCCGTGCTTGGAACCCGGGATGTAAGCAGCGATTGCTACATCAGGCAGTTCCTTGTTGATTTCCGACCATTTCTTGTAAGGGTTGGCAACGAGCTTGCCGTCCTTGACGACTTCAGCGGCGAGCGCAAGGTACAGATCCTTCGGCTCGAGCTTGATGTCCTTGTTGGAAGAGTCCATTGCGAAGACGATACCGTCGTAACCGATCTTCACTTCCTGAACGTCGGCAACGCCAGCAGCCTTACAGGCGGCCAGTTCGTCGCTCTTGATCTTGCGCGAAGCGTTGGCAATGTCGATGGTGCCTTCGCCGACGCCCGAGCAGAAAGCCTTCAGACCGCCGCCCGTGCCGCCGGACTCAACAACGGGAGCCTTGAAGTTCGGGAAGGTTTCGGCAAAGGTCTCGGCAACGATCTTGGCGTAAGGCAGAACTGTGGAGGAACCGGCAACCTGGATCTGGTCGCGAGCAGCGGCGGCGCCAGCGAAGGCGACAGAAGCCACCAGAGCTGCTGCGGAAAATTTAACGATGTTCATTTGTCTCTCCCGTCGTGGGCTTTGTTGTGGACGCAGCCGATAGCGACACTCGCTCTTAGCTTGCGCTCGGCGACCTTTTCTTAACCACCGTAGCCCCATCCTTTTATGTCACTTTGACGAAAGATTTGTGACAATCTAACCTATTGATTTTATTTATAAATATGCGCGACATTAAAAGCAGATACATATTTTATGTCAGAATCTCACAGTGAAGTCCGTGCCGCTGCCCAATTCCGATTTAATGATGAGGCGGGCGCGGTGGCGGGTGAGGATGTGCTTGACGATGGCAAGTCCGAGACCCGTGCCCTTTTTCGAGCGGCTGTCGGCGACGCTGACGCGATAAAAACGCTCCGTCAGACGCGGCACATGTTCGGCGGGAATACCGGGCCCCTTGTCGATAACGCTCACCTCCACCGGCTTGCCGGGTTCGGCCCGCAGCCAGACATCCACGACCTTGCCTTCCTGGCCGTATTTGCAAGCATTTTCAACGAGGTTCTGGAATACCTGCACCAGCTCGTCGCGGTCTCCCTGCACCTCTGCCGGCCGGTCGGGCAAGTGCAGCGTGATGGTCACATCCAGCTCGTCGGCAAGCGGCAGCAGGGTATCGCGCACATGGCCGATGACGGGAACGAGATCGACCTTCTGGTCGGGCGCGATGTTGGCCCGCAATTCCAGCCGCGACAGCGACATGAGATCGTCCACCAGCCTGCTCATGCGGGTTGCCTGATCCAGCATGATGGCAAGGAAACGTTCCTGCGCCTTCGGGTCGTTGCGCGCCGGCCCCTGCATGGTTTCGATGAAACCGCGCAGCGAGGCGAGCGGTGTGCGCAATTCATGGCTGGCATTGGCGACGAAGTCGCTGCGCATGCGGTCGATGCGGCGAAGCTCCGAGACGTCGCGGAACGACAGGATATAGAATGGCGGGCCTGCCCCCTCTCCCGCATCCGCACGGGCGATACGAACGATGAAGACCCGTTCGGAAGGGAAGCGCTCCGAATGTTCGACCTGGTTAGGCTGGCCGGTGGTGATGGTTTCGCGAATGACATCCAGGAGGCCGGGAGAGCGCAGCCGGGCGGAAATATGCGCCCCGGCGGGCAACTGGCCGAAGGCGCGCTCGGCCGCGCCGTTCTGAAACAGCACGCTGGCGTTCCTGTCGAGAATGAAAACGGGGGTATCCAGAACCGCGAGGCCCGCCCTTACGCCGGAAATGACGCTTTCGCCGGGCACTTCTTGCTCATCTGCCTCCTCAGCCGGGCTCCCGTCTTTTGGGGGAGCCGCCGCCGGCCCCTCCCGGGCGGCGAGGATGGCAATGACGGCGCAAAGCCACAGGGCGGCGGGCATATAGGGCGTGTTGAGCTCGGCAACGGCCACGATGGCGAGCATGCTGACGATGAGAACGGGCAACCAGTTTCGACCGAGCTTCCTTCCCAAACGCCTTAACCCACCATCGCCTTCCATGACTGCCATTTCAGCCTGCTCTTTCCACTTTCATCTGACAGCGCATCGAAATCTCATAGGCCAGTTTCATGACAGAGATTCATCATCGCGCATTTTCCACAACGTATATGTGCGAAATCGACGCCGCAATCGCTGCCGCCGCAGCACCCCGGTCAAGCGCTCCTGTTTCACTTGAATTCTGGCAATGGATGTGAACTCATTGGCGTCGAGTTGCCTTTACACAACAACAGCCGGAGGAAACCATGGGCGAAGAAACGAAGAAGCGGACGGTCGATATCACCATAGGCGGCAAACTGCGCAGCTTCGACATCGACGATCCGGTTCTTCCTGACTGGGTTGAGGAAAAGAAACTTTCCGCCGGCGATTTTCCCTACGACAAGAAGATGAAGCGGGAGGACTACGACAGCACCCTCGAGGCGCTGCAGGTGGAGCTGGTCAAGGTGCAGTTCTGGCTGCAGGCCACCGGCAAAAGGGTCATGGCGGTTTTCGAGGGCCGCGATGCGGCGGGCAAGGGCGGCGCGATCTTCGCGACCCGGGCCTATCTCAACCCCCGCTATGCCCGCGTGGTGGCGCTGACCAAACCGACGGAAACCGAACGCGGCCAATGGTATTTCCAGCGCTATATCTCGCATTTTCCGACCGCCGGCGAATTCGTTCTCTTCGACCGCTCGTGGTATAACCGCGCAGGCGTAGAGCCGGTCATGGGTTTCTGCACGCCGGAGGAACATAAGCGTTTCCTCAAGGAAACGCCGCGCCTGGAAAAGATGCTGGTCCATGAGGACGTTCATCTGTTCAAGTTCTGGCTCGACATCGGCCGCGAAACGCAGATCGAACGCTTCCATGACCGTCGCCACAGCCCGCTGAAATGCTGGAAGCTTTCGGATATGGACATAGCGGCGCTGACGAAATGGGACGACTACACGCAAAAGCGCGACGAAATGCTGGAAAAGACCCACACCGATGCCGCCCCCTGGACGGTGGTGCGCGCCAACGACAAGCGCCGCGCGCGGGTAAACCTCATCCGTCACATTCTCCTTGCGCTCGACTATGAGGGCAAGGACAAAAAGGCAATCGGCGAAATCGACGACAAGATTTTGGGATCTGGGCCGGATTTTCTCAAATAGGACCGGAAGACGCTGACAGGCGCCTCCATTCGAGACGCCTGTCTTTCCCTTACTGGCCCGGCAGAATGCGCACGGAATAAAGATTGACCGGGCGGCCGCTGCCATCGATGTCGCTGTTGATGAAGATCCTGCCCGGCGCATTGGGGGCGAGAGATCGTTCGAATGTCGTGTTCAGCAGCATGTCCGCGCGCTCGGCCGTGGCGGTGAAGCGGTGGCGGGAGCAATCGCCCAATGTCGCGAAATCGCAGGCGACGGACACCTGGGTCTGACGGTCGCTGGAGGATTGCAGCGTGATCGAAATGGTCGAGGACTTGCCCGCCATATCCCGCATCACCTCCACCGGAACCTCGACGCTGACGGCGCCATCCTGCGAGACACTTCTCGAGGTTACCTTTATAGCCTTGCCGGCGGGTGTGGCAATGTTTTCGACATTGGCGCGTGGACCAGCCGAAACACCGGAACTGCCACGCTCCGCATTGAAGACTTCCACCCAGTCATCGGAAAAACCACGACCGGCGGAAAGGCTCGGCGCGGGCTCCGTCCCGTTGAAATCCTCCGCCTGCACCTGCGCCGGCGGATTGGGCACGCTGGTATCGCGCTGCTCCGGCGAGAGCAGGAGGCCTGAGGAATAGACCCACCAGGCGCCGAAACCGATAAAGGCCAGAAGAGTCACATAAATGAAAAGCCGGGCGAACAGCCCCCGGCGCTTGCGGCGGCCAACCGCGCCTTCCGGCCGGAAGGCAAGCGAAGAATCGCCCGCGCGGGAGCCTCTCTTCGGCGGCTTGCCATTGCGCTGCCCCGCACTCAGCGGCTCCGCAGCAGCGGCGGCGCCCGGCCGGACATCGCGTGTTTCGCCACGCAGTTCCGGCTCAACACCCATATCGCCGTGATCGGACGGCTGCGAAACGGGATCGACCGAGTGATCGTCCGGCGCCGGACTTTCCGGTGCGGGCGGGCGCAATTGCTGCTCCACCCTGTCCAGAAGCCGGTTGCGCTCTTCATTCTCGATCTGGTGGATCAGGCCTTCAAGCCGCTGGCGCTGCTGGGAGACAACCTGCGGATCGTCTATGCCCTGCTTGCGCAGGCCCGCTTCCAGTGCCTGACGGGAGGATTGGTAAATCCGTGCACGAACTTCGGCGTTCGATCTGTCCGATTTTTCCAGAGCATTTCTGATTGCCGTTTCCAGTCCGCTCACGACCGATCCTTGTTCTATTGCGCTTTGCAAAAAATATGCGGCGCTGCGCCATGGGTTCACGATTCGGTAACGGCTATACCGCCCCTCCGCAAGCATCGTTTGTGATAAAGACCGGATTGCCTTGGGGAAAATCAATTCATTGTGGCGCTACGAACGCAGATTCGAGAGGCGAATGCCACGCTGTTTTCGCTTTCAATCTGCTGCTGAACGCGATATTGACTTACGTGCGCGTAAACGTAATTCGTGGGAGGAGACATGCTACCGTCCGTGCTGAAAGACAATCTGCGTCTTCCGGTCATAGCATCACCGCTATTCATCATTTCACATCCGCAGCTAACGCTGGCGCAATGCAAGGCAGGCGTCATCGGCGCTTTCCCGGCGCTTAATGCGCGGCCTGAAAGCCAGCTCGACGGGTGGCTGGCAATGATCACCGAGGAGCTTGACGCTCACAACCGGGCCAATCCGGAGCGCCCGGCGGCGCCCTTCGCGGTCAACCAGATCGTGCACATGTCCAACCGGCGGCTGGAGCACGATCTCGGCCTTTGCGTTAAATACAAGGTGCCGGTGGTGATTTCCTCGCTTGGCGCGGTGCCGGAGGTCAATGCGGCCGTGCATTCCTATGGCGGCATCGTGCTGCATGACGTCATCAACGACCGCCATGCCCGCTCCGCCATTCGCAAGGGCGCGGATGGGCTGATCGCGGTGGCGACGGGTGCCGGCGGACATGCGGGCACGCTTTCGCCCTTCGCCCTCGTTCAGGAAATCCGCGAATGGTTCGACGGCCCGCTGCTGCTGGCCGGCGCCATCGCCAATGGCGGCTCCATTCTCGCGGCACAGGCCATGGGCGCGGATATGGCCTATATCGGCTCCCCCTTCATCGCCACCGAGGAAGCGCGCGCTTCCGAAGGCTACAAGCAGGCGATTGTGGACGCGCAGGCCAAGGATATCGTCTATTCGAACTATTTCACGGGCGTACACGGAAACTACCTGAAAAGCTCGATCGTCGCCTCCGGCATGGATCCCGACAATCTGCCCGAGGCCGATCCTTCGAAAATGGACTTCGAAACGGTCTCCGGCGGCGCCAAGGCCTGGAAAGACATCTGGGGCGCAGGGCAAGGCATCGGCGCCGTCAAGGCGGTGGAACCGGTGGCGGCGCTCGTCGATCGTCTGGCAAATGAATATGAAACGGCCAAAAAGCGCATCTGCGGGAAAGGCTGACGTCTCCGGCAAACAATGGACAGGCAAAGCTTTTTGCGGAAATTTCAAAACCAGCACATTCAAGGCTTGAAATCCATCGGCATTGCCTGTATCAGCCCGCCATGAAGCTGATCCGCAACAAACGGGTCACAATCGGGCCGCTTTAGCTCAGTTGGTAGAGCACGTCATTCGTAATGACGGGGTCACGTGTTCGAGTCACGTAAGCGGCACCATTTTTCTCACAGACTATTATCCGAATAGACACGCGCTGTCAGGACCAGCCCGAGACATAGGGCCGGCCGTGCAGACCCGCGAGATAAAAGCGCCGCGATTAACGAACAATCACGCCGTACTGACCGTAATACGGTGGGCGCGGGCGGTGGCGATAGTCACCGCGCCATTCCCTGCGATCCCGCCACTCTCTGTGTTGCCGCCAGTTCCGGCGGTCATAGTCGCGGTAATATCTGTCTCGATCATAAGCTCGATAATAGACGCCGGACGAATAATATCCGCCCGTGCGGTAGCCGCCATCGTCAACGCATCCGCTCAGGATGCCAACCGACAAGAGGCAGATTGCTGCGGTTAGAATCTTCATGAACTCATCTCCCCACTAACGGACCTCAACGTCTGTCCGTGTCCTCGGTTCCGTTAGGAAGAGTGATGCGGCAGGCCTGAACGAGGGCTGAATGATACCGGTCGCTCTGACCTGATGCGTCATACGGGAGTGGGTTCATCAGAATTGGCGGCTTCCGGCTGCCGGCTACACCGATGGAAGGTAGGTATTCGTCGTCACGCTGAAACCAACCGGGCTCCACTCACGTTGATTGTCTAGTTTGGTTAACTTGAAAGCTCTCATCGTGGACGTCATTCGTATCCTGATCGCCATCATCCTTCCGCCCGTCGGCGTGTTTCTTCAGGTCGGGCTCGGCCTGCATTTCTGGCTTAATATTCTCCTGACGCTGTGCGGTTATGTTCCCGGCATTATCCACGCGATCTGGGTGATCCTGCGGAGGTGATATCCGCTCTTACCGGCGATCGGACGTCCGCAACATTTTAGTACGTGATTAAATTCTCATTGGCTGCTGGAACCTCGTCTTCTTCCTCACGTTATGGTGATGACATCAGCGAAGGAGAAAATCATGAACCAGATCATCTACATCGTCGGCCTCGTCGTCATCGTTCTGGCGATCCTGTCGTTTTTCGGCTTCCGCTGATCCCCGTTGTCAATTCGATCGCTTGCGCATATCCTAAGCAGTAGTGACACACGACTGCGTTCATGGGTTGCTTCGCTGTCGGGTGTATTTCGGGATCGCGTTGCTCTGGGAGGTGCACGATGAAGAACGAGAGATGGACAGAGCCTGTCGAGGTCAATCTCGAGGCGAATGGCAAGAGCGTCATCGCCGGCCCCTTCGAAGCGTTGACATTATTGACCGAAGGCTGGCCCAAAACTGGCGGATTGAGCTTTGTGAGAGCGAGAAGCGCCTGCCGTGCCGCCCTTGACGGACGTAAATCGCCCGAAGAAGCACGCAAGTGCTTCACCGACGCGGTTTCCGAGATGCAGAAAAACCCGCATTGACGCACCCAAAAGAAAACGGCTCCTGAAAAGGAGCCGTTCTTTTATTTACGACGCGTTCGGCGATCGAACGGCCGGAAGCGCTTTACATCCAATAGGGTGCGACGCCGTAATAATCATAGACCTTGCGGTCCTTGGCGTTCAGCAGATCGTTATCGTCGAGATTGGCGAAGTGCGGCGCATTTTCAATCTCTTCCTTGGTGAGATCGATGCGGTAGCCGTCGAGTTCTTCGTCGTAATGCAGCTTTTCCCAGGGCAGCGGATAATAGTCGTCACCGATGCCGAGGAAGCCGCCAAAGCTCAAGACCGCATAGGCAACGCGGCCGCCGCGCTTTTCGAGAATGATGCGCTGGATCGAGCCGATATGCTTGCTGTCGGCGCCGTAAACACGCGTGCCTTCCACCTTGTCGCTGGCGATCAGGCTCGGCGTATCCTTGACATAGGGGTCCTGTCCGGCGCGGGGTTCCTGATGCATCATGTGCCTTTCCTCCTTGATTTTCCTCGTTTGTGTCACGTCTGGTAAACCCCTCGACGGACAATTCGTTCCGCGGCGTTTCAGGGGCTTCGGCGGGAATTTTTTGAAGGAGAATGGAACAAAACGACCTTATTGGCGGATTTTCTGCCAGACGGAGGGAGAAACACCGACCATCTTGCGAAAGACACGGGAGAAATGCGCCTGATCCGAAAACCCGGCGGCAATGGCGATGTCGGTCAGTGCCATGTCGGTCCCCATCATCAGTTCCTTGACGTGATCAATGCGCGCCTGCATCTGCCATTGGTGGGGCGGCACGCCGGTGGAGGCCTTGAAGGCATGGCTGAAATGCGATTGCGACAGATTGGTGAGTTCCGCCAGCTCCTCCAGCCGGATCGACCGCAGGCAATGTTCGCGGATGTAATCCGTCGCCGCCCTCAACTGCCAGGCAGCGAGCTTGCTGCGCTTTTTGACCGGTTCCCGCTTCACTTTCAGGAAATCCGTCAATAGCGCCAGCACGAGGCTTTCGCCATAAAGGTCATGCAGCGGATCGGGATTGTCGCATTCGGCGGCAATCAGTCGCGCCAGCGCCAGCAGGCGCTCATCCTCGAACATCAGATGCGGATCGAGCAGGCTGTGCGGGTCGAAGCCCTGTACCAGCCGGGCACCCAGCAATCCTGCATCGAAATGCAGATCGAGGTGGCGCACGAAGGAGACGTTGCTCAGTTCGGCATGCACATCCAGATCGGCGGGCACGAAGGAAATACGGTTCGCCTTGGACGACCCGTAATTGTCGCGACGGCAGCGGTTCATCATGAACCGGCCGTCATCCGTCCCGTCCATATCCAGCAGGAAAACGAAACGCGGATCCTTGCCGACATAACGGCCGCCGGCCTTCGGGGCACAACGCACATCCCAGAGATCGGCGACGATGCCGTTCCAGACCCGCGAGCGTGGCCCACCGATGACGGCAAAACCCTCGATCTCATTTTCCATCCGCACGCGGAAAGCCATGGCCTCTCGATCCCGCAGGGCGCCATGGCGCCACTATAAACATGATAAATCTATTCATGTTTATAGTGGCAAACTGCTTTCCCCGCAACTGCCGGCCTTCAGCCAAGTCTTACCACTTCTTGGAAAGCTTGAAGGTGATGGTGCGGCTATCGCCCCAGCCGCAGACGGAGACGCCGGCGCAGCTCTTCACATATTCCTTGTCGAAGACATTGGCGACGTTGATCGATGCGGTCCAGTCGTTCTTCTCATAGCGGATTGCGGCGTCGAAGACGGCAGCATCCGGAACGCGCAACGTATTTGCCTCATCCGCCCAGGATTTGCCCTGATACCGTACGCCGCCGCCGAGGCTGAGGCCCTCCAGCGCGTCCGTGGTAAAGGCATAGTCCAGCCACAACGAGGCGGTGTGAGCGGGCACGATCCATGGCGATTTGCCGATAAGGTTAGGATTGGCATCGCGGGTAATCTCCAGATCCGTATAGGAATAGGAGGCGATCGCCTTCCAGTTGTCGGTGAGATTGGCCTTGGCCTCCAGCTCGAGGCCAGTGGATTCCACCTGCCCGAACTGGCCGCTCGTGGTCACACCACCGGCCGTATACGAAACGATGGCATTGTCCTTCACCAGCTTGAAGACGGAGGCCGTGATGCTGCCATCGAAGAAGGTCGGCTCATATTTGATACCGGCCTCGAACTGGTGTCCCTCCTCCGGCGAAGCGGGAGTGCCATCCGCAAGCGTATCGATGAGCGGATTGAAGAAAGTGGCCGCCGAGACATAGGGTGTCAGGCCATTGTCGAATTCATAGGCGAGACCGGCGCGGCCGCTCAACGCATCGTCATTCGAGCGACGGGAGAGGCCCGCCGGCAGCCTGTTGTTCAGTTCCGTGTCGACATAGTCGTAACGGCCATTGAGCGTGACCAGCCAGCCATCGCCGAAACGCAGCTGGTCCTGCGCGTAGATGCCGATCTGCTGCTGGGTCACGATATTGTCGGCATAAACGAAATTCGTTCCCTGCGTCGAGCCATAGATCGGGTTGCGCGCACCGATGGCATTCGATCCGCAGCAGGCCTGCACCTGGTCCAGCCGGTAATATTTATAGTCGAGACCGAAGAGCAGAGAGTGATTGACCGCGCCGGTATCGAACTGGCCTTCGACCCGATTATCCACGCCGAAACTGTCGACTTTCGACACGCCATCATAACCGAAGCGGGTCAGCATATAGTCGTTGGTGGTGGCATCGAGGATCGGCTGGCCGTTTGCATCTGTATTGGCCCAGCCCCCGGCATAGGGTCCGGTTTCGTGCTTGTAGAGGTGGCCATAGCGGGCGTTCTGGCTGATCTTCCAGCCATTGTCGAATTCGTGGCTGACCTCGTAGCCCACCATGGACTGGTAGACGCGGCCATTGTCGATATCCGGCTCGCCATAAAACGCCTTTCGGTCGAGCTTGCCGAAGGGCGCGTCGACCACGGTGCCAACATAGGGCAGGAAGCCGTTGCCGATATGAACCTGATCGAGCGCCGAGAAATAGCCGTAGAGCGTGGCGCTTGTCTGCGCGTCCGGCTCGAAGGTGATCTGCGGCATGATGAAGCCGCGCAAATCCTCGGAATAATCGGTGTAATTATCGCCGCCGGAAACCTTGCCGGTGACGCGGTATTTCCACACGCCTTCGCCATCGACCTTGTCGCCGAGATCGAAACCGAAGAAGGCATTGCCGAAATTATTGATGCCGATTTCCGTTTCGCGCACCGGCTCATCCTGCGTGCGCTTGCGGACCATCTGCACGATACCGCCGGGATTGGCGCCGCCATAAAGCACCGAGGCCGGGCCTTTCAAAATTTCCACGCGCTCCAGACCGTAGGCATCCATCTGGAAACCGCCGAAACCGTAGCTGAACAGGTTCAGACCATCCAGAAACACGCCGGTCTGGGTGGCCTGAAAACCACGGATGTAAATCCAGTCCGTGTCCGGGTCGGTGCCGAAGGGCTCCGCCGTCACACCCGGGGTGTAACGCAGCACCTCGTCGATTTTCGTCACCGCGCCGCGGTCATCCATTTCCTGGCGGCCGACGACCGAGACGGATTGCGGAATATCCCTGGTTTCCGTCTCGGTTTTCGAACCGGTCGCGCTTTTCTTCGCGACATAACCCCGGACCGGACCCGTCGCGTTTTCCGCGCCCTGCCCTTCGACGGTGATCTGCTGCAGAACGGTCGTGTCCTGCGCGTGGCCCATCGCTGGCGCCAGCAAAAGAACGGCGGCCGTGCCCAAAGCCAGACGGCTCAAAAACATCCCATGCAAATTTTTCAAGATATGCCCCGAAACAGATCGCGGCCGATGTCCAAATTCGACAGGCCGCGGCACCTCAATTAAGCTGAGTATTTACATCAGGATTAAGGCAGGATGCTTGTCGTTTTCTGGCGGGATTTGAAGCTTATTGGCCTCTCGCACAGTTTTGCGCCCGTGATTTATCGGACAGGGCTTCGATATCAACCCTTGCGCCGGCCGATCCTTGCAAGCTGCATGACCGGAAGCATGCCGATGACGACGATTGCCAGCGCTGCGATTGCCGCCTCCTCATAGGTGCCGCGCGCCGCTTCGCCATAAAGATGGGTAGCGAAGGTTTCGAAATTCAGCGGCCTCAACAGAAGCGTGGCGGGAAGCTCCTTGACGCAATCGACAAAGATCAGCAGCGCCGCTGCCGCAAGCGACGCCTTGGATAGCGGCAGATGAATCTGGCGGAATGTCTGCGTCGCGGATCGCCCGAGCGTTCGCGAAGCGTGATCGAAGGATTGCGGTATGCGGCTGAGGCCAGCATCCACGCTGCCCGCCGCAATGGTGAGGAAACGCGCCGAATAGGCGTAGATCAGCGCGGCACCGCTGCCGATGAAGATGAGGCCGGTAGAGATGCCGAACCAGTCACGCATGGTCTGGTCGACAAACCCGTCGAAGCCGCCAAGCGCGATCAGCACGCCGATGGCGATGACCGTGCCGGGGGCCGCATATCCGACCGTCGAAAGCCGGTAGGACCAGAGGGATAGACGTCCCGGTGCAAGGCGCATGGCGTAAGCAACCGCAAGACCGAAGATAAGGGTGATAACCGTCGCCAGTCCGGCAAAGACGATGGTGTTCAGAGCCTCATCGGCAAAGCGGGCGGAGAGGCCGCTGAAACGGAACCGTTTCCATGCCTCGATGACGAGATAGCTGGCCGGCGCCACAAAGCCGATCAGGACCGGCAGGCCGCCGAGTACGAAAGCGGCCCAGCCTTTCAGGCCGTTGAGCCGCAGCGGCTCCAGTTCCCTGCTCTTCTGCGCCGAAACGGCATAACGCTGCTTGCGTCGCGCCCAGCGCTCGAGCGCCACGAGGGCGACAACGATGAACAGCATGGAAAGCGCGATCTGCGCCGCACCCGGCAGGTCGGATTTCGTGACCCAGGTGGTGTAGACGGAAACGGTGAGCGTGCGGACGCCGAGGAATTCCGATGCGCCTATATCGTTCAGCGCTTCCATCAAGGCAAGGCTGATGCCGACCGCAATCGCCGGGCGCGCCAGCGGCACCGCGACCTTGAAGAAGGCCGCGCGTCTGGAAACGCCGAGCGTGCGCGCCGCTTCCAGCAGGTTGCCCGCCTGTGTCAGGAACATGGCGCGCACGGGAATATAGACATAAGGAAACAGCACGAAGCCGAGAAGGACGATGCAGCCCGTCATGGACCTTATGTCCGGCAGGCGAAATTCGCGCGGGCTGGAATAACCGAGCAGCCAGCGGATCGCGCCCTGCACCGGTCCTATGGGATGCAGAATATCCAGATAGGCGTAAGCGACGATATAGGTGGGCATGGCCAGCGGCAGCAGCAGCGCCCATTCCAATATTTTGCGGCCGGGAAAATCATAGGCGGTGACCAGCCAGGCGGCATAGGTTCCGACGACGCCGGCCAGCAACCCGACCCCGGCGAGAAGGATCGCCGTATCCGGAAGCGCCGTCCAGAGCACGGTCGAGCCGAGATGCGCCCACAGGCCTTCAGAACCCTGCAACGCCTGCGATACAAGCGCCAGAACCGGCACCATGGCGCCGCAGACCGCCAGCACGGAAAGGCACAGCCACCAGAAGGAGGATGAAAACCTGGCTCGGGCACGAGGTGTCAATGGCTGGATGGCGTCTGGATTCATGTGCTTTTAGAAAATGCGCGGAAAGGCGCCCGCGAATGCGAACGCCTTCCACCATGTTATCGCTGATTGGCCCTTACTTGTCGAAACCGACCTTGTCGACCAGCTCGCTCGCCTGCTTGCGGTGCGAGACGATTTCCGTCAGCGGCTTGTTATCGATCTTCAGCGTGCCGAAGGAAGCGATGATCTCGTTGAGAGCCGCACCCTGCTTGACCGGATATTCGTAGTTGGCTTCAGCATAGATCTTCTGGGCTTCGTCGGAGACGAGATATTCCAGCAGCTTCACGGCTTCCGCCTTGTTCGGTGCATTCTTGGCCACGGCCGCGCCGCTGATATTGACCTGCGTGCCGCCGTTCTTGAAGGTCGGCAGAACCACCTTGATGGCGTCGCCCCACTTCACCTGCTCCTCGCCGCCCTTGCCCGAGCGCATCAGACCGACATAATAGGAGTTGGCGATGCCGATATCGCAAATGCCGCCGAGGATGTCCTTGGCGACATCGCGGTCGCCGCCGCCTGCCTTGCGGGCCAGGTTTTCCTTGACGCCGGCAAGCCACTTTTCGGTGTCCGCAGCGCCGTAATGGGCGATGTAGTCGGCAAAAAGCGCCGTGTTATAGGGGTGCTGGCCGGCACGGATGCAGACCTTGCCCTTCCACTTCGCATCCGCCAGATCTTCATAGTTGAAGGAGGCGAGATCGATATCCTTCGCCGCATAAAGAACGCGGGCGCGCATGGAGAGCGCGAACCAATGACCCTTGGCGTCGCGAAGTTCAGCCGGGATAGCCTTGGTCAGCGTTTCGGATTCGACCGCCTGGGTGACGCCCTTTTCAGCGAGATCGACGAGGTTGCCGGCATCCACCGTCATCAGAACGTCGGCAGGCGAGCTTGCGCCCTCGCTCAGAACGCGCTCGGCAAGACCGTCCTTCAGGAACACGGTATTGACCTTGACGCCGCTCGAGGCGGTGAAGGATTCCAGCAGCGGCTGGATCAGGCCCGGTTCGCGGGTGGTGTAAATGTTGAGTTCCGCAGCGCTGGCCGTTCCAGCTGCAAAGGCAACCGTGCTGGCAAGCAGGGCAAATCTGGTAAATTTCGTCATGTTTTGTCTCCCTCTCCGATAGCGGCAATATAGAGGGAGCAGACATCATACCTGATGACCCAAATCAAGTTTTATTTCTCTGTTTTTCGGGCGGATTCGATCACCAAGAGTTGAAAATGGAGCGGAAATAAACATACAAATCCGCTCACTCAACTTGCAGTAAATATCAGCACGCCCTTGGGGTCGATACCGAAGCGCACCGCCGTCGTCCGGGCGGGTGTGCGCTGCATTGTCCTCACACGCAGATCGGCCGACAGTCCGGGCACGGCTATGCCAAGCTGCTCGATTTCCCCGAGGAAGACACGGCTCGATATTTCGCCGGCAATTCCTTCTTTCGCCGCACCGTCCTCGATGATCGAAATCGCATTTGGGCGAACATAGGCAACGGCGGCGAGACCGTCAGGCAGATCGGACGCATCGCCCAGAAGCCCGAGCGGCGTTTCGACTCTTCCCTGTTTTACCCGGCCTTCGATCTTGTTGAAGGCGCAGAAAAAATCGGCGGCATAACGGGTCTTGGGATGATCGTGGATTTCGTAACCCGTGCCGCTCTGCACGATGCGCCCGCGCTGCATCAGAACCACGCGGTCACCTGCCGAAAGCGCCTCTTCCGGATCATGCGTCACCATGATCGCCGTCGTGCCCAGTTGCCGCAACAGGCCGAGCGTTTCCTCGCGCACGCTGTCGCGCAATCCCCTGTCCAGATTGGAAAAGGGTTCGTCCATCAGGAGCAGGCCGGGCTGCGGGGCAAGCGCGCGGGCGAGCGCCACACGCTGCTGCTCGCCACCCGAAAGCGTATGCGGATAACGTTTCGCCAGCTCCTGCAGGTGAACATGTTCGATCATCTCTGCGGCGCGGCGGCGGGCTTCCACCTTCGGCAAAGACCGAAGACCGAACATCACATTCTGCTCGACGGTCAGATGCGGAAACAGCGCATAATCCTGAAAGACAAAACCGATATTGCGCTTTTCCGGCTCGATGAAAACAGCGGGACCGGCAACGGCAGCACCATTCAGGGAAACGCTGCCGTGGTCCGGCGTCTCCACGCCCGCCACGATGCGCAGCAGGGTCGATTTTCCACAGCCGGAGCGCCCCACCAGACAAATGATTTCGCCGCGTTCGACGGAAAGATCGATATCGGACAGCACTTCCGTCTCGCCGAATCTCTTCCCGACCGATTTCAGTTCAAGCGCTGCCCTGCCTGCCATTTCCAATCCTGCCCTGCTTTGCGAATTATGTTGATCGCTCAAATCAGGATTAAAGTCAAAAAAGCCGGGCAAAATGCTTTTCCCTTCACGAGTTGGCGAGATGTGCGGCAGCAATATTGACGTTTACGTTAGAGTTAAATAGGTTTTGCCGACGAGATAGACGTCAAGGGATTAGGCGTCTATCATTCGTCACCGGGGAGCGAGAGGAGCGGTCGATCCGGTGACGCCACATGAGGTTCCCTCAACCCGGCCGATTGGGCCGGCTGAATGCGGGAGCTTCGTGAACATCAGGCAGCCGAAAGCGCCCTTCACGCGTTTCAAGGAATGCGCGGCGCGACAAAGACTCTGGGAGGAGAAGCATGAGTGAACTGTCCCTGGGACACCCGGAAAACGTCAGCGCAGAGAAGCGTTGGCTGGCATCCTATCCGCCGGGTGTACCTTCCGAAATCCCCGCATCCGCCCATGCCTCCCTTGTCGAACTTCTCGAAAAGAGCTGTGTGCAATTTGCCGACCGCAAGGCCTTTTCCAGCATGGGAAAGTCCCTGACCTATCGCGAACTGGACGCTGAAACCCGCGCGGTCGCTGCCTGGCTGCAATCCAGAGGGCTGGAAAAAGGCGACCGGGTTGCCGTGATGATGCCGAATATCCTGCAAAATCCCGTCGCGGTATACGGGATCCTGCGGGCGGGCATGATCGTGGTCAATGTCAATCCGCTCTACACACCGCGCGAGCTGGAACATCAGCTCAAGGATTCCGGCGCAAAGGCGATCTTCGTTCTGGAAAACTTCGCCCATGTAGCTCAGCAGGCGGTGCCGAAAACCGCGGTGCGGCATGTGGTCGTCGCGGCGATGGGCGATCTCCTCGGCCTGAAGGGACATATCGTCAATCTGGTGGTTCGCAAGGTCAAGAAACTGGTGCCCGCCTACACCATTCCCGGTTCCATCAGCTTCAAGGCGATGCTGAAGGAAGGCCAGGGATTTTCGCTGAAGCCGGTCAGCCTCACGGCGCAGGACATCGCCTTCCTGCAATATACCGGCGGCACAACCGGCGTATCCAAGGGTGCGGTTCTCACCCATGCCAATCTTCTGGCCAACAAGCTTCAGATCAGCCTGTGGCTGGACGCCGCTTTCAATGGCCGAAAGGACCGCCCGGAAGTTCTCAACTTCATCTGCGCGCTGCCGCTCTGCCACATCTTCGCATTGACGGTGAATTCGCTGATGGGCATTGCGCTCGGCGGTCATAATCTGCTGATCGCCAATCCGCGCGACATTCCCGGCTTCGTGAAGGAGCTGACGCATTATCAGCCGCATGTTTTCCCTGGCATCAACACGCTTTTCAACGCGCTGATGAACAATGAGGATTTCCGCAAGCTCGATCTGTCGTCGCTTATTCTGGTTCTCGGCGGCGGCATGGCGGTGCAAAGGCCCGTTGCGGAGCGCTGGCTTTCCATCGTCGGTTGCCCGATTGCAGAAGGCTACGGCCTCTCCGAGACGTCCCCGGTCGCCACCGTCAACCGCCTCGATTCCACTGAATTCAGCGGCACCATCGGCCTGCCTATCTCCTCGACCGAAATCGATATTCGCGATGAGGACGGCAACAGCCTGCCGACAGGCGAAGTCGGCGAAATCTGCATTCGCGGGCCGCAGGTCATGGCAGGCTATTGGCAGCGGCCGGATGAAACCGCAAAAGCCATGACCGCCGACGGCTTCTTCCGTTCCGGCGACATGGGTTTCATGGACGAGCGCGGTTACACCAAGATCGTTGATCGCAAGAAGGACATGATCCTCGTTTCCGGTTTCAACGTCTATCCGAACGAGGTGGAAGAAGTGGCCGCCAGCCATCCGGGCGTGCTGGAATGCGCCGCAATCGGTGTTCCGGATGAACATTCCGGCGAAACCGTCAAGCTTTTCGTGGTCAAGAAGGACCAGTCGCTCACGGAAGCGGAGCTCAAGGCCTTTTGCGCCAAGAACCTGACGAACTACAAAAGGCCGAAAATCATCGAGTTCCGCACCGAGTTGCCGAAATCGAATGTCGGCAAAATCTTGCGGCGCGAATTGCGCAATCTGAACTGATTGTCTCGCGCAATGGGGAGAGCCGGGCGACCGGCTCTTTCTTTCGTCCCGGCCCTTTTCTTTTATCAAAGTCGCCTTGATTTGGCCGCCTGAAAAAGAATAGTTTCCTCATCCTTCCACGGAAGCCGAGGAGCACAAGATGCAGGCCACCATCGAAAAACTGAAAGCAACGGCGAGCAGCACAGCCGCAACCGATCTTCGCGCCGCCTTTGCGGCCGACGACAAGAGATTCAGCCGTTTCAGCGCCAAATTCGATGACCTGCTGATGGACTATTCCAAATGCGCCGTGAACGAAGAGATCGTCACGCTTCTCGAACAGCTCGCACGCGAAGGTGGCGTCGAGGCAAAGCGCGAGGAGATGTTCTCGGGCAAGGCGATCAACTTCACCGAGGACCGCGCCGTGCTGCATACCGCGCTGCGCAACCGTTCCAATACGCCGGTTCTCGTGGACGGCAAGGATGTGATGCCTGACGTGAATGCCGTTCTCACCGCCATGGGCAAGTTTGCCGATGCGATCCGCTCCGGTTCGCTGAAGGGTGCGACCGGTAAGAAGATTACCGACGTCATCAATATCGGCATTGGCGGTTCCGACCTCGGCCCCGTGATGGCGACGCTGGCGCTTGCGCCTTTCCATGACGGCCCGCGTGCGCATTTCGTCTCGAACATCGATGGCGCCCATATCGCCGATACTCTGAAGCTTATCGACCCGGAAACCTCGCTGTTCATCGTCGCGTCGAAGACCTTCACCACCATCGAGACGATGACGAATGCCGCCACTGCGCGCCGCTTCATTGCCGAGAAACTGGGTGAGGCAGCTGTCAAGCATCACTTCGCCGCCGTTTCCACCGCGCTGGACAAGGTTGCCGCCTTCGGCATCGAAAGCGACCGCATCTTCGGTTTCTGGGACTGGGTTGGCGGACGTTATTCGATCTGGTCGGCCATCGGCCTGCCGCTGATGATCGCCATCGGGCCGGATAATTTCGGCAAGTTCCTGGATGGCGCGCATGCCATGGACAGGCACTTCCGCGAAGCGCCGATCCGTGAAAACCTGCCGATGCTGCTCGGCCTCATCGGCTTTTATAACCGCAACGTGCTGAATTATCCGACCCGGGCGATCCTGCCCTATGACCAGCGTCTGTCGCGTTTCCCGGCTTATCTGCAGCAGCTCGACATGGAATCGAACGGCAAGGGCGTCACTATCGACGGCACGCCCGTCGAAGGCCAGTCCGGCCCGGTCGTCTGGGGCGAGCCCGGCACCAATGGCCAGCACGCCTTCTACCAGCTCATCCACCAGGGCACGAGCGTCATTCCGGCCGAATTCATGATCGCCGCCAACGGTTTCGAGCCCGAACTGCGCCACCAGCACCAGCTTCTCATTGCCAATTGCCTGGCGCAATCGGAAGCGCTGATGAAGGGCCGCACGCTGGCTGAGGCAAAAGCCCAGCTCATCTCCAAGGGCATGGAAGACAAACTCGCCGATTTCATCGCGCCGCATCGCGTCTTTACCGGCAACCGCCCCTCCATCACCTTCGTATACGACAAGCTGACGCCGTTCGCGCTTGGCCGTCTGATCGCGCTCTACGAGCACCGCGTTTTCGTCGAAGGTGTGCTGTTCCGCATCAACTCCTTCGACCAATGGGGCGTGGAGCTGGGCAAGGAACTGGCGACCGGCCTGCTGCCGGTCGTGGAAGGCAAGGAAAGCGCTGCCGGCCATGACAGCTCTACGCAGGGACTGGTGAAGGCGCTGGCCGGTCTGGCAGGCTGAGTGACGTTACGACCGCAATCTAAAAGCCGGAGACACCTCCGGCTTTTTTATGCGGCGGCCTTAAATATAAAGCGCCGCCATCTTGCGCCACGCTCCGGCCCGGTGGGCGCGGCCATCCCAGACATGCATTTGATGCCCCACCTGCTTCTCCGATAGAACCCGGCTCAGATGATGGTTGTTGTCCAGAAACGGGTCAGCATCGCCGATGGTGAAAACCATGTCGATGTGGCGCAGGTGTTCAAGCCGCCATGGGCAGGCGAGGCCCGGCAGGAAATGGCTCGGCATGTGGAAATAGATGTCGTCGTCGTAATAGCCATCGAACAGATCGCCGAAGAATTCCACCTTCATCGTCAGATCGTAACGGCCGGAAAAGGCGACGAGCTTGCGAAAAAGATGCGGGTGGCGAAAAACGAGACTGGCGGCCTGAAACGCACCCAGGCTGCAACCCTGCACGATCGTATCGCTATTCGGGTTTTTCTCGGCCATCAGCGGCAGCACTTCGTTCAGAATATACTCTTCGAAGGCGGCATGGCGGCGAATGCGATCGGCGGGATGATGCCAGGCCGCGTAGAAGGTCTCTCTGGCAAGCCCCTCTATGCAATAGAGCTGAAGGTGGCCCGCCTCCAGCTTGTCGGCCAGACTGCTGACAAGGCCCAGTTCCTCATATTCGAAGAAACGCCCGTCGCGGGTGGGAAACATCATCACCCTGGCGCCGGAATGTCCGAATATTAACAGCTCCATGTCGCGATGGAGCCTTTGACTATACCAGCGGAGATATTCGCGTTTCATGGCACCTTGAAAAACCGTCTGACCTTGTCCTTATGGACCGCATCTTGCGATGCGCTGTCAGGGTAATCGAAATGCCCGGCGTCGAGGATGAATATTTCATTAAATTTTGATTTCGGCAGCGCATTGGCCACCGCGAACTGGCAGGGCGGCGCGACCGCCGGATCGAAAAGCGCGGGTGCGACCAGCATCGGCACTTTTATGCGGGTGGCGGCAATGGCGGCGTCGAACAGGCGAAGCGTCTCAAGCACATTGGCATGGGTCTTCTGATAGGTCTGAACCGCATCCGCGCTGCCAACGGTGGGCAACGTCAGCCAGAACGGCCGGTGACCGAATGTCGGCACGACAAGATGGCCGCGATCAATGCGCTCGTCGAAAGGGATGGCCAGGGCACCGATGCCGCCGCCGAAACTGATGGCGCTATAACCCACCTGCCCTTCCAGCCACGGATAGAGGCTGATGAGCGTGGAAACGGCAACCCACAGATCATCGACGCAGCCGCCGATGATGTAATCGTCTTTCCTGTCGATATTATAGAGAACATGAAGCGACGGGTCGGACGAAATCGGCGGACAGGCGCTCAGCGAAAGCCCGCGAAAACAGGGAAACAGCACGGCCGTTTCTTCCACCGGCACGTCGAAATCGGGTTCCCCTCGCCCACCATAACCATGGCCGACAACGAGGCCGCGGCGCACCTGCCCTTCGCGCGGCAAAAGCAGCCACCCGCCGATGCGAAAACCGCCGGTGGAGGTGTAGGTCATATCAAGGACATGCCAGCGGGGGTCGGTGAGCCTGCTCTTGCGCAGCACCGGCCGGGGATCCGTGGCGAGCGCGCGGCGATAGCGCTTTTTCCAGAAATCATCAAAGCCCGGCGGCGCTTCGGGCGGGGTAATGGCCAGCAGCTGCTCGCGTTGCATGCCATAGGTCGGGTCAAAATCGAAAGGATGGGACTTGGGAGGGCTCATGCGATGCTTGTTTCGTGAAAAAACAGCGGACACAAGCTTCATAATATCGAAATAACGGTTTTTTACGGTTCTAAAGCCGCGAAGAGTGTTGAACCACCTTTTCAAAATGGTTCAACCGCGCTCATCACAAACCGATTTCATGCGCAAAGGGTGGATTCGCGCCGGCCCGCGAAACGGTGACAGCGGCCGCTTTCGCGCCGAGCGCCAGAGCCTTCCTGATCTGGTCTTCCGTCAGCGAGGCAACCTGCGCCTTGGTCAGCAAACCCTGCATTTTCAGCGAGGCAAGAATGCCGGCATCGAAGGTGTCACCCGCGCCGACAGTGTCGACCACTTCCACCCGCTCGGAGGCCACTTCAACCTTGAGATTGGCGCTATACCCCACCGCGCCCTTGGCGCCACGGGTGACGACGACGAGTTTCGCGCCATGGTGCAGCCAGTGGCGGGCAAGCGTGTCCTCATCGCCTTCCAGCCCGAACCAGGCAAGGTCCTCATCCGAGAATTTCACGATATCCGACATGGCCGCCATGCGGCGGATGCGGGCCAGGTGGGACTGCTTGTCCTTGATGAAGCCGGGGCGGATATTCGGATCGAGCGAGATGACACGGCTTTCATGCTCGCGCGTCATCAGCGCCTCATAGGTGCTGCCGCAAGGCTCCGGGATGAGGCTGATCGCACCGAAATGCAGCGCCTCGCAATCGGCGCCCAGTGCCGGAAGCTCCGCTTCGGTGATCATCCGCCCGGCGGTGTTTTCGTCATAGAAGGCATAGGTCGCATGGCCATCCACCAGCTTCACGAAGGCGATGGTGGTCGGCCGCGAAAGGGTGGCGCAATAGCTGAAGTCGACATTGCTGGCGCGCAGGGTTTCCCGCAGGATATCGCCCATCATGTCATCGGAAAGACCCGTGAAGAAGGCGGATGGAACGCCGAGACGCCCAAGCGCAATCGCCGTGTTGAAGACCGCTCCGCCTGCATAGGGGGCAAAACCCGCCTCACCCAGCGTCGTCTGCCGGGGCAGCATGTCGATCAGGGCTTCACCACAACACAGGATCATTACGGTCCTCCTCAAAACAGCAAATCAAATGGACTTAAATCGATTTAGACGAAGATCGATCGGAAGGCCAGCCGCAAAACCGGGCTGGCCGCATCCGAAATTAAGATTGCGGCAATTCGCTGACACCGCCGCGTTTTGCCGACCATGGCAGCGGGTTATCGAGGAAGGCTTCGACCTCCGAGAGGGTCTTTTCGTCGAACAGTTTTTCAGCCCGGGCAACCGCCAGAACATCGCGCCAGGTGGTCAGGTAATGCAGCTTGACATTGCCGTTGGCGAAGCGTGCTTCAGCCTCTTCGAAGATGCCGTAATAGAACAGCGCGATACCGTGATCGACAATGCCGCCCGCCGCACGGATGGCGTCGATGAAGGTGAACATCGAGCCGCCGGCCGTCGTCAGATCCTCGATGACGAGAACGCGGGCGCCTTCCGGCATATGGCCTTCGATCTGGGCGTTGCGGCCATGGCCTTTCGGCTTCTTGCGGCAATAGATCATCGGCAGGCCGAGGCGCTCGGCAAGGAAAGCGGCAAAGGGAATGCCCGCCGTCTCGCCGCCTGCCACACAGTCAAACTTCTCGAAACCGGCCTCGCGCATCACCGCCGCCGCCGCGAAATCCATGGCGGCGGAGCGGATGCGCGGGAACGAGATGAGCTTGCGCATGTCGATGTACACCGGGCTCTTCATGCCCGAAGCGAAGGTGTAGGGGCTTTCCGAATTAAAATGGACCGCCTTGATTTCCCACAACATCTTCGCAACCAGTTCCGCAACGACGGCGCGGTCAGTGAATGTGAAATGGTTCATAGGCGTTCTCCTTTTTCGGCCTTGGTTTATCGCTCCGAAAACCCGGATCGGTTTTCGGAAAGCACAACGTCTCGGTTCAGCATTGCAGGCATCCGCAGGCGGCGCCGAAGGGCGAATGCCTGAGGACCATAACAAAACCGCCGGCAGTGCCGGCGGTTAAAAAATCAACTCACATCCCAATGGAGCGGGAACATCGGATCGAACACGGTGACCGGCCCGGCGCCCGTCTCGATTTTTTCAGGAAAGGCCACCGCTTCCTCGCGCTTGACCAGCGTGATCGTCTCCTCGTTCGGCGCAAGACCGTACCAGGCCGGGCCGTTGAGCGAAGCGAAGGCTTCCAGCTTATCGAGGGCGTTTTCGTCCTCGAAGACATGGGCAAGACAGCTCATGGTGTTGATAGAGGTATAGATGCCGGCGCAGCCGCAGGCGCATTCCTTCAGCGGGTCCACATGCGGAGCGGAATCCGTGCCGAGGAAGAAGCGTGCATCGCCCGAAGTCGCGGCAGCCCGTAGCGCCAGCCGGTGTTCTTCGCGCTTGGCGACGGGTAGGCAATAATAATGCGGCTTGATACCGCCGACCAAGATGGCATTGCGGTTGATGATGAGGTGATGGGTGGTGATGGAGCCGGCGATGTTGGCCTTGGACGACTTGATGTAATCCACGCCATCGCGGGTGGTGATGTGTTCCATCGTCACCTTGAGTTCCGGCAGGCGCTGGCGCAGAGGCTCCAGAACCGTATCGATGAACACCTTCTCGCGGTCGAAAATATCGACTTCCGGCGTCGTCACCTCACCATGCACGCAAAGCGGCAGGCCGATCTTCGCCATGCGTTCCAGAACCGGCATGGCCTTGTTGAAATCGCGCACACCGCCATGGGAATTGGTGGTCGCACCCGCCGGGTAAAGCTTTACGGCAGTGATGAGGCCGCTTTTTTTGCCCTCTTCCACATCGTCGGCCTGCGTGTCCTCGGTCAGATAGAGGGTCATCAGCGGCTCGAAACGGTCACCCGCGGGAATGGCCTTGACGATGCGTTCGCGATAGGCGCGGGCATCGGCCGTGGTGACGACCGGCGGCACCAGGTTCGGCATGATGATGGCGCGGGCGAAATGGCGGCTCGTATCCCCGATCACCCCTTCCAGCATTGCCCCATCACGCAGGTGCAGGTGCCAGTCATCAGGGCGGCGCAGGGTGAGCGACTTCATCGGGATACCTCGGAGCATGACGGAATTGGCGCCCGCTTAGCATCTTTTGCCGCGGGAAAACAGCCGCCAAAGTCCATCCGGCGGCTGTAAATGGCATTTTTTTAAAGCACGCTTCAGATGTTGCCCGCTTCCGGACCCCAGACATCGGTCATCGCGAAACCATCGGCCAGCGGATCAAACGGATCGAGACCCACCTGATGCAGGCCGAAGGTGAAGCCGCGTCCGGCAATGGTGGGGATGACAGCCGGGCGGCCGGCCACCTCGGTGACGGCGGAAAGGCCGACATCGAATTCCGAACCGATGATCGAGCGGGATTTATACTCGTCTCCCACCTTCACCTTGCCGCGCGCATATAGCGTGGCGAGATTGGCCGAATTGCCGGTGCCACAGGGCGAGCGATCCGCCCGGCCCGGCCACATGGTGGTGCAGGTGCGGATGGAGCCATCCGCATCCACATCGCGGAACATGACATAGGCAACGCCGGAAATGGCCGGAATTTCCGGATGAACGACGGTCATTTCGCGGTTGACCAGATCTTTCAGGATCATGCCCGCCGAGACCAGCTTTGCCGCATTGGCCTTTTCGATGGTGAGGCCGATCTGGCGGACATCGACCAGCGCATAAAAAATGCCGCCATAGGAAATATCCATCGTCACCCTGCCCCATTCGGGCGTGTCGATGCTGATATCCAGCTCATGCACGAAGGATGGCACCATGGTCAGCTTGACCTTTTCGCAACGACCGTCGCGGCAGGTGGCTGTGGCCTTGACCAGACCGGCCGCCGTTTCGAGGATGATAACGGTTTCCGGCTCCTGCATTTCCACCATGCCGCTTTCCAGAAGCGCCGTCGTCGCGCAGATGGAATTGGACCCGGAGCTGGCATGCGCCTGGTCCGGCTGGAGAATGACGAAGGCGGCGTGCGCATCCGGGTGCTTCGGCGGCAGGAGTAGATTGACCGACCCCATCGGCGTGCCGCGCGGCTCCAGCGTCAGGAAGCGACGAAGCGCCTCTCCCTGCGGATCGGTGTTCATCCAGTGAAGCTGTTCGGCCACCGTATTGCCGGGAATTTTCGGCGCGCCGCCGGTGACGACACGGCCGATTTCGCCTTCGCAATGAACATCGAGAAGCTGGAGGGTGCGTTTCCAACGCATGGTGGTCTACTCCGGAAGTTGGGTTGTTGACCCGACCATACATACAAAAATACAAGCTGTATACAAATCTGCGAGAGTGAGATGATGAAAACCGCTTCCGGTTTCACCATCTCGCTCTTGATCTTTGGTCTATCGGTTACGGCACTCTGCCCGGTTTCGATTGGGGGCCGCCTCGCAATTCACTCTCGATGACTGAACAGCCTGATCGTCCACCACGGAACCGGCGGTATCGCCCACCGATCCGACGGTATTTTCCACGGAGCGGCCGAGCCGTTCCACCTGCCTGCCGTAATTTTCACGCGTGCGCGGATCAAAGACCGCAATCGGCGCGCTGACCACGACGCTCGCCGCCGTCCCGACGGTTTGCGCAGCGCCGATGCTGACGGCACCCAGCGCCTCACCCAAGCCGACATCGGAATCCGTCACCGTCTGCCCGGCGATAAGGCGGTCGCCGATAAGCCGGACAACCTCGGGGCTTTCGGCAAATTTTCCATGGTTCAGGCGGTCGCCGGATTGCAGCTTGGTCAAATCCAGAACGGTGATGCCGGCCTTTTCAAGCTCGCTGCGATAGGGTTCGACCGATGGGTCGATCTGGCCGAGACGATCGACATTGCCGGAAATGCGGCGGGACAGGCTGAGAGCGCGATCATCCTGCGAAACGAACAGGGTGAATTTCGGCGTGGTTTTGCCGAGGCTTGCGAACTGCCGGCTGAACACGTCCACATCCAGATCCGGCGCGGCGAGAATGACATTGCTGATCTTCGAATCGACACGGCCATTGCGGATGGCCATCTGGCGCAGCGCCTCCACCGCAAGCCAGGTGCCCATGGAATGGGCCATGACCGTGACCTCGCCGATGGACTTGTCCTTGGCGAGTCGCGTCAGCATTTCTTCCAGCGCATCACGGGAGTAGTTGGTGCTTTCCTTGTCGTAATTATAATCGAAAATGCTCGCCCGCGACGGCCAGGTGAAGACCACCGGCACGACATCCGTGCCGGAATCATGGACGATCTGGGCGAAGCGATAGACGGATTCTTCGTAACGATTATTGAAACCATGCACGAAGACCAGCACGCGGCGGTCTTTCTGGATATGCTTGCTGATCCAGCTTCGTGTCTCCGCTTCGGAGCGAATGGGCTCCACCGCAACCGTGGTGAAATCCTTCAGCGGGTTCGGCGGCAGTTTCTTCGGCCATTGCACCTGCCCCACCTTGCGGTTGGCATTGGGCGGAATGGAAACCGTCACCGCATCCACCTTCAGACCCGTTCCACGCTCGCCGCCAAAAAGCACGGCGGCGTTTTCCGATGGCGCGCGGGTGGTGGCGACCAGAAGGTTGACCGGCGTGGTTCCCGCCACGGTCTGCCCGGTCGGCGTCATGACCCCAATCGGACGCCCCCCGCAGCCGGCGAGCAGGGCGACAATGGCGATCATGGCCACGAAGCGAATGGGCATCACGTTACTCTCCTACAACCCAGAGGCAGCCGGACAGCAGCCGGGGGAGAGGATTTTCTACCGGAGGCGGAACCGCCGCGCCAGCAACCACAGCACCGGAGCGGACAATTTCCGCCCCGGTGTGTCCAAACGGACCCAATAGCACGGCTGTCACACCGGCAACGGGGCGCCTTCTAAAATGCAGGCCTATTTCTGCGGCAGCATCGTGCCCCTTTCGCGCAGAGCCGCATGCCAGGAGAGCGCTTCCTCGATGAGATGCGGCGTATGTCCACCCCGCGCCACCGCCCGCCGGTAATAATCCGTCAGCGAATCGCGATAATCAGGATGCACGCAGTTTGCGATGATGACCGCCGCGCGCTCGCGAGGCGCCAGCCCACGCAGATCGGCAAGCCCGATTTCGGTGACGAGAATATCGACATCATGTTCGGTATGATCGACATGGCTGACCATCGGCACGACGCTTGAAATGGCCCCCCCCTTGGCGATCGATTTGGTGACGAAGATGGACATATAGGCGTTGCGGGCGAAATCCCCCGAGCCGCCGATGCCGTTCATCATGTGCGTTCCGCCGACATGGGTGGAATTGACGTTTCCATAGATATCGAATTCCAGCGCCGTGTTGATGCCGATAATGCCGAGGCGGCGGATGACTTCCGGGTGGTTGCTGACCTCCTGCGGCCGCAGAATAAGCCTGCTCTTATATTCCGCCAGTCGCGGCATCACCTGCTCGTTCATGGCGGAAGACAGCGTGATCGACGACCCCGAGGCGAAAGTCAGCTTGCCCGCATCAAACAGTTCGAAAGTCGAATCCTGCAGGACCTCCGAATACATTTTGAGATCGTGAAACGGCGTATCGATGAAACCGTGCATCACGGCATTGGCGATGGTGCCGATGCCGGCCTGGAGCGGCTGGAGTTCATGGGTCATGCGGCCGTGACGCACTTCGTTCAGCAGGAACTCGGTGAGATGGCCGGCAATGGCCTTCGTCTCGTCATCCGGCGGCAGCACCGTTGAAAAACTGTCACTCTTGTCACTCAGCACGATGGCGGCGATCTTTTCCGGCGGCACCGGAATGAATGGCAGGCCGACACGGCTATCCGTCGCCACTACCGGAATGGGCATGCGGGTCGGGCGTCTGGCGGGAATGAAGATGTCGTGCAACCCCTCCAGCACCTCGGGCTGCGACAGGTTGATTTCGACGATGACCTTATCGGCCAGAATGGCGAAGCTTGCGGAATTGCCGACGGAAGTGGTGGGCACGATGCCGCCTTCCGCCGTGATCGCCACCGCCTCGACGATAGCGATATCGACCCCATGAATCTGGCCGCCGCGCAATTGCTCGACCGTTTCGGAAAGGTGCTGATCGATGAACATCACCTTCCCGTCATTGATCGCCTTGCGCAAAGCCGGATCCGACTGGAACGGCATGCGGCGCGCCAGCATGCCGGCCTCGACCATTGTCTTGTCGAGGTCGTTGCCGAGGGAGGCGCCGGTCATCAGGGTGATTTTCATGGGGTTCGTCTTGGCGCGCTCGGCCAGCGCCAGCGGCACCGCCTTCGCTTCGCCGGCCCGCGTAAAGCCGCTCATGCCCACCGTCATGCCGTCCTGAATGAGACTGGCGGCCTCTTCGGCGCTGACGATCCTGTTCAAGAGGGACGCGTTGCGGATACGCTTTTCAAGCATGCAATTCTCCATGATCTGTCATCACGATGGCACGGCATTCGGCTGGCCACCTTTCGGCGACTATGACGTGCAGTTTCATCGATGAAACTGACATAGATCAAGGGTGCGCACGGAACCATGGTTCCGACGCATCACATCCCGTTCAACAAACCAGAAGTGGCGCATCGGCGCGACAGGCCGCGGGGCCTTCTCACCACCGCAGCCTTGCAATCGTCAAAAATCTCTCCCTCACCACCGACAACAGGCGACGGGGTGAAGGTCATCTCCGTGCAACACGGAAACGTCCGGTGTCAGGGGCCTTCACAGACAGGCGCCTGACCGAGCACGACCTGCCCCACTTCCGCATCATAGGCGCGCAGACCGAATACGCCCAGGCTTATGACCCGGTAACAGGGATTGCCGCCCGTCCACAGAGGATCGACAACATCGATATCGGTGATGAAACGGTGCGCGCAGGCCTGACCGGAACTATAGGCGATGCCTTCGGCGGTCGTTCCTGCCATCGGCACATGGATATGGCCAAAAATGATATGACGTATACCGGCCGGATGAGCGGCGAGACGGCGCATGACAGCTCCGTCATCATGCATGCCGATATGTTCGAAATGGCGGATGCCGCAATCCATCGGCGGGTGATGAATGAACACCGTCACCGGCAGGTCGCCCGCGCCTTCCAGCGCACTCTCCAGCCATCCCAGACGATCCGCACCATATATGCCGCCGATCACATCGGCCTCGTGGCTGTCGAGAAACAGCAGCCGACCGAATTCGGTATCGATGAAGGACTGGATGTAGCCGTTATCGTCACGCGGCTGTTCCGGAAAAGCCGCGACGAATTCCGGGCGGCGGTCGTGATTGCCGAGCATCAACTGAACGGGGATCGAAACGGGCGCGAGGATGTCGCGAAGCAGCTCATAGGCTTCCGGCTCGCCGTAATTGCAAAGATCACCCGTCATCACAAGAAGATCGGCGTCGGCATGTTTTTCGACAATATCGGCCACCGCCGCGCGCAGCTGCTTTTCCGGGTCGACGCCGTTTACAGCAATGCCGGGGGGTACGAGATGGGTGTCGGTGATCTGGATGATCTTCATAACAGGTCTTTCTGCGCAAAATGGCTGCGGGAACGGATTTCCCCGCAGCCTTTTCGATGGTTTTGCTTATTTCAGCAGGGCGTTGGTCTGCTCGACGATCTGCTTGAGACCGGCTTCCGGCGTCACCTCACCGCGCATGACGGTGCCGATGATGTCGCGCTGGGTGCGCCAGATGCGGACGGAATCGCCACCCGGATAACCGGCCCAGGGCAGAGAACGGTCAGCCTGAAGCGAAGCGGTCTTCACATTCGGGTTCTCGACATAATAAGGAGCGAGGAAGTCCGGGCCGGTGGCCAGCTTGTTGGTCGGCAGGTAACCGGTGATGCGAACGATGGTGTTCTGCGCTTCCGGACCGGTGATCCACTTCAGGTACTTCCAGGCAGCGTCCTGCTTGGCCTTTTCCTGGGTCAGGATAACAGCCGAGTTGCCGCCGGTCGGAACGCCGCCCTTTTCCTTGTTGTCGAGCGGGAAGGTCGCGGTCTTCAGCTTGAAGCGGTCGCCGACCAGACCCTGTATCGTCTGAACATGGGCAGGCGTCGAGAAAATGAAACCGGTGAGGCCTGCACCGAACTGCTGGCGCGACTGATCCCAGTCGAGCAGGTTCTGGCCGCCTTCGGTGACGAACTGACGGGTCATCTTCAGGGCGTTGAGGCCGATCTCGTTGTCGAAGCCAACGGTCTTGGCCTTCTCGTCAACGAGCTTGCCGCCCTGTTCGACGATAAGCGCCTGCCACAACCAGTCATCCGGCCAGCCGTTGATGTCGTAGCTCATGCCGGCGAACTTGGGGTCGAGAGCCTTGATCTTCTTTGCGAGAGCAATAAGTTCCGCAAAGGTCGTCGGCATCTTGTCCGGATCGCCGCCAGCCTTGGTGACGAGGTCGGAGTTGATGTAGATGATCGGCGAGGACGCGTTGACCGGCAGACCATACTGCTTGCCGTCGATCTGGCCGAGAGCCGCCATCTTCGGGCTGTAGTTCTTGTCGAGGAAGGCCTGACCGCCTTCAGCCTGAATGAACGGGCCAAGATCGGTGATCTGGTTGCGCGGTGCGAGCGTGTGAACGAGTTCCGCCGTCAGGTTGTAACCCGAGAAATAAACATCCGGCAGATTGCCCGTTACGGCGGAACGCAGAACCTGCTGCTGGCCTTCATTATAACCGGCGGCCGGAGCGAGGAAGTTGATCTTTACGTCCGGGTTCTTCTTCATGAATTCATCGGCCAGCGGCTGATGGAACTTGGTGAAGCCCGGCAGGTTGTAAAGAACGTTGAGCGTGATTTCATTGGCCAGAACCGGCTGAGCGAGGCCCGCAAAAGCCATGCCGAGAGCCAGACCGCCCATCACAGCGCGTCGGTTGAGTTTCATGTCAGTCTCCAGAGAGGTTGGGAGGAGGAAATCTGAACGGCGTCACTTGACGCCGGTCATGGTAATACCGGCGATGAAGTGCCGCCGTGCGAGGAGGAAGCACAGCACCATCGGCGCGGTAATCAGTGTGGCGCCCGCCATCAGCGCACCGTAATTCGCGCCGGATTCGACGTCGGCGAAAAGCATCATGCCGAGCGGCGGCGGGGCGAGATTGGTGTCGGAGACAACGATCATCGGCCAATAAAGGTCGTTCCAGTGGGCGACGAGCGAAAAGATCGAGAAAGCGGCGAGCGAAGGCAGCGACCCGCGAAGGACCAGCCCCCAGCAAATCTCCATTTCCGAGAACCCATCCATGCGGGCAGCCTCGATGATCTCATTCGGATAGCTGCGGAAGGACTGGTTGAACAGGAAGATGGCGAAGACCGAAAGGAAGAACGGCATCATCATCGCAAAATAGGTGTTGAGAAGCTGCGTCTTGGCCAAACCGACGAAGAGCGGTAACGCCAGCGCCTGAATGGGAACGCAGAGCGCCGCAATGACGAGGCCCAGCAGCAGCTTGCGGCCCGGGAACCGGAGCTTCGCCAGCGCATAGGCAGCCGGAACCGAAGTCAGGATCTGCACGACGAGAATGCCGACGCAGACGATGACGCCGTTCAGCATGAAACGCGCCATCGGCACCTGACCCGCCGCCCGGGCGTAATTATCGGCCGCGTCGAATTTCTGCGGGATTGGCCAGAGCGAGACATCGAAAATCTCTGCCGGTGAGCGGATCGAGGTCAACACCATCCAGTAGAACGGCAGGAGCATCACGAAAGCGCCAAGGGCAAGCACGAGATGTGGGAGATATTTGCGGAGTGCGGCCATCAGTAATGCACCTTCCGGTCCATGTGCAGCGTCTGGCCGATAGACAGGACCAGCACGATCGCGAGGAAGATAATCGTCAGCGCGGCGGCATAACCGGTGTTCGAATATTCGAAACCTTCGAGATAGAGATCGAACAGCAGAGTTTCCGATCCGAAGCGGCCCTTGGTGAGCACAGCCACCGTCTCGAACACTTTGAAGGCCGAGATGGAGGTAGTGACCACCACGAACATGGTCGTCGGCCCGAGCATCGGCCAAGTCACGGTCAGGAAGCGGTCGATCGGGTTCTTGGCCCCATCCAGCCGCGCCGCCTCGTGCAGATCCTTCGAAATGGCGGTGAGGCCCGCGAGGAACAGCACCATGTTGAAACCCAGGATCTGCCAGACGCCCATCAGCGCCATGGTGGGAATGAGGAGGACGGGATTGGAGAGGAAGGCGACCGGCTCGAAGCCCAGCCATTTGATCGCCGCATTCACCGGACCGAGCGAGGGATGCAGCAGGAACTGCCACACGGTCGCCATGGCAACGAGGGTTGCGGTGACGGGGAGGAAATAAGCCACCTCCCAGAAAGCACGGCTGCGCTTGCGGTTATAAACGAGCAAAGCCACGCCGAGCGCCAGAAACACACCGAAGGGAATGACGATGAGCGCATAGATGGCGGTATTGGCGAGAGAGCGCAGGAAGACCGGATCCTGAAACGCCTTGACGAAGTTTCCGAGGCCGACAAAGCGGGTGGAGAGCGAACCGAGCTGGTAATCGGTGACGGAAAAACCGGCCAGAACGAGCATCGGAACGATATAAATTGCCAGAAGCAGCAGGCTTGCGGGGGCAGCAAACATCAGGCCGCGCCAGATCATCCGCCGGTCCGCCTTTGACAGCCGCGGGCGAGCCTTCGCCCGCGCGGCCGTGGAAAAATCGACCGCCGTCATGCCGGCACCCGTTCGCGCACCGTCACCTTGCGGCGCAGGCCATCGGCCGCGAACAGATGCGCGCGTTCCGGTGCAAAGCCAAGATTCATCACGCCATTCATATCCGCGCCCACGGCATCGCCGGCGCCCTGACGCAGGGTGATGGCGACCGTCTCGTCGCTCAGCAGGCGGCAGCTCACGAAGCGGTCGGCGCCGTGGGTTTCGCTGCGCACCACGCGCACTGCAAAACCTTCTTCGCCCGGGCGCAAATCTTCGGCACGAAGGCCGAGCGTCGCCGGGCCAGCATCGCGGCCCACACCCTCGATGCCAAGATCGCGCCCAAAGGCCGTGACTTTACCCTGCGCGTCGATTTCGACCGGCAGCAGGTTGATCGATGGCGTGCCGATGAAACGCGCGACCGTCAGCGTCGCGGGCTTGCGGTAAAGCTCGTCCGGCGTGCCAAGCTGCTCGATGCGGCCTTCCGACATCAACGCGATGCGGTCGGACATGGTCATGGCTTCGATCTGGTCGTGGGTGACATAGATGAAGGTCGCCCCCAGCCGACGGTGCAGGCCGGCCAGTTCCTCACGCATGTGGGCGCGGAGCTTCGCATCGAGGTTGGAGAGCGGCTCGTCCATCAGGAAGGCAGCGGGCGAACGCACCAGCGCCCGGGCGAGCGCCACGCGCTGACGCTGGCCGCCGGAAAGCTGCGCCGGCTTGCGATCCAGCAAATGCGCGATCTGTAGCGTCTCGGCCGCCTGTTCGACGGCGGCGTCGATCTGGCTTAGCGTTTCTGCCGGGGCCGCAAACCGTCCGACCAGCGGCAGGCGGGCGGCGAAGGGCAAACGCCGCATCCTGAGCGGTGTGGCAATGTTCTGGCGCACGCTCATATGCGGATAAAGGGCGTAGGACTGGAAAACCATCGCCAGGTTGCGATCGCTCGGATCAACCTCTGTCACATCCTGATCGCCGATGGAGACCGAACCGCGATCCGGTGTTTCCAGCCCCGCAATGATACGCAGAAGCGTGGACTTGCCGCAGCCCGACATGCCGACGAGAGACAAAAACTCTCCGGGACGGATGGAGAGATCGATCTCTTTCAGAACATCGTCAGCCCCGAAGCCTTTGCCGATGCCCGAAAGTTCAAGTGATTGTGGCGTCATTCTGCGCTCCTTTTCTGGAGCGCATATGCTTATATTGTATGACAATATGACGAAGGTTTGCGGAAAGTTCGATGACACTCGAAAGCCCGGTAATCTCGGACTATCGGAAAATCCTTTGGTACAGGCCTCCACCCAAAACCACTAATATTTAGGGGGGTATTGCTCAAATATTCCCCGTTCGCACTTATAGACTGAGAAGCGGGCCGGCAGCGTCGGTTTAAACGGCGGCGAGAATCACATGGGCCTGAATTTTCGCGGCAACCGCGCCACCGCCATGCCGCGCTTCGATGGCCGCGGCGGCACAATCTGTCGCGGTGTCGAGCCCTCCCGGTACTCTCGCCTCAATTTCCGTCCGAAGCACGGTTCCCTGACAATAAGCCATGGCCGGAATGCGCGGTGAAGAGGCGCGGCTCTGCGCGGCCACCGTCTCAATCGTCACGCGGGAAAAACCGGCCTCCTCCAGCTCGCGGCGAATGAGTGCCGTGTCATGATAACCGTGCGGGGTACGGAGCATGAAGCGCGGCGGATCATCGGGGAACAGGCGCGCCAGGGCGTTCGTCACGTCATCCGCGAAGTGATTTTCCTCGATGCGGTCCCATACATTGAATAGATAATGTCCGCCGGGCTTCAATACCCGCTTTGCCTCGCGATAGGCCGACAAGCGGTCAGTAAAAAACATCGCGCCGAACTGGCAGAAAACGAGATCGAACACAGCGTTTTCAAAAGGCAACGTCTGAGCATCCACCTGCTGCCATTTTATGCGGCGATCCGGCGCCTGTTGCGACGCCGCAAAATCGAGCATCGGCTGGTTGAGGTCGGTTACCACATAGTTTGCCGCGGGCAATAATCGGGGGGCCAATTCGCGCGTGACGGCGCCGGTGCCTGCGGCGATTTCCAGAATATCAATCGGCATCAAGGCCGCCGCCCGACGCGCCAGATCGGCGGCGAATGGCGCAAAAATCAGCGGCACCATATAGCGGTCGTAATTTTCCGGAATCGAACCCGCAAACACCTTGTCCGCTTCCAACATGGCTTTCACCCCGGGAACAGCTGATGACGGGGTGACTTTAGCACATATTCGGGACGTTCGGAATTCACTCGGCCCTGCGGAGCGTCGAAGCATCCGCCTGAACGGACTTGCCGATATCAGCCATATCGCGCGTGACGGCGATTGTCTCGGGACTTAATTTTATGGGAAGAGAAATGGCGCACCCGAAGAGATTCGAACTCCTGACCCCCAGATTCGTAGTCTGGTGCTCTATCCAGCTGAGCTACGGGTGCGTGCCGTTCCGGTCGTTTCCGGTGGCGTGGCGATCCTCTAAAACGTCCTCATTCCGAATGCAAGCGATTTCGCTTCGAAATTGTCACTTTTCCGCAGCAATTCATGTATCTCATTGATTTTATTATAAATTCCATGCGGATCATTTTCCACGGGCCAGATACCCTGTCCGTTTGGGCGGGGAGAATGACTGCGCGAACCGGCTGCGGAGCTGGTTTTTCAGGCGGTTCTGGCCGCCTGTACGGAGGCGGCGCGGTCGGCTATCTCGATGCGGAACTGCGTGCCGGGACCGGGCTTTTCGACGAGCGCGATCGTGCCGCCATGGGCAAGCACGAGTTCGCGGGCAATGACCAGCCCGAGGCCCGTGCCTCCGGAGCGCGCCGAACCCCTGAAAGCGGAGAACAGGTTTTCCTTGGCCTTGCGCGGCATGCCCGGCCCATTGTCGTCGATGACGATGCTGACGACGCTGCCGGCCCTCTGGGCCGAGATGGAGAGATACCGAAGCCCGGCATTCGCGGTATCGGATTGCAGGGCCTGAACGGCATTGCGACAGAGATTGTGGATGACCCTGAAAAGCTGCTCGGAATCCGCATCGACTGTGAGGTCGGATGGAACGCTGTCCTGAAATTCGATGCCACTATCCGGATCGAGCGCAAGAATATCGCGCACATCCCGCACCAGAAGGCTCAACTGCACCATCTTGCGTTTCGGTGCGCCTTCGGTCGCCTGGCCATAGGCCAGAACCTCGCCGGTATAGGCCACGGCGCGGTCGATGGTGCGCAGCAGTTTCGGCGCAAAGCTCCTGACCATCGGATCCTTTGCATCCACAAGACGGTCCGACATGAGCTGCGCGGAAGACAGGATGTTGCGCATGTCGTGATTGATCTTCGAGACCGCGAGGCCGAGATCCACGAGGTTTTTCTGCTGGCGCAGGGTCTTCTGCAGTTCGGTCTGCATGTCGGCGAGGTGGCGGCCGGCAACCGATAGTTCATCCGTTCCCTCCTCAGGTACGAAAATCCGCTCGGGATTGCCCGGATCCTCCGAGAAGTTCTGCATGCCGAGCGTCAGCCGGCGTATGGGCCGGATCATGATGCGGTTGATGGAGATGAAGATCAGGCCTGCGGTGATCAGCGACAGGACAATGGAAATCAGGAAAACGTTGCGCGCATAGGCAAGCATTGCCGCCCGCAGCTTGTTTTCGCCGAGCACCAGTTCGATGATCGTATCGCTGTCGCCGACGACATCGAAAACACGGATGACGCGGTTGCCGCCGAACAGCAGGGTGGAAAAGGCGTCCCGCACCGCCGCCACCTGCGAAACGTCGGAAAGGTCATATTGCTCATCGACGCCAGGAGGCGTTTCCGCCACGGCGAGCAGGCGTGAGGTGCCGTCCTTGCGCAGCGCGATAAGCTTCGCCCCGGTTGCCATCAGCGTGTCGTTCTGCACGCTTCGCGGCAGTTCGGCCTGCAGGCCGTCGATGACAGCGCCGGCGGCCGCGGCCGTATTCAGGCGGTCGCGCAACCACGAAAGTCGCATATTGGCGACGGAAGGCACGAAGATCAGCACTTCGGCGATCATCACGAAGATGACAGTGAGCAGCAGCAGCCGTCCCGAAAGACCGGCGGTCAATCCCGGCATGCAATGCACCGGATCGTCTTGCGTGCGGTCCAAGCTGTCTACGCCTTTAGAAAACACCGGGCCATGATCCTGTATGCGCGCCGCTGCTTGCGTGGAACGGCTCGGTTTATATCCAGCGATGATAATAGGACCTAATGGATATTTTTCCAATGCGCTGCAAAATAAAGGTTTTCATTGCCGGAAAAACAAACGCCGCCCGGCAGGGGCGGCGTTCGAAGGTAAGCCGGTTTTGAAGCGAACCGCTGGTCGCCTAGAACTCCTGCCAGTCACCATGCGCGGGTGCCGCCGCAGGCTGGGCATTGAGGGCGCGGCTGACGCTGTTCATCAATTTGCGGGCCGGAGACGCCACCGCCGGCGTCCTGCCGGAGACTGCCACCGGTCCGGCGGAGACCGTCATCGGCCTCGCGGGCTGCTCGATGCGGGGCGCGCGCTGCACATTCTCCGCGCCGACGTTGAAGCGCGCCACGAGCGTCACGAGATGGTCGGCCTCGCTGCTGAGCTTATGGGTTGCGGCCGAGGTCTCCTCCACCATGGCGGCGTTGCGCTGCGTTACCTGGTCCATCTGGTTGATGGCGGTATTCACCTCATGCAGGCCGGTGGACTGCTCCCTGGCGGCCGTGGCGATCGAATGGATGTGCTCGTTGATTGCCAGAACGCGGGTCTCGATCTCGCTCAGTGCGCCGCCGGTTCTCTGCACCAGCGATACGCCACGCCCGACCTCTTCGCCGGATTTGGTGATCAGCGCCTTGATGTCCTTCGCTGCCGTTGCGGATCGTTGCGCAAGTTCTCGCACTTCCTGAGCGACGACGGCAAAGCCCTTGCCCGCTTCACCCGCACGGGCGGCTTCCACGCCGGCATTCAGCGCCAGAAGGTTGGTCTGGAAGGCGATTTCGTCGATGACGTTGATGATCTGGCTGATTTCGCGCGAGGCATGCTCGATGCGATCCATGGCGGACACGGCGTCGCGCACGACATTGGCGGACTCTTCCGTCTTCTGCTTCGTTTCGGCAACCATGGCGCTGGCTTCCTGCGCACGGTCGGTCGAATTGCGGACGACGGCGGTAATCTCATCCAGAGCGGCGGAGGTTTCCTCCAGCGCCGCCGCCTGCTGTTCGGTCCGCTTCGACAGGTCGTCGGCCGCCGAGCGCAATTCGTTCGCGTTGCCGCTGATGCCCTCTGTGCTGCCGCGCACTTCGCGCATCGTCTCGCGCAGCTTGGTCAGCGTCTGGTTGACGTTCCCCTGGAGTTCGGCAAAGACGCCCCGGAACTCGCCATCCATTCTCTCCGTCAGATCGCCCCGCGCAAGGCCTTCGATGACGCGACTGGTCTCGGATACGCCATTATGGACACCGGTGAGGAGCGAATTGATCGTCGCGGCGAAACGATTGAGGTTGTCGTCGCCATAGTCCTTGTTGATGCGGCGGCTGAAATCGCCCTGGGCCGCAGCGTCGACGACGATGGCCATGCCGGCCTGCAGATCGTCGCTCTTGGCGCGCATGGCGGCTTCCTGCGCATTCATGCGGCGCACTTCGCTGCCGTTTTTCTTAAAGACCTCGACGGCCGCAGCCATTTCGCCGATTTCGTCGTTGCGGCCGAGATAGGGGACCTCCGCGTCGAGATTTCCATCGGCCACGGCATTCATCACCTGCGAAACCCTGCGGATGGGTGCGCTGAGCTGCCGCGTTCCGATGTAGAGACCGAAGGCGGCTCCCGCGCCGACACCGGCAACCGTCACCGCGACGATCACCCAGAATATCGCGGTGCTGAAAGAATCTACTCCTGCCTTCACGACTTCGAGTTCGGCGAGGTCGTTTTTCACGACGCTGTCGATCTCCGCCTGATAGGCTTTGCGGTTGGCGCGGTTCGCCTCGTTATTGCCCTGCTGGCTGGCCGCCTGCGGCCCGTTTTCCTTCGCCAGCCGCACGGTTTCCAGACGGAAAGTGCGGAATTCCTTGGACCGGCCGACAAGCTTGTCGAAACTCGCCTGTTGTTCCGCCGGCACGAGCGGCGCCCAGCTGGCAATGAGCTTTTCCATGGCGTCGAGGTTTTTGACCATGCCGTCGGCAAAGGGGGTGGCTGCCGCCACATCGGCTGCCGCATAGACACCGCGTGCCTCCATGACGACTGCCGTTACCAGACGGTTGAGCGCCTCGCCCTTATAGGCCCTTTCGGCGGTTCCCTCGAAATGATGCGACCGAACCCAGAATTCGTTGATCGCATAGATGGACAACCCGCCAATGGTACAGGCCACAAGGCTCATCAGCCCGACAAGTAGATTGATACGACCGCGAATTCTCAACTTCGTTCCCCCAACAAAAACCAGCCGCGCGATGAAAATGGGAAGCTGGCATAACTTTTTCGCGTCACAAGATTTATCAACGCTGCGTTAAGAAAGAATTTCGGATTTTATCGATTGCGCGCCGGAATCGGCCTCCATCGGCGGTCGGCGAAGGAGATGGCGGTGCGTTTTCCGCAAAAGGTGAAGCGCGAAAACCCCTTCGGCAATTGACTTTGCTCGGCCTATGCCCTTATAAGCCGCGCACGCTCGGCCATTGAAAGCTCGCCCAGGCGGGGTTAGCCGTGCAAAAAACGAAACGCTCTTGCAAATTATTGCAAATTCAAGAAGGGCCGCACACCGCGGTATTAAATAAATGTCGAAGCGTACTTACCAACCGTCCAAGCTTGTCCGCAAGCGTCGCCATGGCTTCCGCGCCCGTATGGCTACCGCCGGCGGCCGCAAGGTTCTCGCAGCCCGCCGTGCGCGCGGCCGCGCTCGTCTTTCGGCTTAATTGCCGCCTCTGTGACCCGGTGAAAGTCGCGGGCACATGAGTAAGACAGGAAAACTGCCCGGCCGGCTTAAAAACCGGTCGGATTTCCTTGCCGTTCAGGCAGGAGAAAAACGGCGGGGAGGCACCTTTCTTCTGGAAGTGCTTGACCGGAAAGCCCCGGAAACCGAGCCTCGCGTCGGTTTTACCGTAACGAAAAGACAAGGCAACGCGGTCGAGCGAAATCGCATGCGCCGCCGTCTCAAGGAAGCCGTCAGGCTTTCTGCCGGATTCGCAATGAAGCCCGGTCATGACTATGTGATTGTCGCCCGCAGGGACGTGCTCGATACGGCCTTCCCGAAACTTCAGTCTCTCCTTAACGAGCGAATTGAAGGAACGGCGAAACCGAAACGGTCCCAGGAGACCCGCTCCAGGAAAGAATGATGGAAAAGAACCGTAATTACTTCATCGCGATAGCCCTTTCGGTTGTCATCGTCCTCGCCTGGCAATTCCTTTACATGAATCCGCGTATCGAGCAGCAGCGCCGCGCCGAAGAGGCCCGCCAGGCGCAGCAGCAGACGACGCAGCAACAGCAGCCGGCGCCGGGCGCCGCACCAGGTGCTGCCGTTGAAGGCGCACCGCCTGCCTCCTCACCGCAGACTGCCGCCACGGCGACCCGCGAAGAGTCGATTGCAAGAACCCAGCGCGTGGCCATCGAGACCAACGCCATCGCCGGCTCGATCAACCTTACCGGCGCCCGCTTCGATGACATCCGGCTCAAGGACTACCATGAGACCGTCGATGACTCGAGCCCGATCATCACGCTGTTCTCGCCCTCCGACACCAAGGACGGCTACTTCACCGAACTCGGTTACGTTGCAGCACAGGAAGTCGGCGGCGTTCCCGGCCCGACCACCGTGTGGACGCTGGCAAGCGGCGAAAAGCTGACGGAAACCACCCCGGTCACCCTCACCTACACCAATTCCAAGGGCGTGATTTTCTCCCGTACGGTTTCGATCGACGAGCATTACATGATCTCGGTCGCCGACAAGGTGGAGAACCCCGGACAGGCGGCGATCTCCTTTGCCACCTATGGCCGCGTGACGCGCAACAACAAGCCCGCAGTCCCCCCGGTCTTCGTCATCCATGAAGGTTTCCTCGGCGTTTCGGGCAAAGACGGCAGCCTGACGGAAGAAAAATACAAGGACGTCGAGGAAGCACCGGTAACGGTTGCCAAGGCGACCGGCGGCTGGCTCGGCATCACCGACAAATATTGGGCCGCGGCCATCGTTCCGCCACAGACGACGCCGTTCGAGACCCGTTATTCGCACATCACCGGCAATCAGCCGAGCTATCAGGCCGATTTCAAGAGCGACCCGCTGACGGTCGAGCCCGGCCAGTCGATCGAGCTGAAGAGCCTCGTTTTCGCCGGCGCCAAGGAAGTGCCGCTGGTCGACCGTTACGAGACGACCTACGCCATTCCGAAGTTCGACCTTCTGATCGACTGGGGCTGGTTCTACTTCATCACCAAGCCGATGTTCAAACTGATGGATTTCTTCTTCCGTTATTTTGGTAATTTCGGCGTGGCGATCCTGCTCACCACCATCGTCGTCAAGGCTCTCTTCTTCCCGCTCGCCAGCAAGCAATATGCTTCCATGGCGAACATGAAGCGCGTGCAGCCGAAGATGGAAGAGCTGAAGGCCAAGCATGGCGATGACCGCATGGCCATGCAGCAGGCGATGATGCAGCTCTACAAGGAAGAGAAGATCAATCCTGTTGCCGGCTGCTGGCCGATGCTTTTGCAGATCCCGGTCTTCTTCGCGCTCTACAAGGTCATCTACGTCACCATCGAAATGCGGCATGCGCCGTTCTTCGGCTGGATTCACGACCTTTCCGCGCCGGATCCGACGTCGCTGTTCAACCTCTTCGGCCTTCTGCCTTATGATGTGCCGCACTTCCTGATGATCGGTGTCTGGCCGCTTGTCATGGGCATCACCATGTTCCTGCAGATGCGCATGAACCCGACGCCGCCCGATCCGACGCAGGCGATGATCTTCAACTGGATGCCGCTGATCTTCACCTTCATGCTGGCCTCCTTTCCGGCCGGTTTGGTCATCTACTGGGCATGGAACAATACGCTCTCCATCACCCAGCAGGCCGTCATCATGAAGCGCCAGGGCGCCAAGATCGAACTGTTCGACAATATCAAGGGACTGTTCAAGCGAAAGCCGGTGCAATCGAAATGAGTGAGACCGGCACGGCAACCGAAAAGCCCCTGTTCGGGCGACCCTGGATTTTCATTCGCGGCGTTCCCGCAATGAAATTCCTGCCGCCCGAAGGCCCGCCGGAGATTGCCTTCGCCGGTCGCTCGAATGTCGGCAAGTCCTCGCTCATCAATGCGCTGGTGGGCCACAAAGGGCTTGCCCGCACGTCCAATACGCCCGGACGCACGCAGGAACTGAACTATTTCGTTCCAGATGGTTATTCCGGCGAAGCTGGCGATCTGCCGCCGATGGCGCTGGTCGACATGCCCGGTTACGGTTATGCGCAGGCCCCGAAGGATCAGGTCGATGCCTGGACCAAGCTCGTCTTCGATTATCTGCGCGGCCGTGCGACGCTGAAGCGCGTTTACGTGCTGATCGATTCCCGCCATGGCGTGAAAAAGAACGACGAGGAGGTTCTGACCCTGCTCGACAAGGCGGCCGTTTCCTACCAGATCGTGCTGACGAAGACGGACAAGATCAAGGATGCCGGCGTTCCGCGGCTGATCGGCGAAACGCTGGAGAAAATCCGCAAGCGTCCCGCCGCCTATCCGGAAGTTCTCGCCACATCCTCGGAAAAATCATTCGGGCTGGATAGCCTGCGGGCCGAGATCGTCAGAACGATCTCTCTTTGAAAGACACGCCTCTCAGGCGATGGTGAAAAGCAGAACGGCGGTCCAGAGCATCGCCGTCAACGCCAGAAGGCGCCAGAAGCGCACGGAATGCCAGACCTCGGAAAGCATGGCTGCGAACATGCTGCCACCCCGTAGCGGCTGGCCCCTGAATGGCAGGCCGGAGCGGCCTGGGTCCCGTTCCAGCAGCGCGGCGACGGTCGCGTTTTCGCGATGTTCGGTTTCCGCCAGATTGTCCCGCCAGCGCCTGACCATGGCCGCGAACTGGCGGTCGCGTTTGACGCGCTTGGCTAGCTCCGCCATGCTTTCCGGCGGCAGGGCACCCAGCACATATTCGCCCGCAAGGACTTCATCCCGCAAACCGCTTTGCTTGTCTCTATCGGGTGCCGTCATGTGGTCTCTCGCTCCTCGGTCGTTCAGGTCAGCATCGCTCCCGCGGCGCGCGACATCCCATATCGCCCTGAATTAACCCCTCCCCTTTCCATGGAAGGCTGGTCCCATTGGGCCTTTATGTCAATCTCATTACGGGGCCGGGACAGCCAAAAAAAAGAAATTTGACCGCTGCCGACACAATAAGGCCAGGAGGTTATTTCATCCGTCAAAGACTTGCTTTAGAGCGGTGACAGGCTTTCAACGGCCGCAACCACAGACCGAGGTTTTTAGATGACGTCTTCCGAAAGCGAAACTCAGGCGCGGCTGCTCGCACAGGCTCTGCCTTTCATGCAGAAATACGAGAACAAGACCATCGTGGTGAAATATGGCGGCCACGCCATGGGGGATTCCACGCTCGGCAAGGCTTTCGCGGAAGACATCGCCCTGTTGAAGCAATCGGGCATCAACCCCATCGTCGTGCATGGCGGCGGCCCGCAGATCGGCGCGATGCTGACCAAGATGGGCATCGAATCGAAATTCGAGGGCGGCCTGCGCGTCACTGACGCCAAGACGGTCGAGATCGTCGAAATGGTTCTGGCCGGCTCGATCAACAAGGAAATCGTCGCCCTCATCAACCAGACGGGCGAATGGGCCATCGGCCTGTGCGGCAAGGACGGCAACATGGTCTTCGCCGAAAAGGCGAAAAAGACCGTCATCGATCCCGACAGCAATATCGAACGTGTGCTCGATCTCGGCTTTGTCGGCGAAGTCACGGAGGTCGACCGCACCCTGCTCGACCTGCTCGCCAAGTCGGAAATGATCCCGGTCATCGCCCCGGTCGCGCCTGGCCGCGATGGTGCCACCTACAATATCAATGCCGATACCTTCGCCGGCGCGATTGCGGGTGCGCTTCACGCCTCGCGTCTGCTGTTTCTCACCGACGTTCCCGGCGTTCTCGACAAGAACAAGGAACTCATCAAGGAACTCACCGTCTCGCAGGCGCGTGCGCTCATCAAGGACGGCACGATTTCCGGCGGTATGATCCCGAAGGTCGAGACTTGCATCGACGCCATCAAGGCCGGTGTTCAGGGCGTGGTGATCCTCAACGGCAAGACGCCGCATTCCGTCCTTCTGGAAATCTTCACGGAAGGCGCCGGCACGCTCATCGTGCCCTGACAGGCTTCAGGTGGCGGACGGCAAGCCTGTCCGCCACAACTGGCATTCAGCCGAATGCCAAAAGTGACAGCACGCCCACGACAATCAGCAGGCAGCCGGACAGTTCGAGCCTGTTGATCTTCTCCTTGAAGAAAAGCACGGTCGAGGCGAAGGCGAAGAGCATCTCCACCTGCGCCAATGCCTTCACCACGGCGGCCTGCTGCAGGGTCATCGCCGTGAACCAGCCGAACGAGGCCGTAGCGCCCACGAAACCGACCGCAAGCGACGGTTTCCACACCTTCGCGATGCGCCGCAGCTCCTCACGCTCGCGCCAGACGATCCACAGGAACATCGAAACCGTCTGCATGACGATGACGACAACGAGGGTAAAGCCTGCCTGCATCATCGCGTCCGGAGCGGGAAGGCTCGGCGCAAGCGCAAGCGATGCCGATCGATAGGCAACCGATGACAGGCCGAAGAAAGCCCCCGAGGCAAGGCCGATACCCGCTGTCCGGCTGAAGATCGACGTGAAGAAGGAAGCGGGCGTGACTTCCGTGCGCGCCACCGAAATAAGCATGACGCCGGCGACCGAGATGGCGATGGCCGCCAATGTGCCGCCATTGACGCTTTCCCCGATGAAAATAAGCGCAAACAGCGCCGCCTGCGCCGGCTCGGTGCGGGAATAGGCCGTTCCAACCGCGAAGTTGCGAAACGAGAACAGGTGCACCAGCAGGAAGGTGGCGGCAATCTGCGCCATGGCGCCGACCGTCGCCCACACGGCAAAGGACATGTTCGGCACCGGCAGAGGGCGGCCGAGCCCGAAATGCAGAAAAGCAAGGTAGACGAGAGCGAAAGGCATGCCGAAAACGAAGCGCACGAAGGTCGCGCCCGTGGTGCCCATCATGCCCTTGAGGTGCTTTTGCAGGGTCGAGCGCAGGTTCTGCAAGAACGCGCTTGCGAAAGTGATGCCTATCCAGAGTTCCATGGCCTTGGCGGTATCATGCACCGGAGGCCCCAGCCAAGCCCGATTTTCTGATCAATCGTCGTCTTTTCGATTTTCTTTGGCCTTCGAAACGGGCATAAAGCAGCCCATGGACACAAAGCCGAAAAACCTGCCCGAAGCCGCCGATTTCGACCATGTGAGCGAATGGGTCTTCGATCTCGACAACACGCTCTATCCGCATCACATCAATCTGTTTTCGCAGATCGACCGTAACATGACGGCCTATGTGGCGGAGCTTCTGAAGCTCGATCCCGACGAGGCCCGGGCACTGCAGAAGCGCTATTATCACGACCACGGCACGACGCTTCAGGGCCTGATGATCCATTACGGCATCAGCCCGGACGAGTTTCTGGAACGCGCCCATGCCATCGATTATTCGGCGCTGAAGCCGCATCCGGAACTCGGCGAGGCGATCAAGGCTTTGCCGGGCCGCAAATTCATCCTTACCAACGGCAGCGTCAAACATGCGCAGGCGGCGGCCGGTGCGCTCGGAATTCTCGATCATTTCGAGGATATTTTCGATATCGTCGCTGCGGGCTATCTGCCGAAACCGGCCAGCGCGACCTATGAGAAGTTCGCGGCGCTTGCGAAACTCGACACGCAAAAAGCCGCCATGTTCGAGGATTTGCCGCGCAATCTCGCGGCGCCCAAGGCGCTCGGCATGAAGACCGTTCTGCTCGTCCCCGCCAATCTCGAGGGCGTCATCATGGAACGCTGGGAAATCCCAGCGGCCACGGATGCGCATATCGACTACATCACCGACGACCTGACCGGCTTCCTGACGAAAACCATCGCAGGCTGAGCAGCGAACATTACCGAAGCTTCATGCACCTTACGGATGTTTAAGTGGTGAGGCGTGCGGGACGTCATTATCTTCTCTTCAGGGACACCAAAGAAAGGTAATGACGATGACCACACGAAAAATCGCCCTGTCTGCTCTTGGCGCAGCCCTTTTGATCGGCACGGCCGCGACGGCAAGCTTTGCCGCTCCGCCCGCTCCGGGCAAAGGCCATGGCGAGCGCATGCCGATCCGCCAGGAAGCGGCCTTCGTTCACCTGCTGAAGGTGGCCGACAGCAATAAGGACGGCAAGATTTCCAAGGAGGAATTCGCCGCACGTCAGGACGCGCTCTTCACCGAGATCGACAAGGACAAGGACGGCTCGATCACGCCGAAGGAAATGCGTGAGTATCGTCAGGCGAAGATGGAAGCTTTCCGCGCCGCCAATCCGCGCCCCGAGCGTGAAGACGCCAAAGCCGAAGACGGCAAGGGGCCCGAGGGCAAGCGCGCCGAAAGACATGCCGAGCGCGAACATGGCGGCCGTTTCGGCCATAAGGGCTGGGGCAAGCATGGCGGCAAGGGCGCAGGTTTCGCGCTGATCCGCTGGGCCGATACCGACGAGAACGGTCAGGTCAGCAAGGCGGAATTCACCGCCGCCGGCGAAAAGATGTTCGAACGGCTGGACAAGAACAAGGACGGCGTCATCTCCATCGACGACATGCCGGACCGCCCGTTCCTTTAACCCGCTAAAGAAAAAGCCCGCTCAAAAGCGGGCTTTTTCTTCAATGCAGGCTGACGGTCTGGAGATCGTCTTCGGCAGCCTTGAAAAACGTACTGGACCGGTTGTCCGTCAGGAGGATCGGCGTACCATCTGCACCGAACAGCGCCCAAAGGTCCAATTGCGGATCGAGATCGGGCGCTTCCGGGAAACAGCGGCTGACGTCTTCCGCGCGGATCTTGCGGATATATCCCACTTCTCCTTCGCCGATATGGGCGAGCTGGGATTGGGTGAGACGCGCATGCGCTTCTTTCAACAGCATATTTCAGCCTCCTTCTTCACGCCGAGCGATTCGTGTCGGATTCCGGCGTTCACGTTCTACTCTGAGACGGAAATATTAATTTTCTTCACCACGTTTGAAATTTCCGGCCGCACCAGATCGATGGAAAGAAGCCCGTTGCGCAGACGCGCTTCCCTGACCTGCATGCCATCGGCAAGCACGAAAACCCGCTGGAACTGGCGCGCCGCGATGCCGCGATAGAGAAAATCGCGTTTCTCCTGTTCCTGCTGGCGTCCGCGAATGACGAGCTGGTTATCGGCCGTCGTCACATCCAGATCGTCCTGCGAGAAACCGGCAACCGCGATGGTGATGCGCAGGCGTTCCGGCACATCGCCGCTGCCCGGCAGGCGCTCGATATTATAGGGAGGATAGCCGTCATGGGCCTTCGCCATGCGCTCCAGCGTTTTTTCCATGGCATCAAAACCCAGCAAAAGCGGGTGGGTGAATGGCGTCATGCGGCTCATGTCTCTTTTGTCCTTGCAACCAAGCGACGTTTCGCGGTCCCGCTTCCGGCAACCTCGCCGGTCAATCGCACCGGCCCCTGCAATATGGGAAGCACAACCGCAATACGCAAGACGCGGCGACGAGCAAAGGGAACACCGGGAATGAGGCTTGACAAGTGAGCACCCGCCGCTCGAAAAAAGCGCTCATCTCAACGGCGGGCAAGACATGGCAGAACGCAGAAAAATCATTATCGACACCGATCCGGGCCAGGACGATGCGGCGGCAATCATGCTCGCCTTCGCAAGCCCGGAGGAAATCGACATTCTCGGATTGTGCGCCGTCGCCGGCAACGTTCCGCTGAAGCTGACCAGCCGCAACATCCGCATCATCAGCGAATTGTGCGGCCGCACCGATATTCCCGTCTATGAGGGCGCCGAGAAGCCGCTGGTGCGCAAGCCCATCACCGCCGAGCACGTTCACGGCAGCACCGGCCTCGATGGCCCGGTTCTCGATGAGCCGACCATGGAAGCGCAAAAGCAGCACGCGGTCGATTTCATCATCGAAACGCTGATGCGGGAACCCGCCGGCACCGTAACGCTCTGCACGCTCGGCGCGCTGACCAATGTGGCGCTGGCGCTCCTGAAGGCGCCGGAAATCGCCGACCGCGTCAAGGAACTGGTGATGATGGGCGGCGGTTTCTTCGAGGGCGGCAACATCACCCCGGCGGCGGAATTCAACATCTATGTCGACCCGCAGGCCGCCGATATCGTCTTCCGCTCCGGCATGCCGATCGTCATGATGCCGCTCGACGTCACCCATCAGTTGCTGACAACCAAGGCTCGGGTCAGCCGCATTCGCGACATTGGCACGCGGCCGGCCATCGCCATGGCGGAAATGCTGGAATTCTTCGAGCGTTTCGACATCGAAAAATACGGCTCGGATGGCGGCCCGCTGCATGATCCGACTGTCATTGCCTATCTCGTCAAACCCGAACTGTTTCAGGGTCGCGAGTGCAATGTCGAAATCGAGGTCCACTCCGAACTCACCATGGGCATGACCGTGGTGGACTGGTGGAAGGTTACCGAACGGCCCGCCAATGCCCGCGTGATGCGCAATGTGGATGCCGACGGCTTCTTCGAATTGCTGACGGAACGTTTCGCCCGTCTGTAACGGAAGCGGACATGAAAAAGGGCCGCTGGCGATACCAGCGGCCCTTTTTATTTGAGACGGAAATGGCGCGTCAGAATTCCGTCCAGTCATCCTGCGCCAGCGCGTTTGCGCCGCTGGTTCTCGGACGGGCGCGGGGCGCGGCCGGGCGGCCCGACGCCTGGGTCGGAGCGGCGGGTGCGCGCATTGCCGCCGCCGTGGCGCGCAGTTGCTGGCTGGAATGGCCGCCGGAAACGGAGAAACCGGCAACGAGCGACTTCAGCGTTTCGGCCTCGCTGTTCAGCGTCACACTCGCAGCGGTAGTTTCTTCCACCATCGCCGCATTCTGCTGGGTCACCTGATCCATCTGGGTGACGGCGGAGTTGATCTCCTTGAGGCCGACTGCCTGCTCGCTGGCGGAAGCGGAAATCTGCCGTATCAACTGGTTGATCTGCAGAACCTGATCGGCGATCTTTTTCATCGTCTCACCGGCCTTGCCGACCAGCTGGACGCCCTCGCCCACCTGCATGGCCGAGGTGTTGATGAGACCCTTGATCTCCTTGGCGGCAGTGGCGGACCGCTGCGCCAGTTCGCGCACTTCCTGTGCGACGACGGCAAAGCCCTTGCCGGCATCACCGGCGCGGGCTGCCTCGACGCCCGCATTCAGCGCCAGGAGGTTGGTCTGGAAAGCGATCTCATCGATAACCCCGATGATGCGCGAGATTTCGGCCGAGGATTGCGCGATGCCTTCCATGGAGTTTACGGCCTGCTGCACGACCTCACCCGACTTGCCTGCGTCGTCGCAGGCATGGCTGACGGCTCCGGCCGCCTCTGCGGCGTTTTCCGCGCTGGAATTGACCTGCGCCGTCAGCTCATTGAGGGCGGCGGCGGTTTCTTCCAGGCTTGCGGCCTGCTGTTCCGTGCGGTGCGAAAGATCGCTGGCGGCGCGAGTGATCTCGCCCGTGCCGTTACCGATGCTGACGACGGTTGCATTGACGGTGGAAACGGTTTCCTCGAGGCTCGCAAGCGCCGAGTTGAAGTCCTCGCGCAGCTTCGCATATTCGCCGGGGAACTCGTCCTCGATGCGGTAGGTGAGATTGCCCTGCGAAAGCGCATTGAGGCCTGCACCCAGCACGCCGACAATGTGCTGCTGCATCCGGCTGTTTTCAGTACGCTCGGATTCCGAGCGCTGGCGCGCCGTTTCCGCTTGACCACGCTGGGCCTCGGCTTCGGCCTCCATCTCGCGGATGCCAGCAAGCTTCGCGCGGAAACCTTCAAGCGCAGTAGCCACGGCACCCGTCTCATCCCGGCGTTCCTGTCCGGAAACGGGCACATCGTAGCGACCGTCGCTCAGCGTCCTGACGTCGGACACCAGGGAGGCAAGCGGATTGCGGACGAAATGGCGCACGGCGAAATAAAGCGCGGTGATGACGGCGGCGAGAATGACGATCGCGCCGATGATCATCATGTAGGTCTGTTCCTGAACCGGTGCGTTCAGGGCCTGATGGGGAATATCCACCAGCACCACCCAGGTCGCGTTGAGACCCGGAACGGCGAAGGGATAAACGAGACGATTATAGGGCGCGTCCGTATCGAGGCCGAGATTTTCGATGAGGCCCTGCTTGCCGGACGTAATCGCCGCCTGAACGGTGCTCGCGCCGTCTCCGTCATAGGCTTTCATATTCTGCGCGGGTGTCGGCGGCACCAGCCACTGGCCACCCTGCGAAACGAGCGTTACGCGGCCGGTCTCAAAAGGGTGCAGCGCCTGCAGCTTCTGCGACAGCGAGGCCAGCGAAATATCGACACCCGCCACGCCGATCATCTTGCCGTCCGACATGACCGGATAGGCAAGCGAGGTCATGGTTGTGGGTACTTCCGTGCCCTCTGCGAGATAGGGCTGGGTAATGGCGCCCTTACCGGATTTGGAAGCGAGCGCATACCATTCCGCCGCATAATCATTCTTGAAGGTCGAGAACTGGATGTCGCCCTTCTGGGTCTTCGACCAATAGGGCGCAAACGCACCGTTTTCATTGGTGCCGAGATCGAGCCTGCCCGCAATCTCCTTGCTCTGCCCGTCAAAGAGACCGAGCTGCTCGCAGAACCAGCTTCCGAAAGCGAAGGCATTCTGCTCGACATTGGCCTTGAGGATGTTGACGATGCCGGGGCGATCCATCGATTTCGCCTGATGCGCACGGCCGATGACGCCGGCCATGGAGCGCGCGGCGCTGCCAAGTTCACCGACATCGGCGGCGATTACGTTGGCGATGGCGCGGGCTTCCGTATTGGCCTGATCCATGGTCAGCGCGTGCACGCGCTCACTGGTCTGGGAGATGAGGAAAGAATTGGATGCAACGAGAACCGTGGTGATGGCACAGCCGGTTACGAGGATCAGCTTGGTCGCAAGCGACTTCACTTTGAGATTGAACATTTAGGCCCCAATGGAAATCGTCAACCCGAAGGAGCTGACGTCAACGGATGACAATCTCCGTCATGGAGGCCCGTCCGCATGGGACAGTGCGCTGCAGCGCGACGGGGCAAAATTAGAATATGATTGCTAATTAAGCCCTAATATTACTTCGCCGCGCCGTGCATCTTCAATGTTCGTAGTAGTCGGAAATGATTTTCCAGGCATCGTCCGCCGTTTCGGCAAAGTGCAGGAGATTCATATCCTCGGGAGCGATGGTGCCGAAATCCGCCAAAAACTCAAAATTGACGACGGATCGCCAAAACTTTTCTCCAAAAAGAATGAGAGGGATCGGGGCCATTCGCTTGGTCTGGATCAGCGTCAAAGCCTCGAAAAGCTCATCCAGCGTACCAAAACCGCCGGGGAAAACCACCACGGCCTTCGCCCGCATCAGGAAGTGCATTTTCCGGATCGCGAAATAGTGGAAATTGAAGCTCAGTTCCGGCGTTACATAAGGGTTGGGCGCTTGTTCGTGCGGCAGGACGATATTGAGGCCGATGGAGGGTCCTCCGGCATCCATGGCGCCTCGGTTACCCGCCTCCATGACGCCGGGACCGCCGCCGGTGACAACCACATATTCCAGGTGACCGGATTTCGCGCCGTAGTCGGTGCAAAGGCGAGCGAATTTGCGCGCTTCGTCGTAATAGACCGAGGATTGCTCCAGATTGCGCTTCTGCGTCTCATTGCGCGCCGCCCAGGCTTCGCCGCCGGGTTCGGGAATGCGGGCGCCGCCGAACATGACGACGGTGGATTTGATGCCGCGCTCGGTCAGCGCCATTTCCGTCTTCAGCAGTTCCAGTTGAAGCCTGACGGGGCGCAATTCCTCGCGGCAGAGGAAATCCATGTCCACATAGGCGAGGCGATAGGACGGGGAATCCGACTGCGGTGTTTTTTGAACGACCTCGGCCTGCTGCTTGTCCACGGCACTGCGCTTCAACGGGTCCCATACCCCGTCCTTGCGCCGCAACTTGCCGTTTTTCAGTCGTGTCATTTCCATGCCTTTCGTCTGACGCGCCAAATCACCCAAATCACATTGACGCCTTTCCAACACTCCCTTAGATCAAATGACCAAAGCCTTCCAGCGGCGCGGGACCATCCGTGACCACGAACACCACGCGACTTTAAGGAATTTTCCATGAGCCTTACGGATCTCACCTCCCTCGAAACCATCATCGAAACCGCCTTCGACAACCGCGATGGTGTGAACGTATCGACGAAGGGCGAGGTTCGCGACGCCGTGGACACATCTCTTCAACTTCTCGATAGCGGCAAGGCACGCGTGGCCGAAAAGCAGGCTGACGGAAGCTGGAAGGTGAACCAGTGGCTGAAAAAGGCCGTTCTTCTCTCCTTCCGCCTGAACGACATGGAGATCGTGACCGGCGGACCGGGCGAATCTACCTGGTGGGACAAGGTGCCGTCGAAGTTCGAAAACTGGGGTGAAAACCAGTTCCGCGCCGCCGGTTTCCGCGCCGTGCCGAACGCCGTCGTGCGCCGCTCCGCCTATGTCGCCAAGAACGTGGTGCTGATGCCTTCCTTCGTCAATCTCGGCGCCTATGTCGATGAAGGCACGATGGTCGACACCTGGGCAACCGTCGGCTCCTGCGCGCAGATCGGCAAGAATGTGCACCTCTCCGGCGGCGTCGGCATCGGCGGCGTTCTGGAGCCCTTGCAGGCGGGCCCGACGATCATCGAGGACAATTGCTTTATCGGCGCACGTTCGGAAGTCGTCGAAGGCTGCATCGTGCGTGAAGGCGCCGTTCTCGGCATGGGCGTCTTCATCGGCAAGTCCACCAAGATCGTCGACCGCGCCACCGGTGAGATCACCTATGGCGAAGTGCCGCCCTATTCCGTCGTCGTTGCGGGCACCATGCCGGGCAAGCCTTTCCCGAACGGCGAACCGGGCCCGAGCCTTTATTGTGCGGTCATCGTCAAGCGCGTCGATGAAAAGACCCGCTCCAAGACCGGCATCAATGAGCTTCTGCGCGACTGATATAAAGCGACTGCCATGACCACGACCGATCCCGTTGCCAATCTCGCCGCCCTCATCCGTTGCCCTTCGGTGACGCCTGCGGAAGGCGGCGCGCTTTCCCTGCTCGACACCCTGCTTTCACCGCTTGGTTTCCAGGTGGACAGGATGGTGGCGAGCGAGGCGGGAACGCCTGACGTGGAGAACCTTTACGCCCGGCTCGGCACCGAGGGTCCGCATCTGATGTTTGCGGGCCATACGGATGTCGTTCCGGTGGGCGATGAGGCCGCATGGAGCCATCCGCCCTTTGCGGCCGAAATCGCCGGCGGCGAAATGTTCGGTCGTGGTGCAGTGGACATGAAGGGCGGCATCGCCTGTTTCGTTGCCGCCATCGCCCGCCATATTGAAAAACACGGCAAACCGCAGGGCTCCGTTTCCTTCCTGATTACAGGCGATGAGGAAGGCCCGTCGATCAACGGCACCTCCAAGCTGCTGGAATGGGCGGCCGCCAAGGGCGAGACATGGGATGCCTGCGTGGTGGGCGAGCCGACCAATCCCGACCAGCTTGGCGACATGATCAAGATCGGCCGCCGGGGATCGCTTTCCGGCCGCATCACGGTTCATGGCGTGCAGGGCCATGCGGCCTATCCGCATCTCGCCGACAACCCCATTCGCGGTCTGCTGCAACTGACCCATGCGCTGATGCATCCACCCTTCGATCATGGCACCGACAATTTCCAGCCCTCCAATCTGGAAGTAACCACAGTCGATACCGGCAATGCCGCCGCCAATGTAATCCCGGCGCGGGCGACGGCCTCCTTCAACATCCGTTTCAACGATACGTGGACTGCAGAGAGCCTGCGCGCGGAAATCATCCGCCGCCTCGATACCGCCGCGGCGGAAGGCGAGCTTCGCCCCCACCGTGCACCGGTGAAATACGATATCGTCTGGGCTGACCGCCCGGCCCATGTCTTTCTTACCCGGAACAATGCCCTCATCTCGTCGCTTTCCGGCGCGGTGGAAGCCGTGACGGGCAAGGAACCGAAGCTTTCGACCACCGGCGGCACCTCGGATGCGCGCTTCATCAAGGATTATTGCCCGGTGGTGGAATTCGGCCTCGTCGGGCAGACCATGCATATGGTCGATGAGCGTGTGGCGGTTGCCGATCTCGAGACGCTGACGCGCATTTACGAGACCTTTATCGAACGCTGGTTCGCCCATGCCGACGGCAAGTGAAATAAGGCTCTATCTGACGGGCTTGTGGCTTCTGCTGCTGGGTGACCATAATGGTGCGCGTTATCTGGACCTTTCAGAGCGCGGCATGTGGCGGTCCTTCTATTCCGCCCTCTGGTGCCTGCCGGCCATGCTGGTTTCCTGGCTGTGGCTGCGCGCCGCCTTTCTCGCCAGCTATCCGCCCGGCACCGGAACGGGCTTCATCTTTTTCTTCCGTCTGGCGATGGTCGAGGCCATCTGCTGGATCGTGCCGCTGCTGTTGATCGGCATGCTGCTGTTTGCCTTCGGCGCACGGGAAAAATTCGCGCCGCTCGTCACCACCATGAACTGGCTGTCGCTGCCATTTTCCTACGCCTATGCGGTTCTGATCCTGATCGCATTCTTCCTGCCGCCCTTGCAGGGGCTGATCGCCATTCTCTGGCTGGCGCTGCTTCTGTCGCTGGTCTTCGCTTTCTCGCGGATCGTGCGGTTCTTCATCCGCGACCAGTCGCTGCTCGTCTCGGCCATCGTCATGACGCTGCTGGTGCCCGGCATGCTTCTGTCGGAAGCGCTGCAGCGCTTTCTCGGCGTTTATCCGGCCTGAGAACCGGCGTGGGTTTTAGCGGTCAATCCGCGTCCTCAACCATATCGGCTTCAGGGTACCTGCGACGCGGCGGAATGACGTCGGGATAATCGACCTGCATGAAATAGAGACCGTCCGGCGGCGCGACCGGGCCGCAGGCCTTGCGATCGCGCGCCTCCAGTGCGGCGCGCACATCCTCGGGCGTCATCGTGCCTTCACCCGCCAGTTTCAGCGTGCCCGCAAAAGAGCGGATCTGGTTATGCAGGAAGCTCTGCGCGGTCGCACGTATCTCGATGAGATCGCCGGTGCGCGTCACATCCAGCCGGTCGAGCGTGCGCACCGGGCTGTTCGCCTGACAATGCACGGAGCGGAAGGTCGTGAAATCATGCCGGCCGACGAGCATCTGGGCGGCTTCATGCATGCGCTCATGGTCCATGTCCTTCGACACCCACCATGCTCGCTTGTGCTCCAGCGCCAGCCGGGCCTTGCGGCAGATGATGCGGTAAAGGTAGTGCCGACGAAGGGCGGAAAACCGGGCGTCGAAATCCTCGGTCACGGAAGCAGCATCGAGGACGGCCACGGCTTCACCCGCCATGGCGAGATGCGCATTGAGCGCGTTGCGAAGCTTGTAGGGCTCCCAGTCTCGGGAAAGATCCACGTGGACGACCTGCCCGACGGCATGCACACCGGAATCGGTGCGGCCGGCGCCGCGAATGGAGACGCTCTCTCCCGTCAACGAGCGAACCGCAGCCTCCAGCGCACCCTGAACCGAGGGGCCGTTATCCTGTCTCTGCCAGCCATAATAGGGCGTGCCGTCATATTCGACAGTCATGCGGAAACGTGGCATCAGCCGAGCCTCGTTGTGGTCGGAACCGGTGTGCCGCGCACGAAATCGGCCGCCGACATCGGCTTGCCGCCCGCCTTCTGCAGACGGGTGAGCCGCACGGCGCCGCTGCCGCAGGCAATGGTAAGGGCGTCATCCAGCGCCGCGCCCGCTTCTCCCATGCCGCTTGCCAGTTCGGAGGCCAGAACCTTCACGCGCTCCGCCTTGCCGCCGATGTCCATTTCCAGCCATGCGCCGGGAAACGGCGAAAGGCCGCGAATGTGGTTATGCACGTCCTGCGCCGGCCTCGAAAAATCGATGCGGGTCTCGCCCTTGTCGATCTTCGCGGCATAGAGCACGCCTTCTTCCGCCTGCGTGACAAGCGGCAGGTCACCGGTTTCCAGCTTGTCCATAGCCTGCCGCATCAGCCGCGCGCCGGCCAGCATCAGGCTGTTATGCAATTCTCCGGCGGTCATGTTCTCATCGATCGCGACCTTGGCGGTCAGTGCGACGGGGCCGGTATCGAGCCCCTTTTCCATTTTCATGACCATCATGCCGGTCTCGGCATCGCCGGCCATGATGGCCCGCTGGATGGGGGCAGCGCCACGCCAGCGCGGCAGCAGCGAGGCGTGGCCGTTATAACAGCCAAGGCGCGTGCCGCTGAGGATCGCTTCAGGCAGCAGCAACCCGTAAGCCACGACAACCGCAACATCGGCATTGAAATCCCGGAACTGCTGTCGGTCTTCCTCTGCCTTGAAGTTCACCGGCGTCAGCACAGGCAGGCCCAACAGTTCGGCGGCCTGATGCACCGGGGACTTCTGCAGATCCAGGCCACGACGGCCGCCGGGACGCGGCGGTTGGGTGTAGACGGCAACGATCTCGTGGCCGGCCTCCACCAGTGCACGCAGGGTGGGAACGGAAAAATCCGGCGTACCCATAAAAATGATGCGAAGAGCCATCGTCGCCCCCTGCCCCGTCATCCATTCCGGTCCGCAGAGTACGGATCAGATCTTTGCGCGGGCCGCTTTCGTGAATTTCTTGATGACCATGTCGCGCTTCAGCCGCGAAATATGGTCGATGAAGAGAACGCCGTTCAGGTGATCGATCTCGTGCTGCAGGCAGGTGGCGAGCAGGCCGTCCGCCTCGACCGTCTGCTGCTTGCCGTCACGGCCGACATATTGCACCGTGAGCGACGCGGGACGCTCCACCTCGGCGTAATAATCGGGGATGGAGAGGCAGCCCTCCTCATAGGTCGAGACATCGTCCGACACCTTGAGGATTTCCGGATTGATGAAGACGATCGGGGTCTTTTCCTCGCCTTCACGCGCAACGTCGATCACCAGCATGCGGCGCGCCACGCCGATCTGAATGGCGGCGAGGCCGATACCCGGCGCATCATACATGGTTTCCAGCATGTCGTCGGCAAGACGCAGCACCTCGGCATCCACCTTTTCGATGGGCTTCGATTGCTGGCGCAGCACGGGATCGGGCAAAATGATAAGCGGTTTGATGGTCATGGCTTCCCATAACGTATCTCTTGCGCGGAGGAAATAAAAAACACGAGGTTCAATCAGCCTCCGGCATCCGTCCCGCCCGACTCATTTCCGCCGCAGGAATGTTCTTGTTTTGATCTTCCGAATCACAAGAAACCTGCTAGATTTAATTATGAGCATAGATTTCTCCGTTCTCCTCGATCCCGCGTTACGGGCCGGCTCCGTCGACATCAGCTTCGGCGCGCTGCTCGCGGCTCTGGTTTTCGGTCTGGTCACGACCTGGCTGGTGACGGCGAACCGTGCGAAAAAAGCAGGAGCCGACGGCGAAATCTCCGACCTCCTGAAAACACAGTCCGAACTGCATGGCCGCATCGCCGCCATGGCGGAAACGCTCGGCACCCGCCAGACCGAGATGAGCCAGACGCTGAACCAGCGCCTCGACGGCATGTCGCAGCGCCTTGGCGAAACACTGACGGAGCAGACCCGGTCGACGCATGAGAATCTGAGCCGCCTGCAGGAGCGCCTCGCGGTCATCGATGCCGCGCAGGGCAATATTCAGGATCTGGCCAAGGACGTCGTCGGGTTGCAGGCCATCCTTTCCAACAAGCAGACGCGCGGCGCCTTTGGACAGGCCCGCATGGAGACGCTGATTGCCGATGCGCTTCCGGCCGGGGCCTTCCAGTTGCAGCCGACGCTTTCGAACGGTTATCGGCCGGACTGCACCATCAAGATGCCCAACAATGCCCCGCCGCTCGTCATCGACGCCAAGTTTCCGCTGGAGGCGTGGAACGCCATCAAGGCGGACGAGACGCCCGAAACCAAACGCGCCGCCGTGCAGCAGTTCCGCCGCGATATGGAGGTGCATATTCGCGATGTCGCCGAGAAGTATCTCATTCGCGGCGAAACCCAGGATACGGCCTTCATTTTCGTGCCGTCCGAATCGATCTTCGCCGATATCCACCAGCACTTCGAATATCTGGTGCAGCGCGCTCACCGCGCCCGCGTCGTCATCGTTTCGCCGTCACTTCTGATGCTGTCGGTACAGGTCATCCAGTCCGTGCTCAAGGATCAGCGCATGCGCGAGCAGGCGCATCTCATTCAGGGTGAAGTGGCATTGCTGATGGACGATGTGCGGCGGCTGGACGACCGGACGCGCAAGCTGCAGGCCCATTTTGGATTGGCGCAAAAGGATATCGACATGATGCTGATCTCCTCCGACAAGGTGCTGGCGCGCGGCCAGAAAATCGAAGGTCTCGATTTTTCACCGACGGAAAAAGAGACGTCGCATGGGGAAATAGAGCAGGCTCGACGCTTTGCCGAGAACAGGGCGGGAACGGCAAAGTTGCGGGTGGTTGACGACGAGTGATCCGCTCGGGCAAAGTCGCCGCCTTGCTTGAATTCTATACGGATACGCCCTCCATGATTACTGTTTTCGGCTCCATCAACATGGACCTCGTCGCCACCGCCAAACGCCTGCCCAAGCCGGGTGAAACCGTGACGGGCGAGACCTTCTCCACGGCCGCCGGCGGCAAGGGAGCCAACCAGGCGCTGGCCGCACGGCGTGCGGGCGCCACGGTCAAGATGGCAGGAGCTGCGGGCGATGACACCTTTGCCGCGCCGGTGCTGACATTGCTGCGCGACGCCGGCACCGATCTCTCACTCGTGAAGACCACGCCCGGCCCTACCGGTACGGCAGTGATCCTTATCGGCGAAGGCGGGGAAAACATGATCTCGGTCATTCCCGCCGCCAATGGTGAAGTCTCCGCAGCCGACGCCGCGAAAGCCCTGGCGGAAATGTCGGCGGGCGATATTTTGATGCTGCAGTTCGAGATACCCGCGCCCGCTATCGAAGCGGCGCTGACGGCTGCGAAGGCAAAGCGCGTCACCACCGTCATCAATACTGCGCCACTGACCGCCGATGGGCCGCGGCTTGCGGGCCTTGCCGATATCGTCATCGCCAACGAAACCGAGTTCGAATTGCTGATCGGAAAGAACGGCCTTTCCGGTTCTGAGCGGGAAACCGAACTGAAAGCCCTGCATGACAGGAGCGGCCAGACATTGATCGTGACGCTCGGTGCCGATGGCGTGATCGCCATGCGCAACGGCAAGGTTTTCCGAGCTTCCGGCCTCAAGATCGAACCGGTCGATACGGTCGGTGCGGGCGACACCTTCTGCGGTTATCTCGCCGCCAGCCTCGATCAGGGGATGGATTTCGAAAAGGCGCTGAAGCGCGCCGCCGTCGCAGGCTCGCTCGCCTGCACCCGCGCCGGCGCCCAGCCTTCCATTCCGCTTGCCGCGGAAGTGGATGCGGCACTCTAAGGGATCAGCCGCTCAACGACGAATGAAGGTGAGATAGGCCGAGCTGCGGCCTTCTCTTTTCGCCTTGTTCTCATAACGCGTGCCCGGCCAGTTGGCGTAGGGCGTGCGCCAGTCATCAGCACTCGTCGCCGTCCATTCGAAGCCGCCATGGCGGGCGCAATGCTGCAGCGTCCAGTTGACGTAAGTATCGATATCGGAAGCGAAGCAGAACTTTCCGCCGGATTTCAGCACGCGATGAAAGCGAGCAAGGTTGACGTCTGAAACGAAACGACGCTTCCAGTGCTTCTTCTTCGGCCACGGGTCAGGATAGAGAAGGTCGATATGATCGATCGATCCCTCGGGCAGCCAGTCCAGCAATTGCGTCGCATCATCGTCGTAAAGGCGGATATTCATCAGCTCGCGTTCGCGCACGGCGGCGAGCAGCTTGGCCATGGAATTGACGAAGGGCTCCACGCCGATGAAACCCGTCTCCGGGTTTTCAACCGCGCGGTGGGCGAGATGCTCGCCGCCGCCAAAGCCTATCTCCAGACGGATCGACCGCACATCCGCGGGAAAAAGAGCGGCGAGATTTTGCGGCGGGGCGCTTTCCAGATCGATTTTCAGCAAAGGCAACAGGTTCTCGATTGTGTCGACCTGCTGATTGCGCAGGGGCTTGCCCCTGCGTCTGCCAAAAAATGCTTCCGTCGCGCGCGAACGCCGTTCTTCCGTCATCTCATACTCTCAAGAACAAATAGACTTAAACCCGCACAGCGCCACATGAGGCACTGTGCGGGTTACAAAGTTGGTGACGGTATCTCTCAATCGCCGTCAAATAACAAGCGCGATATCTGGTTGACGCATTTTCCGGACGTAAAACCGCTACGCGATTTTACCGGAAATGCTTCAAGCGCTCAAAGCTTCCTTGAGCGGCTTCACCAGATCGAGCTTCTCCCATGAGAAGGAGCCGTCACGGCCGGCCTTGCGGCCGAAATGGCCGTAGGAAGACGTCTTGGCGTAGATCGGCTTGTTGAGATCGAGATGACGGCGGATGCCCGACGGCGACAGGTCCATGACCTTGCGGATCGCGGCCTCGACCTGATCTTCGCTGACCTTGCCGGTGCCATGCAGATCGACATAGATCGACAGCGGCTGGGCGATGCCGATTGCGTAGGAAATCTGGATCGTGCAGCGCTCGGCGAGACCGGCAGCCACGACGTTCTTGGCGAGATAACGGGCGGCATAGGCGGCGGAACGGTCGACCTTGGTCGTGTCCTTGCCGGAGAATGCACCGCCGCCATGGGGCGCGGCGCCGCCATAGGTGTCGACGATGATCTTGCGACCCGTCAGGCCGGCGTCACCATCGGGACCGCCGATGACGAACTTGCCGGTCGGGTTGATGTACCACTGGCAATCGTCAGCGATCTTCAGGTCGCCCAGAGCTTCGCGAATATAGGGTTCGACAACGGCGCGAACCTTCTTCGAATCCCAGCTTGCATCGAGGTGCTGCGTGGACAGAACGATGGATACGGCTTCGGCCGCCTTGCCGTCGACGTAACGAACCGTGACCTGGCTCTTGGCGTCGGGGCCGAGCTTGGCCGCCTCGCCTTCGCCGCTTTTACGGGCGGTGGCGAGCAGCTGCAGGATACGATGGGAATAATAGATCGGAGCCGGCATGAGGTCCGGCGTTTCCTTGCAGGCGTAACCGAACATGATGCCCTGGTCGCCGGCGCCCTCGTCGCCCTGCTTGTCGGAGGCGTTGTCCACGCCCTGCGCGATATCAGCGGACTGCGGATGCAGGAGAACGTCGATCTTGGCGGTCTTCCAGTGGAAACCATCCTGCTCGTAGCCGATGTCGCGGATCGCCTTGCGGGCGGCGGACTTGAACTTCGAGGGGTTGATGACTGGATGGCCAGCGGCGTCCTTGAGGACCTTGCCGTCCTTGTCCTTCTTCAGAAGCGTATCGGGAACCCGAACCTCACCGGCGATAACGACGCGGTTGGTCGTCGCAAGCGTTTCGCAGGCAATGCGCACGGTCCACGGGTCAACGCCCGTCTTGGACGCTTCACGATAGATGAGATCCACAATTTCATCGGAAATACGATCACAAACCTTGTCCGGATGACCCTCGGCCACGGACTCGCTGGTGAACAGATAATTGGCACGCATGCGGGATTCCCCTCAAAGAACGGTCTTGGAGTTTGTTAGTCATTTCGGCCGTGAAAAACAAGGACACAACCACATAAATATATCTTTATGTGAGAATTCCTTTCCAATCGGGCACAAAAAAACGGTCCTTGCGGACCGTTGAGTGCCCGGCATCCCGTGCCGGAAATTTTCTGCGTCGCGCGGGCTGCGCTTACTCGGCGTCACCTTCGGCGGCGAGCGCCTTGACGAGATCGACGAGACGGCGGCGAACCTTCGGGTCGGCGATCTTCACGAAGGCGCGGTTCAGCTGCAGACCTTCAGCCGAGGACAGAAAGTCGACCACATAGTTGGAGCTCGACGCCTCCGCCATGCCGGGTGTGCCGCCAGCCTGATCGCCGGGTGCATCTTCGAAAAAAAAGGAAACGGGCACATTAAGGATCGCGGAAATATTCTGGAGGCGGCTGGCGCCAACGCGGTTCGTGCCTTTTTCATACTTCTGGATTTGCTGAAAGGTAATTCCGAGACTTTCACCCAGCTTCTCCTGGCTCATTCCGAGCATGGTTCTGCGAAGGCGAATTCGGCTTCCGACATGAATGTCGATGGGGTTAGGCTTTTTCTTATTCTCGGTCATCATGCGGTCCTGACACTCGGAAAGGGTTGATATCTCGCTTCATTACTATTCGAAGAAATGAGTCGGCAATTCGACAGCGTCTAAACTTGTTTTACGACTGACGTATTCACTATGCAATTACAGGGGTTCCCGGTCAATTCTGGCGCCGAGCGAAACTCAAGGCGGGAAATACCGCAACGATCATCAAGATAGAAAAAATCAACCAGAAATACGTCCGATGTATGTCGTAAGTAAATGCGTCGTTTGACCCACCACTCAAAGTGGCGTCAACAATTCCCACCCGGCCGTAATCGAGCCCCGCAATAATGCGGCCATAGGGGTCTATGACGGCGGAAATTCCGGTATTGGCACCGCGAATCACCGGCACGCCCGTCTCAACGGCCCGGACCCTCGCCTGCAGAAAATGCTGATAGGGGCCGGGCGTATCACCGAACCAGCCATCATTGGTCACATTCAGGATGGCGGCCGAGCCGGCCAGCCCCGGCGTCATCTCACCCGGGAAAATGATCTCGTAACAGATGAGAGGATAGAAGGTCTTGCCCGAAGGAAGCGTGAGCGGCGTGCGCGAGGAAGCGGCGGAAAAACCTCCCGGCAGGGCGATGACATTGTCGATGCCGAACTCCCGCAGGATGCCTTCAAAGGGGACATATTCGCCAAAAGGAGTGAGATGCACCTTGTCGGTCGCGCCGATGATCTCGCCCTGGCTGTCGATCGCATAGACCGAATTATAATAACGCGGCGGGCGGCCTGCCCCCTGATCTTCCATTCTCACGGCGCCGGTGAACAGCACCTGCCCATCTTCCAGCGTTTTGGCGATTTCCGCCAGAGCATCCGGGTTTTGCGTCAGAATGAACGGCACCGAGGTTTCCGGCCAGACGATGATATCAGGGCGCTTTTTCCCTTCGCCGGGCGGCAGAGCCGAGAGCCGCAGGTGCTCGCCAAAAATCTCCGCCCTGTCCGCGTTCAGCATCTTGCGTGACTGATCGATGGAAGGCTGCACGATCCGAACGGTCAGTGCGTCTGCGGGCACCTCCGCCGGCGTCTGGAGACGGTAGAAGCCATAACCGAAATGGCCGGCCAGTAGTAGCCCCGCCACAACGAGACCCGACCACATTCCTTTTTTCGTGCCTATCAGCGCCGGCGAGGCGAATATGAAAACCGCAAGCGTCGTCACGCTGAAAAGACCAAGCAGATGTGCCGACTGCATCATGATCGGGATGGGCATGATGCCGTAACCGATGGCGTTCCAGGGAAAGCCGGTGGCTAGGAAGCTGCGCAGCCATTCCGAAAAGCCGAACGCGGCAGCAAGTGCAGCGATACGGCCGAGGCCCTCCGACCAGAGGAGATTGGCTGCGGCAACCGCAAAACCGTAAAACAACGCCAGAAAAGCGGGAAGACCAAGGATGGCGAGCGGCAGCGCCCAGGCGAATTCATCGGCTTCCAGCAGGAGAGCATTGCCGAGCCACCACAGGCCCGCGACGAAGTAACCAAGCCCGAAACACCAGCCGATGCCGAAGGCTGGCAGGATGCGGCTGAAGAGGCCGCCGCCCGGTTTTCCAGTGCAGCCATCCACAAGCCAGACAAGCAGAGTGAAAGAGAAAAACAGCGCTGCAAAAAAGCCGAATGGAGGCAAAGCGAGCGCCCCGACCGCACCTGCAGCAATCGCCATAACTGCGCGGCTCATGCCGCCGGCCAGCATTACCCTGCCTGCAAGACGCTCCATGCCATCTCCGTTTATGCGCGTCCGGAAAAGCCCGCCGCCGACAAGGCCGCGCCACGGAATTTCCCCTCAGACCCGACGTAAAGGAAAAAAGATTCGCAGTCCACAGGAGGCGTGGCGACCGAAGCGCCACTTGTTCTTTTCGACGCCGAACACGGGCATTCATACCTGTCGCATTGATATGTCGAAAGGTGGAAGCGACGGGGAAAAACCCCGTCACCCTTTCTTAATCGGCGTTCTGCTGGTGCGTGATAAGGCGAACATCCGGCGCAGACAGCGCAATCACCTCATTGGCGCCCGCTTCGCCCGGAGCGCGATCATCCTCACCTTCGGAGCCGTGATCCCGGACGATACGAACGCCCTTGATACGCCTGCTGTCCGCATCGAGGATCTGGAACTCGAAACCGGGCACGGCCCGGACCACCTCGCCCTTGGCCGGAATGCGGCCGAGCGCGAAGAAGATGAGACCGCCGAGCGTATCGATTTCCTCCAGATGTTCACGCACATCGAATTCCGGCCCGATCGCCTCGGCAAGTTCGGTGAGTTCCGCGCGTGCATCCGCGACAAGCACGTCGGCTGAAAGACGCGAAAACATCGCCTCGTCCTTGTCGTGCTCGTCATCGATATCACCCACGACCATCTCGACGATATCCTCGTGGCTGACGAGACCGTCGGTGCCGCCATATTCATCGATCACCAGCGCAAGCTGGGTTCTCTGGGCCTGCATCGTCTTCAAAAGGTCGGAGGCGAGCATCGAGGGCGGTGCGAAAAGAATTTTGCGCACCAACCCGGCAGCGGCAACCGTCTGCTCCAGATCGACACGCGCCAGGTCGAAATTCGGCCGCGGTGAACGCGGCGCCTTTACCTCACCGTAAGCGACGCTCCGCGAACCGGCACGGCGCTTGTTGCGGGCCTGCTTGGCGACATAGGCCAGCAGATCGCGAATGTGGATCATGCCCTTCGGATTATCCAGCGTCTCGTCATAGACCGGCATGCGCGAACGCCCGGTTTCCTCAAAGAGGATCAGCGCATCGCCGATCGTCATATTCTCATCGAGACCGTCGATGTCCACACGCGGGATCATGATATCTTCGACCCGAATCTCGCGGAAACGCAGGATATTGTTGAGCATCGCCCGTTCTTCGGGCGAAAAGGCCGCACCGATTTCGGTGTCGTCCATCAGCGCGTCGGTCAAATCCTCGCGCAGGCGCTCGCCCTGGGATGGTTTCAGCAACCGTGCGATGCGTGACCAGATGGTCGATTTCGGCTTGGCGTTGTAGTCGTGACGTAAGTGACTACTGCCCTCCTCCGAAGAGGACTGCTCGCCGTTTTCTCTGCCCTCATTGGCAGGTCGTGCAGAATGTTCGTTCATGGCTCCAGACAATATTTAAAGCGGTTCCTGACCCGCGTAAGGATCAGATAGGCCAAGCACCGCCAAAATGCGAGTCTCAAGCGACTCCATTTCTTCCGCTTCTTCCTCGTCCATGTGGTCGTAACCGAACAAATGCAGGAACCCATGAACGAGCAGATGGGTCAGATGATCCCCGAAACTCTTCTCAAGTTCAAGGGCCTCGCGTTCAACCGTCTCGCGCGCGATGACGATATCGCCCAGCATGGGGCCCGGTATTCCTCCCGGCTCCAGCGGAAAAGCCGGGAAAGACAGGACATTGGTTGCCTTGTCCTTGTCGCGCCACTCAGCGTTGATTTCGCGAATATTTTCGTCGTCGGTGAAGACCAGCGACAGTTCCACCGGCATTTTCGGGAAGGGTTGGTCCTCTTCCCGCTTCAGGAAATCGACCGCCACATCCAGCACCCTGGTGGCGAAGGTCAGCAGATCCTCTTCCGAGGACCAGCCTTCGGCCTCGACGCTGATTTGAATATCCAGAGCTGTCATTGCTTTACGTCAGCTGCCCTTTACGAGGCTTTCATCCGGCACGGCCGTGTGGGATTCGTAAGCCCGGACGATACGCGCCACCATCGGATGACGAACGACATCGACATCCTTGAAGCGCACGACGGACACGCCTTCGACATCGCTGAGGATTTGCAGGGCCTCGACAAGACCGGATTTCACGCCGCGCGGCAAATCCACCTGGCTTGGGTCACCGGTCACGATCATGCGGCCGTTCTCACCAAGACGGGTGAGGAACATCTTCATCTGCATGGTCGTGGTGTTCTGGGCTTCGTCCAGAATGACGGCGGCGTTGGCAAGGGTACGACCGCGCATGAAGGCCAGCGGCGCGATTTCGATGACGCCCGCCTGAATGGCGCGCTCCACCTTGTCGCCCGGCATCATGTCATAAAGCGCGTCGTAAAGCGGACGCAGATAAGGATCGACCTTTTCCTTCATGTCGCCCGGCAGGAAGCCCAGGCGCTCACCCGCTTCGACGGCGGGGCGCGACAGGATGATGCGGTCAACCGCGCCGCGCTCCAGAAGCTGCGCCGCATGCGCCACGGCAAGATAGGTCTTGCCGGTGCCGGCGGGGCCGACGCCGAAAACCAGTTCGGACTGCTCCAGTGCCCGCATGTAGACATCCTGTGTCGGCGTGCGGGCAGCGATGGTCTTCTTGCGGGTGGAAATCTGTGCCATGGAAATCTTCGCCTTGCGTTCCATCGTCGGCAAGGTCAGCTGGTCGTCCGCGGCCATGGCCATGCGGATCGCGCCTTCGACATCGGAAACCTCGGCGGTTCCGCCTTTGAGCAGCCGTTCATAAAGGAAATCCAGCGCCCGACGAGCCTGATTGGTGGCAACGACATCGCCGGTGATGGCAACGGAATTACCGCGCGGGCGAGCGTCGATATTGAGGCGCTGTTCCAGAAGCTTCAGGTTCTGATCGAACTGACCGAATAGCTCTCCCGCTATCCTGTTATTCTCGAACGTGAGGACGAAGTGATTGGCGTCGGTCGCGGCTTGGCGTGGCTGGCGCGATGAATTTGATACCAATTCGTGTGCGTTCAAGCGGTCAGACTCCTGTCCCAATCAGTGTCGGCTCCTCACTCTAACTCCCTGCCACCTCGGCAAACAAGCTGTTTGGACCCGTTGCGGTGATTCGTACATTAACAATGTCACCGATTTTCAACGTCTTTGCATCAAGATTCACGGATTGCAGCCATGGAGAGCGACCTATCAACTGCTCAGGCATGCGGCCGGGCTTTTCCAGCAGCACATCCATGGTTTTTCCGACCAGCGATTCCGCAAATTCCTTCTGCTGCCGCAGCAACAGGGCCTGCAATCTTTCCAGTCGCTCGGCCTTCACCTCTTCCGCAACCTGATCGGTGAGATCGGCTCCCGGCGTGCCGGGACGGGTGGAATATTTGAACGAGAAGGCCTGCGCATATTTCACCGTCTCGACCATCGCCATCGTATCTTCGAAATCGCGATCCGTCTCACCGGGGAAACCGACAATAAAGTCCCCCGACATGGCAATATCAGGGCGGGCAGCGCGGATTTTTTCGATAAGCTGGATATATTCCTCACCCGTATGGCGACGGTTCATCGCTTTCAGAATGCGGTCCGAACCCGATTGCACCGGCAGATGCAGATAGGGCATCAGGATGCGCAGATCGCGATGCGCGCCGATCAGGCGCTCGTCCATGTCGCGCGGATGGCTGGTGGTGTAGCGAAGCCGTGCAAGGCCGGGAATTTCCGCCAGCCGGTAAAGCAGCTCGGCAAGGCCCCATTTCTCACCCTTCGGGCCTTCGCCCTGCCAGGCATTGACGTTTTGGCCGAGCAGCGTGATCTCGCGCACGCCGGCATCGACGAGCTTCATCGCCTCATCGACGATCTGGCGCACGGGGCGGGAGACTTCCGAACCGCGCGTATAGGGCACGACACAGAAGGTACAGAACTTGTCGCAACCTTCCTGCACCGTCAGAAACGCCGTTACGCCGCGCGTGCGCAGCGTCGCCTTTTCGGCGACAGGCAGGTGCTCGAACTTATCCTCGACCGCATATTCGGTCTCGATGACACGCTCGCCGCCGCGCACCCGCTTCAGGGCGTCCGGCAGGCGATGATAGGTCTGCGGGCCGATGACGACATCAACGGCGGGCGCACGGCGAAGGATTTCCTCGCCTTCCGCCTGCGCAACGCAACCGGCAACGCCGATCATGAATTCGCGGCCCTGCTCTTCGCGCGATTTTTTCATGTCGCGCAGGCGGCCTAGCGCCGAGTAGACCTTTTCAGCCGCCTTTTCGCGGATATGACAGGTGTTCAGCAGAACCAGATCCGCCTCGCCCATATCTTCCGTCTGAACGTAGCCGTCCTTCGCCAGCGCATCGCTCATACGGACGGAATCGTAGACGTTCATCTGACAGCCATAGGTCTTGATGAAGACCTTTCTGCTGTTAGAGCCCTCGCGGGCGATCATGGGTGGGGCGTCGAGGCCAAGCGTTTCCTGGGTCATGGCGGCTATCTAGTGTTTTTCACGGCCAGATTAAACAGAAAAATGCCGGAAAAGCTACGATCTCGCTAATTCCGCCAGCCGCCGCGCAGGCTGAAGGCCAGCATGGAGCGGATGGAGGCGGCGATATCGGTCGCCAGGCGCTTGCGATTATCCGTGCTGTGAAACGGGACGCTGTCACCGAAGGTCACGTCAACATCGATGGCGCCGGCCCTGATGATGCCGAGAAGATGCGGCACGAGCGTGATGCTGCCCGGCCAGGCGGCGATGACGCGATGGTAGCGCCCCATGGCCATGCCCTGCACCCTGGTATAGGCGATGGCGACCGGCTGCACATAAACCAGCTTGCCCGGCACCTGTTCAGCGGCGGTGGAGGCCGCACCGAACAGCGAGGATTTGACGGCAAGCATGCGGTTGCCGTCCGAGGTGGTGCCTTCGGGAAACAGAACGACGATCTCGCCATCGGCCATGCGGCTGGCGATCTCGCTCACCTGCGCGCCGGTGCTGCGTTTCTGCTCACGCTGAACAAAGATGCTTTTCTGCAAGCGGGCAAGCCAGCCGAACACCGGCCAGTCCCGCACTTCCGTCTTGGCGATGAACACCACGTCGGCAATGCTGCCCAAAACGAGGATGTCCTTCCACGAGGCGTGATTGACCGCAAGCATCAGCGGTTTCGCCCGCTCCACATCGCCATGCACATGCACGCGGATGCCGAGAACATGGCAGGCGATGCGATGCCAGATGCGCGGAATGCGGCGGCGAAGCCGCCAGTTGAAGGCAAGGCCCAATAGTTGCAGCGGCAGCAATATGAGCGTGACGATCAGAAGAACGACCGCGATATAGGCTGTCCGGAGCCACATCATGATTGGAACGCCCGTCTGCTCACCGGCGTCTCAGTGTTCGCCGGGCTTCAACGGCACGCCGTAAAGTTCCAGCCGGTGATCCACGAGCTTGAAGCCGTGTTCCCTGGCGATCTTTTCCTGAAGTGCCTCGATCTCGGCGGAATGAAATTCGATGACCACGCCGTTCTTCAAGTCGATCAGGTGATCGTGATGTTCCTCGGGCACGGTCTCATAGCGCGAACGGCCGTCGCGAAAATCGTGACGCTCGATGATGCCGGCATCCTCGAACAGCTTCACCGTTCTGTAGACGGTGGAAATCGAGATGCGCGGATCCACGGCGGAGGAGCGGCGGTAAAGCTCCTCGACATCGGGATGGTCGGCTGACTCCTGAAGGACGCGGGCGATGACACGGCGTTGATCCGTCATCCGCATGCCGCGTTCGGCGCAAAGCTCCTCCAGCGTTTTCGAAAGGTCTGTCACGTCTTCTGGCCTTTTGAGAATTCCGGTTTGCGGCTTTCGCCGAAAAATGCCTGTCGCAGGGAACTAGCGAAGATCGCGGCGCATGACAAGCGCCGTCGACTTCGTTCCATCCTTTGCGGTGTAATAGGCCTTGCGTTCCGCGACGGTTTTGAAGCCGAGCTTCCTGTAAAGCCCCAGCGCAGAGGCATTATTATTATCCACCTCAAGAAACATGGTTTCGGCGCCGCGCATCATCGCCTCGCGGATGGCCGACTGCATCAGACGCCAGCCGAGACCGGCGCGTGCGAACTTGTCCGCCACGGCAACGGTCAGGATTTCCGCCTCACCCGCCACTTCCCGCGCCAGCACGAAACCACCGAGCGGCTTGCTGAAAAAGGCGTTGGTCTGGCGTGCGACAGCACCAAAAACCGACCCTTGTGTGAGCAGCCCGGAAAACTCCCCGTCGTTCCACGGGCGCGGAAAGCGCAGCGCATGCAACTCCGCCACCGCGGCGCAATCCTCATGCTGCATCGGCACGATCTCGAAATAGGGCTTCCAGGTCAGATAGTCGTCAAACATAACAGGAATCGGGCATCACAGGAATCATTCGCACATGTTGACGAATGCCCTATCAGGCCACGCCCTGACGTGCCAGCGCAAAACCGGTCTGCGGCCGGGCATCCGGCCCGCGCAGATAAAGCGGCGCGGGTTTCGGCTGGCCAGCTGGCTTGCGCGCAGCAGCACGCGCGACCGAGGCAATCGGGAAGTGATCCGGTCCCGAACCCGCCTCCAACCCCGCCAAAAGCGGCGCGGCTGAACCGATAACGACGCCATCGAAACCGGTAGTGACCGTTTTGGCGTTGTCCAGAGACAGAAGTGCAGCTTCGCGCAGCGGCGATCCATCCGCACCGAATGTCTGCAGATAGGCTTCGCCGCGTTTGGCATCCAGCGCGACGGCCACGGGCCGGCCGGGATTTGCAAGCAGATGATGAAGCGCCAGCGTTTCAAGCGTGGTGACGCCCACGGCCTCGACGCCGAGCGACAGGGCAAAGCCGCGCGCGGCGGCGACCCCGACGCGGATACCGGTGAAAGACCCCGGCCCGATGGTCACGGCGATGCGCCCGACATTCTGGAGCGCCAGTTGCGCCTGCTCCAGAGCACCGTCGATCACCGCCATCAACCTTTCGGCATGGCCCTTGCCGATCGTTTCGCATACCTCGCCGAGCACCCTGTCGGAGGCGCTGTCATAAACGCAGGCGGAACAATCCACACCTGAGGTGTCGAGTGCGAGAACAATCATGATGGCCTGGCTTGCGCTTTTATACCGCTTCGACTTCGCGCACTTCCGGCACGAAATGGCGAAGCAGATTCTGAACGCCATGCTTCAGCGTGGCAGTGGAGGACGGGCAACCCGAGCAGGCGCCCTTCATGTTCAGGAACACCGTGCCGTCGCGGAAACCGCGGAAGGTGATATCGCCGCCATCCTGCGCCACGGCGGGGCGAACGCGGGTATCCAGCAACTCCTTGATGGTGGCGACGATGGTTTCGTCACCCTCTTCGAAGAATTCGCCCTCCTCATCCGACACTTCAGCCGCAACAGCCGTGCCCATGATCGGGCGGCCGGACATGAAATGTTCCATGATCGAGCCCAGAATAGCAGGCTTCAGGTGCTGCCATTCCGCACCGTCCTTGGTGACGGTGATGAAATCGAAACCGAAATAAACGCCGGTCACGCCCGGAATGGTGAAGAGGCGCTCCGCCAGCGGCGAAGCCTGCGCCTGCGACGGGTTGAGAAACTCAGCCGTACCGCTTTCCAGCACCACCTTGCCCGGCAGGAACTTCAGCGTTGTCGGGTTCGGCGTGGCTTCCGTCTGAATGAACATCGTCTGTCTCCTTCGAGGTCGCCGTTCACGCCCCGTAATTTAGAATTCTTCCAAAAAATACGCCCGGCGAAGCTGCACTTCAAGCCCTGACATGATAATTACATTCAAGAAATCGTCAGCCCCAAGATCTTGCCCGAAACCAGGATCAGCAGAGCGCGTCGATTTCCTCGTCCGACAGCGTATCCGGCAACACGGTGACGGGAATGGGAAAGGCTGCCCCACGTCCGGCGATGGAGGAAACAAGCGGTCCCGGCCCTTCCTTCGTCGAACCTGCTGCCAGAACGAGAATCGCGATATCGCGGTCTTCCTCGATCAGCCCGTGGATTTGCTCGGTGGCGCTGCCTTCGCGGATCACCGCTTCCGGCTCGATGCCGATGGTCTCGCGCACCTTCTGGGCGATCTTGGCAAGCGTGGCTTCCGCCTCCTCACGCGCTTCGGCCCGCATGATCTGCTCGACACCCAGCCATTGCTGGAAATCGCCTTCCGGGATCATGTAGAGCAGCACCAGCCCGCCATTGGAGTTCTTGGCACGACGACCGGCATAGTGCACGGCCCTTTCGCATTCCGGTGTGTCATCGATAACAGCGAGAAATTTGCGACGATGCCCTTCCAGACGCGACAGCCGTTTTGAAACCATTCTGCACTCCCTAGGTCCGCCGTGATCCGTAAAACCGCCCGACGGTTCGGGCGGAGATTATATCAAATCACGGCAGGCGCAAACCGCCCGCCGCATTCGCGCAGCAGCGACCTGTCAGCGCAGGAAGCCGATGATGTCGCGTACCTCGTTCATCGTCTTTTCGGCGATGGTGCGTGCCCGCTCGCCGCCCTGTTTGAGGATGGCGTCGATATGGGTCGGGTCATCGAGAAGGCGGCGCATCTCGTTGTTGACGGGGGCCAGAACATTGACGGCAAGCTCGACGAGGGCCGGCTTGAACGCCGAGAACTGCTGTCCGCCGAATTCGGAAAGAACATCCGCCTTGGTCCTGTCGGAGAGAGCAGCATAGATGCCGACGAGGTTTTCGGCCTCGGGGCGACCTTTGAGGCCTTCCACTTCGCTCGGCAGCGCGTCCGGATCGGTCTTTGCCTTCTTGATCTTCTTCGAGATGGCATCGACATCATCCATCAGGTTGATGCGCGAAAGATCGGAAGGGTCGGACTTCGACATTTTCTTGGTGCCGTCCTTGAGCGACATCACGCGCGGCGCCGGGCCGCCGATCAACGGCTCCACCATCGGGAAATAGGCGTGCACCGGCTCATCGCCCACGGTGATATCGAGCCCGAGACCCGCCTTGCGGATATGATCGCCGAAATCGATATTGAACTTCTGGGCGATATCGCGGGCAAGTTCCAGATGCTGCTTCTGGTCATCACCAACCGGAACATGCGTGGCGCGATAGACGAGAATGTCGGCAGCCATCAGGCTCGGATAGGCCAGCAGGCCGAGCGAGACCTGTTCGGCATTCTTGCCGGACTTGTCCTTGAACTGCGTCATGCGCTCCATCCAGCCGATGCGCGCCACGCAGTTGAACACCCATGCGAGTTCCGCATGCTGCGGCACGGCCGACTGGTTGAAGACGATATGTTTTACAGGGTCGATGCCCGAGGCGATGAAGGCGGCCGCAATCGAGCGGGTCTGCGCCTTCAGGTCCGTATGAACGAGCTGGGCGGTGATGGCATGCATATCGACGACGCAATAGATGCAGTCGTTATCTTCCTGCAGCGCCACGAATTTGCGGATGGCGCCGAGATAATTACCGAGATGCAGATTGCCGGTCGGCTGGACGCCCGAGAAAACCAGCGGCTTGAATGCGTTCATTGTCGTCCTCGAAAAGGCTTGTGGAGGGCCCCGCCCCGTGATTGGAATTGCACGCGCGCTTATGCACCCGCAGCCCCTCGCAATCAAGCGGTTTCAAGGGCTATCCAAGGCGCGGCTGAAGGAGGTCCCAGCGATTTCCGTAAGGGTCGGCAAAGACCGCGACGGAACCATAAACCTCATGGCGCGGCTCTTCCAGAAAGCGCACGCCGCGGGCGAGCATGGTCTCGTAATCGCGCTGGAAATTATCGGTGTGCAGGAAAAATCCGACACGGCCGCCGGTCTGGTTGCCGATCGCAAGGCGCTGCTCTTCGCCATCGGCCTCGGCAAGCAGCAGGCCCCCGCCATCGGTTCCTTGCGGCTTCACCACCAGCCACCGCTTGCCGTCGCCAAGCGGCTGATCGGACAGGCATTCGAACCCGAGAATGTCGCAATAAAACGCCTTCGCCCGATCGTAATCGTCCACGACAAGCGTGACGAGCGCGATGCGGCGGTTCTCGGCAAAGGACATCAGCCCGCCTCCGTTTCGACGTTCTTTTTGCCGCGCTTGCGGATGGCTCGCTTGACCATGCCGATATCGGCTCCACCCGAAACAAAGGCCAGCACGAAATAGACCAGCATGGCTGCGAAAACGAGAGCCATGATGGTGCCCGCCCGCACGAAAATGGACGAGGCGGAAGACAGTTCGAAAGTCAGCCAGGTCAACGCGTAGTGCACGAAAACAGCCATCAACGCCGCAGCCAGCAGCAAACGCGGAATGCGGGTGAGCAGCGGAATATCCACATGCCAGTGCCCGCGCCACAAAAGCATGCCGAACAGAAGGGCGGCATTGACCCAGCCGGCGGAGATTTCGGCGATGGCGATGCCCGGACCGCCAAGACGCGGGAAGAGCGTCAGCGCCAGGGATACGTTCACGACGACGGAAATCGCCGCGAAGATCATTGGTGTGCGCGTATCCTCACGGGCGAAGAAGCCCGGAATGAAGGCCTTAATCAGCACAAAAGCCGGCAGACCAAGACCATAGATACCAAGGATTTGCGCGACGGTGACAGTGGCTGAAGGCGAGAAATTGCCGCGCTCGTAAAGAAAACGAACGATAGGCTCCGCCATGACGAGAAGTGCTGCGGCAGCCGGCAATGTCAGGAACAGTACGAATTCGACCGAGCGGTTCTGCAGGCTTCCGGCCTCCACCATATGCCCGCCGCGCAACGCCCGCGCCAATTCCGGCAGAAGCACGGTGGCCACCGCGATGCCGACGACGCCGAGCGGCAGCTGGTAGATTCGGTCGGCATAGGCAAGCGACGAGATCACGCCCTCGCCGGCAGAGGCGATATTGGTGTTGATCAGCAGATTGATCTGGGTGATGCCGCCGGTAATCGCTGCCGGCAGCGCAAGAACCAGGAGGCGCTGCACATTCTTCGTCAGCCGGGGCCTGCGGAAACCGATGCGCATGCCGGCATTGCGCACGGCGATCCAGACGATGGCAAGCTGCACCAGACCCGCCGCCATCACACCCCAGGAGAGCGCATAACCTACCTGCAGCGGATCGTAGTTCTTCCACCATGCCAAAGCGAGCACGCCGATGAGGATGATGTTGAGAAAAACAGGAGCAATTGCGGCTGCGAAATAACGATGCAATGAGTTCAGCATGCCGCCCATCATTGCCGCCAGAGACATGCAGGCGAGATAGGGGAACATGATGGTGGCGAGATGGACGGTGTTGTCGAATTTCACCGGGTCGTCCAGAAAGCCCGGCGCGATCACCGTGCGCACGATGAACGGCATCGACAGTTCCATCAGGATCGTCAGGGCCAGAAGCACGGTGAACAGGACGCCGAAGACTTCCTCGGAAAAGCGCCTCGCGCCTTCCATGCCGTTCGCCTCGATTTCCTTGGCGAATAGCGGCACGAAGGCCGAGTTGAAAGCGCCTTCGGCAAACAGCCGCCGGAAGGTATTGGGGAAACGGAAAGCAGCATTGAAGGCATCCGCCACCGGGCCGGTGCCGACGGCGGCGGCCATCAGGGTTTCGCGCAGGAAGCCGAAGATGCGGCTGCCGAGCGTGGCTGTGCCGACTGTGGCGAACTTGCCGATCAGGCTCATAATCTCAAGCCTTTGCCGTTCGCGCGGCCGGCAGGGCCGCCACGTCTGGATGGGCGATGATGCCGTTCGGCATACGGTCTCGCAATTCGTCTTCCTGCTCGCTCATCACCGCCTTCAGGCGCGTGGCGATGCTGGCCTGCCGGTTGTCGTTCGTCACCTTCTGGCCGAAGAGGTCCGTCACATAGAAGGTGTCGATGACCTTTTCGCCGAAAGTTGTGATGCGGGCGGAGTGAATATCGAGCGACAGATCCGCGATAACGGCCGTCATATCCGCCAGAAGCCCCGGCCGGTCGAGGCATTCCACTTCGATGACGGTGAACTTGTTCGACAGCCCGTTGGAGATGATGACCGAGGGCGGAATGGTGAAGGCGCTCTTCTTCTTGCGGCTCTTGGTGCGGGTAGCGATCATTTCCGGCAGGCGCTGCTTGCCGGACAGAACCTCCTCGATGAGCTTGCCGACATTGTTGCCGCGCCGTGTCTCGTCCTCATCGATCGGAAATTCGCGGTTGATCAGGATCGTATCCAGCGCCCGCCCGTCGGACGTCGTGAAGATTTGCGCATCGGCGATATTGGCGCCGGCCGCCGCACAGGCACCGGTGATGATCGACAGCAGACGCGGATGGTCGGGCGCCAGCACGGTGATTTCGGTGATGGCATGGAAGGAATGGGTGCGCACCATGGTCGACAGCGCTTTTTCCTGCTTGTCGGCCTCACGGATGAAGCGGGTATGGCGCACCTGGTCTTCGAGCGCCACGGTCAGCAGATAGGGCTCGTAGTGCAGCTTGGTATATTTGCGCCGCGCCTTCTGGCCCCAGTCTTCGAGGGCGTCGTAGAGCGCCTGCCGGGCAATCTGCGCGCGCTCCTTGCGGGAGACCTCCGAGAAGCCGCCCGACAGCAGCAGTTCGGTCTCGTAATAAAGTGAGCGCAGCAGCTGCCCCTTCCAGCCGTTCCACACGCCCGGACCGACGGCGCGGATATCGCAGACCGTCAAGATGAGCAGCATCTTCAGCCGCTCCATGGACTGCACCTTATCGGCAAAATCGGTGATGGTCTTGCGGTCATGCAGATCGCGCGTCTGGGCGACCATGGACATCAAAAGATGCTGCTCGATCAGCCAGACCACCGTTTCGGTCTGCTTGCCGGTGAGGCGAAAACGCTGGCAGAGCTTGCGGGCCACACGCGCGCCGGCAATCGAGTGGTCTTCCTGCCGGCCCTTTGCCACATCGTGCAACAGAACGGCGACATAAAGCGCCTCGCGTTCCTCGACGCTGGGCATCAGCTGGTTGGCGAGCGGGTGGGCATCGACAGCCGTTCCCTTGTCCACTTCCGAGAGCACGCCAACGGAGCGGATCAGATGCTCATCCACCGTATAGTGGTGATACATGTTGAACTGCATCATCGCGACGATCTTGCCGAATTCGGGAATGAATTTGCCGAGTACGCCGGCCTCGTTCATGCGGCGCAGGGTCAACGCCGGATCGCGGCGCGACGTCAGGATCGACAGGAAAAGCCGATTAGCCTCCTCGTTTTCGCGAAGCTCGTCATTGATGAGCGACAGCGAGCGGGTGACGACACGCAGCGCATCGGGATGCAGTTCGAGATTGTTGATATCGGCAATGTGGAACAGCCGGATCAGATTGACCGGGTCGTTCTTGAAGACATCGGGTTTGGCAAGCGCGATACGCCCCCGATCCTCGACGAATTCCACCGAGCCGGGGATTTTACGCACGCGATGGGCAAAGCGGCTCAGCACACCGGAAAGGCCCGGCACGTCCTTCGCCTGCCGGTCTTCCAGTGCGGCGCAGACGATGCGCGTCAGATCGCCGACATCCTTCGCCACGAGAAAATAGTGCTTCATGAAACGCTCAACGGCGGAGAGGCCGGGGCGCGGCTGATAATTCAGGGCATCGGCGATTTCGCGCTGGATGTCGAAGGAAAGGCGCTCTTCCGCCTTGCCGGTGATGAAATGCATCTGGCAACGCACAGCCCAGAGAAAATCATCGGCCTTTTCGAACAGCCTGAGTTCAGGCCGCGACAGGACGCCGAGCTTGACCAGATCGGCCGTGTCGCGGACGTGATAATAATATTTGGCGATCCAGAACAGCGTGTGCAGGTCACGCAAGCCGCCCTTGCCTTCCTTGACGTTCGGCTCCACCAGATAACGCGTGTCGCCAGCCTTGCGGTGGCGCTGGTCGCGCTCGGCGAGCTTGGCGGCGATGAATTCCGGGCCGGTTCCGGTGACGACTTCTGACTCGAAGCGTTTTTCGAGATCGTCGGTCAGGGATTTCTTGCCGCAGATCGCCCGCACTTCCAGAATCGCCGTGCGGATCGTCATGTCGGATTTGGAGAGGCGAATGCATTCATCCACCGTGCGGGTGGCGTGGCCGACCTTGAAACCGAGGTCCCAGAGGAGGTAGAGCACGAACTCCACGGCCTTGTGCATGTCAGGTGTGTTCTTGGTGGGAAGCAGGAACAGGAGGTCGATATCCGATCCCGGCGCCAGCGTGCCGCGTCCATAACCGCCAACCGCGGCGACAGCGATCTGCGGCGCATCTTTCGGATAGACGTATTGGCATGAGAGATCATAGAGTGTTTCGATCAGCCGATCCTGGAGCCAGGAGATGCGCCGGGCGCAGTCAATGCCGCTGCCATCGGCTTTCAGCAATTCTCTGGCCTTTTCCCGGCCTTCCGTACTGGCCTTGCGGAAGATCGGCAGTAGATCGGACTTGATATCGGCGATGCGTTTGCCGTCTTCCTTGAAGATGATGTCACAGTCGCGCTTCAGCGCCGATACATCGAGAATGTCGGAAAAATCCAGGTCCTTGATGGCCATCTATGCCGGTATCCATGTCCTGTGGGAAATCCCACCACTTGCGATGGGAGTGTCCTATAGCGAGTTTTAAAGGCGATGGACAGGCAGTCTATCCTCTTAAGCCTTGCCAAGTTCTTTCTTCAACGCATAGAGCGCGTCCAATGCCTCACGCGGCGTCATTTCGTCGGGGTTGAAGCCTTTTAGAGCTTCCTCCAGCTTCGACGGTCCGGCCTTGCGGGTTTCCTCGCGGCGAACCGCGATCTGGAACAGCGGCAGATCGTCGATCAACTGGCTGGCCGGGTTCTTGCGGTCGGCATCTTCAAGCTTCGTCAGCACCTCGCGGGCGCGCTCCACTACCGATGCAGGCAAGCCCGCAAGCCGGGCCACCTGAATGCCATAGGAACGATCCGCAGCACCCGGTCCGACCTCGTGCAGGAAGATCACGTCACCTTCCCACTCCTTCACCCGCATCGTGGCATTGGAAAGGCGGCCGAGTTTTTCCGACAGCACGGTCAATTCGTGGAAGTGGGTGGCGAAGAGACCACGGCAACGATTGACCTCATGCAGATGCTCCACCGCCGCCCAGGCGATGGAAAGACCGTCAAAAGTTGCGGTGCCCCGGCCGATCTCGTCCAGAATGACCAGCGAGCGATCCGTCGCCTGATTGAGAATGGCGGCCGTTTCCACCATTTCCACCATGAAGGTCGATCGGCCGCGCGCCAGATCGTCCGATGCGCCGACACGGGAAAACAACCGATCGACGACACCGATATGGGCGGCTTCCGCCGGAACGAAGGAACCGATCTGCGCGAGGATGGCGATCAGCGCATTCTGGCGCAGGAAGGTGGATTTACCGCCCATATTCGGGCCGGTGAGCAGCCATATCGCGCCGTTCTTACCACCGTTGACGGCTGACAGATCGCAATTATTGGCGATGAAGGGTCCGGCAGACTGCCGCCGCAACGCCTGCTCCACCACCGGATGCCGCCCGCCCTTGATCGCAAAGGTCATGGAGGCATCAACAATCGGGCGGCAATAGGCCTGTTCGGTCGCGAGATAAGCAAGGCTAGAGGCGACATCGATCACAGCAAGCGCCAGTGCGCCGGCCTTGATCGCTTCCGCCTGGTGCACCACAGCCTTGACCATGCGCTCGAAGGCTTCCAGTTCCATGGTTAAAGCCTGCGCAGCGGCATTGGCGATGCGGCTTTCAAGATCGGCAAGCTCGGTGGTGGTGAAGCGCATGGCGCCCGCCATGGTCTGGCGGTGGATAAAACGCGCCTTGGCCTCGTCCGTCGCCATCATCACATCGGCATTGCCTGCCGTCACCTCGATGAAATAGCCAAGCACATTGTTGTGCTTGATCTTGAGCGACTTGATGCCGGTCTCATCGGCATATTTCAGTTGCAGCCCGGCAATCACCCGACGCGACTGGTCGCGCAGCGCCCGCACCTCGTCGAGTTCGGGATTGGCGCCTTCACGCAGGAAACCGCCATCACGCTTCAGAAGCGGGAGATCGTCGGCAAGCATCGAGCCGAGCATGGCTTCGAGACCGCCGGGCAGGGCTTTCAAATCCGCGAGCGCCGCCGCCAGCTCGTCCGGCAACAATCCCTGATCGAGAATGGCGGCAATCTTCTCGGCAGAAGCCAGCCCCTGCCTGATGGCGCCGAGATCGCGCGGGCCGCCGCGCTCCAGCGCAAGGCGGGAGAGCGCACGCGGCATATCCGCAACCTGTTTCAGCGCATCACGCAGGCCGTCACAGAGCGAGACGTCATCGATCAGATAGGCGACCGCATCGAGGCGAGCATTTATTTTTTCCGGGTCGGTCAAGGGCGACATCAGCCGCTCGGCGAGAAGCCGCGCGCCACCTCCTGTTACCGTGCGGTTCAGGGCATGCAGCAGCGATCCGTCCCTTTCGCCCGACAGCGTCTTCACCAGTTCCAGATTGGCGCGGGTGGCGGGATCGATGAAAAGGGTCGAAGCGGCGCTTTCGCGCTCCGGCGCACCGAGTGGCGGGCGCTCGGCGATCTGGGTCTTTTCGACATAGGCGACGGCAGCGGCGGCGGCCGCCATTTCCACACGCGAAAAGGTGCCGAAGCCGTCCAGCGTTGAGACGTTGAAATAACGCGCGATGCGCCCTTCCGCCGTGGCGCTGTCGAAGAGGATCGCCGGCTGCGGCACGGCCACGCGGCCAAGCACATCGAAGACCGGCCGCAGTTCCTCGTCATGGAAGAGGCTGTCGGCGACGATCAGCTCGCGCGGATCGATGCGCCAGATATCGGCCAGAAGCCGCGTCAGCGTCGTTTCCGCCAGACGGAAGACGCCGGTGGAAATATCGATCCAGGCGAGCGCAAACTGCGCCTCGGCACTGCCGCGAATGCGGGCGAGCGCCATCAGATAGTTGGATTCCGTCGGCGACAGCAGTTTTTCCTCGGTCAGCGTGCCGGGCGTGACAAGCCGCACCACATCACGCTTGACCACGGATTTCGATCCGCGCTTCTTGGCTTCCGCCGGATCTTCCACCTGTTCGCAGACGGCGACGCGATAACCGCGCAGGATGAGTTTCTGCAGATAATCATCCGCCGCATGGACGGGGACGCCGCACATGGGAATATCGTGACCCATATGCTGGCCGCGTTTCGTCAGCGTGATGCCCAGAGCGCGGGAGGCTTCGACCGCATCGTCGAAGAACAATTCGTAAAAATCGCCCATGCGGTAAAACAGCAGCGAACCGGGATTGTTCGCCTTGATCTCGATATATTGCTCCATCATCGGAGTGGCCGTCGCGCGGCTCTCTTCCGAGATCAGGGAAGCGGTTGTCAGAACGTCCGTCAATGGTCTGCCGATGTCATATCGTGTTGCGGAAAAGAAGGGCCGACACTAGCGGCAATCTCCACCTCAATACAACACGCGCGGGAACGCTGCCCACAGGAACATCCCGCCCAGCTGCGCCGAAACTCGGTCAGCCGTTGATGCGCTCGGCCTCGCCGCCATAATAGCTGATGTAACGGCCGGCGATGGACGAAACCGGCAGGACTACGAGGACGTCTGTGGTATTGAAGGCATGGTCCACGACCGCGCCGGAGCCGAACATGGCGCCGAGGCGCATATAGCCTTTGATCAGCGGCGGCATGGCGTTCAGCGCCTTGCGGGCGTTGAGCGCCTCTGCCGGCACAAGGTCCATCTCATGATAAAGCTCGGGAAGGGCGGAAGCTTCCCACTCACCCTTGGCCACGCAATTATGGTGCAGGAAAGACAGGGCAAGCGCGTGGGCTTCCGGCTGCACGCCGGGGAAGGAGGCGCAACCGATCATGGCATCCATGCGGTGTTTCACGGCATAGGCCCAGTTGCCCTGCCACAGAAGCTCGACGGTGCGTTTGGTGCGATATTCGGGCAGCACGCAGGAACGGCCAAGCTCCATGAAACGCTTGCCCGGATGGCGCGCAACGAGACCGGCGATGTCGAATTCGCTGGCGGAATAAAAACCGTTATTGGCAAGCGCGATTTCCTGCCGCAGCAGGCGATAGGTGCCGACGATCTGGTCTTCGCTGTCGCCTTCGATCGCCTTGTCGAGCACCAGCAGATGATCGCAGACACTGTCCCAGGCGTCGATGTCGCGCTTGCGGCGCATGGCTTCCGCGGGAAGCCGCGCCTTCATTTCCTCGACGAAAACCCGGTAACGCACGGATTGCGCGGCATCGATCTCGCGTTCATTTCTGGCGAGCCGTGTTTCCAGCGTGCCGATACGGCCGAAAAGACCCTCATTGTCCTGAGCTGCCTCGGGACGAGGATGAATGACAACATTGTTTTCACAAATGTCGTGATTGAGGATTTCGGCAACCATGGGGAATCGCTCCGCCACCAAAGAATTTTCCTGTCATAAATCACTAATTGACGACAGAATAGTGACAAAATGCCGCCAGCGCGAGTCTGTCAAGTTATGATAGCGACAGGCGTTTCGCCTCCAGCAGACGGCGAATTTCCTCAACCAGCCGTCGCGGGTCGGCAGGCTTGGTCAAAACCGCACCGACACCGGCCCCAAGCAGGATTTCGGCAGTCGCGTCACTTGCATCTGCGCTGAGCACGATGACGGGAATATTTCTTTCGCCCTTCATCTTATGGAGAAGGTCGGGAAGCACATCGAGCCCCTCGCCGCCCGGCATGTTGAGATCGGAGACGATGAGATCAGGCAGGCGGGTTGCGCCCGGCTCCACAGAAAGCCGCAACGCCTCAAAATCCTCGACAGCGCGGACGATATAGCCGCTTTTTTCCAGAACGGCGCGGATGATGCGCTGATTGACGGCATCGTCTTCGGCCACGAGTATCTCGATACCGCTCGCCCCTTCCGCCACCCGCGAGGAAAATCCCACATCCGGGTGGTTGTCGTTGATGGCGTCGCGCCTCTCAATGCCGCGCAGACGGCCGCACAGGACGTCGATCAGGGATTTTTCCCGCAATGGCCGGATCAACCAGGCATCGAAGGCCACATGCATGGTCGACGGCCGCTCTTCGGGGCTGACCAGCAGCGTGCGGCGGACATTCTGTTGCGGCCAATCCTTCAGGGCGTCCCTGAAGAGCGGCGAAATGCGCCGGTCGACGATGATATCGGTAAGGTCGGCCGCTCGCGTGGCAGAAACCTTCCTCAGCTTTTCCAGATCCTCAGGCTGATGGATGAGAGTGCATTGACCGCCGAAAGCCTCGATCGCCTCCATCGTCACCGCCGCCGCGACGCCCTTCGGTGCGATGAGCAGGACATTTGTATGCCGCAGGCAATGACGCCGTCCCGGATCCGCCATTTCGGCAGGCGCACCCGCCGGGCGAAACGCCAATTTGAAAGTGCTGCCCTTGCCCTTGCGGCTGGAAACCGTGAGGCGGCCACCGAATTCCCGCACAATACGGGCGGAAATCGCAAGTCCAAGGCCGGTGCCGGCACTTCGCTGCGACAACGGGCCCGCCTGCTCGAATTCCCCAAAAATACGGGCCTGTTCCGCCCGGCTCATGCCCGGGCCGGTATCCTCGACGGCAATGTGCAATTCGTCGTCGGCCATGCGCGCCCGGATGACGACGCCGCCTTCCTGCGTGAATTTGACGGCATTGCCGAGGAGATTGAAGAGGACCTGACGTAGCCTCGCCGGGTCGAAATCGAGATGATCGGGCACATTCGGCGCAACGAAGGAGGTGATTTCTATGCCTTTTTCATGGGCGCGATGGGCCAGCATCTCGACGATGCTCTCGATCAGCCGGCGCAGGTTTTCCGCGCGCGGATTGAGCCTGAAACGGCCGGCCTCCATGGTCGAATAATCCAGCAGATCCTCGACAAGCTGCACCAGCGACTGGCCGGATTGCCGCATGCCATCGAGATAATTTCGCTGCTCCTCGTTGAGCCTCGTCTGCGACAGAAGATGGTTCATGCCGAGCATGCCGGAAAGCGGCAGGCGAATTTCATGGCTTACGGTGGCAAGCAGCCGCGCCTTTTCGGCATCGGCCTTTTCGGCGCGCAGCCGGGCGTCCTCGCGCTCGCCGAGCGCAAGCCGCTCTTCGGTCACGTCTCGGGCGACGCTGCTGATGAGAAGACGGCTGCTTGCCAGATCGCGGGTCACGACATCATGCCAGGAAAAGATGCGCTGACCGAACGGGGTTGCGATCTCCACATCATAGGCATGGACCTTGTCGCCCGGACGGAAAGCGATGCCGATTTCCTCGCAGCTCAGCCCTTCGGGCGCCGCACAGCCGGTCATTTCGCGAAAGACCCGGTTCGCTTCGACAATGCGCCGGTTCATGTCACGGATCACGACGATATCGCCCATGAATTCCTGCATCTCGGCAATCAGCGAGCGGTTTTGCGTTTGCCGCAGCTGAAGATCGGAATCCGCAGCCCGCACGGTGGGCTGATGGAAAGATTCATCAAAGAGCGCATAGAGCAGCACACCGACGAGAACCGCGCCAAAGAAGGTCGCCAGCGCAACGGTAACCGCATAAGGCACCGCAAGCGCGATCAGGGCTGCGGAAAAAGCCCCGACCGATAACGACGCGGCGACATAGAGCGCAATCGACCTGGTATCGGTCGCATGTTCTTCATCAGCATGGCGCGTTGTTGCCTCGACACGATCCGCCGGCTGCGCCGCCGTCGCGGCCAGGCCCAGCTCGTCTGAAACCTTCTGCCGAAGTCTTGCCAGTTCGCTCATAGGCAACCGCTACCACGGCAGCGGTTTTGATATGTTTGGCTGAAACCCTAAAATTTTACTTTTTAGCCGTCCGGGCGTGCAAAAACTCGTCGAGAATGACGCAGGCTGCGCCGATGGTTATGAAACTGTCAGCCAGATTGAAGACCGCGAAAGACCATGTCTGCGTATGAAACAGGATATAGTCGATGACATGTCCATAAAAAAAACGGTCGAGCAGATTGCCGGCAGCACCTGCGATAATGAAGGCAAAGCCGAGATGGGCAAAGGTGCGGTCCGCCGCCGTCTTGCGCCACAGCCATAAGACGAAGACCACGATGACGAGCCGCATGCTGACGATGAACCAGCCATGCATGTCCTCCAGCATCGAAAAGGCCACGCCGAGATTATAGGTGCGGTAAAGCGCCAGGAACGGGGCAACGGGAACCATCTCCTGCAGCGGCAGATAGGCTTCGACCAGCTGCTTGACGATCTGGTCCAGCACCAGTGCGGCGACGATCAGAGCAAAGGCCGGGCCGAATTTCGAGAACAAAGCCGCTTTGGGCATTACTTCACCGGTGCGAGTTCGAGGAGATGTCGCCGTGCTTCAAACAGCATGACGGCAGTTGCGATGGCGAGATTGAGGCTGTCGGCGCGGCCCTGCTGGGGAATGCGCGCAAGCTGGTCGGCCTTGCCGGCGAGTTCCGGCGGCAGGCCGGATTGTTCATTACCCATCAGGAGCACGACCGGCTTTCCGGCATAATCGATCTTTCGATAATCCACCGAGCCGGCCAGATGGGTGGCGACGACGCTGACCTGCGCCGATTTTTTCCATGACAGGAATTCCTCGACCGAAGCGCGGGCGACGGGCGTGGCGAAAACCGACCCCATGGTGGCGCGCACCGTTTCCAGCGAAAACGGATCAGTGCAATCCCCGACGAGAATGACGCCTGAAGCACCCGCCGCATCAGCCGTGCGGATGATGGTGCCGAGATTGCCGGGATCGCGGACCCGGTCGAGCGCGATATAGGTCTCGCCCTTTTCCGGGCGGATATCCTTCAGCGCCTTCCATTTCTGTTCGAAAATGCCGACGACCATCTGTGGATTGTCGCGGCGGGTGATCGAGGCGATAACCTTTTCGCTGACTTCGAGCACCAAACCGCCCGATGCGACCGTCTTCACCGCCGCCTGCTCCACCAGCGGCTTGCCCTTGGCGGCCTTGGCATAAACCAGCGTCTTGATCGTCCAGCCGAGTTCAAGCGCGTCGATGACCAGCTTCAGGCCTTCCGCCATGAAGGCGCCGGTCTCTTCCCTGCCCTTTTTCTGGGTGAGCGCCTTGATATCCTTGATGATGGGATTGGCAAGGCTGGTCACTTCCTTGACCTGGCCAACCCGGCGCGTGGTGTTTTCGCGCATATCTTTCATCATTTCGGCTCCCAGCGGCTGAACAGCGATGTGGAAAGCACACGGCCCGGCGTCTTGCCATCAAGCCCGGCCTCGCGAATGACGAGTTCGCCGGACGCGACGACGCCACCGGCGCCGCGCATGGTTTCACGCATCAACTCATGCATCGAATAGAAGCTGGCCCGGATCGAATAGGCCGTAAGCACAAGGCCGAGCGCCTTGGGCGACAGGATTTCCCGGCAGATATCGAGCATCAGCGGCAGATGGTCGAACAATTGCCAGACCTCGCCATGGGTGCCGCGGCCGAATTTCGGCGGGTCGGTGAGGATGATGTCGTATGTGCTGCCGCGACGTTCCTCGCGCTGTATAAACTTCATCGCGTCTTCGCAAATCCAGCGGATCGGCGCCTGTTCGAGCCCGGCAAGCGCCTGATTTTCCTTCGCCCAGCCAATCGCCTTCTTGGAGGCATCCACGTGGGTGACTTCAGCGCCTGCGGCCGCCGCGACCAGCGACGCGACGCCGGTGTAACCGAAGAGGTTCAGCACTTTCAGCGGACGGTCTGCGGTCTCGACGGCATTTTTCAGCCATTCCCAATGGACGATCTGTTCCGGAAAGACGCCGACGTGACGGAAAGCGGTGAAACGGCCAAGAAAGTCGACCCCGAGCAGGGAGAGAGGCCAGGTTTCACCCAGAGCCGCCTTGGGGAAACGCCAGCGCCCCATACCGTCCTCATCCGTGTCGCCGGTAAAGACGGCATCGGCATTCTGCCACACACGATCAGGACCGGAAGGCTGCCACAGCGCCTGCGCCTCGGGACGAACGACGCGGTAGTCACCGTACTGTTCGAGCTTCAGGCCGTTGCCGCTGTCAATCAGATGAAAATCGCCCGCGCCGCTTGATTCCAGAATGACTGGAACCTGTTCTGCCGGCAGTTCACCGGTGCGCTGCATAAGCGCGCGCGCAGGAACCTGTTCAACAGCGACCGCTACAACGGTTTTTTCCTTCGGCGCGGCCTTCTGCACGTTGCGCACCGCATCGGGCTCGCGCCTTTTCGGTGCGGCATCCGCACGGCGCGCCGGCTTTGCGGCATGGACCTGTTTTTTATCGCTCCCGGCGCGCGCGCGATTGCCCGGCCGGCTGTCTTTTTTCTTCAATGGAAATCTTTCCGCTTCTGCCCGCGTCTTATTGCGCCAGCAAATAGCATTCCGAACGCCGCTCGACTAGAGCCGGAGCGACTGTCGGCACCATCACTTTGCCGGGAGTTGGCCCGCATGCGGCAGCTGCCCGGTTGCGGCCGCCTTCTGGCGGTTCGCCTCATCGTGCCAGCGAACGGCTTCTTTGGCTTCGATACGAGCGCGTTTGCGATGTTTGCCCTGAGCGAACCATGTAGCCGCCGACCCCAGGAGAACGCCAAAAATGACCGCCAGAAAGAGGAAAACGAAAAACGGCGCGGTAAAGGATAGAACACCATCTTCCGGTCGGAATGGATTGAGCGCCAGCGTCACGGATTGACGATTGGCCACGCACAGGATGACGAGAATAATCGCCAGCGGAAGCAGGATGATGAGGTTGATGATTTTTTTCGACATCCGAGAATACTCCATCGCTGCGGGGCTCCGCTCGCTCCGTTTCCGGCGCGGGCTGAGGACGATCAATCGTCCTCTTCGTCACCCATGCCGGGGTTCAGGCGCTCGCGCAGTTCCTTGCCCGTCTTGAAGAAAGGCACCCATTTTTCCTCGACGAAAACCGACTCACCCGTGCGCGGGTTCCGACCGGAACGCGACGGACGGTTTTTCACCGAAAATGCGCCGAAACCACGAAGCTCGACACGATTTCCTGCCGCCAGGGCGTCGGTGATTTCATCCAGCACCGCATTGACGATGTTTTCCACATCGCGGTGATAAAGGTGCGGGTTACGCGCAGCAACGATCTGCACCAGTTCAGATTTGATCACGGTTGCCCCCTGAAAGAATTGGATTTTTAACGCGGCTCAACCTGCCAAACGGAAACAAGACCGTCAAGAAACAACTTGTCCGTACCGAGCTGGCCGGGGCCTGCGAAGGGAATTAAATCGTCATATCCCAGAAACTTCGCTATTTGCGCAACACTGAAAACCGCAAAAGGCGAGCGGGATGACGGCGCACGCCATTCGACGATCGGCAAATCCTTGGCAACACCGCGTGTTTCGAAATAGCTGCGAATTTCCTTTTCGCCTCCAAGCGTATCGACCAGCTTGTTGGCGAGCGCCTGTCTGCCGGTGAAAATCGATCCATCCGCCAGTTTCAGCACGTCTTCGCGCGGCAGCTTGCGGCGATCGGCCACAAGATCGACGAACCAGCCGTAGCTGTCCATCACCATGGTGCGGATCATCGTCTTCGCTTCCTCCGGCGCCTCGTGGAACGGCGAAGGCTCCGCCTTCATCGGCGACGACTTGATTTCCTGCAACGAAACGCCGAGCTTTTCCATCAACTGGCCAAGCTGGGGGTACTGGAAGATCACGCCGATGGAGCCGGTGATCGAGGTCTCGCCGGCGACGATGACATCGCCTGCCGATGCGATCATATAACCTGCCGAAGCGGCGAGCGTGCGCACATCCGAGACAACCGGCTTCTTTTCCGCAACGCCTCGAATGGCCTTGAAGATGCGCTCACCGCCATAGGTGGTGCCGCCTGGCGAGGAAATCGACACGATCAGCCCTTTGACATTCTCGCTCTTGGCGATCTTGTCGAGCCGCTCGAGAAGTTCGGTATTGTCGGTGATCAGGCCGGAGACCTCGACGCGGGCAATATGGGGCTTCGCGCTTTGCTGCGGTCCATCCCATAAAAACCGGTAAAGACCGAAAGCGCCGGCGACAAGCAGGAGAACGGCGGTAACCCGCCAGAAAGTCAGCTTGCGGCGCAACCGCCTGCGATCCGCTATCGCCATATTGTCCATAAAAACCTCTGTCATCCGCTTTTGCGCTTCAGGCCATATGGTTCTTCTAACGCGAAGCCGCAAGGAAACAATAAGGAAACCAGAATTACGATAAAATTCGCATTTCCCTTGCACCTCTCCAGACAAAAACCATATTGGCAGGACAAAGCACTCATGCCAAAGACATTTAGATAGAGACACAAGCTTCGATTGTGCGCCACAATGGCGCCCTAGAAGCATTCCGGACCCACTCTTATGCTCGAAAGACTCCGCGAACCCGCGCCAGCATTTTCGCTGCCCAATGACCAGAACGGCGCCTATGACACCGCGCTGCGGCATTCTGCGCGCGTGAAGCGGCTGAAAATCATTCTGCCGCTCGGCGCGGCAATCATTTCGCTCGCCTTCATCGCCGTTTCGGTTATCCGAACCTGGGCGCCCGATGAGGTCTCTCTGGAGAGCGCACGAATTGAAGACGGCAAGATCGTGATGGAAAAACCCGCTGTTGCCGGCCGCAACGAGAAGGGGATCGATTATTCCATGAACGCCGACCGTGCGTTGCAGGACATCGCCAACCCCAATCTCATGACGCTTGAGAAGGTTCTGGCGGCAGTGCCGGTGAACGACAGTGTCGCGCAGGTGATCGCCCAGGAAGGCATTTTCGACCGGGCGACCAACAAGCTGAAGATGACCGCCCCTTTTGACATCAATCTCAGCAATGGCATACAAGCGAAGTTCCAGTCTGCGGATGTCGATCTGAAGGCCGGAAAAATGAGCAGCCAGGAGCCGGTTTCGATCAAAACAAACGACGGCTCGATTGTTGCGCAATCGATTGACATCGCCGATAATGGCAAGACAATTACATTTTCGGGGCAGGTACGGGCACGTATCGCTGCATCCAATATCAAGAATGAAGGCAAGTGAGAGCCCGGTCCAGATGATGCAAATTTCCCGTCCCGTTTCCCTTGGCAAATCCGCCGGCCTTGCAGCCGCAGGCCTTGTCTTTTCGTGTCTTGCAACTGTGGCTTTCGCCCAGAACACCACCAGCAACATGCAGGGCGTCAAGCTCTCAGGCGACCAGCCTATCGCGATTGAAAGCGATCAGCTCGAGATTCGCGATCAGGAGCGCAAGGCCTATTTCACCGGCAATGTGAAAGTGGTGCAGGGAACGACCACCCTTCAGGCCGGCAAGATGACCGTGAATTACAAGGGCGAGGGTTCTTCGCTCACCAGCGGCGACGCCAATATCGAAAAAATCTTCGTCGACAATAATGTCTATCTGACGTCCGAGACCCAGAAGGCGACGGCCGATCACGGCGAATTCGACATGGCGGCGCAGACCTTCATCCTGACCGGCAAGCAAGTCGTGCTGTCCGAAGGCACGAATGTCTTCACCGGCTGCAAGCTCACCGTTCTGATGAATACGGGACAGGCCAAGCTGGAAAGCTGCGGCGGCCCTGTCCGGATCATGCTCGATCCGAAATCGCAGAAAAAACAGTAGTCTTTCCTCGTGAAGATACCCTCGATCTCAAAGATATTCGGCGGCGGGCGCAGCCGATCCGCGGATGCGGCCTCGCCGGCGGACAAGACCCCCTATCAGGGCACGCTGATCGCGCATGGCCTGACGAAGACCTATAATACGCGCCGTGTCGTCAACGGGGTTTCGCTGGTCGTGCGCCGAGGCGAGGCCGTGGGACTGCTCGGCCCGAACGGTGCGGGTAAAACCACCTGTTTTTACATGATCACGGGCCTGGTGCCCGTGGATACTGGCAAGATCGCCATCAACGGCAATGATGTCACCACCATGCCGATGTATCGACGCGCCCGTCTCGGCGTCGGTTATCTCCCGCAGGAAGCATCGATCTTCCGGGGATTGACGGTCGAGGAAAACATCCGCGCCGTGCTGGAAGTGCATGAGCCGGACGCTGCCAAGCGCAACCGCAAGCTCGATGAGCTGCTGGAAGAGTTTCATATCGCGCAACTGCGAAAGTCGCCTGCAGTGGCGCTTTCGGGTGGCGAGCGGCGACGTCTGGAAATCGCGCGCGCACTCGCGACCGATCCGACCTTCATGCTGCTCGACGAACCTTTCGCGGGCGTCGATCCGATTTCGGTCAGCGATATCCAGAATCTGGTGAGACACCTGACAGCGCGCGGCATCGGCGTTCTCGTGACTGACCACAATGTCCGTGAGACGCTCGGTCTTATCGACCGCGCCTACATCATCCATGCCGGCGAGGTGCTGACGCATGGACGTCCGGACGATATCGTCAACAATCCGGATGTACGCCGTCTCTATCTCGGCAATAATTTCAGCCTTTGAACGCCTGGAGCGGGATCGCGAAAAGCGTCTGCGGTTTTCGCTTGAAATCCCGCTCTAATTATATGATCTAGATCATGATTTAAGATTTTAGGTCGTTTCGACCTAAAATCATCATGATCGGCGCGCGAAAGATTCTTCATCGCGCCCCGCCCTGACGCTTGACCAAATGAGATAAAAAAGCAATTTTTGGGCCAAGTTCCGTCGTCTCAGTAAAATTTCTGGAAAATAAGGCGATGGAGAAGCTGTAAGGGGAGTTTCGCGTCCGCCATGGCATTGTCTGCCAGCCTTTTGCTGCGTCAAAACCAGTCTCTCGTGATGACACCGCAACTGATGCAGTCCATCCAGCTGCTTCAGATGACGCATTTCGAGCTGACGCAGTTCATTGCGCAGGAGGTGGAGCGCAATCCACTGCTGGAAATTGCGGCAAACGATGGCGATTTGAGCAGCGATGCCCCGGCAGAGACTGAGAGTTTCGGTGACGTGGACGGCGAAGGCCCGGAGAGATCCACGACGGTGACGTCCGACAGCGACGACTGGTATGGCGACCGCGCCACAAATCTCGGCGAGCAACTGGACACCAGCTTCGAAAACGTCTTTCCCGACGATGCCGAGCCCAGAAAGGCCGATGCGCCCGAACTGGCCGGCCAATGGAAATCCATGCCCGGCCAGGAGTCGGGGGAAAGTTACGATCTCGACGATTTCGTCGCCGCCAGACAGAGTCTTGGCGACCATCTCAATCAGCAACTGCCGCTCGCCATATCCACCGCCGAGGACCGGATGATCGCCGATGCGCTGATCGGCCAGCTTGACGAGACCGGCTATATTGCGGCGGATGCCGTCGACGACGTCGCCGAACGGCTGGGGGCGGCCCCGTCAGCGGTCGAGCACGTTCTGAAGACGCTTCAGGGTTTCGACCCACCGGGTGTATTCTCCCGTTCCTTAAGCGAATGTCTGGCAATCCAGCTTGCCCAGAAGGACCGGCTCGACCCGGCCATGCGGGCTTTCGTCGACAATCTGGAACTTCTGGCGAAACGCGATTTCGCCTCCTTGAAAAAAATCTGCGGCGTCGATGAGGAAGACCTCCTCGACATGCTGGCGGAAATCCGCACGCTCAATCCCCGCCCCGGCGCGGGTTACGATTCGATGGTTTCGGAGACCATCGTTCCCGACATTATCGTTCGTCCCTCTTCCACCGGCGGCTGGCTGGTGGAAATCAATCCCGAGACCCTGCCGCGCGTGCTCATCAACCAGAGTTATTTCGCCGAGGTGTCGAAACATAAGGCACGTGCAGGCGAGGATCAGGATTTTCTGACTGAGTGCATGCAGACGGCACATTGGCTGACCCGCAGCCTCGATCAGCGCGCCCGGACAATCATGAAGGTCGCGACGGAAATCGTGCGCCAGCAGGACGCCTTTCTCGTCAATGGCGTGGATCATCTGCGCCCGCTGAACCTCAAGACGGTGGCAGACGCCATCAAGATGCACGAATCCACCGTCAGCCGGGTGACATCGAAAAAATACATGCTGACGCCGCGCGGTCTGTTCGAGCTGAAATATTTCTTCAGCGTGTCGATCAGCGCCGTGGAAGGCGGAGACAGCCATTCGGCAGAAGCGGTGCGCCACCGCATCAAGGCCATGATCTCGCAGGAGGCCGCCGAGGCGGTTCTTTCAGACGATGATATCGTCGACAATCTGAAAAAGAGCGGCATCGATATCGCCCGCCGCACCGTCGCCAAATATCGCGAGGCGATGAACATCCCCTCCTCCGTGCAAAGGCGCCGGGAAAAGAAGGCGATGGCCAAGCTGTCCACCTTCTGAGCGGCGGCCGCGATCACGTTTATGGCGGTTTTTTGCCGCACCATTGACTCTTGTCACGGCAAGGGCTAGAAGCCCGCCGCACACGTAAGCAAGGTCATTTGTAACGGATTCATCTCCACCGTCCATGGGCGTAAAATTCGAATGAGGGCTTTTTAAGGTCTTCGAAACGCTTGGATGCGCGCGCGGCTTGACGTAAGCTGGTACTCGCAAATCACTACAAAAAGGAAAATTTCCATGAGTGTGCGTGTATCTGGTAAACATATGGAGATCGGTGAATCTTTCCGTCAGCGGATCGAGGACAATATAGGTCTGGCGGTTACCAAATACTTCGATGGGGGGTATTCAGGCCAGGTGACCGTGGAGAAGTCCGGATCGCGTTTTGCCGCCGACTGCAAGCTGCATCTCGATACCGGCGTTGTATTGCATGCGGCGGGTCAGGCAAATGATCCGCAGGCCAGCTTCGATGCCGCCGCAGAGCGGATCGAGAAGCGCCTGCGCCGCTACAAGCGCAAGCTTAAGGACCACCACAATGGTGCGAATGGCGTGTCGCAGGAAATCGCCTATACGGTGATGGATGCTATTCCCGATGAGGACCACGAGGTTCCTGAGGATTACGCACCCACCATTGTGGCAGAGAGTTCGAAACAGATTAAGACAATGTCCGTCGCCAGCGCCGTGATGGCGCTCGACATGACGGACGAACCCGTTCTGCTGTTCCGCAGCCCGGGCAAGGAATATCTCAACATCGTTTACCGGCGTCATGACGGCAATATTGGCTGGATCGACGCGGAAACGATCAAGAGCTGAACAGTCTGACAAGACGTGGGAGGCAGAGCGCGAAAGCGCATCTGCCTCCTGCATCGTCTCGATGGCATGAAGGAAAAAGAGAATGGCGTTGGCAGATTTGCTGCAACAAGATGCGATTATTCCCGCCCTCAAGGTGAATTCCAAAAAGCAGTTGCTTCAGGAGCTGGCCGCAAAGGCAGCCAGAATTACCGGAGTCTCGGAACGGGAAGTTTTCGACGTCATCCTCCAGCGTGAGAAACTCGGCTCCACCGGTGTGGGCCACGGCATCGCCATTCCGCATGGCAAGCTCAACAGCATCCATCAGATCACCGGCGTCTTCGCACGTCTTGAAACACCGGTCGATTTCGAAGCGCTGGACGACCAGCCCGTCGATCTGGTTTTCCTGCTGCTCGCGCCCGAGGGCGCCGGCGCGGATCACCTGAAGGCTTTGTCCAGAATTGCACGCGCCCTGCGCGACCCTGAACTGGTCGCCAAGCTGCGCGCCACCGATTCCGACACCGCAATCTACGCCTTCCTCAATCAGGAACAGGCGACGGCGGCCTGATCGCGGGCTAACTCCCTCAGTTTAACGGCAATAAAAAACGCGCCCTGAAGGCGCGTTTTTTATGACGTAAGGATAGATGCCTTACGCGTCTTTTTCGTTGAGAGACGAGGTGCCCGGCTCGGCCGATGCGGCAACTTCCGCCTTCGGGCCGCCCTTGGCGACGCCGACCATTGCCGGGCGCAGAACGCGGTCGCCGATGGTGAAACCGGCCTGAACCACCTGCAGCACGGTATTGTTCGGAACTGCCGGATTCGGAATTTCGAACATGGCCTGATGGAAGTTCGGGTCGAACTTCTGGCCCTCGGCATCGATCTTCTTCACGCCGTGGCGTTCCAGCGTCGACAGCATCGAACGTTCCGTCATCTCGACGCCTTCGATCAAACCATTGAGACCGGCTTCGCCATTGGTCTTGAGTTCATCGGGAATGGCTTCAAGCGCGCGGCGAAGATTATCCGAAACGGCAAGCATGTCGCGTGCAAAGGCAGCCAGCGAATAGGCCTTGGCGTCCTTGACATCACGCTCGGTGCGGCGGCGAAGATTGTCCATCTCGGCGGCAAGGCGCAGAAATTTATCGCGCAGATCGGCGTTCTCAGCCTTGAGCAGCTCCACCGGATCAGGCTCTGCCGTTTCGGCCTGTTCTTCACCTGCCTGAGCAAGATCGACAAACTCTTCCGCGACGTCCGCGTCAGGTCCGGGCTTTTTTGTATCGTCGGTCATGACGTTCTCCAGATTTGAATATGTTGGTTGCGCCCGATATCGAGCTTTGACGGGCAAAAATCAAGGCTTGCGGCGAAAAGCTTGCCGCATTCCCTGACCTTGCGGGTCTGTCCTATCTCTGCTTGCGGGAAAGGCGGGCCATGATCTGCGCCGTATAATCCACCATCGGCACGATACGGGCGTAATTCAGCCGGGTCGGGCCAATGACGCCGACCGCACCCACGACCCGATTGTCCTCATCGCGATAGGGCGCGACGATCAGCGACGAACCGGACAGCGAAAACAGCTTGTTTTCCGAGCCGATGAAAATCCTGACCCCCGAGCCGCTTTCCGCGAGATTGAGGATTTCGATGAGATTTTCCTTGCGCTCCAGGTCGTCGAACAGCAGGCGCACCCGATCGATATCTTCCTCACCGGCGAGACCTTCGAGCAGGTTGGAGCGACCGCGAACGATGAGGCGGCCGAGCTTGCCCTCCTCATTGTCTCCTGCCCATACCGCCAGACCGCGCTCCACGAGGTCCTGCGCCAATATGCCGAGTTCCGATTGCAGTTCGGCCCGCTGCGTCTGGAACTGACCGCGCAACTCATGCAGCGTCTGACCGGATAGATGGGCATTGATGAAATTCGCCGCTTCGGTCAATTGCGACGAAGAGATGCCGGCCGGCAATTCGATGATGCGGTTTTCGACCTGATTGTGGTCGCCCACCAGCACGGCGAGCGCCTTGGTGGGTTCCAGCCTTATGAATTCGACATGCTTGAGGATGACATCGTTCTTCGCCGTCAATACGAGGCCCGCGCCGCGCGACATGCCGGACAGCATGCGGCTAGCCTCCGTCAAAAGCCCTTCCAGCGACTGTTCGTGGCCGGCGATCGGCCCGATCTGGCGATCGATAGTCGCCCTTTCCTCGGCGGGCAGGTCACCCACCTGCATGAAAGCGTCAACAAAGAAGCGTAGCCCCGTCTGGGTCGGCAGGCGACCGGCGCTGATATGCGGCGAATAGATGAGGCCGAGCTCTTCGAGATCGCTCATGACATTGCGGACGGAGGCGGGTGAAAGCGACATCGGCAACAACCGCGACAGGCTGCGCGATCCGAGCGGCTCGCCCGTATCGAGATAACCTTCTACGATGCGCCGGAAAATTTCCCGAGACCGTTCATCCAGCAGCGATGCCTGATCTTTTGATAGCGGTGCGGAAAAACCCATTTCGTCCGTTCTTTGTCGTTCAAACCAGCTCACATCAATATAATGCGTTGCAACGCCGCGGCAAAATGGAAATTGGCTTTGCAAAAGCCCGGACCTCGCCTTAGAAGGCAGGGACCAACATGGAGAGTGGATCATATGCGGCCTTCAGGCAGAAAAACCGACCAGATGCGCAAGGTTTCCTTCGAGCGCAATTTCTCGAAACATGCCGAAGGTTCCTGTCTCGTGAAATTCGGCGACACGCATGTGCTCGTCACCGCAAGCCTTGAGGAAAAGACGCCGCCATGGCTGCGCAACAGCGGCAAGGGCTGGGTCACCGCCGAATATGGCATGCTGCCGCGCTCCACCCATGAGCGCATGAAGCGCGAGGCCGCTTCCGGCAAGCAGGGCGGTCGCACGCAGGAAATCCAGCGCCTCATCGGCCGTTCGCTGCGCGCCGTCGTCGATCTGCAGGCGCTGGGTGAGCGCCAGATCAGCATCGACTGCGACGTGATCCAGGCCGATGGCGGCACTCGCACCGCCTCCATCACCGGCGCGTGGATTGCGCTCCACGATTGCCTGAAATGGATGGAAACCCGTAACATGATCAAGGTCGAGAAGGTTCTGAAGGACCATATCGCCGCGATCTCCTGCGGCATCTTCGCCAACCAGCCGGTGATCGATCTCGATTACCTCGAGGATTCCTCCGCCGAGACCGACGCAAATTTCGTCATCACCGGCTCTGGCGGCATCGTTGAGGTTCAGGGCACGGCGGAAGGCGCGCCCTTCTCCGAGGAGGAATTCCTGACACTGCTCGGTCTTGCCAAGGCCGGTTGCAGCGAACTGGTTGCCCTTCAGAAACAGGCGATCGCCTGAGCCGACAGGAAAGCACCATGCGCAAGCTCGATACCAGAACGATCGTCGTCGCCAGCCACAACAAGGGCAAGATCGCCGAAATCGCCGATCTGATCGGGCCTTTCGGATTCTCCGCCAAATCGGCGGCGGAGCTGAATTTCGAAGAGCCGGATGAGACGGGTACGACCTTCGAGGAAAATGCCGCCATCAAGGCGCTTGCCTCCGCGAAGGCATCGGGTCTTCCGGCTTTGTCCGACGATTCCGGTCTGGTCATCGATGCGCTGGATGGTGCGCCGGGTGTCTATACCGCCAATTGGGCGGAAACGGCCGATGGCACCCGCGACTTTGCCATGGCGATGCAGAAGGTCGAGGATGCGCTGGCCGAGCGAGGCGCATCGAAGCCGGAAGACCGCACCGGCCGCTTCGTCAGCGTGCTGTGCCTCGCCTGGCCTGACGGGCATCTCGAATATTTTCGCGGCGAGGTGGAAGGCACGGTGGTGTGGCCGCCGCGCGGAACGAGCGGTTTCGGTTACGATCCGGTCTTCAAACCGGAAGGATACGACACCACATTCGGTGAGATGAGCGCGGATGAAAAACACGGCTGGAAACACGGCGACGCCTTCGCGCTTTCCCACCGTGCCCGGGCGTTTAAAAAATTCGTAGAAACCTGCCTGGAGGCATGAACCCGATGGTCGGGGAGCATCAACTTTCTGCCCCCGGCGCGTCGCTTTTGCCGGATACGGGCGATCCCGGTTTCGGGATCTATCTGCACTGGCCCTTCTGTGCGGCCAAATGTCCCTATTGCGATTTCAACAGCCATGTCCGCCACCGGCCGGTGGATCAGGAACGGTTTACGGCGGCCTTTCTCCGTGAAATGGAGCATATGCGGACGCTGAGCGGTCCGCGCGTCGTGACCAGCATCTTCATGGGCGGCGGCACGCCATCGCTGATGGACCCGCAGACGGTAGGCGCACTTCTCGATGGCGTCTCGCGCTTCTGGCATGTGCCGGATGGTATCGAGATCACCATGGAAGCCAATCCTTCCAGCGTCGAGGCGGAGCGTTTTCGCGGTTACCGCGCGGCGGGCGTCAATCGCGTCTCGCTCGGCGTGCAGGCGCTGAACGACCGGGACCTGAAGTTCCTCGGCCGCCTGCATGATGTTGCCGATGCCTTGAAAGCCATCCGGCTGGCGCGGGAGATTTTTCCGCGCATGTCATTCGATCTCATCTATGCCCGCCCGAACCAGACGGTGGCCGAATGGGACGCAGAGCTGAAAGAGGCTGTCTCCTACGCTGTCGACCATCTGTCGCTCTATCAGCTGACCATCGAGGAAGGCACGCCCTTCTACGGGCTGCACAAGGCCGGCAAGCTCATCGTGCCGGATGGCGAACATTCGGCCGTGCTTTATGAAGCGACGCAGGAAATCACCGAGCGTTACGGCATGCCGGCCTATGAGGTCTCCAACCATGCACGGCCGGGGGCTGAAAGCCGCCACAACCTGACCTACTGGCGTTATGGCGATTACGCCGGCATCGGCCCCGGCGCGCATGGACGCCTGACGCGAGGCGCTTCCAAGCTCGCAACCGCCACCGAGCGCCACCCGGAAAACTGGCTCGAAACCGTCGAGCGGGAAGGCCACGGCATGGTCGATCAGGAGCTGCTCGGCGTCGACGAGCAGGCCGATGAATTGCTGCTGATGGGACTTCGCCTGCGCGAAGGCATCGATCTCGCCCGCTGGAGCGACCTTTCCGGCCGCGATCTCGATCCGGAGAAGGAGGAATTTCTCCTTCAGCACGGTTTCGTGGAGAGGCTCGGCAATTCCCGCCTGCGCTGCACGCCGTCCGGCATGCTTATTCTGGATGCGGTGGTGGCCGATCTCGCCTGCTGACGCCAGCCTCCACCCCAGCTTTAGCCCAATAAACAAGACGACAATAAAAAAGCGGCCCGAAGGCCGCTTTTTTCATGCGTTGTTTTCGTTGATCAGGCGTTTCAACAGCTCAACCTCATGGCCGAGCTTGGTGTCGCCGGAAATCAGTTCCTCGATCTTGCGCACGGCATGCAGAACCGTGGTGTGATCGCGACCGCCGAAACGGCGACCGATCTCGGGGAAAGAACGCGGCGTCAGCATCTTTGCCAGATACATGGCGATCTGGCGCGGCTTGACGATGACGCGGGTGCGGCGGTTGGACACCAGCTCCTGTCGCGACACATTATAGTGCTTGGCGACGATGCGCTGAATATCCTCGATGCGTACACGCTTGGCCTCACCCGTTCCGACGAGATGCGACAGCAGCTCATCGACACGATCAACCGAGAGGTTCGGCTCGAAGGAGCGACGGAACATCAGCTGGTTGAAGGCGCCTTCAAGCTCGCGTCCGCTTGCCGTCACGCTCTTGGCCACATGAGTCAGGATTTCATCCGAAATCTCGAAGGACGGATCGTCCTGACGGGCCGAGCCGAGGCGGCGGTTGAGCATTTCATAGCGCATATCGTAATCGGGACCTTCGATCTCGATGGCCATGCCGCCCTGAAGGCGGGAACGGACACGCGGATCGAGCGATTCCAGCTCCCACGGCGCACGGTCAGCCGCAACCACGACCTGCTTGGCGCTGTCGAGCAGCATGTTCAGCAGATGGCAGAATTCGTGCTGGATCATCTTGCCCTGCAGGAACTGCATGTCGTCGATGACGAGCAGGTCGATATTGCGCAGCGTATCCTTCAGCGTCAGCGCGTCATTATCGCGGATCGCAGTGGCGAAACGCCACATGAAATATTCTGCCGTCAGATAGACCACGCGCGGATTGCGCGGGCTGTCTATGGCGGCATTGGCGATTGCCTGCAGAAGATGCGTCTTGCCGAGGCCGACACCCGCATGGATGAACAGCGGGTTGAAGCGCACGGCGCCGGCACCCGCTTCGGCGATCGTCTTTGCCGCCGCGAGCGCGACGCGGTTGGACGAGCCTTCGACAAAGGTATCGAAGGTGAAACGGGTGTCGAGCGGCGAACCGAACAACGGCCCGGAACCGCCCTGACGCAGGGTCGCCTGCGAAGCCGCAGGCTGTGCGGCAGGCGTCGCGGGCTGCGACGGAATGAAGGACTTGTTACGCTGAACCGCGCCGACTTCCGGAACGGGCTGCGCCCTTTCCTCCGTCTGTGCCGGACGGACCGGGCGGCTGGCCGAGCGGACCAGAATCTCCACCTTCAGCACATCCGGATCCTCGCTCTGGACGAGGTTCGTGATCAGATCCATGTAACGGTTGTTGATCCAGGACTTCAAAAAGGTCGTCGGAACGGTAAAACGGACGACGCTTTTCGAAACGGAATGGAGTTTGAGCCGTGCAAACCAGCTTGCATAGACTTCCGGACCAACCTGTGCCTTGAGCCGCGCGCTAAAACGTTCAAACAGCGCATCGTGCGTCATTGCCGATTTGTCCCCTGCCGCATCTGAGCAAGCTGCATCACGCGTCTTCGGTGCGCGGTCCCCATCAGCCACCGCACCCATCGCCAAATTCAATTGCATATTGCCGCCTTTCAAATTGCCAATCATAGCCTGACGATCAAAGATCGATCGCCAGAGATCCCCCTCGTATATTTTTGCCTCCAGCGTTCCCCTCGAAAGAACGTCAAAGGCGACTACTCGTTTGCGAGCCGGTTATCCCATTTCCCTCCCCCTCATGGAGAGGCCTGCGACACGCTAAAACGCTCCTTTCGTTACAACCTTAAGGCGCATTCTTGAGGACAAAAGCTCCCGCCCGTTCCGGAGACCGAAACGGCACAAAAAGCTCCATGACCTGAAAAAACGGACCCCGAAAGACCCGCCAGCAAGAAGGTGAATATCGTCGATACGATCATCGAGATAATCTGTGGACTGAGATCCGCACCCCTTGTTGAAATGCATTTAGGCAGGATCGTGGGGAGAGATCAATGGCGTTTTTTCTGCAAAAACTCAGATCGGCCATTGACTCGCAAAGGCCGTTTTGCATCACCGACAGGGTGCGAAGCAGAATCGCTTATGAATCAATGAGATTCAATTTTGGCAATTTTTGAGAGCTGATTTTGGCAAAAAAATAAAAATCTTCTTGACTCAAAACTGGCCGCGACTTCCGTAGAGAAAGCCCCCGAGTTTTCCAGAGACCTCCAGCAAGCCGTTGTTTTTATTACAAATTTCCTGTCGTCCATCTGACATGCGTTTGTCACGTTACGGCAGCAATAGTTAACGGGCGGTTAGAATCACAAAAAGCCCGGTCAAAAGACCAGGCTTTTTGAATAATTATTTGTGATTAGCCGGATTAGGCGGAAAGTGCCTTAACGCGCTGGGCAAGACGCGACACCTTGCGGGATGCCGTGTTGCCATGCAGAACGCCACGGGTCGCTGCGCGCTGGATCTCGGGCTGAGCTGCCTTCAGAGCTTCGGTAGCGACTGCGAGATCACCGGTAGCGATTGCTTCCTCGACCTTGCGGATGAAGCCGCGAACGCGCGAACGGCGAGCCTTGTTGACTGCGGTACGGCGAGCGATCTTGCGGGTCGCCTTTTTCGCCGAAGTTGTATTGGCCATGTATGCCTCTCTTCGAATTCAAACCAAATTCCGCAACCATAGGATCGGGTCGTTCGAAGACCTCACGTAACCCAAGAATGCGGGAGTAATTTCGGACAAGCCGGATGGCTTTCCTTAACCGTGGGCGGGCATATACCGCTAAAGCTTACGCCCGTCAACGCGCAAAACGCTTAAAAGCGCCGATATTCCGAATCCTTAGCGATTCCGGAAAGCGGGTTTGCGCTTTTCCACGAAGGCGGCCATGCCCTCCTTCTGATCCGCTGTCGCAAAGAGCGACTGGAAGGATCGTCTTTCATATCTCAGTCCTTCCGCAAGCGGCACCTCGAAGGAGCGATTGACGCTTTCCTTGGCCATGAGAACGGAAGCACGCGACAGGGAAGCGATGCGGGTTGCCGCCTCCACCGCCTCGTCCATGAGATTTGCAGCCGGCACGACACGCGACACGAGACCGGCCCGCTCAGCTTCCGCCGCATCCATCATGCGCCCGGTCAGAACCAGGTCCATGGCCTTCGCCTTGCCGACCGCCCGTGTCAGCCGCTGCGAGCCGCCCATGCCCGGAATGACCCCGAGGGTGATTTCCGGCTGGCCGAATTTTGCCGTGTCCGAAGCGATGATGAAATCGCACATCATCGCCAGTTCGCAGCCGCCGCCAAGCGCAAAGCCGGATACGGCGGCGATGACTGGCTTGCGGGTGGCCGCAACCTCGTCCCAGCCGCCGAGAAAATCACCGACATAGGCATCGACGAAATCCAGCCCCTGCATTTCCTTGATATCGGCGCCTGCCGCAAATGCCTTTTCCGAACCGGTAATAATGATCGCACCGATGGAATCATCGGCGGAAAACGAAGACAGAATGTGCCGCAGCTCTTTCAGAAGCACCGAATTGAGAGCGTTGAGCGCCTTGGGGCGGTTGAGGGTGATGACACCCACCTCATCGCGTTTCTCGACCAGTATCGTTTCATAGTCCACGGCAATCTCCCCTTCCGGCACTCCGGCTCCGTTACTTCTGGCAGGCGGCGCAATAAAAGGTCGAACGACCGGCCTGCACCACCCTTTCAACCGTACCCCGGCAGCCGGGCGTCCGGCAAGGCTGGCCTTCCTGATCGTAGACCGAAAAGGAATGCTGGAAATAACCGAGCGTTCCGTCCGTCTGTATATGGTCTCGCAATGAGGAGCCGCCAGCGGCGATCGCATCCGCGATCACGTCGCGGATTTTCTCCGTCAGATCGACGAGCTGCGCTTTGGGCTTGCCACCTTTCGTCACCAGCGTCCCCGCCGCCCGCAAAGGCGAAAGATGCGCGCGCCACAGCGCCTCGCAGACATAGATATTGCCGAGACCGGCAATGACCTTCTGGTCGAGCAATGTGCTTTTCAGGGGCTGGCTTTTGCCTTCAAACCGGCTCGCCAGATAATCCGCGCTCAGCGCATTGCCTGTCGGCTCCGGGCCGAGCTCGGCAAAAGCGGGGTAAAGGTCGAGCTTGTTGCGCTCCACCAGATGCATGAAGCCGAAGCGGCGCGGATCATTATAGATGACGCAGACGCGCTTTTCTCCTTTATCCAGATGAAAGACGACATGGTCATGCTTGCCGTCCTTGGAACGGGCATGGTGAAACACGCCGGGAGCATCGCCGGCCTCATCTGCCTCCGCCTCGATACGGAACGAGCCGGACATGCCGAGGTGGGAAACGATGGTCAGCCCATCCTCCAGTTCGATCAGAAGATATTTCGCCCTGCGCCCGAGCGACAGGATCGTCTTGCCTTCGATAAGTGCTGCGAAATCCTGCGGGAATGGAAAGCGCAAATCGGGGCGGCCGAGATGGAGCCTGCGGACCCTTGCGCCTTCCATGGCGGGCGCAAGGCCACGTCTGACGGTTTCGACTTCTGGCAATTCTGGCATCTGGCTTATCCGACAGTTTATCGTTAGGACCATGTGGTCTATACAGTGCACGCGAAATGTCGCGCCCAGGCGATGCGGCAACAGATAGCGTTGCCATGGCGTTTCCGCTATGGTCCGCCACGCAATAAATATGGAGACAGACGATGACCGACGCCCGTACCACTGCCCAAGGCGGCATGGAAACGTCCTATGGCTTCCACAAGGTGGACGAAGGCAAAAAGCAGGGGCTGGTCAACGAGGTCTTCCACAAGGTGGCCAAACGCTACGACATCATGAACGATGTGATGTCGGCCGGCCTGCACCGGCTGTGGAAAGACGCCATGGTCTCTTCGCTTTCGCCGCGCAAGGATGCGTCCTACAAGGTTCTGGATGTTGCCGGCGGCACCGGCGATATCGCCTTCCGTATCATCGAAGCCTCCAACCGCCTGGCGCATGCCACCGTTCTCGACATCAACGGCTCGATGCTTGCCGTCGGCGAAGAACGCGCGGTAAAAAAGAAGCTTTCCGACAATCTGACCTTCGTAGAGGCCAATGCCGAGGAACTGCCTTTCGAGGCAAACAGTTTCGACGCCTATACGGTCGCCTTCGGCATCCGCAATGTGCCGCGCATCGACGTCGCGCTGAAGGAAGCCCATCGCGTGCTGAAGCGCGGCGGGCGGCTGCTGGTGCTGGAATTTTCCGAGGTCGAAATGCCATTGCTTGACCGCGTTTATGACGCCTGGTCGTTCAACGCCATTCCGCAATTCGGCAAAATGATCACGGGTGACGCCGAGCCCTATCAATATCTGGTCGAATCGATCCGCAAATTCCCCAATCAGGAGGATTTCGCGACGATGATCCGCACCGCCGGCTTCTCCCGCGTCACCTATACCAATTACACCGGCGGCATCGCCGCCCTGCATTCCGGCTGGAAGCTTTAAAACCATGGCCGGCAGACGCAGGAGACAAGCATAAGCATGAGTACTTTGGGCGCATATTTCCGCCTCGCAAGGGTTGGCTGGGTTCTCGTGCGCGAAGGCGTCGTGCTGGCCCTGCCTTCCGATGACCTGCCTGCTCCCGCCCAATTGTTGAAAGCGCTGCTAAAGCCGTTCGCCCGCAGCAAGGCGAAAAGAGCGCAGCGCAGCGACCGTCTGGCGGTGGCTGTGGAGCGGCTCGGGCCCTCCTATGTGAAGATGGGTCAGTTTCTCGCCACCCGGCCGGATGTGGTGGGCGCCGACTTCGCCGACGATCTCGCGAGCCTTCAGGACCGCATGGCCTTTTTCCCGGCGGCTGCGGCGAAAGCCAATATCGAAGGCTCGCTCGGCCGTTCGGTGTCCGATCTCTACAGGGAGTTCGGCGATCCTATCGCCGCCGCCTCCATTGCCCAGGTTCATCCGGCAATGGTGGATACGCCGAAGGGGCCGCGCAAGGTGGCCGTCAAGGTCATCCGCCCTGGCGTGCGCCAGCGTTTCCAGAACGATCTCGAGGCGATGTATCTGATCGCCGATCTGCAGCAGCGTTTCGTCCGCTCCGCACGTCGCCTGCGCCCCGTCGAGGTGACACGCACGCTGGAGCAGACCACCAAGATCGAGATGGATCTGCGGCTCGAGGCCGCCGCCCTTTCCGAACTTGCGGAAAACACCAGGGACGATCCCGGATTCCGAGTGCCCGAGGTCGACTGGGAACGCACCGGGCGCGATGTCGTCACCATGGAGTGGATCGACGGCGTCAAGATGTCGGATATCGAAGGGTTGAAGGCCGCCGGCCACGACCTGAACAAACTTGCCGACACGCTGATCCAGTCCTTCCTGCGGCACACGCTGCGCGATGGCTTCTTCCATGCAGACATGCATCCCGGCAATCTCTTCGTCGATGCTGAGGGCGAGATCGTCGCCGTCGACATGGGCATTGCCGGACGTCTCGGCAAAAAGGAACGCCGCTTCCTTGCCGAGATCCTCTACGGCTTCATTACCCGCGACTACATGCGGGTGGCGGAAGTGCATTTCGAGGCCGGTTACGTGCCGGGCCATCACGATATAGCAAGCTTCGCCCAGGCGATCCGCGCCATTGGCGAGCCGATCCACGGCCAGCCGGCCGAAACGATCTCCATGGGCAAGCTTTTGACGCTGCTGTTCGAAGTGACCGAGCTTTTCGACATGGAAACGCGGCCGGAACTGGTGATGCTGCAAAAGACCATGGTGGTGGTGGAGGGCGTGTCGCGCATGCTCAATCCACGCTTCAACATGTGGAAGGCGGCAGACCCCGTCGTCGGCGGCTGGATCAGGGACAATCTCGGCCCGAAACGCATCGTCACCGATCTGAAGGACGGCGTGAAGGCGGCCCTCAAGCTTGCCGAGGCAGCGCCGGAGATCGCCGCCAAGACCGAAAAGCTGCATTCCGAGTTGATGTATATGAGCGAGAACGGCCTGCGTTTCGACGCGCAGACGGCGGAAGCTATCGGCAAGGCGGAAGCGCGCCACACCAAATGGGGACGGGCGGCACTCTGGGTCATAGCGCTGACGCTTCTTTACATCGCAATCAGGATAAGCTGAGCATCTCGGCACCGGTGAGTGCCATGTTTGTGTAATGCATTGGAGCGATAAGGGCCTGATCTCCAATCGAGACAGGTGATCGATGCGGGGTAAGGGCTGCTTTGATGCCTGCGCGGAATTGCGCCGGCGGTATAGACGGACGATGCCGGACGGGATTTGATTTTGATGGCAAAAGCGCAAGTACTGAAAGAGGCCCTTTCCTATTCGTCGTGGCCGCTGGTGTTCGTCGGCGGCCTCGTGGGGTCCTATTTCGCTTTCACGAGCAGCCATCCCATCGCGGCCTTTTTGACCGTCTACGCGGGCGCGGTTTTAAGCCTGTTTCTTCTCGAACGTTATATTCCCTACGAAATCCAATGGCTTGAGGGTGATGGCGAGACCGTGAACAGCATCGGCCACACGCTTTTGACGAAAGGGCTCGTCCAGCTCGCAGCCGCCGCAGCGGCAATCTTCCCGATGGTGACCGCCAATGTGCTGCAGCCGCTCGCCGCCATACGGTTCGACCTGTGGCCGTCTCATCTGCCGATGATCGTTCAGGTCGCCCTTGCGGTGACAATTGCCGAATTCGGCCTCTACTGGTCCCACCGTATTGCGCATGAAACCGTATTCTTCTGGCGTTTCCATGCACTGCATCACAGCGTCGTGCGGCTCTGGGTCGTCAATACGGGACGGTTCCATGTGGCCGATTCCCTGTTCAAGATCGCGCTCAGCCAGATTCCGCTCTATTTCATGGGTGCGCCGCTACAGGTTTTCTGGTGGCTGGGCGCCGTTACCGCATTCATCGGTATTTTGACCCATTGCAACGTCGATATGAAAACGGGGCCGCTCGATTACGTATTCAGCACCCCGCGCCTGCACCGCTGGCACCATTCAAAACAGCTTCCGGAAGGAAACACCAATTACGGCGAGAATCTCGTCTTCTTCGATTTGATCTTCGGCTCCTACCATAATCCCGACAGGCCTTCTTCCACCGATATCGGCATCAAGGGCAAGATTGCGAAAGGATTCCTGCCGCAGCTCCTGCAGCCCTTCACCAAGGAAGGCGTCCGCCAGATCATCGGCAAGGACACCAAGCTCGACTGAACCGAAAAACTACAGGGCACGCGCAGTCTCGATCACGATACCCAGTTCGCCCCGCAGTTTTTTGGTCAGACCGGCTGCGACAAGCTCATAGGAGCGGCGCACATAATGCTCCAGTTCTTCCTGTTCCAACGGGGAATGATCGCCAATCGATATCCATTTGCGTTTGGCGAAATAGGGCGCCTGCCCTATGCCTTCCAGCGAGGTCAATATTTCGAAGCTCTCTTCCGAGCATTTCACGACCAGCCGCCAGTCCTCCCGCTCGCCAAGCACGGCAAAGACCTTGTCGCCCACCTTGGCGACATGGGAATCCCATTGATCGACAAAACGCACGCCCGGCCATTTGCCGAGCACCCTGTCGAAAGTCTTGCGATCGAACAGGCTCATGCGAGTTTCTCCGCGATCAGGGCCGCCAGACGTTTTGCAACGTCGGCCTTGTCGAGATCCGGCCAGACGTCGATGCCATCTGCGGAAATGATCTTCACGCTGTTGCGGTCTCCGCCCATGATGCCGGTTTCCGCCGAAACATCATTTGCGACGATATAATCCGCCCCTTTGCGCTCCAGCTTCGCCCGGCCGTTCTTCTCGACATCCTGCGTTTCGGCGGCGAAGCCCACCACAATCCTCGGGCGCTTTTCATGATGGCCGACGGTTTTGAGAATATCGGGATTTTCCGTCAGTTGTAGCGCCGGCGGCGCATCGCCCGGCTGCTTCTTGATCTTCTGCTCCGACGAGCCCGTCACCCGCCAGTCGGCGACGGCGGCGACCATGACGGCGATATCCGTCGGCAGTCTCGATATCACCGCATCGCGCATCTCCTCGGCGCGCTCGACATGGATCGTCGTGACCCCGGCAGGATCGGCGATGGTGACCGGACCGGAAACCAGCGTGACCTCTGCCCCCAGTTCCGCCAGAGCCGCCGCAATGGCATGGCCCTGCTTGCCGGAGGAGCGGTTGGCGATGTAGCGCACCGGGTCGATCGGTTCATGCGTGGGGCCGGAGGTGACGATCGCCGTTCTGCCCTTCAGGGGCTTTGGCCCCTCATCCAGCAGTGCGGCGGCGGCTTCGACGATCTGCAATGGCTCGGCCATGCGGCCAAAACCAGCCTCGCCTTTCTCTGCCATCTCACCGGCCATCGGGCCGATGAAAAACACGCCATCTTCTTTCAGCGTTTCGACATTACGCAGCGTGGGCTTCGCCGCCCACATTTTTGGGTTCATCGCCGGTGCCACCAGCACCTTTCGATCCGTCGCGAGAAGAATGGTGGAGGCAAGATCGTCTGCCAGACCATGTACCATCTTCGCCATCAGATCGGCGGTGGCGGGCGCCACAAGCACGAGGTCGCAGTCACGCGCCAGCCTGATATGGCCGACATCCTGTTCATCCTGCCGGGAAAAGAGCTCGGTGAAGACATGGGTGGCGGAAAGTGCACCGACGGCAAGCGGCGTGACGAATTCCTGGGCGCCCTTCGTCATCACCGGCGTCACCTTCGCGCCGCGCTCTTTCAGGCGGCGGATGAGATCGAGGCTTTTATAGGCTGCGATGCCACCGGAGATGATGAGGAGAATATGTTTGCCTGAAAGCGTCATGATGCCGGACCAGTTTCCCGTTTGAGGGGAAACTAAGCCCTTGGCATACAAAGTGCAATCACGCCTTTGTCACGCCGCCTTGGCGACGTGATATTCCTTGATCGCGACCATCTTGATCGCCGGAAAACGCTCGGACTCATAGCGGAGCGAGAAGGCGTCCTGCGCCAGAAACACCGGATCGCCATCCAGATCGCGGGCGATATCGCCGCGCTTGACGTTGAGGAACTTGTCCATTTCCGCCGGCTGATCGGAGGAAATCCAGCGGCAGACGGAAAAGCGCGACATTTCGAACGAGACCGGCAGGCCATATTCGCCCATCAGACGCTCCTTCAACACGTCGAGCTGCAGCGCACCGACAACACCGACGATGGCCGGCGAGCCGTCTTCCGGCGAAAAGAGCTGCACGACGCCTTCTTCCGCCATCTGCTGCAGGGCTTCCTTCAGCTTCTTCGCCTTCATGGCGTCCTCAAGACGCACGCGGCGGAGAATTTCCGGAGAGAAATTCGGCACGCCTTGGAAGACGAGGTTTTCACCCTCGGTCAGCGTATCGCCGATGCGCAGCGTGCCGTGGTTCGGGATGCCCACCACGTCACCCGCAAAGGCCGTATCGGCAAGCTGGCGCTGCGAGGCGAAGAAGAACTGCGGCGCAGTGAGGCCCATCTGTTTGCCGGTGCGAGCAAGCCGCGCCTTCATGCCGCGCTCCAGCTTGCCGGAGCAGATGCGGGCAAAAGCGATGCGGTCGCGATGGTTCGGGTCCATATTGGCCTGAATCTTGAAGACAAAGGCCGTCATTTTCTCTTCAGCTGCATGGACGGTGCGGGTGTCCGCCACCTGATCGCGCGGCGGCGGTGCGAAATCGCCAAGCGCATTGATGAGATCACGCACACCGAAATTGCGCAGCGCCGAACCGAAGAACACCGGCGTCATATGACCTTCGAGAAACGCCTGACGATCGAAAGGACGGCAGGCTTCCAGCGCCAGTTCGGTTTCTTCGACGAAAAGATGGCGCTCATTTTCCGGCAGGCGATCGGCAACCGCCTGCGGACCGTTGACCGGCATGGCTTCCACCTGCGTATCGACACCACGGAAGGTGCTGTCGGCGAGATTATAGGCGCCGCAGAAGGTCTTTGCCCGACCGACCGGCCAGGTGATGGGCGCGGTATCGAGTGCGAGCTTCTCTTCCACCTCATCCAGAATCTCGAAGGGGTCGCGGCTTTCGCGGTCCATCTTGTTGATGAAGGTGATGATCGGAATATCGCGCATGCGGCAGACTTCGAAGAGCTTCAGCGTGCGCGGCTCGATACCCTTGGCGGCATCGATAACCATGATCGCCGCATCCACCGCCGTCAGCGTGCGGTAGGTGTCGTCGGCGAAGTCCTCGTGGCCGGGCGTATCGAGGATGTTGAAGACCCGGTCATTATATTCGAAGGTCATGACCGAGGTGACGACCGAAATGCCGCGCTCGCGCTCGATCTTCATCCAGTCCGAACGGGTCTGGATGCGATCCTTCTTCGCCTTCACCTCACCGGCAAGCTGGATCGCTCCGCCGAACAGCAGCAGTTTTTCGGTGAGCGTAGTCTTACCCGCGTCCGGGTGCGCGATAATAGCAAAGGTGCGGCGGCGGGAGACCGCCTCGGCAAGTGTTTCGGCCATCTGACAAATCCTGTGGAATTGCGGGCTATCTAGCGTTTCAGGCCCGCATTTGCAATTGACCTTGCCGCGATCTCGGCAAACTAATGCCGGATGACCCTTCAAAACGACAATCGCCCCCCTCTCCGGCTCGTCCGCCTCGCCAATGGCGCTGACCTCGAATTGCCGTCCTATGAGACCCGTGGCGCCGCCGGCATGGACCTGCGCGCTGCCGTACCTGCCGGTGAACCGCTGACCCTGCAACCGGGCGAACGCGCGCTGGTCCCAACCGGTTTCATCTTCGAAGTTCCGCAGGGATACGAGGCGCAAATCCGCCCCCGCTCCGGCCTCGCCATCAAGAACGGCATTACCTGCCTCAACTCTCCCGGCACGGTGGATAGCGATTATCGCGGCGAGGTAAAAGTCATCCTCGCCAATCTGGGTCAGGAGATTTTTATCATCGAGCGCGGCATGCGCATTGCGCAGATGGTGATCGCGCCGGTAACCCAGGTTGTTGTGAGCGAGGTGACGGAGACCTCTGAGACGGCGCGGGGCGCCGGCGGTTTCGGCTCCACCGGCGTTTAGCGACGTCGCTGGTACAGACGCGCGGACTGATTGTCTTTACCCGGCAATTTCGTTATGGATTTGGCGGATTTTTCGGGAAACACGATCATGACGCTGACGACCCTTTTCGCCTATGCCACCGCCCTCTTCATCGCCGCTGCCATTCCCGGCCCCGGCATGACGGCGATCGTGGCGCGGGCGCTGGGTTCGGGCTTTCGCGAAACCTTCTTCATGGGTCTCGGGCTGGTGCTGGGCGACATGATTTACCTGACCGCTGTGATCCTGGGCCTGGCCTTCGTCGCGCAGACCTTTCAGGAAGCCTTCATGGTGCTGAAATTCGCGGGCGCGGCCTATCTCCTTTATATCGCCTGGAAGCTTTGGACCGCCGGCCTGCTGCCGCAGGAGCTGAAGGCCAAGAAAAGCACCAGCATGTCCATGTCCTTCCTGTCCGGCCTGCTGATCACCCTCGGCAATCCCAAAACCATGCTTTTTTATGTGGCACTGGTGCCGACACTGATCGATATCCGCATGATCGGCCCTTCGGACTATGCGACACTTCTCGCCATCACCTTCATCGTGCTGATGGCGGTTCTCCTGCCTTACATCCTGCTTGCGGCCAAGGCGCGTAACCTCCTGAAAAGGCCGAGCGCCTTGACGATCCTCAACCGTACGGCGGCGGGTATTCTGGCCGGAACCGCGACCATGATCGCGATCCGCAGCACGTAAAACAAATTCGTGCATTTATGCGATTTATCGTGAAATTATTCCTGCAATTTAGGGATATTAGGACGAACGTTCGCTAGCTTGCGAAAGCTATTGCTCCTATTCTGCCGCTCAAATCTTGCGGTCTTTACACAGGAGAGCATCATGCCCGAAGCCAGAAAGCCCGGACGCGGACGCGTCTATTCCTCGATTACGGAAACAATCGGCGACACACCGATCGTGCGGCTCGACAAGCTGGCGAAGGAGAAGGGCGTGAAGGCCAACCTTCTCGCCAAACTCGAATTTTTCAATCCCATCGCTTCCGTGAAGGACCGCATCGGCGTTGCCATGATCGAAGCTCTGGAAGCGCAGGGCAAGATCACCCCCGGCAAAACCACGCTGGTGGAGCCGACATCCGGCAACACGGGCATCGCGCTTGCCTTCGCCGCCGCCGCGAAGGGCTACAAGCTGATCCTGACCATGCCTGAAACCATGTCGGTTGAACGCCGGAAAATGCTGGCCCTGCTCGGCGCCGAATTGGTGTTGACCGAAGGCCCCAAGGGCATGAAGGGCGCCATCGCCAAGGCGCAGGAACTGGCCGAGACCCTGCCCGACGCCATCATTCCGCAGCAGTTCGAAAACCCCGCCAATCCCGATATTCACCGCAAGACGACGGCTGAAGAAATCTGGAACGACACCGAGGGCACGGTCGATATTCTCGTCTCGGGCATCGGCACCGGCGGCACCATCACCGGCACGGGTCAGGTGCTGAAATCCCGCAAGCCCGAGGTGAAGGTCATTGCCGTCGAACCTGCCGACAGCCCGGTTCTTTCCGGCGGCAACCCCGGCCCGCACAAGATTCAGGGCATTGGCGCCGGTTTTGCACCCGCCATCCTCGATACCGGCATTTATGACGAGATCGTCACCGTGACCAATGACGAGGCTTTCGAAACCGCACGTCTGGCGGCAAGGCTGGAAGGCGTGCCGGTCGGCATCTCCTCGGGTGCGGCGCTGGCGGCGGCAATCAAGGTCGGCGCGCGGGAAGAAAATGCCGGCAAGAACATCGTCGTCATCATTCCTTCCTTTGCGGAACGCTACCTTTCGACAGCGCTTTTCGAAGGCCTCGGGCTTTAAGACAAGATTTCAAGCGCGGTAGAATCGCGCGCCAGAGTAGCGAATATTCTTATGTGCCGCCGGCTTCCGCTGGCGGCACAGTTTTTTTCAGGGAAGGCACAAACGGCGACCTTCTGCAGCATATCCGGTTTAAACGGAATCGTTGGACGTTCTATAACTAATTGTTTTTACAAACTTTCCTGACGCAAAACCGCCTCGCATTTTTACTGGAAATACTCTAGGCCGCCGCCGTCAGCCTTTCGCCAGCGATACGATAGGACACGGCTTCCGCCACATGGATGCGGCCGACCGTCTGTTTGCCATCCAGATCGGCCAGGGTGCGGGCAACCTTGAGAATGCGATGATAACCGCGCGCGGAGAACTTCAGCCGCTCGGCCGCATCGCGCAGCAATTGCAGCCCGGATGCATCCGGCTCGGCATATTTTTCTATCAGGGTCGTCGTGCAGCGGGCATTGGTGCGAATGGCGGCAAATCCCGCCGCCGCGTAACGTTCCTGCTGCGCAAGGCGCGCCCGGGCGACACGGGCGGCAACCGCCGCACTCGGCTCGGACGGGACGGGGCGGATGAGATCGGCGGCGGAGACGGCGGGAACGTCGATGCGGATATCGATACGATCCAGCAGCGGGCCGGAAATGCGGGCCTGATAATCCGTCACACAACGCGGGCCTCGGGCGCAGGTGAAACCCGGCTCTCCCGCCATGCCGCAACGGCAGGGATTCATCGCCGCAACGAGCTGGATTTCCGCCGGATAGCTGACGCGATGATTGGCCCGCGCAATGATGCATTCGCCCGTTTCCAGCGGCTGGCGCAGCGCATCCAACACCTGCGGCGAAAATTCCGGGAACTCATCCAGAAACAGAACGCCGTTATGAGCAAGCGAAGCCTCACCCGGCTTGGCGCGAAGCCCTCCGCCGATCAACGCCGCCATGGTGGCGGAGTGATGCGGGGTGCGGAACGGCCTGCGGTCCGAAAGCTTGCCGCCGGATAATTGGCCGGCGATGGAATGGACCATCGACACTTCCAGCAATTCCGCCGCCTCCAGCGGCGGCAGGATGGAAGGCAGGCGGGCTGCGAGCATGGATTTGCCGGAGCCGGGCGGCCCAACCATGAGCAGGTTGTGGCCGCCGGCGGCTGCCACCTCCAGCGCGCGCCGGGCGCTCTCCTGTCCTTTGATATCCGCTAAATCCGGCAGATTGACCGGGTTGGCGCGAATGGCGGGCGTCGGGCGCGAGAGAAGCTGGGTGCCGCGAAAATGATTGGCCAGCGCAATCAGGCTGCGCGGGGCGAGAATATCGATACCGGCGCCGGCCCAGGCCGCTTCCGGTCCGCTTTCAGCCGGGCAGATCAGCCCCTTGCCAAGCGCATTTGCGCCGATCGCCGCCGGCAGGGCGCCCGAAACCATACCGATGGTGCCATCGAGATTGAGTTCGCCGAGAACCACATAACGTGCCAGCATTTCTGCCGGTATCGCGCCTAAAGCGGCCATGAGGCCAAGCGCAATGGGAAGATCGAAATGCGATCCTTCCTTGGGCAGATCGGCAGGCGCGAGATTGACGGTGACTTTTTTTGCCGGCAGTGCCAGACCGGAGGCATGCAGGGCGGCCTGCACCCGCTCGCGGCTTTCGGCCACCGCCTTGTCGGGCAGGCCGACAATCTGGATGCCCACCTTTCCCGGCGCGACCATGACCTGCACCTCGACGGGCACACCCTCTATGCCCTGAAATGCAACCGTATTGACCCTTGCCACCATGGCCTGCCCCCGCAAACCGGCCGCATAACAGAGCTTCATACCCTTATCACGGCCACCCGCAAGCAACGTGCCACAGGGCAAAGAATAAAACAAGAACATCCAGCGAACAATTTCTCGCTGACGATGTATTTTAGTTGTGTCTAGTTGTACTCGCGGAACAAAGCTGGACCGGCGAAAGCCCGCCTCAGAAATCCTGGGCTTCGCGCTTTTTCTCGATCGCATCCCACAGCAGGCTTGCGACATCGGCACCGCCGAATTTCCGCACTTCGCGAATGCCGGTCGGCGAGGTGACGTTGATTTCCGTCATATAGTCGCCAATCACATCGATACCGACGAAGAGGAAACCACGCTCGCGCAAGGCAGGGCCGATGCGGCGGCAGATTTCCTTCTCGCGCGCCGTCAGTTCCGTCGGTTCCGGCCGGCCACCGGCATGCATGTTGGAGCGGGCGTCGTTTTCCGCCGGCACACGGTTGATTGCGCCAACCGGCTCGCCATCCACCAGGAGGATACGCTTGTCGCCCTTGCGGACGTCAGGCAGATATTGCTGGGCGATATAAGGCTCGCGGAACATCTGGCCGAACATTTCCAGCAGCGAGGAGAAATTGCGGTCGTCGCGCGCCGAATGGAAGACGCCGGCGCCACCATTGCCGTAAAGCGGCTTGAGGATGATATCGCCCATTTCATTACGAAAGCGGGCGATTTCGGCCACATCCTTGGTGATCAGCGTCTTCGGCATCAGATCGGCGAATTCGGTGACGAAAATCTTTTCAGGCGAGTTGCGCACCCAGACGGGATCGTTGACCACCAGCGTTTTCGGATGAATGCGCTCCAGCAGATGGGTCGAGGTGATGTAAGCCATGTCGAATGGCGGATCCTGACGCAGATGGATGACATCCATGGTCGACAGATCGACGCGCTCCGGTTCGGAGAGCGAGAAATGGTCACCCTTGATGTCACGCAGTTCCATCTGCTCGACAGTGGCGTAAATCTTGCCATCGCGCATGGAGAGGCGCTCGGGGGTATAATGGAACAGCCGGTATCCCCGCGCCTGCGCCTCAAGGCTCATGGCGAAGGTGGAGTCACCGGCGATATTGATGCCGGAGACATGATCCATCTGGATCGCGACGTTCTTGATCTTCGCCATGCGCATGTTCCTCTTGCAGCATGCGGACACTTTGTCGGCCCGCGGTGCCCATTGCCTCGCCTTTTCAAGCTTCCCTGCAGGACCGGTAGAAACCCGGAAATGCTTCAGAAAACCCTGAAGGTGTAGGGCAGCGACCATTCAAAGGCAACTGCTGCAAGCGGTGGTTTGTGTGAGTTTTATTGAACCTTCACAATTCCGTCGGCGAAGCCATGCAGGCACCCGCCGACTGGAATGTTTTATGGGCTCAGGCCGCCAGCTTATAGGAACGGCCGGCAAACAGCTTGTTCTTGACGCGATAGGCAAAAGCCAGCGCCTTGGGGAACGGACGGCGCATGAAAGCGACCTTGCGGACATAATCATCCACCCGCCAGGTGGCCCATGTTCCCGCAGGGAAATAAGCGACATCGCCGACCCGCAGGATGCTGATGGAACCGTCTTCCGCGGTCACATGCACTTCGCCTTCGAGAATGTAGACGGTTTCATCCCAGCCGAAGAACCAGCGGAACTCACCCGCCGTGCAATCCCACATGGCGGTGCTGGACGCACGGTCGCCGCTTCTGGAATGATCCGCCGCGCGCGCCTGGGGGTTGCCGGAAATGATCCATTCCGGATTGATGGGGGCCGGCTGAAGCCGCAGATCGGTGCAGGATGCGCTGACGACAGCCTCGTCTTTTGACCGGCGCAAATAGGCCGGCAATATCGGCACGGTGCGGACCGCCATCGTTGCTGCGGCAGCGAACATCATTTTGAAGGACATATTAGAAAACCCCCGTGAAATATTGGAGATCTTCTATCATCGGGATCGTAACGAAGCGGTTTTGACAATCGGCGCAATTTTAGTCATCGCGCCGATTTCTGCGAAGCACTCAGGCTGTCGCCATTTGCGCGGGCTGCGCCGCCAGCTGCTCCGCTTTGCCGGCGATGCGCTTGCCGGTTTCGCTGGAGAAGAAATGCAGTTTTTCCGGCGCGATCGTGACGGAGAGCGCAGACGGAACCTCGACATCCGGCGGGAAAGCAACTGTCAGGCTCTGGTCGCCGATCATGCCGTGGATAAGGCGCTGCGACCCCAGCTCCTCGATGTAATCGACCCGAAGCGGAAAGCTCTGCTCACCTGCCGCTGCGAGGCGGAAATCTTCCGCCCGCATGCCCACCGTCACGGGGCCGGAGGCAGGCGCGAAACCGTTGAGCGCAAAGAGCGACGGGCCGATAGCGAGGCTATCGCCATGCAACTCGGCGTTCAGCAGGTTCATGGCGGGAGAGCCGATGAAACTCGCAACGAAGGTCGAGGCAGGCGTATGATAGACATCCAGCGGTGCGCCGATCTGTTCGATACGGCCGCCATTCAACACCACAAGACGATCGGCGAGCGTCATGGCCTCCAGCTGATCGTGGGTGACGTAGATCGAGGTGGTGCCGAGACGCTTTTGCAGGCGCTTGATCTCGCCGCGCATGGAAACGCGCAGCTTGGCATCGAGATTGGACAAAGGCTCGTCGAACAGGAAGGCCGCCGGTTTGCGAACGATGGCGCGCCCCATGGCGACACGCTGCCGCTGGCCGCCGGAAAGGGCGCGCGGCTTGCGGTCCAGATAGGGCTCAAGTTGCAGCATACGCGCGGCTTCGGCCACACGCGCATCGATCTCCGTCTTCGGCGTCTTGCGGTTCTTCAACCCGTATTCCAGGTTCTGGCGCACCGACATATGCGGGTAAAGCGCGTAGTTCTGAAACACCATGGCGATATCACGGTCGGCCGGATCGGCCTGATTGACCACCCGGTCACCGATCTTCACAGTGCCTTCGGAAATATCCTCAAGCCCTGCGACCATGCGCAGAAGCGTGGATTTGCCGCAGCCGGAAGGGCCAACGAGAACGATGAACTCGCCGTCCCTGATGTCGATATCGACGTGATGCACGGCGCGCACGCCGCCGTGATAATCCTTGCAGACCTGACTGATTTCTATCGCGGCCATTTCGGTCTCCTTATTTATCGCTTTCGGTCAGGCCCTTGATGAACCAGCGCTGGAAAATGACGACGATCAGCACCGGCGGCAGCATGGCCAGCACGGCGAGCGCGAAAGCTTCGTTGTAATCGGGAATTTGCGAACCGACCCAGACCTGCAGGATCGACTTGATGCCGCGCATCAGGGTGAAGAAGCCCTCATCCGTCGTCATCAGCATGGGCCAGAGATACTGGTTCCAGCCGTAAACGAACATGATGATGAAGATCGCCGCCATCATGGTGCGGGACAGCGGGATGAGAACGTCGATGAAGAATTTCACCGGCCCTGCGCCGTCAATGCGGGCAGCCTCCAGCAACTCCTCCGGCACGGATTTGAAGAACTGCCGGAAATAGAAGGTGCCTGTCGCCGAAGCGAGAAGCGGCACGATGAGGCCGGTATAGGAGTTCAGAAGGCCAAGTTTGCTCATCACCTCGTAGGAGGGCATGATGCGCACTTCGAGCGGCAGAAGCAGCGTGGTGAAAATGATCCAGAAGGCGAGCGTTGCGAACCGGAACCGGAAATAAACGATCGCATAGGCCGCCGTCATCGACAGGACGATCTTGCCGACGGCAAAACCGATGCCGAGGATCAACGAATTCAGCACCATGTTGAGACCCGTGATCTGCCCGGTGAAGCCGCCCTTCTGGGTCAGAACCTTTTCATAAGTCTCGATGAAATTGTCGCCGGGAACCGTCGTCAGACCGCTGCGGTGGATTTCCGCAGCGGTGTGGGTGGAGGTCATGAAGGCCACGATGACCGGCAATATCAGGAACAGCGCGCCGATGATCAGCACCAGATGATCGAGGGGTTTTGTCTTGTACATGGTCTTTTCCCTCAATTGTAATGGATGCGCTTTTCGATGAAGCGGAACTGGATGATGGTGAGAACGAAGACGACCAGCATCAGGATGACGGACTGGGCCGAAGAGCCACCGATGTCATTGCCGCGGAAACCATCCAGAAACACCTTGTAGACCAGCGTGATCGGGTTGTTGGCAGCCTTGTCCTTCACCATCACGTCGATGACGCCGAACGTGTCGAAGAGTGCATAGGTGATGTTGATGATCAGCAGGAAGAAGGCCGTGGGCGCCAGAAGCGGCATGATCACCGTCCAGAACCGGCGAAAGCCAGAACGGCAGTCGATGGCGGCGGCTTCCCGCACGGAGACCGGAACGCCCTGAAGACCGGAGAGGAAGAAAATGAAGTTGTAAGGGATCTGCTTCCAGACCGCGACAACGATCATGGCGAAGGCCGTATCGAAATAATTGAGGCCGACCTTCATGTCCCAGCCGAGGAATGCGGCCATCTTCACGAAGGGGCCAATATGCTGGTCGAAAAACATCATTCCGATGAGACCGGCGACCGGCGGCGCGATGGCATAGACGGAAATCAGCAGCGTCTTGTATGTCGAGCTGCCGCGAATGACTGCGTCGGCCTTGACGGCGAGCAGCAGGCCGAGCGCCAGCGAAAAGAAGGTGACCAGCACGGTGAAGACAACCGTGAATTTGGCGATGCTGAGATATTCGGGGCTGAAGATCGCATCCGAATAATTGGCAAGTCCGACGAAGGAAGCGCCGAAACCGAACGGGTCTTCGATATAGAAGGACGAATGTATGGCCTGAACCGATGGCCAGTAGAAGAAGATGAAAATCACCGCAAGCTGCGGCGCCAGAAACAGGTAAGGTACGTAGGACGAGGAGAACTGCACGCGCTTCATGCCGGCGTCGGCAGATTTGGCTGGCTTTCCAGCCTTTGCGGACCAGCCGGACAAAAACCGGCGCGGTTGAGACGATGTATAGGCCACGCTTGCGCTTCCTTATCCGAGAGCGAGCCTCCCTTCCGTGAGAAAGGAGGCTCGGCAATGGTCATTGGTTTCGAAACAGACGATCAGCCGGCCGTCTTGGCGAAACGGGCGAGCAGGTCGTTGCCTTCCTTCTCGATGATCTCGAAAGCGGCCTTCGGCGTGACTTCGCCGGAGAAGATGCGGTTATATTCGCGTTCCATGACGGCGCGAATCTGCGGGTAGAAACCGAGGCGGTAACCCTTGGACCACTCGCCGCCCGGCAGCGAGAGCTGCTGGATACCGACTTCCGCGACCGGCTTTTCCTTGTAGAAGCCTTCAGCCTTGGCCCTTTCGTAAGCCGCCTTGGTGATGGCGACGTAACCGGTTGCCTTGTGGTAGAACACCTGGATTTCCGGCGAGGTCAGGAACTGGAAGAAGTCGGCCACGCACTTGTTTTCGGCTTCAGACTTGCCCGACATTGCAAAGAGCGCCGCGCCGCCGATGAAGGAGTTGGTGCCAGCGCCCTTGATGGAGCCCCAGTAGGGGAGGAAGGTTGCCGAGAACGGCATGGTTGCGGTCTTCTGCAGGCCACCGAACGAACCGGAAGAACCGATCCAGAAAGCAACCTTGCCTTCTTCAAACGGCTTCTGGTTGTCGTTCCAGCCAGCGCCGTAATAGGCGAACAGGCCCTTGTCCTTCCAGTCCTTCAGCTTGTCGAACATCATGACGAGGTTCGGGTCGGTGACCTTGAGCTTGGTGTCGGTGACGCTGTCATAGCCGTTATTGTTGGTGGCGAACTGGATGTTGTTGCGGGAGAAGAAGTTCTCCGTGAACTGCCAGGTGAGCTGCGACTGAACGAGCGGAATGTAGCCGGCTTCCTTCAGCTTCGGCGCAACCTGCTCGAACTCTTCCCAGGTCTTCGGCGCTTCGACGCCGGCCTTTTTCAGGGCTTCGTCGTTGACGTACATGATGGGAGCGGAGGAGTTGAACGGCATGCCGACGAACTTACCGTCAGCGGCAGCGTAGAAATAACGCACGCCGTTGATGAAGGCATCGCGGTCGAACTTGTAACCGGCCTTGTTGATGAGATCTTCGGCGGGAATGACAGCGCCCTTGGCGTTGATGATGGTCGCGGCGCCAGCATCGAAAACCTGGAGGATGTTCGGCTGTTCGCCAGAGCGGAAAGCAGCGATGCCGCTGGCCAGGGCTTCTTCGTAGGAGCCCTTGGAAACCGGCGTCAGAGCGCATTCTTTCTGGGCTTCGTTGAACTTCTGGGCGACTTCGTTGATGACTTCGCCATTGCGGCCGCCCATGCCGTGCCACCAGGTGATGTTGGTAGCAGCCATGGAAGACGTCGCCGAAATGCTGACGGCCACTGCGGCCATGGAAATCTTCTTCAACATTACTAAATCCTCTCCACCATTTATTGGGATGAGGATGCGAATAGAGACGTTCCATGACGCCTCTTTGACAGTTCCATGTCAGATTTATTACAGCGACTGACGAAAATCTCAGTCGGTCATGCGCTTTATCGGCCGAGCCGGATTTCCGACCACCGTCACGCCCGGCGGCACATTGCGCGTCACCACCGAACCGGCGCCGACAATCGCGCCGTCACCAATAGTGATGCCAGCCAGAACGATCGCTCCGCCGCCGATCCAGACATCACGGCTGATCGTCACGGGCTTTGCGATTTCAATGCCTTGCGCTCGCGGCACCGGGTCCAGATGGTGTTCCGCACAATAGATCTGCACCGCAGGCCCTAGCATCGCGCCGTCGGCTATCGTAACTTTCGCGGAATCCAGAATGGTGCAGCCGGCATTGAGATAAACATTTTTACCAAGTGTGATGTTGAAGCCGTAAGCGCAATGAAACGGCGCTTCGATAAATGCCCCTTCACCAACAGAAGCGAACAGAGCCCTTAGCAACGGGGCCACTGCCCCGCGCTCATCCGGCGGCATCGTATTGTGCTGGTGGACGGCCCCTCGTGCCCGCCAGCGCAATATATCCAGCTCGGCATCCATGCAGCTGTACCATTCGCCCGCGGCCATTTTTTCCCGCTCGGTGGACATGTTTCCCTCCCCTTTAAAAGGCGTCGATAAAATGCTGCGGCAGGCGTCGTGGCAAAACGGCGATGATATCGAAACGCAGCGAAAACCGCGCGGCATCCTTGCGACGGGCGAGCCACAGATCGGCCGCCGCCCGAATGCGTTGCTGCGAATGGAAACCGACGGCATCCACGGCACCTTCGCCGGACGTTCGCGCCTTGACCTCGACAATGGCGACGAGGTCCTTCTTGCGGGCGATGAGATCGATTTCCCCCAGCCGGGTACGATAACGAATGGCGAGGATGCGATATCCCTTCAGCAGCAGATAAAGTGCCGCCCAATATTCCGCGGCATGGCCGCGTCGCTCGGCCTTGCGCCTGTTATTGCTTCGCCCGTCAGCGGCCATCCGTTTCCTTCATATCCAGCAGCCTTTGATAAAGCTCCTTGCGCGGCAGGCCCGTCAGCTTGGCGGCTTCGCCTGCCGCCTTGGCGGCGGGCATGGTGGCGACGAGGTCCTTCAGCAGCTTCTCGACATCCTCGATATCGGGAATCTCGTCATAAGAGGGCGGCTCCACCAGAAGCACGATCTCACCCTTCACCACACGGTCACCACCGTAATAATCCGCAAGCTCGCCAAGCGTGCCGCGCCGGAACTCCTCGAAGGTCTTGGTCAGCTCGCGGCAGACCACGGCGCGGCGGTCGTGGCCGAGCACTTCGGACGCGACCTTGACGGAAGCGCCAATGCGATGCGGCGATTCAAAGAAGATCAAGGTGGCCGGGATTTTTGCGAGTTCGGCAAAACGGTCGCGCTTGCCCCGATCCTTCACCGGCAGGAAGCCCGCAAACAGGAAAGCATCGCTCGGCATTCCCGAACCCACGAGGGCGGCGAGCGGCGCGGATGCCCCCGGCACCGGCACGACACGATGCCCGGCCTCGAGCGCGAGCTGGCCGAGGCGGTAACCGGGATCGGAAACGAGCGGCGTTCCGGCATCCGAGACCAGCGCCACGGATTTTCCCGCCTCAAGCGCCGCAATGAGCTTCGGCCCCGCTTCGTTTGCGTTGTGCTCATGATATGCGAGCGGGCGGGTACGGATGCCGTAACGTTCGAGCAGGATGCGGGTGACGCGGGTATCCTCGCAGGCGAGAACATCGGCCGAGGCCAGCGTTTCCAGCGCGCGGATGGTGATATCGCCAAGATTGCCGATGGGCGTGGCCACGAGATAAAGCGCAGGCTCCAGCGGCCGGGCCGGAATGGTGGCCGTGCCGATCCTGAAGCTCTTTGTTGCATCTCTCAAGTCGCTGTTCGATATTTCTTCCGTCACACGGCTTCCAATCATTCTGGCCGATTATTCGCGGCCGGTCGCTCTGGTTTCCTCTCTTTATGGGCAATAGAAAACCGGCGAACAAGGTCCACGGACGCCCCCAGCCTGTGGATCATGCTGTATAGCAGCAAAATGACCCGCGGCAGATGCACTCGGCTCTTGCATTTCCTGCAATAACTCTGCCATTTTGCCCGTCCACATTATCCGGCTTTCTGGCCGGTGAAGACTCTTCTTGCCGATCCGGCGGTGGCCGGTTCGCAACGGTTGAAAGCGGTAGCGTCCATGCGTATTACTCTTGAGCGGTCGAACCTTCTGAAATCGCTGAACCACGTCCACCGGGTCGTCGAGCGTCGCAACACGATCCCGATCCTGTCCAACGTCCTGCTGCGCGCATCCGGCGCCAATCTGGACATGAAGGCGACCGACCTCGATCTCGAAATCACCGAAGCGACACCGGCCATGGTGGAGCAGGCAGGCGCCACCACCGTGCCGGCGCATCTGCTTTATGAAATCGTGCGCAAGCTGCCGGACGGTTCCGAAGTGCTTCTGGCCACCAATCCGGACGGCTCATCGATGACGGTTGCCTCCGGCCGTTCGAAATTCTCGCTGCAATGCCTGCCGGAAGGGGACTTCCCCGACCTCACGGCCGGCACCTTCAGCCACACCTTCAAACTGAAGGCGACCGATCTGAAGATGCTGATCGACCGGACGCAATTTGCGATCTCGACCGAAGAAACGCGTTATTACCTGAACGGCATTTTCTTCCATACCATCGAAAGCAATGGCGACCTGAAGCTGCGCGCCGTCGCGACCGATGGCCACCGCCTGGCGCGCGCCGATGTGGATGCGCCTTCCGGTTCCGAAGGCATGCCGGGTATCATCATACCGCGCAAGACCGTCGGCGAGTTGCAGAAGTTGATGGACAACCCTGAGCTGGAAGTCACCGTCGAAGTCTCGGATGCGAAAATCCGCCTGACCATCGGCTCGGTCGTCCTGACCTCGAAGCTGATCGACGGCACCTTCCCGGATTATCAGCGCGTGATCCCGACCGGCAACGACAAGGAAATGCGGGTCGATTGCCAGACCTTCGCGCAGGCTGTCGACCGCGTCTCGACCATTTCCTCCGAGCGCGGCCGCGCCGTGAAGCTCGCGCTCACCAACGGCCAGCTGACGCTGACCGTCAACAACCCGGATTCGGGAAGTGCGACGGAAGAAGTGGCTGTCGGTTACGACAATGATTCGATGGAAATCGGCTTCAACGCCAAATATCTCCTCGACATCACCTCGCAGCTTTCCGGCGACGACGCGATTTTCCTGCTGGCCGACGCCGGCTCGCCGACGCTCGTTCGCGACACCGCTGGCGACGATGCGCTTTATGTTCTGATGCCGATGCGCGTTTGAAACGGGACTTTTTTGCAGGTTTCATCAAAAAAGCCGGTGGAACGCTTCACCGGCTTTTTTTGATTCGGCGACGGTGTATTTCAAACCGTACGCGAATTTTTCCAGTTACGACATTTTGCCTTGTTTTTGCGCCAAATGGGATCAACATTGCGTAACAGTTTTTTGACAATGACCAAAAGCATCTGAGGGAACTATGGCACTTAACCTGAAGCAACGGCTTGAACAGAAATTTGAAGAAGAAATCCGCTTTTTCAAGGGCATGGTCAGCCAGCCGAAAAAAGTCGGTGCCATTGTGCCGACATCGTCCATCACGGCGAAAAAAATGGCGAGTGTCATCAATCCCCATTCCGGCCTGCCGGTTCTCGAACTCGGCCCGGGCACCGGTGTCATCACCAAGGCCATTCTGGCGCGCGGCATCAAGCCGGAGAACCTGACCGCCATCGAATATTCGACCGATTTCTACAATCAGCTCCTCAGGAGCTATCCGGGCGTCAATTTCGTCAATGGCGACGCCTTCGATCTCGATGCGACGCTTGGCGAACACACGGGCCAGATGTTCGACAGCGTCGTTTCCGCCGTGCCGATGCTGAATTTCCCCATGGCCGCCCGTATCAAGCTTCTCGATGAATTGCTGAAGCGCGTGCCTCATGGCCGCCCCGTCGTGCAGATATCCTACGGCCCGATTTCACCCATCGTCGCGCAGCCGCATCTCTACCACATCCGCCATTTCGATTTCATCGTGCGCAATATTCCACCGGCGCAATTGTGGACCTATACGCGGGCCTGATCTTCGACAGAGGGCGGGAACTCGTCATTTCCCGGTCGTGACGAATGGTTAGGGTGTCGATTTGCCCTTTCCATCGTCCTTGAGGACCGATTGTCATGCATGCGCTCTACATCACCCATCCCCAGGTCAAGATCGATCCGGCTGTTCCCGTTCCCGAATGGGGGCTTTCGGACAGGGGTGCCGAGCGGACGCGCGAGGCAAGCCGCCTGCCCTGGGCGCGGTCATTACGCCGCATCGTTTCCAGCGCCGAGACCAAGGCGATCGAAACCGCCCGCATCCTGGCTGAAACCTCCGGGGCGGAAATGGACATCGTCGAGGCGATGCATGAAAACGACCGGTCCGCCACCGGTTTTCTGCCGCCGCCGGAATTCGAAAAGGCGGCGGACTGGTTCTTCGCCCATCCCGAGGAAAGCTTTCACGGCTGGGAGCGTGCAATCGACGCGCAGGCGCGGATCGTCGGGGCGGTCAAAGCCGTTCTCGGCCGGCACGACCCGCAGCAGCCAATCGCCTTTGTCGGACATGGTGGCGTAGGTACGCTTCTGAAATGCCATATCGAAGGCCGCGGCATCAGCCGCAGCAAGGACCAGCCGTCCGGCGGCGGCAATCTCTTTCGCTTCTCCATCGCCGACTTTTCACTTGCAGCCGCGTCCCCCACATGCGACTGGACGGCAATGGAAACATGGCAGGGATAAGACAATGACCGCGCGCGAAAAACTCATCGTCGGGCTGGATGTTCCGACTGTGCAGCAAGCCGAAGACATCGTGTCGAAAATCGGCGACGAGGTTCTGTTCTACAAGATCGGTTATCAGCTGGTCTTTGCCGGCGGTCTCGAATTTGCGCGCGACCTTGTCCAGAGCGGCAAGAAGGTCTTTCTCGACATGAAACTGCTCGATATCGACAATACCGTCGCCTCCGGCGTCGAAAACATCGCCCGCATGGGCATGTCGATGCTGACGCTGCATGCCTATCCGAAGGCCATGCGCGCCGCGGTCAAAGCGGCCGAAGGCTCCGGTCTCTGCCTGCTGGGCGTCACCGTGCTGACGTCGATGGACGACGTCGATCTCGCCGAGGCAGGTTATGCCTCTGACGCCCGTTCGCTGGTGCTGCGCCGGGCGGAGCAGGCACGCGAGGCTGGCATGGGCGGCATCGTCTGTTCGGCGGAAGAATCGACCGCCGTGCGCGAAATCCTCGGCCCGGACCTTGCCGTCGTCACCCCCGGCATTCGCCCGGCCGGCGCGGATCTCGGCGATCAGAAGCGGGTGATGACACCCTACGACGCCATCAAGGCCGGATCGAGCCATCTGGTCGTCGCCCGCCCGATCGTCAGGGCGGAAGACCCGAAAGCGGCGGCCCGCGCCATTCTTGACGACATGCTGCGCGCCAGCTTTCCGGCCAATCAGTAACGACAATCGGAGGAGATGAAATGGCAAAGGGATATTGGATCGCCCGCGTCGATGTGCGCGATAGTGAGCGTTACAAGGACTATGTCACGACGGCTAAGCCCGCTTTCGAGCGGTTCGGCGCCAATTTCCTGGCCCGTGGCGGCGCGCTGACCGAGCTGGAGGGCAAGGCGCGTGCGCGCAACGTCATCATCGAGTTCCCGTCGGTGCAGCACGCCATCGACTGCTATAATTCTCCCGAATATCAGGCCGCGGCCAAAATCCGCCAGGAAGTCGCGGATGCGGAGATGATGATCGTCGAAGGAATTTGACGTCCGTCAACCGCATTTCCCAAACCGTCTTCCAGCCTCGCGACAACATCTCTTCACGCGCGCGCGGCTTTGGGCTAAGAGACTGAAAAACGCTTTATCGACAGCTTCTGAGGAGCCTCCCATGACCTTGGCCAACCTTCCACCCCTCGTCACCGTTTTCGGCGGTTCGGGTTTTGTCGGGCGGCATGTCGTGCGGATACTTGCGAAGCGCGGTTACCGCATCCGCGTCGCCGTTCGCCGCCCGGATCTCGCCGGTTTCCTGCAGCCGCTCGGCAATGTCGGCCAGATTTCCTTCGCCCAGGCGAACCTGCGTTATCGCGATTCCATCGTCAAAGCCGTGGAAGACGCCGACCATGTGGTCAATTGCGTCGGCATCCTGACCGAAAGCGGCCGCAACACCTTTGACGCCGTACAGGAATTTGGTGCGAAAGCCATTGCCGAGGCGGCCCGCGATGCCGGCGCCACGCTGACGCATATCTCCGCCATCGGCGCGGATGCCGGTTCGCCGACCGGTTATGGCCGCACGAAGGGCCGCGCCGAGGCCGCCATCCATTCCATCCTGCCTGGCGCCGTGATCTTGCGCCCGTCGATCATTTTTGGACCGGAAGACGATTTCTTCAACAAGTTCGCAAAAATGGCCCGCAGCATGCCGTTCCTGCCGCTGATCGGTGGCGGGAAAACCAGGTTCCAGCCGGTCTATGTAGAGGATGTCGCGGAAGCCGTCGCCCTTGGCGTCGATGGCAAGCTGAAGCCCGGCGCGATCTATGAACTCGGCGGTCAGGATGTCATGACATTCCGTGACTGTCTCGAGGCGGTTCTTGCCGCGACCTACCGGGAGCGTCCCTTCGTCAACCTGCCCTTCGGCGTCGCGTCGATGATTGGCAAGATCGCTTCAATGGTGCCGCTGATTGCGCCGCCGCTGACGCCCGATCAGGTGACCATGCTGAAAAAGGACAATGTCGTTTCCACTGACGCCGAAAAGAACGGCCTGACGCTGGAAGGCATTGGCATCACCCCCATTCGCGTCGCGTCCATTCTGCCTTCCTACATGGTGCAATACCGCCCGCACGGCCAGTTCTCCAATGCCGGAAAAGCGGCCTGAAGCCCATCTTCAGCCTCATCGAACACAACAAAGCGGGAGCCATTCCCGCTTTTTGTTTTTGCGCAATTCAATCGCAACCAAACCGCTATTCGTGCATTTTCCCCTCAACTGCAGGGGAGGTGTTGAATGAAATAGGGCTGTTTTGCAAAGCCGGGTAAAAGCTAACGGTCGTCCGGCCTCCGCAGGCAAGCGTGGCACAAGCGCAACTGTGGAAAAGACTTCGTATTAACCCGGTATTCAACAAGCTGCTTTATTGATATTCGCCACATTCCAAACATATCCCGACCACTCAATTCACACACGGCGGCATGATCCGCGCGAACGAACGTCTGAAAGGCAATCATAAAATGGGCAGATCTATCGCACTCTTTTTTGCGTGTGCGGCTTTGGTGGTTCTGGCGGGTTCTTTTATGGCGCCGGGAACGGTTGCAGCGGGCAAGAGCGGTTGCGCTCCCGCCTATGGCGTCGACCCCTGCGCAACGGCTTCGATCAGCACCAACTGATCGGCCTTTAAAAGTTTCAAAGAAAAAGCGCCGCCGGTTCTCCGGGGACGCTTTTTCTTTTTCTGTTCGTTCGTCGCGGGCGGAGATTATTCCCGCCCCTGGTTCAACCCAGAACCAGAAGTGCCACCAGTCCCAGCGAACCGATGGCGATGCGCCACCAGGCGAAGGGTGCAAAGCCCCGCCGCGATACGAAATCCAGCAGGGAGCGAACAACGAAGAGGCCCGAAACGAAAGCGGCGATGAAACCCACGGCGATCAGCGCACCGTCATCGAAGCTCAGCGCATCGCGGTTCTTGTAAAGATCGAGCGTGAAAGCGCCGAGCATGGTCGGCATCGCCAGGAAGAACGAAAATTCGGCGGCGGAGCGCTTGTCCGTTCCCATCAGCAACGACCCGACGATTGTGGCGCCGGACCGCGACGTGCCGGGAATCATCGCAATGCATTGGAAGAGGCCGATCTTGAAGGCAAGCGACGGCGGATAGTCCATGATGTCGGTATATTTCGGTTTCAGCGGCATGCGGTCGACGCCGAGCAGAATGACGCCGCCGATGATCAGCACCACGCAGATGAGCATCGGCGTTTCAAACAGCACGGTCTTGATGAAGTCATGCGCCACAGCGCCGATTATCGCCGCCGGCAGGAAAGCGAGAGCGACGGCCAGCACGAAACGGCGCGCTTTCGCGCTTGTCGGCAGAGCGAGCGCAATCGACACAAGCTTTTGAAAATAAACAAGAAGGATCGCAAGGATCGCGCCGAGCTGAATGAGAACGGCAAAGGTGTTGCCGGGTGATTTGAAGCCGAGGAAATGCCCGGCCAGCAGCACGTGCGCCGTTGAGGAGACGGGAATGAACTCCGTCAGACCCTCGATAATGCCCAGCAGAAGCGCGCTGATGATCGATTGGTCACCCATGAGGTATCCTTCTTTTCAGGGGGAAAGTGGCAATGGAAGGCAATTGCGTTAAACTTGTTTTAAAGTAGCCAAGCTCTTATAGCGTCTTGATGAAGCGAAACTGAAAAAGTTTTTCGGCAAATGCCGATCATGACAACCAATCGTAAAAATTGAGTACCGATGCCAACTCTCTATCACTCTCCGATGTCGACCGCATCCCGGTTCGTTCGTCTGATCCTCGCGGAATACGGGTTCCAGACCGATCTCGTGGAGGAGCAGCCGTGGGAAAGACGGCGGGAGTTTCTGGCGCTCAATCCGGCCGGCACCCTGCCGGTCTATCTGGACGACAATATGCGCTCGCTGAGCGGGCCCTATGTGCTTGCGGAATTTCTTGACGAAACGCATGGGGTTCTGAAGCGCGACCGTCGGCTTCTCGCCGAAGACCCGTTTCAGCGTGCGGAAATCCGCCGGCTGACGGAATGGTTTCTGCAGAAGATGGAAAACGACGTGACCCGGCCGCTGGTGCGGGAAAGGGTCTATAAATTGCAGATGACGGCGGCGCAGGGTGGCGGACCGCCGGATTCCAAGCTGCTGCGCACGGCCCGCAACAACATTCGCCAGCACATCAAATATCTGGAATGGCTGGCTGGCTCACGCACCTGGCTTGCCGGCGACCGGTTGAGCTATGCCGATCTTGCCGCGGCTGCCGCGGTCTCGGTGCTGGATTATCTCGGTGAGATCAACTGGCTCGAAGCGCCGATTGCCAAGGAATGGTATCAGCGGGTGAAATCCCGTCCTTCCTTTCGGCCGTTCCTCAGCGAACGCATTCCGCGCCTTGCCCCTTCCTCCCACTACGCCGATCTGGACTTCTGAGGTCTGGCCTCCCGGTTATTTGCTGTGGCCTGCGGTTTTATCTAAAGCATGTCGTTGTCCCGAAACCGCTGCACACTTTCGGGCGACATGCATTATATATGCCGCAGAATAACCCGCAGGAGAAACGACCATCGACGTCGCGAGCGAAAAGCAGCGAATACGCGCGCGTAAACTGACGGACTTCGTTCGTCAGGAAGCGCTTTCGCTTGGCTTCGATCTGTGTCGCATCACCGCGCCGGACAGCATTCCGCTCGCACCCGAACGGCTGAGACAGTTTCTCGACAAGGGCTATCACGGTACGATGGCGTGGATGGAGGAAACCGAGGCCCGCCGGGCAGAGCCGAAAACGCTCTGGGGAGACGTGCGCTCCATCGTCATGTTCGGGCTGAACTACGGCCCCGAGGAAGACCCACGCGGCCTGCTTTCCAAACCCGACAAGGCTGCCATTTCGGTCTATGCCCGCAATCGCGATTATCACGACATCATCAAGGGGCGGCTGAAGGAAATCGCCACCCGTTTTGCCGCGCGCGCCGGCGAGGATGTGAAAGTCTTTGTCGATACCGCACCCGTAATGGAAAAGCCGCTTGCCGCCGCCGCCGGTCTCGGCTGGCAGGGCAAGCACACCAATCTCGTCAGCCGCACCCATGGTTCGTGGCTGTTTCTCGGTAGCATGTTCACCACGGCCGAACTCTGTCTTGACGAGGCTGAGAGGGACCATTGCGGCTCCTGCCGCGCCTGTCTCGATGCCTGTCCGACGGCCGCTTTCCCCGCACCCTATCAACTGGATGCGCGCCGCTGCATCTCCTATCTCACCATCGAGCACAAGGGGCCGATCCCGCACGAATTCCGGCCGATGATCGGCAATCGCATCTATGGCTGCGACGACTGCCTTGCCGCCTGTCCATGGAACAAATTCGCGGCCAGCGCCTCCGAGATGAAATTGCAGGCACGCGAGGATCTGAAGGAACCTTCCATCGCCTTCCTGCTCACGCTCGATGACGCCGCCTTTCGCAGTTTCTTCAGCGGCTCACCTGTCAAGCGCATCGGCCGCAATCGCTTCATCCGCAACGTGCTGATCGCGGCGGGTAACTCCGCAGACCGGCAATTCGTGGAACAATGCAAGGCGCTTGCCGAAGCCGACCCTTCGCCCGAAGTACGCGGCATGGCCGCATGGGCTTTGTCACGGCTTATGGACAGGGACGAATTCCGTACATACTCTGCCGGTCGCGCGCCGGAGCCTGATCCGGAGGCGGAAATGGAATGGCAACTGGCAGAGGCGTGACGCATGCATGTGATGATTTTCGGCGCGGGATTTTCGGGGAAAGCCATCGCTAACGCGCTGAGGACCGAAGCAGCGAGCGTTTCCGGAACCACACGAAGCCAGGACAAGTTCCCAAACCTCGCCGCCGCAGGCATGACGCCCCTCCTCTTTGACGGCGTTCATCTCAATGACGAACTCGTCGCCGCAATGGGCAACATCACGCATCTCGTACAATCCGTCGCGCCGGGCAAGGATGGCGATCCGCTGCTTGCGCTTCTGGGTGGCGATCTGAAAAAGCTCACGCCCAATCTGAAATGGGTCGCTTATCTTTCCACCGTCGGCGTTTATGGCGACCATGGCGGCGCCTGGGTGGACGAGACAACGCCCTGCCGCCCGGTCTCCGCGCGATCCGTGGAACGGGTGGCTGCGGAAACCGCCTGGACTGCGGCAGCGGAAAAGGCGGATGTGCCGCTTGCCATCCTGCGCCTTTCCGGAATTTACGGCCCCGGACGCAATGCCTTCATGAATTTCGAGAAAGGAACGGCGCGGCGGCTGGTGAAGAAGGACCAGGTGTTCAATCGCATCCGGGTCGAGGATATCGGTGCCGCACTTGCCTTTCTGGCACGGAAAAACGAACGCGGCATCTTCAACGTGACCGACGACGAACCCTGCCCGCCGCAGGATGTGGTGAGCTTTGCAGCAGCGCTGATGGGTGTGGAACCGCCACCCGAGCAGGCCTTCGAGACCGCCGATCTGACGCCGATGGCGCGCTCTTTTTATGGCGAGAACAAGCGCGTTTCCAACGCCAGAATACGCAATCTCGGCTTTGATTTCCGCTTTCCCGAGTACAGGTTGTCCCTGAGACAATTGTGGGAAAACGGCCTCTGGCGGGGCTGAAAAATCCCACCCTGAAAAGCGATGAAAAATCCTTCCAATCCCGCTTTTGCGGATGGTTTTCGTCTTATTTCAGCCAATTAGGATTTTATTAACCATCCAAAAATCACTAAAATCGTAGTCATTAGAAAAATATTTCACTCACATTTCGTGAACTGGATTCACGAAGCCGTGACCCGCAACAGCATTTCCGTTATCCATTGATTCTGTGTTATTTTTTCCAGCTTTTGGAGGGGACGCCCTGCCGACAGCTTTCCGGCTAACGATCACGAATATTACAGACTGTAACAGTTCGTGATTTGAGGTCAGCTTTTTTTCGCCATTTTTCCCTCGCCCTACAATCTCGCATCAAAAGGCGTTCAGGCCAGTTCATGGCCGTTTAGCAAGGGCACAATCAATCGGCGCGGGGCCGATTTTCAGGGAAGCACAGTTTGTTGAATATCCGTCGTATAACTTTCACCGCTGCAACTATCGCCGCCTGTTCCATCATTGCGCCTCTTCAGGCGAATGCGGCAAATGGTTGTGGAGGCGCATCGTGGTATGCGTTGACCTCCAAGACTGCTTCGGGCGAGCGCATGAACGCCGCCAACCTGACCGCCGCCCACCGCTCGCTGCGGTTCGGCACCAAGGTCAAGGTGACCAATGCGCGCAATGGCAAGGCCGTTGTGGTGCGCATCAATGACCGTGGGCCGTTCATCAAGGGCCGCGTTCTCGATCTTTCCAAGGCAGCCGCCAAGAACATCGGCATGATCAACTCCGGCACCGCCAAGGTCTGCTACGAGGTCGTCAAGGCCGATTGAGCCTTGCCCTCGCCGCCATTCGCGTCTACCAACCGGGCTTAGCACAAGAACGAGGTAGACAATGCGTTTAGGCGGGCGTTTGGCCGGAGCAATCGAAGTATTGGCGGATATTGAGGGACGCAGGCGTCCCGTCGCCGATGCTCTGAAAGATTGGGGCCTTGCCCATCGTTTCGCCGGCTCCGGCGACAGGGCTGCAATCGGCAACATCGTCTATGACGCGCTGCGCATGAAACTGTCGCACGCCTGGCTGATGGATGACGACAGCGCTGCCTCGCTTGGTTATGCCGTGCTGCTGCGCCAATGGGGCAAAAGCTTTTCGGACCTTTCGGCGGAATTCGACGGCGACAAATTCGCCCCCGCCGCACCGGATGAACAAAGGCAGCAGGCCTTTCTGTCCCGTTCCCTCAGCGATGCACCGGCCCATATTCAGGGCGACATACCCGAATGGGTGCAATCCTCCTTCGAAACCGCCTTTAGCGATCGCTGGCTCGCCGAGGCGCAGGCCCTGAACGAGCGGCCCACGCTTGATCTGCGCGCCAACACCTTGAAAGCGACGCGTGACAAGGTGCTGAAGGCTCTGGAGGAAAGCGGCGCGGAAGCCACGCATATCGCCCGACAGGGCGTGCGCATTCCCGCCGGCGAAGGTCCTTCTCGCCTGCCAAACGTTACCGCCGAACTTTCCTTCCAGAAGGGCTGGTTCGAAGTACAGGACGAAGGCTCCCAGATCGTTGCCGATCTTGCCGGCGCGCATGAAGGCGAACAGATCCTCGATTATTGCGCCGGCGGCGGCGGCAAGACGCTGGCCATGGCGGCCAGCATGAACAATAAGGGCCAGGTCCACGCCTTCGACGCCGACCGCAAGCGCCTTGCGCCGATCATCGAACGGCTGAAGCGGGCTGGCACGCGAAATGTGCAGGTGCACGACCGCGCCTCCGGCCTTACGCCGTTTCAGGAGAAGTTCGACCGCGTTCTGGTCGACGCGCCCTGCACCGGCACCGGGACATGGCGCCGCCGGCCCGACACCAAATGGCGGCTGACGGCCCGCAATCTGGAAGAGCGCGTACAGCAGCAGGGCGAGGCGCTTTCGCAGGCCAAGGGGTTCGTACGCCCGGGCGGCGAGCTGCTTTATGTCACCTGTTCGGTGCTTCCCGAAGAAAACGAACAGCAGGTAAGGCGCTTCTGCGCGGAAAATCCGGAATTTTCCATCGGCTCCGCACTGGAACGCTGGCAGACGACTTTCGGCGGCAACGCAAATAAACCGCATTCTTCCGACGGCAAGACAGTGACGCTGACGCCTGCAACCACAGATACGGATGGCTTCTTCTTCTGCTTGATGAAACGCAAAGCATAACGCTGTCTTTGCAAGCACTGATTTTACTTGGAAAACAGCACCAGGTCTTGTTTCAAAGCATTCTAAACTAGAATGTTTGACACAAGTTTGTGATTGGGTCAGAACTCGCTTGCCGCGGCGCGAAGTCATTTCGCGCCTGCCGAAGGAGAGGGATCATGATCCGCAAAACCATTCTCAGCGCTTCTTTTGCGCTTCTTGCCGCTTCTGCGGCTTTCACCGCGCTTCCCGCCCGGGCCGCTACAGACGCGGCCGCCGTCGTCAAGCATTATGCCGATGTCGCGCATGCGAAATATGAGGATTCGCTGACCACGGCGAAGGCGCTGGACAAGGCCATCGATGCGCTGATCGCAACGCCGAGCGAAGAAACCCTGAAGGCCGCCCGGGAAGCATGGATCAAGGCCCGCGTTCCCTATCAGCAGTCGGAAGTCTATCGTTTCGGCAACCCGATCGTCGACGATTGGGAAGGCAAGGTGAATGCATGGCCACTGGATGAAGGCCTGATCGACTATGTCGACGGTTCTTATGGCACGGAAAGCGACGAGAACGAGCTTTACGTTGCCAACATCATCGCCAATCCGAAGATCAAGATCAGCGGTGAAGAGGTCGACGCCTCCAAGATCACCCCCGAGCTGATCGAAAGCCTGCACGAGGCGGGCGATGTCGAAGCCAATGTGACGACCGGTTACCACGCCATCGAATTCCTGCTCTGGGGCCAGGATCTGAACGGCACCGGACCGGGCGCGGGTAACCGCCCCTATACCGATTACGACAAGGCGAAATGCACGAACGGTAATTGCGACCGCCGGGCCGATTACCTGAAATCCGCCTCGACCCTGCTGATCAAGGATCTTCAGGAGATGGTGGATGCCTGGGCACCGCAAGGCGAAGCCACGAAAACGGTGGAAGCCGGTCCGAAAGCCGGCCTGACCGCCATTCTCACCGGCATGGGTTCGCTTTCCTATGGCGAGCTGGCGGGTGAGCGCATGAAGCTCGGCCTTCTGCTGCACGATCCGGAAGAGGAGCACGATTGCTTCTCCGACAACACGTACAATTCGCATCTTTACGACGCGATCGGCATCGCCTCGGCCTATACCGGCGACTATACCCGCGTGGACGGAACGAAGATGACGGGCGCCTCGCTGTCGGAACTGGTCGGCGTCAAGGACAAGGCACTGAACGACGAGATGCTGGCGAAGCTGAACAAGACGCTCGACGCCATGCATGCCATGGAAAAGCGCGCGCAGACCGTCGAGGCCTATGACCAGATGATTGGCGAAGGCAACAAGGAAGGCAACGCCGTGGTTCAGACGGCCATCGACGGCCTTCTCGACCAGACGAAGACTGTCGAACGCGTCATCGCGGCGCTCGATCTCGGCAAGATCGAGCTTGAAGGCTCCGACAGCCTCGACAATCCGAACGCCGTCTTCAAATAAGCGGTAAAACGGGTCGCAGGTCGCTGCGGCCCGTCACTTTTCACCCGCCCTTCTTGTCATGCAATTTTTGCTGCCGCCGATCCGCAAGCCATTCTTCTTCGCCGGGGCAGCCTGCCTTGTGGCGTCGATGGCGCTTGCCGAACCGCTGCGCAACGATCTGACGGAGAAAGATCGAAGCCGCGTGCTGGCCGTGACTGCGCCAACGGCAGATTTTACCGGGCCGGAACCTTTCGAAGCCATGTCCGGCGGAGCAACAACCAGCACCAACAGGGCCGACAGCGGCGCGTTCTCCCATCCTTCCGCTACAATGCCGCTCGAACGGAAGCAGGATTTCAAGCTCGGCAACGCACTGTTCCAGAAGCTCTGGGTCTCCTCTCCGTCCTCCACACAGGCCTCGGACGGGCTCGGGCCGCTCTTCAACGCCCGATCCTGCCAGACCTGCCATGTGAAGGATGGCAGGGGTCGACCGCCCTTTGCCGGAGAAGACGCCGTCTCGCTGTTTCTGCGGCTGGCGCGACCGGCGCGCAATGAAGCCGAACGACAGGCCATTGCCAGCCACCAGACCTTAAATTTTCCCGATGAGACCTATGGCCGGCAGCTTCAGAACCTGGCCATTCCCGGCCTCGCCGCCGAAGGCAAGCCGGTCATCACCTATACGGAAGAGCCGGTTCAGCTGGCGGATGGTGAGGTGGTGATGCTGCGCAAGCCCAGCTATGCCGTGGAGAACCTGCAATATGGTCCGCTTGGCGCCGACACGACGCTTTCGGCGCGCATTGCCATGCCCACCCTCGGTCTTGGCCTGATCGAGGCCATTGCCGAGGCCGATATTCTGGCCAGGGCCGACCCGGACGACAACAATGGCGACGGCATTGCCGGGCGTCCCGCATGGGTCAAAGACCATCGGACCGGCGAGGTGAAACTCGGGCGGTTTGGCTGGAAAGCGCAGAATGCGAGCGTGCGAGACCAGAGCGCCAGCGCCTTCTCCCACGATATCGGCATTTCCTCACCGGATGCGCCGAATGCCTATGGCGACTGTACCGGTGTCCAGAAGGACTGTCTTGCCATGCCGACCGGCGTGCAGCTGAGGCTCGGGCCGGTGGAGGCGCCTGATCCGGTTCTCGATCTCGTGACCTTCTACACCGAAAACCTCGCCGTGCCGCGACGCCGCAACGTCGATGATCCGACGGTTCTGCGGGGAAAGCAGCTTTTCTACGCCTCCGGCTGTACGGCCTGCCACACCCCGAAATTCGTCACACGCCGCGACACCGCCGACCCAATGCATGCTTTCCAGCTGATCTGGCCCTATTCCGATTTTCTGCTGCATGACATGGGCGAAGGACTTGCCGATGGCCAGCAGGTGGGCGAAGCCAGCGGACGGCAGTGGCGAACCCAGCCGCTCTGGGGCATAGGCCTGACGCAAAAGGTCAATGGCAACGGTTTTTACCTGCATGACGGGCGGGCGCGCAGCCTGACGGAAGCGATATTGTGGCACGGCGGCGAAGGGCAAAAAGCGCGCGACGCCTTTGCCGCCTTGCAAAAATCCGACCGGCAGGCTTTGCTGGCCTTTCTGGAGTCCCTTTGATGAAAAATGCCATGCGAAAAATTTCTGGCGTCATGTCCGTGCTGCTGCTTCTGACCACGCCGCCGGCAAGGGCGCAGGATGTGGAGCTGATGCCGCCGCCGCCGCTCGACCCGGTTCAGGTGCAGGGCGTGATGGAAAAGGCGGTGAACGGCTTCATCCGTCCCGGCTATGACCGCTTCCGGCAGTCGGCGGAGACGCTGGAAGGCCGCATGAAAGCTTTCTGCACCGCTCCCTCCGAAACGACCGCAGCGGCGGCCAAGGCGGCCTTTGTCGATACGGTGTCAAGCTGGTCGACCATCGAGATCGTGCGTGTCGGCCCTGTCATCGAGAAGAACCGTTTCGAACGCGTGCTTTATTATCCCGACAAGAAGGGTCTCGGGCTGAAGCAGGTGCAGCGTTATCTCACCGAAAAGGATGAAAGCGTCACGAGTGCGGATGGCCTGAGCGGCAAGAGCGTTGCGGCGCAGGGGCTCGGCGCTCTTGAGTTCGTGCTTTACGGAACCGGAGCGGAAGAGTTGCTCGACAGGAAGGGTGATTTCCGCTGCCGCTATGGCGCCGCTATCGCCGGCAATATCGCCAATGTGGCAACGGAACTTTCTGACAGCTGGAATGCGACTGACGGCGCGCAGAAAAACTGGACGCAGCCCGGAGCGGACAACCCCGTCTTTCGTGACGAGCGCGAGGCGCTGGTCGCCCTGCTCGGCATTCTTGTCCATGGCTCCGAAGCCATTCGCGACCAGCGGATCGAAACCTTCTACAAGGGACCGGACAAGGCAAGATTTCCCCGCACCGCCATTTATTGGCGCTCCGGCCTGACATGGCAGAGCATTGCCACCAATATCAAGGCGGTTCAGACCCTGCTGCACACGGCGGATATGGTCGAACTCGTACCGCCCGATCAGCGCTCCATCGTCAACTCCATCGATTTCATCGCCAAATCGATGATCCGCGTTGCCGGGACCATCAATACGGATGTGCAAAAGGCGCTGGATCAGGACGATCAGCGCGCCAAGGTGGATTATCTGCTGCTCAATGGCAAAGACCTGATCTACCGCTTGAACGATCAATATGGCGGCGCGATCGGCCTCAGCTCCGGCTTCTCCTTCGCCGATGGGGACTGAGCCGATGATCTCCGGCACCAAACGGATGCTGATAGATCGCCGCAGCTTCATCAAAGCGGCGGGAGTTCCCTTCCTCGCCGCGCTGGCTCCCCGTTCACTTTTTGCGCTGGAGCGGACAGACGCGGTCTTTGCCTCCGCCTTCCGCGCCCGTGACGGGTCCTACGGCATTGCGACGGTGAGCGAACGCGGCGAGATCATCGACCGTGTCGCGCTTCCTGCCCGCGCCCATGGAATGGCGACGAGCCACACGACCGGCATGACCGTGGCCTTTGCGCGCCGGCCCGGCACCTTCTTCATGGCCTTCGACCCCGCGCGACGCGGCGAACCGATCGTGATGCACACGCCGGAAAACCGCCACTTCTACGGCCACGGGCAATTCTCCCCTGACGACGCAATCCTCTATGCCAGCGAAAACGACTTCGACGGCAATCGCGGCGTTATCGGGCTGTATGACGCCCGCAACGGCTTTACCCGCATCGGCGAATATGATGCGCATGGCATCGGCACGCATGACATGACGGTGAGCGATGACGGGCGGCTGATCGTGATCGCCAATGGCGGCATCGAAACCCATCCGGATTTCGGCCGAACCAAGCTCAATATCGACAACATGCAGCCGTCCCTCGTGCTTCTGGATGCGGCGACCGGGCAAGTGATCCAGAAACACGCCATGCCGGCCCATCTGCGGCAGCTTTCCACCCGCCATGTCGATCTCGGCGATGACGGGCGTATCTGGTTCGCCTGCCAATATGAGGGACCGCGCAACGATCTCCCGCCGCTTGTCGGCCATTTCTCCAGGGGCGAGGCTCTCACCTTCGTCGATCTGCCGGAAGAAACGACGGTGCGCCTTGCCAATTATGTCGGGGCCATTGCCGTCAACCGGCGCGATGGGCTGGTGGGCCTGACATCACCGAACGGCAACGCCGCCGTGACGCTGGATGCGAAAACCGGGCGCGTCGTTTCCGAGACGACCGTGCGGGAAGCGGCAGGCGTCGCGCCCGCCGCGAGAGGCATTGCGGTTTCTTCCTATGACGGATTTTTCGAGACCCGGCGCAGCGACGTGGCGTGGGATCAGCACATCGTGCGTCTGTCCAGCTAAAATACTGAAAAGACAGGGGAACAAAAGCACGGCCGGCGCATTTGACGGATCATGAGAAACCTTGCCGTCTATGTCATTTTTGTGGTTGTTGTTGTTGCCGTGGGGGCGCTGATCGGCGTCAACAATGTGCCCGGCGAATGGTATCAATCGCTGCAGAAGCCTTTCTTCAATCCGCCCAACTGGATTTTCGGGCCCGTCTGGACCGCGCTTTACGTGCTGATCGGCATTGCCGGCGCACGGACATGGATCCGCAAGCCGATGGGAACGCGCATGCGGCTGTGGTTCACGCAGATGGTGCTGAACTTCCTGTGGTCTCCGATTTTTTTCGGAATGCAAAGCCCGGCGGGGGCGCTCGTCATCATCGTTCCGATGCTGATCTGCATCGTCGCCTTTATGGCGCTCACCTGCCGCCGTGACCGCCTATCCATGTGGCTTTTCGTGCCCTATGCCGTATGGGTCGCCTTTGCCACGGTGCTGAATGCAAGCATCGGCATGTTGAACTAAATCCCCGCACCGCCCTTGCCTTGCCTGCCGCCACGCGCCATGTCAGTTTGCGATGAGGCAGAAGCAGGCGGGTAGGACATGGAGATCACGGATCCCGGCGATTTTCGTCAGCGGATAGAAAGAAGCTTTGCGCGGCAGGGCGTGGTGCAGGCGATTAACGCCGAGATCAGCCGTATCGAACACAGGCTGGTGGAAATCGAGCTTCCTTTTCATGAAAAGCTGACGCAGCAGCACGGCATATTACATGCGGGCGTCATCGCCGCCGGTCTGGATACGGCCTGCACCTATGCCGCTTATACGATCATCGAGCCGGAAGCCTCGCTGCTGACCATCGAGTTCAAGGTCAACCTCATGTCGCCCGGGCGCGGCGAGCGGTTCCTGTTTCGCGGCGAGATCATCAAGCCAGGGAACAACCTGATCGTCGCCGATGGCCGCGCCTATGCGCTGTCCGACGGACCGGCGAAGCTGATCGCCTCCATGACGGGCACGATGATGGTGGTGAAGGGTCGCGAGGATATTACCGGATGAGCTACCGGCTTTTGCATGTCGCGGATAAATCCGTCCTCTTTGTCATGGCCGCTTCCCCCGAATACGGTCCCCATCTCCAGGCACGCATTGCGCCGCTGATGACCGGTATCGGCCCGGTCGAGGCGGCGATTGCGGTCACGGCCGTTCTTGCCGGTCTCGATGCGGCCGATCACCTGCCGGACCTCGTCGTTTCGCTCGGTTCGGCCGGTTCGCGGACGCTGGAGCAAACCGGCATCTATCAGGCGATTTCGGTTTCCTATCGCGACATGGACGCCTCCGCCTTCGGTTTCGAAAAGGGCTGCACGCCGCTGCTCGATCTGCCCGCCGAAGTGGCCTTGCCTTTTCGAATACCTGAAATTGCCGAGGCGCGGCTTTCCACGGGCGCCAATGTCGTTTCGGGTGAGGCCTACGGGCTGATCGACGCCGATATGGTGGAAATGGAAACCTTCGCGGTTTTAAGAGCCTGCCAGCGCTTCGGCGTACCGCTCGTCAGTCTGCGCGGCATTTCCGATGGCAAGGTGGATGTGAACCATGTGGACGACTGGACGGAGTACCTGCACATCATCGATGAAAAGCTGGCGGATGCCGTCCATCGGCTTTGCCGCGCCATCGAGGACGGCGTGATTGCCCTTTAGAACCTTGCGATTTTCGCAAATTTCCGCTGTTTGACGCCCGCTTCCGGGTTGCCTAAAGCCGCCATTTTCTTTAAAGGCTCGCCATGACCCAGATAGCCCATCCCGACAGCATTCTCATCATCGATTTCGGCAGCCAGGTGACGCAGCTGATTGCGCGCCGCATCCGCGAAGCCGGGGTCTATTGCGAAATCCATCCGTTTCAGAATGCCGCAGAGGCGTTCGAGAAGCTTCAGCCCAAGGGCGTGATCTTCTCCGGCGGCCCCGCATCTGTCACGGCGGAAGGAAGCCCGCGCGCACCGCAGGCGGTGTTCGACAGCAAGGTTCCGATCCTCGGCATCTGCTACGGCCAGCAGACGCTCTGCACGCAGCTCGGCGGTGTGGTCGAGGGTGGCCATGCGGCGGAATTCGGCCGCGCCGATATCGACATCAAAAAGGCGAGCCCGCTTTTCGAAGGCTTCTGGGAGCAGGGCAAGAGCTATCCGGTCTGGATGAGCCATGGCGACCGCGTGACGAAGCTGCCGGAAGGTTTCGAGGTCATCGCGACCTCCGAGAACGCACCTTTCGCCATCGCCGCGGACGAGACGCGTCACTACTACTCCACCATGTTCCACCCGGAAGTGGTGCATACGCCGGACGGCGGCAAGCTGCTCTCCAATTTCGTGCACAAGATCGTCGGCCTCAAATCCGACTGGACGATGGCCGCCTATCGCGCCGAAATGATCCGCAAGATCCGCGATCAGGTCGGCACAGGCCGCGTTCTATGCGCGCTTTCTGGCGGCGTCGATTCCTCGGTTGCGGCCATCCTCATTCATGAGGCGATCGGCGACCAGCTGACCTGCGTTTATGTCGACCACGGCCTGATGCGGCTTGGCGAAAGCGAGCAGGTCGTCGGCATGTTCCGCGACCACTACAATATTCCGCTGGTGCATGTGGATGCCGCCGACCTGTTCCTCGGCGAACTGTCGGGCGTTTCCGATCCGGAAGTGAAGCGCAAGACCATCGGCCGCCTGTTCATTGAGGTCTTCGAGGCCGAAGCGGCCAAGATTGCTGCCGATGGCAAGGGCGCACCGAATTTCCTGGCGCAGGGCACGCTTTACCCTGACGTCATCGAAAGCGTCTCCTTCTCCGGCGGCCCCTCGGTCACCATCAAGAGTCACCACAATGTCGGCGGCCTTCCCGAGCGGATGAACATGCAGCTTGTCGAGCCGCTGCGCGAACTCTTCAAGGATGAAGTGCGCGCGCTCGGCCGTGAACTCGGCCTGCCGGACAGCTTCATCGGCCGCCACCCCTTCCCGGGTCCGGGTCTCGCAATCCGCTGCCCCGGCGCGATCACACGCGAGAAGCTCGATATTCTGCGCAAGGCGGATGCGATCTATCTCGATGAAATCCGCAAAGCCGGTCTCTACGACACCATCTGGCAGGCTTTCGCCGTGCTGCTGCCGGTGCAGACCGTGGGCGTCATGGGCGATTACCGTACCTATGACTTCGTCTGCGCGCTTCGCGCCGTGACCTCGGTGGATGGCATGACGGCGGATTTCTATCCCTACGACATGAATTTCCTTGGCCGCGCAGCAACCCGCATCATCAACGAAGTGCGCGGCATCAATCGCGTCGTCTATGACGTGACGAGCAAGCCGCCCGGCACGATCGAGTGGGAATAAGGACTATACTCGACAGGTCCTATAAAGATGACGCCGCGACTAGTTCGCGGCGTTTCTGTTTTGCCGTGCGAGATAGATGATCTGGGCGGTCAGGCCAACCACGAGGATCGCCAGCAACCCTGCCTGAGCGCCGAGAAGCAGCGGCGATTTCAGGTCCGTAACCAGAGGGTGACCGTCTGGAACACGACGCAGGATTTCGCTCACCGTCGGGACCATCAAAAGAAACGCACTGATGCTGAGACAGATGGTTTCGATATATCTGGCCATGCGCGTTGAACCCAGAACGCCTTCGATGCCGTAACCTGCGAGCAGGAACAGGATGGTCAGGACGCCAACGCCGTAACTGATCGGCTGATGCGCCACGAGGAAGACCGTCGCAGCGCCAATCAGCATGGAGACAAGATAAAGAGTGCCTGGCGCTGATCGGGGAACGATTCGACCGTGGCGGGCAAACATGTAAATGGCGGCGGGAATGGCCGGCAGGCTTCCAAGCGTATGGATCCAGCCGAGCGGAGAAATTCCGAACATGAGAGATTGCCTTTCTCGTCCAAAAGGACGTGGTGGTCCGGGAAGCAGTCCGTCATCGACAAATCTGCCAGCTTACTACGGTCTATTTTTTCGGTGGCGTGCCGCTCGGGTCATGCATCGAGCTCCCTCGCGAAACTGCAGTTTCAAGCGGCCATGCGCTCCAGCATGGGGCGGGTTATTGCGCCAAAAGTCGTCGCATCACCATGGGCACGGGCGGAAAGCATCGCGCCATGCACGGTAGCCATGAAGATTTCAGCATTGGCTCTGGCGGTTCCGTTCAGCGCGAGGCGCCCCTGGGCAACGCCACGTTCCAGAACGGCGGTGAGCCAGTCGGAGAGACTTCGAAAATGCGTGCGCACTTCAAGAGCGACTGTTTCAGGAAGAACCGGAATTTCACTGGCGAGCAGAGCGCAGACGCAGAAGGGGTGAGTGGCCTCGGCGATACAGCCCTCCCAATAGCCGATATAGGCGCGGAGCTGTTCGAGCGGGTCGGAAATGTTTTGCTCCAGTTCGGCGATACCCGCTTCCGCCTCCTGCCTGTATTGCGCAACGAGTTTTTGGACCAGATCGGACTTGCTGGGAAAGTGATGGTGAATGCTCGCATTGCGAATGCCGACCACGGCGGAAACGTCGGCATAGCTGAAACTGTTGTAGCCGCCCTTTATGATCAGGGAGCGTGCGCAACGGAGGATTTCATCGGCTTTGGTCTGTGGATTTTTCATGAGAGCTGCCTACCAATTAGTAGGTAGAATGTCAATATCAGGCGGTTTTTACCTGCGGCTGCGAAAAGGCGCTCCCGGCTATTTCCCGGCATCGGGTAAGCACCCAAGGCTTTTGTTCTCTTTTTGTTCTTTTAATTATTGCCGTTGGTGATAATATCCCGGCCCAGGCAAAGGCCGTGGAGCATCGCTATGGGTTTTGGGTTGGCAAATGAAGGAGGTTTAAGGCAGCTTTTCTTCGAAGGATGGGAGCCGGAGAAAATACGGCGTTTCAATCCGCGATTTAGCAGCAAGCTCTTGATCACGGTGAAACCGCCGGCCGCCCTGGCGGAACGAATTTTTGCCGATGCGGCGCGCCATGCCGCAGGGCGGACGAAGCGTGAGGCCTATCCGCCGGAGCTTCTGCACATAACCCTGCTCTGTATCGGAGGTTTCGAGACCGTGCCTCACGGGCTAGTAGAAAGGCTGAAGGCAGCGCTGGGGGAGATCAAGGCTCGGCCCGTTCCGATCACATTCGATGGAACATCGCTTTTCGGCAATCGCAACAGTCTGGCGCTACACAGCAGCCGCGAGATGCAGGAACTTAGGGCTCTGGCGAAAATGGTGCAGCGCGCCCTGCGGCGGGCAAACCTGCCCTATGTCGCCGCATCGTCGTTTACGCCACATCTCACCGTTATCTACGGCTGCGGGAAAATTGAGTTGATGCCGGCTGACAAACCCTATAGCTGGCTTGCGGGGAGCTTCGAACTCGTTTTCAGCCACAATGGCGAAACACGGCATGAACTGCTCGGGCGCTTCGCACTCTCGCCGAAAGCGGAGCGTTATGAACGGCCTGAAAGCCAGCTCCATTTGCCGGAAAAAGTGATCGGACCTTCGAAACGGCCGACACAAAGGGCGTCAGTGCGATAACATGCACCTGAAGCGGCGTAGCGCTCTGATACCGACAATTTTTCCGCACTCTCCATGGGGAACTATGCGGAGCCTTCTTGTGCGAATCCGGCGCTTTTTTTGCGCCAGCCGCATATCCGCCGCGCCAGCCGAAAACCGATCCGGTTATCGAACGCAAGCGAGGCGATATCGCCTCGCAACGGATGATGACCAGCTTAGAGCTGTACCTTGTCGAAAGCCTTGCCGTCGATGCCGAGGGCTTCGAGATCGGCGCGGGCGGGCTTACGATGTGCGCGAACAGCGGCCGAAACCGAGAGCGCTGCACCGAGAACGGCGAAAGTTTCACCGAAGAAGTTACGCGATGTCTTTGCAACCTGACGCATTTTTCTCTCCATCTTTGATGCCCAGATAATGGGCATTTCCGGCCCGTTCTACAACTCATGATGCAGCAGGGAAGCCATGCAGCTTTGCTCGCGCTCGTTTGGATATCAGCCATTGCGATTTTGCATGGCTTAAGCGGCAGGACGGGGTATATGCGCAGGGCACTTCAGGAGGCGGGTTGAATAAGACGGATATTTTGTTATGCCGGAAGTGCTTTTAGAGACGACGAGGCAGATGGCATGACGGTCACGATTTACGGCATCAAGAACTGCGACACGATGAAGAAGGCCAGAAGCTGGCTGGAAGCCAACGGTGTCGACTATTCTTTCCATGACTATAAGGCGGCCGGCATCGACCGTGCTCATCTGGAAACATGGTGCGATGCCGCGGGCTGGGAAACGGTTCTCAACCGCGCCGGCACGACCTTCAAGAAACTCGATGACGGCCAGAAGGCCGATCTCACCCGTGAGAAGGCCATCGGGCTGATGCTGGAACAGCCCTCCATGATCAAGCGTCCCGTGCTGGAAGCGAAGGGCAGGATAACCGTCGGCTTCAAGCCTGAAACCTACCAGACCCTTTTTGCGTGAACGCAGCCCGCCATGTCCAAAACAACCCGTGCCACCCAAATGCTGACCAAGGCCGGCGTTGCCTTCACCACCGTCACCTATGATTACGACCCGAATGCCGACCGCATCGGCCTGCAGGCGGCCGAGGCGATCGGTGAACCACCGCATCTGGTGCTGAAAACGCTGATGGCGGAGCTGGATGGCAAGCCGGTCTGCGTCGTCGTCCCTTCGGATCGCGAGGTCAGCATGAAGAAGCTAGCCGCCGCCTTCGGAGGCAAATCCGCCAGCATGATGAAGCCTGCCGATGCGGAGCGCGCCACCGGTTATCATGTCGGTGGCATCAGCCCTTTCGGGCAGAAGAAACAGGTGCCAACGGCCATTGAGGCCGGGGCCATGGCGCATGATTATGTCTACATGAATGGCGGACAACGCGGCCTGCAGGTTAGGCTTTCGCCCCGCGATGCCCAAAGCGCACTGAAGGCGATTGCCGCGCCGCTGGTCGCCGATTGAAGCGCGGGATGCGCGCCTGAAAGCATTTGGCTTTCGGAAGGAATGGGCTATGGTCGGCGCCTCCTATTGAAATAGACGAAGGCAGATCATGACCGTTTCCCCCATCGATCCCGTCAAACTCGAAAAACTGGCCGAAGTCGCCGTCAAGGTCGGCCTGCAATTGCAGAAGGATCAGGATCTGGTGATTACCGCACCGCTGGCAGCCCTGCCGCTGGTGCGATTTTTGACCAAACACGCCTATATGGCGGGTGGCGGACTGGTCACCACTTTCTATTCCGACGAAGAAACCACGCTTGCCCGCTATCGCCACGCCAGCGACGCCAATTTCGACCGGGCTTCCGGCTGGCTTTATGAAGGCATGGCGAAGGCCTATGCCAATGGCGCGGCGCGGCTGGCGATTGCCGGCGACAATCCCATGCTGCTGGCCGAACAGGACCCCGCCAAGGTAGCCCGCGCCAACAAGGCCAACTCCACGGCCTACAAGCCGGCGCTGGAGAAGATTTCTAATTTCGACATCAACTGGAACATCATCTCCTATCCGAACCCCTCCTGGGCAAAGCAGGTTTTCCCCGGTCTCGCGGAAGACGAAGCGGTCCGCAAGCTCGCGGACGCCATCTTCGCCGCGTCGCGGGTGGATCTGACCGATCCGGTCGCGGCCTGGGCCGAGCACAATGCCAATCTCGCCAAACGTTCGGCATGGCTGAACGGTGAGCGCTTCTCTGCGCTGCATTTCACCGGCCCCGGCACGGATGTGAAGATCGGTCTCGCCGACGGCCATGAATGGCATGGCGGCGCCTCCACCGCCAAGAATGGCGTGACCTGCAACCCGAATATCCCAACGGAAGAGGTCTTCACCACCCCGCATGCGCTGCGTGTCGACGGTTACGTCTCCAGCACCAAGCCGCTATCGCATCAAGGAACGCTGATTGACGACATCCAGGTGAAGTTCGAAGCCGGCCGCATCGTCGAAGCCAAGGCTTCGAAGGGCGAAGCGGTGCTGAACAAGGTGCTCGACACCGACGAGGGCGCGCGGCGTCTCGGCGAAGTGGCGCTGGTGCCGCATTCCTCGCCGATCTCTGCAAGCGGCATCCTGTTCTACAATACGCTGTTCGATGAAAACGCCTCCTGCCACATTGCGCTCGGCCAATGCTATTCGAAATGCTTCCTCGACGGCGCTTCGCTGTCGCAGGATGAAATCAAGGCGCAGGGCGGCAACTCAAGCCTGATCCACATTGACTGGATGATCGGCTCCGACAATGTGGATATTGACGGTGTGAAGCCGGACGGCTCCACGGTTCCGGTGATGCGCAAGGGCGAATGGGCCTGACGACACCTATCTCGGCAACTGGCTGCGCTGACTGAGCCAGATGCTGAAAAGCACCGCAACGAAACCGACGATCTGCGCTGGCGTGAGGCTTTGGCCGAGCGCCAGCCAGCCGAGCAGGGTTGCAACGACCGGGCTTAGGAAGCCGAGCGATGCGGCGGCGGAAGGTTCGATGCGGGCAAGCCCGCGAAACCACAGAAAATAGGTCAGGGCAGCACCGACAAGTCCCAGATAGGCCATGCCGAGAATATTGGCCGCTGTCGGCGTCGGCAGGGCCGGCTCCAGGAAATAGGCGACCGGCAGCAACAGAAGGCCGCCCGCCGTCAATTGCCAGGCGGTGAATGTGAGGTTCGACACCGGCGGCCGCCATTTGCGGGTCAACACCGTTCCGAAAGCCATGGAGACGGCACCGGCAAGACCTGCCGCCACACCGATACCATCCAGCGCAGCGCCCGGCGCCAGAACCAGAAGCGCGACGCCGACAATGCCCAGAAAACCGGCCGCGATGGCAAGCGGCCGGACGGGTGCGGCGAGAAACAGCCGGGAAAGGCCAATCACGATCAGGGGCTGGACTGCACCCACCGTTGCCGCCACGCCGCCCGGCAGCCGATAGGCCGACACAAAAAGCATCGCCCAGAAGAACGAGAAATTCAGCGCCCCGAGAATGAAGCTGCGCGGCCACCAGATACCGTGCGGCAGCTTTCTTACAAAAAGCAGCAAAAGCACGCCGGCCGGGAATGCGCGCAGCATCGCGACATGAAAGGGATAGCCGTGCGGCAAAAATTCGGTCGTCACGAAATAGGTGGTTCCCCAGATGGCGGGGGCAAGGGCGGTCACCACCACATCGGCGGCATAGGTCGGATTTTTCTTCATTTCAAGAATCTCTATATCAAGATAAATGCAATCTAGCCGATTTTATCTTGACGTCAAGACATCAATTGTTATGCCTTGGTGATGAGCAAAGAACCGTTGGACCATGTCGATCACATTCTGGCGCAATGGCGCAGGGAGCGGCCCGATCTCGATGTCGGTCCCATGGGGCTGCTCGGGCGCCTGAACCGGCTCGCCACCCATCTCGGCCGGGAGGTGGAGGCGGTGCTGCTGAAGCACGGGCTTTCCTCGTCCGCTTTCGATGTGCTGGCGACATTGCGGCGCTCCGGCTCCCCCTACAGGCTCTCCCCTGGCGATCTTTTGGCCATGACGATGGTGAGTTCCGGCACCATGACCAACCGGATCGACCAACTCGAGAAAGCCGGGCTGGTGGAGCGTATCCGTAACCCGAACGACCGGCGCAGCGTCCTGATATCGTTGACGGAACGGGGATTTGCCATTGTCGAGGAAGCGGCAGGCGCTCACGTCGAAAACCAGCATCGCCTGGTCGCCGGTCTCAGCGAAGAAGAGCGTGTGACGCTGAACCGACTGCTGAAACGGTTTTTGCGGGATTTCGAAAAGTAGGCTTTTCGGCCCGACAAACACACAATGGCTCCGGGATGGCGCTTGTTTCGCTCCGAAAAATCCTGTAAGCAATTTTCCATAAACCTGTACTACAGGTTGGAGGAAAAATGTTAACTGCCATTTCGCATGAGTCCGGTCTCGTCAGCAGCACGATCGGCGCTATCACCCGCCATATCCGCGAAAACGAACTTGCACCGGGAGCGAAGCTCCCCAGCGAGCTTTCGCTCTCGCAGCAGCTAGGTGTCTCCCGCACCGTCGTTCGCGAGGCTTTCCGGTCCCTCTCGGCCATGCGGTTGATCGACGTGAGTGCCGGCAAGCGCGCGACGGTGGCGACGCTGGATCACGGTGCAATGTCCTTGATGTTCGAACATGGCATTCACACCGAACAGATCAACATCCAGCAGATTTACGACGTGCGCCGCACGATCGAAGTCAGAACCGTGACGCTCGCGGCACTGAGGCGAACGGATGCGGAAGCGCTCACCATTCTCGACCATGCCAACAATATGGAGCGGGATTTCGGTGACAATGACAAGGTCATGGAACACGACCTTGCTTTTCACCTCGCCGTTGCCCGAGCCTCGAAGAACCCGGTTTTCGAACTCATTCTCGGCGCCTTTCAAAACGTGACGCGCCAGACATGGCCGATCGGATGGAAGAGCCGAACATCCGACGCGCAGCGTCATGCAGCCGGGGAACTTCATATCGCCATCGGGCAGGCCATTGCCGCCGGTGACCCGCAAACGGCCTCAACGCTGATGGCGCGGCATTTCGATGAAAGCGTGCATGCGCTTCTGGCCGCCGGCATAGCCTGATTTTTTCAACGCAATCCCAGACGAAAATTTCTGGAGGAGACACTTTCATGAAAATCACGAAACTCGAGACCGTCCGTGTGGCGGAACGGGCAAACCTGCTCTGGGTTCTGGTCCACACCGATGAGGGCATTACCGGGCTTGGCGAAACCTTTTATGGCGCCGAGACGGTGGAGACCTATGTGCACGAATACATCGCCCCCCGCGTGATCGGCCGCGACCCGCTGCAGATCGACCTTCTGGCGCAGGACCTCGTCGGTTATCTCGGCTTCCGTTCATCGGGCGCGGAAGTGCGCGGCAATTCCGCCTTCGATATTGCGCTGTGGGATATTTTCGGCAAGGCGACAAACCAGCCCATCGCCCAGCTTCTCGGCGGTTTCAGCCGCAAGGAAATCCGCACCTACAACACCTGCGCGGGCACCGAATATATCAAGAAGGCGACCGGGCAGCAGACCGCCAATTATGGCCTTTCCGGCGGCAAGGATTATGACGACCTGAACGGCTTCCTGCACCGGGCGGACGAGCTTGCCCATTCGCTGCTGGAAGACGGCATCACCGCCATGAAGATCTGGCCCTTTGACGCGGCGGCGGAAAAGACGCGCGGGCAATATATCTCGATGCCGGACCTGAAAAGCGCGCTCGAGCCATTTGAAAAAATCCGCAAGGCAGTGGGTGACAAGATGGATATCATGGTGGAGTTTCACTCCATGTGGCAGCTTCTGCCCGCCATGCAGATCGCCAAGGCGCTCACCCCCTACCAGACCTTCTGGCATGAAGACCCGATCAAGATGGACAGTCTTTCCAGCCTGACGCGTTATGCCGCCGTTTCACCCGCGCCGATTTCCGCCTCGGAAACACTCGGCTCCCGCTGGGCCTTCCGCGATCTGCTGGAGACAGGTGCTGCCGGTGTGGTGATGCTGGACATCAGCTGGTGCGGCGGGCTTTCGGAGGCGCGCAAGATCGCTTCTATGGCGGAAGCCTGGCATCTGCCCGTCGCCCCGCATGATTGCACCGGGCCGGTGGTGCTCTGCGCCTCCACCCATCTGTCGCTCAACGCGCCAAACGCGCTGGTGCAGGAAAGCGTGCGCGCCTTCTACAAGACCTGGTATCGCGATCTCGTCACCGCATTGCCTGAGGTGAAGAACGGCACGATAACCGTGCCGCCAGGCGCCGGCCTTGGCATGGAACTGCACCCCGATATCGAAAAGACCTTCACCGTCAGCCGCCGTTTTTCGGATGCGGCGTCGATCTGATCAGAACAGGCTGCCCTGATTGCCCGGATCGGAAGAAGCCGGTTTCGCCGGCTTCTTTTTTGGCACTATGGGGTTATCCGGGGATGGCGCTCCCTCCCCCGTCGTGATGGCCGAGACGCGGCCATCGGCAAATTCCATCGAGACCACAGCACCTGAAGCAATAGCGGCAGCGCGGGTCAGCGGCCTGTTCTCCTCATCGCGGATCACGGCATAACCGCGTTTCAGCACGTTTTTATAAGAGAGCGATTGCAGGATGCGGTCATGGGCGGCAAGGCCCGCACGATTCTGCGTCATGCGGTGCAATACGGCCGTATCGGCCCGGCGCGCACCAGTGACGACCCGCTCCTTCTGCCGCTCCACCTGGCCGAGCAGCCGGGCGGGAAGCGAACGCAGCGCGGAATCGAAGGCATCGACACGGCCTTTACCCTGCAGCAGACGGCGCTCCACCAGGGTCTCGGCCCGGTGCATGCGCTCGGTAATCCGTTGCCTGTGCTGTTTGAGACCGTTCAGCAGGGTTTCCGGCCTGAGACCCGAAGCGGACCGCTCAAAAGCGCGGCGCTTGTTCAGGGTTGTCAATTCCAGTCCACGCCCGAGACCGCTCGCGGCCTCGTCGAACCTGCGGCGCGGCAGGGCCAGAAGCTGATCGAGCGACGGCAACGCGCGCACCAGCGCCCGCACGCCCTGACGGCGATTGTCCATCTGCCGCGATACAGAGCCTGAAAGACGGGCGGCAAGACCGGAAAGCTGCGCTTCCAGTTCAGCCCGCACCGGCACGGCCATTTCGGCGGCCCCCGTCGGGGTCGGCGCACGCACATCGGCAGCGTAGTCGATCAAGGTCGTATCGGTTTCATGCCCGACGGCGGAAATCAGCGGGATTTCGCTTTCGGCAGCGGCGCGTACGACGATTTCGTCGTTGAAGCTCCAGAGGTCCTCCAGACTGCCGCCGCCACGCGCGACAATCAGCACATCCGGCCGCGCAATCTCACCGCCGGGCTGAAGCGCATTGAAACCGCGAATGGCGTTCGCCACTTCTTCGCCCGAACCTTCGCCCTGCACCTTGACCGGCCAGACGACCACATGGACAGGAAATCGATCCGAAATGCGGTGAAGAATATCGCGAATGACAGCGCCCGTGGGCGAGGTAACGACGCCGATGACATGCGGCATGAAGGGCAGCCGGCGCTTGCGGGCCGCATCGAACAGCCCTTCCGCCGCCAGACGCCGGCGGCGATCTTCCAAGAGCGCCATCAGCGCGCCGGCGCCGGCAGGCTCGAGGCTTTCTATGACGATCTGGTATTTCGACGAGCCGGGAAAAGTTGTGACCTTGCCGGTGGCAATGACTTCCATGCCCTCTTCCGGGCGGAACTTCAGCCGCGAGAAGGTGCCTTTCCAGATCACCGCATCGATACGGGCGCGGTCGTCTTTCAGCGAGAAATAGGCATGTCCTGAAGAATGCGGACCGCGATAGCCGGAAATCTCGCCACGCACCCGCACCTGTTCGAAAGCCGTCTCCACCGTGCGCTTGATGGAACCCGACAGTTCGGAGACCGAGAACTCGGCAAGATTGCTCAATGCTGCGTGGGAGAAGATATCGCTCATGCCCGTTTGTAACCAAAACCCGTCGATTCGGAAATGCCGGCGCCAGCCAGCCTCATTTTAACGGCGATGAAACCATATCCTCAACTAACGAGTTAGGAAAATGGGGATTGGAGGAGGAAACAAGGGTTCGTTAGGGAAAACGGCGTTACGTCTTGCCCCAGGCCCGATAACCAAAGAGGAGGCGGCATCATGATTTTTCTTACCGCCACAGCACTCGGCGTAACCGCAGTTGCGCTTCGTTCGGTTTTCAGCATCGTTTTCATCTGCATGATGATTATCGGTGCCTATGGCGTGGCGATTGCACTTTCTTCCACGGCCGTGCCCTTGATGTCGCTGCTTCTGGCGCTCGCCGGTTACAATTTCGGTGTCGTGGGTGTCGTCCTCGGCCTTCTGGTGTTGCAGCGCCCGCGTTCCACCCAGCCAACCTTATAAAAGCCCACGGTCTTGAGGCGTCCGCACTTTGCGCTGACCGAGATTTGCGGACTGGCCGCCGACCTTGCCGTTACCTGTCTGCTTATTTTCTATCTCGGCGTCGATCCGCTGGCCGCCCGTTTGCCGGGTGCAGCAACGGGGCTTGCAACAAGCTGGCGGCTGAACCGTGCAAATGGTGCGGCATCAGCCGGGCTGAACAGCTTTCTGATGAATGCCGTCACGCTCACCTCACGTATCGTCAGTGTCGGCCTGTTTGCCCTGCTGCAATGGCGCAATCCTCTCGTGCAGCCGCTCGTCCCGCTTGCCTTTTCAATAATCGCAGCGCTGGCGCTGGCGCTTTACGGCTATTGGCGGCTTCAAAAGCAACGGCAAGATCAGGACTAAACCGTCTCCCAGCCATCCTTTTCCGCTGCCCGGTAGATAGCGTCGATGAAAAGCTGGTTCTTTCTCGAGCTTTCCAGCGTCACGACGTCGCCTTCGCCCTTCGCCGCACGGGCAAAGGCCTCCGCCTCCAGCTTATATTGGCGGCTGTCCTGAAACCGGAAGATTTGCGACTGGTTATGGGCCTGATTGGTCAGTTCGATCTCTTCCGCACCCCAGCGATTGGCGTTGAAGGGAGATTTGACCTCAATGTACCCCTCAGTGCCATGGAAAACCATGAGCTGACGGGCGGCAAGCTGTGTGGCCAAATAAAAACTCAGTTCGAAATCGCCGAAATCGGCCCTGACACTGGAATAGATATCTGTGCCGAATTCCTTATCGCGCTCGACGGTGGCCTGTACGCGCCGGGGCTCCGCGCCGGTAGCGAAGCGCGTCACGATGGTCGGGTAAACGCCGATATCCGGCAAGGCTCCCCCACCCAGTTCGGGAATATTGCGCATATTGCCGGGATCGCGGTTGAAATAGCTGAAAGCGCCCTGAACATGCTTCAGTGTGCCTATCGCGCCGGACGCCAGCAACTCCTTCACCTTCGCCCAGACGGGCGCATAGGTGACCATGAAAGCTTCCGAAATGACAACACGGTTGCGGTCACGCGCGGCGATGAGGGTGTCGATCTCCCCAGCCTTCAATGCAATCGGCTTTTCGCACAGAACATGCTTGCCGGAATCGGCGGCCTTGATGGTCCATTCCACGTGCTGCGAGGTCGGAAGCGGGATATAGACGGCGTCGATCACATCCGAGGCCAGCATCTCCTCATAGGAGCCGAAGGCGTGGGGCACGGAAAAACGATCCGCCACCGCGCGCGCCTTGGCGAGGTCACGGCTGGCGATAGCACTGACCACGCAGTTCTGCGCATCCTGTATCGCCGGAATGACGTGATCCTGAGCGATTTTCGCCGTTGAGATTATTCCGAAACGCAGCATTCCAATCTCCCGCTCTGCCATCCGCCGGAAACTTACCATCGTCACACGGTCTGGCAAGCCGCACATGCATGACAGAGCAGAGTATGGCTGAATGTGTCCTGTCTTTGTCGGAATGCCTGCTTTTCTCCGATCTGGATAAGAAGAATTATGCTATGCATGAACCCAATGGAGAAACATGAAATGTCCTCTTCTCGTACAGCGCTGCTTGTTATCGACGTTCAGGAGTCCTTTCGGCACGCCCCTTACTTCGAGGAAAGCGAGCTTGCCGACTATCTGGAGAAGCAGCAGGCACTGATCGACGGCGCCAGGGCTGCGGGCATTCCCGTCGTACAAATCTTCCACGTCGATGGCGACAGGGCCTTTTCAAAAGACAGCGGCTATATCCGGGCGCTGGAGGGTGTGCGGATTACCCCTGATGTAACCTTTCACAAAAACCGCCATTCGGCTTTTGCCGGCACCGGCCTCGAAATCTGGCTGACGCAGAAGGGCATCAACCGGCTGATCGTCTCCGGCATCCGCACCGAACAATGCTGCGAAACCACCACCCGGCATGCTTCCGATCTTGGTTACAGCGTCGATTACGTCACCGAAGCGACGCTGACTTTCCCGATGACACATGCTTCCGGCACCGTCTTCAGCCCGGACGATATCCGCAAGCGGACCGAGCTGGTACTGGCCGGCCGCTTCGCGCGCATCGTAACCGTCGATGACGCACTGGCCACCGTCAAAGAGGCCGCCTGATGGATAAAGGCGGCACGCGCACCATTCCCTTTTATACGCTTGTCCCGCCACATGCGCTGTTGCTCGATATTGCCGGCCCGCTCGAAGTGATCCGTTATGCCAATGGGGAACAGCGGGACATCCATTTCGACTGCCGCTACATTGCTGCGACTGACAAACAGCAATCTTCCATCGGTCTTGCGCTTTCAGGGCTGGAGAACTTGCCTGCGACCCTGCCGGAAAATGCTTTCCTGCTGATCTCCGGCAGCACATCACGCTTCGACAACGATCCGGAGACAGGGCGAGAGCGGCAAGTGCTGGCGGCATGGCTGCGCCGTGTTGTGCGCCCCGATACGACAGTCATTTCCATCTGTTCCGGCGCGCTGCTGGCGGGCGAAGCCGGGCTTTTCGATGGGCGCAGCTGCACGACCCATGCCGATTGCCTTGAAGGGCTGCGTCGCATCGCGCCGCTGTCCCAGGTGGCCGAAAACCGCCTTTTCGTCGAGGATGGCAACCGCTTCTCAAGCGCCGGAATTTCCACCGGCGTCGATCTGATGCTGCATGTGGTTTCCCGGCTGACATCCCCGGCTGTCGCCGCGCGTATTGCCAAAACCATGGTGGTTTATCTCAGACGCAGCGGCAACGATCCGCAAATCTCCCCCTGGATGACCGGCCGCAACCACATCCACCCCGCCATTCACCGGGTTCAGGACCGTGTGATGGCCGAGCCGGCGCAGGACTGGTCGCTGGAGCGGCTGGCCGATATTGCGGCGCTCAGCGAAAGGCATTTGTCGCGACTGTTTCGCGAGCATACCGGCATCAGCGTCATCGACTACGTCAACCTGATGCGGGTCAATCTCGCCCGCGACATTCTCGCCAACAGTCGCCTGGATATGGAAGCCATTGCCGAACGGGCGGGCTTTGCCTCCGCCCGGCATTTACGGCGTGTCTGGCAGCAGCATAATCGTTACCCGCCCAGCCATTATCGCGGTTTTCAGGCCTGATAATCTCAAACCCTGTCGCTGCCTGATGAATGCCATCAAAGGAATTGAATGGTTATGCGGATGAGCAGTTGCTACCTTGCCACCAAGACAGCAACAGGAGCATTCCCCGTGGAAAAACGAAGCCTCGGCCGCACCGGCCTCTCCATCGCCCCGATCGTCTTCGGCGGCAACGTGTTCGGCTGGACAGCGGATGAGAAGACTTCCTTTGCCCTGCTCGACGCCTTTTTCGACGCCGGGTTCAACGCCATCGACACGGCGGATGTCTATTCCGCATGGGTGGACGGACATGTGGGCGGCGAGTCCGAGACGATCATCGGCAAATGGCTGAAGCAGTCGAGCGTGAAGCGCGAAGATGCGGTAATCGTCACCAAGGTCGGTTTTGACAATCGCGGCCAAAAGACAGGCCTCAGCGCCAAGTGGATCGCAGAGGCCGTGGAGGCGTCGCTGAAGCGGCTGCAAACCGACTACATCGACCTTTACCTCGCCCACAAGCCGGATGCGGATGTGCCGCTGGAGGAAACGCTCGCCGCTTTCGGCAAGCTGAAGGAGCAGGGAAAAATCCGCGCCATCGGCTGCTCCAATTATTCCGCAAGCCAGCTTCAGGAAGCGCTGGACACGGCCGCAAAAAACAATCTTCCCCGTTATGACGTGCTGCAGCCGGAGTATAATCTCTATAACCGCAAGGATTTCGAAGGTCCGCTTGCCGAGCTTTGCCAGAAGGAAGAAATCGGCGTCATCAATTATTACAGCCTCGCCGCCGGCTTCCTCACCGGGAAATATCGTGCCAAGGCCGATACGGAAGGCGTCGCCCGCAGCTATCGCGTGGGTGAATATGTCAATACGCGCGGGCTTGCCATTCTGGGCGCCATGGATGCCGTGGCAGTGGAAACCGGGGCCAAACTTGCCGACATCGCACTGGCCTGGCTGTTGCGCAAGAAGGCGATAACCGCGCCGATCGCCAGCGCCACCAGCCTGTCTCAGCTTGAAAGCTTCAAACGCGCCGTCGAGTTAAAGCTGACGGATGAGATGATGACACTGCTCGACAAGGCGGGTGCGTAACATGGAGCTCAGAATTCGCGATGCGCAGCCGGCTGACCGGACGGAATGGCTGCGCCTGTGGAACGACTATCTTGCCTTTTATGATGTCGAACTTGCCGATGAGGTGACCGAGCACACCTGGGCACGCATTCTCGATCCCGCATCCCGTGTTTCCATGCGCGTGGCCATGCTCGGCGACCGCATGGCCGGTTTCGCCATTCACCACTTCCATGATTCCACCTGGGTAAAGACGCCCGACTGCTATCTGGAAGACCTATTTGTCGATGGCGAAATCCGCGGCAAGGGAACGGGCCGGGCGCTGATGGATGATCTTGTCGCCATCTGCAAGGACAAGGGCTGGTCACGGCTGTACTGGCACACCGGCGAGGACAATCACCGCGCCCAGAAGCTCTACGACAGCTATGTGAAGAGCGACGGCCATATCCGCTATCGCATCAAGTTCTGATCAAATCCTGAAGCGGAAGAAATCCACGAAAGCCCTCAGCGCCGGCCTCATCTGCCGGCGCGAGGGATAATAAATGTAAAAACCGTCGAACGGGGCGCACCAGTCGTCAAGCACGCGGATAAGCCTGCCCGCCCGGATATCGTCTTCAACACGCTGCTCGAAAACGAACGCAAGCCCTGCCCCGTCGATGGCAGCCCGGCGAATAAGGCTCTGGTCCGACAGGATCAGCGGCCCCTGCACATCAACCACCAATGGCTTGCCATTCTTCTCCAGTTCCCAGCGATAGATAAGGCCGCTGGCGAAACGCCGGCGGATACAGCGATGCCGGATGAGATCCCTTGGATCCTGCGGTGGTGGATTTTCTGAGAAATAGGAGGGCGCGCCGACAATCGCGCCGCGCCATGCGCCGCTGGCTTTTACCGCAATCATATCCGCATCGAGGTGCTCGCCAAGCCGCAAACCCGCATCGAAACCTTTCGCGACAATATCCTCGAAACGATCATCCGTTGAGATTTCGAGTGAAATATCGGGATAGAGCCGCAGGAACTCACCCAGCCGGGGCACGATGAGGTCCTCGGCAGCAAGCCGCGGCAGGGTGATGCGCAGGGGGCCGGCCGGTCTTCCGCCCTGCTCGGCAAGCGTCTCGATGACCGCATCGATATCGGCAAGTGCCGGACCAAGTGTTTCAAGAAGCCGCCTGCCCTCCTCTGTCGGCGAAACGCTGCGGGTGGTACGATGAAGCAGACGCAAGCCAAGACTCGCCTCCAGCGACGACACCGCATGGCTGACGGCGGAAGGGGCAATGGCAAGTTCGGCGGCGGCCTTGCGAAAGCTGCGGCCTTCGGCAACGGCAGCGAGAACAGCCAGTTGGGAGAGTTGCACACGGTTCATTGTTCTAAATGATAGAACAACCCACGCGGATTTGCAGCGATTATTTTTACCGCCATGAGACGCTATTTTCTCATAACGCCCTGATGACGGGCGGTTCCTTTGGAAGGACGAACAGATGAAAAAAAGAACCCTTGGAAACAACCTTTCCGTTTCGGCGCTTGGCCTCGGCTGCATGGGCATGACACATGCCTATAGCCCGACCGGCGATGAGAGCAGCGCAATTGCAACGCTGCACCGCGCCGTCGAACTCGGCGTCACCTTTTTCGATACGGCGGAGGTTTACGGGCCCTACAATAACGAGATTCTTGTCGGCAAGGGTTTGAAGCCCTATCGCGACAGGGTGGTCATCGCCACCAAGTTCGGCTTCAAAATCGACACCAGCAAACCCGCTGGCCAGATGATGGTGGGTACCGACAGCCGCCCGGAAAATGTGCGCGCCGTCGCCGAAGCCTCTCTCAAACGCCTTGGCGTCGATGAGATCGACCTGTTCTACCAGCATCGCGTCGATCCAAATGTCCCGATCGAAGACACGGTAGGCGCCATGGCCGAGCTGGTCCGGCAGGGCAAGGTGAAGCATCTCGGCCTGTCGGAAGCAAGCGCCGAGACACTTCGCAAGGCACACGCCGTTCATCCGATCGCGGCCATACAGAGCGAATATTCGCTGTGGACCCGCGACGTGGAGGAAAACGGCGTGCTGGAAACCTGCCGTGAGCTTGGCATTGGTTTCGTCCCCTTCAGCCCGCTCGGGCGCGGTGCCTTGACGGGCGCGCTGAAGTCGCTCGACGGCCTTGCATCCGACGACTTCCGCCGCGGCCTGCCGCGCTTCCAGAGCGGAAACTTCGACGCCAATCTGGCGCTCATCAAGCTTCTGGAGGACATGGCGACTGAGAAGGGTGTGACCGCCGGACAACTGGCGCTGGCCTGGGTGCTGGCACAGGGCGACTTCATCGTTCCTATTCCCGGCACGACAAAAATCGCCAATCTGGAGAAGAATGTTGCCGCGGCGGAGGTATCGCTGACGGCAGAAGAAGCCGCCAGCCTCGGCGCGCTGCTCTCGCCCGCAAAAGTCGCCGGCGCACGTTATCCAGAACAGATGTCACGGATGGCCAACCGATAAAAACAAAAAAGCCGCGGCAATTGCCGCGGCTTTTTTCATTCCGTCAGCTGCTTTCAGACTCAGGCGCGCAGGACGCCGCCCGTCGATTTCTCGACATTGCCGACGATCTTGGCCGTCAGCGCCTCGAAATCCTCGTCCGTCAGCGTCTTGTCGACCGGCTGGATCTGAACTTCGATGGCGACCGACTTGCGGTTTTCGCCGAGCGATGCGCCCTCGAAAATATCGAAGACATTGACGCCGGTGATCAGCTTGCGGTCAGCGCTCGTTGCAGCCTTGATGATGGCGCCCGCCTCTACCGACTTGTCGACCACGAAGGCGAAGTCGCGCTTCACCGCCTGGAAGGGCGAAAGCTCGAGCGCAGGCTTGGTGCGGGTGGCCTTCTTCTTCGGCTCCTGCATGGCGTCGAGATAAATCTCGAAACCGCAATAGGCGCCGGAGACATCCAGTTCGGAGAGCGTCTTCGGATGGAACTCGCCGAAATAGCCGAGCACGACCTTCGGACCCATCTTGATGGTTCCGGAGCGGCCGGGATGATACCAGCCGGGGCCGCCGGCTTCGATCTGCACATTGGCCATGGGCAGGCCGCCAGCTTCCAGCACCGAGAGCGCATCGGCCTTGGCGTCATAGACATCCACGGGCTTGCCGCCGCCCTTCAAAGCATTGGACCACATGCGGCCGCTGCCTGCGAGCGAGGCCGTGCCACGACGAACACCGCCGGCAACGCGGCGTTGCTTATCAGGTGTATCGCCCTCATAGGTGCCGGAAACCTCGAAGATCGCGACGTCACCATAGCCCTTGTCGGCATTGCGCTGTGCGGCAGTCAGCAGGCCGGGCAGCAGCGAGGGCCGCATGTCCGACATATCGGCCGCAATCGGGTTTGCGAGCTTGAGGGCCGGCGAACCACCGCCGAAGAGTTTCGCCTGCGCTTCCGGGATGAAGGACCAGGTGACGGCCTCGAGCATGCCGCGGCTTGCCAGCGCACGGCGCGCGGTGCGGGTGCGGATCTGCAGCGTGGTCAGGATACGGCCGTTGACCGCGCCGAAGCTTTCCAACGGCTCGGGCTTGATGTTGTCGACGCCATGGATGCGCATGACCTCTTCCACCAGATCGGCCTTGCCATCGACATCCGGACGCCAGGACGGCACGGTGACGGAGACGCGCTCGCCCGTTCCCTCGACGCTGAAACCCAGGCCTTTGAGAATGGCGAGGCTCTCTTCCGCCGAGACTTCCAGACCTGTCAGGCGCTTTACTTCCGCGAGCGGGAAATCCACGACCTTGGGCTGATGCCCCTTGTAACCAACGACCTTCGCCTCGCCGGCAATGCCGCCGCACAGTTCGAGAACCAGCTCGGTGGTACGCTCCAGACCCGGAACCATATATTCCGGATCGACGCCACGCTCGAAACGATAACGCGCATCGGTGATGATGCCGAGCGAACGGCCGGTCTTGGCAATGTTGATCGGATCCCAGAGAGCGGATTCGATCAGCACGTCGACAGTATTGTCATCGCAGCCGGAATGTTCGCCGCCCATGACGCCGCCGATGGATTCGAGACCTTTCTCATCGGCGATGACGACATTGTTCGGGCCGAGCTTATATTCACGCTGGTCGAGCGCGAGGATCGTCTCGCCCTCTTTTGCGCGGCGAACCGTGAGATCGCCCTTGACCTTTGCGGCGTCGAAGACGTGCATCGGCCGGCCCTGATCGAAGGTCATGTAGTTGGTGATGTCGACAAGCGCATTGATGGGACGCAGGCCGATTGCCAGCAGGCGCTGCTGCATCCATTTCGGGCTGGGGCCGTTCTTCACGCCACGAACGATGCGCAGCGAAAAGCCGGGGCAAAGCGCCGCATCGTCCAGCTCAAGCTTCACGTCGACCGGGGTTGCGCCTTCGATCTTGAAGGACGGCGCGGGTCTCGTCTTCAGCTTGCCGAGACCGGAAGCGGCGAGATCGCGGGCAATACCGTAGATCGAGGTGCAGTCCGGGCGGTTCGGGGTCAGGTTGATTTCGATGACCGGATCGTCGAGCCCGGCATAGGCGGCGAAAGAGGTGCCGACCGGCGCATCTTCCGGCAGGTCGATGATGCCGTCGTGATCGTCGGAAATGTTCAGCTCCTTTTCGGAGCACATCATGCCGTGGCTTTCCACGCCGCGTATCTTGCCGACGGCAAGGGTGACGTCGATGCCCGGAACATACACGCCCGGACGCGCGAGCGCACCGACGAGGCCGGCGCGTGCATTCGGAGCGCCGCAGACGATCTGCACCGGCTTGCCGTCTCCGGCGTCAACGGAGAGAACCTTCAGGCGGTCAGCTTCCGGGTGCTTCTCGGCGGAGAGCACCTTGGCGATGACGAAAGGCTTGTAGGCCGCCTTGTCGTCAACGTCCTCGACCTCAAGGCCGATTGCCGTCAGCCGCTCGCAAATCTCGTCCAGCGTCGCATCGGTATCGAGATGCTCTTTCAGCCAGGAAAGAGTGAATTTCATGTCTTTGCTCCTTGGCTAACCGGATTAAACGCTCAGACCGCCGAACAGCGTCGGCATGTCGAGCGGGCGGAAGCCGTAATGGGTCATCCAACGGACATCGGCGTTGAAGAAATCACGCAGGTCCGGCATGCCGTATTTCAGCATGGCGATGCGGTCGAGGCCCATGCCCCAGGCAAAGCCCTGATATTCATCCGGGTCCAGCCCGCCAGCACGCAGCACATTGGGGTGCACCATGCCGCAACCGAGGATTTCCATCCAGTCCGTGCCTTCGCCGAACTTCACGATCGGGCCGGAACGGTCGCACTGGATGTCCACCTCGAAGCTCGGCTCCGTGAAGGGGAAGAAGGACGGGCGGAAGCGCATGACGACGCTGTCGACCTCGAAGAAGGTCTTGCAGAATTCTTCCAGAATCCAGCGCAGATTGCCGACATGCGCCTTCTTGTCGATGACAAGGCCTTCGACCTGATGGAACATCGGCGAATGGGTGGCGTCGGAATCCTGGCGATAGGTCTTGCCGGGAATGACGATGCGGATCGGCGGCTTCTGGCTTTCCATGGTGCGGATCTGCACTGGCGAAGTGTGGGTGCGCAGCACCTTGCGCTCGCCCTTTTCATCCGGCTGGAAGAAGAAGGTATCGTGCATCTCGCGGGCCGGATGGCCTTCCGGGAAATTCAGCGCCGTGAAGTTGTAATAGTCGGTTTCGATATCTGGACCTTCGGCGATAGAGAAACCCATATCCGCGAAGATCGCGGTGATTTCATCGACGATCTGGCTGATCGGATGAATGCGGCCGCGCTCGGCCGGAGACTGGCGGACCGGCAGGCTGACATCCACCGTTTCCGCTTTCAGCCGGGCGGCGATGGCAGCGTCCTTCAGCGCGTTCTTGCGCTCGCCGATGAGGTCGGTGATTTCAGTCTTGAGCTGGTTAATCGCGGCGCCGCGGGTCTGGCGCTCTTCCGGCGTCATGCTGCCAAGCGTCTTGAGAAGCTCCGAAACCGAGCCCTTCTTGCCAAGCGCGGAAAGGCGCACGGCTTCGATGGCCGGCTCATCGGCAGCCGTGGCGATCTCCGACATCAATTGCGATTTCAAGGTATCAAGTTCAGTCATCTTTTCCTGCCTTGCCGGTCTTTTTAACAGCGGCTTCGGGGTTCACAGCATTCATGAGATAGTCGGTCGCCATGATAAAGCGTCGCAGATCACTACCCATCCGCACGCGCCCGATCAACCGGGCAACCGGTAAAAAACGCCCCAGAATGCCGGTCAGACGGCACAATTCTTCCAGCGCCCGGGGCGGGGCGTTTTCCCGCCAGCGGGTGAAGGCGGCATCGCAGGTTTTCCGCGCATCGCAGGCGCGGGTCGCGACCTGTAAAAACAGCAGCCAGATATCGCGGGCCTGCGCCGTCTCGAGCGGCATGACTTCCTGCGGGCGCTCCTCGAAATCCATGAAACCGACGCGGCCGTCTTCGAGAAAAAAGTCGCGCACATGCGGGCGCCCATGGCAAAGGCCTGCCGCATGCAATTCGCCGAGTGCCTCGGCAGATTTTACCAGCAGGGCATCATGTTCCGTCGGCGCGGCTGCCTTTATAGCGTCCATGCGCTCGATGATGGTGGGGCCAACGTCGCCCAGCACAACTGCGGTCCGGGAAGAATAGATCACGGGCGGAACCGGAAAACCACTGGCCTTGAAGGCCTGCAGGGTGTCGAGTTCGCGACGCATCAGGCCGGCACCGTCGAGCGGCGGCGAAGGGCGCATGAAGGTGTAAGGAAGCAGCTTTGCGAGAAAGGTCTGCAGCTTTATCCACCAGGACGGCGTTTCCGTGCCCTGGCGCTTGATCCATACTGTCAGTTGCGACAGCTCAACCTTCTGGACCCGCCGCTCACTTTTTAACAAAGCGTGCATGAGAGTGGCAATATCTGCATCATCAAGATGTACTCGAAACCCTTCGGCTGTTTCAGCCTGATTTTCATTAACCAGCATTCTCGTCCACCAGGAGATTTTTCAGGGCAGACGCGCTGGATACTCTATTTTTCCTAAATTTCTAAATTAAAAACTACGATACATTCTCGACCAGGCGGGTGCATCAGCCAAACGCAAAACCCGCGCCGGAGAACCGGCGCGGGTTTCAAATGAACAACAGATTGTCCGCGCCGTAATTACTTTACAGCGGTTTCAAACTCGTTGGCCGTACCAGCATCCTTGAGGTACTCAAGCGCCTTCTTTGCTGCTTCGACGAGCGCGCCGAATGCTGCCGGCTCGTGGATAGCCATGTCGGACAGAACCTTGCGGTCGACTTCGATGCCAGCCTTGTTCAGGCCGTCGATGAAGCGGCCATAGGTCAGGCCGAATTCGCGAACGGCAGCGTTGATACGCTGGATCCACAGAGCGCGGAAGTTGCGCTTGTTGACCTTGCGGTCGCGGTAAGCGTACTGCTTGGAACGATCCACGGCAGCCTTTGCTGCGCGGATGGTGTTCTTGCGGCGGCCGTAGAAGCCCTTGGCTGCCTTGAGTGTCTTGGTGTGCTTGGCGCGGGAAGTTACGCCACGTTTTACGCGTGCCATGTCATGATCTCCTTAAAGTGTCCAAATGTGCGGAAAAGTCTCAGAGACCGTTCGGCAGGTAGTTCTTGACGACCTTCTTGCCGTCAGCGTCGGCGAGAACCATGGTTCCGCGCGCGTCGCGAATGAACTTGTTGGTACGCTTGATCATGCCGTGGCGCTTGCCGGCGGCGGCTGCAACAACCTTGCCGGTTGCGGTGATCTTGAACCGCTTTTTTGCAGCGGACTTCGTCTTCATCTTGGGCATTTTGCTACTCCGTTTTTGTATCGAAACAGGCAGACGAGGCCTATTTCAAGCTATTCAGGAACGGCCTCGGCATGCCCTGCCGGACCGTTCGGACGCGCGCTTATAACCGCAGTCGGCTAAAAGCGCAACGGGGAAAGCAAACTTCCCCTTGCGATGGCGATTCATGCGGCCTTAAAAGGCTGGCGCAAATTATTTCGGGGCGAGAACCATCATCATCTGACGGCCTTCCAGCTTCGGCTCGGCCTCCACCTTGGCAATCGCCTGGGTGTCTTCCTTCACCTGAAGGAGAAGCTTCATGCCGAGTTCCTGGTGGGCCATTTCGCGGCCGCGGAACTTCAGCGTTACCTTCACCTTGTCGCCATCGTCAAAGAAACGGCCCATCGCCTTCATCTTCACGTCATAGTCATGCGTGTCGATGTTGGGGCGCATCTTGATTTCTTTAACTTCGACGATCTTCTGTTTCTTGCGCGCTTCAGCGGCCTTTTTCTGGGTCGAGTACTTCAGCTTGCCGAGATCGAGGATCTTGCATACCGGCGGTTCAGCGTTCGGCGAAATCTCAACGAGATCGAGACCGGCCTCCTCCGCCAGTTTCAAAGCCTGATCCGTCGGCATGCTACCGAGGTTCTGGCCCTCTTCATCAATAAGCTGAACTCTGGGAACCCGAATTTCCCGGTTGGAGCGCGGCCCCTCCTTGACGGGGGCATCGGCTTTGAAAGGTCTGCGAATGGTCGTATTCTCCTGATCTGTTTCTGGATCACGTCAGCAAAAAACAGCTTGTTTGGTACAAGCGGCGGAAATGTCGTTATTGCCGTGGCGAAGTCAATAGCATATCTGCCCGAAAAGATCACCTGTTGTCACGGTTTTTGCAAATACGCCGCCGTTGTTGCACCAAAATCAGGAGAATTGCATATACATGACCGAACAAGCCGCTGAATTCCTGCGCGTAGGCCCCGACAACGACACTCGCGACATCGCTTTCCTTCATCGCCCGGCGGCTTCGGGCGAGAATATGCCGATGCTGGTATGGCTCGGCGGCTATCGTTCCGACATGACCGGAACCAAGGCGGTTGAACTCGATCGCTTCGCCGCTGAAAACGGCCTTGCCTGCCTGCGGCTCGACTATTCCGGCCATGGCGCCTCCGGCGGCGACTTCAGGAAGGGCACGATTTCCCGCTGGCTGGAAGAGGCGCTTGCCGTGGTGCGCGCAAAGGCGCCGTCGCGCGTCGTTCTCATCGGCTCCTCCATGGGCGGATGGATTGCGCTACGCATGGTCGAGGAGCTGCGCAAGGCGGGCAGCGCGCCATCCGTCGCCGGTCTCGTCCTCATTGCGCCAGCGCCGGATTTCACGCAGGAGCTGATAGAGCCCAGCCTTTCGGATGCGGAAAAAACCTCTCTGGCGGAAAAGGGTTATTTCGAGGAACATTCGGAATATAGCCCCGAGCCCAACATCTTCACCCGCGCGCTGATGGAGGACGGGAAGCAGAACCGCGTGCTGCAGGGTATCATCACCACCGGCTGCCCCGTTCACATCCTGCAGGGCATGCGCGACCCGGATGTTCCCTATCAGCATGCACTGAAGCTTATCGAACATCTTCCGTCCGACGACGTCGTGCTGACGCTGATCCGCGACGGCGACCATCGGCTTTCCCGGCCGCAGGATATCGAGCGGATGCTCGCCGCGGTCAAAGCCCTTGCAATATAGGCATTTGCGCAACGCTCTTAACCATATTCGACGAGTCTTGCGCGCCGCCGATTGCTAGCGATTGACTCAAGCCCCCTATCCCTCTTAACTTTTCGTTAAGAATTAAGGGACGGGTTTCATGATGAACGCACCGCTGGCGCGTGCGCTGCTGTTTGCAGTTGCCGCCGGGCTAATGACTGCTGCCTCCGCCACGGCGGAAACCAAGGGAAGCCCTTCCATGGTGACGGGGGGGATTACCTCCCAGCCTATCGGCCATTATGAGTTCTGTCAGAAATATGCCGATGAATGCAATATTCGCAGCAAGGCGACGCCGCCGCCGCGCGTCACGGATTATGGCTGGGATGTCATTCGCGAGGTCAATACGTCCGTCAATACCACCATCGTGGCGATGACCGATCAGGAAATCTACGGCAAGGACGAAGTCTGGGAATATCCGACGACCGCCGGCGACTGCGAAGATTTCGTGCTACTGAAGCGAAAGAAGCTGGTCGAGCGTGGTTTTTCCGTGGCTGATCTTCTGATCACCGTCGTGCGCAAGCCGGATGGCGAGGGCCATGCCGTGCTGACCCTTCGCACCACCGACGGCGATTATATTCTCGATAATCTCACCGACGACGTGAAGCTGTGGACCGACACCAACTACACCTATCTGAAGCGGCAGGCGTCCTTCAATACGGGCCGCTGGGTCTCGATCGAAGACGGTCGCGACGTGCTGGTCGGCGCATTGCGCTGACGCCTGTGCCAGGTTCGAAGGAATTAAGAGCCCGCTGTTGCGGGCTCTTTCTTTTTTCACCCATTGCCGATGATAATGCCGGCCGCAAGCACCAGTGAGCCGCCGAGGACCACCTGAAACACCGCGCGCAGGAACGGCGTTTCCATGAAGCGGTTCTGAATGAAGGCGATGGCCCAGAGTTCCACGAAAACGACGACGGCGGCAATCGCGGTCGCTGTCCAGAAATGCGGAATGAGATAGGGCAATGCGTGGCCGAGGCCGCCTATGGCCGTCATGATGCCGGAGGCCAGGCCCCGCTTTACCGGAGAACCGCGGCCAGAAAGCTTGCCATCATCATGGGCGGCTTCGGTGAAGCCCATGGAAATACCCGCGCCGACGGAGGCCGAGAGGCCGATGAGGAAGGTCTGCCAGGTATCCTGCGTGGCAAAGGCGGCCGCGAAAATCGGCGCGAGCGTCGAGACAGAGCCATCCATAAGCCCCGCAAGACCCGGCTGAATATAGGTCAGAAGAAATTGCCGTTTTGCGGTTTCCGCCTCTTCGGTCTTGCCGTTTTCATCGAGGTGTTTTTCTTGCAGCATCTGCGCAATGTCTTCGTGACCCCGCTCCGCCTCGGCCAGATCGCCGAGGAGCTTGCGTGTTGAGGCATCGCTGGTACGCTTGACGGCCTCATCGTAGAAGCGGATCGCCTGCGCTTCCATCAATTCGGCCTGGGCGCGGATTTTTTCGAGCGACAGGTTCTTCACCAGCCAGTCCGGGGTGCGCTCATAGAAACCACGCACATGTTCGCGGCGGATCAGCGGGATGGTTTCTCCGAAGCGGCGGCGATGCATATCGATCAGCACGTTTCGATGCTGCTGCTCGACCTCGGCCATATCCTCGAAGACTTTGGCGGATTGCGGATATTGCGCGCGCAGATGATCGGCATAGGAGCGATAGATGCGGGAATCGTCCTCCTCGGATGAAATGGCGAGCGCGAGGATTTCCTGTTCGCCAAGGGAGGAAAAGGGACGTTTGGACAGGGAAAAAAGACTGCGAAACATGGCTGAGACCTTTTTTAGAATAATTCTAAATACATCCGCATCGCACCGGGATCAAGCCTTCTTAGAATAATTCTAATAAGGCAAAGGGTCGCATTGCGGGCCGCATCGCAGCGGGGTAAATTCGCAAAAAAGGAAACACCATGCAGGACGACGTTGCGGCCAGAGCCGCTCACAGCGCGGAAATTCAGGACAGGGCGGAAAAAGCCATGGCGGAGATCGGCGTCGATGCCGGTTTCATCGATTTGCTGGTGGAGACATTCTACGGCCGCGTTCTTGAACATCCCACGCTCGGCCCGGTTTTTGATGCGCGGCTTGCCGGGCGCTGGCCGGAGCATATGGCCAGGATGAAACAGTTCTGGGCGGCTGTCGCGTTCAAGAATGGTGGTTATGGCGGCAAACCCGTGCAGGCGCATCTCGGCGTAAAGGGCATGTCGGCGGAGCTTTTCCCGCAATGGCTTGCGCTGTTTTCCGCTACGCTTGATGATATTGCGCCAAGCAAAGAGGCCCACGACTGGTTCATGGAAACGGCGGAACGCATCGCCAGAAGCCTGACGCTTTCACTGTTTTACAATCCCGCAATGGACGACCCGGCGTTGATGCGCAGCAAGTGACGCGGAAAGACGTGACGAAGCAACATTCGCCAAGCATCACCGGAGATCACGCAAGTTTCGAACATTCCCTCTTGATGGCTGCGGGGATAAATGATTAGTAACCTGCGGGAGGCGTACCGTGCGGTTCGCCTGTAATATGCAGACATAACGGGGCTTATCGACATGGATCGCAGATCATTTATCCGCAAGGCGGGCGCTCTCGGCGCCGGTGTTACCGCAACGGCGCTTGCCGCTCCGGCCATCGCACAGGAAAACCCCAAGATCACCTGGCGCATGACGTCGTCCTTCACCAAGGGCCTCGACATTCTTTTCGGCGCGGGCCAGATCGTCGCCGACCATGTCAAGGAAGCCTCCGGCGGCAACTTCGTCATTCAGCACTTTGCCGGCGGCGAAATCGTGCCGGCGCTGCAGGCGGCGGATGCGGTGACGGCCGGGACCGTCGAAATGGCGCATACCTGCTCCTATTATTACGTCGGCAAGGACCCGACCTTCGCGCTCGGAACTTCGGTTCCCTTCGGTCTCAATGCACGCCAGACGAATGCCTGGTTCAACCAGGCCGGCGGCAATGAGCTGCTCAACGAATTCCTTGCCCAGCACAATATCTACTCGATCCTGCTCGGCAATACCGGTGCCCAGATGGGCGGCTGGTTCCGCAAGGAAATCAACACCATCGACGACCTGAAGGGTCTGAAGATGCGTATCGCCGGCCTGACCGGTCAGGTGATGCAGAAGGTCGGTGTCACGCCGCAGCAGATCGCCGGCGGCGATGTCTATGCGGCTCTGGAAAAGGGCACGATCGACGCCACCGAATTCGTCGGCCCCTATGACGACCAGAAGCTCGGCTTCTACAAGGTCGCGAAATATTATTACTACCCGGCATGGTGGGAAGGCGGCCCGGCCGTGCATGCCTTCGTGAACCTGCAGAAGTTCAACGAGCTTCCGGAGAACTACAAGCGCATCCTGAAAGACGCCTGCGCCGCCGGCAGCGCCAGCATGCTGGAGCGTTACGACGCCCGCAATCCGAAGGCACTGAAGGAACTCGTGGCGCAGGGCGCTATCCTGCGCCCCTTCAGCCAGGAAATCCTCGATGTCTGCCACAAGGCGGCACAGGACACCTATGCGGAGATTTCTGCCAAGAACGAGAGCTTCAAGAAAATCTACGAGAGCCAGCAGGCCTTCAAAAAGGACGCCTATCTCTGGGCGCAGATCGCCGAATACACCTTTGACACCTACATGATGATCCAGCAGCGCAACGGCACGCTCTGATCCCCATCATTTCCCGACGATCTTCAAACGGTCATCCGGCATCTGCCGGGTGACCGTTTTGTTTGGCGAGACCAGCTTCCACACTTCACGCTCCCGCCAGTCGACCGGGCTCATGCCGGTGACGCGGCGAAATTCGCGGTTGAAGTTGGACTTGGTCTGAAAGCCGGAGGACAGCATGATCGCCGTCACCGATTGCTCCGTCTCTTCCAGCAACCGGCAGGCTTCGCGGATGCGCAACTGATTGACATATTGCGAGACATTGACGCCGAGCGAGCGGTTGATCGCGCCTGATATCTGCCGGCTCGGCAGGCCGAGGCGTCTTGCAAGCCGCGACAGGTTGAGATTCTCGTCACGGTAAAGCGCCTGTGTCTCCATCAGCCGATCAACCCTTGCGACGATATCGCGGTCCTGTTCCGATGGCTCCGCCGATGCTGACAATTCCGCGACAGGTTCTATGCCTGTTTGCGGTCCCTTGCTCTTGCCGGCCAGCGCGGCCATGAGGCCAATCAACAGCAGGCCAAAAAGATTGGCGTTACTGACCAGCGCTGCAACATTCTGCCCATGCGCCCATTCGAAATCGAAAAACACGAGCAGATCGAACAGGGCAGAAACACAAAGAGCGATTGCAGCGATAATAAGCGCCCGGTGCGCCGAGGTGACGCTGGCAAATTGCGCCTCGTCCAGCCCATCCGGCCCCTTTCTGCCAAGAAGAACCAGGGCAATGGCGTGTCCGACAAAGATGACGATCAGCGCAAGATCGATCGCCATCGGCCAGATGAATTCCATGATGACGATGAGCAAAGGCGACAAAGCAAGGTTGGCAAGCATCGCTATCCTGCTCTCCGCCGCCACTCTCATCAGCCCACGAAAAGCGATATAGACGAGCGGCGGCAGGCAGGCGGCGAGGACCGGCAAAACATAACGCGCTTCACTGACGCCATACCCCCAGCGCAGTCCGACAAGGACGGATTGAAGGGCACAAAGCGCGATCAGCGTCAGAAAGGCCCGATTGGTTCGCACATCGTCTCCGCCTCGAAAGAAAACGATGAACATGACAACCAGCAGAAGCGCCACGACGAAAGGCAGCGGAATGAACAGCACGAATGAATATCCTCGAAACAACGGCTTATATTGCCAATTCATGGACCAGATCGCGTTTCGGGACGACCTTTAACACGATCAAGGATCGCAAAACATATGTGGCAGCGCAGATTGAACCCCGTTCTTTCCAACTGCACGAGGTTTTCATGCGCCCTATCACTTCCATCACGACTATCCTGTTTTCCGCTCTCGTAACCCAGCCTGTTTTTGCAGGCGAGGCTGTCGGCGTCAACGAAACCACCATCCATTCGCCGGCACGCGGCAAGGACCTTGCCGTCACCATCTGGTATCCCTCCGACGGAAAGGGCACGCAGACGCTTTCCGGCGATGACCGGATTTTTCAGGGCGCGCCCGTGTTCAAGGATGGTGCTGTGAAACCGGGTCGGCTGCCGCTTGTGCTTCTGTCTCACGGCTCGGGTTCACGAGTGTCCGGCATGGCATGGATCGCAGCGAAGCTTGCGAGCGAAGGTTTCATTGTGGCCGGAGCCAACCACCCCGGCACCACCAGCGGCGATTCCACACCCGCCGATACACCGAAAATCTGGGAGCGAACGGATGATCTCTCCACGATTGTCACTGTTCTAACGGCAAAGGGCAAATGGTCGAGTGCTATCGACGCGCAAAGGATCGGCGTGCTCGGCTTTTCGCTCGGCGGCAGCGCGGCGATGGAGATTTCGGGCGCGCGCGCCGATCTCGATGCCTATGCGCGCTATTGCGAAGACTATGCCACGATGATGGATTGCCAATGGTTCGCCGGTGGCCGGGGTTACCTCAATGGCGAGCCGGTCAGCGTGCCGAAGCTCGATCTCAGAACCATCGACAAGGCACGTTTCGAGCAGCAGAACCGCGATCCCCGTATTCGGTCCGCCGTACTGGTCGATCCCGGTCTGGCGCTCGCCTTTCGGCCTGACAACCTGAAGCAGATCGATATTCCGCTCACCTTCATCAATCTCGGCAGTAAGGGCAAAATTCCACCCGCCGTGCTTGCAGATAAACTCGCGAACGAAGTGCCCGGCGCGACCTATCAGCAAGTGGACGAGGCCAATCATTTCAGCTTCCTGCCGTTGTGCAAACCGGATGCCGACGCCTTTCTCAAATCCGTCGGCGAGCGCGATCCCATCTGCGAACCGGCCGGACCGCGGGACCGCGCGGATATTCACGCACAATTGGAGACGATTATCGCTGCCGCCTTCAACCGTACACTGAAGCCGGGTCAGTAAGGCGGCAGACTGAAAGGCCTAGCCGATCCGCTTATAGAAAAGGGTCGTGCCGCAAAAGCGTCCATCAGGAAACAGGGCGTAATCGGGGATGACGCCGACCCGCTCCCAGCCGAGGCGAGGATAAATCGCCTCGGCATCGCTGCCCGTGGCCGTATCCAGCACCAAAAGGGTACGACCGCGTTTCGCCGCCTCCTCTTCCACTTTTTGCATGAGTTTGCGGGCAAGCCCGAGGCCTCGCGCGGACGGGTGCACGAGGAGCTTCATCAGATCGCCGCGATGCGGCTGGTTGGGTTTGGAGGCAAGGCCGACCTGAACGGTGCCCACCACCCTGCCATCTACCTCCGCCACCACGTGAATGGTGCTGCCCTCGCCCGCCGCTTCTGCAACTGACTGCCAGAAAGGCTGCGCATCCTGCGGTGAAAAGGGCAACATGAAGCCGACGGATGCGCCCCCGTTCACGCAGGCCGCCAGAACCTCACAGAGTTCGGGCAAGACATCGATGGTCTCTTCCCGGTTCAACACGCGGATGGTGGTCATAAAAACTCCTGTCGGGGAAATCAGCGCTGTCTTTGGTCCAGCACGACGGCATAACGAGCAGGTTTTTCGGTAGGATTGTGGAAAACATGCCCCTCACCAACCGGCATGAAAAGGCAATCGCCGGGTTCCAGCCGGTGAACGTCTCCGCCGCTCGTCATTTCCAGTACACCTTCAAAAAGCCAGACATATTGCGTCATCCCCCGGCTCGCCGCATGTGGAGGGAAGCCGACGCGCGCGCCGGGCGGAAATTCGACTTCGACGATATCGACATCGGATCCCACACGTGGCGGGGAGATGGCGCGGCGGACATAACCGGTTTCGGGATCTTTCCAGAGCTGCTGATCACGCTTTTTCATGAGCGGGGAAACAGCCTCTTCGTTTTCGGCGAAGAAACCGGAAAGCGACAGACCAAGGGCTGCGCAGATGCGGGCCAGCAGCGAGGCCGTGGGGCTCGCCTCACCGCGCTCGATGCGGGAAATCATGGCGCGGCTGACGCCGGATTCGGACGCAAGCCGGTCCAGCGTCAAACCGTTTTCGGCCCGCAATGTTTTGATCCGCTCGCCGATCGAGCGTTCGAGAATATGATCTTCGTTTTCCATCATATGAGAATTGCACTCTCATATGATGGAGTCAATATCCACGATAATGGAAACTATCATCTTCTTTGCCGCTGGTCGCTTTGCGGCAAAAGAACGTCTCAGGCGCCGACCTGGGCAATCCAGTCGTTCAGATTATAGTAGTTCGTTACTCGGCTAACTTTTCCGTCCCTCAGGTCGAAAAAGGCACCGGCCGGTAGTACGTATTTCTGGCCATTCGCCTCGGGCAATCCCTCGTCGGTCTTGAGATATTCGCCGTTGACGATGAATTCTGCGGAAGCACGCTTGCCATCTTCGCTCGCCATGATGACCATGTCGGTGAGATTTTCCTTATAGCAGCGGTTCATATGGTCCATGAAGGAGGCGAAGGCGGCCTTGCCGGTCTGGCGCTCGCCCTGATTGATGTCGTGCACCACCTCATCGTGAAGAAGCGCCAGAAAGGCATCCATGTCCTGACGGTTGAAAGCTTCGTAGTAGGCGCGGATGGTCTCGGCAGCGGTCATCGTCTTCTCCGTTCAATGCTTGCGCGGGTTTTCCATGACGGTATAACCAGTGCAACCGAAAGTGAAAATGCCCATGACCGTCGAAATCAAGTCTCTTTCCGGCATTGACGCCACACCCTATTTCGATGACCTCGCGCGCCTGCGGATCGAAGTATTTCGCGCCTTTCCCTATCTCTATGACGGCTCGCTGGACTATGAGCGCAAATATCTCGCGACCTATGCCGATACGGACGGCGCCGTCTTCTTGCTGGCGCTCGACGACCGTAAAGTGATCGGCATGTCCACCGGCATGCCGATGGCGGCAGAGACCGAAGAGGTGAAGGAGCCCTTCGTCAAAGCAGGTTACGATCCGGACCGGATATTCTACTTCGGTGAAAGCGTACTTCTGCCCGACTATCGCGGCCACGGCATTGGGGTGCGTTTCTTCGAAGAACGGGAGGCGCACGCGAAACGGCTCGGTTTCGACAGGTGCACTTTCTGTGCTGTGGAGCGACCCGCAGACCATCCAAGACGCCCGGCGGACTACGTGCCGCTGAACGCCTTCTGGGAAAAGCGCGGCTATAGCCATCACCCGGAACTGCGCACCAGCTTCACATGGCAGGACCTCGACGAAAGCGTTGAAAGCCCGAAACCGCTGTCCTTCTGGATGAAGACCATTCCTGCCGGAGACAGAGACCAATGACACGCCTTGCCGCCAGCCAATATGCCATCGAGCTGATCGAGACATGGGAGGCTTACGCCGCACATCTTTCCGCCATCGTTCGCGAGGCGAAGGAAAAAGGCGCTGAGTTGCTGCTTTTGCCGGAATATTCGGCAATGACGCTGACCGGGCAGTTGCCGCCCGCCGCGCGCTCCGACCTGCACCGTTCCATCGAAGAGATACAGCCGTTGATCCCTTCCTGGGTAGAGCTTTGCGAGGAGCTGGCGCGGCAACATCAAATCCTCTTCCAGCCGGGCAGCGCGCCGGTGAAGGACCCGGACGGCAAGTTCCGCAACCGCGCATGGCTGTTCGGCCCGGATGGGCTGATCGGTTATCAGGACAAGCAGATCATGACCCGTTTCGAGCGGGAGCAATGGAACATTCATGCCGGCATCGAGGGCCTGAAAGCCTTCGAGACGCCGATAGGCAGGCTGGGCATCCTCATCTGTTACGACAACGAGTTCCCGATGCTGGGCCGCAGACTGGCGGAGCTCGGCGTCGAACTCGTGCTCGCGCCGAGTTGCACCGATACGCTGGCGGGCGCTTACCGGGTGCGGATCGGCGCGCAGGCACGGGCGCTGGAAAATCAATATGCCGTTCTTTCCGCCCCCACGGCGGGGGAAGCCCCATGGTCTCCCGCCGTCGATGAGAATCGCGGCCGCGCCGCCCTTTACGTGCCTTCGGACTATGGCATGCCGGCATCCGGCGTCATTGCGGAAAGCGAGCGTGATGCGGTCACGCAAAGCTCGCTGCTGATCGCCGATATCGATCTTGCCGCCGTCGCAAGGCTCCGCACTGAAGGACAGGTGGCCACCCGGCGCGACTGGCCTGAGCAATTTGCGATCTGAAAAGCCCATTTTAAAGGGCTTTTAACCAAATTCCCGCTTTGCGGTGTGACAAGCCCCTGCTATAGCGCGGGACATGAGCACAAATTCGACCCGCACGCCCCTGGACCATATCCGCAACTTCTCGATCGTTGCCCACATCGATCATGGCAAATCGACGCTGGCCGACCGGTTGATCCAGTCGACGGGCGGCCTTGCGGAACGCGACATGTCGGAACAGGTTCTCGATTCGATGGATATCGAGCGCGAACGCGGCATCACCATCAAGGCCCAGACCGTGCGCCTGCACTACAAGGCGAATAACGGCGAGACCTATGTGCTGAACCTCATCGACACGCCCGGCCACGTCGACTTCGCCTACGAAGTGTCCCGCTCGCTTTCGGCCTGTGAAGGTTCGCTGCTGGTGGTCGACGCATCGCAGGGCGTGGAAGCCCAGACGCTTGCCAACGTTTATCAGGCGATCGACAACAATCACGAGCTGGTCACCGTGCTCAACAAGATCGACCTGCCGGCGGCCGAACCCGACCGTATCAAGGAGCAGATCGAAGAGGTGATCGGCATCGACGCCTCCGACGCCGTGATGATTTCCGCCAAGACCGGTCTTGGCATTCCCGACGTTCTGGAAGCCATCGTCCACCGTCTGCCGCCGCCGAAGAGCGAAGTCGGCGAAAACGGACCGCTGAAAGCGCTGCTGGTCGATAGCTGGTATGACACCTATCTCGGCGTCATGGTTCTGGTGCGCGTCATCGATGGCGTGCTGAGCAAGGGCCAGCAGATCCGCATGATGGGCTCGGGCGCGAAATACGGCATCGAGCGCGTCGGCGTGCTGACCCCGAAGATGGTCAATGTCGACAGCCTCGGCCCCGGCGAGATCGGCTTCATCACCGCCTCGATCAAGGAAGTTGCCGATACGCGTGTTGGCGACACCATCACCGACGACAAGCGCCCGACGGCGCAGGCCCTGCCCGGCTTCAAGCCCGCGCAGCCCGTGGTGTTCTGCGGCCTCTTCCCGGTCGATGCGGCCGACTTCGAAGATTTGCGCGCGGCGGTGGGCAAGCTTCGCCTCAACGACGCTTCCTTCTCCTTCGAAATGGAGTCCTCCGCCGCCCTCGGTTTCGGTTTCCGCTGCGGCTTCCTCGGCCTGCTGCATCTCGAAATCATTCAGGAACGCCTCGAGCGCGAGTTCAATCTCGATCTCGTCGCCACCGCGCCCTCGGTCGTCTATGAAATGACGCTGACCGATGGCACGGAGAAGGAACTGCACAACCCGGCCGACATGCCCGACGTTGTGAAGATCAAGGAAATCCGCGAGCCGTGGATCAAGGCGACGATCATGACGCCGGACGAATATCTCGGCGGCATCCTGAAACTCTGTCAGGACCGGCGCGGCCTGCAGACGGAGCTGACCTATGTCGGCAACCGTGCGATGATCACCTATGAACTGCCGCTCAACGAAGTGGTGTTCGATTTCTACGACCGGCTGAAATCCATCTCCAAGGGTTACGCCTCGTTCGATTACAACATCATCGACTATCGCGAAGGCGATCTCGTCAAGATGTCGATCCTCGTCAACGGCGATCCGGTGGATGCGCTCTCCATGCTCGTTCACCGCTCGGCGGCCGACCGGCGCGGGCGTGGCATGTGCGAAAAGCTGAAGGAACTCATTCCGCCGCACATGTTCCAGATCCCGATCCAGGCGGCCATCGGCGGCAAGGTCATTGCCCGCGAAACCGTGCGCGCGCTGCGCAAGGACGTGACGGCGAAATGCTATGGCGGCGACGCGACGCGCAAACGCAAACTTCTCGACAAGCAGAAGGAAGGCAAAAAGCGCATGCGCCAGTTCGGCAAGGTGGAAATTCCGCAGGAAGCCTTTATCGCTGCGCTGAAGATGAACGACGAATAAGCGGCAAAATCATATTGCCGTCGCGATTGAAGGGAGGCCCATCGCCTCCCTTTTGCGTTTAGGCTTCTATCACGCGTGCAGCTTCGCACCCTTGGTAATCTTGTCGACGATCTTCCTGTCGGCCCTCAGCGCCATGCCGACCACCTTGGCATTCTCCGGTGAAAACTCCGAAAATACCTGGCGATTGGCGACATCGTGCCCCGTGGCGAACATTTCCTCGATATAAAGCGATGTCGTAACATCGCGCTCGAGGGATCGCTGGTGGATTTTGCGCAACGCCTCCTGATCCGTCGCCATGACGACAATCGGCTGGATGGACAGGGGATTATAGACGTTGCCCGCCCCGTCGCGGTATGGTTCTCCAATGATCTCCTTGGTCTGGGCGACGATCCCGGACATGAGAAATGCGGTAACGTTCAGTTTTTGCCACACGGCAAGGTCATCGCGAAGGATGACGGCGATCTTGGTATCAAACATGCGAACTCAATCTGGCTGTGGTTACGAAAGAGAAGCGATCCTAGCGCCTCGGGGCGTCGGCGATCTTGAACGTTCGTGCAAATTCGAAGGGATCGTGCAGGCACCCTCCAGCGAAGGCATAGAGCGCATCGAAGCGCGTTTTCATGGCAACGCCTATGCGCCGCACCGTCATGATACCTATGCGCTGGGTGTCACGCTTTCCGGCGTCCAGACTTTTTCCTATCGGGGGCAATCGCATTTCAGCACGCCCGGAAGGGTAATCGTGCTGCATCCGGACGAAGTCCACGATGGTGGCGCAGGCACCGATGAAGGCCTGCGCTACCGTATGCTTTATCTTCCGCCCGAAAAAGCGACTGAGGCGGGATATAATGCGCTGCCTTTCGCCCAGAATCCCGTCATCGAGGATGAGGAATTCCGGCAATGCCTCATCGAGGCGCTTGGCAATCTGGAAGGCGCGCCGGACAATCTGCTTCTCACCGACTGGCAGTCGAGACTGGCGGATTTGCTCTGGAAACATTCAAACGGAAGCGCCAGAACCATCAAACGGATCGACCGGATCGCCGTTTTACGGTGCCGGGACTATCTGCTGGAGAATAGCGCCGACACCGTCGGTTCCGAAGAGCTGGAACGGATAAGCGGGCTCGACCGCTTCACGCTCTTTCGGCACTTTCGCTGCCTGTTCGGCACCAGCCCGCACCGTTATCTCATCATGCGCCGGCTGCAAAAATGCAAAGAGATGATGCGTGCGGGTGCGGGCCTTGCGGAAACGGCATTTGCCTGCGGTTTTGCGGATCAGGCGCATTTTACCCGACATTTCAAAAATGCCTTCGGCATGCCGCCGGGCCGCTGGCTCAATCTTGTTTCGCATTGATCATTCCGGAAACAGGATTGACCGGTGAGCCGCAGCACCCGCCATGGCGCCGTCTCCCACCGAAAGGGCGACCGAGCCGGCAGGCCTTGCCACATCACCGCAGGCGAAGATGCCGCGGGCGGTGGTCTGTTTCATGGGATCTGTCACGATGGTCGATCCCATCGGCCCCTCCTCCACGGCGCAGCCAAGTTTTTCCAGCCAGTTCGAGGCGATCCGCAATTTCGGCTGGGTGAAAAGGCCAGCCAATGGGATGCTGCGTCCATCCGCCAGAACGACATCCGCATGCCCCGTAATTTCCCGGATGCGGGTTGTTTCCACCCGCACGCCCCGGGCCGCCAACAATGCCTGCTGATCCCCATCCGGCTCGAATACGCCATTGGTGAAAAAGGTCGTCTCGCCCCAGTCGGGCAGCATCAATGCGTGGTGAATGGCCAAAGGTGAAGCGGCGATGACACCGATCTTTTCCTGATTGAGCTCGTAACCATGGCAATAGGGGCAATGGAAGACCGAAGAGCCCCAACGCTCTTTCAGCCCGGCAACAGTAGGCAATTCATCGGTGACGCCCATGGCGAGGATCAGCCGGTCCGCTGTCTCACGGCGGCTGCCATCGATCTCGACTACAAAATCGCCGAAGGAGCCTTCGGCATCGGTCACCCTGCCCTCAGCCCAATCTATGGTCGGGTAACGTTCGATCTGGCGGCGCGCCTCGGCGATAATTTCACCCGGCGCCTTTCCATCCTGGCCGAGAAAACCGTGGGAATGGCTGGCGAAACGGTTTCTCCGTTCCCCAGCGTCCACCACCAGAATGTTTTTTCTGGCGCGTCCCAGCTGCAGGGCGGCTGAGAGGCCGGCATAGCTGCCGCCGATAATGATGACGTCGAATTTCATGATGCACCCATCGTTTCAGGAAAGAGGCGGAAGTGCCCGTTCATTTCACGATACTTATATTGTTACGTGATTTTCGGAGTCAATAGTCACGCAACTTATATTGTTACGTCATCTCGAAAGTGATAGCGTCGGTGTAAACAGACGGGTTTGGACAATGAGACACGACACGCGCCTTTCACGGGTGCTGCATATTCTGATCCATATGGAAAATCATAAGGGTGCGGCGACATCCGAGAGCATCGCGGCGATGCTTCAGACCAACCCGGTGGTGGTGCGCAGGACGATGGCCGGCTTGCGCGAGCATGGTTATGTCTCTTCGGAAAAAGGCCATGGCGGCGGGTGGGTGCTGGCGCGGCCGCTCAGCGAAATCACGCTGCTCGATATTTACCGGGCGCTTGGCGCGCCGGAACTGTTCTCGATCGGGCTGGCGGGCGACAACCCGAACTGCGTCATCGAACAGGCCGTCAATGCAGCACTTTTCGACGCCATGAAAGAGGCGGAAAACATTCTGCTATCCCGTTTCGGGAGCATTGCCCTTTCGCAACTGGCACAGGAATCCATCAGCCGTTGGTCCAGGGTTTCCAACCACCCTTCCGCGATGGAGCAGCTTTAGGGCGCGGAAAAGGGCCGCAAAGAAAAACCGCCTGCCCGGAGGCAGGCGGTTTTATCATATCAGTAGGCCCGTTACGGCTGGGTCTGCGTGCCGCCCGTATTCGGGCTTGCCGGTGCGGTGTTGTTCGCAGGCGGTGTTGCCGGAGCGGTTGGAGCCATGGGCGCCGGTGCCTGATCCGTTGCCGCAGGCGGCGTGGTGGAGGATGTCGTGGCCGGATCGGTGGTCGGGCCGCTCATCTGCGACCAGGCGAAAACGCCCACCAATACGACGACGATGATCGCCAACCACGGCACCCAGGACGACGACGTGCGGGCACGCGGTTCATTGCTGATATTCACTTCCGGACGAAGATCGCGGTCCGGACGCGGGTTGTTGGGATCGAATGTCATGGTGTTTCCTCCTCTTCATTCTGCGGAGAAAACGACGTTCACGGGATTTTGTTCCGATTCCTTCCAGAACGCTTACAACCGACGAGGTTCGGGCGCTTGCTGAAGCGCCTCCGCCAGCACCGTCATGACCTGCGGACCTGCCATTTGCGACACATTGAAACGCATGAAACCGGAGGCGTTCTGCGAGGAACTGAACACATTGCCGGGGGCCAGCACCACCTGCCGCGAAAGCGCGCGGCGCGCCACATCGGCGGCATCAACCCCGTCCGGTAGGCGGCACCATAAAAACATGCCCGCCTGCGGTTCGATCCACGGCACACATCCGACCGACCTCAGACGCGCCGCCACCTCCGGCATCGTTGCCGCAAGACGCTGCCTCAGCGCCTCAATATGCTTGCGGTAACTGCCATCGGTCAAAAGCGACAGGATCAGCGCCGCCGAAAAATGCGTTCCGCCAAAAGTGGTGGCGATCTTGAGATCGGTCAGGGCTTCCACCCAAGCCATGGGTGCCGCAATGAAACCGCACCGCACGGAGGCCGACAGTGTTTTTGAAAAACTGCCTATCTGGACGACGCGGTTCAGACCGTCGAAGGCCGCCAGCCGGGGCGCGGCCTGGGTTTCGAAATCGGCAAAAATATCATCCTCGATGATGGTCAGCCCCACTTGTTCGGCGAGTATTAGCAGGCGATGGGCGGAAACGGCGGAAAGCCTTGCACCTGTCGGATTATGGATTGCGGAATTGGTAATATAAAGCCGGGGCTGATGGTCTTTCAGCGCCTGCTCGAAGAGTGCGAGATCCGGTCCGGTCGGCGTATAGGGAACACCGACGATCTTCACCCGATGCGCCCGCAAGAGGGCGTGAAAATTGAAATAACAGGGATCATCGACAACAACCGTATCGCCCGGCTGCAGCAGGAAACGGCACAGAAGATCGATCGCCTGCGTGCCTGAATCGGTGAGCATGATCTGGCTGGCGCCCGCCTGTACCCCGTGTTCGGCCAGCCGGCGTGACAGAAGCTGCCGTAGCGGCAACAGCCCCATCGGACTGCCATAATCCGTCAGCAGGGCGGCGTCGGCGCGGGCAAGCCCGCGCATCGCCCGCCTCAACGCCTCCTGCGGCATCCACGATGCGGGAAGCCAGCCGCAGCCGGGTTTGGCGAGAACGGAACCTTCATCGAGCGCCTGCCGCGAGACCCATAGAGGATCCACCGCCCTGTCAAGCTGCGGCTCGATATCGGCAAGCGACAGGGGCGCAAGCGGGCCCGAAACGAAAAAACCGGAGCCGGGGCGCGAGCTTATCGTACCATCCGCCACGAGCCGGTCATAAGCCTCGACAACGGTGGAGGTGGAAACCTGCATGGTCTTCGCCAGCGCCCTGACCGACGGCAGGCGCGCGCCAGGAACGAGGCTGCGCGAGGCGATGCGTTGCCGCACACTTGCCATCACCTTCTCTATGCGCGTGCCCGCAGCGACTTGTCCGTCCACACTTCCTCCAACTGTACCGCTTATGATACCATAACAGTTTGTTGAAATTGTATATGATTGTCGCTGTTCCTGCCAGCCATTCCGGATCAAGAAAGGCAAAACGCAGGAGTTGACAATGGACAAGACGACGAGCGGCTGGCTGAGCGGTCTGACAGGCGTGGTGATATTCAGCGGTTCGCTGCCCGCGACACGCATTGCGGTAACGGGTTTCGATCCGGTGTTCCTGACCGTCGCCCGCGCCAGCATTGCCGGCCTGCTGGCGCTGGCGCTGCTGTTTCTGTTCAGGCAAAAGCGCCCGGCGAGCGATGACCTGACATCGCTTTTCATCGTCTCGCTCGGTGTCGTGGTGGGCTTCCCGTTACTGACCGCACTCGCCCTGCGGCATGTCACCTCGGCGCATTCCATCGTTTTCGTGGGGCTCTTGCCGCTCGCGACAGCAATCTTCGCGGTGCTGCGCGGTGGAGAACGCCCACGCCCCGTCTTCTGGCTCTTTTCCTGTCTTGGAAGCGCGCTTGTTGCGGGGTTTTCGCTGTCGAATTCGTTTGCCGCCGGGATCGAGGCGTCGCTTGCCGGCGATCTTCTGATGCTCGGCGCAATCATCGTCTGCGGGCTTGGCTATGCGGAAGGTGCTGCCCTTTCCCGCAAGCTGGGCGGCTGGCAGGTCATTTCCTGGGCGCTGGTTCTTTCCCTGCCGGTAATGCTGCCGCTTGCTTTCTTCACCGGGCCGGAAACGCTTGCCGGCATCGACCCGCAGGCCTGGGCCGGCCTTGCCTATGTTTCCCTGTTCAGCATGCTGATCGGCTTCATCTTCTGGTATCGCGGACTGGCGCTTGGCGGCATCGCAGCCGTCGGCCAGCTGCAACTGCTTCAGCCCTTCTTCGGGCTGGCACTTGCCGCGACCCTGCTGCATGAGGAGGTGAGCCCGGCCATGATCGCCGTTACGCTTGTGGTGGTGCTCTGTGTTGCAGGCGCGCGAAAATTCGCGCGCTGACGGCTGCCATCGTCAGCTCGAACGGCGGTCCACCCAGCGATGCCATGCATCCTCACTGCCGTTGAAGACATTGAGATCGATGCGACCATCGACGCCGTGCGACAGGCCGGAACCGGAATATTGCCAGAACAGCCACTTGCGGCCGGGATAAACCACCGATGGATGCTGGGCGACGGCGCGCAGCCAGAAGGGATAATCCTGGAATTCGCCCTGGAGGTTGTCCTTGTAAAAATCGGGCGCCGTATAAATGATCGGCCGCTGGCCGTAATGGCGCTCAAGCTTGTCCATGAAGACGCGCATCTTTTCCAGAACGCGTTCACGGGAATGGCGCATCTTGCAGCTCGATTCGCCGTTATATTCCACGTCGATGACCGGCGGCAGGGCTTCCGGGTCGCGCGGTACATTGCGAATGAACCAGTCCGCCTGTTCGCTGGCGTTGCGGCACCAGTAGAAGAAGTGGTAAGCGCCGCGGCGAATGCCCGCTTCCTTCGCGCGCTGCCAGTTGGTGCGGAACATCGGATCGAGATGGTCGCCGCCATCCGTCGCCTTGATGAAGGCGAAATTGGCGCCGCGTGTGCGCAGCTGCGGCCAGTTTATATTGGCCTGCCAGCGGGATACATCCACCCCGTGGACCTGGAAATGACGCGGCTGGACCTTGCCGAAATTGATCGGCTTGGCATCGCTGAAGCTGGAGCGGAAAATGCGCGAGCGGATTTGCGCACCGGCGCTCGCCGCCGGGGCCGCAGCCATGGCCAACTGGACCGGGCGCTCCATCTGGTTGATCGTGGGGCGCTCCGCCGGCCGCACCATTCCCGCCGCCTGTGACGGAACCGGCAAACGGATTTCAGGCGCATTCTGCGTTAACGACGCCCTGGGGGTGACAGCGGAAAAGGCCTTGGGTTCGTCAGGCACCGGCCCGCCCCATGCCAGAACTTCCTGCCGTGGCTTTGCTGAAATGGGCTGGGTACCGACACTTGCCTGCGGCACCGGCGCGGATGGCGTGACCGAACTCGTCGTTTCCTTCGAGGGCAAACCGGCCATCAGGCTTTCCGGCCCGGAACTGGACGTGCAGCCTCCAAGCAGGAAGCAACCGAAGAAAAGTGCTGGCACAGCCGATGAACGCATGAGAACCCGTACGCAAAACAAATCGGGGGCACTCTGATGCCGCCCGGAGACCTCGAAATACAAATGCTAACGGAAGATTATCAAAAAAGACTGAATCTTATCTTTACGTCGGCACACGCCGATGCGCCCGTCATTTCTGGCAGGCGAAACGGTTCGAGTTCTCGCGTCGTGGCGCGGCTCAGGCCGTCATGGCGGTCAGATCGACAGTGTCGGCGCCGGGGGAGTTTCTCTTGATCGATTCGATCGCATGGATGGCCGACGCCTTCGCCTTGTACCCTTCCGACGAGAACATTGTCTCCCCGTTGGATGCCTTGAAGCGGAAACGATATTCGCCGGCCTTGTCCTGATAGATTTCGAATTTGTACATAATCTTTGCGCCTCCTTTCGCGCGGTAGTCCATCAGCCGCAACTCTGTTCGGCCTCGGTCACTTTCGCAACGGAAAATCGCCGATCTGAATGAGCCGCACCCAGGCTCGAGCGATCTCCAGCCCGGCTGCATCGGCCATTTCTGCGCGCAAGCCACGGTGGTCACGATAATTCTCCAGCCAGCCCGGCGACATTCTTTCGACGGAAGCAGGAAACGCCTGGCACCAGCCATCAACCACGGCGGTCGAGGCCTCGAAATGGAATTGCGTGCCATAGACCGCCCGGCCGATGCGAAAGGCCTGATTTCGTGTCGCGCCATTGGTCGCAAGCCGCGTGGCGTCCGGCGGAAGCGTAAATGTATCGCAATGCCACTGAAAAATAGGAAAGGTCTTTTCCAACCCCGCCAATAGCGGATCAGACACGCCCTCTTCCGTCAGGGAGACATCCTGCCAGCCGAATTCCGGCGGTCCCGAGAGAATATTCTCTCCGCCATAGGCGCGCGCCAGCAACTGGCTGCCGAGGCACACACCCATGACCGCTTTACCAGCATCGCCAAAGGCTTTCATGAGAAGGGCGAGATCAGCCAGATAGGGATAAAGCGCATCGTCAAGCGCGTTTTGTTCGCCGCCCAGAACGACAAGCGCATCATGGTCGGCGGCATCCGTTGGGAGAGGCTCACCCGCATAGGCGCGGATCACATGGATTTCCGCCGCCGCTTCTTCCAGCGCTACGCCGAGTTGCCCATGCGGCGTACCCGCCATGTTTTCTATGATTGCGACGCGCATAAGACCTCGTGGAGACGACAATGGATTCAACCGGCCAAGAGTGCCGATCGAATCCAGCTTCACCACGAGAAAAATCGATTTTCAAGAGCCGCGGCGTCGTCAGTGCGACGACAGGCGGATGACCTGACCTATGCGCCTTAGAATTCACGCGCCAGCTTGGCGTCTGCGGAATGCCGGTTGCCGCCACGAACTGCGAAGAACAGGAAAATCGCAGCCCACAGTATCGATTTTTCCGCGCCGCCCAGACCTTCCGCCTTTACGATGCCGTGAAAATAAACCGTTACCAGAAGAACGATCATGGCCGCGAAAGATGCCGGCCGTGTGAACAGGCCGATGGCGACCAGAATGCCGCCGAAAAATTCCGTGGCGGCAAGCAGCGGCGACCAGAAGACGCCGGGATAAAAACCGAGGCTCTCCACCATGCCGACTGCGCCGAAAGGATTGACGATCTTGCCGAAACCATGGGTGACAAGAAGAAGCCCGGCCGTGACGCGCAGGATCGTCTCCACCAGATCATGTGTCGCATTATAAAGCGGTGCGACCGCCGGAACGAAAAGACGCTGACGATTATTCTCGAACTGGGCCATAGGATCTCCACGTTTCAGCCTTCGACAGCTTCTCTGTTCGCAAAGCCGCATGATAAGAACAAGCGTACGCCCGGTAAAAACATGAGTATTATGGTTGACATTATCGTGAACATTATTGCCGCTGCGCGGTGAAGGAGACCTGAGGATGACCGAGACAAAACCCCGCATAACCATCCGCTATTGCACGCAATGCAACTGGCTGCTCCGGGCAGGCTGGATGGCGCAGGAAATCCTTCAGACCTTCGCTTCCGATGTCGGCGAAGTCAGCCTCGTTCCCTCAACCGGCGGCCTGTTCGAGATCACCGTGGACGGCACGACCATATGGGAACGCAAACGCGATGGCGGTTTTCCCGGCCCAAAAGAACTCAAACAGAGAATCCGTGACATCATCGACCCGGAGCGCGACCTCGGTCATGTGGACAGAACGAAGCATGAAGGGCTCGACACCTGACCCGGCGACATGTTTCAACAGCCCCAACCAAGTTTTTTCCCTTTAAAATCAATGATCGTCATAAAAGTTCAAAAAGCCTGTTGACACCGGGCGGCTGCCCTCGTACATCGCTCTCCGTCGCCCAGATGGCGGAATTGGTAGACGCGCCAGCTTCAGGTGCTGGTACTCGCAAGGGTGTGGAGGTTCGAGTCCTCTTCTGGGCACCAATTTCCTGATACAGTTGTCTACGGACTTCTATATCATCTTTAAAAAGCCCCGGTTTCCGGGGCTTTTTTGCGTTTCGCGGCTGCGCTCGTCTTAGCTCGTCTATCCGCATCAAACCGATTTCATGGTATTTTGGTTGGTATTGATGGTATCTCTGGTTAACGTTCCGGAGACGATACCAAGGGCGGATACCATGCTTCTCAACGATACGCGCATCCGAAATGCCAAGCCCGCAGACAAGGTCCAAAAGCTATCCGATGGGGGCGGGCTTTACTTAATGATCGACCTCAGAGGGTCGAAGCTATGGCGCATGAACTTCTCCTATCATGGGAAGCAGAAGACGTTGGCCTTCGGGAAATATCCCGAGGTCAGCCTCGCCGATGCGCGCAAACGGCGTGACGCCGCGCGCGCGCAGTTGGCGGCGGGCGACGATCCTTCCCAGATCGCAAAAGTCGAAAAGCTCAAGCGAAAAACAGAGGTCGCGAACACCTTCAAGGCTATTGCCGACGAGTTCGTCGCGAAGATCGAAAAGGAGGGGAAGGCCGACGCCACGCTGACGAAAAAGCGTTGGCTCCTCGATATGGCGTGCGCCGATCTCGGCTCGCGCCCCATCGGCGACATTACCGCCGTCGAAATCCTGACCTCGCTTCGAAAGGTCGAAGCGAAGGGTAATCTTGAGAGCGCCCGAAGGCTCCGCTCGACAATAGGTCAGATTTTTCGGTACGCCATCGCGACAGCGCGAGCAGAGAACGACCCGACATTCGGTTTGCGCGGTGCGCTTGTCGCGCCCACGGTGAAGCATCGGGCCGCGCTGACAGATCGATCCGCGTTTGCCGGGCTGATCCGGGCAGTGTGGGGTTACAAAGGGCAGGCAACGACGAAGGCGGGCCTGATGCTCATGGCCCTTCTGTATCCCCGGCCCGGCGAGCTTCGTATGGCAGAATGGCCCGAGTTCGATCTCGATAAGGCTGTTTGGACGATCCCTGCCGAGCGGACCAAAATGCGCCGGGAGCATAAGAAGCCCCTCCCGCCACTCGCAGTCGAAATCCTGCGCGATCTGCATAAACTGACGGGCTATGGGACGTTCGCTTTCCCGGCCTTCCACACCACCAAACGCCCAATGAGCGAGAATACCCTGAATGCGGCTCTTCGCCGTCTCGGGTACACGGGCGAAGAAGCGACCTCCCATGGCTTCCGCGCCTCCGCGTCGTCATTGCTGAATGAGTGCGGGCTTTGGTCGCCCGATGCCGTCGAGGCCGAGCTTGCCCACGTCAGTACCGATCAAGTGCGACGGGCCTATCACCGCGCCACCTATTGGGATGAACGCCTCAGAATGGCGGCGTGGTGGCAAGGGGAAATCGAAGTAATGCTCAGGGGCGCTGACGTAATCGATCTTGCAGCGACCGCGTAGCTTTCATTCCCGATCAATGGAATTGCTTGCATCGGTTATGCGCCAATATTTATGACTTCATTGTCAGAAATGTCATGCATCCAGCGCCGTATAAGTACATTTCAGTTGAAGCTATCACTGTCCACGCTCATGTATATTGCATGTGCTTGGCAAAGGTCGCTCCAATCACAATTGACCTCAACTCCATGAATTGACCAGACCGATTACGATCATGGGGTTACTATGTCCGATCAATCGCAGCGCATTGAGCGCCTCGCTTTCTCCATTCCCGAGGCCGCAGCGCGTCTCGGTATCTGCCGGGCGAGCGTCTACAACTTGATAAAGGCCGGTGGCCTCAAGCCGGTGAAAATCTTGGGTCGCACCGTCATCACCGACGCGGAGTTGCGTCGCTTCCTCACGAAGCTGGAAGAGGAGGCCGTCTGATGGGTGCCTCCCGCAAATTCACATTCGACGAACTGCGTGACCCTTGGGTTCTGCACTACGAGCTTGGATCACCCACAGGCGGGCCGATCCCGTTCCCCGCCGCCCGCTTTCACCGCGAAGTGGATCGCGCTGCCCGCGCCATCATCGCGGGCCGTTCGCCCGGCGTTCAAGGCTGGCTGAACCGTCGCATCGGCGATCTCGCAAGGTGGGGCGTTGAAAAGGAAGCCGCCCGTCAGGATATCGAGAACCTCAAGGAAGCAATCGAAGCCCGCATCGTTCGCATCCAGTTGACGGAGGGTGCAGATGCGGATTGAGGCACGGGTCAAAACGAAGAACCGGATCAAACAGGCCGACACAAATATCGAGCTTGCAGAGGCGGAAGCCGCTGCCGCGCGTGACGCCTATAGGCGTCAGCAACTCGCACGCCGCCGGGTCGATGACATTATGGCGGTGCTCGATCATCGCTTCCGCGACGGACAGCCCAACAAGCAGGAGGCCGAACCCTTCGTGCGTGCGCTGCTTTTTACGCTGATGTGGGAGCAGGCAGGCAATCGCTCTATCGCCGCTAAGTTCACGGCGAACGCCTTTCCTGATTTCGACCTCGGCGAACTGCTCGCGTTGGCAGCAGACGCTTGCGCGATGAGCAGCCAAGATGTTGCGCGGCTCCTGCGGGTAAGCCTTGAAGAACGCCAATCGCTCGGGCTGGCGATGATCGGCGCTTGCGATCTCGCAGACGACGAGTACGCGGCCTTCATGAAGTCGGAGGACAAGCGGCGTCGGGCGGCGCGCAAAAGGCGTGCACGCCCTCGGAACCTTGACCAGAGACGCGCGGATGAGAGCGCAAAAAGAGAGGCAATCGCACGCTTTGCTGCCGCGAATAGAGTGACCGAGAAGACCGTTCGGAACTGGATCGCGAAGGGTATGGTAGCGGTTGCAGAGACGCGGGAAAATGGCGTCCCCTCTATTACTATTACCCACGGGTACGCGAGTTTCCCGGCGGCGAAGGCGCAGCGGCCTCAAGCCGCGCACGCGCCGCAGGCCGCTCCCATCGCGGGATCGCTTTCCGGCTTGAAGCCGGACGCGCCCCGCTTCGCCACGACGCTGGACGACTTAGCTGCAATTTCCGAACGGATGCCGGGGGTCGTGGATCGCGTCGTGAAAACCGCCCGCGATAGCCTCGTAGCCTTCGCGACCAAAGAACGGAGGCGCGCATGATCCTGAAACTCATTGAAGCACAGATCATCCGCCTCGCTGCCGCCGTCGCTCGTGACCGGAAAACGCAAGGCGCGGATGAACTGCGGCACATCACATCGCTGACCACGACGCTTGAAAGCTCGGTCATCGACTTGTTCATTGCCGCCGGATTGAAGCCTGACGCGGCCCATATCGCGGCCAAGGCGTACGCACTCGGCTGGGCCGATGGCGTCCATCGTGGAACCGGAGAGACGCTTTCCGACGCCGTTCTCGAAAAGCAATACGCCAGCCTCGGCGATGCGATCCGCCTTCCGTCCGGTCCGGCGCTTTTGCAGTGAGGTTCGGATGGAACTTGAAAAGCTCTCGTCCTCCGATCTCGCTGCCATCATCGCAAAGGCAGGAGCGATCCTCGCAAAGCGCGCGGGCGAGCAGCGCCCGGCGCAGTTCGCGTTGCTTCCCGATCTCGATCCCATCGACCCGACGATGGTCGATCTCGACGAGCGCCTGCCGGACGGCTCGCGGCGCTGGCTTACCCCAAAAGAGGTCGCTCCGAGAAAGAACGTCTCGCCTGACACGATCATTCGGATGATCGTTGATGAAAATGCAGGGATAAAACTACGCGGTCGCTACTATTTCGATGGATGGTTTTTGAAAGTCCGGACATAGTTCCGGCCTTTTGCTTGCGGATTTTGCGGATTTCATCGTTCGCACTTTAAGCTGGCCGTGAGGTATTCTTTCCTCAATTGGAAAGGAGCGATCATGGCGATTTTTACTGAGGCGATGCTCAACTTCTTGCCTGAGAAGGCACGCTCAAAGGCTATCCGGCTTGATGAAGACTTCGATGCCGCTGGCGCTGCGGTAAAGGCGGCGCAGAGTGATTTGGAAGACGCATGGCTGCGCCGCGACCTTGCAGAGCGGAATGCTCAGACATCTGGAAAACATACCCGCACCGGAACGGTGCGGCATCCGCTCGAAAGGCTGCGGAAGCTGTTGGCCGAAGGTGACGCGGAGATCGATCCGGCCTTTGCGAAAATCGAAATCGAGATTGCCGAGCGCTTGCAGCCCCGGCTCGACAGGGCAAACGCAGTGTTTCAGGCGCAGGGCGTCGTTCAGTCATGCGGATACTGGATCGCCGACGCGATGCGCGCAGGCGTAAAGCTGCGGGATGCTGCGCCGGTCAAGCTGACCGCCAAGGATCATCGCCGGGAGGTCGAAGAAGCACGCAATGAACTTTCGGACCTGACGGACCAGCTTTATCGCGTGGAAAGCGCTCCGCAGCCCTTGTCCGTCATTCGCGAAGCCATCGCGCGCGAAATCGATGAAATTGCAGATCGCGGTCGCCCGAGGTTGAGCTTTACAGCCCGCGAGGTCTCGCCGCTCCGGCTGGACCGGGCATTGGGTATCGTCAACTCGGAACGTGGTCCTCGGATCGCCGAAACAATCATTTGGCTGCTTCGCGATGAAGCTGTCGCGAAGGCCGTGACGCTCATCGGTTCTGTGGAGCCGGAAGGAGCCATGAGCGACACCGAACGCGATGCCGCCCTTGAGCGGCTCGCCGCCGAAATCCTTGCTGCCGGTAGGCGGGAAGAAGCAGCCATCGAAGCCGCCGCAGAAGTCGGAATGGTCATCTTCCGCCGCTCGGATGCTGATCCCCGCGCAGTCCTTGGTATCGAGGAACTGACGCCCGGCTGGCGGTCGCGCCACGATGTCGGCCTCGACGATATGGCGAGGGTTTGACCATGAGCGCAATCACACCGCAGTCGATTTCGGACCTTAGCCGGTTTCTCGACCGTCACACCGAGATTTCCGAGGCCGATGCGCGCGCGCTCCTGCGCGCCGCATCTTCCGGCCAGCCGATCAACCTGCCCGATGCGATAGACTTTTCGGGAGAGGTGCTGCGCGGCCAGCTTGCCGCAATCTTCCGGTCCATTCCGGCGTTAGCCGGGGAAACGGCTCCGGTGCTGGCGGTCAACCCCATCGCCGTGCCGGAGCCGCCTACATCCGAAGCGTTGGCCCCTCCCGCGCCGATGTCCTTCGAAAACCGCCAGATTGCCTTCCGGGCGATTGCTGGCCCTCGGTTGGAAGCGATGGCCGACGCGCTCGCCGCCACGACCGTTTCGCTCGACGAAGGTACGCGGGCAATCCAGACCGCGCGGGAAAATCTTCCGCCGGAAGGACGCCGCACGCCGACAATCGCTGAACGTGCAGCGGGACAGGAAGAATTTGGCAGCAGCCACGAAGCGCCCGTCACCCCTAAAAGCATGGCTGCGGACGGCTGGAAAAAGGCGTTCGCAACAGCGCAGGCGGGAGGCTGACCATGGCAGGCAGAACTCTCACCAGCAGCCTCGTCGTCCGTCTGATCGATAATGTCACTGCGCCTGCGAAGAAGGTGGGGCAATCGCTCGCCGGTCTTGGCAAAACCACTGGCGGCATAGCGGGCGTGTCCGCCCGGCTTGCTACGGCGCAGGAACGCAACAACGCCGCACTCGCGGACGCTCGCGGCGGCATGATTGACGCTATTGCCGGGTTGTATGCCTTCAAGGGCGCTGTCAACTCGGTGATCGGCCCGACCATCGCGCTTGAGGAAAAGCTGGCCGATCTGCGCAAGGTCGCGAATGTTGACGATGCCGGAATGAAGGCGCTGGAAGCCGCCGTGAAGCGCGTTTCGGCGGCGACTTCGCGATCCCAGGGCGAAGTTGCTGCGACGATGGCAGCCGCCGCACAGGCAGGCATCGCCGTCGATGATCTGGAAGCCTACAGCGAAATGGTCTTGAAGGTCGCGGTCGCGTGGGATGTGACGGGCGACGCCGCTGGTGAAGCGCTTGCCAAAATCGGAACCGCGATGGGCTGGACCGTCGATCAAACCCGCCAATTCGCAGACGAAATCAACGTCCTTTCCGATAGCACCGCCGCTTCCTCGACTGATCTCCTCGAATATGCGCGCCGGACCCTCGCCATGGGCAAAGCCGCCGGATTTTCATCGAAGGAAACCCTCGCGCTCGGCTCTGCCATGATTTCCGCAGGCGCACAGCCTGATGTCGCGGCAACATCGTTCTTGAACCTCACTCGCGCTCTGACGAAGGGCGCGAGCGCCACGAAGGCGCAGCGCGCAGCGTTCGCAGCCCTTGGCCTCGATGCTAAAAAGCTGGCGAAGGGCATGCAGAAAGATGCGCTCGGCACGACTATGGCCGTGCTCGAAGCCATCCAGAAGGCACCCGCAGAAAACCGAGTTTCGCTTATCTCTCAGATTTTTGGCGACGAAGCCCGCGCTCTCGGTCCCACTCTGGAAAATCTCGGCATCCTTCGCGAAAACTATGCCGCCATCGCTGATGAGGCGAAGACGGCAGGATCAGTCCAGCGTGAGTTTCAGGTCCGCGCGAAGACGACCGCGAATGCGCTCGCGCGCCTTCGGAACGCATTCGAGGCCATTGCAATCGCACTCGGTTCCGCAATCACTCCGGCCCTCGCCGATCTGGCTGACCGGTTGGTTCCTATTGCCGGAAAAATCGCCGATCTGGTCGGGAAATATCCTCGCCTCACCTCTGCCATTGTCGGGACGACCGGCGCATTGATCGGCTTCCGCATTGCGCTCTCTGGCCTCCGGTTCATCGGGCTTTTGGGCAAAGGCGGCGCGCTTTCAGCGCTCGCCTTTGGCTTCAACACTATTGGCAGGGCTGCGGCGGGCATGGGTGGCGGTATCCGCCGCATCCGCGAAGTCGTGGCTTTGCAGAACGCCCTCGGCACGGCGCAGATGGGGCGAGCGCTGACAGGTTGGGAGAAGTTCGGGACCGTCTTCCGTGCGGTAGCTGCGGCGGGCGGGCGCGTGGTCTGGACGCTGACGAAGCTCTCGTTTGTCGGCCTCGCCATCGGCGCGGCGGCGACGTGGATTTACAACAATTGGCAGAACCTCGCGAATTTCTTCTCCGGCTTTGCTGAGGGATTTTCCAAGGCGTTTGAGGGCGTGGGGCCGACGCTGCAACCCATCGTGTCGGGCTTCGGCGATCTCTTTAAGTGGGTATCAGGCCTGCTTGGCCCCATCAACGATACGAACGGCGCTTTCAAATCGTGGGGCGAGACGGTCGGCGGCGTCGTCGCGGGTGCCGTGAACTCGGTGGTCGGGGCAATTGAGCGCTTGATCGGCGGCATCAAGGCAGCGGTCGAGTGGGCCGTCAATTTGAAGTCAACGCTCGGCGGATTGATGACGTGGGGCGGCGGCGACGGCAGCGTTGAAATGCCGTCCTACGATGCCATGGGCAACCCGACAGGCCACCGGGCGACCGGCGGCCCTGTCTGGCCGGGCGGATCGTTCGTCGTCGGCGATGGCGGCGAGCCGGAAATCTTCACGCCGAAGACGGCGGGGACGATCACTCCGATGAGCAAGGCCGGGGGCAGCGTCAGCATCGGCCCATTCACGTTTCACGGTATCTCGGGTGATGCTGCCGAGCTTGAGGCGCGCGTTCGCCGCGCCGTCTCTGATGGCGTCGATCAGCTTCTTCGCGGGGCGCACGCCGATGCCGGGGCATACTCATGATGGGGGTTACAGACCGGTTCACCCGCTTCATCGCGGCACTAGGCGTGCAGGACGCCTCCATGACGGGTCGGCGCTGGTTCGGGCGAGGATTGCTACGCTTCACCGCCCTGCCCGGCATTGGCACCGATGACAGCGAGGTCGCAGCGATATGGTGCCATGGCTACAGCGAGGGCGCTGACGACGCTCTCCGGCTTGCCGGAATCATCTTGTCTGACCCTGTGTGTCGTGGCCGGGAACGGGAAGCCCTCAAGCTCCTATCCGAGGGGCTGGACCACGGATCGATAATCGCAGCACTGCGGGTCAGCAAACCCGCAGGCGATGGCGGCAAGGTCATATCGATGTCGGATCGCAGGTCAGGATGAGGTGTGGGCGGACAGAAAAGGGCGGCGGAAAAAGACTTTAGGTACCTTTCGCAGCCCTCTCCCTATGCGGAGCCGCCGCCCCCCGATCTTTGCGTGTGTTTCCATTTTTCGATTTCGGACTTTGCTTTGCTTCATGAAATCAATCAGTTGCGCCGGAAAGGCATTGAAAAACAAAGAATTGCACCGTGAAGGAGGTCGCTTTTGAGTTCGGGAATATTGCCTTTTGGTCGTCGGGAATGGTTGGAAGCGGTCTGCCGCGATCCGGGTGTTTCCGCTTTGCAATTTCGGATCGCTTTCGCGCTCTCGGGCATGATCCCGGCGGAAGGACGATTGAAGTCTCGACTGATCGAGATCGCCGCTGCTTCCGGGACGACCGGGCCGTCCGTAAGGGGTGCGCTTTTTCGCTTGGCCGAGCGCGGCTTCATAATCGTGAAGCTTGAGCAGCAGCGCGTGGCGATCTCAATGCCACGATCCATCCCGCGCCGGACGCCCGAACCTGCCGAGCGTGACGCCTTTGCGTGACATCATTGCTTCTAGCGTGACGTAGCGTGACATTTCTGGTGATTTTGAATGTCACGCTCCTCTGTTGAGTAAATAACCCGACAGTCTTAACAACAGCGCGAGCCGCCTCCAAGGCGGCGCATGCGCTGTTGTTTTATGAAGACAGATAACGTTCTGACGTAAAACCATTTGTCGTAGTAGAAGTGTTTAACAATACCACGCACGAGCGCGCGTGTACGTGACGCGATAGCTGAAATCAGATAGACATCAGCCTCCCCGTCAGAACATTTTTCGGAGTTTGCTTTGCATCTTGAAGGCATCTGGACGCCGCAACTCGTCGGCGACGAACTGCTCGAAGCCGTCCGTTGGGCGAACCGCGCTTCCGGCCCCGTCGGGCCAGCGCGCGTTCGCTCGTCAATGCCAGAACTTGCCATGATCTCACAGGACCGTGATTTCGAGGGCTGGCCTCCGATCAGCATGCTTGAGCCACAGCCGATGAAGCGAATGGTCCCGCCTTCCCGCGTCAGCCAATTCGAACGGGTGCTGTGGTGGCAGGCTGATTTCCTCAAGGAAGAACCGGGAGCCGCCCGCGTCCTGAAACATTGGGTGCGGGCAAAGCTGACGAAGGGCTTCACGTTCGGCGAAGCAATCAAGCGCCGTGGATGGAGCAGGCCGACCGCCTATCGCGCCCGAGACAAAGCTCTCGCAGTGATTGCTATGGGCCTGACCGACTATGGGATCGAATTCGGAAGGCATTAAGCTCCTAAATTGTTGGAATAAAAACCAATCGCAGGAAATAGCCCTGACAAGGCCGTCAGCGGGCATTCCAGCTTCCCCGCCGTCATCCATCGCAAATTCGCTTCGCGCGCGCAGACGGCTGCCGTGGGCCGGGATTTCGCCCAAGGAACAGCCGCCCGCCCAGCAAGCGACCATTCCGCGCAATACTTGGAAGAAAACAGCGTATTTCAGATGAATTGCGGATTTGGTTTTTAACCAACCGGATCACCGCAACATTTCGCGAAATCAAATTCCACAATTCGATTGTGGTTACGCGAGCGAAGCGGCATATTGATTGCATCCTCTTAGCTTCATGCGGGCGACGAGGCTCCTTTGCTGGATGAAAGCCTGCCGTTCTGCATTTCGGCAGGCTTTTTATTGAGCCATGGAATTGAAGCGGTTTACGTTCTCGTTGAATTCGTCAACGACTTCGCCGCTCTCCCATTTCAGACATTTCAAATAACTGTCCACCTCCATTTGATATCTCACCATGTCCGTCCGGCACATCTGAAAGCTCACGTCGTCGTTCAACGACGTTGAAAATCGAATGCATGAAGGAGGTTCTGGTCGCTGAATTTTCTTCTGCAACAGATCGCCAATGCCTCGGTGATTGCGGCATTCATCCAGAAGCGAAATTGCAGACGCATTATTCGATGCGAGTGCGATCATTGCAGCCAGCGGCGCAATCAGCCTCATTTGCAGCCCTTACTTTTCTGCGTGCTTTCAATAGCGTTTACCTTGCCCTTTGCGACCGCGACCTGACCTTCTTTGTCGCCGCAGAAGGTGCTGGACATCGGCACGCCGATCAGGAACACGCCCATCGCGTCACCTGTAGCCGCATCGTGCTGTTGCTTCGACACAGACGCGAGTACAGCCTTTTCTCTTGCGAGTTCCTGCGCGAGTGCTGGACAGCCAAGGTTCGTATAAGCGGCCATCGGAATATCAACCGGGACGATTGCATCCGGTCTTTTTGCACAAGCCGTCAGAGCCAGCGCACACGCCAGCATAGTTGCATAATTTTTCACAATGTCCCCCAAATCCCCCAAGAGAGGTGTATATCCCCGCCTCGCAACAGATGACAGAAGCACATAAAATCAGCAATCGCTATTTTACTTGAATTCAATAAGCTAAAGCGTCAGTACCAACAACTTACCCATGGGTTGCATTGGCACTGGAAGACCACATGCTTATTCGCCATTTGATTTTCGTTGCAACCCTTGTTGCTTCTCCCGTCCAAGCCGCTGATCTCACAGGCAGAGCATCCGTGATCGATGGCGATACCATAGAAATCTCCGGCCAGCGCATTCGGCTCAACGGGATCGATGCCCCTGAATGCTGGCAGCAATGCCGCGATGGGAAGGGCCGGGAATATCGCTGCGGAAAGGATGCCGCTTTTGCGCTGGACCAGCTCCTCTCAGCGTCGCGCCCGACGACATGCCTCGAGGTCGATCAGGATCGCTACGGCAGGATCGTCGCCGATTGCTTCGGGGCTGACGGCGAGCCGGTGAATGGTTGGCTTGTTCGGCAGGGGCATGCCGTCGATTGGGTCCGCTATTCCAAGGGCCAGTACGCGAAGGAGCAGGCAGCGGCCAAGGCCGAGCGCCGGGGCATCTGGCAGGGAAAATTCGAGCAGCCATGCATCGCGCGGGCTGCGCGCACGAAGCGCGCTCCCGCGTGCTGAACATTTGTTGCGGGCAGCTTGACACGGGGGGGCGAATAAGCCACATATGAGCCAACACGGCCCGCCCCTCTGCTTGCAAGGGTGGGCCTTCTTCGTTTTTGGGGGGTCGGAAACGGTTGTCGCAGTATACCAAGCCGTATTTATCGGTGGCAGACCAAATAGCCCTTCTTCAACACCGAGGCATGGTCATTGAAGACATCCCTAAGGCGACAGAATACCTCTCCCGTTTGGGGTATTATCGGCTTAGCGCCTATTGGTATCCCTTCCGCAATTCAAAGTTCGAAAACGGCACTCTTACTGTTTTTGATGATTTCAAGGATGGCACCGAATTCAAGTGGGCCACCGATCTATACGCCTTCGATAAAGCGCTTCGCCTTCAACTGCTCGATGTGCTGGAAAGGATAGAAGTTTTCGTCCGTACTGGTGTCGCTTTGACTGTCGGCCAGCATGATCCATGGTCGCATCGCGATCCGAAAATTCTTGATCGCCGGTTCACATCAAAGAACGCCAAGACCGGAAAAGTGCCGCATACCGAGTGGCTTTCTCGTCTTGATGAGAAAGCCAATACCTCAAAAGAGGAGTTCGCAGGCCATTTTCGTAGCCGCTATCCGACTTCTCACATGCCCATCTGGATTGCTGTTGAGCTTCTCGACTTCGGGCCGCTTTCACACTTTCTGTCAGGGCTGAAATGGGCCGATGCCAATACCATCGCCGCGACATGCGGTGTTCCCCGGCCTGATCTTTTCACAAGTTGGGTTCGATCTCTTTCCGTAGTGCGCAACACCTGCGCGCACCATGCTCGTCTCTGGAACAAGCCGCTCATCGACCAGCCGAAATTTCCATCAAAGGGGGAGATACCTTTGTTGGATCATCTGGCGGCGTCGCCTCACTCCAACAAGCGTATCTATGCCGCCTGCGCCATTGCCCGCTATTTGCTTCTTGCAGTCAACCCGCGAACTCAGTGGTCACAGCGCCTCAAGGATCACATCGCGACTTTTCCCGAAAATCCATATGTCACGCTCAATACAATGGGGTTCCCGAAGGATTGGGAAAAGCTTCCGCTCTGGTCTTAGGCGATAATCTCACAACGCTTTTTATCCGAAAGAAACAGGTCGCTGATATGAGGAAACGTGAAATACGCGCCGTCGCCGTATTACTCCTCGTGTCATTGACATTTGACGCATCTGCCGAAGATGGCGTCAAACTGAACCTCGGGAAAAACAGTCCAGCGCTGCACATGCCGGTCGGCGATCAGATCGTGATCGCCACGCCCGCATTCGAGGACTATTCGGAAATGTTTTTCGATCTCTGCGACGCGATGAAGCTCAAGATCGAAGATGAATGCAGCATCTACCCCATGAATGCCGAGATAGGCCTGAACGCCATAGCTACGGAGCGGGAAGGTAATCGGCTCATTGTCTACGACCGCCGTCTAAGCCCCGAGGTCGGATATGAGGGGGCGATGATGATCATCGCCCACGAACTCGGACACCACTATTGCCATCACATCGGCAAGAAAGTCGATCCTCGCGATGAGCTTGAGGCGGATCGCTTCGCGGGAGCAGCAATGCGAAACGCTGGATACACGCTCAATCAGGCGCTTGCTGCCGTTCCGATCCTTGACGCAAGGCCGTCGAAATCCCATCCGGGCCGGGCGGATCGCGTCAGAGCGATCACGGCAGGATGGACGCAGCCCGAACTCGGGAAATCCTGCCGGGAATGATTGGCGGTCTCAACCCCGCCCAAAGCCCAAGCCGTATAGCTGGTCTTGTTGCTTGCGAAGCTGCTCCGGTGAGGCCTTCCAGCCAAACGCGTCGAAAATCTCCATGAGCATCGACAGCGCGGGGTCTTTCGGATCGCCAGCTTCAAGGTCCGTTGGCGACAGCGATCTTTTGACGGTAATAGCTTCGGATGACGTGATGCGCGGCATGCTGAAAGGCATGCGCATGGGATCATCAACCCAAAGCTGACGACCGCGAGTTTGGCCAATGGTCAGTTCGATATCGGCTCCGCGCTTATACAAGCCATGCCGGAAAAGCCGGTGAGCAAACTCAGTCACCTCGGTGACGGTATAAACCAAGCTTCCAGTTGCGAGCACCGGCCCATCCTTCGGGACACTTCCGTCCTTGGACAAGTCCTCTCGAAGAGACTTGTAATGAAGGAATTGCCCACTCTTATACATCCGCCAGAATTCCCGGTGATGATGCCAATCGCACCAATCTTGCGCGAACTCAGCGAACGTCTCTGAGCCGCCGTGCTCGTCGTCCCGGTGAGCGACGTGCGGATAATCCCACCCACGGAGCGACACGCTGGCTTTCTCCACCGCTTCGCGCGCTTGAGCAACGGTGAGCGCCTCGGGCGTATCAATGGGACGAATGACGACGCGGGTGTATCCAGTAGCTTTTATTCGATCAATAAATCCTTCTGGCATCATAGCCCACCAAGCTCCCTATCGAAGTCGTAGCGCTCCTCTGGCACTGCCTGTAGGCCAAGCCCTTGAAGATGGCGCATGCGGAGAACTGTGGCGCGGTCTAATAGATCGCGCATCTCCGATGAATTGCTGATCCTTTCGCTGCATGGGCGACGCGTTTTGCTGCGGAAATAAATCTCGCCCTTCCGCAATTCGTTTTTTCTGCCGCCGTCCCTCTTGCAGATGACAGGCGTATAGGTGAATGGCGCGACTGTTATCACCACAAACATCAGCCCAACCTTGTCAGGCGTCTTGCTGATGGCAAACTCCACGAAAGGATCAGCGAAGCCGCCAACCACATCTTTGATCTGGTCGCCGTTGAACGAGTTTAGCTGGTCATCGGAGAGGCCTTGTCGAGCAAACGTTCCATCTTCAATGCCTATGACGATGCGACCGCCGTCTTCAATGTTTGCCATGGCGAGGATGTCTTTAACGAGGCCATCTTCCCAAACCATTGCCTGCTTGAACTCTAAGGCGTCAGTTTCTTCCGCCCCTTCCAAAAGCTCCTCAAGTTCTTCTGTCGTCAACGCAGCCGACCTCCCCGCTTCCCGACGATAAACTTCATCCCCGCTACCACGCTCGCTCCCGGCGACTGCGAACGGAGTTGCACTTTTTAGTCGTGGTCATAACACACCACCACCGATAAGGAGTAGCCCCATGCCGAAGAAATTGCACCCCGCCGACGCTGCCGACCGCGCCAAGATCGCAACCGCTGCGCACTTCAACGTGCACCTGCGCCGCAGCCCCACTAACAAGATCAATCGCGAAGCCGCCACGCTGGCCGATGCCGCGAAGATCGCCGACGAGATCACCGCCGAATTCAAGAAAGCGCCGATGGTCTACGCCATCACGCCGGACAAGATGACGGTCTTCGTCCCGAAGGAAATGGTCGAAGCTGCGCGCGGCAGCGAAGAAACGCCCGCAGTCCCGATGCAGAGAAAGGCGGCGGGGAAGCGCGCTGCGGCCCTTGAGGCCGCACAGCGCGGCGTCCTGCCCAATCCGCCTGACTTCACAGCCGCTACACATCGGCGCTTCCGCCCGAGGCTGGTGAAGCTGATCGAGCTTGTCGAAGCTGGCGACATCGACGGCCTCAAGGCAATCGAGATCAACCCGGTATCGAGCAGCCCGAAGGCGATGGCAAGATATCGCCAACTTGCAGTTATCGCTTTATTGCGGAAGGAACGTGTCGATAAAATTTCGATAAATCCATGCGATCAAAGCTGGGTCTAGAAGCAATTCTCGGTTGATAAGCCCGTTCTTCTATAGATTTTTGACTTCTGCCAGTCTCTTAATATGCAAATCAGGTGATTTGTGGTGAGGCAGCCGAAAGATCGTGAAGACAAAAAGCTTCGAACAAGCAGCTGATGACTGGTTGTCAGGAAAGCGGTCGCTGTGGGGTAAGATTTCACGCCCTGTTAAAAGCCTATATTTCAATAAAGCGCCACAACGGCTTCGCTTTTTTGGCTTTCTACATTGGGGTGCAAAGACCGGACTTGCCGCGTCGCCGCCTGTTTTCGCATGGTATTATGGCACGATCCAGACCGTAGGCGTTGTCCTGATCGCCACCGCAGCTATTGCCGGTCTTCACAGCGTCGTAGGCCTTCTCGACGCCCTTTCAAAAGAAAAGTCTTCTTCAACAAGTGACAATCAAAGTGATGTGATTGTTCGCTTCGGTGACCTCCTTGCTGCCCATCGCCAAAAGGGGAACCTCGCAGTAGACGCAAAAGACGACGCTATACGGGCGTGCTTGGGCATACTGGAAATATTCACCCGACAAACCACCAAATCAAAAAAAGGCGACGTTTCGGTTTCCGTTGTTTTGTATCAGGGAAGCAGCAAGTCAAATCTGAATATTCGTCACAGAAATCCGGGAAATGAGCGTCCAACTGGTCGCGACATAAAAGCAGACGGTCTTCTTGGCCACCGCGTCTGTGAGTACGGAGCGCTCCCGCAGGTGCTTGATGATGTGAGAGAGCTTGGAAAGCGAAAAGTCTCAAGCCCCACGCAATCAAAGATGGAGTATAGATCGATCTTCTTTTATCCGCTTGAGATCGACGGAAAAGAAGGAAAATTTATAAAGGGGTTCATTTCGATCGATTGCAAGAAACCCTATGCCTTCTACGGCAACCGATCCAATGATATAGTCGTTACGTGTGAGCCAGTCCTTAACCACATAAAGGAACTCATTCAGGAGCCACAAAATGCCCGTAAGCCTCAGAAAACATAGTAGCCGGGTACAAGGTAATGCGTCAGAACGTTCCAAGCGTATGAAGGAGCTCAATGACGAAGCTGCTGAAATACGTGACCTGCACATCCGGGGCAAAATATCCGATAAAGAGGCGCAACAGCGCCTCCATCAACTGAAAACGAGATACCGCAGCTTCATAGATCGACTTCTCGCAGTCTATTGAGGCCACGATACGCTCATTACGCAAAAGCGGCCCATGGTATTTCACATGGTATCTACACTTGTGCGGACAAAAAAATACTATGTATTTCCGACAGATAGGCGATAAATTTTACGCCTCTTCTGGCACCATTCCATTTTTGATCTTAGCCAGATCAAGAACTTAGCCGAAAAAACAGCAACATATAGCCGACCGGTAAACGCCGGGAAGCGTGTTGCTTTTTCGCCTTTTCCACTTACAGAAAAGCTACGAACAGGCCGCTTCCGTTTTTGTCGGAAGGCCTGTTGTCCTGTCTGAAATATGATCGACCTTGCCTGTTATGGCTGAGCGTCTTTATCGCCACTATTTTGCGAATGCTGTTCGCAATTCGGCGTACAGGACAGAACCGTCCGCTCCGTTTGGCGGAAAACACGAACCGTATTGCCCTCGTCGATGGAGACGAGAATGCGTTCATCCACGATTGGATTGCCATCGGCATCCAGAAGCACGAGATTGGTCGTGCCGAAACTGCGACCCGTCAGAACAATCGTGGTGGCATCGGCAACCGTGGCGTCGGCGACTTTGGAGTTGCCGACGATAACCTTGCTGACGGCGCGGTCGAGACGAAGGACACGGGCGTGATTCATCGAGACGCGCAAGATGTCATCCTCAGCAAAGGCGGGCTGCAGCGAACCCGATAGAAAGACGGACAAGCCGACCACAATTTTCGCCAGTTTTCCGGATGACACGCGTTTGGCCCTTGCTCACTACCCGCACTTTATTCTCCACAGAATGCGCGGTTTTAGTGAATGAAGCGTTAAATGGCGGAAATCCGCAACGAGGACGGTAACCATTCGTAATGTATTGATATTTTCACGTCTCTCCGCCCCGCGTCAAAACTGAACAGCTGCGCCTCTTTCAACCGAAACTTAGCCGGACGAGAGAAGTGGTCAGCTTCGAAATATATTCGTTTATCAGCAAATATAAAAATGCAGACAATACTTTTTATGTTTATTTACCAAGAGAAACTCATCCTGCCGTTTACTTTGAGTTAATCGTTTTTTTTAAGCGCTTGGAAATCGCTCCGTTGTAGTTTGAACCCAACCGAACAACGGAGAACAGTTGTCGGCGTGCTGAACCAACACAAGTTAGGAGAGACCCTATGACCAAGATTTTCGCTCGTTTCCTGAAAGACGAATCCGGCGCCACTGCAATCGAATATGGTTTGATTGCTGCACTTATTTCCGTTGGCATTATCGGTGGTACAACGGCAGTCGGCGGTAAGCTGAAAGACACTTTCACTTTCATCAGCACCTCGTTCACGAACTCGAAAGCCTCCACCGGCGGCGTTTGATTGATAAAAAGTATAATGCAGGTGATTTACCCAGAATTGGGAAATCACCTGCATTTGCTATTCTTCCAGCTGAATTGGATAGATTAAGGCAGGGTAATCATGATCGTCGCAGCGATTTTTCTTATTGTCCCGCTCTGCCTCAGTTTCGCGGCCTTGAACGATCTTTTCAGCATGACGATCCCCAACTCGATAACCGTCGTGCTCTTGCTGTCTTTCGCTTTCGTTGCGCCCCTGTCGGGAATGGATTTGCAGACTTTTATCTTAAGTCTCGCAGGCGGCCTCGCCGTTTTTCTCTGCTGTTTTGTGCTCTTCGCTGCCAATGTCATGGGCGGAGGAGACGCAAAACTGCTGACTGGAGCGGCAGTCTGGTACGGCTTCAACATTTCTCTCATAGAATTTTTACTTGCGGTGACGCTGATCGGCGGCGCATTGACAGTTGGCATACTACTGCTGAGATCACGGTCACAGGAAATCGTAGCCATCGGCATACCGATCCCTGATTCCCTTATGGTTGCAAAGAAGATTCCATACGGTATCGGTATCGCTGCAGCGGGACTCCTGACCTATGGGAATTGCCCCCTCGTAAAAGCGGCGATCACAAGCCTATACTAGATCAGGATTTCGATCCCAATCGTTTATAGAATTGTTAACTACAAATCCAAGCACACTATTAACCATAATTATACCAATCGCGCGCCATCCTCGGGGAAGAAGAATCTGATTCCCTCAAGGATCGAGCATGAAACCGTCGCGTATCTTTATTCTTTCCGTTGCTCTGGTGGCCGCCGGTCTTGCCGGCCTTGTCGCCATGCAGATTTCCGGCGCGAAGCAGGTCATCGAAAAAGCAGAAACGATCATCCAGAAAGAACCGACGGTCAACGTTCTCGTCTCTTCGGTCAATCTGCCCGTCGGTAGCCGCCTGAACGACAGTTCCGTGCGCTGGACACCCTGGCCACAGGGCAATGTGGTCGACAGTTTCATAACGGAAGTAAAAAGGCCTGACGCCATTACCGAACTCACCGGTGCGGTCGTGCGGCTGCCTCTGTTCGAAGGTGAACCGATCCGGCCGGAAAAAGTGGTCGATTCCAGCACGCGCATCATGTCCTCCCTTTTGCCGGCCGGGAAACGCGCTGTCGCCACCGAGATTTCCGTCTCGACAGGCGCAGGCGGTTTCGTGCTGCCGAACGACCGGGTCGATGTGATCATGGTCCGCAAGGGCGACAATAATAACTTTCTGACCGAAAATGTTTTGAACAATGTTCGTGTCCTGGCAATCGATCAGCAGATCAAGGAAGGCGAGGACGGAACGTCGGCAGTGGTCGGCGCAACCGCCACGCTCGAACTCACACCGGAACAGGCGAAGATCATAACGGTGGCGCAGCAAATGGCGGACCGTCTCACGCTTGCTTTGCGCTCCGTCGCCGATGCGCAGGAAAACGATACGCTTTCGGCTGGCCATCTTCTCAGCGGCGGTTCCGGACAGCCGGAAATCCAGGTGATCAAATCCGGCTCGATCGTGAAGAGCGGTCAAGGAGCATCACAATGACCGGAAGGCTCATGACAAATCGTCTCAACCAACGCCTGCGTTCATCGATGGCGGGTGGGCTCGCATTCTGCCTGGCCTTTTCAGGCGTTCCCGGCCAGCATTCCCCCAAGTTTCTGCGCGTCAGCGAAGCGGAGGCGCAAAGCGCAAGCATCGTGCGGATTACCGAAAGCGGCACAGGCATTCGCAAGCGCTTAAAGCTGGGTTTAAACAAGGCGTTGGTCATCGACCTGCCCGAAGATGCACACGACATTCTCGTTGCCGATCCGAGTCTTGCCGATGCCGTCACCCGCACGTCCAGACGTATTTATCTTTTCGGTAAAACGGTAGGACAGACCAACATTTTCATTTTTGGTGAGGGCGGCCGGGAAATCGTCAGTCTCGATCTGGAAGTAGAGCGGGACATCTCCGGACTCGAGGCGAATATTCGCCGTTTCATTCCCGAGTCGGATATCAAGGTAGAAATCGTTTCAGACAACATCGTTCTTACAGGATCGGTGCGTACACCGCAGGACTCCGCACGCGCCGTTCAACTTGCAGACGCATTTCTAAAAGGCGGTGAGGCCACCACCCGTAATATATCTCTGACAGGCGGTGACAATGGCGGCGATGCAGCGATTTTTGCGGAGCGCCGGCAGGTATCGCAAATTGTGAACATGCTGACGATTCAGGGTGAAGATCAGGTAACACTGAAGGTTACCGTCGCCGAGGTGAGCAGACAGGTTCTGAAGCAACTCGGCTTCAACGGCTCCATCAGCAGTTCAACAAGCGGTAATGGTTTCGAATTTGCGAATCCGTCTAATCTTGGCAATGTGATCGATGGCGCGTCAAGAATTGCCAGTGGTGCGATAGGCTCGGGGTCTCTCAGATTCGCTTCTTATCTCACTGCAATGGAGCAGGCGGGCGTCATGCGTACATTGGCGGAACCAAGCCTGACGGCTATTTCCGGAGAGCAGGCAAAGTTCTACGTCGGAGGCGATTTCAGGATTGCCGGAGAACAGGAAGTCGACATCGACGAGGACACCGGGCGGCCCACAATTACGCGCACGACCAATACTGTCGATTATGGCATCACGTTAAACTTCAAGCCCGTGGTGCTTTCGCCAGGCCGAATAAGTCTCAAAATTGAAACCAATGTTTCCGAGCCCACCTATGAAGGCAATGTTGTAACTGGTAATTCGGGCCGCACGGTCCCAGGTTCGACCTACATGTCGGTCAGAAAGCGTGAGACCTCCACAACGGTCGAGCTTCCCTCCGGCGGATCGATCGTGATCGCAGGTCTCGTTCAAGACAATGTCCGCCAGGCCATGTCCGGGCTTCCGGGCATGTCGAAAATCCCGATTTTCGGCACGCTTTTCCGCAGCAAGGACTTCCTGCGCAACGAAACCGAACTGGTCATTATCGCAACGCCCTATCTGGTGCGGCCCGTTGCCCGCAATCAGATCGCCCGGCCAGATGATAACTTCAATCCGGAAAACGACGCTGCCATGTATTTCATGAACCGCGTCAACAAGGTCTATGGCCGCAAGGATCAGGTTCAGGCCGCGCCCTATCAGGGGTCAGTGGGGTTCATCTACAAATGACGACACGCACACAAAATCCCCTCTTCACAGCAAGCCCGGTCAGGGCAGGAAACGTCATGAAGGAACCCTATTCCTCTTCCCCCCACCTTTCCGGAAGACGGACCGGCTTCGTCGTCGTTGCCGCGCTAGCCGCCAGCCTGTTGCAGGGCTGCGCACGCGATCCGATGACCACCAACGCCATTCCCGACGATTATCGCACACGCCACCCGATTACCCTGTCGGAAGCGGAGCATTCGCTGGATATTCCGGTCTCGGCCAGCGACAGCCGGCTGACCACAGCGATGGCCGATAATGTTCGCGGTTTTGCCCAGAATTATGCGTCGATGTCCACCGGGATAATCAATATTCAGACCCCGTCGGGATCGGCCAACTCGGCGGCCGCATCGCGAATGGCGAAACAGATTCGCTCGACGCTTTCCGGCGCGGGTGTGGCGCCGGGCAAGATCATGGAGACGCGTTATGCCGCTTCCCCCAATGGCGACGCCTCCCCCATCCGCCTGAGTTATGTCGCCGTTACCGCCATGACCGGTCAGTGCGGCCAATGGCCAGAGGATCTCTCGGACAATACCTTCGCTAATAAGAACTGGTACAATTTCGGGTGCGCGTCCCAAAGCAATCTCGCAGCGCAGATCGCCAATCCCATGGATCTGGTCGGCCCGCGCGGCATGAGCCCGATCGATGCCGAGCGCCGTGCCGTCGTCATCGACACCTATCGCGGCAAGACTTCGACCGCGGCAACAGATTGATGCAGACCCAAAATTTGTCACGGCAGGATAGACGATGAGCGCTGTAGAATACGATATCAAACCTAGCGGCGACGGAGAAGCCGAGCCGCCCGTGCGCGCTTCGGATATGGATCGCCTGCGCCCCCTGCCCCGCATTTCCGTTCACGCTTTCTGCGTCAGCGACAACATGCAAGGCGTCATGGACGCATTGTCCAGCGACCGGCGCATGAGCAAGGTTACCCTACGGGTGACCAAGGGCGATATCAATGCGGCAGCCACGATGTTTTCCACGTCGCCCACGCCCAATCTCATCGTTCTTGAAACGGCAAGCTCAACCGCCTCGCTGCTGGACGATCTCGCGCCCCTGGCGGAGGTTTGTGATCCCTCCACGCGTGTCATCATTGTCGGCCGACACAACGACATCACGCTTTATCGCGATCTCATCCGCAACGGCATTTCCGAATATCTCGTCGCCCCGGTCAATATGGCCGATCTCCTGGCTTCGATCGCCGCGATCTTCGTCGATCCGGAAGCGGAGCCGCTCGGCCGCAACATCGCCTTCATTGGTGCCAAGGGCGGCGTAGGTTCATCGACCATCGCGCATAATTGCGCCTTCGGCATTTCGAGTCTTTTCTCCACGGAAACCATTCTGGCGGATATGGATCTTGCCTATGGAACGGCGAATATCGATTTCGATCAGGACCCTGCCCAGGGCATGGCTGAAGCGGTCTTTTCGCCGGAGCGGCTGGACGAGGTATTTCTCGACCGTCTTTTGACGAAATGTTCCGATCATCTGTCGCTTTTGGCGGCACCGTCTCTTCTCGACAGAACCTACGATCTCGATCGTCAGGCTTTTCTGCCGATCCTCGAGGTTTTGCAGCGCAGTGCCCCGGTTGCGGTTCTCGATCTTCCACACCAGTGGTGCGACTGGACGCGCGCAGTCCTTGCGGAAGCCGATGAGGTGGTCATAACGGCGGTTCCCGATCTCGCAAATCTGCGCAATACGAAGAATCTCTTCGACGCTCTCATCAAGCTGAGACCCAACGATAAATTGCCGCACCTCGTTCTCAATCAGGTCGGCATGCCCAAGCGCCCGGAAATCGCGCCGGCGGACTTCCTTGAGCCGCTGGAAATCGCGCCGATTGCGATTATCCCATTCGACGCACAATTGTTCGGAAACGCCGCCAATAGCGGACGCATGATCAGCGAGATGGATGAAAAATCCCAGACGGCGGAAACCTTTTCGCAAATCGCCCATACCATCACCGGCCGCTCCGTGCTGCGCAAAAGCAGGCGCGGCGGTCTGGAAAAACTGAAGAATATTCTCAAGCGCAAGTAGGCCTTCTGCCTGCGTCCTTAGACGGAAACGCCGATGTTCGGAAAACGCGGGCCTGAAGGCCCAGCCAGAAGCACGAAGCCGGATCTTGCTGCACCTGTGCCCATGCAGGTAACGGCGGCGCCTGAACCTCGTTCTGCTGCACTTGACACTCTTGAACCCGGCCAATCACCGGTGGTGCGTCAAGCAACCGCAAGTGCACCGCTCGCGCAGAGAAAACGCGCCCGCACGGAAGACTACTACAATACCAAGAGCCAGGTATTTTCCGCGCTTATCGATACGATCGACCTTTCGCAGCTCGCCAAGCTTGACGCGGAAAGCGCGCGCGAGGAAATTCGCGATATCGTCAACGACATTATCACGATCAAGAATTTCGCCATGTCGATTGCCGAGCAGGAAGAGCTGCTCGAAGATATCTGCAACGACGTTCTTGGTTACGGGCCGCTGGAGCCGCTTCTCGCACGCGACGATATTGCCGATATCATGGTCAACGGTTCCGGCCAGACCTTCATCGAAGTCGGCGGCAAGACCATCGAATCCGATATCCGTTTTCGTGACAATGCGCAGTTGCTTTCCATCTGCCAGCGCATCGTCAGCCAGGTCGGCCGACGCGTGGATGAATCGAGCCCGATATGCGACGCCCGCCTTCCGGATGGGTCGCGCGTCAACGTCATCGCTCCACCGCTTGCCATCGACGGTCCGGCGCTGACGATCCGAAAATTCAAGAAGGACAAGCTGACACTCGACCAGCTCGTACGTTTCGGAGCGATCACGCCGGAAGGCGCTACATTGCTCAAGATCATCGGTCGCGTCCGCTGCAATGTCGTTATCTCGGGCGGCACCGGCTCGGGTAAGACGACGCTTCTTAACTGCCTGACGAGCTTCATCGACAAGGATGAACGCGTCATCACCTGTGAAGACACCGCCGAACTGCAGCTGCAGCAACCGCATGTGGTGAGGCTCGAAACGCGTCCGCCCAATATCGAAGGGGAAGGCGAGATCACAATGCGCGATCTCGTCAAGAACTGCCTTCGCATGCGGCCCGAACGCATCATCGTCGGCGAAGTGCGCGGACCGGAAGTTTTCGACCTTCTCCAGGCCATGAACACCGGTCACGACGGTTCGATGGGAACGCTGCACGCCAATACGCCACGCGAATGCCTCAGCCGTATCGAATCGATGATCGCCATGGGCGGCTTCACCCTGCCGGCCAAGACCGTGCGTGAAATCATTTCGGGATCGATCGATGTCGTCATTCAGGCAGCGCGTCTGCGTGACGGCTCGCGCCGGATAACCCAGATTACGGAAGTGATCGGTATGGAAGGCGATGTCATCGTCACGCAGGATCTGATGCGATACGAAATCGAAGGCGAAGATGCGAACGGCAAGCTGATCGGCAGGCACGTATCGACCGGCATCAGCAAGCCCAATTTCTGGGATCGTGCACGCTATTACGGCGAAGAGAAACGCCTGGCAGCCGCGCTCGATGAGATGGAAAAGACATCCTAAGGGAAAGCGACTGCCATGGACCCGACAATAGCGTTACTGGCCGTACTTGTCGCCATCTCGGCAGGAGCACTCGCCTACGTCTTTCTTTTCCAGCAAATAGAGGTCGAGAAAAAGACCACAAGCCGTTTCAAGCGGGTGCAGGCGGCAGAGACGGATCACGTAAATATCAAAGCTGCACGCGATCGGGTCCAGGAACTCAGCAAGCGCCGCAAATCCATGCAGGACAGCCTGCGGGATATGGAAAAGAAACAAAATGAAAAGGCGAAAAAAGCGAAGAATGTCAGCCTGCGCGATAAACTCGTGCAGGCTGGGCTGGCAATCTCCGTTCGGCAATTTCATCTCGTGAGCGCAGGTGCTTCGGCTTTCGCCACTCTGATCGCGCTTCTATATGATCTATCATTAATAACCGCCCTGCTCATAGGCGCAGTGGTAGCTTTAGGGCTGCCCCGTTGGGTATTGGCGTTTATCCTCAAGCGCCGGCAGAAAAAATTCCTTGAGGAGTTTCCCAATGCGCTGGATGTCATGTGCCGCTCAATCAAATCCGGATTGCCGCTGAATGACGCCGTGCGACTGATCGCGTCGGATGGTCAGGAGCCGGTGAAAACAGAGTTTCAGCGGGTCGTAGATGCGCAGCAGGTTGGTATCGGGATTCCCCAAGGGATAGAGCGCATGATGCTGACCATGCCGCTTTTCGAAGTCAGCTTCTTCAGCACCGTCATCAATATCCAGGCACAGGCAGGCGGCAATCTTTCGGAGGCTTTATCCAACCTTTCGAAGGTATTGCGTGACCGAAAGAAAATGCGCGCCAAAGTGAACGCTCTATCGATGGAGGCAAAAGCGTCGGCCGTCATTATCGGCGCATTGCCTTTCATTGTGATGCTGCTGGTGCACTTCACATCGCCCGACTATCTTGCAGTCCTCTTCACGGATATGCGCGGGCACATCATTCTGGGTGCATCCGGACTATGGATGCTCATCGGAATTTTCATCATGCGCCAAATGATCAATTTCGATATTTGAGGTCACCGATGACGGGAAATCTCCTTTCAGACCTGACGAATCCGCAAACTATCATTGCGATTCTCGTAACAGTGGCAGTTTTCGCCACCCTTTATACGCTCATTACGCCTTTCTTCGAACGAAAGGACTTTGCCAAGCGAATGAAGGCCGTATCGTCCGAACGGGAACTTATTCGCAGCCGCGAGCGCGAGCGTCTGGCAACTGCAACCAGAGACGGCAAGGCCTCCCTGCGTGGCAACAACAACAAGTCCGCACGGCGAATCGTCGAAAAATTCAATCTCCAGGAAGCGCTCGCCGACAAGAACACAATGAACAAGCTGCGAGCGGCCGGTTTTCGTTCGCAAAATGCGCTTAATACATTTCTTGCCGCCCGATTCATATTGCCGTTCATTTTTCTGGCCGTCGCATTCACCTGGATTTTCGTTCTCGGAAATCTTGCGGATAAAGCCTTCTTCATTCGACTGATGGCCGTTCTTCTTTTCGGCTATATCGGCTTTTATGCTCCCAATATCTACGTTTCTAACCGCATGACCAAGCGACAGGTCTCGATCAAGCGGGCTTGGCCAGATGCACTTGATCTGATGCTGATCTGCATCGAATCCGGTGTTTCGATGGAAGCGGCCATGCGCCGCGTGGCGGAAGAGATGGGAGAACAGTCGCCTGAACTTGCGGAAGAAATGATCCTGACGACAGCGGAATTGTCCTTCCTTCAGGACAGGCGTGTCGCGCTTGAGAATTTTGGTATGCGCACACAACTGGACGGTGTCAAAAGCGTGGTGCAGGCCCTCATCCAGGCGGAACGATATGGCACGCCGCTCGCACAGGCTCTGCGTGTTCTGGCGCAGGAAGGTCGAGACGAGCGAATGAATGAAGCTGAGAAAAAGGCCGCAGCGCTGCCGCCCAAACTGACTGTACCGATGATAGTGTTCTTCCTGCCGGTTCTCATCGCCGTTATTCTCGGGCCTGCCGGCATTCGTGTCGCCGACACGTTCTAACGACGGAAACGCGCAGGAGCGAAACCGGAAATCGTTCGATCAGGGCAACCCTTCTATACCTGCGAAAGCGTATCAACCAGCCGGCTTGCCGTCCTTTTTCGCCAGTTGCTGCCAGGAGTTCTGCTGCGAAAGCATGGCACGCAGATAGGTGAGGTTTGCCTGTGCCTGCTGTGGCGAGAGTTCCTGAACCGCGATGCGCTCGGCTTCGGCAAAGCGGCCCTGTAGACCGACCACGAGCGCAAGGTTCTGGCGAACGCGGCTATCGGCGCCCGGCTGGGCGATGGCGGATTGCAGATATGTTTCGGCAGTGCGCGGATCACTCGACAGGACATAGGACATGCCGAGGTTGGACAATACGCTCGGGTCGTTCGGCTTCAGGTCAAGCGCCTGCCTGTAGCGGGAACGCGCCTCGTTCGAGCGTCCAAGCTGATCGAGCACGGCGCCCTCGGCGGAATAAAGCCGCCAGTCGGGCCTGTCCGGCGTCTGCGCCCGCTGGATGGTCGAAAGCGCCTGTTCCAGCTGGCCGGCAGCGGCCTGCGATTTGCCATAGGCGGCAAGGACATCGCGGTCGGCCGGATTGGCGATGGCGATCTGCTGCATGACGGCGAGAGCCTGTGTGTTCTTGCCGGTCATCATCAGCACGCTGGCATAATTCATGCCGACCGATTTATCCTTGGGGCTGCGTTCATAGGCTTTGCCGGCGCTCTCCTCCGCCTGCCGAAGCTGCTCCATGTTCATGTGATCATAGGAGCGCGTGGCGGCGGGAATGGAGCCGGTGGACATGCGATCAGGCTTGTTGGTGCTCGCGCATCCCGAAACCGCAAGAACCAATGCGGCAAGACATGCTCCCCGTAGCAACCCTGTTCGGCCTGTCTCCAAAGAAAATGCAGTCATGGCAGCGCCCCCGCCCAAGAATGATCGATCTTGCGCCCGACACACGACAGACTCACATGACGCAACTTTCGCTTAAGCAATAATCTGTTAACCCTAACAGAGCGTTAATCGCACCGATTCTCGACATTTACGGAAGCATACAATGGCGCCCTATCAGTTCATCGAACGCCCGACCCCTTTCAGCTCCAAGGCCGGCAGCACATTGCCGGTTTTCGCCGTCACACCGGCCCATATCGAACAGGGCGCCATCGACCCTGTCGCTCTGGATTGGGCGAAGAAGGCGGGGTTCAAGGCGGAGGCAGGCGCCATCCTGCTCGTTCCTTCCGCCGATGGTTCGCTGGGCGGCGTGCTTCTCGGCCTCGGCGGCAATCCCTCGGAAATCCCCTTCATCACCGGGAAACTCGCCCGTGAACTGCCGGAAGGCGAATGGCACATCGAGACCGCACCCCTGACGGCCAATCGCCTCGCTCTCGGTTTCGGTCTCGGCAGCTACCGCTTCGACAAATACAAGACCACCAAGACGAACGGGGCAAAGCTTCTCATTCCGCAGGATGCGGAAGACGGCGAGATCAAGCGCGTTCTGGCCGGCGTTTTCCTTGCGCGCGACCTCATCAATGTTCCGGCCAACGATATGGGACCGGATGAGCTTGAGATTGCCTTCCGCGCGCTTGCCGCCCACTACAAGGCAAAGGTGAAGGTCACCACCGGCGATGATCTGCTCAAGGAAAACTTACCACTGATCCATGCTGTCGGCCGGGCCAGCGAAAGCGCGCCGCGGCTTCTGGAGATGAACTGGGGCAAGAAGGGCAATCCGCGCCTCACCCTTGTCGGCAAGGGCGTCTGCTTCGATACAGGTGGCCTCGATATTAAACCTGCCGCCTCCATGGCGCTGATGAAGAAGGATATGGGAGGCGCGGCCAATGTGCTCGGCCTTGCGCTGATGATCATGGATGCGAAGCTGCCGGTCGATCTTCGCGTTCTCGTGCCCGCGGTCGAAAACTCCATCTCCTCCAATGCCTTCCGCCCCGGCGATATCTACCGCAGCCGCAAGGGGCTGACGGTGCAGATCGACAATACCGACGCTGAAGGCCGTCTTGTTCTGGCGGATGCGCTGGCCTATGCGGACGAAGATGCGCCGGACCTGATGATCGACATGGCAACGCTGACGGGTGCCGCACGCGTCGCGCTCGGCCCGGATCTGCCGCCCTTCTACACTGATGATGAGGATCTGGCGCATGATATCGCGGAAGCCAGCATCGATACGGACGATCCGCTGTGGCGCATGCCGCTCTATATGGGCTACGACAAGGATATCCGCTCACGCGCAGCCGATATCACCAACGCGCCTTCGGGCGGCATGGGCGGATCGATCACCGCCGCCCTGTTCCTGAAGCGTTTCGTTACCAATACCAGGCGCTGGGCGCATTTCGATATTTACGGCTGGTCTCTGAGCGAGAGGCATCATTCATCGATCGGCGGGGAGGCGCAGGGTATCCGCGCACTCTTCCATTACATCGCACATCAGTTTGCGAAGTAATCTGCTTATAGGTGCAGGCTTCCACGGGCGCTTCCTCAACCGGAGCGCCCGTTCTCAATTCAGAGCATTTTCCGGGCGGAAAACCGGGCTCCACAAAAGCTCTAAACCAGAACCTTCTGTTCCTTATGGTCCTCTTCGCCGAAGAACTTCAGGTAACGCTCCACTTCGGCTGGGTCGCCGGTGGCCTTTTGCGGATTGTCCGAGAGCTTCACCGCCGGCCGGCCATTGGCGTCGCTCACCTTGCAGACGATGGAAATCGGCTTGAGGCTGGCGATGGTTTTTGGCGCGCAACCTGCAAAATCATTGGTGAGGTTGGTGCCCCAACCGAAGCTCATGCGGACACGGCCTTCGAAATGCCTGTAGGTATCGATGATGGCGTCGACATCGAGACCGTCGGAGAAGATCAGCATCTTCTTGCGCGGATCGCGGCCCATCTTCTGCCACCACTCGATGATCTTTTCCCCACCTTCGATCGGCGGCGCACTGTCGGGACGGAAACCCGTCCAGTCTGCCACCCATTCCGGCGCGTTGCGCAGGAAAGCCGCCGTGCCGAAGGCATCCGGCAGTACGATCAGCAGGTTGCCGCCATAAAGCCGGTTCCAGTCCTTCAGAACCTGATAGGGTGCTGCGGCGAGCTCCTCATCCGTCTGCGCCAGCGCCGCGACCACCATCGGCAGTTCATGCGCGTTCGTGCCGACGGCTTCGAGATCGGAATCCATGGCGAGCAGGACGTTACTCGTACCGGTAAAGGCGGGCCCGATGCCTTCCTTCAGCGCTTCGACGCACCAGCGTTGCCAAAGGAAGCTGTGGCGGCGACGGGTGCCGAAATCGGAAATGCGCAGGCCCGGCAGCTCCCGCAGCCGCTCCACCTTCTCCCACATCTTGGCCTTTGCGCGGGCATAAAGCACATCGAGCGTGAAATAACCGAGCGAGCGCATGGCGCTGCGCGAGCGCAACTCGTTGATGATGGCGAGCGCCGGGATTTCCCAGAGCGTCGTGTCCATCCAGCGGCCATGAAAATTCAGCTCATATTGCCCGTCGCGCTTGAAAAGCTCATATTCCGGCAATTGATAGCTCGACAGCCAGGAGAGGAATTCCGGCTCGAAAATCTGCGAGCGGCCGTAAAACGTGTTACCCGCAAGCCAGATGTTTTCCTTTTTGGAAAGACGCAGGGTGCGTGCATGATCGAGCTGTTCGCGCAGCTCCATCTCGTCGATTTCTTCCGCCAGCCGCACCGTCTTCGTGCGGTTGATCAGCGAAAACGTCGCGTCGACCTCCGGATAGAGCTTCCAGATCATCTGCAACATCAAGAGCTTGTAGAAATCCGTATCGATCAGGCTGCGGACGATAGGGTCGAGTTTCCAGGTATGATTATGGACACGGGTGGCTATATCGGTCTTCGTCATACTCGCATTCCCCAATATCGGCCAAAGGTCAGAATAGCCGATGTCACTCCGCACCCCGGCAGGTATCAACCTGTCATGCGGAAGATTTATCTGAAAAAGCGACAACAAGTCCAGAGCACCGGCCAGGCAAATGCCCGCCGCCACCGCCCGCGCATCGATTTTCCGAAGAGCGCAATGGGGTTTTCGGTCCGCTGCTGGAGCGATGCCGCCTCAGAAGGTCGGGTCTACGGGGTTTATGCCGGGATACCAGTCCTTGGAAACCGGGTTTCTGCCGCCGAAGCTGGAAATTCCGTTTTCATCGGTGCAACGGTAACCCTGAACGGGAAGTCCACGGCTGCCAAAAACATTCCGGTAGGGGCCGCGCGAATATCCGGTCGAGCCAAGAGCGCTGTGGCAATTGTAACGGACCTTTGGCTGCAGCGTGCGCGGATCCTTGACGCCTGGCAGATTTGCATAGGCATCCGGCGCGGGAGCAAAACCATTCTGGAAAACAGTCTGCGCCTGCGCCGACGCGCTCAGCAAAACCGCCGCGAGGATCGCTGCCAATCGTGTCGCCGTTCTTGTCTTCATCGATGTCGGTCCCGAACCATCATCCAACCGATGTAGGCTGTCGGCGGCTCTCGCACAAAGGGCCGTACAGGCACAATTTCGTGAAAGCCGCCTTTTCAGTCTTCCAGGCGGCGGAAAGCCGTCGGCTTTTCGTAAAGCCAGCCGATGCGCTCGATGGCCGCATCGAGATTTTCGCGTGCGACATTCATCGTATGGCCATTGGCATGCAGCAGAACTCCCTCGTTTTCCATGAGGCCGACATGGCCCTTCCAGAAGACGAGATCGCCGCGGCGCAATTCATCCCGCTCTATTTCGACGCCGAGCGACTTCACCTGCATGTCGGTATCGCGCAGAACCCGCCGGCCCGCCATGGCCATGGAAAGCTGCACGAGGCCGGAGCAATCGATGCCGAAACCGGAACGGCCGCCCCAGAGATAGGGGGTCTCGATAAAGCGCAGTGCTACCGCCACATAATCCTCTTCAAGCGCCTCATCCACGGCGCGACAATGGGCGGCGATGATGCCTTCGCCCTTTTCGGTCAGCAGGTAACGGGTGCCGCGTGTCTCCGCCTCGCCGACGATGCGGATGAGACTGCCCATGGACAGCGCGGCGACCGGCGGTTTGCGCAATTCAGCGGCTGGATAGAGAAAAGTGCGCGGTGCAATCACCCGATGTGTGGCGACAACGACATCGCCAATCGCCGTTTCCGGCACATAGCCGGCATAACCATCTGCATCCGCCTGCACCCATGCCCAGCCGTTCGCGTGCTCGAAAACACGGATGGTTTCGCCAGACAGCAGCTCGGTATCGATGCCGGCGGCAAGGTCTGGCGTCGGCCGCAGGCCAACAACCGGCACAGCGATCTGCGCGGGCGAGCCGCTGACAAAACGCTCGGCCTGCACCACGCCCTGCAGCTTTTCATCGGCGAGATCGGAGCGGAAGACATTCAGGCGGCGGTCGAGCATCATGGGTTTCACATCCAGAGGTTAGATCTTGCGTGCCTGATCAATAATCAGATCGCCGAATTTTTCCAGATAAAGCGCACCGGCCACCGTGCGTTTTATCACGACATTGCGCTTGTCCCGCTCATCCCGAACCCGGTCGACCAGTCCGAGAGCACCCAGACTGTCGAGGGCGCGGGTAATAACCGGTTTGGTCACACCCAGCATGGCGGCGATACCGCGCACGGTGTGCGGCGGCGGCACGAGATAAATCTGCAGCAGGATGGCGGTTTGACGCAAGGTCAAATCCGGCTGATCGTCAATGACCTGCGCCGTGGATACACGATGCCAGAGACCCAGTGCCTCCGTGGGCGACAATTGTGCAGGCAAACCGTGACCCTTCCAGTCGTTGTCTTATCGTTTTCATTCAACCGAACGGAAAACTCAAGAACCATCCCGCACAAACAGAACCGCCGCACGGCGCAGATCAGAAAGATCGCGCGGCGCGGCGGTATTTGTTGACCCGTTTTCGAGCCATAATGTCCCCTCTGGACTTGCAGAATGGGATGCAGGAAGCGTGCCAGTTTTGATGCAGCGCACAAATACCCGTAAAAACAGCAACTTAAGGCATGAACTCCGCCTTGTGGCGAAATTTTCCGCAAAGGACAACTAGCAACAAAAACAGGCAAAAAATAATTCAATGATTAAAAACTGCCTTCCGCCGCGACAGCGGAAGGCATGGGTAAATGCGGATCAGATCTCCGCGCCGCGCGCAGCCTCGACCGCATCGACATTCTGTCGCCGGTTATAGCGGATCGACGACCAGAGCGAGATGCCGATCAGGCCCGCGCCGCCAAGGCCCGTGATGACCTCCGGTATATGCACCATGGTCTGCACGTACATGATGACGGACAGGATAAGGATTGCATAAAAGGCACCGTGCTCCAGATAGCGATATTCGGCCAGGGTTCCCTTCTCGACCAGCATGATGGTCATCGAACGCACATACATGGCGCCGATGCCGAGCCCGATGGCGATGATGAAGAGGTTCTGCGTCAGCGCGAAAGCGCCGATAACGCCGTCGAAGGAGAAGCTGGCATCCAGCACTTCGAGATAAAGAAACGCACCGAAGCCGCCTTTCGCCGCGCCTTCCAGCATTTCCTGGCTGCGGTCGAGAATGCCGCCGACGACTTCCACCAGCAGGAAGGTCAAAAGACCCCAGATCGCCGAATGGAAGAAGGTGTTGGCCGCGACCGGACCAAGTTCCGGATTGTCGCTAGCACCGATGATGCGGGAAAAGATCAGCATGACGACCAGCACGAAGGCAATCTCGATGCCCTTGACGGAGGAATAGGTTGCAGCCTTTTCCTCGATCCAGCGCACCCAGTGCACGTCCTTTTCATGGTCGAAGAAGAAGTTGAGACCGACCATCATCAGGAAGGTGCCGCCGAAAGCCGCAATCGGCAGATGGGCGTCACGCATGATTTCCGCGTAACGTTCCGGCTGCGTGGCCGCCATGACAATCGCCGTCCACGGGCCGACATTGGCCGCGACGACGACTATGAGCAGCGGGAAGACGATACGCATGCCGAAAACGGCAATCAGGATACCCCAGGTCAGGAAGCGATGCTGCCAGACCGGTGTCATATCCTTGAGCTTATTGGCGTTGACGATGGCGTTGTCGAAGGAGAGCGAGATTTCCAGCACCGCCAGCACGACGCAGATGAAGAAGATCGTCGCCGTACCGCCGACCGTTCCGGTCATTTCCCAACCGAGATAACCGCCGAGGATCAAACCGACCACGGTGACGATAAAAGCCCACTTGAAGTAGGTAAGCGTGTTTTTCTGGGCAGCGCTCATGTCCGGTCGCCTCCCATAAAGAGGGCGTTCAGGGGCCGACGCAGGGCGTCAGGCCGCACGCAGAAAGCACGCGCGCGAAGCACATTCAGGTTTTTCATAGTTTTTAATCCGCCGGCCAATTTTTGCAGGCGGTACCGACATCGCGAGAGCGCCGTAAAACTCTCGCCAGAGGGGCCCGGCACCTTTGTTTCCTCTGCCGTTGCGAGACAAATCATCGCAGGGCTCTTTCTTACTCCCTGAAGATCACGCCTTCGTCAAGTCCCGTGATCGTGATCAAGGCCTTGAGGAAGATCAAACCTGCTCTGCGGCCAGATCTTCAGCGGTTTCGCGGCGGCGTTTGAGAGTATTTTCGCGGAAGAAGATATAAAGGCCGGAAAGAACGATCAGACCCGCGCCGACGACGATACTCGTCTGCGGCACGTCGCCGAAGAACAGCCAGCCGAAAATTACCGCCCAGAGCAACAGCGTATATTGCAGCGGCGCGACGGTGGCGGCATCGGCGAGTTTAAGCGCCCGGTTGACCAGCACATGGGCCGTCATGGCGACGACGCCGAGCAGGCCGAGGAAGGCGAGATCGAAACTGGACTGAACCGGCAGCCATCCCGATGGCGTGAGGAATACCGCGACAATGCCCGCAAGCGCCGCACCGATGATCTGCCAGAAGGCAAGCACCGTATCCGGCGTATTGCGCAGCTGGCGGCCAGACAACATCATGAAGGCAAAGGCGGCGCTGCCGAGGATCGAAAACAATGCTGCGGAGGTGAGGCTTGCCGAACTGGGTTTGAGCGCAATGAGAACGCCGACAAAACCGATGGCAATGGCCGTCCAGCGACGCCAGCCCACTTTTTCTCCGAGCAGAAACGGCGAGAGCGCCGCCACATAGATGGGGGCGGCCAGCCAATAGGTCATGACATCGGCGAGCGGCAGGGCCGCGACCGCGAAATAGAAACAGAAAAGCTCTGCGGTGGAAAAGAAAACGCGCGCAAACTGAAGGCCGGGACGTTCAATTCTGACAAGGCCGGAGAGGCCGGCACGCCAGACGATCGGAACGAGGATAATAAGCGCCGCCGCACTGCGAATGAGGATCACCTGACCCTGGCTATAGGTGGCTACGAGCCATTTCCCCATGGCGTCGTTCAGTGCGAAAAGCAGCATTCCAAGCAGCATGACGGCCACGCCGAGGCCAGTCGGCGAAAGCTTACGTATCATAGACATGTCAGTTCCGATCTCTCCCAATGGCTGCATTGGTCGTCCAGCCTGCCATCCTTTGTCAAGCCCCGAACTGCCGGGCCGGAATAATTAATAGTACTAATAATGTCGGCGTGTTGGATGTCAGGTGAAGATTCGCCGTTCTTCGGCCACCAGTTCCTGGAGAAAATCGACCACCGTGCGGACGCGGACCAGTTGACGGGCGGATTCGTGATAGGCGGTCCAGTAGGACCGGCTGATGGTGAGGTGCGGCATGATCCGCAGAAGTTCGGGATATTGCCCGGCGATGTAATTGTGCAGGATGCCGATGCCCGCACCGGAACGCACCGCCTCGGTCTGCCCGGTGGCGCTGGAGATTTCAAAGGCGGCGTCCCAGTCGCGCATGATCTCACCGGTAAAGTTCAGTGAAGGCGAAAAGATCAGGTCCTCCACGTAGCCGATCCGCCGGTGGCGCTTCAGCGCCTCGACATCATCAGGCGTTCCATAATCGGCCAGATAATCCGCCGAGGCATAGAGGCCCAGCGAATAGTCGGTGAGCTTTGAAAACATCAGCCTGCCCTGCTCCGGCCTTTCGATGGTGATGGCTATATCGGCCTCACGCTGCGACAGTGAGAAGGAACGCGGCACCGGCACGAGCTGGATTTTCAGATCGGGATAACGCGCCGTCAGCCGGCCGAGCCGCGGCGCGAGGAAGGAGACGCCGAGACCATCCGGCGCGCCGATGCGCACCGTTCCCGCCACCGCCGTATCGACGCGGCCGAGATTTGCCTGGGCATTCAGCATTTCGGTTTCCATGCGCTCGGCGCCGGCAAGAAGGCGCTGCCCCTCTTCGGTCAACTCGCAGCCATTGGTGCTGCGCAGGAAGAGCTGCGTGCCGATGGCCGCTTCCAGTGCGGAAATGCGCCGGCTGAGGGTGGCATGGTTGACGCCAAGCTTTCTGGCCGCCGAAAGAAACTGGCCGCTTCTAGCGACGCTTAGAAACAAACGCACATCATCCCAGTTCACGGCACCCTCTTTGTGTCTATTTTTGCACAATGGATGCTTATTTCAGGCGATTGATTTGTGCAAATCGAAAGGTAATGCTGCGCCATCACATTCTGGAGGAAAACCCATGAAGGAAATTGGTCATTTCATTAACGGCAAGCATGTGCCGGGCACCAGCGGCCGCACATCGAATGTCTACAACCCGGCCACCGGCGAAGTTCAGGCAACTGTCGCGCTTGCAAGCGACGCCGAACTGCGCGCCGCCGTGGAGAGCGCCAAGGCTGCGCAGCCGAAATGGGCCGCCACCAACCCGCAGCGTCGCGCCCGCGTTTTCTTCAAGTTCGTCGAACTTCTGAACCGCGACATGAACGAACTGGCAGTGCTGCTCTCCAGCGAGCATGGCAAGACCGTTGAAGATTCCAAGGGCGATATCGTGCGCGGCCTCGAAGTCTGCGAATTCGTCTGCGGCATTCCGCACCTGCAGAAGGGCGAATTCACCGAAGGCGCCGGCCCTGCAATCGACATGTACTCGATCCGCCAGCCGGTTGGCATCGGCGCGGGCATCACCCCGTTCAACTTCCCCGGCATGATCCCGATGTGGATGTTCGCGCCGGCAATTGCCTGCGGCAACGCCTTCATCCTCAAGCCTTCCGAGCGCGACCCATCGCTGCCGATCCGTCTTGCCGAACTGATGATCGAAGCCGGTCTTCCGGCCGGCATCCTGAACGTCGTCAACGGCGACAAGGGCGCTGTCGACGCCATTCTGACCGATCCCGATATCGGCGCGGTCTCCTTCGTCGGCTCGACGCCGATCGCCCGTTACGTCTATGGCACGGCCGCCATGAACGGCAAGCGCGCGCAGTGCTTCGGCGGTGCGAAGAACCACATGATCATCATGCCGGATGCCGATCTCGACCAGGCGGTAAACGCGCTGATGGGCGCAGGTTACGGTTCGGCGGGCGAGCGCTGCATGGCTGTTTCCGTTGCGGTTCCGGTTGGTGAGGAGACGGCAAACCGTCTCGTCGAAAAGCTCATTCCGCAGATCGAAAGCCTGAGAATCGGCCCCTATACCGACGACAAGGCCGATATGGGTCCGCTCGTCACCAAGGAAGCGCAGACGCGCGTCAAGGGCCTGATCGACAGCGGCGTCGCACAGGGTGCGAAGCTTCTGGTCGATGGCCGCGACTTCAAGCTGCAGGGCTATGAGGACGGCTATTTCGTCGGCGGCTGCCTGTTCGACCACGTGACCCCTGACATGGACATCTACAAGACGGAAATCTTCGGACCCGTTCTCTCCGTTGTTCGCGCCAAGAATTACGAAGACGCGCTGGAACTGCCGATGAAGCATGAATATGGCAACGGCGTTGCCATCTATACCCGCGACGGCGATGCCGCCCGCGACTTCGCAAGCCGCGTCAATATCGGCATGATCGGCGTCAACGTTCCGATCCCGGTTCCGCTTGCCTATCACTCCTTCGGCGGCTGGAAGGCTTCGAGCTTCGGCGACCTCAACCAGCACGGGACGGATTCGATCAAGTTCTGGACAAAGACCAAGACGATCACCTCGCGCTGGCCGTCGGGTATCAAGTCGGGCGCTGAATTCGTGATGCCGACAATGAAGTAAGCCGGGAAGCCGGTACACAAGCAAAAGCCCCGCTGGAAAAACAGCGGGGCTTTTTATTTGATTTCGGCTGGGCGGTAAGGGCTGCGCCGGGATCAGTTGGTCGGGCCGTCGTTGAAACCCACTTCATCCACCAGTTCGGACGCCTGCTTGCGATGGGCGGCTATGTCCGTCAGCGGCAGCTTGTCCGGATTGATGGGGCCGAAGCCCTTCACGACATCGGATGGCTCCGCGCCGGGCAGCACCGGATATTCGAAGACCTGCTTGGCATAGATTTCCTGCGCCTCGCGGGAGGCCAGGAATTCCATAAGCTTCAGCGCATTGTCTTTGTTGGGGGCGTACTTCGTCAGCGCCATGCCGGAAATATTTACATGTGTGCCGCGATCGCCCGCATTGGGGAAGATCACCCGCACCGATCCAGCCCATTCCTTTTCTTCCGGCTCGCGATCATTGGTCAGCATCAGGCCGACATAATAGGTGTTGCCGAGCGCGATGTCGCATTCACCGGAAAAGATCGATTTCGCCTGGCTGCGGTCGGTTCCGTCAGGCTTGCGGGCGAGATTGTTCTTCAGGTCGGTCAGCCATGTGCGGGTATAATCGACGCCGTGATGGGCAATCATCGAGGCGATCAGCGCGATATTATAGGAATGCTGGCCGTCGCGAATGCAGATCTTGCCCTTCCATTTCGGATCGGCAAGCTCCTCATAGGTAATGTCCTTCTGGGTCACCCGCTCCTTCGACGCATAGACCACCCGACCGCGCGTGGTGAGACCAAACCATTCGCCCTCGGGATCGCGCAGATTGGCGGGAATATCCTTTTCGATGACGGGATCGTTGAGCACCGGCTGGGTAACCTTGCCCTCCTTCGCCTCGACGAGACGGGCGATATCGACCGTCAGCAGCACATCCGCGGGCGAATTGACGCCCTCGGCCTGAATGCGTTCCACCAGCCCCTTATCGAGAAAAAGCACATTCGCCTCTATCCCGGTTTCCTTCGTGAAAGCATCGAGCAGCGGCTGGATCAATTCAGGCTGGCGATAGGAATAGACGTTAACCTCCCCTTCTGCCAGAGCGACGGGCGCGGCGACAAGGATCGTCAACCCTGAAAAAACGGCAGCGGAAAAGTATGATTTCAAGCTTGCCATTATGAATGCCTCCATTACATTCCGATTCTTGACTTGTTTGTTCATGAATCATCCGGACGGTCAACAAGGCTGTTCGAGAAATATCGGATGGGTGCCAGTTTTTTCAGTTTCTGGAATTGTTCTAAACTGAAAAAGAGACTATATAACTCCACATTGAGAGTTAGGAGACCAGCATGCGCTTGACCAAACAGACCAACTATGCCGTTCGCATGTTGATGTATTGCGCCGCCAATGAAGGCCATCTGAGCCGCATTCCCGAGATCGCCAAGGCTTATGGCGTTTCGGAGCTGTTCCTGTTCAAAATCCTGCAGCCGCTCAACAAGGCGGGCCTGGTGGAAACCGTGCGCGGTCGCAACGGCGGCGTGCGCCTTGGCAAACCCGCCGAAAAGATCAGCCTGTTCGACGTAGTGAAGGTGACTGAAGACAGCTTCGCCATGGCCGAATGCTTCGAGGACGGTGCTGTGGAATGTCCGCTCGTGGATAGCTGCGGCCTCAACTCGGCCCTTCGCAAGGCGCTCAATGCCTTTTTCGACGTTCTGGCGGAATATTCGATCGACGATCTCGTCAAGGCTCGGCCCCAGATCAACTTCCTGCTGGGCCTCGATACGGAAATGCCGAAGATCGCCGCCCTTCCGGCTGCCTGATCATCCCATTGCCGCATCGGCAATTGCCATAGCCCGTGTCCTTCAGGCCACGGGCTTTTCTTTTATAGAATACGCATGAAACGTAATATTTTTGATCCTGCGTGTTGACGTCGCGAATGGAAGCGGCGCATTTGGTCGCGAGCTTTTTCAAGCAACCAATCAGCGTCGCAATGATCATCAAGCCTGAATTCCATACATTTGCACTCACCGCGCTCGTCGGCAGCATAGGGGCGCTACTCGCCAGCCTCATCGATATTCCGGCGCCTTTTCTTTCCGGCCCGGCACTTGCGGTGACGATCACGGGGCTGGCCGGTGTAAGGCTTGGTGTTCCCGCCTTCATCCGCAATGCCTGTTTCGTCGTCGTCGGCATTTCTATGGGAACGAGCGTGACGCCCTCCGTGATCGACGCGGCAAAGACCTGGCCCGTGAGCTTCGTCGTTGTGCTCGCCGCTGTCGTTATCATGCTCTATGTCGCCTACTGGATCCTGCATTACGGCTTCGGTTACGACCGGACAACGGCGATGCTGGGCGCCTCTCCCGGTCATCTCAGCTATATCATCAGCCTCGGCGCCGAGACGAAAAGCGACCTTGCGACCGTCAGCATCGTGCAAAGCGTGCGGGTGCTGGCACTGACGCTTTCCGTGCCGCTGATCGTCGAATATTTCGATCTCGTCAGCACGGAACCGCTTGTGGCCAACCCGCCAATGGGCCTTTTCACGCTGGCGCTGACCATCGGCGCATCGCTTCTGACCGGCTGGCTTTTCCTGCGCTGGAAGTTTCCGGCCGCGCTGCTGCTTGGCGGCGTCGCCATTTCCATCGGCACCCACATTACCGGCCTTACCGAAGGCGGCGTTCCCACCTGGCTCAGCCTGCCCGTCTATGTGCTGATCGGCTGCCTTATCGGCACCCGCTTTTCGAATGTCTCACTGATGGACGTGCGGAAAGGCTTTCTGGCCGGCTTCGTCGTTACCATCGCCGTGATGCTGATCGCCGGAAGCATTGCCTGGATGATTTCCGGGGTGACCGGCGTTCCGCTCAATGCCGTCATGATCGCCTATTCGCCGGGCGGCCTGGAGACGATGGCGGCGATGGCGGTGATGATGCATGCCGATACCGCCTATGTCGGCTCCCACCACGTCATCAGGCTCCTGTTTCTTTCGGTTCTAATGCCGCTGGTCATGGGCAAGGATGCGCGCAAGCGCGACGGCGAAACCTGACCGTCGGCGTGTAGCCGGAGCCATCGGCGCGAAAACGCAGACGGCATGCAACCATTTTTCCTCCCGGCCGTTTATATTCGGCCGCAATTGCGGCGGCGATCTTTTGCCTGTTCGGCAGGCTGACCCACCGGAGGAACATTCATGAACCGCTTGATGACGTTGACGGGCGCCGGACTTGCGCTTGCCCTTTCTGTTTCCATCGCTCAGGCGCAGGTGGTCGTGTCGTCGAAGATCGACACGGAAGGCGGTGTTCTCGGCAACATCATCCTCGCCGTCCTTAACCAGAACAAGATCGAAACGACGGATCGCATCCAGCTTGGCGCCACGCCGGTTGTGCGAAAGGCGATAACGGCCGGTGAGATCGACATCTATCCGGAATATACCGGCAACGCCGCGTTCTTTTTCTCCAAGGCGGACGATCCGCTCTGGAAAGATGCAGCCAAGGGCTATGAAGAGGCGAAAACACTCGACTTCGATGCCAACAAGATCGTCTGGCTGACGCCATCGCCGGCAAACAACACCTGGGCGATTGCGCTGCGCAAGGATGTCGCCGACAAGAACAATTTGAAGACGCTTTCCGATTTTGGCAAATATGTCGCCGATGGCGGCGAAGTCGTGCTTGCCGCATCTTCCGAATTCGTCAACTCCGCCGCCGCGCTCCCTGCATTTCAAACCACCTATGGCTTCACCATGAAGCCTGACCAGCTGATCACGCTTTCCGGCGGCGACACCGCGGCCACGATTGCCGCCGCCGCCAACCAGACCAACAATGCCAATGCCGCCATGGTCTATGGCACGGATGGCGGCATCGCGCCCTCCGGTCTTGTGGTGCTGGAGGACGACAAACATGTGCAGCCGGTCTATCAGCCAGCGCCGATCATTCGCGAAGAGGTTCTGAAAAAGCACCCGAATATCGAAGAGCTGCTGAAACCGGTGTTCGAAAAACTCGATCTCGCAACGCTGCAGGATCTGAACGCCCGCGTTCAGGTGGGCGGCGAACAGGCCAAGACCGTGGCGCTCGACTTTCTGACAAAGAACGGCTTCGTCAAGTAGCCGCTCGCGGTGCCGGAGGGGGTTGCGGGAACCGGTGCGTTCCTGTGGTCCCCTCCCAAATCATACACGGGCCAAAAGACAGGGGAGCAGGATTTGACGAAATGGCCTGACAAAGTGGGCGTTGTGATTTCGTGCCTGCTTCTTTATGCGCTTTTTGCCTCACCTTTCATGACATTCCGTGCCAACCGGATCGTTCAGGGCGAGACACGAACGGTCTTTGAAGCTCTTCCGGGTTCGGCTGCAACTGTTCTCGTCACCATCGTTCTTCTTTCGGCCTTCATCGCCTTTTTCCGCTTTCCCACGCGATTGAAACTCGTATTCGCGCTCACCGGTCTTGCGGCACTGGCGGTTTTCGTCGGGCAGGCGGCATCTTTCCTCATGCCGGAGGGCAACGGTTTTGCCCGCGTTTCACCTGCCAGCGGCTTCTGGCTGATATTTGCCGGGCTGGCTCTGCTCGCTACGGATTGTATTGCCCGTCTTGAGCCGAAGCCCGCTGCCCGGATTTTGCTGCTGCTGGTGGCCATCGCCGCGCTCGCTGCCGTGCTGATAAGCGGCCTCTGGAACGACCTCTCCATCATCAAGGAATATACCGGCCGGGCCGATACATTCTGGACCGAGGCTTTGCGGCATGTGGAACTTGCCATCGGCTCGCTGATCGCAGCGACCGTGGTGGGCATCCCCCTGGGGATACTCTGTTACAAGGTCGAGCGGTTGCGCGCAGGCGTACTGAACAGCCTCAACATCGTCCAGACCATTCCCTCCATCGCCCTTTTCGGCCTTTTGATCGCACCGCTCGGGTGGATCGCGGCCACTGTGCCGGGTGCCGCGAGAGTCGGCATTGCCGGCATCGGCATGGCGCCCGCTTTCCTGGCACTGTTTCTTTATTCGCTGCTGCCGGTGGTTTCCAACACGGTGGTCGGTCTTTCCGGTGTTTCGCAGGCGGTCCGGGAAGCGGCGCGCGGGCTTGGCATGACGCCGGTGCAACGGCTGCTGCGGGTGGAATTTCCGCTGGCCATGCCGGTCATCCTCACCGGCATTCGCATCGTACTGGTGCAGAATATCGGCCTGGCGACGATTGCCGCCCTGATCGGCGGCGGCGGCTTTGGCGTTTTCGTATTTCAGGGCATCGGGCAGACAGCGATGGACCTCGTGCTGCTCGGCACCGTGCCGACGGTTCTTCTCGGCTTTGCGGCCGCGATGACACTCGACGCCATCATCGACAGCAATCTCTTCAGCGCAGGCGGAAGGCAAAAGGCATGATCGAAATCGACACCATCACGAAAAGATATGGCGATGCAGCCGTCGTGGATCAGGTATCGCTGACTGTCGCGCCGCGCACCGTCACCGTCATCGTCGGCACCTCCGGCTCGGGAAAGACCACTCTGCTGCGCATGATAAACCGGCTGGTGGAGCCCACCTCCGGCACGATCCGTATCGATGGTGAGGATGTCAGCGCGATACCCGGTTTCAAGCTGCGCCGCCAGATCGGCTACGCCATTCAGGGCCATGGCCTGTTTCCGCACCGGACGGTGGCCGAAAATATCGCGACCGTTCCGCAGCTGATCGGCTGGGATCGCAAGCGGATCGAGGCGAAGATCCACGCGCTGATGCAGCTCTTCCAGCTCGATCCCGCGCTTTATGCCGACCGTTTCCCGCATGAACTCTCAGGCGGTCAGCAGCAGCGTGTCGGCGTGGCGCGTGCGCTGGCCGCCGAGCCGAACATTCTTCTGATGGACGAACCCTTCGGCGCGCTGGACCCGGTGATCCGCGCCAAGGCCCAGAACGATCTTCTCGATATCCAGAAAAAGCTCGGCGTGACCGTCGTTCTCGTCACGCACGATATGGACGAGGCCTTTCATCTGGCGGATCGTATCGCCGTGATGGACAAGGGCCGCATCGTGCAGGACTGCCCGCCGGCCGAACTGGTGCTGAAACCGGCGACGGATTTCGTGCGCACCATGATCGGCGAAAACGAACGGGCGCTGAAACTGCTGTCCGTTCTCTCCGTTGCCGATGTCGTGGAGCCGGGAAACGCAGAGGGCGAACCGCTCAGCGAACATACAAGCCAGCGCGACGCTCTGTCGGCTATGTTATGGGCGGGCTGCGATGCCTTGCCGGTCGTCAGGGACAATGGGCAACCCGCCGGCCGGGTTCGGCGTGACGTTCTCCTCCAGCGTGCCGCCGGAGCCCCATGAAAAACGCCTTATCCTTGTTTGCCCTCGGTTTCCTGACGCTGGCGCTGGCCATCTTCCTTGCCGTGCCACAGGTCTTCGCACCGTTGTTCCGCCCTCTCGTGCAGGCCAATGCGCCGGCAATCTACACGCAGGCCAATCTGTTTTCCCTCACGCTGTCGCATCTGACCATTGTGGCGATTGCCACGGGGCTGGCCACGCTCACGGCGGGAGCGCTCGCGGTTCTCGTCACCCGGCCGTTCGGGGCGGATTTCCTGCCGCTGTCGCGCAGCATCGTCAATATCGGCCAGACCTTTCCGCCGGTAGCGGTGCTGGCGCTGGCCGTACCGATGATCGGTTTTGGCGAAAAACCAACGCTCATTGCCCTGTTTCTCTATGCGCTCTTACCGGTATTCGAAAATGCGCTGACGGGTCTTACAACCCTGCCCGCCGCGGTGATGGATGCCGCGAGAGGCAGCGGCATGACCGGCTGGCAACGCCTTGTCAAAGTGGAGTTGCCGCTTGCCCTTCCAGCCATTCTCGCCGGCATCCGGCTTTCGGCGGTCATCAGCCTTTCGACCGCGACCATCGGCTCGACCGTCGCGGCGCGCACCCTCGGCGAAGTGATCATTGCCGGCCTGCAATCCAATAATCTGGCCTTCATTCTTCAGGGCGGGCTGATCGTTGCGGCGCTGGCGATCCTGATTCACGCTGCCTTTTCCGCCCTGGAGAAGAGTGCGGCGCGCAAAACCGGGCACTGACACAGGCAAGCCCCGCATTTTTATATTCCCGATACATGCCGCACATGGTAGGGGCTGACCGTCGAAACAGAAACATTCGAGGTTCGGGTGACACAGGCAATTGTCGTGATGGGAGTGAGCGGCTCCGGCAAGTCCACGGTCGCGGAAGCAGTGGCGGAGAAACTGGGCGTTGCTTTCATAGAGGGCGACAAGCTTCACCCGAAATCCAACGTCGATAAAATGTCCGAGGGTATTCCGCTGACGGACGAAGACCGCTGGCCCTGGCTCGATCTTATCGGCGCGGAACTGCGCAAGGGCAGCGAAAGCAACGGTGTCGTCGTTTCCTGCTCGGCGCTCAAGAAAATCTATCGTGACCGGCTTCGCAAGGCCACTGGCGGCCCGCTGGCTTTCGTCTATCTGGATGGCAGCCTGGAGCTTCTCAGCCGGCGCATGGGCGAACGCAAGGGCCATTTCATGCCGCTTTCGCTGCTTCAAACCCAGCTTGCCACGCTGGAAGTGCCGACCGGCGAACCGGGTGTCGTGACCGTCAGCATCGATGCCACACCGGAGGATATTGCGAATAACGCACTTTCCGGTTTGAAGACGGTGACGTTCTAAAATCCGAGCCTGTCGCGCAGGCCGTACCACCATGCGCCAAGCACGGTCAGCGGCACCCGGAAGGTCTTGCCGCCGGGGAACGGATAATTCGGCAGCGAGCTCCAGATATCGAAACGTTCGGCGTGGCCGGCAACGGCCTCGCCCAGTATCTTGCCGAGCAGATGGGTTGTCGTCACACCATGGCCGCTGTCGCCATGCGAGAAATAGATATTGTCCGACAGCCTGCCCATATGCGGAATGCGCGTCAGGGTCAGCGCGAAATTGCCGCTCCAGGCAAAGTCGATCTTCGTTTTTTCCAGTTGCGGGAAGGTTTTGAGCATGTTCGGGCGGATCACGCCCGTAAGGTCAGCCGGATCGCTGCCGCCATAACCGATGCCGCCGCCGTAGAGCAGGCGGTTATCCGAGGTGCGGCGGTAATAATCGAGAATGTAATTGGCATCCTCGACGCAATAATTGGCGGGCAGAAGGGCCTCGATCAGATCGGCATCGAGCGGCTCCGTCGCCATGACCTGGCTTGAGACCGGCATCATGCGGTCGCCGATTTCCGGCAAGAGTTTGCCGAGATAGGCGTTGCCGCAGACGAGGACATATTTCGTCTTGACGCTGCCTGTTGCCGTGCGCACCACGGGGTTTGCGCCCTGCTCCACCGCAATGACCCGCGAATTTTCGAATATGCGAGCACCGAGGCTTTCCGCCGCCGCCGCTTCGCCCTGCACCAGATTGAGCGGGTGGATATGCCCGCCGAAGCGGTCGATCATGCCGCCGGCATATCGATCGGTCTTCACATAGTTGCCGACATCCGCCTTCGAGACCATTTCGAGCCCGCCATGGCCGTGTTTCTCCCAATGGGTTTTGTGAGCCTCCATCTCGCGGATCTGTTTCGGCGTGAAGGCGGCGAAGAAACCGCCATCGACGAGATCGCAATCGATGGCGTATTTGGCGATGCGGTTGCGGATGATCGCGCCGCCTTCAAGCGACATTTCGCCGAGTTTCACCGCCTTGTCATGCCCATAGCGGCCAGCGATGGTTTCGAGATCGCGGCTATAGCCGTTGACGATCTGGCCGCCATTGCGACCCGAAGCGCCGAAGCCGACGCGGACGCCTTCCAGAACGATGACGGAATAGCCGCGCTCACTGAGTTCCAGCGCGGCGGAAATGCCGGTAAAGCCACCGCCGATGATGCAGACATCGGCGTCCAGCCCGCCTTCGAGCGTCGGCCGCACGGTTTTGACATTGGCCGAGGCCGCATACCATGACGATGTGTGGCCGGGATTGGGAATGTTCGTTACCTCAGCCATTTCACACCGTCCTGATATAGGCGTCATATTCGACGTCGGTTACACGCAGGGAAAATTCGGAAAGCTCCTGCTGTTTGCAGGCGGAAAACAGCGTGCGGTACTTCTGGCCAAGCGTCGCATAGGCAAAGCTCGACCGCGTGAAACGTTGCAACGCATAGTCCCAGTTGGTGGGCAGCGGCTCGTGATTGATCGCGTGGCTGTCGCCGGCAATCGCGCCCCCCGGTTGGCGCTTCTCCTTCATGCCGGCCAATGCGGCGCTCAGGATCATCGCGACAACGAGATAGGGATTGGTATCGGCGCCGGCGACCCGGTGTTCGATACGGGTCGCGGCCTTGCTGGCAACGATGACACGCACAGCCGCCGAGCGGTTGTCGATGCCCCAGGAGGCGTAGGTCGGTGCGTGTTCGCTGGGGGTCAGACGACGATAGGAATTGGCATGGGGGGCGAAGATCGCCATGCTTTCACCCATGTTTTCCAAGAGGCCGCCGACCGAATGCATCAAAGCATCCGATGGGCCATCCTCTCCGGCGTAGATGTTCCTGCCGTCCCTGTCGAGAACGGAAAAATGCACGTGCATGCCGTTGCCGGCCTGCAACCCATAAGGCTTGGCCATGAAGGTGGCGTCGAGATCATGCCGCCGCGCCACGCCCTTGACGATACGTTTCAGAAAGACCGCGAAATCGGCCGCCTGCAACGCATCCGGAACATGATTGAGGTTGATCTCATATTGGCCGGGACCGTTTTCCCGCAACGTCGTATCGGCAAGCACGCCCTGTGCGCGGCAGGCCGTGGCAATATCATGGAAGACGTCCTCGAAATCCTGCAGTTCGGAAATCGACAGAACCTGGGTCTGGCCCGTGTGCCAGCGGCCCTCGCGGCTATGCGGCGGACGGACGGGATCGAGCGCGGAGCGGACGGGATCGATCAAGTAAAATTCGAGTTCGGTGGCAACGACCGGTGTGAGACCGGCCTTTTTATAAGCGTTCAGAACCTGCGCCAGAACATGGCGCGGATCGCCATAAAAGCCGGTTCCATCCGGATTTTTCATTGCCAGCAGAACCTGCGCCGTCGGGCGGCCAAGCCATGTCACCCGCGACAGCGTGCCTGGAACGGGGAAACAAAACCCGTCCGGATCGCCCGTGCCTTCCGCAAGGCCTGCGGCATGCACATCCCGGCCCCAGATATCCAGCGCATAGACCGACCGGGGAATGGCCATTCCCTTTTCAAGAACGTCGATTGCCCGTTCGCGCGGAATCCATTTGCCGCGCGGCACGCCGTTCGCGTCTATGACGAAAGCTTCGAGAATTTCGATATCGGGGTTATCGGCGAAAAATTTCTTTGCGTTTTCAATATCATCCATCATGCACCAGCCAGCCGTTTCCATCTCGTTTCATGCGCAGCGAGTTGCGCTAACGAAAGTCGTCCTGCTGCTGATAGATGAGAAACCTCGCCACCATGATGACGTTTCGCCCCTTTTCCCCTTTAGATCATTACATGATCTAAATTATATAGTTAGAACGGGATTTCAGGCGAAAACCGCTTACACTTTTCGCCATCCCGCCCCAGCATGCGACCATGTTACGTGGCCTGTCCCCGGAAGGCCAGCGGATTTAGCTATCAGGGATTGAACCTTTCAGGGCGATAGGCGTCGATGGCGATAACCGGCGTTTCACCCAGCATGGTTTCCGCCAATACACGGCCGGTGATCGGCCCAAGTGTAAGGCCATGGTGGGCGTGCCCGAAAGCAAACCACAATGTTTTATGGCGCGGCGCTTTGCCGATGATCGGCATCATATCCGGCGTGCAGGGCCTCGCACCCATCCACGGTTCCGCATCCAGCCGGCCGCCGAGAGGAAAGACGGTGCGCGCCACCCGCTCTGCCCGCTCGATCTGCACGGGAGATTTCGGTGCATCGCGTTCAGCAAATTCCGCGCCCGTCGTCAGGCGGATGCCCTTTCGCATCGGCGCGAGGAAATAACCGCGCTCGGCGTCGATCAGCCAGTTATTGAGCTTCGTGCCCTCCTGCGGCGCATAATGCATGTGGTAACCGCGTTTCACACCGAGTGGAAAGCGGTAACCCAGCCGTTCCGTAACGATATCCGCCCAGGGGCCAAGTGCCACGACGGCATGTTCGGCCTCGACCGCGCCGGTTTCGGTGCGCACCGTCCACCCGCTCACCGTCTGGCTGAGGGTGGAGGCATCGCCCCTGACGAAGCTTCCGCCGAGGCTCTCGAACAGCCGGACATAAGCGAGCGTCAGCGCATGCGGATCGCGCACCGACCAGGGATCGTTCCATTTCAGGCCGCCGACGAAATCATGGCTCAGATGCGGCTCGGCTGCGGCAAGCTCCTCGGCGTCGAGTTTCGTATGGGAAATGCCATGGTCGCGCGCCAGACGCTCGGCGAAAGCAAAATCGGCATCCCGCCTTGCGGCGGTTCTGTACGCCTCCATCCAGCCGTTCTTGACGATCAGATCACCGGCTTTCGCCTCCTCGATCAGGATATTGTGCTCCGAAACCGAATGCTCGATCAGCGGCGCATAGGCGCGGGCAATTGCCGCGTGGCGCGAGGCTGCGGAATTGTACCAGTAGCGGCCGAGAAAAGGCGCGATCTTCGGCAAAGCGGAGAGGTGATAGCGGGCATCGATGCTGTTGTTCAGGGAATAGCGCAGCAACAGGGCGAGATCCTGCGGGAAGGCATAAGGCACGACGCCTTCTCTCTGGATCAGCCCGGCATTGCCGAACGAGGTCTCCTCACCCGGCCCGCGCCGGTCGACCAGCACCACCGACTTACCCCTGCGGGCCAGTTGCAAGGCGATGGAGACCCCGATGATCCCTGCCCCCAAAACGATCACATCCGCTGCCATGGCAATCAATCCGTTTCCGCGTCACATGCCCCTCAACATGGGTCGGCATTTTCCGCGAAGCAACAGAAAAATCATCACCTTAACAGAAACAGCAATGCAGCCTAGTGGCTTATAGCGTTCGTTTTCATCGCCTCGATGTTGAAGGCGGCCGCCAGCAACGCCTTGGTATAGTCCTGCTGCGGGTCAGCGAAGATTTCCGCCGCCGGGCCGCTCTCCACCACCTTGCCATGGCGCATGACGATCAGGTCGTTGGCGAGCGCCTTCACCACCTTCAGATCGTGGCTGATGAAGAGATAGGCGAGTTCGTGCTTCGCCTGCAGATCGCGCAGCAGATCGACCACCTGCGCCTGCACGCTCATGTCAAGCGCGGAGGTCGGCTCATCCAACATGACGAAACGCGGTTTCAGCACCATGGCGCGGGCAATAGCGATGCGCTGGCGCTGGCCGCCGGAAAATTCATGCGGATACCGCCAGCGGGTGGCCGGATCGAGGCCGACCTCTTCCAGCGCGGTGGCGACACGCGTATCGCGCTCGTCGGCAGACAGAGACCGCTCATGCACCTTCAGGCCTTCCGCGACAATCTCGCCGACCGACATTCGTGGACTGAGCGAACCGTAAGGATCCTGAAACACCACCTGCAGCCGGTTTCTGAGCGGCTTCATCATTTCATAGGAATAGTGGTCGATCGACTGGCCGATGAAGCTGATACGCCCTTCAGACGCAATCAACCGCGAGAGCGCCAGACCGAGCGTGGTCTTGCCGGAACCGGATTCGCCCACCACGCCCACCGTCTGGCCGGCGCGGAGGGTAATATCGATGCCATCGACCGCCTTCACATGGTCGACCACCCGGCGCATCAGCCCCGCCTTGATGGGAAACCAGACCTTGATATCGTCACCCTGCATGACCACGGGTTTGCTGGCGTCGGAATGTGGCGGCTCGCCCTTCGGCTCCGCCGCCAGAAGATGGCGCGTATAGGCGTGCTGCGGATCGTTGAAAACCTGCTCCACGGTGCCAGTCTCGACAATCTTGCCCTTGGTCATGACGCAGACGCGATCGGCAAACTTGCGAACGATGCCGAGATCGTGGGTGATGAACAGCATGGACATGCCGTGCTGCCTTTTCAGATCGCCGAGCAGCTCCAGAATCTGGGCCTGAACCGTCACGTCGAGCGCCGTCGTCGGTTCATCGGCGATCAGCAGTTTCGGCCGGTTGGCAAGCGCCATGGCAATCATCACGCGCTGCCGCTGGCCGCCGGACAATTCATGCGGATAGGCCTTCAGGCGTTTTTCCGGTTCACGGATGCCAACCTGCAACAACAGTTCCAGCGTGCGCGCCCGCAACTGCGCTCCGGTGATTGCCTGATGCAGTTCCAGAATCTCGCCGATCTGCCGCTCGATGGTGTGGAGCGGGTTGAGCGAGGTCATCGGCTCCTGGAAAATCATGGTGACGTCGTTGCCGCGGACCGCGCGCAGGGAGCGTTCCGGCAAAGTCAGCATATCCTTGCCGTCGAACAGGATTTTCCCCGAGGGATGGCTTGCCGCCGGATAGGGCAGCAATTTGAGAATGGAGTTCGCCGTCACGGACTTGCCGGAACCGGACTCGCCGACGAGGGCAACGACTTCGCCCGGCATCAGATCGAAGGACACATGATCGACAGCGATGCTCGTCGCGCCGCCCTGATGAAAGGCGACGGAGAGATCGCGGACGGAGAGAAGCGGTTGGGTCTTTGTTTCCGTCATGGCGATCACCGGAACGTCTTGCGTGGGTCGAAGGCGTCGCGCACCGCTTCACCGACGAAAATCAACAGTGACAGCATGATGGACATGGTGAAAAACGCAGTGAGGCCAAGCCAGGGGGCCTGAAGGTTGTTCTTGCCCTGCGCGATCATCTCGCCCAGCGACGGCGAACCCGGCGGCATGCCGAAGCCGAGGAAATCGAGCGAGGTGAGCGTCGTGATCGAACCGGAGAGGATGAAGGGCAGGAAGGTCAGAGTCGCCACCATGGCGTTTGGCAGAAGGTGGCGGAACATGATCGTCCAGTTACCGACGCCAAGCGCACGGGCGGCGCGGACATATTCGAAGTTTCTGGCCCGCAGGAATTCCGCGCGCACAATGCCGACGAAGCCGACCCATGAAAAAAGCAGCATGATGCCGAGCAGCACGAAGAAGCCCGGCGGCAGGATGGCCGCGATGATGAGCAGGATATAAAGCACCGGCATGGACGACCAGATTTCGATGAAACGCTGCAACAAAAGGTCGGTCCAGCCGCCGAAATAACCCTGGATCGCACCGGCGGTAACGCCGACAAGGGCCGACGCGATGGTCAGCGTCAGACCGAACAGCACGGAAATGCGGAAACCGTAGATCATCCGCGCCGTGACATCGCGCGCCTGATTGTCGGTTCCGAGCCAGTTGAGATTGCCAAGCGTGCAGCCGGGATCGGCATCGCCCTGCGGGTAAGCCGAGCAGCGATCCTTTTTATCCATCAGCCAGAAGGGCGCAGTGGGCGCCGAATGGGGAATATTGGAATTCACCGTCTGATAGGAATAGCGGATCGGCGGCCAGATCATCCAGCCATTGGCGTTGATCTCATCCTGAATGAAGGAGGATTTGTAATCGGTCTGGGCAAGGAAGCCGCCGAATTTTTCCTCCGGATAATCGACCATGACCGGCACCAACAACTCGCCCTTGTAGGAAGCGAGAATGGGTTTGTCATTGGCAATGAATTCCGCAATCAGGCTCAGGAAAAACAGGAGCAGGAACAGCCAGAAAGACCAGTAACCGCGCCGGTTTGCCTTGAAATTTTGCCAGCGGCGCTTGGTGGTCGGCGAAAACCACGGGCGCTTCGGTTTTACCAGCGTTTCCGTTTCGGCGGCATGGGCAAGTGTCATCACACATCCCTCCGCTCGAAATCGATACGCGGATCGATCCATGTATAGATCAGGTCGGAAATAAGGCCGACGACGAGGCCCATCAGCGAGAAGATGAAGAGCGTGCCGAAGACGATCGGGTAATCGCGGTTGACGACCGAGAGATAACCGAGGCGACCTAGACCGTCGAGCGAGAAGATATTCTCGATCAGCAGCGATCCGGTGAAGAAGGCCGAGATGAAGGCGCCGGGAAAACCGGCGATCACGATCAGCATCGCGTTGCGAAAGACATGACCATAAAGAACCCTGCGCTCGGTAAGGCCCTTGGCGCGGGCGGTGATGACATATTGTTTCTTGATTTCGTCGATGAAGGAGTTCTTGGTCAGAAGCGTCGTTGTAGCGAAGGCCGAAAGCGACAGCGCGATGAGCGGCAGGGTCAGGTGCCAAAAATAGTCGATGATCTTCTGCCACCAGTTCAGCTGATCAAAATTATCCGACACCAGACCGCGCAGCGGGAACCAGTCGAAGAAGGATCCGCCGGCGAAGAGGACGATAAGCAGGATACCGAACAGGAAGCTCGGCACGGCATAACCGATGATGATGATGCCGGAGGTCCAGACATCGAAGGTCGAGCCGTCGGACACGGCCTTCTTGATGCCGAGCGGAATGGAGATGATGTAGGAAATGATCAGGATCCAGAAGCCGAGCGAGGCCGAGACCGGCAGTTTGTCGATGATGAGATCGATCACCGAGGAATTGCGGAAGAAACTGTCGCCAAAATCGAAGCGGATGTAATTCCACATCATTTCGAGAAAACGGGTGAGCGGCGGTTTGTCGAAACCGAACTGTTTTTCGAGCTTGGCGATCAGTTCCGGATCAAGACCCTGCGCACCGCGATATTTCGAACCGCTATCATCGAAACCGCCGGACTGGCCCATGAGATCGCCGCCGCCCGATAGCCGGTCGGAGGCGCTGTCGCCCTGCCCGGTCAATTGCGCGACGACCTGTTCCACCGGCCCGCCCGGCGCGAACTGGATGACGAGAAACGAAATGCCCATAATGCCGATGATGGTCGGGATCATCAGCGCCAGACGTCTGAGGATATAGGCGCCCATCAGCCTCTGCTCCCGGCCGATACGTCAGCGGTTTTCGTTTCTGTCAAACCCGGTCCTTTCCTGAAAGCGCCTGCCTGCGCTTTAAGCGATTCGTCTCGCCCTATGTGAATCAAGCCTTCGCCACGAAAGCAAGGCCGGCGTCAGTTTCCGGCCTGACTGGACCACCATGCATCGGGAAAACCGACGCCATATTGGGGCAGGTTTTCCGGACGGATAAGCGTGTTCCAGTAGGCGATGAACATCTCGCCGCGATAGAATTGCGGGATGACATAGCTGTTTGCCAGAAGCACCCGGTCGAGCGCGCGTGCGGCGGCCACCTGTTCATCCCGGTTGGGCGCAAATATGACCTTCCTGACCAACGCGTCGACGGCGGGATTCTTGATTCCGGCAATATTGTTGGAACCCTGCCGGTCAGCGGCGGCCGAGCCCCAGAAATCCGCCTGTTCGTTCCCGGGGTTCGCCGAAGTCGCCCAGAGCTTGACGATCACGTCATAGTCGAAGCTGCGGGTGCGGTTGGTATATTGCGAGGCGTCGACGGTCCGGATCGTCGCGTTGATGCCGATCTTCTTCAGATTCTGGACATAGGGAAGGATGGTTCTTTCCATGCCGGCGGAATCGATCAGAAACTCCATGTCGAGCGGCTGTCCGGTTTTCGCATTGACCATGCGGTTGCCGCGCAGCTCGTAACCGGCTTCCTTCATCAGCCTGACCGCTTCGCGCAGATTGTCGCGCTGCTTGGCGGGGTCGCCTGCCACGGGGTTGCGGTATTCGGTGGTGAAAACCTCCGGCGGAATCTGATCCTTCAGTTCCTGAAGAATTTCCAGCTCGCGACCGGTCGGCAGGCCGGAAGAGGCCAGCTCACTGCCCATGAAAAAGCTGTTGATGCGCTGGAACTGGCCGTAAGCCAGCGTTCGGTTCAGCTCCTCGAAATCGAAGGCGTAGTTGAGTGCCTTGCGCAGGTTCGGGTTCTGGAACTTTTCGCGGCGCATGTTCGGCACAAAGGCCTGCATGATACCGACGGAACGATAGATATTCGGCAGTTCTTCCTTCTTGACGCGGCCTTCCTTGACGGCCGGGAAATCATAACCCGTGACCCAGCGGCTGGAGGAGGCTTCTTGGCGGAAATCAACGGTGCCGGACTTGAAGGCCTGGAATTCCACATCCTGATCGGCAAAGAAGGTGTAGGCGATGGTTTTGAAATTGTTCATCCCCACATTCACATTGACGTCCTTGCCCCAGTAGTCGTCGCGGCGTTCGTAAGCGATTGTCGAGCCGGGAGAGACTGAGGCAATCTTGTAGGGGCCGGAACCCATCACCGGTTCCAGCGTGCCACGCGATATGTCGCGCGGCTTGCCATCCGGGCCGGCGGCTTCCCACCAGTGCTTGGGAACGATCAGCAATTGCCCGACAATCTGCGGCAATTCGCGATTGTTCTTTTCGTCGAAAGTGAAGGTGATGTCCCTTTCCCCGCTCACCTCCGCCTTGGTGACATGAGTGTAGTATGTCGCAAGCTGCGGGCTCAAATCCTTGGCTTTTTCGAAGCTGAAGACGACATCTTCCGGCGTCACCGGCTTGCCATCGGCCCATTTGGCCTCCGCGCGCAGCCGGAAGGTGGCTTTCGAAATATCGTCGGGATAGCTCACGCCCTCCGCCAGAAGACCGTAGGAAGCCGACAGCTCCTCTTCCGTCGATTTCATCAATGTATCGAAAACGAACGAAAGGCCGGTCGCCGCCTCGCCCTTGGCAAGCAGCGGATTGAGGGTATCGAAAGTGCCCGCCGTCGACAGGCGAAGGGTGCCGCCTTTCGGCGCCTTGGTGTTCACATAGTCGAAATGATCGAAGCCATCGGGGTGTTTCAGTTCCCCAACCGTCGAAATCCCCTTTCGCCACACATCGGCCGATTGTGCGGAGGCCGCCGCCGGTATCAGCAGGGCGGATGCCGCAAGAGCAATGAGGAGACGGGATTTCAGTGGCGCCAATATCATCGGGGGAATGTCCCTGTTTTCGCGTTTGTTGAAGAGAGCATAAAACAAAGATTGGCAAAAAACAGATGCGCTGGCTCACAAGCTCTTTATCGGCGTCCTTATCCTCCCGCTTTGCAACAGGCGGGGCGAAACATGGTTTCAACAAAATCCCGTTCCAGTTTATCTTAAGGGGAAGAGAATCATCTGATCGGACGGGCACGACTATATGACGGCGGGATCATCGAGAGTTTTCAAGGCGGCCATGCTGGCGATTTCGGTCGTCTCCGCGCTGCAGTTGCAGATGGAAACCGCATCGGCCGAGGACAGGCCCGCGAAAGAGGTGTTCGGCCACATGGCGCTGCCTTCCGCCACAGGCTCGCAGCCGATAGGCTCCTATGCCAAGGGTTGCCAGTCCGGCGCCATCGCCATGCCGACGGACGGTCCCGGCTGGCAGGCCATGCGCCTTTCCCGCAACCGGCGCTGGGGCCAACCGCAGATGATTTCCTTCCTCGAACAATTTTCGCAGGATGCCCAGAAGATCGGCTGGCCGGGCTTGCTGCTGGGCGATATTTCCCAGCCGCGCGGCGGGCCGATGCTGACCGGCCATGCTTCGCACCAGATCGGCCTCGATGTCGACATATGGTGGCGGCCGATGCCGACCCCGCGGCTGAGCGTGGAGCAGCGCGAAACGGTGCCTTTCATCTCCATGCTGGACAAGAGCAAGTTCCTGACGGTCGATGACCGCAAGTGGTCACCGCTCAATGCCCGGCTGGTGATGATGGCGGCAAGCTACCCGCAGGTGGAGCGTGTCTTCGTGAACCCGGCCATCAAGCAGAAACTCTGCCAGACATGGACGGGCGACCGCACCTTCATGGGCAAGATCAGGCCGATCTACGGCCATGACGAGCATTTCCACATCCGTCTCGAATGCCCGCCCGGCGCGCCCAACTGCAAACCGCAGGCGGCCGTGGGCAAAGGCGACGGCTGCGACAAGTCGCTGGCCTGGTGGTTCAGCAAGGAACCATGGGCGCCGCCGAAAAAGGACCCCAATGCCAAGCCGGTGAAACCGCGCCCGGTCATGGTTTCCGATCTGCCCTCGGCCTGCGCCGCCGTGGCTGCCGCCCCTTCCGCCAATCCCGAGGGACTTGCGGCCCAGGCCTATTCGCCTGCTCCGGCAACGCGCCAGCAAAGCGTGGAACAGGTCATTCAGGCAGCCCCCGCCCTGCAGCCGCCTTCGGATATTCCGCTTCCCACCCAGCGCCCGACATTGAACTGAAACAGAAATGGGGCATTCAACAGCTTCCCTTTTCAAATGGCGGCAAGCTGTTATAGAAGGCTTCAAATCGATTTAATTCTTGATGGAACGGGCTGGGACCATGGAAGAACAACGCTGTATCGCGCTCATCGCTCATGACGAGAAGAAGGACGATATGGCGGATTTCGCCCGTCATCACCAGAAAGCGCTTGCCGGTTTCAGGATCGTCGCCACCGGCACCACCGGCGGACGGGTACAGGAAGCCTGTCCGGGGCTCGAAGTCATTCGCCTCAAAAGCGGACCTCTCGGCGGCGACCAGCAGATCGGCGCGATGATCGCCACCGGCGAGGTGGACATGCTGATCTTCTTCACCGACCCGCTGACGGCCATGCCGCATGATGTGGATGTGAAGGCACTGACGCGGCTTGCTACGGTTTACGATATTCCCATGGCGCTCAACCGCGCCACCGCAGAAAATCTCATCGACTTCCACGTCGCCAACTGAACCTCCCAACATGGAACAGGCAATGCCGAAGACGTCCGATACCGAATATCTGTCCTTTCCGATCCTGCTTGGCGACATCGGCGGCACCAATGCCCGCTTTTCCATTCTGATCGATTCCTTTGCCGAACCGGTGCACCTCACCACCGTGAAGACGGCGGAATATCCGACGATCGACGACGCCATTCAGCAGGCGGTTCTGGACAAGACCTCGCTTCAGCCGGTCTCGACCATTCTGGCGATTGCCGGCCCGATCGAAGGTGACGAGATACCGCTCACCAATTGCCATTGGGTCGTCAAGCCAAAGGACATGCTGGCCAATCTTGGCCTGAAGGATGTCATCGTCATCAACGACTTCGAGGCGCAGGCTCTGGCGATTGCAGCGCTTGACGACAACAACCGCGAATCCATCGGCTCCGGCCGCAAGGATGTGCTGGCATCGCGCGTCGTTCTCGGACCCGGCACGGGGCTTGGCGTCGCCGGGCTGGTTTACGCGCGTCATATGTGGTTCCCGGTGCCTGGTGAGGGCGGCCATATCGATATCGGACCGAGAAGCGCGCGTGACTATGCGGTTTTCCCGCATATCGAAACCATCGAGGGCCGTGTCGCCGGGGAGCAGATCCTGTGCGGGCGCGGGCTGGTCAATCTTTACCGGGCCGTCTGCACCGCCGATGGCATCGAGCCTGTCTTTTCCGATCCGGCCGACATTACTTCTCAAGGGCTTTTGGGCGACAACCCGCAGGCTAAAGAGACCCTGTCCCTTTTCAGCACCTATCTCGGCCGCGTGGCCGGTGACCTCGCGCTGATCTTCATGGCCAAGGGCGGTGTCTATCTGGCCGGCGGTATTTCGCAGAAGATCATTCCGGCGCTGAAGAGCCCGGAATTCCGGGCTGCCTTCGAAGACAAGGCGCCGCACAGCGCGCTGATGCGGACCATCCCCACCTTCGTCGTCACCCATCCGCAGGCGGCGCTTTCCGGGCTTGCCACCTATTCGAGAACGCCGTCCGATTTCGGCCTGTCGCTGGACGGACGACGCTGGAGGGCCTGATCGTTTCCAACGGTCAGCCCTTTGTGATGCTTGCGAAGCAGGCGGGCGGTCTTTAACGTCGCTGCTGAAAACATCAATCGACCGATACCGGCGGATCTCGATCCGCCCGAGATGAAAAGTGAGTGACAGCATGGGCAGCAGCGGCATGAAACTGGTGGTGGTCGGCGCGGCGGGCCGCATGGGACAGGCGCTGATCCGCCTCATTCACCAGACCCCCGGCGTCCAGCTGCATGCCGCCGTCGCGCGCGAAGGCTCCGCCTTTGTCGGCCGCGATGCGGGCGAAATCGCCGGTCTCGGCCCGATAGACGTCGAAATCACCAGCGATCCGCTGCAGGCATTTCTGCATGCGGAAGGGGTGATTGATTTCACCTCGCCGGCAACCAGCGTCACCTTTGCCGGCCTCGCCGCACAGGCCCGCATCGTGCATGTCATCGGCACCACGGGTTGCTCGGCGGAAGACGAGGAAAAATTCAAGGCGGCGTCGCGCCATGCCCGCATCGTCAAGTCGGGAAATATGAGCCTCGGCGTCAACCTGCTCAGTGTTCTCACACAGCAGGCAGCGCAGGCGCTGGATGCGCAGAACTGGGATATCGAAATCCTTGAAATGCATCACAAGCACAAGGTGGATGCGCCCTCAGGTACCGCCCTTCTGCTCGGCGAGGCGGCGGCGGCGGGCCGCAAGGTCGACCTCACTACATCGTCCGTTCGCGTGCGCGACGGGCATACGGGCGCGCGTGAAGCCGGGACCATCGGTTTCGCCACGCTGCGCGGCGGCTCGGTGATCGGCGAACACTCTGTGATCTTCGCCGGAGAGGGCGAGCGCGTCGAGCTTTCGCACTATGCCGGCGACCGCTCCATTTTCGCACGCGGCGCGATTGCTGCAGCCGTCTGGGCCTTCGACAAGAAGCCAGGCTTCTATTCCATGCTGGATGTGCTGGGGCTTTCGCAGGCGGAGTAAGCTTCGCCTTAATTCTCCACCGTGAATTCGACCGTATCAGCCGAGAAGCGGCTGATGGCATATTGCACCGGTACGCCATCCATATCGGCATTCAGCGCCTGGGTGACGAGCAGGATTGCACCCGGCGACAGCTCCAGATCGGCCAGATCCTGCGTGTCCGCATGGCTGGCGGAAATGACGGTTGAAATACGCACGTAATCCGCCACGCCCAGCATATTGAAGGCAGCCGTAATCGAGCCGCTCTTCTGATAGGCCTCTCCTATTCCGGCGAAACGATCGGCCGGGAACCATGTGGTCGAACGGGAGACCGGGCGATTATCGGCCTTGCGCAGCGTTTCCAGACGTATGAGCGGCGCACCCGCCGGCAATTGCAGCCGTGCCGCCAGATCGGCATTGGCCGGTTCGGTCGTGTGGGAAAGAAGCAGCGCTTCCATTTCCTTGACCTGATCGCCGATGCCCGCCGTAAATCGCGTGCGCCGTGAAATCGGAAAACTCAGGCGCTCCTTGCGGGCGATCATCGTGCCGCGCCCCTGCATCGGCTCGAGAATGCCTTCACTGGCCAGCGCCGCAATAGCGCTTCTGACGGTATGGCGGTTGACGCCGAATTTTTCGGCCAGCATCATTTCCGGCGGCAACATGCCGGTTTCATCGTGATCGCCCGCCGCGATCTCGCCTCTGATCCGGTCGGCGATCTGCCGCCAGAGCGCCACGCCGTTCTTTCTTTTCATCGCTGCCGAAGGGCCCATGTCACACGCTTGTCATTCACGAACGTTAAATGTACCTTATATTGTATAGTTGTCTATATCAATAGACATTAGAGGTCAAGCGATGATTCACGAAACTGCAGACTTGCATGCAGACAGAAAGCGGGTGGCGGCGCTTCTTGCCCGCGCCACCGTGCAGGAACTCGAAACCGTCTGGAACCGACAGGATGAGAGCCCCCGGACGGAAAATGTACGCGGGCCGGAAACCGGCCTCGTCATGGTCAAGGGCCGTATCGGCGGCGGCGGCGCGCCCTTCAATCTGGGCGAGACGACCGTGACCCGGGCAACCGTCAGGCTTGCCTCTGGCACAGTGGGTCACGCCCATGTTCTCGGCACCGGCCGCAAGAAGGCCTGGTACGCCGCCGTTTTCGATGCGCTCTGGCAGGAAAGCCCGACCCGCAGCTTTGTCGAGACCGAGCTTCTTTCACCGGTCGAGAAACGACTGGCCGAGGAGAAGGACAGGAAAACAAAAGAGACCGCCGCCACCCGGGTCGATTTCTTCACCATGGTTCGAGGAGAAGATTGATGAGCGTCAAGGCCGAAGCATTGACGGGCGGTTTTTCCGACGCCGTCTTCGATTCCCAACGGATTTTCAAGAAACTCATGGATGGCATGGCCCGGCCGGGCACGCCGCAGACAATCGAAACCGCAGTCGCCCCACCATTGCCTCTCGCCCCCGCCACCGGCGCGGTCCTGTTGGCGCTCTGCGATCACGATACGCCGTTCTGGCTGAGCGGCGCCCTGCGGAAAACAACCGTCCCCGGCTGGATCGGATTTCATACCGGCGCGGTTGCGACGGATGAAAAAAGCGCAGCGCATTTCGCCGTCATCGAAGCGGGCAGCGCCATAGCCTCCTTCGGTCTCTTCGCCCAGGGAAGTCAGGAATATCCCGACCGCTCCACCACGCTCATCATCGAGCTGCCTGATCTGGATGGAGGACGGGAATTGCTGCTCTCCGGCCCCGGTATCCGTCACGTCAACATCATCAGCCCCACGGGCCTGCCGGACATATTCCCGCGGCTGTGGGCGGAGAACAACGCCATTTTTCCGCGCGGCGTCGACGTCATCCTGACATCCGCCGACAGATTTGTCTGCCTGCCGCGCACGACGCGCATTCAACCCGTGGAGGCGTAAGATGTATGTTGCTGTCAAAGGCGGGGAAACCGCCATTGCCAACGCCCACCGGCTTCTGGCCGACAGGCGGCGCGGAGACCGCCACCTGCCCGCGATGACGGTTTCGCAGATCGTTTCGCAGCTTTCGCTCGCCGTCGACCGGGTGATGGCGGAAGCGTCTCTTTACGATCTGTCGCTTGCAGCCCTTGCCGTCAAGCAGGCCCGCGGCGACATGATCGAGGCCATCTTCCTGCTGCGCGCCTATCGCACGACCCTGCCGCGTTTCGGTTATTCGGTTCCGGTCGATACCGCTGACATGACGGTGCAGCGGCGCGTTTCCGCGACCTATAAGGATTTGCCGGGCGGACAATTGCTCGGACCGACCTTCGATTACACCCATCGCCTGCTCGATCCTTCGCTTCTGGAGGATGAAGTCGTTGAGACAGCCACCCAGCGCGAAGGCGAGCCGGAACATGTCATGCGCGTCTCAGACATTCTGGCGCAAGAAGGACTGATCGAAACCGACGGCGATATGCCGGCTGACCATATTGCCGGCGACCTAACGCGGGAGCCGATGGAATTTCCAATGCCGCGTGACCTGCGCCTGCAATCGCTGGCACGTGGTGACGAAGGTTTCCTTCTGGCGCTCGCTTATTCGACGCAGCGCGGTTACGGCCGCACCCATCCGTTCGTCGGTGAAATCCGCATCGGCGAAGTGGAGGTGGAACTGGAGGTGCCAGAACTCGGCTTTGCCGTCTCGCTTGGCGACATACAGGTCACCGAATGCCAGATGGTGAACCAGTTCAAGGGTTCTGCCAAGGCGCCACCGCAATTCACACGCGGCTACGGTCTGGTGTTCGGCCAGAGCGAACGCAAGGCGATGGCCATGTCGCTGGTCGACCGGGCGCTGCGGGCAGGCGAATTCGGCGAGGATGTGGTGGCCCCCGCGCAGGACGAGGAATTCGTCATTTCACACGCCGACAACGTTCAGGCGACAGGTTTCGTCGAACATCTGAAACTGCCGCATTACGTGGATTTTCAGGCCGAACTCGGTCTGGTCAGGAAAATGCGTGCCGATTTCGAGGCGATCAACGCCAATGGCGCGGAGTGGCTGGGCGATGCGGCCGAATAGCTCAGCGGCTGTGCTGCTCGCCAAACCAGTAAGCGCAAAAGACGGTCGATGCTGCAAACACAGCAAAGAACACGGCTACAAGAATTCCAATCTCCATGAGCTTGTACTCCTTTTTTCACAAGGCTAACGCGCAATGCTTGAAGAAGTTTCATTTGACGACGGGCTGGCTGCCTACAACTTCGCCTATCTGGACGAACAGACCAAGCGAATGATCCGCCGGGCGATCCTGAAGGCCATCGCCATTCCCGGTTATCAGGTTCCCTTCGCTTCCCGCGAAATGCCCATGCCCTATGGCTGGGGCACCGGCGGTGTGCAGGTAACCGCTTCCATTCTCGGCCCAGACGATGTGCTGAAGGTTATCGATCAGGGTGCGGACGACACGACCAATGCGGTTTCCATCCGCGCCTTTTTCCAGAAGGTGGCGAATGTTGCCGTCACCACCCGCACCAAGGATGCAACTATCATCCAGACGCGGCATCGCATTCCCGAAGAGGAACTGCATTCGGGTCAGGTCCTCGTCTATCAGGTTCCCATTCCCGAGCCCTTGCGCTTCCTCGAACCGCGCGAGACCGAAACGCGTGTCATGCACGCGCTGGAGGAATACGGCCTGATGCACGTCAAGCTTTACGAGGATATCGCCCGCAACGGACGCATCTCCACCACCTATGCCTATCCGGTGAAGGTGGCCGGGCGTTACGTGATGGATCCGTCGCCTACCCCGAAATTCGACAATCCGAAAATGCATCTCTCGGACGCCCTGCAACTCTTCGGTGCAGGACGCGAAAAGCGCATCTATGCCGTGCCGCCCTATACCGACGTCGTCAGCCTCGATTTCGAAGACCATCCCTTCGAAATCCAGCGCTTCGACAAGCCCTGCGCGCTGTGCGGTGCGGAGAATGTCTATCTGGACGAGGTGGTGCTTGATGATAAGGGCGGGCGGATGTTCGTCTGCTCCGATACCGACCATTGCGAGGACCGCCGCGCCCATGGCCACAAGGGCCACCTGCTGGCGGATGTGAAGGAGGCCGCAGAATGAGCGACGCACCGCTTCTGAAAGTCCGGGACGTTTCCAAATATTACGGTGACCGCGCCGGTTGCCGCAATGTCTCCTTCGAGCTTTACCCGGGCGAGGTGCTTGCCATCGTCGGCGAATCCGGTTCCGGCAAGACCACGCTTCTCAACTGCATTTCCACCCGGCTGATGCCGACGGCGGGCAGTGTGGAGTATCGCATGCGCGACGGTTCGGTACGTGACCTCTATCATATGGGCGAGGCCGAACGGCGTTTCCTGATGCGGACCGACTGGGGTTTCGTGCACCAGAACCCGGCGGACGGGCTGCGCATGGCGGTTTCGGCCGGCGCCAATGTCGGCGAGCGGCTGATGGCCGTCGGTAACCGGCATTACGGCAATATCCGGCAATCGGCCAGCGAATGGCTGGAACGGGTGGAAATCGGCACCGACCGCATCGACGACCAACCACGCGCCTTTTCCGGCGGCATGCGACAGCGCCTGCAGATCGCCCGCAACCTCGTCACCTCGCCGCGCCTCGTCTTCATGGACGAACCGACCGGCGGCCTCGATGTTTCCGTGCAGGCGCGCCTGCTCGATCTGGTCCGCGGTCTCGTCAACGATCTCGGTCTCGCCGTCGTCGTCGTCACCCATGATCTTGCGGTGGCGCGGCTGCTTTCCCATCGCATGATGGTGATGAAGGGCGGCGACGTCATCGAACATGGTCTGACCGACCGGGTGCTGGACGATCCGCGCGAGCCCTACACGCAATTGCTTGTTTCCTCTATTCTGCAGGTTTGATGCCATGCCGACGCCTCTTATCGTTTCGGAAGTCTTCAAAAGCTTCACCATGCATCTTCGCGACGGTATCGAATTGCCCGTTGTGCGCGATGTCAATTTCTCCGTTTGCGGCGGCGAATGTGTCGTGCTCGGGGGGCCCTCCGGCATCGGCAAAAGCTCGATCCTGAAAATGCTCTATGGCAACTATGCCATCGACAGCGGGCAGATTCTTGTTCGTCATGAGGGCCAGGTCGTCGATATCGGCAACGCCTCGCCGCGCACGATCCTCGATATCCGCCACCGCACCATCGGTTATGTCAGCCAGTTCCTGCGCACCGTGCCGCGTGTCGCTGCCATAGATGTCGTCGCCGAACCGCTTCTGGCGCGCAAGGTTGCCGCCGATGAAGCCCGCGAACACGCAGCCATGCTGCTTTCGAAGCTCAACCTGCCACGGGAACTATGGTCGCTTCCGCCCGCAACCTTTTCGGGCGGCGAGCAGCAGCGCGTGAATATCGCCCGCGGTTTCATCACCGACCATGCGATTCTGCTTCTGGACGAGCCGACGGCCTCGCTGGACGCCCTCAACCGGCGTGTCGTCGTCGATATGATCGTCGAGAAAAAACAGAAGGGCACGGCACTGCTCGGCATTTTCCATGACGAGGAGGTGCGGGAGGCCGTGGCCGACCGCATTCTGGACGTCTCACAGTTTTCTCCCAGGAAAGCAGCGGCATGAGCGTCAAGGTGGGTCTGGAACCGGTCATCCATGAGACCGCCCGTGTCAGCAACTCCGCGATCGGCCGTTATACCGAAATTTCGGAACGCTGCCGCATCGAGGAAGTCGAGATGGGCGACTACTCCTATGTCATGCAGGATGGTGCGATCTGGTGCGCCACCATCGGCAAATTCGTCAACATCGCCGCCTCCGTCCGCATCAATGCCACCAATCACCCGATGCAGCGGGCGACGCTGCATCACTTCACCTATCGTGCCAACAACTATTGGGACGATGCGGAGGATGAGACGGACTTCTTTGCCGCCCGCCGCGCCAAGCGCGTCGTCATCGGCCACGATGTATGGATCGGCCATGGTGCGACGATCCTGCCCGGCGTCACGGTGGGAAACGGCGCTGTGATCGGGGCGGGTGCAGTCGTCTCAAAAGATGTCGCGCCCTATACCATCGTCGGCGGCGTACCCGCCCGGCTGATCCGGGAACGCTTCCCGGCGGAACTGGGCCGGCAAATGGATAATCTCAAGTGGTGGGACTGGGATCACGCGGCATTGCGCGTCGCTCTCGACGATTTCCGCAATCTGGACGCCGAGGTTTTCGTCACGAAATATGGCGGATGAAACCTCCCTCTGCCGACCACCTGCAAATCCCGGGATACCCCCGGGATTTTTTTATGCGATCAAAAAAGACACGCGGATTTGAACGGTCTCAAGATTCCTCCAGAAAGCTTTGTCGGCGAACCCCTGGGCGTCGTATCTGCGAATTCTGTAATATTTTATTCATCAAACTGACATCCACACTTCACGCACCGCTGTTACGCCGAATCCCGTCAAAAAGAAGATTGGACGGGGAAATGAGCTTTCACCTGAAGCAAGTCACGCGCCGTTTCGGCAATCACACTGCGGTCGATTCCGTGAATGTCGAAATTCCGCAGGGCCAGATGGTCGGCGTTATCGGACGCTCGGGTGCGGGAAAATCGACGCTGCTGCGCATGATCAACCGCCTCGTCGATCCGTCCTCGGGTTCCATGCATTTCAACGACACGGAAGTTTCGGCGCTGAAGGGTGCTGCGCTTCGTAGCTGGCAGCGCGACTGCGCCATGATTTTCCAGCAGTTTAATCTGGTGCCGCGCCTCGATGTGCTCACCAATGTCATGCTCGGCCGCCTCAACCACCGCTCGACGGCGCTCAGCCTGTTCAACATCTTTACCAATGACGAGCGCCTGATGGCGATCGCCGCCCTGGAAAGGCTTGGCATCGAACATGTGGCCATGCAGGCGGCCGGCACGCTTTCCGGCGGTCAGCAGCAGCGCGTCGCCATCGCCCGCGCCCTTATGCAGTCTCCGAAGATGGTTCTGGCCGACGAGCCTATCGCTTCCCTCGACCCGCTGAACGCCAAGATCGTGATGGACGCGCTGCGCGACATCAACGAACGCGAAGGCATCACGGTCATCACCAACCTGCATACGCTGGATACGGCACGCAATTATTGCGAACGCATCATCGGCATGTCTCAGGGCCGCGTCGTCTTCGACGGAACGCCGGCGGAGCTGACGGCTGCGGCCGTCACGGAGATTTACGGAACCGATTCTCAAGGGTCGGGCATCGACGAGACCATGACCTCGACCAGCATCAATATTCCCGGCGCGCAGCTTCCCGCGCGTCCGGTGCAGCAATCTGCCGGCCCCGAACCGCTCGCTCTCGCCGGGCTCTGAGGAACCGCTCAGCATCGTTTGCGCCCGCGTCAAGGGCCGATACTTCACAACAAACTCCGGCTCGCCGGGAAACAGGAGAAAGTCCATGTTGAAGAAAGTCCTTCTTTCGGCAGTCGCGCTTGGCGTTCTGGCCGGTTCCGCCATGGCTCAGGACGTCAAGGTTCTGCGCATCGGTCTCGACGGCTCCGAAAACGAAGCCGACCAGATCCGCAACACCAAGTGCGTTGCCGATGGCCTGAAGGCCGCGACCGGCGTTGCCGAAGTTCAGGTTTTCCCGTCGCCGGACTATAACGGCGTCATCCAGGGTCTTCTCGGCGGCACCATCGACATCGCTTCCATGGGCGCTTCCTCCTATGCCAAGATCGCTCTTGCCGATCCGAAGGCCGTCGACCCTATCCTGACCACCGCTGGCGCCGATGGTTCGACCGGCTATTACACGATCATGGTTGCCCGCAAGGACAGCGGTATCAAGACGCTGGCTGACGCCAAGGGCAAGAAGATCGGCTTTGCCGATCCGGATTCCACCTCCGGCTTCCTCGTTCCGAACGTGGCTATCCCGAAGGAAACCGGTGTTCCGGTGAAGGAATACTTCTCCGAAACCGGTTTCGGCGGCGGCCATGAGAACCTCGTTCTTGCCGTTCTCGACAAGAAATTCGATGTCGGCACCACCTTCGGTTCGGGCGTCGGCAAGTGGGAAGAAGGCTACACCGCCGGCAACCTCTACCAGATGGTCAAGAAGGGCAACCTCGACATGGACGATATCGTCGAAGTCTGGAAGTCGCCGCTGATCCCGAACGGCCCGCTGATGGTCACCAACAAGCTCGGCGACGCGATGAAGCAGAAGGTCGAAGACTTCTTCATGGAACTGCCGAAGAAGGACCTTGCCTGCTTCCAGGGTTTCACCCAGGGCAAGAACACCGCCTACATCAAGGTCGATCCGTCCTTCTACCAGACGATCATCGACGCCCGTAAGTCCGTTATCGGCGGCTGATCCTGCGATCATACCCGGAAGCGGCGGTGCCTTGCGGCGCCGCCGCTTTTGCCAATAAAGGAAAAGCGGCATGGCGACCACACTGCATCATGACACCCTCTCCCCCAAGGGATTGAGCGCATCGTCCCAGACGGTCATGCGTCATTATCAACAGCAGCTTGCGACAAAACGGATCTATACCGTTATTTCGCTTGTGATCTTCCTCGCCATCCTCGCCGCTTCCCTGAATTTTGCCAACGCGGCCAATTCTGGTAAATTCTTCGAGCGCCTGCCCTATTTCTTCGACTTCATGAAAACCTTCGTGCCGGACAGCCCGCTTGAAATTTTCCGGGCGATGTTCGACCTGCCGTCGCCCTATGCGGACGGTTCGCTGAAATATAATTACGTTGCGGATCGTGTTTACATCACTGACAGCTTCTACATCCCGCATTTCATCTATCAGCTGATCATCACGCTCAACATCGCGATGGTTTCGACAATCATCGGCACCAGTTTTGCCTTCGTGCTGTGCTTTTTTGCCTCCACAAATCTCGTCGGTGCCGGCCTCGTGCGCTGGGTGGTGCGCCGGGTAATGGAAGTCCTGCGCGCCTTTCCGGAAATCGTCGTCGCCGGGTTGCTCACCGCCATCCTGTCGATCGGCCCGATCGCCGCGATCATCGCGATTTCAGTCCACACGATCGGCGCTCTGGGCAAGCTGTTCTTCGAAGTGGTGGAAAATGCCGACATGAAGCCGGATGAAGGCTTGCGCGCCGCCGGCGCCAACTGGCTGGAACGAGTGCGCTTCGCCATCGTGCCGCAAGTTCTGCCCAATTTCGTCTCTTACGCGCTGCTGCGCGCCGAAATCAACGTGCGCGCCTCCACCATCATCGGTGCCGTGGGCGGCGGCGGTATCGGCGAGGTCTTCCGCCTGTCGATCGGTAACGATCATGCGTCGAAGACCTATGCCATCATCATCCTTCTGCTGATCACCATCATCGCCGTCGACCAGTTTTCCGGCTGGCTGCGCCGCAGGCTGATCGGTCATCAATCCTTCGAATTCGGACGGGGAGCGGCCTGATGTCGTCCAGCTTCATTCTCAACACCGCCGACCGCGAGAGATTGACGGCCGCGCATCCGCACGTGTTCAATCGCGGTTTCATGCAGCGATATGGTCTGCTCGTCGGCCTTCTCGCCGTCACCGTCTATCTCATCGGCTGCTTTTTCTTCTTCAATGTCGGCCCGGCCTTCATGCAGGGCCGGTGGGATCGTGCCTCGAGCTATATTCAGGACTGGTATTCCTGGCGTGCCCAGCCGCGCCTGCGTTTCGAAGACGGCAAGGTGGAGCCGCAATGGTCCAGCCGCGGGCAATATCCGGTCGATGCAAAAATCGACTGGCTGCAGCCCCTGCCTGATGGCGGCTACAGCGTCGTTTATGCGGGCATGGAAAACCGCCTCGACGTGACCCCGACCCGGGTGGATGTCTATGTCGACGGCAAGAATTATCCCGTCATCATCAATGGAGAACAGGCCCGGGCATCCGACGACGTGCCGCAGGAAATCCAGCAGGACGGCAACAAGGTTCTCGTGCATTTTGGTTTTGCCGGACAGGCGGAAATCCGCACCAGTCAGGTCTATGTCCAGCGTCGGTTCCTCGGATGGGCGAATTTCCTGTTCGACACCAAATCGGAATTCTGGGGCAAGGGCTATGGTGAACTCGCCGCTCTCGCGCTGTGGGGAGAAAGGCTCGATCCCGAGCGCTCCAATATCGGCCACATGGTGGATGATTTCCTCGACAACAGCGTCTGGCAACATGCCGATATTCTTTCCAAGCTGATGCAGACGCTGGTCATGGCCTTTGTGGGCACGCTGTTCGGCACGGTCGTCGCCCTGCCGCTCGCCTTCATCGCCGCGCGCAACATTACCGCCAACAGGGCCGCAAACTGGGGCATGAAGCGGTTATTCGACTTCCTGCGTTCCATCGACATGCTGATCTGGGCGCTGTTCTTCACCCGCAGCTTCGGCCCCGGACCGATCCCCGGCATTGCCGCGATCTTCTTCACCGATACCGGAGCGCTCGGCAAGGTCTATGCCGAGGCACTGGAAAATGTCGACGACAAGCAGCGCGAGGGTGTCAAATCGGTCGGCGCTTCCCCGATTGCGGTCAACCGCTTCGGTGTGCTGCCGCAGGTCCTGCCGGTCTTCATTTCGCAGTCACTCTATTTCTGGGAAAGCAATACCCGCTCCGCCACCATCATCGGCGCGGTGGGCGCCGGCGGCATCGGTCTGAAACTGCTGGAAGCGATGGGCACCAATGCCGACTGGGACAAGGTCGCCTATATGGTCCTGCTTATTCTCTTCGTCGTTTTCCTGTTCGACCACATCTCCAATTCGCTGCGTTCACGCCTGATCGGCAAAACACAACACTAGGTCTGAAGGGATGGAATGACGAACCTCGTAACGATGTTCGTCATCTCCGCCAGACACTCGCGCAGTCCCAATTTATGCCGGCCCTATCCCGTCATCATGTCCGCCTGTGTCTTCAGCACATTAGGAAGCTTGCCGCATTTCCAATGCGCTTTTTTCCTTCGGCATCATCATTCTGTCACGGAAACCAATTACCTCGCACTCCTGACCTTGCGGGAAGCTGGCGAGTCACGCCAAATAGCTTCTCATCCCTGGTCTCCCATGACACTGAAGAGTGCTTGCCGTGCGCTATGCCATCTATTTTTCTCCGGCTAAAGATCACCCGCTGACTGAGGCAGCGTCACGCTGGCTGGGCCGCAACGCATTTTCCGGCACGCTGCATGACGACCACGACGACTATGCCGAGATCACGGAGGAGCCGCGCCGTTACGGTTTCCACGCGACCCTGAAGGCTCCTTTCGAGCTTGCCGAAAAATACAGCGAAGCGGAGCTGCTCACGGCCTTCGAAGATTTCGCGGCCAGCCAGTCCACTTTCGAAATTCCGCGTGTCGTCGTCGGTGCGCTCGGGCCTTTTTTCGCACTGGTCCCGGACCGCACCTATCAGCCGCTGCAGGATTTTGCCGCCGAGATCGTCGATCATTTCGACCGGTTTCGCGCGCCCCTGTCAGAGACCGATATTGCCCGTCGGCGGCCACAGATGCTGACGGAGAGCCAGCGGCAGAATCTGTCACTCTGGGGTTATCCGCATGTCATGGATGATTTCCGTTTTCATATGACGCTGACCGGCCGCATCGACGAGAGCGAGCAGCCCGCCATGCACAAGGTGCTTTCGGCGCGGTTTTCCGAATTCACCGATCGACCCCTCAGCATTTCCGGCCTCGCCTTGTTCATTGAAGAAACGCGCGGCGCGCCCTTTACCGTTCATAGCTGGCACCCCCTTGGCCAGCCACCAAAGAAAGATGCGAACCCATGACCGAGCACGCCCTTTCCAATGCCCGTATCGTTCTGGAAGACGATATTATTCTGGGCTCCGTCCTCATCCGTGACGGCAAGATCGCCGATATCAGCGAAGGTGCCTCCAAAACCGGCGAAGATCTGGAAGGTGATTATTTGATCCCGGGTCTGGTGGAACTGCATACCGACCATCTTGAGCAGCATTATTCGCCGCGCCCCGGCGTGATCTGGGACAAGATCGCCGCCATTCAGGCCCATGACGCCCAGGTGGCCGCCTCCGGCATTACCACCGTATTCGACTGCCTGCGGCTCGGCTCGGATGAGGACGGCGGCTTCAAGAAGGGTGAGATGCGCGAAATGGCTGACGCCATCGAGGCCGCGGCGGATCAGAACCGCCTTCGTTCTGATCACCTGCTCCATCTGCGCTGTGAAGTCGCCTCCTCGGATGTGCTGGACCATTTCGAAGACTTCGAAACCGATCCGCGCGTGCGGCTGATTTCGCTGATGGACCACTCCCCGGGGCAGCGCCAGTTCCAGTCGATGGATCAATATATCTTCTATTACCAGAAGAAGCGTGGGCTGAGCGACGAGGCTTTCGCCGAGTTCGTGCGGCGCCGGCAGGCGGCGTCGGCGGAATATTCCGCCAAGCACCGCGATTATCTGGCGGCCCGCTGCGCCGAGCGCGGCATCACCGTCGCAAGCCATGACGACGCCACCGAGGCGCATGTCGGCGAAGCTATCGGCCACGGCGTGAAACTGGCGGAATTCCCCACCAGCGTCGAAGCCGCAAAAGCCTCCCACAGCGCCGGCATGAGCGTGCTGATGGGCGCGCCGAACATCGTTCGCGGCAAGTCCCACTCCGGCAACATCGCCGCCCGCGACCTCGCCGAGATCGGCGTGCTGGATGTTCTTTCTTCCGACTATGTGCCCTTCAGCCTGCTCTTCGCGCCATTCCTGCTCGCCGATCAGGTGGAAGCCATCAGCCTGCCGGAGGCGCTGCGCATGGTCACCGCCACGCCGGCGCGCACCGTCGGCCTTCTCGATCGCGGTCGTATCGCGACGGGATTGCGGGCCGATCTGGTCCGGGTTCACCGCGAGGATGGTGTGCCGGTCGCCCGTTCCGTCTGGCGTCAGGGCAAGCGCGTGGCATGACCGACGATGGGCAGGATAGCCGGCGCGCGGCATCGCCCGGCACGATGATCGTGATTGTCGGCCCGAGCGGGGCCGGCAAGGACACACTGATGGACTATGCCGCAGCGCGATTGTGCGGACGGCCGGGCTTTCACTTCACCCGCCGCGTCATTACCCGCAGCGGCGATGCGGGGGGTGAAAACCACGATGCCGTTTCGATGCAGGAGTTCAACCGGCTGGAAGATGAGGGCGCCTTCGCGGTGTCCTGGCAGGCGCATGGGCTGAAATATGGCATCCCGGCCGCGGTCTATCGTCACCTCAATGCGGGAGACGTGGTCATCGCCAACGGTTCGCGTTCCGCCCTGCCGCATTTCGGCACCGCCTTTTCCCGTCTCAAGGTCGTGAACATCGTCGCTCGGCCGGAGGTTTTGGCAATGCGCCTGGAGCAGCGCGGGCGGGAAAGCCGGGACGATATTCTCCGGCGGCTGGAACGCAGTTCGTTGACAGTCGCTGGAGACTTCGACGTCACGACCGTCGATAATAGCGGCGCTATCGAAGATGCCGGCAAAGCCATCATGCAGGTGCTGGAGCAAAGCGCAGACACCGACCGCACTTAATATCCCGAAGCCGGGCTGCTCGACAAACGCTCTCTCAAGGCTTACCATCAGGCGACAATTTCCAAACATGGTACGCCAAGGCGAGGGATGCCCGAGAAAAGGGTCAGCGACGAGATAAGTGTGGTGGCCGGTCTGGCTGCCGGCGTCAGCAATTATGCCCGGTCACGGGGCATCGATATCGCACCGATCTGCAAGGCTCTGGACATTGATCCAGCCATATTCAGCAGCCTGACGGAACGTATCAGCCTCGATAGATTTTCCCGGCTGCTCGAAACCTGTGCACTGATTTCCGGCGACGACGCTTTCGGTCTGCAATGCGCCTCCACCTTTCCAGCGGGTGCATCCGGCGCGTTCGGATATGGGCTGATCAGCGCACCGACGGTTAGGGCGTTCCTGCGTTTTCTTCAGGACCATGTTTATTACGCGACCAATAACAGCAATTTCACCATGGTAACGGATGCCACGCAGGTAACCCTGTCATGGTCCTTCGCGCCGGTTATTGCCAAGCGCGATCAATATGTGGATTTGTCGCTCGCCGTCCTGGTACAACGTCTCCGTGATATTCTCGGAGATCGTATCAACCAAATCGAGATCGGTCTGGAGCGACCGAAACCGAATAATATTCAGCTATTTAAAGAAAGAATGACCAGGCGCGTCAGTTTTTCCCAGCCGATCCATACCATGCGTCTTCCGGTATCGCTTCTCGATGTCGTCAATCCGAATGCGGATGAGCGGCTGTTCGAGCTGATGAACCTGCAATGCCGTATGTTGCGACCGGAAACATCGGCGGACGCGACCCATTTCATTGACCAGGTGAAGCGGTATATGCAGATGCGGCTCTCGGATGCCGAGCTTTCGCTCGGCGAGATTGCTCCCTATTTCAACCTGTCGGAACGGAGTTTTCAACGGCGGCTCGCAGAGCTCGGCACCAATCTCAACGAGATAAAGGATGCCATTCGCAAAAATGCCGGTTTCAAACTCCTCGTGGAAAGCGATCTTCCGGTATCCGACATCAGTTACAGGCTTGGCTATTCGACGCCCGGTGCGTTTTCGCGTTCCGTCTCCCGCTGGTTCGGGGCAACACCGACCGACATTCGCAAGAAACACGCGCATCATTCCGCCGGATGATACATGTTGAGGGCATCAATATTTCGAAATGATGTATTAAATTTGAGAAATATGTCGGCGCTCATCGCGTTGTGTGCCGAAACATAACAATAAAACGAAAAACTTGGCGCGAGATGTTATTCTCTCGGTGAGGCACATCGCCTATTAGAGCGCCGCATATCCTTCGGGGTGTGACGAAAACATTCCAGAGCTTTGAAGCTGCATTTCACGCCAGACCCATTGTGGTCTCTGGCGATATCGGTGTTGCAGTTCCCTTCAGTGCACAGAATAGAGCGTCCGCGTCAGGATCGGCTGGCTGCGAAAGCGGCCCTTATTGCATAATTACCAATGCCCGATGAAACCTATTGGCGAAATTAGCGTTTCTGTTCGCGTATAGACAGAGCGGTAAACGAGCTGGTTTCGGGGAATGAATCATTGACTGATCGTGCCCCGGGAAGGCCAATCTCTTTTAAGGCTGAAAGAAAATGTCTTCAAACACGCCGCATGAACATCGCCAGACGCATGAAATCATCCTTTCGGAGCGTGAGCGGCATTATCTGGGGCTGGTCGCGCGGGGCAAGCATCCGTCCCACGTCGCCCTGATAACCGGCGCGGACGAAGCGGACGTGAAGGATACTCTTGAAAGGGTGCGCCACAGATTGGGCGCCACCAATCTGCTGAATGCCGTCAGCATCGCCCTGCTGCGCGGCCTGATCGTGCAGGACGCATAGTCGCCAACCTGATCATCCAAGCTTACGCGAAACGTCCCCTCCCGTAAGCTGAAAACCGAATGAGCGGCTTTCTGCGTCAAAATCCTTCCATATCAATGGAGGGATGGCGGACCAAAGCGGGCTGGACATGATGGCCGGCCCTATCGACGCAAATGCGAAGCAGCCATTTACGGTTTGCCCGGCGGGTCATAGTCGACCCGCCGGGTTTTAATTGTCGCATCAGAGCGATTGAATTTCGGCCAGAATATCGCTTTCGATCACGATGCCGCTGTCCAGCGCCTGCTTGCGAATCCCCTGGCTGCGGCGGCCGGGCAGACGCACATTTTCCTGCTTTTCTATCTCGCCGGCTATGAGCCCCAGCCGCTCGGTAAAGGCCGTACCGCCTGACGATACCGGGTCTATGGCGATGATCGTGTGGCCGAGAGAGGGTGGCGCTCCCTTGTCATCGAGAAGGGAAGATGCCTCGAATGCGAAGTTTCCGCCGGTAATCGCAGCGGCCAAGATCTCCACCATCAATGCCAGTGCAGCGCCCTTGGCCTCGCCTGCGGGCACCATGGTTCCCTCTATGGCCTCTTCGGGATCGGTCGTCGGCCGGCCGTTTCGGTCGAGCGCCCAGTCGCCGGGGATGGTTTCACCCTTCTGGCGGGCCGCCATGATCTTTCCGCGCGCGACCTTGGAGAGCGCGAGATCGATGACCAGCGGATCGGCGCCGCCGACGGGGGTGGCGAAGGCAATTGGATTGGTTCCATAAAGCGGTTTGCTTCCGCCCCAGGGCGCCATTGACGCCGGTGCGTTGGCGAACATGAGCGCGACAAAACCCATTTCGGCGAGGCGCTCGACGGTCAGCGCCATGACACCCGCATGGTGGGAACGGTGGATGGCGGCAAGCGCAATGCCCTGCTGCCGAACCATGTCCGGCAATTCCTCAAGGGCGCAATCGATCGCCGGATAGGCATAGCCGTGATTGGCATCAACCGAGAGCACGCCCGGCTTCACGCGGGTCGCCACCGGACGCGCCTTACCATCGACCTTTCCAACCCGCGCCTGCCGGACATAAACGGGGATGCGGCGAAAACCGTGACCACCCTGGCCGGCCGCCTCGGAGGCGACGAGCGCCTTTGCCACCGAACGGGCGTTTTGCGGCAGAACGCCGTTGCGCTCAAAGATAGAGGATACGAGATCCTCCGCCTCTGCGATTGAGAATTTCATGATTTTCGTGGTTCCTGTTGGCTTGCATGCGGTGGGACGGATTGGTCCTACTTTGCGGTATACGGTCGCTGCAAATCAACATGGAAAATAAATCGGGCATCCCATCCTCTCCAGAGTTGGGATGCCCTTATGCGGTTGGGCTTTTTCACCCTACTTGAAAAGAATCGGCAGGGTAAAACTCGTATTTGCGCCTGGCGGCGGCGGCGAGACGGACGCTCTTTGTATGACGGCCAGAAGCTTCTGATCCATCGCCGAGTCACCGGTGGATGAAATAATCCTCGCACCGCCGACGGAACCACCGCTGTCTATCTTGAATGAAACCGTAATGGTCATCCCCGATTTTCCAGCCGAACGCATCAGTCGCCGCTGCATCGCCGAGCGCACTTTCGCACCCCAATCGGCATTTGACATGGACGAGGACGAGAAGGAGCCGGCATTGCTGCGCGATGCCGCCGTCCGGTCGGACTGCTGGGCTTCAGCCTTCGCCGTTTCGCGCAGTTCCGATGCCTGCTGCGGTTTGGGACGCTGGCGCTCGACCTTCTTTTTCTCTTCCGGCTCTTTCTTTTCCACCTTCTTTTCGACGGGCGGCGGCGGAGGACGCATGACAGGCAGAGGGACCTCCACACTTTCGAGTTCCGCCATCATCTGCTCCTGAACGGGATCGACCGGCTCCACGGGTTCGGGAATTTCCTGCGGTTCGACGATCTCCTCGACCGGCGGTTCAGGCGGCTGCACAGGCTCTGGCGGCGGCGGCGTTTCCGCAACCGGCTCCGGTGGCGGCGGCTCTTCCGGGGCGGCTTCCTCCACCGGTTCGCTGCTGTCGCTCTTCACCTCTTCTGCGTCCTCAACATCTTGCGCGGGCGTCGTTTCTTCGGTCTTTACGGCCTCCGGTATCGCCGCCATTTCGATCATGATCGCAGCAGGAGGCGGCCCGCCGGCTTCCTGCTCTTCGGGCTCCTGCATCAGATAATAGGCAAAACCAGCGTGAACGCCCAGCATGAGCAGCGCCGCGACGGACCACAGCGTTACTTCCCCGAGACGGGAATGCCGGGCCTGCGGGTAGCCGTTTTCAGTCATGGCGTGGTTCCCGGCGCTGCGGGTTGGCCAACGGCGGCCGGCTGCGATGCGGCAGCCGCGTTTTCCAGTCCTACGAGGGCGATCTTCAGATAACCGGCATCTCTCAGCAGGTTCATGATTTCCATGAAGTGGCCGTAATCGACCGCCTTGTCGGCCCGCAGGAAGATGCGCGTATCCTTCTTGCCGCCCGTCTGCCGGTCGATGGCGGCGGCCAGTGCTTCGCGGGCAACCGCATCATTGCCGAGATTGAGCGAGAGGTCGTCCTTGACCGTCAGATAAAGCGGCTCCTCCGGGCGTTCCGCCGGCTTTGCGGTGGATGCGGGCAGATCGACATTCACATCGACGGTGGCGAGCGGTGCCGCCACCATGAAGATGATGAGCAGAACCAGCATCACGTCGATGAAGGGCGTGACATTGATCTCGTGGTTTTCGGAGAGATCGTCTCCGCTATTTTCGCGAATACCGCCAGCCATGGCCGATCACCGTCCTACCAGCGATACCGCGGGCTTGCTGGTGCTGCCCGGGGGAATACGGCGGAAATCGAGATCGCGGCTGACGAGGCGTTCCACACCGGCTGCGGCATCCGCCAGCAGATGGCGGTACCCGGTGATGGAGCGGGCGAAGACGTTGTAGATCACCACGGCCGGAATAGCGGCGACAAGGCCGATGGCGGTGGCGAGCAGCGCTTCGGCGATGCCCGGCGCGACGACGGCAAGATTGGTCGTCTGCGATTCCGAAATGCTGATGAAGGAGTTCATGATGCCCCAGACGGTGCCGAACAGGCCGACGAAGGGAGCGGTGGAACCGATGGTCGCCAGAACACCCGTTCCGCGCGACATGCGGCGACCCGCATGGGTTTCGATACGCGAAAGCGCCGACGAGACACGCTCCTTGATACCGCCGCCATCCGTGTGTTCGACCACCGCATCGGAAAGCTGCATTTCGTGGGTCGCCATGCGCAACATCAGTGCTGCCGGCCCGCCCTTCTTTTCGACGGCCTCGGTGGCCTCCGTCAGGGTTTTTGCCCTGCGAATGACCTTGAGCGTCGCGCCGGCGCGCACCCGCGCACCTGCAAGCTCGATAGACTTCGCGACCCAGACCGTCCACGTGACCAGAGATGCGAAGGCAAGACCGATCATGACACCCTTCACGACCCAGTCGGCCGCCATGAACATGCCCCAGGGAGAAAGGTTGTGCGGGATATCCGCACGATGTTCGGCGCTCGCGGGCTCGGTGCTGACAGGCTCTATCGGGGTCGCGGCTTCATTCGGCGCGGTCGTCTGGCCCGTCTGTGCGGGTTGCTCGGTCTGCGTCGACTGCGGCGCCAGGCCTTCGGCGCCCGGTGCGGTGTTCGTCGCGGGCTGAGCAGGGGCAGGCTGGGCCGATGCGGGCTGAGTTGACTGAGGCTGCGAGGGTGCGGTGGCGGCCGGCTGTTCCGGTGCAGTCGCGGAAGGCTGGACGGGCGCGGCGGCCGGAGCGCCCGGCGTTGCAGGAGCCGCCGGCTGTGCTGGCTGAATCGCTTCCGTTTGCGGTGCCGGCTGTATCTGGGTTTCCGGTGCCGTCTGAGCGAAAACCGCGCCGGCACTCAAGCCAGCACTCAGGCCGGCCAGCAAGGTGACAGTCATGGCAAGGGAGAGATGCCTTGTCGTGTTTGCCTTGTTGAAGGATGCGGAAGAAGTTGAGGTCTCAGCTGACATAATTTTTATCCCGGATTTCCGTCGATGAACTCATCCGCAGATTGACCGGCTCCTGAAAACCGGGGTCATGAACGGATACCGTCGTGAAAGCTTGACGTTCCGATAATAAACCTGAGTTCTTTTGACAACTATTATATTGTCAAAAGACCACCCGTAAACTCTTCTTTACAAAAAATTGACCGATCGACGGCCTTCAGCCGTTTTGCGAGGGCGAAAACTGCGCAATGAGAGCATGCCGGTCACCGGGATAGGTGACACGGACGCGGGTGATATAATCGGCCCCATGCCAGGTCCGCCGATCGATGACCAGACAGGCAGCACCGGAAGCAATACCGAGCGCCGCTGCATTTTTACGGTCGGCGGAAACGGCGCTGATACGATGTTCGGCCGCACTCCAGGGCACCATTTTCAGCAGCCATGTCCCCGGCCCGATCTGTGAAAAATCCGCGGCTTCCGCCTCCGGAACGGCGGTGACATTGACGATGCGCTCTTCAAGGCAAAAGGGAACGCCGCCGGCGAAGTGCGTGCAGGTGAGTTCCAGGACCGGGGCCTCGGCGGCAAGCGCCATTGCCGCGCCGTCTTCTTCACCCGCAGGGCGCAGCCGTCGTTTGTCGAGACGGTAACCGTAGACCAGACCCAGCGCCTGCACCTCCCGCTCGATATCGTGGATTTCCAGAACGGCCGATTGCGCATGGGGCTGGCGAACGAAGGTGCCGAGACGGCGGCGTCTTTCGATCAGTCCGCGCTGCACCAGTTCGCCGAGAGCCTTGTTCACCGTCATGCGCGAACAGGCATATTGCCGGGTCATCTCGTGTTCGAAGGGAATACGATAACCCGGCGGCCATTCGCCCGACATGATGTGGCGCTCGACATCATTGCGGATGCGCTCGTGCAGCGATTTTTCCTGAAGATCGGCGCCTGTGCTCCTCATCCCGATGCTTTTATCCTCCCCTTTGCCGGATCAACTATCCATGGGCAGCGGCGGCAATCGCCTCGCTGCGGATTTCCTCCGTAAGCTTGGCGCGCAGCTCAGAAAATTCCGGACTGGCCTTGACGGTGTAGTGACGCGGATGCGGCAGGTCGACCGGCGTGATCGACTTGATGCGACCCGGCCTTGCGGACATAGTCACCACACGCGACGCCATGAAAACTGCCTCTTCGATATCGTGGGTGACGAAAATGACCGTCTTCTGCTCCCGCTCCCAGATACCGAGCAGCAATTCCTGCATCAGCCCGCGCGTCTGGTTGTCGAGAGCGCCGAAAGGCTCGTCGAGCAGCAGGATTTTCGGGCCGTTCGCCAGGGCGCGGGCGATGGCCGTTCTCTGCTGCATGCCGCCGGAGAGCTGTTTCGGCCAATGGTTCTCGAAGCCGCGCAGGCCGACCTTGTCGATATAGCTATCGACAATCTCCCATTTTTCCTTCTCGGCAACGCCGCGTTCGCGCAGGCCGAAGGCGACGTTTTCGCGGATCGTCAGCCAGGGAAACAGCGTATAGGACTGGAACACCATGCCGCGATCCGCCCCCGGCCCCGTCACCGCCCTACCGGACAGCAGCACTTCGCCCGTCGTCGGGCGGTCGAGACCGGCGATGATGCGCAGCAAGGTCGATTTTCCGCATCCCGACGGGCCGAGGATGGTGACGAAATCATTGCGGGGGATTTCCAGATCGGTGGGCTGGAGGGCCAGCGTCGGCTGCCCGCCCTGCACACCCGGAAAAGTGCGACTGACGCCCTTGATAACGAGTTCGCTCATCAGGCAAGCCTCCAGGCGAAAAGCTTCCGGTTCAGCGATTTGAACGCGAAGTCCGAAATAAGTCCGATAATGCCGATGACGATGATGCCGAAGATGATCTGCCCGGTCGCCATCAGCGCCTGGCTGTTGATAATCATATAGCCGATACCCGAGGAGGCGCCGATCAGTTCCGCGACTATGACATAGGTCCAGGCCCAGCCGAGAACGAGACGGAGGATTTCCGCAATATCGGGCGCATTGGCGGGAATGAGAACACGGCGAACAACGCCCCGGTCCTTCGCACCAAGCGTATAGGCCGCCTCCACCAGATCCCGTCTTGTGCCGGCGACAGCCACGGCCACCATCAGGATGATCTGGAACACAGCGCCGATGAAGATCACCAGCAGCTTCTGCATCTCGCCGATGCCGGCCCAGAGAATGAGGAGCGGCACGAAGGCGGAAGCAGGGAGATAGCGCGCGAAGGAGACGAAAGGCTCAAGCAGCGCCTCGATGGGCTTATAGGCCCCCATGGCGATGCCGACGGGCACGGCAATGAGCGATGCCAGCACGAAACCGCCGACCACGCGCCAGATCGTCATGCCGATATCGCTGGCAAAACCCTGATCGGTCAGCAGATAGATGCCGTCCTTCAGCATGGTGATGGGGTCGGCCAGAAAGGTCGGCGATACGAAACCGCCCAGAGTGGCAAAGCCCCAGGCGGAAAAAAACAGCACGAAGAACAGGATGCCAAGAGCAATTCTCGTGCTGTTCCTTATGGGTTGAAGAGGTTGCATCTGTCCCCTGTCCGGAAAACCGGCGCGGCACCTTCGCCGCGCCATCAGAACGCCGTGCGCGTCTCGTGACGCACAATCGACGCACTCACCTGTCTTTGGCTGCAATATTCCCTGCAGGGAACGCGGCCGCCTTTTCTGTTACTTGATGAAGGACGTATCCGCGAGGGTCGAAAGATCGGGTTTCGACTTTATCACGCCGATTTCCAGCAGCAGGTCCGCCGATTTTTCCGAGAATGTCTTGAACTCACCTTCGAAAAACTTCTGGTTGGCGGCCTTGTCCTGCCATTCGAGGAACTTTGCCGAAGCGGCAAAGGCCTCGCCGGTCTGCTTCACATCCGCGCCCATCGTCGCATAGGACTTTTCGGGATCGGCCTTGATGAGCTCGAGCGCCTGGAAATAGCTGTCCGCCAGTGCTTTCGCCGCCTGCGGATTGGCCTTCAGGAAATCCGGGGTGCAACCGAACGTATCCATGACGGCGGGATAATCCAGCGTCGTGGCGAGGATTTTGCCCTTATCGGGGGCGGCGCGGACAGTGGACAGATAGGGCTCATAGGTCATGGCCGCATCATTTTGACCGGCAACGAATGCCTGCGCGGCCGGTCCCGGCTCGAGGTTGACGACCTTGACGTCCTTCAGGGTGAGGCCGTTTTCCTTGAGTATCCAGGCAAGGAAGAAATAAGGGGAGGTGCCCGGCGCGGAAGCGGCAACCGTCTTGCCCTTAAGGTCCGCGACCTTTGCAACATCACTGCGCACCGCAATGCCATCGGCGCCATGCGACTTGTCCATCTGGAAAATCTGGGTGGATTTCACGCCATTGGCATTCCACGCGATCCATGTTTCCACCGTAGTGGCAGCGCACTGGATGTCACCGGAAGCAAGGGCCAGATGGCGGCTCGCCTGCGGGATTTTCTTGATATCGACTTTCAGACCGTTCTTTTCGAAAATGCCGGCCTGTTTGGCGAGCGTCAACGGCGCAAAACCGGTCCAGCCGGACATGCCAATCGTCACCGACGTCTCGGCATAGGCGGAAGCGGATGAAAAGAGCGCGGCGACTGTGGCGAGTACCCATGTTTTCTTCATGATCTGAACCCCTTTTGATTTATTTTTGTGCGATGTTGTTTATCGCTTTATTTGAGGCATCGTAGGCAGGGATTTTATATTTGTCTAGACAAAATAGAAGTTTCCGAAGGCCTCCGGAAAGATTGCAAATACACCACCCGGCATTCTAGACATAGGATAACACGGCCCCGCGCGCAGGCCCGCCGTTTTTCCATATCGAGCTTTCCATGACCAGACAAAGACGTCGCAGTATCATCAGGGCAAGGCGAACCGGAACCGGAATTGCGCTGGTTGCCGCCATTTCCTTCATCGCGGGCATGACGGATGCGGTGGGCCTGCATATTTCAGGCGACTTCGTATCCTTCATGACCGGCAACACCACGCGCGCCGCAGTCTCGATAGAGGCTGGCCTCTATTCCCACGCCGCGAAACTGCTTTTCGCAATCATTGCCTTCGTGGCGGGCAATGCCGGCGGCATCGTGGTCGCGCATAAGTTCGACCGGCGCATCTTCGCCGTTCTGATGGCGGTGGGATTGCTGGTAACAATTGCCGCGCTGCTCGGCGGCGAGACTTCCGCTCTTGCGCAATTTTATCTCGTCGTTTTCGCCATGGGCATGGTCAACGCCGCCGTTGAGCATATTGAGGGACTGCCAATCGGGCTTACCTATGTGACCGGCGCGCTTTCCCGTTTCGGCCGCGGCATCGGTCGTTTTCTTCTCGGCGAACGGAGCCTCGACTGGGGCATTCAGATCGTGCCATGGCTTGGAATGATATGCGGCGCGATCTGCGGCGCTATTCTTGCCGCCACCCTGCAATCGAACGCCCTTTGGGTGGTCGCGGCCACGGTTTTCGTCGTCGCCATCGCCACTTTCATCATTCCGCGCTCGCTTCGCCAGCGCTACAATCAAAGGGTCAAAATCCGGCGGATTACGCCCTGAAAATCATCGCCGTCACTTTCGCGAGATGGTGACGAATTTCGTGCCCCGCACCCGCACCGTCATCAGGCAGGGTTCCTTGTCGGTACGCTCGCAATAACGCGGATGCATCTTCAGCACGAAAACCATGTTGCCGAAGCGCTTGATGAAATCATAGTCGTAAATCCGGGCCGTCGCGATCATCAGATAACCGCCCTCTTTCACCTGGACATAGAAATTATAAGGGCATCCCTCGTCGTCGCAGCTGCGGCCCTTTTCGCCGTCACAATCGAGAACACCGTGATTGACGACGGCGTCCATCAGCCCGTCATTGTTGATATCCAGCCGCGTGACGAAATCGTCGCCGAAGGCCGCCACCTTGCACTCGTTGCGGAAATGGTCCTTCTCGTAGATCTCGGGGTCGTTCACCAGCTGCTGCTGCGCCGAGAGCGCCACCGGAAACATCAAGAGAACCAGCGCCTGAAGAGCGGCAACGAGAGCGATTCGCACGGCATTTTCCTTTGCATCCGTTTCGGTTATGGATGTTGCGATCATCCGGGCGGCCAGCCTAGAGTTTAGTGCTTGCGCGACACTGACGTGTTCGCAGCCCGTGTTTCCGGGGGGAACCTTTTCATGACGCTTCTGGGTTTTCTCGACTATGCCGGGGTCGCCATCTTTGCCGCAACGGGCGCGCTCGCCGCCTCGCGCAAGCAGCTCGACCTGATCGGCTTCCTGTTTTTCGCCGCCGCAACCGGCATCGGCGGCGGCACGGTCCGCGATCTGGTGCTTGGCAGGACGCCTGTATTCTGGGTGGTGAACCCGACCTATATCCTCGTCTGCGTCTCGGTCGCGGTGCTGCTGTTCTTCACCGCGCATCTGTTCGAATCCCGTTACCGCGTACTGATCTGGCTCGATGCGCTGGGCCTTTCCGCTTATTGCGTCATGGGAGCAGCCAAGGGGCTTGCCGCCAGCGGCTCCGCAACCGTCGCCATCGTCACCGGCGTTCTGACGGCGACGTTCGGTGGTGTGTTGCGCGATATTCTCGCCGGCGAGCCTTCCGTGCTGCTGCGGCCGGAAATCTACATCACCTGCGCGCTCCTGGGCTCCTCCACATTCATTGTCGTCTATTTCCTCGGCGCACCGCTTTATGCCGCATCAGCCGCAGGCGTCCTGACGGCCTTCGCAGTCCGGTCCGGTGCGCTGATCTTCGGCTGGACTTTTCCGCCCTACAAGGCAAAGCCCGGCAGGCGGCCGGAAGATGTGATGAAGTGACAAATAGAAATGACCGCCGAAAACAGAGATGGCGCCCGTGGGCGCCATTTTCACATCCGCGATCGGACTGAAGCCTTATCCGCGCTTGCGGCGAAGGCGGATGACCACGTCCACATGGGCGATTTCCATGCCCTCGGGCGCTTCCGGCAAATTGTCGATCTGGAGGTTATTGACGGGAATATCCAGAACCTCGTTCTCGCCCTCCACGAAGAAGTGGTGGTGATCCGAGACGTTGGTGTCGAAATAGGTGCGGGCGCCTTCCACGGCGAGAACACGGATGAGGCCGGCTTCGGTGAACTGGTGCAGCGTATTGTAGACGGTGGCGAGAGAAACGGGCACGCCGGCGGTAACCGCCTCATCGTGCAGTTCCTCGACCGTCAGATGGCGATCGCCCTTTGCGAAAAGAAGATCGCCCAAAGCAACGCGCTGGCGCGTGGGCCGCAGCCCCGAGCGCCGCAACCTCGTTCCGATATCCAATGTGGCGTCAAATGCCATGCAATCCCATTCCAAACAGAGGTATGAAACTTACCAATTGCATTAGCATATATCTTTTGCGGCGGGTGCTTTCAATAGTTTCAGCGTGGCTTAGGCGTGGCAAATGGCGGCAAACCGGCCATTCCTGCAAATTTCCTCTGGTTCCAGCCGTACGGTTCCTGTATGCGGACGGCATATTGAGGTAATGACTTCTGCGAAGAAGGTTCGAAGACAAAGAATGGGGGCAGAGCGGCCTCTGCCCTTGCAGCGCTTCATTTTGAACCTAACTTGCTCTAGTGAAGTCGATCAACACCAGTAACTGGGGAAGTGAAAGCGGTATGGCAACGAGGCAATCAAGTTACAATTACGAGGAGATCCTGTCCTGCGGTCGCGGCGAATTGTTCGGCCCGGGAAATGCACAGCTCCCATTGCCCCCCATGCTCATGGTCCATCGCATTACCGAAATTTCCGAAACCGGCGGCGCCTTCGACAAGGGTTTCATCCGCGCCGAATACGATGTCAGCCCGGACGACTGGTATTTCCCCTGCCACTTCCAGGGCAACCCGATCATGCCGGGGTGCCTGGGCCTTGACGGCATGTGGCAGCTGACCGGTTTCTTCCTCGGCTGGCTGGGCGAAGAAGGTCGCGGCATGGCGCTTTCCACCGGCGAAGTGAAGTTCAAGGGCATGGTTCGCCCTCACACGAAGCTCCTTCAATATGGTATTGATTTCAAGCGCGTGATGCGCGGCCGTCTGGTGCTCGGAACCGCCGACGGCTGGCTCAAGGCGGACGGCGAAACCATTTATCAGGCGACGGACCTGCGCGTAGGCCTGTCGAAGGAAAAGGCTGCCTGAGGCAGACGGAATAGTCCTGACAAACGCCGGGCGGCTTCGGTCGTCCAGCCGAAATCTTAAGAAAAGGTCCCTTTCATGAGACGAGTTGTTGTCACCGGCCTCGGTATTGTTTCTTCCATCGGCGGTGATGCCGCTGAAGTCACCGCATCGCTGCGCAATGCCAAATCCGGCATTTCATTTTCGCCGGATTTTGCCGAACACGGTTTCAAATGCCAGGTCTGGGGCAAGCCGTCTCTCGACCCGACCGATCTGGTCGACCGCCGCGCCATGCGCTTCCTGTCGCAGGGCGGTGCGTGGAACCATGTCGCCATGAAGCAGGCCATCGCCGATTCCGGTCTCGAAGAGAGCGACATCAGCGGCAATGAGCGCACCGGCATCATCATGGGTTCGGGCGGTCCTTCCACCCGCACCATCGTCGAGGCGGCCGATATTACGCTGAAGAACAACAGCCCGAAGCGCATCGGTCCCTTTGCCGTGCCGAAGGCGATGTCCTCCACCGCATCGGCCACGCTTGCCACCTGGTTCAAGATTCATGGCGTCAACTACTCCATCTCGTCGGCCTGCTCCACCTCGGCGCATTGCATCGGCAACGCTGCCGAAATGATCCAGTGGGGCAAGCAGGACGTGATGTTTGCGGGCGGCCATGAGGATCTCGACTGGTCCATGTCCAACCTCTTCGACGCCATGGGCGCCATGTCGTCCAAATATAACGAGACACCGAGCGCCGCCTCGCGCGCCTATGACGTCAACCGCGACGGTTTCGTGATTGCCGGCGGTGCGGGCGTGCTGGTTCTCGAAGAGCTGGAACATGCCAAGGCGCGCGGCGCGAAGATTTACGCCGAAATCGTCGGTTACGGCGCGACCTCGGATGGTTACGACATGGTGGCGCCTTCAGGCGAAGGCGCGATCCGCTGCATGCGGCAGGCGCTTTCCACCGTGAAGGGTGACATTGACTACATCAATACCCACGGCACATCGACGCCGGTTGGCGACAGCAAGGAAATCGGCGCGATCCGGGAAGTCTTCGGCGACAAGATTCCGCATATCCAGTCGACCAAGTCGCTCACCGGCCATTCGCTGGGTGCGGCCGGCGTGCAGGAATCGATCTACGGCCTGTTGATGATGCAGGAACGCTTCATCGGCGAAAGCGCGCATATTTCCGAGCTCGATCCCGAATTTGCGGGCGTTCCGATCGTTCGCAGCCGCATCGACAACGCCAAGATCGACACCATCCTTTCCAACTCCTTCGGCTTCGGCGGCACCAACGCCACGCTCGTCTTCCAGCGTCATAACGGATAATTGCCCATGAACGGCATCATGCAGGGTAAACGCGGCCTCATCATGGGCGTCGCAAACAATCATTCCATCGCCTGGGGTATCTCCAAGGCGCTTGCGGCACAGGGCGCGGAACTGGCCTTCACCTATCAGGGTGAAGCGCTCGGCAAGCGTGTGAAACCGCTCGCCGCCGAGCTCGGATCCGATTTCATCGTACCGTGCGATGTCGAGGATATCGCCTCGGTCGACGCCCTGTTCGCGACGATCCGCGAAAAATGGGGCTCTCTGGATTTCGTCGTGCACGCCATCGGCTTTTCCGACAAGAACGAGCTGAAAGGTCTCTACGCCGACACGACACGCGAGAATTTCAGCCGCACCATGGTCATTTCCTGTTTCTCCTTCACGGAAATCGCCAAGCGCGCCGCCGAGTTGATGACAAATGGCGGCTCCATGCTGACGCTGACCTACAATGGATCGCAGCGCGTCATCCCGAACTACAACGTCATGGGCGTCGCCAAGGCGGCTCTCGAGGCGTCCGTGCGTTATCTCGCCGCCGATTACGGCCCGCGCGATATTCGCGTCAACGCCATCTCGGCCGGTCCGGTCCGCACGCTGGCGGGCGCCGGCATCTCGGATGCGCGGGCGATCTACGCATGGAACCAGAAAAACGCACCGCTTCGGCGGACCGCGGATATCGACGATATCGGCGGATCGGCGCTTTACCTGCTGTCCAATCTGTCGCGCGGCGTAACCGGCGAATGCCATTATGTGGACTGTGGTTATAACATCACTTCCACACCCACGCTGGAGGTTCTCTCCAAAGCGGATGCGGAATAAGCGCCCGTTTCAGCGTCAACAAAAGCCCGGCCATGTGCCGGGCTTTTATATTTTGGGCCGTATCAATTTCGGAAATCACTAAAGTATAATTCATTGGAGTAACTGAATTTAAACATCGGGTGGTTATGGTCCGCAACAAATTCAACGGTTGCGCTTGCCGCATATTCTTAGAGATCGATATCGCCTCATGCGACTGGCCAGACTGAAGCCATTGCTGGAAAAATTCGGAGTCTCGCGCGACGGGACAGCGGCTATAGAATTCGCGATACTCGCGATCCCGTATTTCCTCGTCGTCTTTGCGATCATCGAGACCTTCATCGCCCTGATGGCGGAACAGGTCGTCGCCAATGCCACCGAAAACATGGCGCGGCGTCTGCGCACCGGGCAGATCAGCAGCTCGATTTCGAAAGAGGATTTCCGCAAGAGCTTCTGCAATGAAGTCTCGGTGATGATCACCTGCTCAGCGGATGAAATCCAAAAAGAACAGAAGCTCTATATCGATCTTCGCTCCTTTACCGCCTTCAAGGATATTCCGACCACGATACCGCTGAAGGCCTATGGCGAATATTACGATCTCGACACCGCCCAATTCGGCTTCAAGCCGGGCGGGCCGGAAACCATCAACATGTTGCGTGTCTATTATCGCTGGCGTGTGGTTGCCGATATCATCCGACCATACCTGACGAAAATACGTCCGGCCGACGGATCGATGCCCTCACATTTCCTCATCGTCGCGACAAATGCGTTCATGAACGAGAAATACATCACAGGCGGGGGCTCATGATGGCAGGGCTGGTGTCCGTTGCGGCAAACGGCAAACGACGCCTGATGGCGCTCGTTTCACGCTTTGCCAAAGATCGCCGTGGCGTGGGTGCGGTGGAGTTCGCGATCCTCTTTCCGATATTGCTTGCGCTTTATCTGACCTCGTTCGAATTGACGATCGGATACAACACCTACAAGCGGGCAAGCACCGCTGCAGCCTCCATCAACGATCTGATATCGAAAACAGGTTCCGTCGATAAAACCTATCTCGCGGGCATGCAGGACGTCGCAGCCGCCGTGTTTGCGCCCTACAGCACCAAGGGTCTGCAGCTGAAGATCAGCGGCATCAAGATCGACGCGCAAAAACAGGCGAAAATCACCTGGTCCTGGGATGAGAAAAATCTGAGACCCTATGCGGTGGGGTCACCGGTCGCCGTTCCGACGCGCCTGCTCGTGGAAAACAGCTTTCTCATCCACGTCGAACTTTCCATCCCGCATGAATTGCTGATGTTCATGCCCGATCTTGCCTCGTCCGGGGTGAAGTCGATCACCATCGGCCGGGAGTATTTCTTTAAGCAACGCGACGCCGAGACCGTCTGCACCAATTGCTGAGCAATCGGTGCGCCAGAACGGTCTCGTCATGGCAATAGTTAGTAGACGTCGCGCAGATAACGTTTTTCGCGTTTCAGCCGGTTCACATACTCGCTCGCCGCCTCAGCGGAGATGCCGGCCTCCTCGCTGACGATGCCGTGCAGGGCATCATCGACGTCCTTCGCCATGCGGGTCGCGTCGCCGCAGACGTAGAAATAACCGCCCTCTTCAAGCCATTGATAGAGCGCCTTGCCGTTCTGCCGCATGCGGGTCTGGACATAGATCTTCTCCGCCTGATCCCGCGAGAAAGCAAGGTCGAGGCGGGTGAGCACACCATCGCGGCTCATGTCGCCAAGCTCGTTTTCATAGATGAAATCCGACTGCCGGTGCTGGTCGCCGAAAAACAGCCAGTTTTTGCCGTTTGCGCCTCGGGCTTGCCGTTCCTGCAAAAAAGCCCGGAAGGGCGCGATGCCCGTACCCGGTCCCACCATGATCATAGGCGCGTCATTGTCCTGCGGCACACGAAACGCCTTATTCGGCGAGACGAAAATCCCGGCACTCTGCCCGGCCTCCACGCGGTCGGCGAGATAGGTGGAGCACACGCCCCCACGCTCACGGCCCTCGGCGCGATAACGCACGCTGGCTATGGTCAGATGCACGCTGTTTTTTGCGACGAGCGGGCTGGAAGAAATGGAATAGGCGCGATGTTGCAGGGGTTTCAGGAATGTTACAAATTCAGCAACATCGAATAGCGGCTTTCCGCCGAGATTGATGAGGTCGAGAATATCCTTGCTCCAGAGAAAGGCGGCCAGTTGCTCCCTGTCTCCGTTTGCGAGAATGTGGCTGAGTTCGTCATGCCCCGCCCGCTTGCCGATTTCGGCGACGAGTTCGCGCGAAGGCGTCGATATCTCGAACATGTTGAGAAGCGCATCGCCGACCGGCCGGTCCAGCCCGGCGATTTGGCTTTCCGCAGCCGCCCCGAAGTGTTCCAGCAGCGCGCCGACCAGTTTCGGATCGTTCAGGGGCACGACACCAAGAGCGTCACCCGCCTCATAGTCCAGGCCGCTTTCGCCGAGATCGAATTCATAGTGGCGAATTTCCTTGGATGAGCCGGGACCGGACAGGCGGCGATTGACGCTTACCTCAGCCGAATAGGGATTTTTGCGGCCCCAGCCCTGTTTTGCCCGCACGGGCGGCTCGGCGATGTCGGGCACGGTGACAGATGCCGCATTGCCGCCATCGACAGCAAGCGCGAGCGGCAGGGTCTCGCCGATCCATGCGGCGGCGGCATCTTCGAAGTCGATATCGCAATCGATACGCGTCTTCATACGCTTGCCGCCGAGTTGTTCGAACCGCGTATCGATAAGCTTGCCCGCCTGGCAGAAGCCGTCATAGCCGGTATCGCCGAGCGCGAGCACGGCAAAATTCATCTCGTCCAGACGCGGCGCGCTGTCCGCGGCGAGCGCTTCCCAGAAAAGCTGGGCATTATCAGGCATTTCACCTTCGCCATAGGTCGAGGTGACGACGATGACCCGCTTCATGGCGCCGAGACTGTCCATCGAGACATCATCGAGTGCCGTCACCACCGGCTGCATGCCCTGCGCGCGGGCGGCGGCGGCAATATCCATCGCCAGCGCCTCCGCATTGCCGGTCTGGGTGCCGAAGAGAATATTCAGCACGCTGGCCGCCGACCGGGGAGCAGCGGCGGCAACCGATGTCTCCAGGCCGATGGCGGCGCGGGAATGGAGCCCCGCCAGAAAACCGGAAAGCCATGCGCGCTGATCACCGTTGAAGGGCGCGTCTTCGGGAATATAAGGTATCTTCATCATGCTGCCCTGTGGCTGGATGCGGTGGCGAGGTCGGGAATGGCACGGGCTGCGAAAAGCTCCTCGAAGCCCGGCAGACGGCCGATCTTCTCGACGTTTTTCCGGTTCTGCTGAATGATCCAGCCATAGGTGCCGGGGCTGTCCACCGACCAGATGTTCCTGCGCGCCAGCGCCTGCTTGTAATCGTCGAGGCGCTTGGCGGCGATCATCACCGCAAGCTGTTCATCGCCATGGTCCGAAAGCGCCTCGCGGGCATATTTCAGTAACCGCTGCATCAGCGCATAGTCTTCCGTGAGGATGAGATTGCGCACGGCTTTTTCAATTGCCGGGTCGGAAGGACCCGACGCCATCGGCAGCCGCTGCAGGGCGATGGCCTGCGCCATGCTCAACACGGTATAATTGTTGAGCAGCGCGTACATTTCTTCGGTATCCGTCTCGCCATAACCCGGCACCGTTCCGTTCAGGACGGCCTTGCGGTCGCGATAGGCGAGCTTGAACTTTCGCAGTTGATGAGCGGCAAGCGCGGATGCCAGTTCCTCCAGCAGTTCCTTGCGGGGCTTCGCCTTCAGAATTTCATCGCTATCCTGATAAAGCAGCAGGGCGCGTGGCATGCCATAGACGAAATTATGCTGTTCACTTTCCCAGTTTTCCAGAAGCCATGCCGCCTTGGCCGAGCCGGTTTCTGCGACATGCCAGGTCAGAAGCTGGTGGATTGCCTGATTATGAATGGCGGCCTGTTCATCCTCACCGGTGACTGAACCGAGCAGGATGGAATCGTGGCTGACTTTCTTCGGCAGATCGCCGTATGGATCATACTGGTAGACGAAGCCGCCGCTCATGCCGTTGCCGAAACCCTTGCCGAAGCTGCCGAGGTTCAGGACCGCGCCGTTGGTCATATATTCGCAGGCGAAATCACCCACGCCTTCGACGACGGCGGTGGCGCCGGAGTTACGCACCGCGAAACGGTCGCCCGCCTGCCCCTCCACGAAGGTGCGGCCGCCGGTGGCGCCGAAGGACTGCCCGGCGGAACCGGAGGTATCGATGCGCACCGAACCCGCCTCCAGGAACCGGCGGCCACGGCTGTCCCGCTTCACGGCCGGCAGAGCATCCGCCTCTTCGTCGGAAAGTTCATGGTTCAGCATGCGTTCGATATCGACGGCAAGCTGCCCCCCGACGCTCTTGTTGCAATTGTTGAGGAAACGATTGCCGCCAAGTTCGATGTTCTCGCGCCGGCTGTCGACCAGGGCCGAGCGCACGAGTTCGATGAAGGCATCGTCCAGTGCAAAGTCCTTTTCCATATAGACCGGGCTGTCGATCTTCACCTCTTCGACCACGGCGAGCATTGCCCTGAGGTCAAGCTGGCCGACGCTTGCCGGATGATCGAGGAGATGAAGAAGATCGGAACGGCCGCGTGCCTCCCGCAACGAGGCAACCCCAAGCCCGGCCAAAATCTCGCGCGTTTCATGGGCGATGTTCATGAGATATTGCGCCAGCGCGCGCGGATCGCCGTTGAAGGCCTCCTGATTGGTGGTGAGACCGGCCGGGCACTTGATGTTGCAGTTCTTCGCCATGACGCATTTCAGCATCATCAGCGCCGTCGTGCCGAATTCGAAGCTGTCGCCACCGAGAAGTGCGGATTTCACCACATCGCTCGCCGTCTGGTGCGCGCCGGAGCAGCGCAGCAGCACCTTGGCGCGCAGGCCGGTGGCGCAAAGCGCCTGATGCACTTCTGCGATACCGATTTCCGCCGCGCGGCCGGTATATTTGAGGCTGGTGACAGCCGCCGCACCCGTGCCGCCGGTATTGCCGGCGACATTGATCACATCCGCACCCGCCTTGGCGACACCGACCGCAATCGTGCCGATGCCTTCCGACGAGACCAGCTTGACGATGACGCGCACGCGCGCCGCCTTGGCGTCATGGATGAGCTGGGCCAGATCCTCGATCGAATAGGTGTCGTGATGCGGCGGCGGCGAGACAAGCTCGACGCCCGGCGTGCCACCGCGTGCGGCGGCGATTTCCACCGTCACCTTGGGAGACGGCAACTGCCCGCCCTCGCCCGGCTTTGCGCCCTGACCGATCTTGATCTCGATCTCTTCCAGCATCGGATCGGCAAGATAACCAGCCCAGACGCCAAAACGGCCGGAAGCGAACTGCTTGATGCGCGAGGCACGGATGGTGCCGTAACGGGAAATATGCTCGCCGCCCTCGCCCGAATTCGACATGCCGCCGACCATGTTGGTGCCATGGGCAACCGCCTCATGGGCGGCGGCAACCAGCGCGCCGTGGCTCATGGCGCCCGATGCCAGGGTCTTGGTGATCTCGCTCGCCTTCTGTACGGCATCGAGCGGAATGCTTTCCGGTGCAGTGCGGATAAGCGAGAGATAGGCGGATGCTTCACCCTGCGCCTGAACCATGAGCGCGCCACCTTCCAGCCAGTGGCCGGGAATATCCGCACCGAAACGGTCGAGCAACGACTGGCCGAGTGCGGCAAGCCGGGCAAGCTCATGACCGTGCGGGCCGGTCAAGTGCAGCCGGAAAGCGCCGTCTCCCGCCTCTTCGCAACGCAATCCGCGCACCATGAAGCTGTTATTGCCCTGCCGGGAAAAACGGCCCATTTCCCGGCGGAATTCTTCTGCGGAACCGGCGAATGTGACGTCGGCCGGCAATTCCAGAACATCGCGCAGGGCGGCCGGGCGGCGCGCCCTTTCCTCGGCCATCATGCGGGCGAAGGCGCGGTAACCGGGCGTCACCTCGAATTTGTCGATGGCCTCCGGGGTCAGCCGGTCGAAGCTGTTGTGATAATAGGCCGCATCGTTGAGACCGAAGGCATCTTCCAACCGGTTGAGCGGCAGCAGGCGCAAAGCCTCCTCGTTTTCGGTTCCCTTGTCGAAACCGATCTTCTCCTCCGTCATGTCCACGAAACCGCGTACCGCCGTCGTGCCATAGGAATGGCCGGCGCCTTCCGCACGCTCCTTGAAGAGACCGAGCAGCGGAATGTCGTTTTCGCCCTTCACGGACAGCGCCTTGCGGTGCCAGTCCGCCACGGCCTGCGCGATGACGGCGAAGTTGACGCCGCCCACCGGGGTCTTCACATTGGGGAAATAGCGCTTCAGTACCGCATCGTCGGTATCGAGGAAGTTCGGTTCGAAGAACTCGCCGCCGATATAGCTTTCCGCCGTGCACAGGCCGACCTTGCCCATGGTCTTCATCAGCGACTTTTCCGCCGCCTTGGCAAAACGCTTGAAGGCCTTGTCGGCATCGGCACCGAATTTCTCCTCGGCGCGGAACTGCACGCCAAGCGGATAGACGGCAGAGGCGCCGAAGCCGAGGCCGGCTGCGATATGATGGGAGGACGAAAACTGACCGCTTTCGACGATCAGGGAAATGCGCAGCCGCAGACCCTCCTCGATCAGCCGCTGATTGATGGCGGAAACGACCATGATCATCGGCAGAGCCGCGCGGCCTGCCGAGACATGCCGGTCAGTGATGACGGCGATGCCGCCTTCCTTGGCCGCAAAAGCCACAACCTCATCGCAGAGACCATCGATTGCCTGCCGCAGGGCCGTTTCATTGGCCTCCGCAACATCGAAGACCGGCGAATAGAGCATTTCGAAACGGCGAAGGGGCGTCTCCGACTGCTCGCGAATGCGCAGCATATCGAGATGGGTCAAGATCGGGGAACGCACGACGATCTGGCGGGCCTTCTTCGCCCCGCTGTTCGGCTTCGCACCGAGGGCCACACGCAACGTCATGCCGTCGGCCTCACGAATACTGTCGAGCGGAGGATTGGTGACCTGCGCGAAACGTTGTGAGAAATACTTTGCGACGCCGCCTTCCTGATCGGACAGTGCGTTGATGGCATTGCCGTAACCCATCGCCGAAATCTTTTCCGCGCCTGAGGCCAGCATCGGGTCCATCAGGAATTTGAAGCTTTCCTGATTGTGCGAATAGGCGACATAACGCTGGTGGCGCTCCAGATCGCCATTGTAACGCAGCGGCGAGCCCTGCTTTTCCGCCGGCACTTCCGGCAGATCTTCCAGCATGACACGGGCTTCGCGCAACAGGGATGAATATTCGCGGCGTGAGGCGAGAAGCTCCAGCGCCTCGACGGTGGAAAAGGCGCGGCGTTCTGCATGGTCGTAATAAAGCATGCCGCCCGCCTCGATGCGGCCGCGGCGGATGACGCTTTCCGCCGGAAAGGCGATCTGCCCGGCCTCCGACATGACGCAGAGATAATCTTCCGTCTCGACGGTGCGCAGCGGGCGCAGGCCGAGGCGATCGAGCCGCGCGCCGATTATGGTGCCGTCGCCGAAGATCAGCGCGGCCGGGCCGTCATTCTTCTCCTCATAGAGCGAGAAATATTCCAGCATCGCCTTCACACCCGGTGACAGGGTATCGTCATTTTCCCAGGCTGGCGGCATCATCGAGACCACGGCGGTGACGAGGTCGAGACCGTCTTCCATCACCCGTGCCTGCAGGGTCTGATCCAGACGGCAGCTGTCCGACTGGCCTTTCGGCCGGATGATGCTGGCATTCTTTGCCAGCGCCACGGCCGCTTCCGACAGCCGGTTCTTCTTGTCGGTGTTGAGCTCGCCATTATGCGCCATCAGACGGAAGGGCTGCGCCATGGAAGGATGCGGATCGGTATTGGTGGAGAACCGCGTGTGGAAATACATCGTATGCACTTCATGGCGCGGATCTGTGAGGTCGCAGAAATAGGGCATGACCTCATGGGAGTTCAGGCGGCCTTTCAGAACCTGCGTGCGGGCGCTGAGCGACAGCGGATAAAAGCCAGCGAGTTCCGGCACCGTATAGGCAAGCGCCTCGATGGCCAGCAACGCCTTGTGGATGCGCCAGTCAAATTCGGTAAGGGTTGCGCATTCGGCCGGAGCCGAAAAGACCCATTGGCGGATCGGCAACTGGTAGGGGATAGCTGCGGGACGGATGGCCGCATCATTCACCGGCACATCGCGAACGAGCAGGATTGAAAAGCCCCGCTCTTTAAGGGCGTTTGCGATGATACCGACAGCCTCGCCGTGGAAAGCCGGATTTTGCGGCAGGAAAAAATTGCCGACGCCGAAACGGCCGGCCTGCAACCCGTCCTCACCCGTCAATTCCCGAAAGAAGGAAAGCGACAAATCCAGCGATACGCCCGCGCCATCCCCGACACCTTCCGCCGACATGCCGCCGCGATGCGGCACGGCACAGAGAGCCTCGTGGCCGCGCTTCAACACATCATGCGTCTGCACGCCGTCCTTGCGGGTGATGAAACCGACACCACAGCTGCTTTTTTCAAAAGCCGCATCGTAAAGGCCGAATTTTTGCTCCGTCACACTCAAGGCACTCTCCTCTCGTTGCGCATTTCGCGCGGCATCGCCCTCTTTCCCGAAACCCGGCGCGTCAGCCGGCACTCTGCGGGCGGAGCCGCAGGCGACCTGGCTGCTCCTCATTCTTTTGCTTATCGGCGTTTAATGGCGCGAACGGTCGCTTTGCGGCCGTCAAACGGCTTGGCGGCGATGGCCGCTTTTTCGCAAATAATGATCGTCGTCGTTCGCATCGCGTTCCCTGAAGGCCGGCTTTCCGGCAGTGAGATACACTGAATTACGTCAGTATTGCTTACATAATATTTCATGATCGACCAAGTCAAGATTAAAATCGACCCGACGCAATAAAAAAACAAAAACGCCGCGAAATCCGACAGGATTCCGCGGCGCGATGGCTGCAGGGATTTTTAAATTGCCCGGATCACTCCGAAGGCATGTCCAGCGTGCGGCTGAACCACAGGGCAATCAGCGTGCAGAGCGCACCCGACATCAGGTAAATGCCGACCGCGAAAAGGCCGAATTTGGACGAAAATCCGAGCGCGACGAGCGGTGCGAAACCGGCGCCGATCAGCCAGGAAATATCCGACGTGAGCGACGCACCGGTATAGCGGTACTCACGGCTGAAGCGGGAAGCAAGCGCGCCACCCGCCTGACCGAAGGAAAGGCCAAGCAGCGAAAAGCCGATCAGCACAAAGAGATAACGGCCAATATCGCCGGAACCAAGAAGAACCGGTGCAACCAGACTGAAAAGGCCGATCAGCACCGCCGCGATGGCCAGAAGCTTCCGCCGGCCGATCCTGTCGGCCAGAATACCGGAGACCACGATCATCCCGCCGGCGATGATGGCGCTGACGAATTGCACGAACAGGAAGTCCGAGACACGCTGGCTGGTGTTGAGCGAAACCCAACTCAGCGGGAAGACGGTGACCAGATGGAAGAGCGCGAAGCTTGCCAGCGGCACGAACGCTCCCGTGAGGACCACCGGAAACTGCGAGCGCAGCATCTTGAACATGGGGCGCGGTTCCAGCTCGTGCTGTTCCAGCATGGCCTGGAATTCCGGCGTCACGATCATGCGCAGGCGGGCGAAGAGCGCGAGAACATTCAGTGCCAGCGCCACGAAGAAGGGGAAACGCCAGCCCCAGGCGAGGAATTCCGCATTGGAAAGCTGTGTGACGAAGACGATGAAAAAGGCGCTGGCGAGACCGAAGCCCATGGCCGCACCGATCTGCGGCATCATGGCGTACCAGCCGCGCTGTTTCTGCGGCGCATTCATGGCGAGCAGCGAAACCAGACCGTCCCATGCTCCGCCGAGCCCAAGGCCCTGGCCGATGCGGAATACCGCCAGAAGACAGGGGGCAAGCATGCCCGCTTCCGCATAGGACGGAAGAAAGCTGATCGCCATGGTGGAACCACAGAGCGTGAAGAGAGCGGCCATCAGCTTCACGGCGCGCCCGAATTTGCGGTCGATCTGGAGGAAGATCAGCGAGCCGATAGGCCTTGCGATAAAGGCCAGTGAGAAAACCGCGAAGGAATAGAGCGTCGCCGTCAGCGGGTCGACGAAAGAAAAGAAGACGTGGGGGAAAACGAGCGCGGAGGCGATGGCATAGATGAAAAAGTCAAAGAATTCCGTCATTCTCGCGAGAATGACCGCAATCGTGATGCGATCCGGATCGACCTTGACGGGACCGACCCCATTTCCGTTCGCCTCCGGCGCCTGCCCAAAGGATGGAGCAGCATTCGTATAACTCATAATATCCCTCCTGCGTCATGGACGAACCATTTCCTGTAACGCGCCGGCTCCTCTTCCGTTGCGTTACGATGCGGCGGATTGTCACACGCACCCTACGTAACGTCAATTGAAGTTTGGCAATAAAGGGTTGCCCACTCAGCTGACCATGCGATAATGCACGCGCTCCGTCCTTAAACGCAGCTCTGCCCGAGACATGGTGCATCGCGAAGGTTTCGCTGCACCGCGACAATATACCTCATTTGAAAAATGATGTTCGGCAATTATTCGCGGCATAATCCAAACTGTACGAGTTCAAAGAACGTGCGCACGATCAAAAAAATCCTATCCGCCCTTCTGGCAATCCCGGCTCTGCTGCTGCTCAGCGGCTGTAACCTCGTGGTGATGAACCCTTCGGGCGACGTCGCCATCCAGCAGCGCGATCTTATCATCACGTCCACGGTCTTGATGCTGCTGATCATCGTCCCCGTCATCGTCCTGACGATTTTCTTCGCATGGAAATATCGGGAATCGGCAAAGGCCGAGGATTACGATCCCGAATGGCACCACTCCACGCGCCTTGAAATGGTGATCTGGTCGGCTCCGGTCGCCATCATCCTGATGCTCGGCACGGTGACCTGGATTTCCACTCACCGTCTCGACCCCTATCGTCCGCTGGAGCGTATCGACGAGAACCGTCAGGTGACCGCCGATGTCAAACCGATCACGGTGGAAGTGGTGGCCATGGACTGGAAGTGGCTGTTCTTCTATCCCGAACTCGGCATTGGCAGCGTCAATGAATTCGCCGCTCCGGTCGATGTTCCGATCAATTTCAAGATCACCGGCACGACGGCAATGAACTCCTTCTTCGTGCCCGCGCTCGCCGGCCAGATCTACGCCATGGGCGGCATGCAGACCAAGCTGCACGCGGTCATCAACAAGGAAGGCGTTTATGACGGCTTCTCGGCCAACTTCTCCGGCCCCGGCTTCTCCCACATGCGCTTCAAGTTCCATGGCCTCAGCCAGCAGGGCTTCGACCAGTGGGTTGCCAAGGCGAAAGAGGGCGGCAAGGGCTTCGGCCGCCAGGAATATCTGGAATTTGCCAAGCCTTCGGAGCGCGAGCCGGTACAATATTTCGCTTCGGTCGATCCCGAACTCTACAGCGCCATCCTCAACCGCTGCGTCGAGCCCAACAAGCTCTGCATGCGTGACATGATGCATATCGACGCCAATGGCGGCGGCGGCAAGGAAGGCATCGACATCGCCAAGGCGCTGAATTCCGTCGTCTGCACGCCGCTTGCGCCCTTTGGCGTCGCCAGCGGTCCCCAATCCACTCCGGCTGCGCTCGAAGGACAGACTTTCGAGCCTGCGGCGCTGCCGGAAACGAAACAAGTCGCTGGCTGACGGATACGTCCCGGCATTATGCGGCGCGGCCAATGGCTGCGCCGATCTTATGTCTTAGAATCGCAAGAGGCTAAAAATGATCGTCAATTCCGATCAAACGTCGTTCCTGTTCGGGAAGCTGACATGGGAGTCCATCCCGCTTCACGAGCCCATTCTTGTCGCAACCTTCGCGGCGGTGGCTCTGGGCGGTATCGCCGTCGTCGGCGCCCTCACCTATTTCCGCCTCTGGGGCTACCTCTGGAATGAATGGTTCACGAGCATCGATCACAAGAAGATCGGTATCATGTACATCATTCTGGCGCTCGTCATGCTGCTGCGCGGTTTCGCCGATGCCATCATGATGCGCGTCCAGCAGGCGATCGCGTCGGGCGGATCGGAAGGTTACCTTCCGCCGCACCATTACGACCAGATCTTCACGGCCCACGGCGTCATCATGATCTTCTTCATGGCCATGCCGATGATCACGGGTCTGATGAACTTCGTCGTGCCGCTGCAGATCGGCGCCCGCGACGTTTCGTTCCCCTTCCTCAACAACTTCTCCTTCTGGATGACCACGGCCGGCGCCGTCATCACCATGATCTCGCTGTTCATCGGTGAATATGCGCAGACCGGCTGGCTGGCCTATCCGCCGCTTTCCGGCATCGATGGAAGCCCGGGAGTCGGGGTGGATTATTACATCTGGGGTCTGCAGATCGCCGGTGTGGGAACGACGCTATCGGGCATCAACCTGATCGTGACGATCATCAAGATGCGCGCGCCTGGCATGACCATGATGCGCCTGCCGATCTTCGTCTGGACATCGCTGTGTTCGAACATCCTCATCGTGGCCTCCTTCCCGATCCTGACCGGCACGCTGGCACTTCTCACCCTCGACCGCTACGTTGGCACCAACTTCTTCACCAACGATCTCGGCGGCAACCCGATGATGTATGTCAACCTCATCTGGATCTGGGGCCACCCCGAAGTCTACATCCTGGTTCTGCCGGCATTCGGCGTCTTCTCGGAAATCGTTGCGACGTTCTCCCGCAAGCGTCTCTTCGGTTATGCCTCGATGGTTTACGCCACGGGCGTCATCACCATCCTCGCCTATATCGTGTGGCTGCACCACTTCTTCACCATGGGTTCCGGTGCAAGCGTGAATGCTTTCTTCGGCATCACCACGATGATCATCTCGATCCCGACGGGTGCCAAGATCTTCAACTGGCTCTTCACCATGTATAAGGGCCGCATCAAGTTCGATGTCCCGATGCTGTGGACGATCGGCTTCATGATCACCTTCGTCATCGGCGGCATGACCGGCGTTCTCCTCGCCGTTCCGCCGGCGGACTTCGTGCTGCACAACTCGCTGTTCCTGATCGCCCACTTCCACAACACCATCATCGGTGGCGTTGTGTTCGGTGTGCTCGCGGGTATCGTCTACTGGTTCCCGAAGGCCTTCGGTTACCGTCTCGATCCCTTCTGGGGCAAGCTGTCCTTCTGGTTCTGGTTCATCGGTTTCTATTTCGCCTTCATGCCGCTCTATATTCTCGGCCTGATGGGGATTACCCGCCGTATCAGCCAGTTCGAGGATAATTCCCTCCAGATCTGGTTCGTGATCGCCGCCTTCGGCGCCTTCCTGATCGCGCTCGGCATCGCCTCCTTCGTCATCCAGCTCATTGTCAGTTTCCTGAAGCGCGACCAGCTGCGTGACGTGACCGGCGACCCCTATAACGGCCGTACGCTGGAATGGTCGACGTCTTCGCCGCCGCCCGCCTACAACTTCGCCTTCACGCCCGTCATCCATGATGTCGACGCTTGGGCGGATATGAAGAAGCGCGGTTACAGCCGTCCCAAGGAAGGCTTCATCCCGATCCATATGCCGAAGAACACCGGCGCCGGCGTGATCATCAGCGCCATCAGCGTGGTTCTCGGCTTCGCCCTGGTATGGCACATCTGGTGGCTTGCGGCTCTGTCGATGCTCGCCATCATCGCGGTCTCCATCGCCCATACCTTCAACTACAATCGCGATTATTACATTCCAGCTTCCGACGTTTCGACGGTCGAAGCGGAACGTACCAAGCTGCTCGCGGAACAGGCGTAACGGAACATGTCTCATACACCTGCACAAAGCGTCGACGGCGCTGAACCACCGGTCTTCTACCTGAAGGAAGACCATCACCCGGAGAACGGCACCTCGCTGGGCTTCTGGCTCTACCTGATGAGCGACTGCCTCATCTTCGCGACGCTGTTTGCCACCTATGCCGTTGTCGGCCGCAACTACGCGGCCGGCCCTTCCGGCGCCGACCTGTTCGACCTGAAGCTGGTGGCGATCAATACCGGCTTCCTGCTTTTCTCCTCCATCACCTATGGCTTCGCCATGCTGGAAATGGAAAAGCAGAAGGTAAAGGCCACGCTGCTCTGGCTGGGTGTGACCGGCCTCTTCGGCCTCGCCTTCCTCGCGGTCGAACTCTACGAGTTCCATCACCTGATCGCGGAAGGTGCCGGTCCGCAGCGTTCGGCGTTCCTGTCGGCCTTCTTCGCGCTGGTCGGCACGCACGGTCTGCACGTCACCTTCGGCATCATCTGGCTCGTCACGCTCATGTTCCAGGTCGCCAAGCACGGCCTGATCGCGGCAAACAAGCGTCGCCTGATGTGCCTGTCGATGTTCTGGCACTTCCTTGACGTCATCTGGATCGGCGTCTTCTCCTTCGTTTACCTCATGGGAGTTCTTTGATGAGTTCCGAAGCACACGCACATCACGACGCGCATGGCGACGACCATCATCACCATGATGGCGCGAGCCATGGCACCTTCAAGAGCTACATGATCGGCTTCGTCCTGTCGGTTATCCTGACGGCGATCCCCTTCTGGCTGGTCATGGGCGACGTTCTTGAAAACAAGACCCTGCTGGTCATCGCCATCATGGGTCTCGGCGTCATCCAGATTTTTGTGCACATGATCTACTTCCTGCACATGGACACCAAGTCCGAAGGCGGCTGGACCTTCATGGCGCTGATCTTCACCGTCGTGGTGCTCCTGATCACGCTCTCCGGCTCGCTCTGGGTCATGTACAACATGAACAAGAACATGATGCCGCTGCACATCGAGGATGTGAAAAACCTGCCCTGAGCAGCAGAGACCTACGGCCTGCCGGGTTTCCGGCGGGCCGCCTTCGCGCCAACACATAACCCCATGAATCCTGGTGCGATTTATGGGGTTATTTGCTGGAAGAAGCGCATGGCGGGCGCTAGAGTTTTTTTGCTTTTCCTCGAATCGCAAAAACACTCTAACTCTTTGTTTTAGCGCATTTCCGGACGGAAAACCGGGTTCCACTTTTCCTGGAAATGCTCCAGGAAACCCGCCAAAGCAGACTGGTCTCTGCCGGGCGCGCTTCGCAAGGACCGTGACATGAGCGAAACCACACCCCATAACCGGCGCATCCGCCCTGCGGCCATCGTCGTCCTGTTCCTGACCGTTGTTCTGACGGGTCTGCTGCTCGCGCTCGGCACTTGGCAGGTCAAGCGCCTTTCCTGGAAGCTCGATCTTATCGAGCGGGTCGAAGCCCGTGCCCATGCCGATCCCGTCGACGCCCCTGCCGCCAAAGAATGGCTGGCGCTCGGCGATCCGGCGGAATACGAATATCGCCGTGTGAAACTGTCCGGCACCTTCCTCAATGACAGGGAGGTTCAGGTCTATACGGTCACGGACCTCGGCCCCGGTTACTGGGTGATGACGCCGCTCAAGCGGGACGATGGCTCCAGCATCATCGTCAATCGCGGCTTCGTGCCGTCCGACAGGCGCGACCCGTCCTCCCGCCAGGAAGGCGAACCGGCCGGAAATGTCGAGGTCGTCGGGCTGATGCGCGCGCCCGAAACCGGTGGGCTTTTCCTGCGCACCAACGATCCGGCAAATGGCCGCTGGTATTCCCGCAACATCCCGCAAATCTCGCAGGCATCCGGCCTTTCCGATGTCGCGCCGTTTTATGTCGATGCCGATGCGACACCCAATCCGGGCGGCCTGCCGGTCGGCGGCAAGACCATGCTCACCTTCCCCAACAACCATCTCTCCTATGCCGTTACGTGGTATATTCTGGCGGCGATGGTGGTGGCTGCGGGCTGGTATGTCCTGCGCAACCTCAACGCCCCCAAACCGAAACGGGACGAGGATTGAGCAGCCGGTTTTACCGGATGGTTCATAAAATCACTTTCTTCTTCACGTTTTGCTGATCTATAACGACAGTTCGGCCTGACATTGCCCGTCGGCGCATTTTGTTTCGGTGAGTTATGGCAAGAGCATTTCTTCTCGTTCTGGATTCCTTCGGCGTCGGCGGCGCACCCGACGCGGAGCGCTATGGCGATCTTGGCGCAAACACGCTCGGCCATATCGCGGAATTCTGTGCAGCAGGCGCTGCCAACAAAGCGGGGCTTCGCTCGGGTCCGTTAAAACTGCCGAACATGTGTTCGCTCGGCCTGCTGGAGATTGCGCGGCAGGCAAGCGGCGACATTCCCGCCGGCATGGAACCGCCGGAGCGCATTTTCGGCCTGCACGGTTCCGCCAGCGAAATCTCCAAGGGCAAGGACACGCCGTCCGGCCACTGGGAGATCGCCGGTACGCCCGTCACCTTCGACTGGGGATATTTCCCGACGGAAGGCGATGCGTTTTCGCCGGAACTGGTGGAGGCGATCTGCAGGGAGGCTAATATTCCCGGCATCCTCGGCAATTGCCATGCTTCCGGTACCGAGATCATCGCTGCGCTCGGCGAAGAGCATATCAGGACCGGTAAACCGATCTGCTACACCTCATCCGATTCCGTTTTCCAGATCGCCGCGCACGAAACGCATTTCGGTCTGGAGCGCCTCATCTCGCTCTGCGAGACGGTGCGCAAGCTGCTCGATCCTTTGAATATCGGCCGCGTCATCGCCCGCCCCTTCATCGGCGAAACGGTGGCGACCTTCGAACGCACCGGCAACCGTCGCGATTTCTCCGTTCTGCCACCGGAACCGACCCTGCTCGACAGGCTTGTGGAGGCCGGCCGAAAAGTGCACGCCATCGGCAAGATCGGCGATATCTACGCCCATCAGGGTGTGACGCGCGTCATCAAGGCAAATGGCAACAGCGCCCTGATGGATGCGACGTTGCAGGCTATCGATGAGGCCGAAAACGGCGATCTCGTCTTCACCAATTTCGTCGATTTCGACATGCTTTATGGCCATCGCCGGGACGTTGCCGGTTACGCCGCCGCCCTTGAGGCCTTCGATGCGCGAATCCCCGAAATCCATCGCAAGATGGCGCCGGGTGACATCGCCCTTCTGACCGCCGATCACGGTTGCGACCCCACCTGGCGGGGCACCGACCATACACGGGAAAGGGTGCCGATCATGGCATTCGGACCGGGCATTCGCTCACGCGATGTCGGCATCCGTTCAAGCTACGCCGATATCGGCGAAAGCATCGCCCACCATCTTGGCATCGAGGCCGGTTCTCACGGCAGGAGCTTCATTTGACATCGCATTTGCTGAAGGCGGAAATTCACTGCCACATCGAAGGTGCGGCCCCGCCCGCCCTCGTCGCTAAACAGGCGGAGAAATACGGTATCGACACCAGCGGTTTTCTGAGGGACGGCCAATATGTCTGGTCGGATTTCGCCGAATTCATCCGTTGTTATGACGCGGTGGCGCAGGTGTTCAAGACGGATGAGGATTATGCCGTCCTGACTGAAACCTACCTGACCGAACTTGCGCAAGCCAATACCATCTATAGCGAGCTGATCATTTCGCCCGATCACGGCGACCGCATCGGGCTTGGCGCCGACGCCTATCTGGCCGGCATTGCCGAAGGCATCCGCATCGCAAGGGAAAAAACGGGGATCGAAACCCGCATCATTGTCACCGGCGAGCGTCACTTCGGCCCGGAACGGGTAATCGCCGCGGCGGAATTTGCGGCACGCGCTCAACATCCGCTGGTGACGGGCTTCAACATGGCCGGCGAGGAGCGCATGGGCCGCGTCGCCGATTATGCACCCGCCTTCGACATCGCCCGCGATGCCGGCCTTGGGCTGACCATTCATGCCGGCGAGGTTTGCGGACCGGAAAGCGTTGCCGATGCGCTCGACCTCGTCAAGCCGTCCCGCATCGGGCATGGCGTGCGCGCCATCGAAGATGCCGGTCTCATCGCCCGGCTGGTCGAGGCGGGAACGGTTCTGGAAGTCTGCCCCGGCTCTAACATCGCGCTCAACGTCTATCCCGATTTTGCCAGCCACCCGCTGAAAGCTCTGAGCGACGCCGGGGTGCGCGTCTGCATCAGTTCCGACGACCCGCCGTTCTTCTTCACGTCGCTTGCACGGGAATATGCGCTGGCTGCGGACGAGTTCGGCTTCAGCGATGCCGAGATCAATCGCATGACACGGACCGCACTGGAATGCGCCTTCGTGGACGAGGCAACACGTGCGCGACTGCTTGCGAAACTCGATGGCGCCTGACGCTGCGGTTCGCGGGGGTAAAACCGCGAAGAAGGCTTGCGAAAAACGCACTTTCGGTGAATTACAGGGCATAAGATAAAAAGGAAGGCCAGTTTCATGGACGGCGTCACAGTCATCGAACATCCGCTGGTGCGGCACAAACTTACCATCATGCGCAAGAAGGAAACTTCCACCGCCGGCTTCCGCCGCCTGCTCAGGGAAATTTCGACGCTGCTCTGCTATGAAGTGACGCGCGACCTTGAGATGACGATGGAAACCATCGATACGCCGCTCGAAACCATCGAGGCCCCCGTGCTCGAAGGCAAGAAGCTGGTTTTCGCCTCCATCCTGCGCGCCGGCAACGGCCTCTTGGAAGGCATGCTCGAGCTCGTGCCTTCGGCGCGTGTTTCCCATATCGGTGTTTATCGCGATCATGACACGCTGGAAGCCGTCGAATATTACTTCAAGGCTCCAGAAAGCCTCGATGCGCGCCTTATCATCGTTGTCGATCCGATGCTGGCAACCGGCAATTCCTCTATCGCCGCCGTTGAGAAGCTGAAGGAGCGCGGTGCGAAGAACATCCGCTTCCTGTGTCTGCTGGCGGCGCCCGAGGGCATCAAGAACTTCCGTGAAGCGCATCCCGATGTGCATATCTACACCGCCGCGATCGACAGCCATCTGAACGAGAAGGGTTATATCGTTCCCGGTCTCGGCGATGCCGGCGACCGCATGTACGGCACTAAATAAACCCGTTCATCATCGCTTAACCGTTTGAGCCATTCGCCGCTTCCACCAGCGGCGAATGGCTTTTTCTTTTAAGGATTCAGCATGTTTTGCGTCTATTCTGGGCAAGAATAACCTGCCCCTGGAGGAGCAAAGACTTGCTGACGCGCGCGATTTTTCTGCTTGTTGGGCTTTCGGTCGGTGCGACGCAGATTCCGGCTCTGGTGGAAAAATTTCAGCCGCGCCCGGAAGCCAGCATCGAGAAAGCGGAAGCCAGACCCGAAGCAGCCAAGCCGGAGTCCGTCTCCCTTGGCGGCGTCAGTCTGAAAGCGGATGCGCGCGGCCACTTCAATGCCGCCTTCCGCGTCAACGGCAAATCCTTCGACGGGCTTGTCGATACCGGCGCTTCCATGGTCGCCATCAACGAGACGATTGCGCGCCGGCTCGGTTACGGCGTCAACAGCCTCGATTATAAATATGCGATTTCAACGGCGAATGGTCAGACCATGGCTGCCTATGTGAAACTGGACCGGGTGGAGATAGGCACTATCCGGGTTCAGAATGTCGACGCCATGGTGCTGAAGGACAATGCGCTCGGCAACATGCTGATCGGCATGAGCTTCCTCAAACAACTATCGTCCTTCAAGGTATCGGGCGGCGAGATGCGGCTGGTCAGGTGATCCGCTCAAGAACGGCCGCACCGATCTCAGGCGCGCTGTCAGCAATTCCGTAGCAGGCAGCTACCCTTTTCATGGCATGTTGCGCTTCGTCCCTCGAAGCGGCATGAACGGTAGCGATCCGCGCGCCCTTTTCCACTTTCGCGCCGAGCGGCAGGATGTCCGAGATACCGACGGAAGGATTGATCGTGTCCGATGGCTTTTTCCTGCCGCCACCGAGTTCAACGACAACCATGCCAAGATCGCGCGTGGCGCAGGAGGCGAGCAACCCGCTGCGCTCCGCCAGAACCGGGAGAATGACCGGCGCAGAGGGCAGATAACGGGACGGATGCTCAACGAAATCCGATGGGCCGCCGAGTGCCGAAACCATCCGTGCAAAGATTTCCAACGCCCGGCCGGAGGAGAGCGCAGCTGACGCCAGCGCCTCTCCTTCCTCCAGCGTGGCCGCCTTTTGCGCCTGCATCAGCATTTCCGCCGCAAAGGACAGGACGACCTTTTCAAGACGGGTGCCTGCCTTGCGGCCGGCCAGAAAATCCAGACAATTGACGATTTCGACCGCATTGCCGGCGGCATCGCCAAGCGGCTCGTTCATGTCGGTTATCAGCGCCGTTGTCGGCAGGCCTGCGCCGTTCGCCACATCGACCAGCGCGTGGGCGAGATTGCGGGCATCCTCGACGCTCTGCATGAAAGCACCGTTGCCGACCTTCACATCCAGAACCAGCGTCTGTAGCCCGGCCGCAAGCTTTTTCGACAGGATGGAGGCCGTGATCAGCGGTATGGAATCCACCGTCGCGGTCACATCGCGAATGGCATAGAGGCGTTTATCGGCTGGGGCGAGATCGCCCGTCTGGCCGATGATGGCGCAGCCGACCGTCTTTACCGTCCGGCGAAACAACGCCTCGTCCGGCATGACGTCGTAAGCGGGGATCGCTTCCAGCTTGTCCAGCGTGCCGCCGGTATGGCCAAGGCCCCGGCCGGAAATCATCGGCACGGCGAGACCGCAGGCGGCCACGATGGGGGCGAGCATCAGGGAGACATTATCGCCGACGCCGCCGGTGGAATGCTTGTCCGCCACCGGCCTGCCGAGATCGCTCCAGGACAGGACCTCACCGCTGTCGCGCATCGCCAGGGTCAGCGCCACCATCTCATCCCGGTTCATGCCGCGAAAGAAGACCGCCATGGCAAAAGCAGCCGCCTGCCCTTCAGAGATGCCGTCTTTCGAAAGCGCCTCTATGAAAGCGGCAATCTCCCGAGGCTCAAGTGACAGGCCATCGCGTTTGCGCCGGATGATTTCCTGCGGGATCAAGCTCAATACCCGCTGGCGGCCTTGGCGGGCTCGCCGCCGGCCAGCACGTTCAGCACATCATCGAGAACACCGGAAGCGCCGAAACGGAAGGTGGACGGCATGGCCCAGTTGGGCGCCATGATGGTTTCCGCAAGCCTGAGGTAAAGCGTGGCGTCCTCCACCGTGCCGATGCCGCCGGCGGGCTTGAAGCCCACCTTCTGCCGGCTGTCGCGGATCGCCTGCAACATGATGTCGGCGGCCTCCAGCGTGGCGTTGATGGCAACCTTGCCGGTCGAGGTCTTGATGAAATCGGCCCCTTCGGCAATGGCGAGTTCCGATGCGCGACGGATGAGCGCCTTGTCCTTCAACTCGCCGGTTTCAAGAATGACCTTGAGCAGCACGGGTGCAACGCAGGCCTTGCGAACGGCCGCCACCATGGTGGACACCGCCGTTTCATCGCCGGCTATGAATTTGCGATAGGGAATGACGAGATCGATTTCGTCAGCGCCGTCGCGGATCGCCGCCTCGGTTTCCGCAACCACGGTCGCGATGTCGAGATCGCCCGAAGGAAAATTGACGACCGTGGCGATGCGGATAGCGTGGTCTTTTCCAAACGCCGCACGGGCCTGCGCCACGAAGCGCGGCCAGATGCAGATTGCGGCCGTATTGCCATACTCTGTATGCGCCCGCTGGCACAGAGCGGCAATCTGCTCGGGCGTGCAGTCTTCCTTGAGATTGGTCAGGTCCAGCAAGGACAGGGTGAGGGCAGCCGCTTCGCGCGGACGCTGGAGTTCCATGGTCACGCTCCTCCTGCGATCATTTCCTTCAGAATGGCGGCAAGCCTCTTGCCGCCCACGGGAGCCATGTCCTTGGTTTCTTCATGGCTCAGTTCCGCGCCGGTCATGCCGGCACCGTAATTGGTAATAACCGATGCGGCGGCGACGCGCATCCCGAAAAAGCGCGCAAGGATGACTTCCGGCACGGTGGACATGCCAACGGCATCCGCCCCCAGCAGCCGCGCCAGGCGGATTTCCGCCGGTGTTTCGAAGCTCGGGCCGGAAAACCACATATAGACGCCGCCGAACAAAGGCACTGTGGCACGGATGGCGGCGTTGCGCATGGCAAGCATCAGATCGGGATCGTAAGCGGTGGTCATGCCGACGAAGCGGCGGTCGCTTTCCTCGCCGATCAGCGGGTTCATGCCGGAATAGTTGATGTGATCGGTGATCTGCATGACCGAGCCGGGCGGCATATCCTGTCTGACCGAACCTGCCGAATTGGTGAGGATGAGCGACTGCACGCCGAGACCGGCCAGCGCCCCGATGATCGCGCGCATGGCGGACGGATCGCCCTTTTCGTAATAATGCACCCGGCCGGAGAGCATCATGACCGGCTCACCCCCAAGATATCCCGCCACCAGCTCGCCCGCATGGCCGGAAACGCCGCTTGCGGGAAAACCGGGAAGTTCGGCATAGGGCACCCGGATCGGATCGCTGACGTCTTCCACCAGCGAACCGAGGCCCGAGCCGAGGACAATGGCGACGCGCGGCATCAGGCCGTTCAGGCGCTCCACCAGAATATCGATCAGCGTATCCGGCATCAGGGCAGCTCTGTCTTGAAGCTGAAGGGCAAAAGCTCTTCCATGGTCATGACCTTCTGCACGCCGGTTTCGTCGCAGAGATAGACTTTCGTGTCCGGCGTCGCGAATTCGGCGATCTTCTGCCGGCAGCCGCCGCAGGGTGGGCAAAGAGCAAGCTTTTCGGCGATGACCGCGATTTCGCTGATCTTCTTTGCCCCACCCATGATCATGGCGCTGATGGCGGAAGGTTCAGCGCACCAGCCCTGCGGGAAGGAGAGGTTCTCGATGTTGGCGCCCTTGTAAATCTTGCCGTCTTCGGCGCGGATCGCCGCACCGACCGGAAATTTCGAATAGGGCGCGTGGGCAAAGGCCATGGCCTCCACCGCTGCCTCGAACAGGGCATGGGACATCGGATCTCGGGACATGGATTTAACGCTCCTTCGCATAGGCAACGCCACCGGCCTTGGGGGGCTTGGCGACGCCGATGAAACCGGCAAGCAGGATGCAGGTCAGAATATAGGGCATGGCCTGGAAAATCTGCACCGGCACCTCGCCGATACCGGGCACGGATTTGCCCTGCATGAAGTTGGCGAAGGCATCCAGAAAACCGAAAAGCAGGCAGGCGAACATGACCGGCACCGGCTTCCATTTCGCGAAGATCAGCGCCGCAAGCGCTATATAGCCCTTGCCGGCCGACATGTTGGCGATGAAGGCCGCCGACTGCGCAACGGCGAGATAGGCGCCTGAAAAACCGCAGAGGAAACCGGCGACGATGACGGCGCGGAAGCGCATCCATGTCACCGAAATGCCGGCCGTATCCACCGCGCCCGGGTTTTCACCCACGGCGCGCAGACGCAGGCCAAAACGGGTGCGATAAAGCACCCACCAGGAGAGCGGCACAGCCAGAAAGGCGAGATAGGTGAGGATATTGTTGCCGGAAATGACATTGGCATAGAGCGGGCCGATGAAGGGCACCTCGCGCATCGCATCCGCACCCGGCAGGATGATCGGCGCAAAGCGGCCCTCGGACGGCAATTGCGGCGTGCGGCCGCCCTGCCCGAACCAGGCTTGCCCCAGAACCACCGTCAGGCCGGCGGCGATGAAGTTCAGCGCCACGCCCGACACGATCTGGTTGCCGCGATTGGTGATGACGGCGAAACCATGGATCAACGAGAAGAGGATGGAAACAGTGATGCCCGCCAGCAGACCGGCCCATGGATCTGCCGTGAGATAGGCGACGCAGGCGGAGGCGAAGGCCGCCGCCAGCATCTTGCCTTCAAGGCCGATATCGAACACGCCCGCGCGTTCGGAAAAGAGCCCGGCAAGTGCGGTGAAGAGCAGCGGGATGGTGAGACGGACGGTCGAGCCGAGGATGCTGACCAGCATATCGAAGAAATCCATATCAGCTCACCCCTTTGCCAAACGCTGGTAGATGCGGACGACCGCCGGCCGGTACATATATTCCAGCGCGCCGGCAAACAGGATCACCAGACCCTGAATGACCACGATCATCTCGCGGGTAATGTTCGGCATCTCGAAAGAAAGATCCGCACCGCCCTGATAGAGAATACCGAACAGCAATGCCGCGAAGATGATGCCGAGCGGATGGCTTCGCCCCATCAGCGACACGGCGATGCCCACGAAGCCAGCACCGCCGACAAATTCCACCTGCAGGCGGGCGGAAGCGCCCATGACCGGGTTCAGCGCCATCATGCCCGCCAGACCGCCGGAAATCAGCATGGCGATGATGACCGTGCGCGCATAGGGAATGCCGGCATAGATGGCGGCCGACGGGCTGATGCCGAGCGTGCGCATCTCATAACCGAGCTTGGTGCGCCAGATCAGCACCCAGACGAGGAAACACATGACCAGCGCGATGATGAAGGAGACGTTGAACGGCGCCGGCCCGAGCTTGAGGCCGAACAGCGCCATCAGCCAGTCCAATTTCGGCAATTGCCCGCCCGGCAGGAAGGTGCGCGTTTCCGGCGCCATCTTGCCCGGCACGATCAGCACATTCACCAGCAGATAGACCATCAGTGCAGCTGCGATGAAGTTGAACATGATGGTGGTGATGACGACGTGGCTGCCGCGTTTTGCCTGCAACCATGCCGGAATGAAGGCCCAGGCCGCGCCGAAAAGCGCGGCACCGATGACGGCGAAAGGCATCGTCACATACCACGGCACGTAACGATCAAGCGCCAGCGCCACCAGCGCCGCACCCAGACCGCCAATATAGGCCTGACCTTCGGAGCCGATATTGAAGAGGCCGGCATGGAAGGCCACGGCGACGGAAAGGCCGGTGAAGATGAAGCTCGTCGTATAGAACAGCGTGAAGCCGATAGCATCGCCACGGCCAAGCGCACCTTCGATGAGCAGGCGCAGCGCCGCCAGCGGGCTTTCCCCGATGGACCAGACAACGAGGCCGGAAATCAGAAAGGCAGTAACAACGTTCAGCAACGGCAGCAGGCCGTAGCTGATCCAGTTTGGTAGGGGTACGGAAGCGGTGCTCATTCATGCCTCATGCGGCGATGCCGGCCATCATCAGGCCCAGCGTCTGTTCTTCGGCTTCCGCCGTTTTTTCTCCAACGACACGGCCGGCGAACATGACCATGATCCGATCCGAAAGGGAACGGATTTCATCGAGTTCGACAGAAACCAGCAAAATCGCCTTACCGGCATCGCGCATTTCAATGATACGGCGATGGATGAATTCGATGGCGCCGATATCCACGCCGCGGGTCGGCTGACCGATGATCAGCATCTTGGGATCGCGCTCGATTTCGCGGGCGACGACGATCTTCTGCTGATTGCCGCCGGAAAAATTGGCGGTCTTCAACTGCGGATTTGGCGGGCGAATGTCGTATTTCTCGATCTTTTCGACCGCATCCCTGCGGATGGCCTCGGGGTTGAGGAAAGGCCCTTTGCCATAACGCTCATCATGGTGATAACCGAGGATGGAGTTCTCATATTCCTCGAATTTCAGTACCAGCCCCATATGGTGGCGGTCTTCCGGGATATGCGCGAGGCCGAGCCTGCGCAGAATGGCCGGATCGGGTCGGTCGACCTTCTGGCCATCCACCCATATCTCGCCCGAATGGGGCTTGCGGATGCCCGCGATGGCTTCGAGCAGCTCCGACTGACCATTGCCCGCCACGCCGGCAATGCCGACGATTTCACCGGCACGGACATCGAGCGAGACATCATCCACCATGGTGACGCCGCGACTGTCCTTGACAGTCAGATTGCGGATGGAGAGCAGAACATCGCCCGGCGTCGTCTCGCCCTTTTCCACCCTGAGCAGCACGCGGCGGCCAACCATCAGTTCGGCCAGTTCCTCGACGCTGGTTTCGGAGGTCTTGCAGGTCGCGACCATTTCACCGCGGCGCATGACGGAGACGGAATCCGTGATCGCCATGATTTCGCGCAGCTTATGGGTGATGAGGATGACGGTCTTGCCCTGCTCGCGCAGGACGCCGAGAATCTTGAAAAGGTGATCGGCCTCGGCCGGCGTCAGAACGCCGGTCGGCTCATCGAGGATCAGGATTTCGGCGCCACGATACATGGCTTTGAGGATTTCGACGCGCTGCTGCAGACCGACCGGCAATTCCTCGATGACCGCATCCGGATCGACTTCCAGACCGTAATCGTCCTCTAGGCGCTGCAACTCCTTGCGGGCCGCCGCCCGGCCCTTGGCGAGCGATGCGCCGCCTTCTGCGCCGAGCATGACGTTTTCCAGCACGGTGAAATTTTCCACCAACATGAAGTGCTGATGCACCATGCCGATGCCGGCATTGATGGCCGTCTGGCTGTCACGGATCGCGACGGGCGTGCCATTCACCCGGATTTCACCGGCGTCCGCCTGGTAAAAGCCATAGAGGATCGACATCAGGGTCGATTTCCCGGCACCGTTTTCCCCGATAATGCCGTGGATCGTGCCCTTGGCGACGGTCAGATTGATATTCTTGTTGGCGTGAACGGCACCGAATTTCTTGTCGATGCCCACCAGTTCGATTGCAGGGTCCATACTCAAACCGAAACCTCTCCGAAGGCTGGATATGAAAAGGGCGCAAGATGAAAAACATCATGCGCCCCCGTGCATATCATATCATTTCGGGCAGGAATTATCCGCCATATAGTCATGAACCTTGACGGCGCCGGAGATGATATCGGCCTTCGCCTTGTCCACGGCGGCGGTCATTTCCGGCGTGATCAGGGCCTTGTTGTTGTCGTCGACCGCGTAGGCGACGCCATCTTCCTTGACGCCGAGCGCAACGATGCCGGGGGTGAACTTGTCGTCCTTGGCATCCTTGTAGGCATTGTAGACGGCCAGATCGACGCGCTTGACCATGGAGGTCAGAACCGAACCCGGATGCAGGTGGTTCTGGTTGGAATCGACGCCGATCGAGAACTTCTTGTTGTCGGCGGCGGTCTGCAGCACGCCGATACCGGTCGCACCGGCTGCCGCGTAAATCACGTCCGCACCCTGGTCGATCTGGTTCTTGGTGAGTTCGCCGCCGCGCACCGGATCGTTCCAGGCAGCACCCGTGGTGCCGGTCATGTTCTGGAAGACTTCGATCTTGTCGTTGGCCGCCTTGGCGCCCTGCGCATAACCACAGGCGAACTTACGGATCAGCGGAATATCCATGCCGCCGATGAAGCCGACCTTGCCGGTCTTGGAGGCCATGCCGGCCAGAAGACCGACGAGATAGGAGCCTTCGTGCTCCTTGTATACGACGGAGCGAACATTCGGCAGCTCGACGACGGAATCGACGATGACGAACTTGGTGTCGGGGAATTCGGCGGCGACCTTTTCCATGGCCGAGGTCCAGGCAAAAGACACGGCAACGACCGGGTTGAAGCCCTTGCTGGCGAAGTTGCGGATGGCCTGTTCGCCCTGCGTGTCGCTGGTCGGCTCGAAATCGCGGAACTCGATGCCCGTTTCCGCCTTGAACTTTTCAGCGCCGGCCGCAGCGGCCTCGTTGAACGACTTGTCGAACTTGCCGCCCGTGCCATAGACCAGCGCCGGCTTGATATCCGCGGCGAGCGCGGAAGCCGACATTGCGGCAAGCGCAAAAAGCGTCAGAAGGGATTTTTTCATTGTGCAGCCCTGTTGTTGCAATTGATATTATAAGGGTCCTCCCGCAATCCCGTTGACCGGGAATGTCTGCGGAACCGCCAGCCGTTTCCCGGCTGTGCTTGCCTCATATCCTTGCATGGCTCAATGAAAAATTCATCCGGTTTTTTTGACCCGGTGGAAAAACTTTATTCTGGCGCTTTTTTGGTCTTTCCACCGGGGCGACCTGCAAAAAATCTAGTCGATATTGCAGCTTACGCCGGTTCCCCTCAGGCCGCAGTAGCCGCCCGGGTTCTTGGCAAGATATTGCTGATGGTAGTCTTCAGCGTAATAAAACTTTTCAAGCGGCCCGATCTCGGTGGTGATGGCGCTGCCATGGCCGGCCTCGTCCAAAGCCTGTTGAAAAGCATCGCTCGCCTTCTGCGCCTGCTGCAACTGCCCTTCCGTCGTCGCGTAAATGGCGGAACGATAGGTCGTGCCGACATCGTTGCCCTGGCGCATCCCTTGTGTCGGATCATGCTCCTCGAAGAATATCTTCAGCAGGCCCGGGAGCGAGATCACGGCCGGATCGTAGACAACCTTGACCACTTCGGCGTGGCCCGTCTGGCCCGTGGTCGTCTCCTGATAGGTGGGGTTGCGGGTGAAGCCGCCGGCATAACCCACCGCTGTCACCCACACGCCCGGCGTTTTCCAGAACAATCGTTCCGCACCCCAGAAGCAGCCCATGCCGAGATAGATGGTTTCAAGACCATCCGGATAAGGCCCCTTCAAAGGCCGGCCATTGACGAAATGGGCTTCCGGCACCGCAAGCGCCTCTTCACGGCCGGGCAAGGCGGTTTCTTCGGTCGGCATCGTCGTTTTTTTTGAAAGCGTATCGAACAGGAACATTCGGTCCTCCATGCGGCCAGTTCCGCCGCTTCTCATGGTTCACGTCTGCGGGCGCCCATTTCGACAGATACAAGTCAGGCCGATAAACGCCTCATCGCCTTGTGTTTCCTGTAACCCGCCATCCAGCAGAGCAGGGAAAGCGCCAGGGAAACGGCAAATGCGGGCACCGCCGACAGGGCATTTTCAATGAAGCGCCACGCTTCAGGGTGAATATAGTGAGCCATGGCCGCTTCCACCATGGTGCGCGAGGCAGGAAGCAGATAGTTCCAGACGGACAGGATGCCGGTGATGTTGACCGAGGAGGTGGAAACCGAGCGGACCGAATCGAGCACACCCAGAAAAACCGCCGCCACGAGGAAAAGAAAGCTCAAAAACCGCAAAAAAGCTTTCATCAGGGACACCTCGTTTACGATCTGCCGGTCAGACAGCGATATTTTGAAATCTATAATGCATCGATAAAGGCGGGAAAACCGGTTTGCAATCGCATCGGAACACAGGAAATTGCCGACATTTCAAAAAACTGTCAGATTCGTGTTGATCCCTGCGAATTCATCGGTATATATCGCGCCGTTCCAGTGATTTGCATTCTTCAAAACATGCAGATTTGAAAAAGGACAGGTGGCCGAGTGGTTTAAGGCGCACGCCTGGAACGCGTGTGTGCGTGAAAGCGTACCGTGGGTTCGAATCCCACCCTGTCCGCCATTTCACCCCACCCTAATACCGTTAAAAGCCAGTCTCAATGGGTCGCTCGCCGCGATGCCGACCGGCAGCGCCGTGTAGAGCCCGAGCCGCGTTTTCTCGCTTCCGCAAGCCGTGATGGCTATGCTTCTGCACAGACAGGGGTTTCCTGCGCTTTTTTGCTGCGCTTCCCCCTGTCTTGCGCCTTGCAGCAGGAAAAATCGCTCCTTATATACGCCGCATAACAGCAGCGAAGGCTGCAAATCCAAGTCAAGGAGTTGCCACAAGAATGCCTCACGGGGTTCCGGCAGCTCGCTTCAAGGAGAGAAGAGCATGGCAAAAGTAATCGGTATCGACCTTGGCACGACCAATTCCTGCGTCGCAGTGATGGACGGCAAGGACACGAAAGTAATTGAAAACGCGGAAGGCGCGCGTACCACGCCGTCCATGGTGGCATTTTCCGACGATGGCGAGCGCCTTGTCGGCCAGCCGGCCAAGCGACAGGCGGTCACCAACCCGACCAACACCTTGTTTGCGGTCAAGCGCCTGATCGGCCGCCGTTATGAAGACCCGACTGTCGAAAAGGACAAGGCTCTGGTCCCCTTTGAAATCGTCAAGGGTGACAATGGCGACGCATGGGTGAAGGCGCAGGACAAGCCCTATTCCCCTTCGCAGATTTCCGCGATGATCCTTCAGAAGATGAAGGAAACGGCTGAATCCTATCTCGGCGAAAAGGTCGAGAAGGCCGTTATCACGGTTCCTGCCTACTTCAACGACGCCCAGCGTCAGGCAACCAAGGATGCCGGCCGCATCGCCGGTCTGGATGTTCTGCGCATCATCAACGAGCCGACTGCGGCGGCACTCGCCTATGGCCTCGACAAGAAGGACGGCAAGACGATTGCCGTTTACGACCTTGGCGGCGGCACCTTCGATATTTCCGTGCTGGAAATCGGCGACGGCGTCTTCGAAGTGAAGTCCACCAATGGCGATACCTTCCTTGGCGGTGAAGACTTCGACATGCGTCTGGTGGAATATCTGGCCGGCGAGTTCAAGAAGGATCAGGGCATCGACCTGAAGAACGACAAGCTTGCCCTGCAGCGCCTGAAGGAAGCAGCCGAAAAGGCGAAGATCGAGCTGTCGTCCTCGCAGCAGACCGAAATCAACCTGCCGTTCATCACGGCTGACGCCTCCGGTCCAAAGCACCTGACGCTGAAGCTGACCCGCGCCAAGTTCGAAAGCTTGGTCGATGACCTCGTGCAGCGCACCGTTGCGCCGTGCAAGGCAGCGCTCAAGGATGCCGGCGTCTCCGCTTCCGAGATCGACGAAGTCGTTCTCGTCGGTGGCATGAGCCGCATGCCGAAGGTACAGGAAGTCGTCAAGCAGCTGTTCGGCAAGGAGCCGCACAAGGGTGTGAATCCGGATGAAGTGGTCGCCATGGGCGCCGCCATCCAGGCCGGCGTTCTGCAGGGCGACGTCAAGGACGTTCTGCTGCTCGACGTGACCCCGCTGTCGCTCGGCATCGAAACGCTGGGTGGCGTCTTCACCCGTCTGATTGATCGCAACACGACGATCCCGACCAAGAAGAGCCAGACCTTCTCGACCGCCGAAGACAACCAGTCTGCCGTGACCATCCGCGTCTCGCAGGGCGAGCGTGAAATGGCCCAGGACAACAAGCTGCTCGGCCAGTTCGACCTCGTCGGCCTGCCGCCGGCACCGCGTGGCGTTCCGCAGATCGAAGTAACCTTCGATATCGACGCCAACGGCATCGTGCAGGTTTCGGCGAAAGACAAGGGCACCGGCAAGGAACAGCAGATCCGCATCCAGGCTTCCGGCGGTCTCTCCGACGCGGACATCGAGAAGATGGTGAAGGACGCCGAAGCCAATGCCGAAGCCGACAAGAAGCGTCGTGCGGGTGTGGAAGCCAAGAATCAGGCCGAAAGCCTCATCCACTCCACCGAGAAGTCGGTGAAGGAATATGGTGACAAGGTTTCCGAGACCGACCGCAAGGCGATCGAAGACGCCATTGCCGCCCTGAAGACCGCTGTCGAAGCCGCTGAGCCTGACGCAGACGACATTCAGGCGAAGACCCAGACCCTCATGGAAGTCTCCATGAAGCTCGGTCAGGCCATCTACGAAGCGCAGCAGGCCGAGGCCGGCGATGCTTCTGCAGAAGGCAAGGACGACGTCGTCGACGCCGACTATGAAGAAATCAAGGACGATAAGAAGTCCGCATAATAGCGCGACTTCCCGACTCCTCACACCATATGCAAGACATCCGGCTGCCGACGTGCAGCCGGAAATCCATTTGCGGGGCTTGTTATCTTAATGGCGAAAGCAGACTTTTACGAAACACTCGGCGTCAGCAAGACCGCGGACGAAAAAGAGCTGAAAAGCGCCTTCCGCAAACTCGCGATGAAGTACCATCCGGACAAAAACCCTGATGATGCCGATTCCGAACGGAAATTCAAAGAAATCAACGAAGCATACGAAACGTTGAAGGACCCGCAGAAACGCGCGGCCTATGACCGTTTCGGCCACGCGGCCTTTGAAAACGGCGGCATGGGCGGCGGTGGCGGCTTTGGCGGCGGCGGTTTTGCCAATGGCGGCTTCTCGGATATTTTCGAAGACATCTTCGGCGAGATGATGGGCGGTGGCCGTGCGCGCCGCTCTTCCGGCGGACGCGAGCGCGGCGCCGACCTTCGCTACAATATGGAAATCACGCTGGAAGAGGCCTTCACCGGCAAGACGGCGCAGATCAGGGTTCCGACCTCGATCACCTGCGATGTCTGTTCCGGTTCGGGTGCAAAGCCCGGCACGCAGCCGAAGACCTGCGCGACCTGTCAGGGTTCCGGTCGCGTGCGCGCAGCGCAGGGCTTCTTCTCGGTGGAACGCACCTGCCCCACCTGCCATGGTCGCGGGCAGACGATCTCCGATCCCTGCGGCAAGTGCCACGGTCAGGGCCGTGTAACGGAAGAGCGTTCGCTTTCCGTCAACATTCCCTCGGGCATCGAGGACGGCACCCGCATTCGCCTGCAGGGCGAAGGCGAGGCTGGCATGCGTGGCGGTCCGGCGGGTGATCTTTATATTTTCCTGTCCGTGCGTCCGCATGAATTCTTCCAGCGCGACGGCGCCGACCTTTATTGCACCGTACCGATCTCCATGACGACGGCAGCACTTGGCGGCACCTTCGACGTCACGACGCTCGACGGCACCAAATCGCGCGTTACGGTTCCGGAAGGAACCCAGCCGGGCAAACAGTTCCGTCTGAAGGGTAAGGGAATGCCGGTTCTGCGTTCGGCGCAGACGGGCGACCTCTATATACAGATTCAGATCGAAACGCCGCAGAAACTCAGCAAGCGTCAGCGCGAGCTGTTGCAGGAGTTCGAGCAGCTCTCCTCCAAGGAGAACAATCCGGAATCGACGGGCTTCTTCGCCCGGATGAAGGAATTCTTCGACGGCTGATTGTCGCCGCCCCATGCTTTAAGAACGCCGCCATCCTTCGGGACTGGCGGCGTTTTCATTTCCGACTCAGCCGGAAAAGCCGCCTTCTTCCAGATATTGCCGTTCCTCCGGCGTCGTTTCCCGCAGCAAAATGTCGTTGCGATGCGGAAAGCGGCCGAAACGCTCGATGATATCGCGATGTTCTTCGGCATGATGAAGATAAAGCCCGCCAAGTGGCTGGTTCAGGTCGCAGGCACGCCGCTGGGCGGCGATATCCTCCGCATGGGAAAAGGGCAGGTAGAAGAAAACGCGCAAATCCCCGCCCACCGCCTGATCATGCCCGCAGCGGATGGCCTCATCGGCAAAGAGCCGCGCCAGCGGGTCGGTTGCATACATGTGAGCGGTGCCGCGAAAGCAGTTGCGCGGAAATTGATCCAGCAGAAGCATCAGCGCGAGACTGCTTTCCGCACCCTCCAGCCACTTGTCCAATTCGCGTCTGGCGGCAGCAAAATGGGCATCGCGGAAACGGTCGTGAAAGTGGTTATCGAAGGCCGCGTCCTTGTCGAACCACTTGTCCGGTCCGGCCTTCTTCCAGAAATCGACGATATCGGCGGCCAGCGCGGCGGTTTCGTTTTTCATTGGCTCTTCCCTGTCAATAATGCGGCGGTCGAGTGATCGCGGGCGCGTCCAGCGATTGCTCCTCCAGGCTCAGGAACCTCTCCGTCAGGCGGTCGAGCTTGGCGCGGGTCTGCTCCACCACCTTCCATTGTTCTGCCAGCTGATCGGACAGCTCCTCTATCACCTTCGCCTGATGCGCGGCCGTTTCCTCGAGCGCGATGATCCTTTTTTCGGTTTCCGACGTCATATCGACCTCTCTTTCCAGCCCTTCCTTGGGCCTAAAAGCACCTGAGTCAACCATATGTCGCTTTGGTGAAGCGAATTCGTCACGGCGATCCAGAAACGGAAAAAGCCGGCGATGTTTCCATCGCCGGCATCCGAGTTCTTGGCTTTCCTCAGTCTTCTTCTACGAAAACCTCCTCACGCTTCTTCTTCACGCTGGGCAGGAAGACGACGATCAGCACGGCCAGAGCAATGAAGAGCAGGGTGGCGCTGATCGGCCGGGTAACGAAGGTGGTCGGATCGCCGCGCGACAGGATCATGGCGCGGCGCAGGTTCTCCTCCAGCAGCGGCCCAAGCACGAAGCCCAGGAGCAGCGGCGCCGGCTCGCAGCGCAGTTTCACCAGCACGTAACCGATGAAGCCGAAGAAGGCGACGGCATAGAGATCGAAGACGTTGGAATTGACGCTGTAGACCCCGATGGCGCAGAAGGCCATGATGATGGGGAACAGCACATAATAGGGCACCGTCAGAAGCTTTACCCATAGCCCGATCAGCGGCAGGTTCAGGATGACGAGCATCAGGTTGCCGATCCACATGGAGGCAATGATGCCCCAGAACAGCGCCGGCTGTTCAGTCGCAACGTTCGGACCTGGCACGATACCCTGAATGATCATCGCGCCGATCATCAGCGCCATCACCGGATTGGCGGGAATGCCCAGCGTGAGCAGCGGGATGAAGGACGTCTGGGCGCCGGCATTGTTGGCGGATTCCGGACCGGCCACGCCGGCAACCGCGCCATGCCCGAATTCTTCCGGGTTCTTGGAGACGCGTTTTTCCACCGTATAGGAAGCGAAGGCCGCAAGGATCGCGCCGCCGCCCGGAAGAATGCCGAGAGCGGAACCAATGACCGTGCCGCGCAGCACCGGCGCGATCATTTTCCTGAAATCCTCCCGTGTCGGCATCAGGCCGCTGACCTTGGCGATCAGCACCGAACGGGTGCGCTCATTTTCGAGATTGCGCAGGATTTCGGCGATACCGAAGACGCCGACGGCCACGGCCACGAAGTTCAGACCGTCGGCATATTCGCGGATGCCGAGGGTGAAACGCGGTGTGCCGCTATAGATATCGGTGCCGACCAAACCCAGCAGCAGGCCCAGCACCACCATGGCCAGCGCCTTGACGATGGAGCCATGGGCAAGCGCAATGGAAGAAACGAGGCCGACGACCATTAGCGAGAAATATTCCGCCGCGCCGAATTCAAGCGCAATCGCCGTCAGAGGCGGAGCGAAAATCGCCACGAGGAAGGTGGAAACCGTGCCGGCGAAGAACGAGCCGATGGCGGCAATGGCGAGTGCGGCGCCCGCCTTGCCCTTGCGCGCCATCTGATACCCATCGATGGCCGTGACGGCGGAGGAGGATTCGCCCGGCATGTTGATAAGGATTGCGGTGGTGGAACCGCCATATTGCGCGCCGTAATAGATGCCGGCGAGCATGATCAGCGAAGAGACTGGCTCCAGCTGGAAGGTGATCGGCAACAGCATGGCGATGGTGGCCGTTGCGCCGATGCCAGGCAACACGCCGATGAGCGTGCCGAGCAGCACACCAATGAGGCAGAAAAACAGGTTTTCCAGCGACGACGCCGTCGAAAAACCGAGTGCGAGATTATTGAACAGCTCCATCACGGCACCTTAAAAGTTAAGCCATGGGCCAAAGCGCTGGAAAGGCAGCCCGAGACCGTAGTTGAACACTGCGACGGAAAAGACCGTGATGGCCGCGGAAATGGCAACGGCCATCAGCGGGCTCATCTTGTGCGAGGCAAAGGCTGCGATGAGGGCGCTGAAAAACAGTGCCGGTACGAAACCAAGTCCCCGGACCGTGAGGCCGAAAAAGATGGGTGCGGGCAGAATGAAAAAGATCCCCCGCCAGGCGATGGCTCCGATGGCGTCTCCCTGCACCCGGGTAGCGCGAAGAAATATGACGCTTCCAAGCAGGATCAAGACGATGGCGAGAACGAGTGGAAAGTAACCCGGCCCCATGCGGAATGTGGTTCCCAAATCAAGCCCGTAGGACTGCAAGGCGAAAAAAGCGCCAAAACCGATGAAAATTGCCCCGCAGGCTGCTTCGGCAGGGTCAATAAAAAACGACTTCATGAAAGATGCCCCTCCACTGCGGCCAGCGACACACCGTTCCGCGCGTTAAAACGACAGCAGAAAACCGGCGGCATAGCGCCGCCGGTCATTCCGTTGCTCCATCAGTCGGCGTATTGGCCGGCGGACTCGATGACCGGCTTCCAGCGAGCGATTTCGCTTTCGAGCTTGGCCTTCAGCGCCGCAGGCGTCGCATCGCTTTCCGGGGAAGGCGTCGTGCCGAGTTCGGCGAACCGGGCCGCGACATTCTTGTCCTTCAGCGCGGCCTGGAGCGACTTGGAGAGCTTTTCATTGATTTCGGCAGGCGTGCCCTTAGGCGTGTAAATGCCGTGCCAGATGCCGACCTCGAGTTTCGGCAGGCCCGCTTCAACGACTGTCGGCACATCAGGCAGCACATCCAGCCGCTTGGCGGTGGTTACGGCGTAAGCCTTCACCGTGCCGCCCTGAATCTGCTTGGTGGTATTGGTGGTCTGGTCGCACATGATGTCTACCTGGCCGCCGAGCAGATCGGTCATGGCCGGGCCCGTACCCTTGTAAGGGACTGTGACGAGCGGGGTTTCGATGGCGCTCATGAACAGCATGCCGCACAGATGCGAGGCGGCGCCGATGCCGGCATTGGCGACGGTGACCTTGTCCTTGTTCGCCTTGGCGTATTCGATCAGACCTTTCAGATCCGTCGTCTCGAGGTTCTTGCGCGACAGGATGGTCATCGGCACTTCGGTAACGAGGCCGACATATTCGAAGGCGTTCAGCGTGTCGTAGGCGAGCTTGCGGTAGAGCGTGGCGCTGGTGGCCATGCCGATATGGTGGAGAAGAACGGTGTAGCCGTCCGGATCGGACGATGCCACACGACCAGCACCCAGCGTGCCGCCTGCGCCGCCGACATTTTCAACGATGATCTGCTGGCCAAGGTCCTTCGACATGGATTCAGCGACAAGGCGCGCAACCGTATCCGTCGGGCCGCCCGCGGCAAAGGGCACGACCATGGTGATGTTGCGCTCCGGATAGTTCTGAGCGGATGCGGACAGCGCAAAAAGGGAAACGGCAGCGGCAGCAGCAAGGCCGGTGACTGTCTTCAGTATTTTCATCGATTCCTCCCGGATGAAAATGTTCGCCACTTCAGCCGCGCATGCTCCTCCATGGCGACCGGGGTGAGATATTTGCGATCCGGGATCGCCGTTCAGCAATGGCGGTCTTGTCGTGAGGTGCGCTTTTATTGCTGTCCCTGAACGGCAATGGGTGGATTTCTACCCATAGGGGCTCATCCATGGGTGGAAATCCACCCATCAGACCTCGGTCATGTGCCGCTGCAGCCCGTATTTCTGCATTTTTTCGTAGAGCGTTTTGCGCGAAATGCCGAGATTCTCATAGACGGACTTCAGATTTCCGCCATGTGCGGCGATTGCATGTGCGATCAGGCTTTTTTCGTAAGCCGCGACCCGTGCGGAAAGGGCCGCTTTTCCGTCACCCTGAAACGGCAGCGAGGCTTCAGAAACATCGCTTTCCAGACCGAGAACGAAGCGGTCTGCGGCATTGCGCAATTCACGCACATTGCCCGGCCACTCGCGCAGGGAGACGGCCGAAAGCAGACTTTGCGGCACCTCAGTGTCTTCCCGCCCGTAACGGGCAGCGGCTTCCCGCACGAGATGCAGGAAAAGTAGCGGTATATCTGCGCTGCGCTGCGAGAGCGATGGCACGAGAAGTGTCGCCACGTTGAGCCGATAAAGAAGATCGGCGCGGAACCGGCCAGCCGCGACTTCCTGTTCCAGATCGACCTTGCTGGTGGCGATGAAACGGACATCGAGTTCGACCGTTTCATTCGAGCCGAGACGGGTAATCACCCGTTCCTGCAAGACACGCAGGAAGCGGCCCTGCAATTCGAAGGGCATGGAGCCTATCTCATCCAGCAATATGGTGCCGCCGCGGGCATGTTCGAACTTGCCGTAGCGTGGGCGCAGCGCGCCGGGAAACGCACCGGCCTCATGGCCGAATAGTTCACTTTCAATCAGTGTCTGCGGAAGGGCGGCGCAATTGATCGCCACGAAGGGCCGGTTGGCTCTGGCGCTGATATCGTGAAGCGCCCGTGCCACGACCTCCTTGCCCGCGCCCGTATCACCGACGATCAGCGTATCGGCGTCCGTCGCACCGATGGCGCGGATACGATACCGCAGATCGACCATGATCTGGGTTCTGCCGGGCAGACGCGTTTCGAGATCGTCATGCTTGCCCGCTACCGCCTTGAGGCGGCGGTTTTCCAGTACCAGCGCCCGCCGATCATTCGCCCTTTTGATGATGCCGGCGAGATATTGCGGCGTGAACGGCTTTTCGATGAAATCATACGCGCCGTTGCGCATGGCGTTGACCGCGAGCTGCACATCGCCGTGGCCCGTCATCAGGATGACAGGTATTTCAGGATCGAGCTCCCGCACCTTCTGCAGCAGCGTCATGCCATCCATGCCTGGCATCCTGATATCGCTGACCACGACGCCATCGAAGCTGTAGCCGATGAGTTCGAGCGCATGTTCTGCGCTTGCGAGCATGGTGACGGCAAAACCGGAAAGCTCCAGCGCCTGCGCGGTGGAAAAGCGCAGTTCTTCCTCATCATCGATCAACAGAACCCGCGACATGGTCATTCCGCAGCAGCCTCCACGCGCCAGGCGGCGGCCGGCAATTCGATCTCGAACTCAGCCCCGCCCTCGTCATGGTTTCTGACACGGAGCTGGCCGCCAAAATCCTTGATGATGTTATAGGAGATGGACAGGCCAAGACCGAGGCCGCGTCCCACGCCCTTGGTGGTGAAGAAAGGATCGAAAATTCGTTCTGAAATCGCCGCCGGCACGCCCGGACCGCGATCACGAATGAAAATCGACACCGACTGGCCATGCTGCACGGCACGCAGCGCAATGCGGCGATCCTCCCGCCCCTCCACCGCATCGGCAGCATTTGAGATGATGTTGACGAGCACCTGCTGCAGCCGCACCGGGCCGGCCTTCACGGCAAGCGGCACCCGGCCGAGATCCACATCCAGCACCGCATCGGCGGCCTTCAGCCGCGCACCGACGATTTCAAGCGTATCGCGAAGGACGGCTTCCAGACTTACCGCGGCCATTTTTTCATTGGGCTTGCGGGCGAAATTCCTGAGATGCTTGCTGATGGAGGCCATACGGTCGATAAGGCCCGAAATGCGCCTGAGGTTTTCCGTCACCTCCTCCAGCCGTCCCCGCTCCACGAGAAGCGAGGCGTTTTCAGCGTAATTCTTGGCGGCTGCAAGCGGCTGGTTGAACTCATGCGACAACGCTGCCGACATCTGCCCGAGCGCTGCTAGCTTGCCCGCCTGCACCAGATCGTTCTGCATCTTGCGCAATTGTTTTTCCGTCTGGCGGCGTTCGGCGATTTCGTGCTCGATCTCCTGATTGACCCGCGCCAGATCGGCCGTGCGCTCCTCCACCCGGCGTTCCAGCTCCGCCTGCGCCTCCGCCTGATGGGTCAGGCGCTCCCGCAGACGACGACGCCTCTGCAGCATGGCGGCGATGAGGGCGGCCGCCAGGCAGAGGCAGAGGATGATGGCTATCATAGCCGTCTTCACCTGCGTTCGGAGCGAACCCGTGTCCATCAGCACGCTGACTGTCCAGCCCGCGTCCGGCATCGGCTGCGACAGGACCATATATTCCCTTTCACCGTCATCCTGGCTGATGGTCATCAGCTGATGCGAACCGAAATTGCCGTTTTTCAGGGGCAATTCCTTAAGGGTGGCATTGGCGTAGCGGCGGGAAGCCTCGGTTCGCGCCAGCCTTTCGGGTGTCAGCGGCATGAGGCCGGAATAAAGCCATTGCGGCGTTCCGGTCATGAAGATGATGCCTTCCGGGTCCGATACCAGAATTCGGTTCTCACCATCGCCGAATGACGCTTCTATGCCTTCAATATCGACCTTGAAGACGATGACGCCCTTGATCTCCTCGTTGAAGAGAATGGGCGCTGAAAAATAATAGCCACGCTTGTGGGAAGTGGTGCCAAGCGCGAAGAAGCGTGACTGGAAGCCCTTGGCGGCATCCTGAAAATAGGGACGGTAGCTGAAATTCTCACCGACGAAACTCGTCGGCCCATCATAGTTGCTGGCGGCGATGGTCTCCCCATCCAGCGTGATGATGTAGATATCGGAGGATTCCAGCAGGGTGTTGATGGATTTGAGGTAGATATTGGCGCGCTGGCGCAGTTCGGCATCCTTGGGATGTGCGACCAGCTCCTCAATGTCGTCATGATCGGCAATCAGGGCCGGCAGCGGCTCGTAACGGTTCAAAAGCCCGCCGAGAGCAGAGACGGCCAGCCGCAGCGTCGTGCGACCCTGCTCGGACATTTCGCCGAAATAGCTTTCCGCGATGATACCGCCACCTCTCGTCACGGCGCCGTAACCGAGACCGAGGCTGAGAAGCATCAATAAAATCCAGCGATATTTCACCGAAGCTCCCCTCCTGTTGCAGGCATCGAGACCTGCTCTCCCTGAAAGAGTGTAGGAGGAGCGGCCGAATTTTCCAAGTGAGCGGAAAAGGCAGGTGGACGGTCCTGAAAACAAAAAACCGGCCACAAGGACCGGTTTTTTGCAACGATGATTTCAGAAAAGCTTATGCGCTTTCCTTCGGCGTCAGAACCTGACGGCCGCGATACATACCGGTCTTCAGATCGATATGGTGCGGACGGCGCAGTTCGCCGGAGTTCTTGTCTTCAACGTAGGTCGCAGACTTGAGACCGTCAGCCGAGCGGCGCATACCGCGCTTGGACGGGCTTGTTTTTCTTTTTGGTACAGCCATTTTTGTTACTCCACTTAAGCGGCGAAACAACGGAACCGGCCAGAACCAAAGGCCGAATGTCGGATGTCTCGATATCGGAAATTTGGCGCGCTTATACATGCCCAAACGGACTTTGACCAGCCCTGACGCACATTTTTTCCGATTCAACGGAATCAGCGCGGCGAGCCGCCCTCAGGCATCGCAAATCACGGCTCACGTCCTATCGAAAACGACATGCCCCTTGAAGTGGTTCATATCCCGGAATCCACAGAAAGCCGGTTCGCCAGTTAGTGCGCCTCATCCCAATTGTCAGCCGCACGGGCATCCACCTTGAGCGGCACCCTCATGGAAATCGCCGGCATGGCCGCGTTTTCCATGACGGAGACGACGACCGGCAAGGTCTTTTCGATTTCCGCTTCCTCGACTTCGAAGATGAGTTCGTCATGCACCTGCAAAAGCATGCGGGCGGAAAGCTTTTCGGCCTCCAGCGCAGGCTCGATGCGGACCATGGCCCGGCGGATGATATCGGCAGCCGAGCCCTGGATCGGCGCGTTGATGGCCGCGCGTTCGTTGAAGGCTTTTACCGAAGGATTGGAAGAGCGGATTTCCGGATAATGCGCGCGGCGGCCGAAAATCGTTTCGACATAGCCGTTTTCGCGGGCGAAGGCTTTGGTCGCCTCCATGTAATCGCGAATGCCGGGAAAGCGCTCGAAATATTTCTTGATATAGTCGCCGGCTTCGGAGCGGGCGATGCTGAGCTGGTTGGCGAGGCCAAAGGCGGAAATGCCGTAGATGATGCCGAAGTTTATGGCCTTGGCGCGGCGGCGCACTTCCGACGGCATGCCTTCCACCGGCACGCCGAACATTTCCGATGCCGTCATGGCATGAATGTCGATGCCGTTTTCGAAGGCGTTGCGCAGCTGCGGAATATCGGCAACATGGGCCAGCACGCGCAGTTCGATCTGGCTGTAATCGGCCGACAGAAGCTTGTGTCCTGGCGTGGTGATGAAGGCCGTGCGGATCTTGCGGCCTTCGGCGGTGCGAACCGGGATGTTCTGAAGGTTCGGCTCCGAGGAAGACAGGCGTCCGGTGGTGGTGGAGGCGAGCGCATAGGACGTATGCACCCGTTTCGTCTCGGGATGGATATATCCGGGCAGTGCATCCGTATAGGTGGATTTCAGCTTCGTCAGCTGCCGCCAGTCGACGATCTTGCGTGGCAGTTCAACGCCTTCCGCCGCGAGATCTTCGAGAACCTGCGCTGATGTCGACCATTGCCCGGTCTTGGTTTTGGAACCGCCCGGCAGGCCCATCTTGCCAAACAGAATATCGCCAAGCTGCTTTGGCGATCCGATGTTGAAACGCTCGCCCGCCAGCTCGTAGATTTCCTCTTCGAAGGACGCAGCCTTCTGGGCGAGTTCGCCGGAAAGACGCGAGAGAATCTGCCGGTCGACGGTGATGCCGCGCTCTTCCATATGCGCCAGAACCGGCACGAGGGGGCGCTCCAGCCGCTCGTAAACCTTGGTCAGCCGTTCCGAAACAAGCCTCGGCTTCAGCGCCATCCAGAGCCGCAGGGTGACATCGGCATCTTCCGCAGCATAAGCGGTTGCCTTGTCGATATCGACAAAATCGAAGGTGACGCTCGACTTACCCGATCCCGCCACGTCCTTATAGGCGATCGGCGTGTGGCCGAGCCAGCGTTCGGACAGCGAATCCATGCCATGCGTGGCCTTGCCGGCCTCGAGGACATAAGAAATCAGCATCGTGTCGTCGAAGCTCTGCATGATGACGCCGTGGCGTTTCATCAGCAGATAGTCATATTTCAGGTTCTGCGCGACCTTCAGAACGGCCTCATCCTCGAGCAGGTCCTTCAGACGCGCCAGCGCCTCGGCAAAGGGCACCTGCCCTTCGGCCAGTTTGATGCCGTCGCTGAAGAGATCGCCGCCGGAACCGGTCTTGTGCGTCAAAGGAACATAAGCGGCCCGGATATCGGTGCCCGTGGCATCCTTGCCGTTATCGGCAATCGCCAGAGAAAAACCGACAAGTTCCGCCTGCATCGGGTCGAGCGAGGTCGTTTCCGTATCGAAGGCGACGACGCCTGTTTCCCGGGCGGCCGCGATCCAGCGGTCGAGCGTCGCAAGGTCCCTGATCGTCAGATAGGCATTCGTATCGATCTTGGCGGCGGAAAAAAGCGCCTGTCGCGCTGTGGCGAGATCAGCGGGGGCGCTGCCCTCCCCCGTTACTTTCCTTGCCGGAGCGGCAGGCCAAGCCGAAGCGCCGGCGACGCTAGTGGCCACTTCGCCAGCCTTCACGGCAGCGGCCGGCGCATCGAGATCGGGACCATGGGCATCGGCACCCCATTGTACCGGCACATTGGCGGGGTCGATGGCGGAAGCGTCGGTTTCGGTTGCCTCGGCAACCCGGCGTGTCAACGTCGTGAATTCCATCGCCTTCAGGAAGGCGATCAGTTTCGGGCCGTTCTGCGGTTCGAGCACCAGCGCTTCGAGAGACTGATCCAGCGGCACATCGGTTCTGAGCGCTACAAGCTGTCTGGAAAGGCGCGCAAGCTCCGCATTGGCGATGATATTTTCGCGGCGCTTCTGCTGCTTGATTTCGCCTGCCCGCGCCAGCAGCGTATCGAGATCGCCGTATTCCTCCAGCAATTGCGCCGCCGTCTTCGGGCCGATGCCGGGAATGCCCGGAACATTATCGGTGGAATCGCCGGTCATCGCCTGCAGGTCGATCATCTTTTCAGGGCCTACGCCCCACTTCTCGACAACGTCCGGAATGCCGATCTGCTTGTCCTTCATGGCGTCGTACATGTGTACATTGGCCGTGACGAGCTGCATCAGATCCTTGTCGGAGGAGATGATCGTAACATCGGCGCCGATCGCCTCGGCCTGCCGGGCATAGGTGGCGATGATATCGTCCGCCTCGAAGCCTTCGGTCTCGATGCAGGGAAGGTTGAAGGCGCGCGTCGCCTCCCGGATCAGGCCGAATTGCGGCACCAGATCTTCCGGCGGCGCTGTGCGGTTGGCCTTGTAGAGATCATAAAGCTCGTTACGGAAAGTCTTCGACGAATAGTCGAAAATCACCGCAAAATGGGTGGGCGTCACGCCGACATCGGTATTGCGCGCATCCTTCAGCAGCTTCCACAACATGTTGCAGAACCCGGAGACGGCGTTGACCGGCAGCCCGTCCGACTTGCGGTTCAGCGGCGGGATTGCATGGAAGGCCCGGAAAATGAAACCGGAACCGTCAACGAGGAAGAGATGATCGCCTTTTTTCATGGGTAGCATGGATAGCGCGGGGCCGTTTTGACGTCTACCGAAACTTCGCACAACGCACCGTAAAGAGCGGGGAATGAGGCGGTACCACAGGCCTGCAAAATTCACTTGAACGTTACCGATTTGTAATCCGCCCTTCCCTTGAAAAGCCGCATTTGCAGACACATTTCATAGGGGACGGCGCCTGATCACGCCGTAGTCTGATAGCTGGCTCGTCCCCCGCCGCGTCAGACCGGACAAAGGCCTTTCCCCCTCTCCGGGCCTTTGTCCTCCAATATGACCGCCATGGCCGACCCCTCCCGGCCATGGCGGTTTTATTTTGCGCCCTGTTTAGGCTGGCCTAAACATATCATGCGATATATATCGCGCTATCGACTTGCCGGGCTTAGCCGGCCGTGATGCTTTATGGGCGGAAAAATGGGTTTTTCCCGGGACGAATCGGCAATCTATCTCGCTTCGAAAATGGCGCGGGAATTTACCATGGCGCTGCAGAAAAGAGCCGCCGCCCTGGGTTTCTCGCCCGGACAATTCCCCATCCTCATCGAACTCTGGCATGAGGACGGCCTGACCCAGCGGCAATTGCTCGATAGAATCGATGTCGAACAGGCGACACTCGCCAATACGCTCTCGCGCATGGAGCGCGACGGGCTGATCGTCCGCAAATCCCATCCAAGCGACCGCCGTGCCCAGATCATCGAACTGACCCAGCGCGGCAGGGATCTGGAAGCCAACGCCATTGCCGCCTCCGAAGCCACCGAAGACGCGCTGCTCAAGGATTTCCGGCGTTTCGAGAGGCAGCTTCTGCTGGAATATATGCGCCGGGCGATCGAAAGCGCCAAAAAAGCGAAATAGCATTTACAGCCCGAAACCGCTTCGCACTTTCCCTGAACTGCTCTATCGTTCCGCCGGCCGCACGTTTGCCGATTCACGACGCGCCGGCCCCCTTGTTTCCCGCGATGCGCGATGCCCGGATGTTTCGTCTTATCGCCGGGTCACGACAGACATGACAGGATCAGCGATGACAGACGTTTCCCCCATTCTTTCCACCGCCGACAACAATCTCACCTCCAGCCTTGAGCGACTGTTCGAGCTCGTACGCATTCCGTCGATTTCGACGGACCCCGCTTACAAGGCGGAATGCCGCAAGGCGGCGGAGTGGCTGGTCAGAACGCTTTCGGCGCTCGGCTTTACGGCCTCCGTGCGCGATACCGCCGGCCACCCCATGGTCGTGGCGCATCACGATGCGGCCACCAAGGACGCGCCGCATGTGCTTTTCTACGGCCATTATGACGTCCAGCCGGTCGATCCGCTCGAGCTTTGGGAAAACGATCCGTTCGAACCCGCGGTCAAGGATATCGGCGCCGGCCGGCAGGTGATTACCGGACGCGGAACGGCGGACGACAAGGGCCAGCTGATGACCTTCGTGGAGGCATGCCGGGCGTACAAGGCTGTCAATGGCGGCATGCCGGTGCGCGTCACCATTCTCTTTGAAGGCGAAGAAGAATCCGGCTCGCCGTCGCTGAAGCCTTTCCTCGAAGCCAATGCGGAAGAACTGAAGGCCGATTATGCGCTGGTCTGCGATACCGGCATGTGGGACCGGGATACACCCGCCATTGCCGCAGCCCTTCGCGGCCTGGTCGGCGAAGAAGTCGTAATCACCGCAGCCGACCGCGATCTGCATTCCGGTCTGTTCGGTGGGGCGGCGGCAAACCCCATTCACATCCTCACCGACATTCTCGCCGGCCTGCATGACGAGACTGGCCGGGTAACGCTTTCCGGCTTTTATGACGGCGTGGAAGAAACCCCCGCTAACATCAAGGCCTCCTGGGAGACTCTGGGCCGCACGGCCGAAGCCTTTCTCGGCGAAGTCGGCCTTTCGGTTCCCTCGGGTGAAAAGGGTCGCTCCGTGCTGGAGCAGACCTGGGCGCGGCCGACGGCGGAAGTCAACGGCATTATCGGCGGCTATACCGGCGATGGTTTCAAGACCGTGATCGCCGCCAAGGCCTCCGCCAAGGTGTCTTTCCGCCTCGTCGGCGAGCAGGACCCTGCGGCCATTCGTGAAAGCTTCCGGGCCTATGTGCGCTCGAAGATTCCCGCCGATTGCTCCGTGGAGTTCCACGAACATGGCGGCTCACCCGCCATCCAGCTGTCCTACGATTCGCCCGTACTGACCAAAGCCAAAAACGCGCTTTCGGAAGAGTGGCCAAAACCTGCCGTCGTCATCGGTATGGGTGGCTCGATCCCGATCGTCGGCGATTTCCAGAAGATGCTGGGAATGGATTCGCTGCTTGTCGGCTTCGGACTTACCGATGACCGTATTCATTCGCCGAATGAAAAATACGACCTGCAGTCCTTCCACAAGGGCATTCGCTCCTGGGTCCGTATTCTCGACGCGCTCGCGGCGAAATAATCCTGAAAATAAGGAGGAGGTGCCGAATATTCGGCACCTCCTCGGCACATAAACAAAAAGGCCGGGCAAGCCCGACCTTTCCATCCGTTTTCCGTCAATGCCAGTACATCCGTGGTCAAAGCGTTCAAACGGTCTGATGCTCCAGAGCGCGTCAAAGATATCGACGCTGCTTTCCAACTCAGGATCGGCTGCTTTGGTTAATCTTTGGTTAACGCAACAGCAGCGGCACTTTTAAAAGCGCCATTCCCGGCAGTTCCGGTCCGAAGCACTGTTGAACCCTATATTGGTATGTGACCCGGCTTTTTCAAGGGCAACCGGTCCAGCCCCTTCCTGCAAAAGAAAAAGGCCGGAAAAATCCGGCCTTTCCATTCATACGAATGACCCTTTCGGGCCAAAGCGCTTATCAGGCAGCAACGAGGTTGCCTGCGGACATCTTGCCCGAGCGGCGATCCTGCATCAGCTCGTAGGAGAGCTTCTGGCCGTCGTTGAGGGCGGTCAGACCAGCGCGCTCAACAGCGGAGATGTGAACGAATACGTCCTGCGAACCGTCGTCAGGCTGAATGAAGCCGTAGCCCTTGGTTGCGTTGAACCACTTTACTGTACCAGTCGCCATAACGATTTCCTTCCGTTGGCAATTGTATTTGCACTGCGAGCAGTGCGGACTTGGGTCGAATTTGAAGGAAAAGATCGTCGTGAGCGTCTAAAAAGACGCCGAAGCTCTGGTCGTCAAACAAATATCGATGGCGAAGTACCTAGGTTGGAAGGGGCTGAAAGTCAAGTTTCTTTGAACACGACCATCTTGTCAGGGTTCAGCAGGGAGCCAGACAACAGGAACGCCAAAAAGCAAAAACCCGGCGCGGGAGGAGGTGCGCCGGGTTCTTGAAACTGACTGACAATTGGGAGGAGGAGTATTGTCAGTCCAATCGGGCGACGCTGGGAGGAGGAGTGCGTCGCTTCGATGATTTGAAGATACAGGATCGCCGCTTAAAAAACAGACGTTTCATCGCAGCGCAGCATTGCGCTAAATGCATAGCTGTTCCGGGGTGACTTGAAGCTTCTCCGCGTAACGCCTAATAAATACGCATGTCCATCGAATCCGTAAGAGCCTTTTTCACCGAAAAGTCGCCCGAGGTTGCCGTGATCGAAACCGAAACGAGTTCGGCGACGGTTGCGCTGGCCGCTAAAGCGCATGGTGTCGACCCCGACCAGATTGCGAAAACCATTTGCCTGAAGGCGGGTGAAACCATTCTTCTCGTCGTCGCTGCCGGCACGAAGCGGCTCGACAACCGCAAATTCCGCGATCATTTCGGCGCAAAGCCGCGCATGCTCGGGCCGGAAGAGGTGGTTGCGGTGACCAGCCATCCCATCGGCGGCGTGTGCCCTTTCGGCCTGCCCTCCCCGCTTCCGGTGTTTTGCGATGTCTCCCTGAAAAACTATCATGAGGTGGTTCCCGCGGCCGGCGCCACCAATGCGGCGGTGAAGATTTCGCCGGAGGTGATGGCCGAATTGACGGGAGCGGAATGGGTCGACGTCTGCCAATGACGCCGATTTGATCCGGACAGGACTTAACCCCGCCTTAAATTGCCGCATTTAAACTCTTCATCCTGGATTAAGGATCGCGCAGGCATAGGAGCCTGAAAAAACACGAACGGGATGCGCGCGGTTTCGCGAATAGGAGCGACTTCGGCTGGATGGCAGGCAAGGGTAAATCACGCGAACGGGTAGAACCCTCCTTCGGGGATTTCCACGAGTCCGGTGATGACCTGCGCCTCGACGCCAGCGAGCGCATCAGCGGAACCACAAAGCAGCAAGCCGGAAAACCGAAGCCGACATCCGGCCGCACCAAATCCACGAAAAAAGAAAAGCGCACCCGCAGCTCCGGCCGCGGCGCGACGGGCTTCATTCGCTCCCTCGTCTATTGGTGCATCGTACTTGGCATCTGGGGCGGCATCGGTGTTGCAGGTCTCGTTCTCTATTACGGCGCGCGCATGCCGAGCGCCAGCAGCTGGTCCATTCCCGAACGCCCGCCGAATGTGAAGATCGTTTCGGTGAATGGCAGCGTGCTGGCCAATCGCGGCACCACCGGCGGCGAGGCGCTCGCGCTGGAAGATATGTCGCCCTATATTCCGCAGGCCGTCATGGCCATTGAGGACCGGCGGTTTTATTCGCATTTTGGGGTCGATCCGCTCGGTCTGGGACGCGCCATCGTCACGAATGTGCTGACGGGACGAACCGTGCAGGGCGGCTCGACGCTGACGCAGCAGCTCGCGAAAAACCTGTTCCTCTCGCCGGATCGCACGCTGGAACGCAAAGTTCAGGAAGTGCTGCTGTCCTTCTGGCTGGAGCATAAATTCACCAAGGACCAGATTCTCGCGATGTATCTCAATCGCGTCTATTTCGGCTCCAACGCCTATGGCGTCGAGGCGGCCTCGCGGCGCTACTTCAACAAATCCGCGCGCGACGTCAATCTGGGCGAGGCGGCCATGCTCGCCGGGCTTCTTAAAGCGCCCTCGCGCCTTTCGCCGGCACGCGATCCGCAGGCGGCGGAAGAGCGGGCGCAGGTCGTGCTGCAATCCATGCGCGATGTCGGCTTCATCACCGACGATGAAATCAAGACCGCCATGTCGCAGCCGCCGACCAAGGCGAAACGGTTCTGGTCTGGCGCCGAACATTACGCCGCCGATATGGTGCTGGAGGAAGTGCGCAACCTCGTTGGCGAGGTCAAGCAGGACATCGTGGTCGACACGACCATCGATCCCAATCTCGAGCGCGACGCCGAAAAGGCGCTAACCCACGTGCTGCAGGGCGATGGCAAGAAGCAGGGCGCTTCGCAGGCGGCGCTGGTTTCCATCGATGGCACGGGCGCGATCCGGGCCGTGGTGGGCGGGGCGGATTATGCCGAAAGCCAGTTCAACCGCGCCGCCAAGGCAAAACGGCAACCCGGCTCCGCATTCAAGCCCTTCGTTTACGTCGCCGCGCTCGAATCCGGGCTCACTCCCTATACCGTTCGTAACGACGCGCCTGTTCGTATCGGCAACTGGACCCCGGAAAATTACGAGAAGAAATATCGAGGCGAAGTGACGCTCGCCACCGCGCTCGCCAATTCGCTGAACACCATTGCCGCGCAGCTGGTGATGGAAGTGGGTCCGGATCGTGTGACCCAGGTGGCGCATCGCATGGGCATCGAATCCGAGCTGCAGAACAATGCCTCCATCGCGCTCGGCACCTCGGAAGTGTCGCTGATGGAGCTGACGGCCTCCTACGCCCCCTTCATGAATGGAGGCTACAAGGCGACGCCGCATATCGTCAAACGCATCACCGATGCGGATGGCAAGGTGCTTTACGAAAACAAATACGACAACCCGCCGCGCGTCCTGAGCGAAGAGATAGCCGCGACCATGAACAGCATGCTGTCGCGCGTCATTACCGAAGGCACCGGCAAGGCGGCACGGCTACAGGGCTGGCAGGCGGCAGGAAAATCCGGCACGACGCAATCGTTCCGCGACGCCCTTTTTGTCGGCTACACAAGCAACCTGACCACCGGCGTCTGGTTCGGCAATGACGACGGCACGTCGATGAAGAAGGTCACCGGTGGCGGGCTTCCCGCAAAGGCCTGGAAAGATTTCATGACCGCCGCCCATTCAGGGCTTTCGCCCTCACCGCTCTTCGGGCTTGGCGCCGGCGGCGTGCCGCCGCTTGGGGAAATGCAGCAGCCGGCGCCGGAAAGCGCGCCCTCCTCCATCGGCGATATCATTTCCAATGCGCTCGGCGGCGGAACGGTGGATACGCGCGCCTATCCCGAAGCCCCGGTTGCACCAAACCCGAATCAGCCCGGTGTGCCGATGCCGCCGGCAAATATCCCTTCCCGCGATATCGAACCCGGCTATTCAGCCGGCAACGGGCCTGTACCACCGGCCGATATCGGCGGTCAGGCACCATCCGGACCGAAGCAGACGACCCTGCTCGATATTCTGATGGGAAACTGACGGCTTAGAGTGGTCGAAAGGCGCTTGGCTCAGGGCCGCTGGCGTTTCGCCAGCGCGGCACGAAAATTCCCGATTTTGCAGGTTTTGGTTCCATGGGACAGGCCGTCTCCGCAGCCACGGGCGGAGAGGATGTCGGCCCTGCAACATCTGCGTGCAGTTGCATTAACCGTAGATTGCCATTTGCACCGGGGCGGTTACATTTCGGATGACTTTTTACGGTAAATGAATTATCAATCGTTCATATAAATTAATTTTCTTCTATCAAAATAACTTTTCAGGGCTTTATATTATGCTGGGTACTAAAGGCTCATCGCATGCCGTTTTTTACGGTGCCTCCTATTCCGCAGCCACCACTTTCGAATCGCCGGAAACGCAACCTCCCTCTTCGGAAAAAACCGTCTCCGCATTCCTGCGCGGCCAGTTCGCGCTCAAAAGAACGATGGATATTGCGGGGGCGTCCATCGCCCTTGTCGCACTCGCACCGGTGCTGCTCATCGTGGCAGTGATGGTCAAACTCGACAGCAAGGGACCGGTCCTGTTTTCGCAGGTCCGCTGGGGCATGAACGGGCGGAAAATCCGTGTCTATAAATTCCGCTCCATGAGGACCGATCTTTGCGACGCTACCGGCGTGGCGCAGACGGTGAAGAACGACCCCAGAATAACCAGGATCGGCGCGGTTCTTCGCCGCACGAATATCGACGAACTACCGCAGCTTCTTAATGTACTGAAAGGCGATATGTCGCTGGTCGGGCCCCGCTGCCATGCCATCGGCATGCTGGCGGCCGGCCGTCTTTATGAGGAGCTGGTGCCGCACTACCACATGCGGCACCGGGTGCGGCCGGGCATTACCGGCCTTGCCCAGATGCGGGGATTGCGTGGCCCGACGGATCGCAGCGACAAGGCGCGGGCCCGAATCGTCTCCGATCTTTATTACGTCGACAATTTTTCGCTCTGGCTGGATATCAAGATCATGGTCGGAACTGTGATTTCCGAGTTGCGCGGCGGCAAGGGATTCTGATTTTCAGGTGCCACTTCCGCGGCCGCGATCGGCCGATGCAACAATAAAAAGCCCGGCAGCGATGCCGGGCTTTTTTCATGAGATCATCATGACAATCAGTTTGTCGGCGCGGGAGCCGCAGCGGGATCCGGAAGCGGCGCCGGGTTTGCCGACAGCGTCCGCAGATAAGCGATGAGATCGGCGCGTTCCGTCTCCTTCTTCACGCCCGCAAAGCCCATGGCCGTGCCGGGAACGTGTTTCTTGGGAGCTTCGAGGAAGAAGCTGAGATGATCGTAATCCCAATGCACGGAACCGCCCTTGGAGAAATCCTTCATCCCTGCGGAGTAGCTGAAACCTTCATGGCTGGCGATCGGCCGGTTGACGATATCGAAGAGATTGGGGCCGACCTTGTTTGCACCACCACTCTCTCCGGTATGACAGCTCGTACACTTCTTGAAGACCGTCTCGCCCTTGGCTGCATCGGCGCTCGCAAGCAATTGCGCAATCGGCGTCGCCGCGGCAGCGGTTTCTCCGCCGGCTGCTTCGCCGCCACCCTCTGCCGCAGCAATGGCGTAACCTTCCTTTTCGGGCGCAGGCGCATGGAAAATGCCCTCAGACGCAATCGACACCGACATCAGGACGAAAACCGTGCCAAGCAACGCCCCAACGCCCATATTTACATAAGAATTCATCTATATGCGCTCCCTCGCATCCGCTTGATATAACGGGCATCTTGAAATTGCTCGAAAGCTATGGCTTTTGCACAGCCTGCGCAACTTGAATAATGCTCCCCACACCGTGACGTTTTGACACTTTTCGGGCGGGATTTGAAGGGTGTCGGATGAAGAATCGGGATTTCGAGAAAGCTGTCGTCCTCATACCGGCGCGGATGGCATCCACGCGCCTGCCGGGCAAGCCGCTCGCCGACATCGGGGGCAAGCCGATGATCGTGCAGGTGGCGCTGCGCGCGCGCGAGGCCGGCGCGGAGCGAATCGTTGTGGCCGTCGATGACGAACAGGTGTTTTCGGCCGTCAAAAATGCCGGTTTCGACGTGATGATGACCCGCGACGACCATCAATCCGGCTCGGACCGCATTTTCGAAGCGCTGCAGAAAGCCGATCCCTATGGCAAGGCGGAATATGTCATCAATGTCCAAGGCGATCTTCCGACCATCGAAGCGGAGACGATCCGCGCTTCGCTGCGTCCGCTGGAAAATGCCGCCGTCGATATTGCGACACTGACGGTCGAAATCACCGACGAGGAAGAAAAAACCAATCCGAACGTGGTAAAAGTGGTGGGCAGCCCGCTTTCCGAATCGCGATTGCGCGCGCTTTATTTTACCCGCACCACCGCCCCTTATGGCGATGGCCCGCTTTATCATCACATCGGACTTTATACCTATCGCCGCGCAGCACTCGAGACATTCGTGAGCCTGCCGCCCTCGCCGCTGGAAAAACGCGAGCGGCTGGAACAGCTGCGCGCGCTGGAAGCGGGGATGCGCATCGACGTCGAAATCGTCAGTTCCGTACCGCTCGGCGTGGACACGCCGCACGATCTGGAAAAAGCCCGCAAAATTCTCGCAAGCAGAACCCTCTAACGGACAGTCCCATGACCTTGAGCACAAATCGCATTGCCTTCCAGGGCGAATTCGGCGCGAATTCCGATATGGCCTGCCGCGACATGTTCCCGGATATGGAGCCTTTGCCGTGCCCGACATTCGAGGATGCCTTCAACGCCATTGAAAATGGCGAAGCCGATCTCGGCATGATCCCGATAGAGAACACGCTGGCCGGCCGCGTTGCGGATATTCATCACCTGCTACCGGAATCGCGCCTGCACATCATCGGCGAATATTTCATGCCGATCCGCTTCCAGTTGATGGTGATGCCGGGCGTGAAGAAGGACGAGATCCGCACCGTCCACAGCCACATTCACGCGCTTGGTCAGTGCCGGAAAATCATCCGTTCGAACGGCTGGAAGCCCGTCATCGCCGGCGATACGGCGGGTTCCGCGAGACTGGTGTCCGAAAAGGGCGACCGCAGCATGGCGGCACTTGCGCCGCGCCTTGCCGCCAATCTCTACGGCCTCGATATTCTCGCTGAAAACGTCGAGGATTCGGAAAACAACGTCACGCGTTTCGTGGTGCTTTCCCGCGATGAAAACTGGGCCAAGCGTCAGTCGAGCGACGAAATCGTCGTCACCACCTTTGTCTTCAACGTCCGTAACATTCCGGCCGCGCTCTACAAGGCCATGGGCGGCTTTGCGACGAACGGCATCAACATGACGAAGCTCGAAAGCTACCAGCTCGGCGGCAAATTCGTGGCGACGCAGTTTTATGCCGATATTGAAGGCCATCCCGATGACGAGCCGGTGCGGCATGCGCTGGACGAGTTGCGCTTTTTCTCCGAAAAAGTTCGCATTCTCGGCGTCTACAAGGGCCATGCGATGCGCGGCAAGCTCAACCAGGGTTGAGCCTGCCGAACGCGATTATTTCGTCCATTCCACCCAGTCGCGCATCAAACGGTGCGCTATTGCGCCGCCGGGAGGCGCGGAAAAGCCCTCGCCCGTTGCCGTCTCCAGCATCTTGGCGACTTCCGCCCGTGTGAACCAGCGGCAATCCTCCAGTTCGATCTCATCGCGGGCAATATCGAAAGACAGTGCCTCGGCATAACAGCCGATCATCAGCGTATGCGGCATCGGCCAGGGCTGGGAGGCGTGATACCGTACGCGGCCGATTTCGACGCCGGATTCCTCATGCGTTTCGCGGCGGACGGCCTGCTCGAGGGTTTCCCCCGGCTCCACAAAACCGGCAAGGCACGAATACATGCCCGGTGCAAAATGCGCACCACGGCCAAGCAGGCAAAGATCGCGCTCGATATCGATCGTCATCATGATGACGACGGGATCGGTGCGGGGAAAAATGGTGTGATTGCAGGCGGCGCAGATACGCTTGTAGCCGCCGATACGCGGCTCCATGGTGCCGCCGCACTTTCCACAAAACCGATTGTCGGCGTTCCAGTGGGTAAGGCTGACGGCCTGGGCAACCTCGCTCAGCAATTCCTCATCGAGAAGATGGTCGCGATAAAGCGTGCGGGCGTCGGCAAGCTTGTAGTGGCTCGCCAGTTGGTCTTCGGCAACGGCAACCGGCACCGCAATTCTCGGCTCGCCGGTTTCGCGATATCCGAGAAGCACGGCATTGTCGAAATCCGGCTGCAATTCGGCCAGCTCGTAGGCGGAAAACAGGGGGTCGATGACCTGTTCGTCATGCTTCAGGACCAGCCGGTTGCCCGAGAAAGCGAAAATATGGGTGCCGTCTACTTTCAGCGCATCGGCAACGCACTCTTCCGTCCGCTTTTCAGCGAAACGGTCGAGGGCGTTCTTGGAAAAGGCTGTCAGCAGGCTTGCTTCGGGATGGGGGGCAGTGGTTTCAAAAATTTTCATGGAAATCATCAGAGCGCGCCGGAGATTTTTTTCATCAAGCTTTCCTTTTCGCCCGCGGCATAGGGCACAGGCGTTCCGTGACCCCAGATTGGACCCGGCCAGCAGGTGTCGCCTTCATTGCGAGCGATTATGTGGACATGAAGCTGCCGGACGATATTGCCCAAAGCACCGACATTGATCTTGGTGGCTCGGGTGATTTCTTTCAAGGCAGACGCGACGAGATTGGTCTCGAATGTCAGCACGGCCTGATCAAGCGGGGTGAGATCGAATAGTTCACTGACACCGTCTCGCTGCGGCACCAGCACCAGCCAGGGCCAGCGGTTGTCGTTTTGCAAACGCAGTTCACATAGTCCCAAACGCGTCACAAGCACACTGTCGCGCGCCAGTCTGTCGTCCAGCCGGAATGTCTCCAAGGTGTCCTCCATGTTTGTTTTCATTGTGATAGCAGTTTTTTGAAGGCTTGGCTTGCATTTGCTTTCGATATTGCCGATATGTGGCCCCGGGAGGTTGGTGGTGGACGAGCCACTCGCCAACCGGGTCAGGTCCGGAAGGAAGCAGCCCTAACGAGCCCGGCACGGGTCGCCGTGCCAGCCTCCCACCTTTTTTAAAAGACGTGCTCAGCTTTCGCCGGGCCAGTTCAGCGCCCCAAGACAACTGGCAAAACAAACTGGCGAGGCAATGAGCGACACCGTACCCACCACATCAAGCGAATCCCAGGTCGGGACCGGCTACCGGGTACTGGCGCGCAAATATCGCCCCAAGGATTTTTCCGATCTGATGGTCGGCCAGGAGCCGATGGTCCGCACGCTGACCAATGCCTTCGAGACGGGGCGTATCGCGCAGGCCTATATGCTGACCGGCGTTCGCGGCGTGGGCAAGACGACCACGGCCCGCATTCTCGCCCGCGCGCTGAACTACAAGACCGACACCATCGACAAGCCGACCATCGACCTGCGCATTCCCGGTGAACATTGCCAGGCGATCATGGAAGGCCGGCATGTCGACGTGATCGAGATGGACGCCGCCTCCCATACCGGTATCGACGATATTCGCGAGATCATCGAACAGGTGCGTTACCGCCCGGTTTCGGCGCGCTACAAGGTCTATATCATCGACGAAGTGCACATGCTCTCGACGCAGGCTTTCAACGGTCTTCTGAAGACCTTGGAAGAGCCGCCGGAGCATGTGAAATTCATCTTCGCAACCACCGAAATCCGCAAGGTTCCTATCACCGTTCTGTCGCGGTGCCAGCGCTTCGATCTGCGTCGCATCAGCGCCGCCGATCTGGTCGGCCTGTTCACCGCCATTGCCGGCAAGGAAGGTTTCGAGGCCGACCCGCAGGCGCTTTCGATGATCGCCCGCGCTGCCGAAGGTTCCGCGCGTGACGGCCTTTCCCTGCTCGATCAGGCCATTGCCCATGGCGGCGGGCGCGTGGAAGCCGAAGCGGTGCGGGGCATGCTCGGCCTTGCCGACCGTGCACGTATCGTCGATCTCTTCCAGCATGTCGTCAAAGGCGATGTCGCAGCCGCCCTTTCGGAATTCAACGGGCAATATGAGGCGGGTGCAAACCCCGTTGTCGTATTGAACGATCTTGCCGATTTCACCCATCTCGTCACCCGCATGAAATATGTGCCTGACGCGGCGGAAGATCCCTCGCTTTCCGAGATCGAGCGCGTGCGGGGTGCGGAATTTGCCGAGACGATTGCGGTAACGGCGCTGTCGCGCATCTGGCAGATGTTGCTGAAGGGCATTCCGGAAACGGAAAACGCCTCGCGCCCGGCGGGTGCGGCCGAAATGGTGCTGATCCGGCTTTCGCACGCCGCCAATCTGCCGGCTCCGGAAGACGCTGCCCGGCGCTTGGCGGAGCTTTCGAACGGTGACGGCGGTTACGCCAATGGCGGACCTTCGGGTGGCGGCAATGGCGGCGGTGCGCGCGCCTATTCGTCGGGACAGGCCGTGGCCGCGGGAAGACCTGTCGATCTTCCCGCCCAGCGCCAGGCGACGCCGCAGACCTCCGCCGTGCTGCGCGCCGTTCCGGATAGCCGCCCGCAGGAGATGCAGGTCGCGGCACCGAAAACCGAAGAACGGCCGGAGCCGAAGGTTCCCGTTACTTCGGTGCAGGATATTGCCGATCTGTGCCAGAAGAACCGCGATCCCGTCATGCGGGCGAAGGTGCGCAACTTTGTGCGGCTGGTGCGGCTGGAGCCCGGCCGGCTTGATATGCGCCTCGGCGAAGGCGCGCCCGGATCGCTTCCCGGCGAACTCGGCGTCAAGCTCAAGGAATGGACCGGTATCCACTGGATCATCAGCCTCAGCAAGGAACAGGGCGAGCCGACCCTTGTCGAGGCCGAAGGCAACGCCCGGGATGCCCGTCTTGTCGATGCGCGTCAGGATCCTGACGTTGCCGCCATTCTGGCGCAGTTTCCCGGCGCAAAGATCACCGATGTGCGCATCCGCGCCGCCGCACAGGATGAGGCGGAAGAAATCGCGCCGCCATCGGTTGCCGAATCGAGCGAAGGCGACATCCTTCCCGGCGACGACATCGAGTTTTAAACAAAAAGAACAGGAGATTGGCACATGCGTGACATCATGGGCATGATGGGCAAGGTCAAGGAAATGCAGTCCAAGATGGAGAAGGTGCAGGAAGAAATCGCTGCCCTTGAAGTCGAAGGCAGGGCTGGCGGCGGTCTCGTGACCGTCATTCTCAACGGCAAGGGCGAAATGCGCGGCCTGAAAATCGATCCTTCGCTGTTCAAGGAAGACGAGGTGGAAATCCTCGAAGACCTGATCGTGGCTGCTCACAAGGACGCCAAAGAAAAGGGCGAAGCGCAGGCGCAGGAAAAGATGGCCGGCCTGACCGCCGGCCTGCCGCTGCCGCCCGGCATGAAGTTCCCATTCTGATATAATCCGATCGAAGAGGATGGCGTGATGCACGCCGTCCTCACGTCTGGAAAAGGTCTAGACTTCCAGCATCGCGCGGAACCGGGTGGCAAGCGGCGTTTCGAGATAGGCTGCGCGTTCAGCCATATTGAACTGCATGGGGCGGAAGCGCTGGAGAATAGTCGGTATCGGCAGTTTCGTTCCCTGATAGGGTGCGAAGGCGATATCCTCCCCGGCGGCGAGCATTCCACCTTTCAGCACCCGGCAATAAAAACCCGGCTGGCCCGCCTGCCGGAAGCGCGGTGCGAAGTCCGGATCGCCGATGCGGGCCGACAGGGTGGCGCAGGGAATGCGGGCGGCGGTTACCTCCAGCACGACTTCGCTGGCCGAGAACCTGTCGCCGACATGGAGTTTCGCGCTGTCCACCCCCTCCAGCACGAGGTTTTCGCCGAAAAATCCGGGTTCGACGACAAAACCCAGCGTGCGTGACCAGAAATCGAGATCGACGGACCCCATAACGTAAATCGCCTGATCCGGACCGCCGTGATGTTTGCGATTGCAGACGGCGTCGCTGACGATACCTTCGGCATCCACCATGACCGGGCCCTGCACGGCATGTTTGAAGATTCCCGTCTTCGCCGTCTTTCCCGGCAGGCTTTTTGCCTCGCCCCGGCATACCGCCCTGATTTTCATGGACTGCCCTTTGCGCTTCATGATTCCCGTTTCCCGATTTATGCAGTAGAAAGCGCTCATGGCAAAACGAGTCACCGGTCCCGAAATCGAAAAACTGATCCAGCTTCTGGCAAAAGTGCCGGGGCTTGGGCCCCGTTCGGCGCGGCGGGCGGCGTTGCATCTGATCAAGAAGAAGGAACAGCTTCTCGGGCCGCTGGGTCATGCCATGGGCGAGGCCTATGACAAGGTGAAGATCTGCTCCTGCTGCGGCAATGTCGATACGATCGATCCCTGCACCGTCTGCACTGACGACCGGCGCGACCAGTCGGTCATCATCGTGGTGGAAGACGTGTCGGATCTTTGGGCGCTGGAGCGGACGGGTGCGATGAACACCGCCTATCACGTGCTGGGCGGCACGCTGTCGCCGCTCGACGGCGTCGGGCCGGAGGATTTGAATATCAAGGGCCTGATCGACCGTGTCAGCGCCGGCGGTATCCGCGAGCTTATCATCGCCGTCAATGCGACGGTGGAGGGGCAGGCAACCGCCCACTACATCACCGACCGCCTTTCCGGTCTCGACATCAAGATCACCCGGCTTGCGCATGGCGTGCCGGTGGGTGGTGAGCTCGATTATCTCGACGAAGGCACATTGACGGCGGCGCTTCGGGCGCGCACGACGATCTGAAGCCACCCTCCCTCCCCGTTATTCAAAGAGGAGACCGAATGCGAAACCATTTTGCCCCGAAGGCACTGGCTGCACTTCTTTCCGTTTTTTCAGCAACGACGGCCTTGGCGCAATCGGCACCGACAGGTGCAGCCGCGGCCCGATACGACGCCGAATTTAACGTCTGGCTGAAAAAGGAAATCTGGCCGGAAGCCCGCAAGGCCGGCATATCGCAGAAAACACTTGAGGCCACGCTCAGCGGTCTTTCCATCAGCTGGAACCTGCCTGATCTCGTCATTCCCGGCCAGAAGCCCCCGAAGGAACAGAGCCAGAGTCAGGCGGAATTCTCCTCGCCGGGCGCCTATTTCTCGGAAAAACGGCTGCAGGGATTGGCGGGCACCGGCCGCTCGCTTGCCGCCACCCACGCCGCGACGCTGCGCAGGATCGAGGCGAAATACGGCGTGCCCGGTGATATCGTCGTTGCGATCTGGGGCCGCGAATCCGGCTTCGGCCGGGCAAAACTGCCGCATTCCGTGGTCGATGTTCTGGCCACAAAAGCCTATATGTCGACCCGCAAGGAGATGTTCCGCGCCGAGCTGATCGATGCGCTGAAGATCGTCGAAAGCGGCGATATCGCAGCTTCGCGCATGATGGGCTCCTGGGCCGGCGCGCTCGGCCAGCCGCAATTCATGCCGTCGAGCTATCTCAAATATGCCGTGGATTTCGATGGCGACGGCCATCGCGATATCTGGAACTCCGTGCCGGATGCGCTGGCATCCATAGCAAACTATCTTTCGCAGCGCGGCTGGCAACGTAATCGTGACTGGGGTTTCGAAGTATCGATCCCCGCCAATGTCTCCTGCGCGCAGGAAGGCCCTGATCTTGCCCGGCCGGTGGCCGACTGGGCGAAGATGGGCATTGCCCGCATTTCCGGAAAAGCCTTTCCCGCCAACGACCTGACCGCCGACGGCATGATGCTGGTGCCGGCTGGGCGGCATGGACCGGAATTTGTGGTGACGCCTAATTTTTACGTCATCAAGGAATATAATAACTCCGATCTCTACGCGCTGTTCATCGGCAATCTCGCCGACCGCATCGCCCATGGGGCAGGCCCGTTCAAGGGTGAATGGGGCAATGTCGGATCGATGCTGCGCTCCGACGTGCTGGCCATGCAGAAGGCTCTGGTTGCCAAGGGTTACGATGTCGGCAAGGCAGATGGGCTGGCCGGTTTCAAGACGCGTCGCTCACTCGGCGACTGGCAGGCGAAAAACGGCCTTGCGCCGACATGTTTTCCGGATGCAAGCCTGAAGGCTAAGCTGAAATAGCACGTTACGGGCGACGTCGGAAAACCTCCCCGTCGTCATGCTCGGGCTTGTCCCGAGCATCTGCAACCGATTGATTTAACGATACGTGGTTGGATCCTCGGGACAAGCCCGAGGATGACGTCGAGGGTTATGGCAAGGACCCAATAGCCTTTTTTACCTGGCCCGTTTCTGCCTCTCCCGGCCTCTCAATGCTGATCCGTATGGGGCTTGTGAAAGATATCGTCGGTCGGCGGAATGGTCTGCCGCTCGATCATCCGGTGCACGCGCGGCCGTGTCTTGCCGCGGTGAAGCTCCAGCAGCCGGTCCCAGGCCTCCGCATCCGCCTGGGTGCGGCGGTGGTTGTGGCGGACATATTCCACCCATGTCGGCACATGGTAACTTTCGGTCCAGATGTCAGGGTTTTCGAGATCGCGCATAAGGTTCCAGTTGCGGGCACCGTCCCGGATGCGGATACGGCGACGCTCGGCCATCAGTGGCAGAAATTCGCCGAGGTCCTCGTCATGGATTTCATAGTCGATGAGGATGGCGATGGGGCCGCTGCGCGGCTTGATATCCAACCTCAGCGGCGGTTCAACGAAGCGGTTGAGCGGATCGAGGTTGAGCGAAGCAAAGGCCGGCATGGCGAGCTTTAGGCCGACGACGACGCCAAGCAACATCAGCGCGCACGAACAGAGCAGCGAATAGGAAATGCCGTAATCTTCCGCCAGCTCGCCCCACAGCCAGCTGCCGACCGCAATGCCGCCGAAGGTGAGCGTCTGGTAGAGCGAGAGCGCCCGGCCAACCACCCAGCGCGGGGTGGAGAGCTGGACGATGGTGTTGAAGAGCGACAGCGCCAGAACCCAGCAGGCACCGGCAACGGTGAGCACCAGCGACGTGATGATCGCACTCGTGCTCACCGCCGTTACGCCAGCGCTGAAGGCGAAGCCTAGAAATGCGACGCGCACGATCCATTCGCTGGACAGGACCTCGCGCAATCTGGCGCTGATCAGCGCACCGCCAATCGCGCCGACGCCGAAGGCGCCCAGCATGACGCCATAGGTCAGAGGGCCGCCCTCGACCAGATCGCGGGCGACGATGGGCATCAAGGCAAGGATGGCGCTGGCGGAAAGGCCGAAAAGGAAGCCGCGCACCAGCACCTTGCCGATATTGGGCGACATCGCCACATAACGCATGCCGGCCGAAATGGCGGCCAGAAGCTGCTCGCGTGGCAGGGTCGAGGCATATTTCGGCGGTTGCCAGCGAAACAGCGCATAGATCAGGGTGAAATAGCTCAGCGCATTCACAAAAAACGCGGCGGCAGCACCGGCGGCCGCGACGATGATGCCGCCGATGGCCGGGCCGACACTGCGGGTGATATTGAAACCGACGCTGTTGAGCGTCACGGCGGCGGGCAAATCCTCGCGTGGAACCATCTCGCCGACGGATGCCTGCCAGGACGGATTGTTGAGCGCGGTGCCGCAGCCGATCATGAAGGTGAAGAAGAGAAGCAGCCAGGGCGTGAGCCAGCCGGACCAGGCAAAGACGGTGAGCAGCACGGAGGCCGTCAGCATCAGGAGCTGCGCCGAAATCATGATGCGGCGACGGTCGAAACTGTCGGCCAGCGCGCCTGAAATCAACGAGAACAGCATGATCGGCAAAGAGGTGGAGGCCTGCACCAGCGCGATCATGTTTTCGGAACTCGAAAGCGAGGTCATCATCCATGCGGCGCCCACCGCCTGGATCAGTCCGCCGAAATTCGAGGCAAGGCTGGCGATCCAGATTCGTCTGTAAGTCAAATGCCTTAAAGGCGCGAGTGGCGATTTACGGTCAGGCACGCTCTGTCCACTTAATGCAACTGCGATTTGTCAAAAGGCAACTATAGACAGTGCCAGCGATCATGCCAGCCTTTCCGACATGGTAAGGGTGAAAATGTGACGGAGGCGGCACCCGAAGCGGAAGAGCCCGCTAAAACCTTGCAATCCCGCCCCGATGGGTCTATATGACCCCTGAAATTCTTGATCGCTTGATGAAGAGTGGGGCCGCAAGGCTCCGCTCTTTTTCGTTAGGCGAACCGGAAACGACGGGCAGAAGGCCCGGTGAACATCAAAGACCGGAAGGCCAGATGGCAGACACCGCACATGAACCGCGACTGATAACCGAAACGGGCATCGACCAGCGTATCGCCGAGATCATCGAGCCTGTTTTGACGGGCATGGGATATCTTCTGGTGCGCGTGCGGCTCTCCAACCAGAACGGCATGACGCTTCAGATCATGGCCGAGCGCGAAGACGGCACCATGACCGTCGAGGACTGCGAAGCCGTCTCCATGGCGATTTCACCGGTTCTTGATGTGGAAGATCCGGTCGATAAAGCGTATCATCTCGAAGTTTCCTCGCCCGGCATCGACCGGCCGATGGTTCGCAAATCGGATTTCACCCGCTGGCAGGGTCATCTGGTGAAGGTCGAAACCTCCATTCTGGTCGAGAACCGCAAGCGGTTTCGCGGCAAGATCGTCGAGGTCAATGCGGACGGCTTCAAGCTGGAACGCGACCAGATCGCCTATGGCGAGGAACCGACAGTCATCATTCCGTTCAGCGCGCTTTCGGATGCGAAGCTCATTCTGACGGACGATCTTATTCGTGATGCGCTGCGGGCAGACAAGGCGGCCAAGGCCGCCGCCGCAAACCAGAACGACGAAAACGAAGCAGACGAAGACTAATTCCAACGTAAAGCCCGGAAACAAGGGCGAACCCCGCAATCATGCGACTTACGGAGATAGAAAAATGGCAGTGAGTGCTAACCGGCTTGAGCTTCTGCAGATCGCCGATGCTGTGGCGCGCGAAAAGGTCATCGACCGCGAAATCGTGCTTGCCGCAATGGCCGACGCTATCCAGAAAGCCGCCCGCTCGCGCTATGGTTCGGAAACCAACATCCGCGCCGACATCAACTCCAAGACCGGCGAAATCCGCCTGCAGCGTCTTCTGGAAGTTGTCGAGGCCGCCGAGGATTATTCGACCCAGATCCCGCTGGAGCTTGCCCGCGACCGCAACCCGGATGCCAAGCTCGGCGACTTCATTGCCGACCCGCTGCCGCCGATGGATTTCGGCCGTATCGCCGCCCAGTCCGCCAAGCAGGTCATCGTGCAGAAGGTGCGCGAAGCCGAGCGTGACCGCCAGTATGACGAGTTCAAGGACCGCATCGGCGAAATCGTCAACGGCACCGTCAAGCGCGTTGAATATGGCAATGTCATCGTCGATCTCGGCCGTGGCGAAGGCATCATCCGTCGTGACGAGATGATCCCGCGGGAAAACATGCGTTACGGCGACCGCGTGCGCGCTTACGTCTACGACGTTCGCCGCGAACAGCGTGGCCCGCAGATTTTCCTGTCGCGTACCCATCCGCAGTTCATGGTGAAGCTCTTCACCATGGAAGTTCCGGAAATTTACGACGGCATCATCCAGATCAAGTCGGTTGCCCGTGATCCCGGTTCGCGCGCCAAGATCGCCGTCATCTCCAACGACTCGTCGATCGATCCGGTCGGCGCCTGCGTCGGTATGCGCGGTTCGCGCGTTCAGGCCGTTGTCGGCGAACTCCAGGGCGAAAAGATCGATATCATTCCGTGGAGCCAGGAACCGGCCTCCTTCATCGTCAACGCCCTGCAGCCGGCGGAAGTCGCCAAGGTCGTTCTGGATGAGGAATCCGAGCGCATCGAAGTGGTGGTTCCGGATGAGCAGCTGTCGCTCGCCATCGGCCGTCGCGGCCAGAACGTGCGTCTGGCGTCTCAGCTGACCGGCTGGGATATCGACATCATGACCGAACAGGAAGAATCCGAGCGCCGCCAGAAGGAATTCAACGAGCGCACGGCACTCTTCATGGAAGCGCTCGATGTCGACGAAATGGTCGGTCAGGTTCTGGCCTCCGAAGGCTTCGCGCAGGTCGAAGAGCTGGCCTATGTCGATCTCGACGAAATTTCCTCGATCGACGGTTTCGATGAGGACACCGCCGATGAAATCCAGACCCGCGCCCGCGAATATCTGGAGCGCCTGGAAGCCGAAATGGACGCCAAGCGCAAGGAACTCGGCGTTTCCGACGAGCTGCGCCAGATTGACGGCCTGACCTCGCAAATGATGGTGGCGCTGGGTGAAGACGGCATCAAGACCATCGAGGACTTTGCCGGTTGCGCGGCGGACGACCTGGTCGGCTGGAGCGAGCGCAAGGACGGCGAGACCAAGAAGTTCGAAGGCATCTTCTCCAAGCTCGATGTTTCGCGCGTCGAAGCCGAGAACATGGTGGTGCAGGCCCGTCTTCTGGCAGGCTGGATCACCGCCGAGGAGCTTGCTTCCGCAGAGGAAGCCGATCCTGAGGCTGCCGAGGAGGCGGATACCGCCGAGCAGGAATGACATCGCAGGCGCATGAGCCGGACGATCTGCCCGAGACTGACGATGACGGGCGGATCAAGGGCGACGTCAACGGACGTATGTGCATTGTGACACGGCAGAGCGGATCGCCGGATGAGCTGATCCGCTTCGTCGCAGGCCCGGACGGCAACGTCGTTCCGGACCTGAAACGCCAATTGCCGGGGCGCGGTTGCTGGGTAACACCCGAGCGCGCCCTGATCGAGAAAGCCATCGCGAAGAAGCTCTTCGCACGGGCTCTCAAACGCGACGTCAAGGCCGGGCCGGAGCTTCTTGCTCTTCTCGACCGGCTGATGGCGCAGCAGCTTGCAGGCATGATGAACATGGCGCGCAAGGCGGGCCAGTTCATCAGCGGCGCGATGAAAGTCGACGCCGCCGTCCGTTCGGGACACGCGATTGCCGTGTTTCATGCAACCGATGCTGCGGCTGACGGCGTCAGAAAACTGGACCAGGCCCGCAAGGCCTGGGCACTCGGCAGCGATGCCGGCAATGAAATTCCGTCCTTCCGGCTCTTCAGCGGCGCCGAAATGGACGAGTTGATGGGCCAGAATGCTTTTATCCATGCCTGCGCGCTTGCAGGGCAGGCGGGTGAGGGTGTAGTGAAGCGCGCAACGATGCTTGAGCGGTACCGCCTTGGCGGCCAATCTCAGGCGGAACGCGACGCTGCCCGGACAGAACAATGACGCGGTTGCCCGACATGAACGGTCGCCGCGTTCCGATGCAGCAATTGAACGACGAGACCTGATGAACGTCATCCGGTTCTCGTCCGAAGGAACGGGAACGGAATGACCGACAACAACGACGACAAGACACTTAACGCACAGCCTAAGAAGACTCTCACCCTCAAGCCGGGCGGGATGAATCAGGGCACCGTGCGGCAGGATATGGGTCGAGGTCGCACGAACGCGGTTGTCGTGGAAACACGCAAGCGCCGCCCCATGCGTCCTGAAGACGAGAAGCAGGTTCATTCGGTTGCAGCGCCCGCTCCGAAGCCGGCCGCTCCTGCCGCCGCGGCAGCACCGCGTCCGCAGGCGCCGCAGCAGCGCATCCACCAGCCAAGCGGCCAGCAGCAGCGTCCGGGTTCCTCCCAGCCGCAGCAGCGTCCCGGCGCGTCCGCACCGCAGCAGCGCCAGCCTGAGCGTCCGCGCGGCAACGTCCTGCACGACCTTTCGGCAGGCGAGATGGAAGCCCGCCGCCGCGCTCTGATGGAAGCACAGGCCCGCGACGTGATCGAAGCCAAGCAGCGCGCCGAAGACGAAGCGCGCCGCAAGGTGGAAGAAGAGCGCCGCATCGCCGCCGAAAAGGAAGAGGCCGCACGCCGTGCCGTCGAAGAGGCCGCAGCCGCCAAGCTGGCCGCAAGCCAGCCCGCCGTGGAAGCAAAGTCGGAACCGGTCGATGAAAAGCCGGCTGCCGCCGCCCAGCCGGCGCCGCGCGCCGAGGCTCGTCCTCAGCCCGCCGCTGCCGCCCCTTCTCGCGCAACTCCCGAAACCGCTGCTCCACGCGGACGTCGTACCGATGGCGACGACGAGGACGATCGCGGTGCACGCCGTGGCAACCTGCCGGTTCGTGGCAAGGTCGCCGCGCCTGCACCGGCAAAGCCGGCTGCACGCCTGAAGACGGAAGAAGAACGCCGTCGCGGCAAGCTGACCGTCACCTCGTCCAACCTGGATGAAGACGGCACGCCGCGCGGACGCTCCATGGCATCCATGCGCCGCCGCCAGGAAAAATTCCGCCGCAGCCAGATGCAGGAGACCCGTGAAAAGGTCATGCGCGAAGTGATCCTGCCGGAAACCATCACCATTCAGGAACTGTCGCAGCGCATGTCCGAACGCGCCGTCGACGTCATCAAGTTCCTGATGAAGGAAGGCCAGATGATGAAGCCGGGCGACGTGATCGACGCCGATCTGGCGGAACTGATCGCCGTCGAATTCGGCCACACCGTCAAGCGCGTTTCTGAATCCGACGTGGAAGAAGGCATCTTCAACCAGGCAGACGACGAAGGCGAAATGCTGCCGCGTCCGCCGGTTGTCACGATCATGGGCCACGTCGACCACGGCAAGACCTCGCTGCTCGACGCCATTCGTCAGGCGAATGTGGTTGCGGGCGAAGCCGGTGGCATCACCCAGCATATCGGTGCGTATCAGGTCGAAAAGAACGGCCAGAAGATCACCTTCATCGATACCCCCGGCCACGCCGCCTTTACGGCCATGCGTGCCCGCGGTGCGCAGGCGACGGATATCGCCGTTCTGGTGGTCGCCGCTGATGACAGCGTGATGCCGCAGACGATCGAGTCCATCAACCATGCCAAGGCGGCCGGTGTTCCGATCGTCGTTGCGATCAACAAGATCGACAAGCACGAGGCAAACCCCGAAAAGGTTCGCCAGCAGCTTCTGCAGCACGAAGTGTTCGTGGAATCGATGGGCGGTGAAGTGCTTGACGTGGAAGTTTCCGCCAAGAAACAGCTCGGTCTCGACAAACTGCTTGAAGCGATCCTGCTGCAGGCGGAAATTCTCGACCTCAAGGCAGATCCGAACCGTACCGCAGAAGGTACCGTCATCGAAGCGGAACTCGACCGCGGCCGTGGTGCCGTCGCCACAGTTCTCGTGCAGAAGGGTACGCTGAAGCCTGGTCAGATCATCGTGGCCGGCGACCAGTGGGGCCGCGTTCGCGCCCTCGTCAACGACAAGGGTGAACACGTCAAGGAAGCCGGTCCGGCCATGCCTGTCGAGATTCTCGGTCTTTCCGGCACGCCATCTGCCGGTGACCGTTTCGCGGTTGTCGAAAACGAAAGCCGCGCTCGCGAGATTTCCGAGTACCGCCAGCGTCTGGCACGTGACAAGGCTGTCGCACGTCAGACCGGCCAGCGCGGTTCGCTGGAACAGATGATGAGCCAGCTGCAGACTTCGGGAATGAAGGAATTCCCGCTGGTCATCAAGGCAGACGTGCAGGGTTCGGTCGAAGCCATTATCGCTTCGCTCGACAAGCTCGGCACCGACGAAGTCCGCGCTCGTATCGTTCACTCGGGCGCTGGCGCCATCACGGAATCGGATATCTCGCTTGCCGAGGCATCCAACGCCGCGATCATCGGCTTCAACGTTCGCGCCAACGCACAGGCACGTACGGCTTCCGAACGCGCCGGCATCGAGATCCGCTACTACAACATCATCTACGATCTGGTGGATGACGTGAAGGCAGCGATGTCGGGCCTGCTTTCGCCGGAGCGTCGCGAGACCTTCCTCGGCAACGCGGAAATCCTCGAGGTGTTCAACATCACCAAGGTCGGCAAGGTCGCAGGTTGCCGCGTCGTCGAAGGCAAGGTGGAGCGTGGTGCGGGTGTGCGTCTGGTACGCGACAACGTCGTCATCCACGAAGGCAAGCTCAAGACCCTCAAGCGCTTCAAGGACGAAGTGGCAGAAGTGCCGGTCGGTCAGGAATGCGGTATGGCCTTCGAAAACTACGAAGACATCCGCGCCGGCGACACCATCGAGTGCTTCCGCGTCGAACACATCACGAGAACGCTCTAAAGCATTCCAAGGAAAGTGGACCCCGGTTTTCCGTCCGGAAATGCGATTAGAACAAAGAGCGTTCTCGCCGCAAAACAGGAATTTACTGTCGGGCGCCGGCTTACCGGCGCTCGCTCCGTTTGAGGCATAACCAATGGCAAAAGCTACATCATCGGCCCCTTCGCAACGCATGCTGCGCGTCGGCGAACAGGTGCGCGCCGCACTGACCCAGATTCTCCAGCGCGGTGAAGTCCGCGACGATCTGATCGAAAGCACCGTCATTTCCATTTCGGAAGTGCGCATGTCGCCCGATCTGAAGATCGCCACCGCCTACGTGACGCCGCTCGGCGTTGCCGACCACACCGATATCATCAGCGCCCTGAACCGCCATGCAAAATACATGCGCGGCCGTCTCGGCCCGCAGCTTCGGCAGATGAAATACATGCCGGAACTGCGTTTCCGCGATGATACGAGTTTCGACAATTACCAGAAGATCGACGCGCTTCTGCGCTCGCCCGAAGTACAGCGCGATCTTGGACCTTCGAACGAAAAAGACGACGAACAGAACTGAAGCATGTCCAAACCACGCAAACAGCAGAACCGTAAACCCAAGGGCCGCCCGATTTCCGGTTGGCTCATTCTCGACAAGCCGCTGGATTTCGGCTCGACCGAGGCCGTTTCCAAGATCAAATGGCTGTTCAACGCCCAGAAGGCCGGCCATGCCGGCACGCTCGATCCGCTCGCTTCCGGAATGCTGCCCATCGCGCTTGGCGATGCCACCAAAACCGTGCCCTACGTGATGGACGGCCGGAAAATCTACGAGTTTACCGTCACCTGGGGCGAGCAACGCTCGACCGACGATCTGGAAGGCGAAGTGGTCGATTCCTCCGATCAACGCCCGGATGAACAGGCGATCCGCGATATCCTGCCCAATTATACCGGCGTGATCCTCCAGACACCGCCGCAATTTTCCGCCATCAAGATCGCCGGCGAGCGCGCCTACGATCTGGCGCGTGACGGCGAGACGGTGGAAATTCCCGCACGTGAAGTGGAGATCCATCGCCTGACGCTGCTTGCCAGTCCGGACGCCAACACCGCGCATTTCGAAGTGGAATGCGGCAAGGGCACTTATGTGCGGGCGCTGGCGCGCGACATGGGCCGCGATCTCGGCTGTTTCGGCCATATTTCGGAACTGCGCCGCACCATGGTCGCCCCCTTCGGTGAAGACATGATGGTGCCGCTCGAAACGTTGACGGCGCTGGAAGCCGTGGAGGATCGCGACGAACGACTGGAGGCGCTGGATGCCTTCCTGATCGACACGGCCGAGGCGCTTTCCGCCCTTCCCCGCCTCATCATCAACGACGACCAGGCGCACCGGCTGAAAATGGGCAACCCCATACTGCTGCGCGGGCGCGATGCACCGGCCAACCATCCGGAAGCCTATGCCACCGCGCATGGCAAGCTCGTCGCCATTGGCGAAATCGGCGAAGGCGAATTCCGGCCGAAGCGCGTTTTCGGCTAAGTCAAGGCTCGAGAGGGGCTGTCAATCGCCTCTTTCAATTGCACCCGGAATAGTTTATAGGCAGCGCCAGCTTGGGCTTTGCCTATGCTGCTGAATGGCCAGAGCTGGACGACATCCCGGCTTTAGGCGTCCCATTTTTCCTTAAAACAGAAAGGATCGTCCGATGTCGATTACTGCAGAGCGCAAAGCCGCCCTCATCAAGGAATATGCCACGAAGGAAGGCGACACCGGTTCGCCGGAAGTTCAGGTCGCAATCCTGACCGAGCGGATCAACAACCTGACCGGTCACTTCAAGGACCACAAGAAGGACAACCACTCCCGTCGTGGCCTTCTGACGCTGGTTTCGAGCCGTCGTTCGCTTCTCGACTATCTGAAGAAGAAGGACGAAGCCCGTTACACCAAGCTGATCGGTGCTCTCGGCATTCGCCGCTAATAACTTCTCCGGCGGGTTTCGCAACGATGCCCGCCGGTTTTTATATCCGGTCTTGTGAGGCCGCATGAATTTCCGGGCGTTCGCCGCTGATGTGGCCCCCGGACGATAAGGGTGACCCGGATGGGCCGGCGCCGCCTTTTTCAACCGCAGACCTGTCATGGGGCAGGATTGCCGGATGCTTGCTTTTCGAAGCCTCCCGCTGTCTTGCCCGTGATTGAGTCACAGCGCTGCTTCCGCCGGTCACGACGCCGGAGCGGGCAGCCACAACCAAGGACAAGATATGTTCAATCAACACTCCGTGGAAATCGAATGGGCAGGCCGCCCGCTGAAGCTCGAGACCGGCAAGGTTGCCCGTCAGGCTGACGGCGCCGTCATCGCAACCTACGGCGAGACGATGGTTCTCGCGACCGTGGTTTCCGCAAAGTCTCCGAAGCCCGGCCAGGACTTCTTCCCGCTGACAGTCAACTATCAGGAAAAGACCTACGCAGCCGGCAAGATCCCCGGTGGTTACTTCAAGCGCGAAGGCCGTCCGAGCGAAAACGAAACGCTGGTTTCGCGCCTGATCGACCGTCCGATCCGCCCGCTTTTCCCGGAAGGCTACAAGAACGACACGCAGGTCGTCGTCACCGTCATCCAGCACGATCTGGAAAACAACCCGGACGTCCTGTCGATGGTTGCGGCTTCCGCAGCGCTGACGCTCTCTGGCGTTCCCTTCATGGGACCGGTTGGCGGCGCGCGCGTTGGCTACATCAACGGTGAGTATGTTCTTAACCCGCATCTGGACGAAATGGACGAGTCTGTTCTCGACCTCGTCGTTGCCGGTACGCAGGACGCCGTTTTGATGGTTGAGTCCGAGGCCAAGGAACTCAACGAAGAAATCATGCTCGGTGCCGTCATGTTCGGTCATCGCGGCTTCCAGCCGGTTATCGACGCGATCATCAAGCTCGCCGAAGTTGCTGCCAAGGAACCGCGCGAATTCGAACCGGAAGATTTCTCCGCGCTCGAAAACGAAATGCTGGCGCTCGCCGAAGCCGAACTGCGCGATGCCTACAAGATCACCGAAAAGGCAGCCCGCTACGCCGCCGTCGACGCAGTTAAGGCAAAGGTGAAGGCGCACTTCCTGCCGGAAGAAGGCGAAGCCAAGTACACGCCGGAAGAAATCGGCGCTGTCTTCAAGCACCTTCAGGCAAAAATCGTTCGCTGGAACGTTCTCGACACCAAGAGCCGTATCGATGGCCGCGACCTATCGACCGTTCGTCCGATCATCTCGGAAGTTGGCCTGCTGCCGCGCACCCACGGTTCGGCGCTGTTCACCCGCGGTGAAACCCAGGCGATCGTTGTCGCGACCCTCGGCACCGGCGAAGACGAGCAGTATGTCGACAGCCTCACCGGCATGTACAAGGAACGCTTCCTGCTGCACTACAACTTCCCGCCCTACTCGGTCGGCGAAACAGGCCGCATGGGTTCCCCGGGCCGTCGCGAAATCGGCCATGGCAAGCTCGCATGGCGCGCTATCCGCCCGATGCTGCCGACTGCGGAACAGTTCCCCTACACGCTGCGCGTCGTTTCCGAAATCACCGAGTCCAACGGCTCCTCGTCGATGGCAACGGTTTGCGGCACCTCGCTCGCACTGATGGATGCCGGCGTTCCGCTGGCCAAGCCGGTTGCCGGTATCGCCATGGGCCTCATCCTTGAAGGCGAGCGCTTTGCGGTGCTCTCCGACATCCTCGGCGACGAAGACCACCTCGGCGACATGGACTTCAAGGTTGCGGGTACGGCCGACGGCATCACCTCGCTGCAGATGGACATCAAGATCGCCGGCATCACCGAAGAGATCATGAAGATCGCTCTGGAGCAGGCACAGGGTGGCCGCAAGCACATCCTCGGCGAAATGGCCAATGCCATCACCGAGAGCCGCAGCCAGCTCGGCGAATTCGCACCGCGCATCGAAGTGATGAACATTCCGGTCGACAAGATCCGTGAAGTCATCGGTTCCGGCGGCAAGGTCATTCGCGAAATCGTCGAAAAGACCGGTGCGAAGATCAACATCGAAGACGACGGCACCGTCAAGATCGCTTCTTCTTCCGGCAAGGAAATCGAAGCGGCCCGCAAGTGGATCCACTCCATCGTTGCGGAACCGGAAGTCGGCCAGATCTACGAAGGCACGGTTGTGAAGACCGCTGACTTCGGCGCTTTCGTCAACTTCTTCGGTGCCCGTGACGGCCTCGTCCACATCTCGCAGCTCGCTTCCGAGCGTGTCGCCAAGACCTCTGACGTCGTCAAGGAAGGCGACAAGGTCTGGGTGAAGCTGATGGGCTTCGACGAGCGTGGCAAGGTTCGCCTGTCCATGAAGGTTGTCGACCAGGCAACCGGCAAGGAAGTCGCTGCCGACAAAAAGAAGGAAGACGGCGAAGCCGCTGCCGAATAAGGCCGCGCCGCCAGACCCTATCGAGGCGCGGGTTTTGCCCGCGCCTTTTTTCTATTCGACCTTAAGGATGCTCCCATGAGCCGTGACGCCGTGAAAACCCTTTTCCATCCCTTTGCCTCGGACATGCTTTCCATGCCGAAAGAGGGCGAACGCGTTCTGTTTCTGGGAGCGGAAGCCGGTCCCCGGCTTGACGGTTTTGACGCGGAGATCGTCGCGGTTCAGCATCTACGGCCGCTTTATCGTGCTCTGCAGGCTCAGGGTGCGGAAGTGACACCGGATATTTCGGGCGAGAATTACGATGCGGCGCTGCTGCTTTGCGGCAAACATCGCGGCGAGAATGAAAACCGCGTCGCCGAAGCGCTTTCGCGCGTGAAGGCCGGAGGCCCGATCGTCGCGGCCGGATCGAAGGAAGACGGCATCGTGACGCTGCGCAAGACGCTGGCAAAGCTTGGCATCGAGGCGGAATCCACGCCGAAGTATCACGGCGTCGCCCTCTGGTTCAAACGGCCGGACGATATTGCATCTGCCATGTCGAAGCTCGCCCAGAAGCCGGTGACGGTCGAAGGCCGCTTCACCGCCCTGCCCGGCATGTTCTCCCATGACCGCGTGGATGACGGCTCGGAACTGCTCGCATCGCGCCTGCCCACAGATTTTGACGGCAACGCCGCCGATTTCGGTGCCGGCTGGGGTTATCTTTCCGTCATGCTGGCCGAGAAATCGCCGCGCACGGCCCGTATCGATCTGTTCGAGGCGGACTGGAATGCGCTGGAATTCGCCAAAACCAATCTTCTCGAAAACAATCCGAGGCTGACGGCGCGCTTCTTCTGGCAGGACCTGGCAAACGAGCCGCCGAAGGAAAAATACGACCTCATCATCATGAACCCGCCTTTCCATGCGGCGGGGCAGGCAGCAGAACCTGCCCTGGGCCAAGCCTTCATCAAGGCTGCCGCCGGCGCGCTGCGCAGCGGCGGCAAGCTGCTGATGGTCGCCAATCGCGGCATGCCCTATGAGCCGGTGCTCGCGGCGGAATTCCGCACCAGCACTGAGGTGTGCCGCAATGCCCGCTTCAAGATTATGAGCGCCCAGAAATAATCAACTCGGCAGAAATCAACTCAGCAGCCATGCCCATAGCGACACGGAGAGAACGCCGGTCGCTGTGGAAATGCTGATGGTGGAGGCGGCAACGCTGTGGCCGATGCCGAAGCGATTGGCGATAAGCCAGGCATTGACCCCAGTCGGCACCGACGAGGTAAGCACGAGCGCCGCAGTCCATTCCCGGCTGAGACCGAGCGCATGACCCATTGCCCAAACGCAGGCGGGCAGCAGCAGCAGCTTGAACACCGTCATGGTGACGGCAATGCCCATGTTGCCTCGGATGGTATATTTCGTCAGCGCCATGCCGAGCGAGATAAGCGCCGCCGGCCCCGCCATGGAGGCGATCTGATCGACCACGGTTTTCAGGATGGGCGTCAGCGCCACGCTGGAAACATTGGTCGAAAGCCCGATGACAAGGCCGATCACCAGCGGATTGGTAACGAGATTGCGGCCCACTTGCTTGAACACCGCCGCCATGCTTCGCTTTTCCCCGCCGACCGCCTTGTGCGTGGCGTTTTCCATCAGGATCGTGCCAGCGATCATCATCACAGGTAGATGGATGGCCAGCAGGATGGAGAGAGCGACCAGCCCCTCATCCCCCACTGACCTGCCGACCAGCGGCAGGCCGATGAAGATATTGTTCGCAAAGGCCGAGGAAATGCCGGCGATAACGGCGATGCGGACATCCTGCTTGAAGACATAACGGGTGACGATATGCCCGACCGTCCAGGTGATGGCCACGCCAGCGAAATAGGTGATCCAGAGCCGGAAGGGCGAAGCACCGTGAAAATTCGCTTCCGCAAGTGTGCGGAAGATCAAGGTCGGCACGGCGATCTTGAACACGAAATCGCTGAGAATATCGCCGGCATCGGCCCTGAAGAGACCGGCCTTGACGGTGAGCCAGCCGATCAGGATGAGAATGAAAATCGGGGCGACATTCGCGGCAACGGCAGACATGGAGGGAAAGCTTTCGCGGCTTTGCGGGAGATACTCCGCTTTAGAGCCTTTTCCACGGGAATGGAATCGCGAAAACGCTCCCACTCTTTGTTTTCGCCACATCGCGTCCAAGAAAGACAAAACTCGTGAGCCGCTTTGGGCAGAAAGCGCGTCTTGGCCCGTAAAATTCGCAAGGCCGAACGTTGCCCAAAAAGAAAAAGCGGGGTCTCCCCCGCCTTTTATGTCCGTTATATGCCGCCAGTACATCCGTGGCGGAGATAACGGTTGAGCAAGAAGACCATGATGTCTTCCATTCCGGTATGCATTCACACACCTTTTGCTCTGACAAATGAAATAGCTTAACCACATTACAGGCAGATGACGCGTTTTCGCTCCTCGCGGAGAACGGCATATTTTCTGTTTGGGCTTTTCTTGCCGCCAGAAATGTTTAAGACCTTTCGAAAAATACGCACACCCCGTGCGAAACGGATAGGGCCTATGACGAAATTCGACGTACTGACTGTCGGCAATGCCATCGTCGACATCATTTCCCGCTGCGACGATCGCTTCCTCAACGACAATGCCATTACCAAAGGCGCGATGAACCTCATCGATGCGGAACGGGCCGAGTTGCTTTACTCGCTGATGGGACCGGCTCTCGAAGCCTCCGGCGGCAGCGCTGGTAACACGGCGGCGGGTGTGGCCAATTTCGGCGGCAAGGCCGCCTATTTCGGCAAGGTGGCACAAGACCAGCTCGGCGAAATCTTCCAGCACGATATCCGCGCGCAGGGCGTCTATTTCGAAACCAAGCCGGAAGGCACCTTCCCGCCGACTGCGCGTTCGATGATCTTCGTGACCGAAGATGGTGAGCGTTCGATGAACACCTATCTCGGCGCCTGCGTCGATCTCGGTCCTGAAGACGTGGAAGAAGACGTGGTGGCGGATACGAAAGTCACCTACTTCGAGGGTTACCTTTGGGACCCGCCGCGCGCCAAGGACGCCATTCGCGAATGCGCCCGCATTGCCCATGAAAACGGCCGCGAAGTCTCCATGACGCTGTCCGACAGCTTCTGCGTTGGCCGCTATCGCGACGAATTCCTCGACCTGATGCGTTCGGGTACTGTGGACATTGTTTTCGCCAACAAGCAGGAAGCGCTTTCGCTTTACGAAACCGACGATTTCGAGCTTGCGCTGACCAAAATCGCAGCCGACTGCAAGACCGCAGCGGTGACGATGAGCGAGGAAGGCGCCGTCATCCTGCGCGGCACGGAACGTGTGAAGGTTGAAGCCTATCCGGTGCATGATGTGGTGGACACCACGGGCGCCGGCGATCTTTTCGCTGCGGGCTTCCTGTTCGGTTATACGCAGGACCGGTCGCTTGAAGATTGCGGCAAGCTCGGCTGCCTTGCCGCTGCCGCCGTCATTCAGCAGGTTGGCCCGCGCCCGATGTCATCGCTCAAGGCGCTTGGCGAGAAGCACGGCCTTATTTAAAGGCTTCACCGGGGTAAGCACCCCAGATTTCGCCCTGCGAAACCCAGCCCGAGGCCTGGCCGGCCTCGGCGCGGCACCAGTCGCCATTGCATTCACCGATCCTGAAGACGACGCCCGGCTCAAGCCGCGCAACGACGGAAGCGCCCGACTGCGCCTCACGGCGCATGTTCACATAAACTTCCTTACCCTTGCCACGCATCCACGGAGCCGCAACGGCCGTGCGCTCACCGGAAAGCAGAGCCTGGTTGACCCAGCCTTCCGTGCCGTCGGCATCGCGGATACGCCGCCAGTTCTCATATTCCTGAATGATTTCCACCGGCATTCCCGATTTCAGATACATCCATGACACGGCATAATCCGTGCTCGGTCCGATGCGCATGTTGACGCGCTTGGATTTCAGGCTGACAAAACGCGGCAGCGGCAGGCCGCTTGCGCCTTTGGCGGCACCCTGCGCCATGGCGTCGGTTGCCGCACCGAGGAGGCCCAAAGACAATGCCATGCAAACGATCGAAACCACACTGCGCATGCCCATTTCCGTTTCCCGCCTTCTGCAAACCGGATGATATTTAAGGAGGCTCGTTTCCACATGCCTCAAGCTTCAGCGAGTTTTGTTTGTCTTCGCCGGTGGGTCTGGTAGAAACGCCCTGATTGAAAGAAATTATCGCTCTTTCTGGTTAATGACTTCTGAACAAGGCAGCGGCAAACGATGACCCACAAGAAGAGACCGACAGTCTATATGACCCGCAAATTGCCTGACGTCGTCGAAACCAGAATGCGCGAACTCTTCGATGCCGAACTGAATATCGACGATACCCCGCGCAGCGAGGCGGAGCTTGTCGCCGCCATGCGAAGGGTGGACGTGCTCGTGCCGACCGTCACCGACCGCATCACCGCCGCGATGATCGAGCAGGCAGGGCCGCAACTGAAGCTGATCGCCAGCTTTTCCAACGGCATCGACCATGTGGATGTGGATGCGGCGGCCCGAAAGGGCATTACCGTCACCAATACGCCCAATGTACTGACCGAGGACAGCGCCGATATCACCATGGCGCTGGTGCTCGCCGTGCCGCGCCGTATGATCGAAGGTACAAGGGTGCTCGCCAATGGCGCGGACGAATGGCTGGGCTGGTCGCCGACCTGGATGCTCGGGCGGCGGATTTCCGGCAAGCGCATCGGCATTGTCGGCATGGGCCGCATCGGAACCGCGGTTGCGCGGCGTGCCAAGGCCTTCGGCCTTTCCATTCATTATCACAACCGCAAACGCGTCAATCCAGCGACGGAAGCGGAGCTTGAGGCGACCTATTGGGACAGCCTCGACCAGATGCTGGCGCGGGTGGATATCGTCTCCGTCAATTGCCCCTCGACGCCCGCAACCTATCACCTGATTTCAGCGCGGCGGCTGGCGCTGATGCAGCCGACCAGCTACATCGTGAATACCGCACGCGGCGATATCATCGATGAAGCGGCGATGATCCAGTGCCTGCGCGAAGGCAAGATCGCCGGCGCCGGTCTCGATGTCTATGAGAATGAGCCTGCGGTGAACCCCAAGCTCATCAAGCTCGCCAAGGAAGGCAAGGTCGTGCTGCTTCCGCATATGGGCTCTGCGACGATTGAGGGCCGTATCGATATGGGCGATAAGGTCATCATCAACATCCGCACGCTGTTCGATGGCCACCGGCCGCCGAACCGGGTGCTGCCGGGGCGGAACTGAGCCGCTTCAGCCGAGGAATTTGGTCATTTCGATCGAGGTCGTGCGATTATAGCCGGCATGGGAGTTTTCGGCGGTCTTGACGAAACCCCAGGCGGCGAATTTGGTATGATTGGCGATAAGCTCGATACGGGTTTCCAGCCGCAGCGCCGGTAACGCCAATTCGCGGGCCAGCGCTTCGGCCTGCTCCAGAAGCATCCTGCCTATACCCTTTCCCTGCGCTTTCGGGGAAACACAGAGTTTGCCGACATAAAGACAGGCGGGCGGCTCCGGCCGGCAAAACAGGCAGCCGACAATCTCATCGCCATCAGGCGCCACGAAAGCGATCTCCACCCTTGCCTTCTCCGCCAGATTTTCAAGCGTCAGGCGATGAGCCGACGACGGCGGATCGATGACGCCATCCATATAGGCGAAGGAGGACATGATAAGTGCCAGCAATTCCTGCCAGCGATTGAATTCTTCCCCGATCTTAGCGATCTCGATCATGGTTTCTTCCCAGTTGCCCGCCGCTTGTATCGCACGGTTTCGAAACGGGCCGACAGGGCGTCATAGAGGAGCAGACGGCCGATTAACGGCTCGCCGGCACTGGTGATAACCTTGATCGCCTCCATGGCCATAAGCGTGCCGATAACCCCTGTCAGCGCGCCGACAATGCCTGTTTCCGCGCAATTGGGAATGAGGCCCTGCGGTGGCGGTTCCGGAAACAGGTCGCGATAGCCGGGCAGCAGAGCACCCTCGGCATTCGCCTCATAGGGTTTCAGCACCGTCACCGAACCATCGAAACGGCCGACAGCTCCCGTTACCAACGGTCTTTTCGCAGCCTCCGCCGCATCGGCGGCAGTATAACGCGTATCGAAATTGTCCGAGCCGTCGATCAGAAGATCGAAGGATGGCAGATGGTCATGCGCCCAGACCTGCGAAAAGCGCTCTTCATAAACAAGCGTGCGGACATGCGGATTGAGCCGGGCGATGGCCTTGCGCGCGCTCTCCGTCTTCAGCTCCCCAATCGTACCGGTATCGTGGATCACCTGTCGCTGCAGATTGGACAGGGAAACCACATCGTCATCGATCATGCCGAGCGTGCCGACACCGGCGGCGGCAAGATAATGCAGGACAGGAGCGCCGAGACCGCCGGCCCCGATGACCAGCACACGCGCCGCCTTCAGCCGCTGCTGGCCCACGCCGCCGATTTCCGGCAACAGGATATGGCGCTTGTAGCGTTCGATTTCTTCCGGGCTCAGCGGGTCCATGTCGCCCTCCATCTTTTAGCCGTCATGCCGTGATGCTCCCATGGGAAACATTGAAGAATTGCGCCCTGTCGCCAAGGGCGGAGAACATCGCCGTATCCGTTCCGGTCATAAAACTCTGGCCGCCAAGCGCATGAATGAGATCGAACAGAGCCGCCCGCCTGCCCTCATCCAGATGGGCGGCGATCTCGTCCAACAGCAGAACCGGCGCATGGCCAGTCATATTGGCGGTCAGCTGCGCATGTGCAAGCACCAGCCCCACAAGCAGCGCCTTCTGTTCCCCGGTTGAACAGCGCTCGGCCTCCATGTCTTTTTCCGCATGGCGCACGAAGAGATCGACGCGGTGCGGCCCATCCAGTGTGCGGCCGGCAGCGGCGTCACGATACCGGCCATCGCGCAATATAAGCCTGTATTCATCCTCCAGATCGACGGCGGGACGATTGAGCCCATCGTCCATGAAACCGGAGAGAGAAAGCGCCGCCGAGGGAAAAGCGGCATTGCCCGCCCGCCCCTCGATGAGGCTCTTCAAGAGGCCGAGCATCTCGTAACGGGCAACCGCCATGGAGATGCCGAGTTCGGCCATCTGCTTTTCGATGCCGTCCAGCCAGACCGGATCGAAGCGGCCTTCCGAAAGTAGCCGGTTACGGCCGCGCATGGCCTTTTCGAAATCGCTTGCCCGCCTTCCATGGGCGGGATCGAGCGACAGCACCAGCCGGTCGAGGAAACGCCGGCGGTCCGAGGACGAGCCGGTAAAGAGGCCGTCCATCGCGGGCGTCAGCCACAATACCCGCAGATGGTCGGTCAGCTCATCGACGGATTTCACCGGCGTCCCGTTCAGTCTCAAGCGACGCGACACCACCTCGCCATCGCCTTCAATTCCCGTACCGATGGCAACTTCGCCATCCATGCCCTCGACATCGGCGAAGATCGAGAAACCGGTGGCTTCGGCCCCTACCCGCGTCACATCAGACAAGGTGGCGCGGCGCAGGCCCCTTCCGGGTGAAAGAAAGGAGACGGCCTCCAGAAGATTGGTTTTGCCGGAACCGTTGTCGCCCGTCAGCACAACATGGCGTTCATCGAGCGTGAGCGCAGCCGCCGCATAATTGCGGAAGTCTGTGAGTTTCAGCCGTAAAAGCGACACCTTGTTCGTCATGTGTACGGCCTAAAACGAAGAGGGACGGATAGCAAGGTGGGGAACGTCCGTCCGCACCGAAGACAGCCGCTAGAGTGCACTTCATTCTTCAGTAGCAACTTTTTTAGTCGCCGGTTATTTATGAACCGGTCCTCATCACCGGTAGCCCCTTCATGCGCCTGATCTTTTCTCTCTTTCTCACCCTCGGTCTTCTCTCCTCCTGCGCAGGCCGACCGGGGGCGGATGTGCTGGAGGCCGTCAACACCAGGACCCGAGACACGAAAATCGTGACCGCCTTCGTGGCGAGCACGCGAGAGAAAAACACGGACGCAAAAAAGGGCTTCGGCACGGAGCGGGCAATGGAGCCGAACTACGCCAGTTTCGATATTTCCATTCCGCCCACCCATAAAAGCGGGAAAATCGAATGGGCCAGCGGCAAGCCGGACCCGAACAAGGATTTCGTCGTCACCAGGGCCGATATGCTGACGAAGACGCGCTTTAATGCCGATCTTGGCGACATAGCCCGCTCTGGCAAGCAGATCGCACTTTTTGTACACGGCTATAATTACAGCTATCAGGAAGCTCTGTTCCGCGCGGCGCAGATGGCGGCGGATGCCAATATGAACGGCGTGCCGCTGGTCTTTTCCTGGCCGTCGCAAGCCTCCGTCGCCGGTTATGTGGCCGACAAGGAGTCCGCGACTTTTTCACGCGATGCGCTCGCCGCGATGTTGATCGATCTCACCCGGCAGACCCCTAAGAAGAGCGTCGTCGTGTTCGGTCACAGCATGGGCGGCTGGCTGGTCATGGAGGCGCTGCGGCAATTGCGTTTCCAGGGCAGAAACGATGTCATCGCCAAGCTGCAGGTGGTGCTGGCTGCGCCTGATATTGACGCCGATGTCTTCCGCAAGCAGATCGAGGTTGTCGGCCGGCTCAGCCCGCCGCTCACCGTTCTCGTTTCCAAGGATGACCGTGCGCTGAAAGCCTCTTCCATCCTTGGCGCCGACGTTACCCGTATCGGTGCGCTGGATGTGACTGACCGCCAAGTGCAGGAAGCCGCTCTCAAGGAGGGCGTGCAATTCGTCGACATCTCCAATCTGAAGGCGTCGGACCCGCTCAACCACGACCGCTACGCGGCGCTGGCCTCCATGGTGCCGCAGCTGGAGGCAAGCAGGCGCGGGGGCGATATCAACAGTGCCGGAGCCTTCGTTTTCGATGCGATCGGCGCCACTGTCTCCAGCCCCTTCCGCCTTGCGAGCCAGGTGGTGAACCCGCAATAGTTTTGCGGGTCCTTCCGACAAGCCGGTTTCAGAAATCCCAGTCTTCGTCTTCGGTCGCAACCGCCTTGCCGATGACATAAGAGGAGCCGGAACCGGAAAAGAAGTCGTGGTTCTCGTCGGCATTCGGAGAAAGCGCCGAGAGGATCGCGGGGTTGACCCGGCAGGCCTCGGCCGGAAACAGCGCCTCATAACCCAGATTCATCAGGGCCTTGTTCGCGTTGTAATGCAGGAACTGCTTGACGTCCTCCGTCAGGCCGACGCCGTCATAGAGGTCTTCGGTATATTTCGCTTCGTTGTCGTAAAGTTCGAGCAGGAGATCGAAGGCGAAATCCTTGATCTCCTGTCTCTGCGTTTCGCTGAGACGCTCCAGCGCCCGCTGGAACTTGTAGCCGATATAATAACCATGCACGGCCTCATCGCGAATGATGAGGCGGATCAAATCCGCCGTGTTGGTGAGCTTGGCGCGGCTTGACCAGAACATTGGCAGATAGAAGCCGGAATAGAACAGGAAACTTTCCAGAAACACGCTGGCGATCTTCTTTTTCAGCGGATCGCCGCTGTCATATTCCCGCATGATGAGCGCGGATTTACGCTGCAGGAACTCGTTTTCCTCAGACCAGCGATAGGCGTCGTCAACGTCAGGGGTGAGGCACAGCGTCGAGAAGATCGATGAATAGGAGCGGGCGTGTACCGCCTCCATGAAGGAGATGTTGGAAAGCACCGCCTCCTCATGCGGCGTTGCCGAATCCGCCATCAGGCGCACGGCGCCGACACCGTTCTGGATGGTGTCGAGCAAAGTCAGGCCGGTGAAGACACGGATTGTCAGTTTCTGCTCTTCCGGCTTCAGCGTTCCCCAGGAGGGGATGTCATTGGAGAGCGGCACCTTTTCCGGCAGCCAAAAATTCGAGGTCAGGCGGTTCCAGACTTCGAGGTCCTTGTCGTCCTCGATGCGGTTCCAGTTGACCGCACGAATGCGGGACACGGGTTTTACGGCGATATTCATTGTCTTGTCCCTCAATTCAGAGCGTGCAGGAAACGCAGCCCTGAACCTGCGTGCCTTCCAGCGCCATCTGGCGCAAACGGATGTAGTAGATGGTCTTGATGCCCTTTTTCCAGGCGTAGATCTGCGCCCGGTTGATATCGCGCGTCGTTGCCGTATCGCGGAAGAACAGCGTCAGCGACAGGCCCTGATCGACATGCTGGGTCGCGGCTGCATAGGTGTCTATGATCTTTTCCGGGCCGATTTCATAGGCGTCCTGATAATATTCGAGATTGTCGTTCGAGAGATAGGAAGCCGGGTAATAAACGCGGCCGATCTTGCCCTCTTTGCGGATTTCGATCTTCGAGACGATCGGATGAATGGAGGAAGTGGAGTGGTTGATATAGGAGATCGAGCCCGTCGGCGGTACGGCCTGAAGGTTCTGGTTATAGAGACCTGATGCCATCACATCCTGCTTCAACGCCGTCCAGTCTTCCTGCGTTGGAATGGCAATGCCCGCTTTCTCGAACAGGTCGCGAACCTTTTCCGTCGCGGGCACCCATTCCTGCTCGGTATATTTGTCGAAATATTCGCCAGAGGCATATTTGGAGTTTTCAAAGCCCTTGAAGCTCTGGCCCCGTTCCACGGCCAACCGGTTGCTGGCGCGGATGGCGTGATAGGTGACAGTGTAAAAATAAATATTAGTGAAATCGACGCCTTCTTCCGAACCGTAAAAGATGCGTTCGCGCGCCAGATAACCGTGCAGGTTCATCTGGCCTAGCCCGATGGCGTGGCTGGCATCATTGCCCCTTTCCACCGAGGGAACGGAGGAAATGTGGCTCATATCCGACACGGCTGTCAGCGCCCGGATGGAGGTCTCGATCGTCTTGCCGAAATCTGCGGAGTCCATGGCAGAGGCGATGTTGAGCGAGCCGAGATTGCACGAGATATCCTTGCCCATATGGCTATAGGAGAGATCGGGGTTGAACTCACTCGCCTCGCTGACCTGCAGGATTTCCGAGCAGAGATTGCTCATGCTGATGCGGCCGGCGACCGGATTGGCGCGGTTCACCGTATCCTCGAACATGATGTAGGGGTAGCCGCTCTCAAACTGGATTTCGGCGATCACCTGGAAGAATTCGCGCGCCTTGATCTTCTTCTTTCGGATTCGGCTGTCGGCGACCATCTCGTGATATTTCTCGGTGACCGAGATTTCGGTGAAAGCCACGCCATAGACCCGCTCCACATCATAGGGCGAGAACAAGTACATATCCTCATTGTTGCGGGCGAGTTCGAAAGTAATATCGGGGATCACCACACCGAGCGACAGGGTCTTGATGCGGATTTTTTCGTCGGCGTTTTCGCGCTTCGTGTCGAGGAAACGCATGATGTCAGGGTGGTGGGCATGCAGGTAGACTGCGCCCGCGCCCTGACGCGCACCGAGCTGGTTGGCGTAGGAAAAGCTGTCTTCCAGAAGCTTCATGACAGGAATGACGCCGGAAGACTGGTTTTCGATCTGTTTGATCGGCGCTCCGAATTCGCGAATATTGGTCAAGGACAGCGCCACGCCGCCGCCGCGCTTGGAAAGCTGCAGGGCCGAATTGATGGAGCGGCCGATGCTTTCCATATTGTCTTCCACACGCAGCAGAAAACATGAGACCAGCTCACCGCGACTCTTCTTGCCGGCGTTTAGGAATGTCGGCGTTGCCGGCTGGAAGCGGCCTGAAATGATTTCATCGACCAGATTGCGCGCAAGCTGCTCATCACCGCGCGCAAGGGCCAGCGCCACCATGCAGACGCGATCCTCGTAACGCTCCAGATAACGTTTTCCGTCGAAGGTCTTCAGCGTGTAGGAGGTGTAATATTTGAAGGCGCCGAGAAAGGTCGGAAAGCGGAATTTCCGGGCATAGGCCTCGTCATAGAGGTCGCGGACGAAATTGAAGGAGTACTGATCCAGCACCTCCTGCTCGTAATATCCCTCCGTCACCAGATAATCGAGCTTTTCCCTAAGGTTATGGAAAAAGACGGTATTCTGGTTGACGTGCTGAAGGAAATATTGCCGGGCGGCAAGGCGATCCTTGTCGAGCTGGATCTTTCCGTTCTCGTCGTAAAGGTTCAGCATCGCGTTCAGCGCGTGGTAGTCCAGAGCCGCATCGAGCGGTTTCTGGGTTGCGGTTGCCGGCTGTTTGGCGTCCTTGCGCAGCGCGCTTGAGGTCAGCGTGTCCAAAATCGTTCCAATCCATGTTTGACGTTGACGACATCTTCCTCCGTGCCGAGAAGCTCGAAGCGATAGAGAAACGGCACGGCGCATTTGCGCGAGACGATATCTCCGGCGGATGCGAAAGCTGCGCCAAAATTCGTGTTTCCCGCCGCGATGACGCCGCGAATGAGATTTCGGTTGGAGGGCTCGTTCAAAAACCGGATGACCGGTTTCGGGACGGCCCCTTTGGTGCCACCACCCCCATAGGTGGGGGTGACCAGCACATAGGGCTCGGACACATGGGGAACATCTTCCTCAACGCCAAGCGGCAGGCGAAACAGACGCCGTCCCAGTTTCAGAAGGAAACGATGGGTGTTTTCAGAGCGGCTGGAATAATAGACGATCAGGCCCATCGCCCCGCCGCCTCAGCTGATCGAGCCGATCATATCCGGCCGGAAACCCGCCCAATGGCGCTCACCGGCAACAACGACGGGCACCTGCATGTAACCGAGACCGCGGACATGATCGAGCGCATCCGCATCTTCGGAAATATCGACAATCTCATAGGGGACGCCGATGCGGTCGAGCGCACGATAGGTGGCGGTGCACTGGACGCAGGCGGGCTTGCTGTAAACGGTGACGGTCATAATTTCCTCTTTCGAAGCCGGTTTCGGACACGGCTCAACATTGCCGATTGCAATCGCAATCGGGCGGCGATGGATCTGTCATTAAGGTGGGCGTGCGCGGCTTTAGCCGCGTAAAATCGCTCTCTACGCCGACGAGCGCAGCAACTCAAACAAATGCACTGGCATGACTTCACCCCGAAGCTTGTTCTGGAGGGGGCAGAAAAGGGCGCTCGCAAATCATTTGCGTCATACACCTTCCTCCGGACACCCCGCCCGTGGACGTTTGCGCTCAAGGCAGGTCTCCTGACTTGCGGGTCACAACATCTATTCCGGCCTTCCCGGAGCTTTCAGCCCCAGTGACCCAAATCGGAACGATGCTCACCGCTTACAGTTGCGGGGGCAGTTTCGGCCTTGCTCCACCATGATGGCGTTACGCACCGAATTCCCGTCTTAGCTCCCAACCCTTGCGAATCGGAAGAACCTCGAACACCACATATAGTATATGAGGAAATTTTCGCGTCAATGAATAGACACACAAAAGCCCCACCCTGTGGATCAAAAAGATTCAACACATGGTCAACAAAGGCTTAACGGCGCATGCATGCCGCCGCTCAAAGAGAGAAAAGCGTTAATCTATTCCCAGATATCGATGCGGATATCGGCGGGACGGGCGTTCTCAATCACCCTTTTTCCGTTCGGAAGATCGTTTTCGAAAAGTTTGGCGTGGATCGCAGCCTCGTCGAGACCATAGCCCTGCCACCTTTTCCGTAGCCTCTCCTCAAGCACGTCGACGGACGGCCCTACAAAAACGGTGAGGTCGAAGCTTTTGGAAAGAGTTGTCCACGGCGCCTCGTCCAGCAGAAGATAATTGCCTTCAGCAAGGATAAAGCGTGTTTCCGGCGCAATCGCCCGGGCGGACGCTATCGCGATTTCACGGGAACGGTCGAAAACCGGAACAAGCACCTCCTGCCCGCCCTTGCGGACGGCGGAGACGATATCGAGGAAACCACGCACGTCGAAGGTTTCGGGTGCGCCCTTTTGCGGCAGCAGCCCCCGTTCTTCAAGGATGCCATTGTCCATATGGAAGCCGTCCATGGGCAGCACGGCGGCCGTTTCGCCCCGTGCCAGCAAAGCATCACAAAGGGCATCCGCCAGCGTGGATTTGCCGGCCCCAGGGGGACCGGCAATAGCGACGATAAAACGGGATCTACCTTCTGCCCGCCGAAGAACGTCTTCGGCGATGGTTTCAAGCTTCAGCGTCATGCGGCAAGCGTTTCCTTCGGCGCTTCCTTGGCGCCGGTCATGAAGGCGACGGCGTCGGACATGGAGTAGTCCTTCGGATTGATAACACACAGGCGCTTGCCGAGCCGGTGGATATGGATGCGATCCGCGACCTCGAAAACATGCGGCATGTTGTGCGAGATGAGGACGATCGGCAGGCCGCGCGAACGCACGTCCAGAATAAGCTCCAGAACACGCCGGCTTTCCTTCACGCCGAGTGCTGCCGTCGGCTCGTCGAGGATAACGACCTTGGAGCCGAAGGCGGCTGCACGCGCCACCGCCACACCCTGACGCTGACCCCCGGAGAGGGTTTCCACCGCCTGATTGATGTTCTGGATCGTCATCAGGCCGAGTTCCGACAGTTTCTCGCGTGCGAATTTTTCCATGGCGGGGCGGTCAAGGGCCCGGAACAGGCTGCCCTGAATGCCGGGTTTACGGATTTCGCGGCCGAGAAACATATTGTCGGCTATGGAAAGCGCCGGCGAAAGCGCGAGGTTCTGATAGACCGTCTCGATGCCAGCCTTGCGCGCCTCTATCGGCGAGCGGAATTGGACGGGCTGGCCTTCCAGCCGGATTTCCCCTTCATCGGGTGTCACCGCGCCGGAAATCGCCTTGATGAGAGAGGATTTGCCGGCGCCGTTATCACCGATCACCGCCAGGATTTCGCCCGGATAGAGATCGAAATCGGCGTGGTCGAGGGCGGTCACACGACCATAGCGCTTGACGAGATTGCGTGCTGTGAGAATGGGTTCTTTTGCCATCAGCCTGCTACCTTTCTGATCCACTGGTCGATTGCGACAGCCATGATGATGAGGACGCCGATCAACAGATAGGTCCATTGCGGGTCTGTTCCGATGAGCCTGAGGCCGAGCGAAAAGACGCCGACGATCAGGGCACCGAAAATCATGCCCATGATGGAGCCGCGTCCACCGAACAGCGACAGGCCGCCGATAACCACTGCGGTAATGGATTCGATATTGGCGAATTGACCGGCGGTCGGCGAAACCGAGCCGATGCGGCCGATGAGGGCCCAGCCAGCGAAGGCGCAGGTGAGGCCGGACAGCGTGTAAACGGTGGTCAGCATGCGCTTGACGTTGACACCGGCAAGTTCGGCGGCATCCGGATCGTCACCGACAGCATAAAGATGGCGGCCCCAGGCGGTGCGGTTCAGCACATACCAGAGCAGGGCGACGAGCAGAACCATGGCGATGACGCCATAGGTGAAGACCGCGCCGCCGACCCGGATATTGGCGCCGAAGAATTGCAGGATCGGCGCCTGCTGGGCGATATCCTGGGCGCGGATCGTCTCGTTTGCGGAATAGAGGAAGTTGGTCGCCAAGACGATCTGCCACATGCCGAGCGTGACGATGAAGGGCGGCAGGCGCATGCGCGAGACCAGAATACCGTTGATGAAGCCGCAAAATGCGCCGACGGCAAGGCCACAGAGAATGGAAAGTTCCGCCGGTAAGCCGTAACGGAAGGTGAACTGTCCCATGACAACGGAAGACAGGACCATGATCGCGCCGACCGACAGATCGATGCCCGCCGTCAGGATGACCAGCGACTGCGCCGCGCCGACAATACCGACGATGGCGACCTGCTGCAAAATAAGGGTCAGCGTGAAGGCCGAGAAAAACTTGCCGCCGAGAAGCAGGCCGAAAACAATCAGCGACAGCACCAGAACGATAAGCGGAACGGCCGCCGGGCTGGAGTGGAGAAAGTGCTGCAGTTTTTCCAGCACACTCTTGTCGTGCGTATCGAAAGCGGCGACCTGCGTCGAGCTTCCCGAAAGCACTTTTTCAAATTCATTATGCGGCTGAGCCCGCACCGGCTGATCGCTCATGGATTTTCCTCCCGATCGCTCTATCGCACCAGCCCTGACACCGGGTCTATCTCCGAAGAGAATGATGCATAGATTTCAAAGTGTTGTGAAGCGGCCTGTGCCATCCCCGCAGGACGCGTGACGCGCTCGTTTGTTCCTTTGTCCGATCCCCCGGATCGTGCCTGAATCATTCTCGTCCAAGGGCGGGGGCACGAATGCCCCCGCGGGTTTCAACGGCGAGGCATCAGCCCCAGCACTTGTTGAGACCTTCCTTCGTATCGATGGAGTCGAGGCCCTTGACCGGCTTGTCGGTTACCAGCGTCACGCCGGTATCGACGAAGTTCTTGCCTTCAGTCGGCTTCGGCTTTTCACCGGTGTCGGCAAACTTCTTGACGGCCTCGACGCCAAGCGCCGCCATCAGCAGCGGATATTGCTGCGAGGTCGCGCCGATCACGCCTTCCGCGACGTTCTTGACGCCCGGGCAACCGCCATCGACGGAAACGATCAGAACATCCTTTTCACGGCCGACCGCTTTCAGCGCCTCATAAGCGCCGGCAGCCGCAGGTTCATTGATGGTGTGGACGACGTTGATGGTCGGGTCCTTCTGCAGCAGATTTTCCATCGCCGCGCGGCCGCCTTCTTCGTTACCATTGGTGACATCATGGCCGACGATACGCGGATCGTTTTCATCGCCGATCTTGTTGATGTCCTTCACGTCAATGCCAAAGCCCTTCATGAAGCCCTGGTTGCGCAGCACATCCACCGTCGGCTGGGAGGGGGTAAGGTTAAGGAAGGCGATTTTCGCATCCTTTGCCTTGTCGCCGAGGCTGCCGGCAGCCCATTTGCCGATCAGCTCACCAGCCAGAAGATTGTCCGTGGCGAAGGTGGAATCGGCGGCATCGACGGGTTCCAGCGGCGTATCGAGCGCAATGACCAGAAGACCGGCATCACGCGCCTTCTGAACGGCCGGAACAATACCCTTGGTATCCGATGCGGTGATCAGGATACCCTTGGCACCATCGGCGATGCAGGTCTCGATGGCGGCTACCTGGCTTTCGGAATCGCCGTCGATCTTGCCTGCATAGGATTTCAGCGTCACGCCAAGTTCTTTAGCCTTGGCGGTCGCGCCTTCTTTCATCTTGACGAAAAAGGGATTGGTATCGGTTTTGGTGATGAGGCAAACCGAAGTATCGGCCGCAGACGCAACGGAAGCGAAAGAAACGCCAAGCGCAAGCGCGCCCAGAAGAGCGGAAACAGTGGTCTTCATGAGATCCTCCCAATGGATATTTGAGCACCGTGACGGTTACCCGACGATCCCGTCTCCTCCGAGATCGACGACCGTTGGCTCAGATGGAACCACCAAAGGAAACGCCTGTCAATAAATAAATCCGGTTGAATTATTAATTCCCTATGGCATTCTGATATGCGGCAGGGAGGAATATCGCCACGTCGTTTAACGTTGCGATAGCAAGATTGCCATAAAGCCTGCTGTATCGGTCACGGCGGATAGGGCGGGCGGGAGGATGACACTATGAGACAATCTGTCGAGACGGCGCCGCCGGCGTCGCCCACCACCATGGATATAAGCGGCGGCGCCAACCAGATCGGAGTGCGCGCTTATAATGAGCGGCTCGTGCTGTCTCTCGTTCGCCGTCACGGCGGACTGTCAAAAGCGGAGATATCAAGACTTTGCGGCCTTTCAGCGCAGACCGTCTCGGTCATCATGCGCTCGCTTGAAAAGGACGGGCTTCTCATTCGCGGTGAAAGACTGCGTGGCAAAGTCGGCCAGCCATCGACGCCGATGCGGCTTAATCCCGACGCCGTCTTTTCTTTCGGTGTGAAGATCGGCCGACGCAGCGTCGATCTCGTGCTGATGGATTTTGTCGGCCGGATCAGGCTCAAGCTGCGCAGAACCTACCCCTACCCTCTTCCGGAATGGATACTACCTTTCGTAATCGACGGCATAACGGAACTTGAATCGAAGCTTTCCCCTGCCGAGCGGGAGAAAATTGCCGGTGTCGGCATCGCCGCTCCATTCGAATTGTGGAACTGGGCGCAGGAAGTGGGCGCTCCACAGATCGAAATGGAGAGATGGCGGGGCGTCGATATCCGGTCGGAAATTGCCGAAAACGTCAGCTATCCGGTTTTTCTGCAGAACGACGCGACCAGCGCCTGCGGCGCCGAACTGGTTTTTGGCGCAGGCCAGCACTATCCGGATTTTCTTTACGTCTTCATCGGCTCCTTCATAGGCGGCGGCGTTGTTTTGAATTCGGCGCTATTTTCCGGAAAGACGGGAACGGCCGGCGCCATCGGCCCCCTGCCGGTGCAGGGGCAGGACGGCAATACCGTCCAGCTTCTGAAAATCGCGTCGATCTTCGTTCTGGAAAACATGCTGCGCGAAAAGGGCATCGATCCGCGCCCCCTGTGGTTTTCTCCGGACGAGTGGATCGATTTCGGCGAGCCGCTGGAAAGCTGGATCAGGAAAACCGCCGCGGCGCTGGCGCAGGCCGTCATTGCCGCCGCCTCCATCATCGATTTTTCGAGCGTCATCATCGATGGCGGTTTTCCCGACTGGGTCAGAACCAGAATCGTCGCCGCCACCCGCCTTGCCCTTAAACACCACGATCTGCAGGGTGTCACGGTGCCTGACATCATCGAAGGCGCGGTTGGTAGCCAGGCGCGGGCAATCGGCGGCGCGAGCCTGCCCCTGTTTTCGCGCTATCTCATCGATCAGAACGTTCTGTTCAAGGACACGACCGGCTGAGCCTTCGCAACGCTCTGCGGTTTTATTACTCGGCTATTAATTTGGATCTGCCGGTCATTCGCCAGCGGCGTGCTGCATGATCGCCGCCAGAAAGGCAGGTCCGTATCGCTCGAGCTTGGTATCTCCGACGCCGGGAATCCCAGCCATTTCCTGCGCCGAGGCCGGTTTTGCCGCCGCAAGTTCTATGAGGGTCTTGTCGTGGAAAATCACATAGGGCGGAACGTTCTGTGCCCGGGCAATTTCCATACGCTTCGCACGCAGCGCCTCAAAAAGACTGCGATCGGATTCCGGCAAGACCGTCGATGCCGTGTTGCGGGGCGTCTGCTGCCGTGCGGAACGGGGAGCGGATGGGATCCTCAGCATCAATGCCGGTTTTTCGCGCAGGAATCGCCGTCCATCCTCGGAGATGGAAAGGCCGCCATGTCCGGACAGATCCACTTCAATCATGCGTAACGCAACCAGCTGACGCAAAATGGCGCGCCATGTGCGGTTGTCATGCTCCTTGCCTATCCCGTAGGTGGTGATTTGATCATGTCCGAAGCGGCAAATCCGCTCGTCCTCGACACCCAGCAATACGCGGATGACATAGGCCTGGCCAAAACGTTCACCCGTGCGATAAATACAGGACAGAAGTTTCTGAGCGGCGATGGCCCCATCAAACAGGTCCGGCGGCTCGGCGCAGGTATCGCAATTGCCGCAGGGCTCACACCGGTCGCCGAAATAGGAGAGCAGAACCTGCCGGCGGCAACTCGCCGTTTCTGCGAGGCCAAGCAGCGCATCGAGCTTCTGGCGCTCCATATATTTGCGCTGATCCGCGGCATCAGATTCTTCGATGAAACGATTGCGCAGGGCAATATCTTCGTAGCCGTACAGCATGAGCACGTCCGACGGCAGACCATCGCGACCGGCTCGGCCCGTTTCCTGATAATAGGCCTCGATGCTGCCAGGCAGGTCGATATGAACCACGAAGCGCACATCCGGCTTGTCTATGCCCATGCCGAAAGCGACGGTCGCGACAATGATGACCGCCTCGCCGTGCTGGAAACGGGTCTGGTTCTCCTCGCGGGCAGCCTTGTCCATGCCAGCGTGATAGGGCAGCGCATCGCGACCCTCCTCCCGCAGCCATGCGGCCGTTTCGTCCACCTTGCGTTTGGAAAGGCAATAGACGATACCGCTCTCACTGTCGCGATCCTTCAAAAAGCGCTTCAGCTGCGCGCGCGGATTATCCTTTTCCATGATCGCATAGCGGATATTGGGCCGGTCGAACCCGGCGATGAAGGCATCGTGCTCTTCAATCCCCAGGTGGCCGAGAATTTCGGCGCGCGTGGGCTCGTCGGCCGTCGCCGTCAGCGCCATGCGCGGCGTATCGGGAAAACGCTCGATCAGCGTGTCTAGCTGGCGGTAGGGCGGCCGGAAATCATGTCCCCATTGAGAGAGACAATGGGCCTCATCGACCGCGATCAGCGACAGGTCGATGGATTGCAGCGCATCGAGGACATCAGGCTTGAGCAGGGTTTCCGGCGCGGCGTAAAGAATATCGACCTTGCCGGCCCGCATGTCCCGCCAAAGCGCGCGCCGCTCTTCCGGAGAAAGATCGGAATTGAGAGCTTCGGCCCGCACGCCGGCCTGACGCAGGGCTGCAACCTGATCGACCATCAATGCGATGAGCGGCGAAACGATCAACCCCATGCCATTACGAGCAAGCGCCGGGATCTGGTAACAAAGCGACTTCCCACCGCCCGTCGGCATCAAAACGAAGGCATTGTTTCCCGCCACCACATGCCGAATGATATCGGCCTGCCTTCCACGAAACGCATCGTATCCATAGACGGTCTTGAGGATATGCAAGGGATCAGCGGTCACGGCATTTTTTATCCGAAATGGAATGATGGCGCATCATCACCGTTTTCTGATCGATGGCAATGGCGAAGATGGCTTTGTTCATGGAAGGAGATTGTGGGATTGGCTTTGTGATCAGCGGCCTAGTTTCTCCCTGACGGCACAATTTCATAAGTCCAGAAACACAAAAAACCCCGTCGCGGGTGCACGGGGTTTTGTTTTGCTATT